>CAWJOQ010000022.1:0-289215 GCA_963844485.1 uncultured beta proteobacterium
GCGCTCACGGACGTCTTCGTGATGATGACGGCCCAGCAGGTCGTAGAGCACGCCTTCGCGCAGGGCGCCTTCACAGTGGTCCATGCGTTGCAGTTCGAGGGCGTCGAAGATTGCTTCGAGAATCGCCAGGCCGGCCGGGAAGATCGCGCGGCGGTCGGGCTTGATGCCTTCGAAGTCGATTTTCTCGACGTCGCCCAGCTTGAACAGCTTGCGCTTGAGCCAGGCCAGGCCTTCGGCGTTGACCTCGCCGGTGCCATGACCGCCGGCCTTCAGCGCCAGGCCGATGGCGCGGATGGTGCCCGAGGAGCCGATGGCTTCATCCCAGGTCAGGCGGTGCAGGGCGTGTTCGATGCTCATGATCTCCAGCCGCGCCGCCGTGTACGCCTGGGCGTAGCGGGCCGGGGTGATCTTGCCGTCCTTGAAATAGCGCTGGGTGAAGCTGACGCAGCCCATTTGCAGGCTTTCGCGCAGCAGCGGTTCGAAGCGCTGGCCGATGATGAATTCGGTACTGCCGCCGCCGATGTCGGCCACCAGGCGCTTGCCCGGGGTGTCGGCGAGGGTGTGGGACACGCCGAGGTAGATCAGGCGCGCTTCTTCACGGCCGGAGATGACTTCCACCGGGTGACCGAGGATTTCTTCGGCGCGGCGGATGAATTCGTCGCGGTTGCGGGCTTCACGCAGGGCGTTGGTGCCGACGATCCGCACGGCGCCCAGGGGCATACCGTTGATCAGTTGGGCGAAGCGCTTGAGGCAATCGAGCCCGCGCTGCATGGATTCTTCGTTGAGCTGGCGCTCTTCGTCGATGCCGGCGGCCAGCTGAACCTTCTCCCCGAGACGCTCGAGAATACGGATTTCGCCGTTCTGGGCCTTGGCCACGACCATGTGAAAGCTGTTGGAGCCCAGGTCGATTGCGGCGATCAGGGACAGATTCTTGGCTTGGGATTGCGGCATGGTCAGGGGGTCTCGGTCGATAACCTCGACATCGTGCCACGATCAAACGCTGACGCCAACGCGCAGTGTTCAAACCCTTGATCCTGCGCAACCCTGTAGATGACCGCTGCGCGGTCAATCGCGGGCAAGCCCGCGATGAGGCCATCACAGAGCTTAAAGAGCTTTCAGGCTGTCGCTTCCACCGTGCCAATGAAATTCGCCAGCTCCGCCGTCTGCGGATTGGCAAACAGAATCTTCGGATCCCCCACCTCATGCACCTTGCCCCAGATGCATGAACACCAACTTATCCCCAACCTCCCGGGCAAAGCGCATTTCATGGGTGACCATGATCAGCGTCATGCCTTCCTTGGCCAGTTGCCGAACCACGCTCAGCACTTCATTGACCAGTTCCGGGTCCAGCGCCGAGGTGATCTCGTCGCACAGCAACACCTTGGGCGACATCGCCAGCGCACGGGCAATCGCCACGCGCTGTTGCTGCCCGCCGGACAGCCGATCCGGGAAGGCATCGAACTTCTCCCCGAGCCCGACCCGTTCCAGCATCTCCCGCGCCAGCTCCGCGGCTTTGGCCTTCGGCACTTTCTGCACCACCTGCGGCGCGAGCATGACGTTTTCGCCCACGGTCAGGTGCGGGAACAGGTTGAACTGCTGAAACACCATGCCGACTTTCTGCCGCAGGCTGCGCAGGTCGGCGCGGGCGGCGTCGAGGTATTCGCCGTCGACTTCGATCACGCCGTCGTTGATCGACTCCAGACCATTGAGGGTGCGCAGCAAGGTGGATTTGCCCGAGCCGCTGCGGCCGATGATCGCCACCACCTGGCCTTCCTCGACGCTCAGGTCGATGCCTTTGAGCACATGGTGATCGCCGTAATATTTATGCAGGGCGGAAATTCTAAGCAGAGGCATGCAGTCTCCTTTCCAGGTAGCGCGCACTGAGGGACAAGGGGTAGCAGAGCAGGAAGTAACCGAGGGCGACGAGGCCGTAGACCATGAACGGTTCGAAGGTGGCGTTGGCGAGCATGCCGCCGGTCTTGGTCAGTTCGGTGAAGCCGATGATCGAGGTCACGGCGGTGCCTTTGACCACTTGCACCGAGAAACCCACGGTCGGCGCCACGGCGATGCGCACCGGCTGCATGCGCCCGGCCCGGATGCGCCGCAGCCCCTGCGCCACCAGGCGGCGGTTGTTGTCGTCGAGCTTGACCACATCGGCCACCGTGCCCAGGGCCACCAGGTCGAGCAGGGCGTCGAGCCGGGGCTGCTGGTCGGCGGCAAAGGCGCCGCGCGACGCGCAGCTCGGCGCGCAGCGCCAGCAGCACGTAGAACATCACGCCCACGCCGGCCAGGGCCTTGCTGGCAAAGCCGCAGCCCGGCTGGCTGGGGTTGACGATGACATCGGCGTCGGGCAGCGCGATGGCGCCGTCGGCGCCCAGCGCCGGCAGGTGGTGGTCGGTCACCAGCACCTGCAGGCCCAGCGCCCGGGCATGGGCCACGCCGGCGGTGCTGGCGATGCCGTTGTCCACCGTCACCAGCAGCTGTGGCGGCGCCTGGGCGGCCTGGGTGACTGGGCAATCGCCAGGTCGACGATGGCCGGCGTCAGGCCGTAGCCGTGCACCAGGCGGTCGGGCACCACATAGGTCAGCGTGTGCCGGCGCAGCGCCCAGCATCGCCAGGCCGCGCAGGGCCACGGCGCAGGCGGTGGCGCCGTCGCAGTCGTAGTCGGCCACGATGCAGATGCGCTGCCCGGCGGCGATGGCGTCGGCCAGCAGCACGGCGGCGTCGGCCGCGCCCTTGAGCTGGGACGGCGGCAGCAGGCGGGCCAGGCCGTCGTCCAGGTCGTCGGCGCTGCGCACGCCGCGGGCGGCAAACAGCCGCGCCAGCAGCGGGTGCACACCGGCTTGTTCCAGCGCAAAGGCCGCGCGCGGCGGCACGTCGCGGCGCTGCAGGGTGGGGTCGGTCACAGCGCCTCCAGCACGGTGTGGGTGGTCGGCGCCTGCCAGCGCCCGGCCAGGCGCTGCCACAGGCCTTGCGGCTGGGCGGCATAGGTTTGGGCGCTGCGCTCGCCGCACAGCGTCAGCCGCGCTGCCGGCGCCGGCGCGCGCCAGGGCGTCGATCGGGCCGGCGTCCAGCGCCTGCCAGGCGTCGCACCAGGCGGCCCAGTCTTCGCCCAGCGCCGGTTCGCGCAGGCGGTCGTCGACTTGCAGGTCGGCGGCCGGGGCGGTGGCTGCCGGCAGGCGGCCGCAGTGGCTGAGCCAGACGCTGTTGACCGTGGGCAGGCCGGCGGCTTCACGCTGGTCGTTCAGCGCATGGGTGTACAGCAGCATCTGCACCTCGTTTTGCAGCCGGCGGATCAGGCGGGCGCTGCGCTGGTCGGGCAGCCAGGCGTTGACATTGCGGCCGATCACCCGGTCGAGCGACGCGGTGGCCAGGCCGTCGAACAAGGCATGCGTGGCCAGCCACTGCAGCGGCGCGGCATAGTGCAGGCGGAAGCCTTCGGTCTCGAACAGCGGGCGCACGGTCTCCAGCAGGGCGCGCGAGGCGGTGTCGTCCAGCTGCAGGCCGGACGGCGGTGTCATGCTGACCTGGTCGGTGCCCACATGCAGGTGCACCGGTGTCAGCAGGCCCCAGGGCTGGCCGCTGTCCAGGCCCAGCGCGGCGGCCTGGCGGGCGGCAAACGGCAGCGGCACATCGGGCCCGACCGGCCAGCCCCAGGCGGCGGCCAGGGCCTGCTCATGCGGGGGTGTCGGGCTGAAGGCGTCGCTGCCCCAGCGCTGGGTGGCTTGCAGGCGTGGCAGCAGCTTGTCCAGCCGCGGCAGCGCCAGCGTCTGCAGGGCGTGCCGGCCAGCTTCGGACACGGTGCCGGCGAAGGGGATCATCAGGTGCATGTGCGGCGCATTATCCCGGCCGGGCAGCGCCCCGCAGCGGCGCCGCCCCACTGGTAGCATCCCGCGCCTATGGTCCCCCTCCCAGCCCGGCCCGCATGAACTGGCCCTATGAATGGCAGATCGGCTGGCGCTACACCCGCGCCGGCCGCACCGGACGCCGCAACGGCTTCATTTCCTTCATCTCGCTGGTGTCGATGCTGGGCATCGCGCTGGGCGTGGCGGCGCTGATCATCGTGCTGAGCGTGATGAACGGCTTCCAGAAGGAAGTGACCGACCGCATGCTCAGCGTGGTGGCGCATGTGGAGGTGTTCGACGCGCAGGGCAGTGCCCTGGCCGACTGGCGCGCCACCGCCGCCGCCGCCATGCAGAACCCGGCGGTGGTGGCCGCTGCGCCCTTCATCGCCCAGCAGTCGCTGATCGCCCGTGGCGACGAGATGCGCGGCGCCATCGTGCGCGGCATCGACCCGGCCGAGGAATTGAAGGTGACGCCGCTGGCCGCGCAGATGGCCCAGAGCGGCCTGCTGGGCCAGCTGCAGCCGGGGGCCTGGCGCATCGTGCTGGGTGGCGAGCTGGCGCGGCAGCTGCGGGTGCAGGTGGGCGACAGCGTCACCCTGGTGGCGCCGGGCGGCCAGGTGACGCCGGCTGGCACGGTGCCGCGGCTCAAGAGCTTCACCGTGGCCGGCACCTTCGACGCCGGCCACTATGAATACGACAGCGGCCTGGCGCTGATCCATGTCGACGATGCCGCCCGCCTGTACCGGCTGGACGGCGCCACCGGCGTGCAGCTGAAGCTGGCCGACCTGCACCAGGCCCGTGCCGTGGGCCAGCAACTGGTCGACAGCCTGCAGGCCGGCCTGCTGGTGCGCGACTGGACCCGCACCAACCGCAACTGGTTCGACGCGGTGCAGCTGGAAAAGCGGCTGATGTTCATCATCCTCACGCTGATCGTGGCGGTGGCGGCCTTCAACCTGGTCAGCACCCTGGTGATGACGGTGACCGACAAGCGCGCCGACATCGCCATCTTGCGCACGCTGGGCGCCAGCCCGCGCTCGGTGATGGGCATCTTCGTGGTGCAGGGCGCGGCCAGCGGTGTGATCGGCACGCTGTCTGGCGTGGCCTTCGGCCTGCTGGTGGCGGTCAACATCGGCACCCTGGTGCCGGCGCTGGAGCGGCTGCTGGGCGTGGCCTTCCTGCCCGGCAGCATCTATGTCATCAGCCGCATGCCCAGCGACCCGCGGCTGCGCCGACGTGCTGCCGATCACGCTGATCGCGCTGGTGCTGGCCTTTCTGGCCACGCTGTACCCCAGCTGGCGCGCCAGCCGGGTGAACCCCGCCGAGGCGCTGCGCTATGAGTGATGTCGCCCCCCCCCGAAGCGCCTTTGGCGCTCCCCCCCAGGGGGGCGCCGCCAGCAGCCTGGCACAGCCAGATCTGCGGCGGCCGCTTGGTCAGGACACCGCCGTTGTTCTGCGCTGTGAGGGCTTGAGCAAGCGCTTCACCGAAGGCGGGCTGGACGTGGCGGTGCTGCAGGGCGTGAGCCTGCAGGTGGCGGCCGGCGAGACCCTGGCCATCGTCGGTGCGTCGGGCTCGGGCAAGAGCACGCTGCTGCACCTGCTGGGCGGCCTGGACGCGCCCAGCGCCGGCCAGGTGCAGCTGATGGGCCGCGACTTGGTCGACCTTGGGCCCGGCCGCACAGGGCGCCTGGCGCAACCAGCACCTGGGCTTCGTCTACCAGTTCCACCACCTGCTGCCCGAGTTCACCGCGCTGGACAACGTGGCGATGCCGCTGCGCATCCGCCGCGACAGCGTGGCCAGTGCGCAGGCGGCCGCACGCGAGGTGCTGAGCGCCGTCGGCCTGGCCGCGCGGCTGGACCACCGGCCGGCGCAGCTGTCGGGCGGTGAGCGCCAGCGGGTGGCGATCGCCCGTGCCCTGGTCACCCGGCCGGCCTGTGTGCTGGCCGACGAGCCCACCGGCAACCTCGACCGCAGCAGCGCCGACGCGGTGTTTGCGCTGATGCTGCAACTGGCGCGCGACCGCGGCACCGCCTTTGTGCTGGTGACGCATGACAGCACGCTGGCGGCGCGCTGCCAGCGCGCACTGCGGCTGGAGCAGGGCCGGCTGGTGGATTGAACCGCCAGGCTGGATGCAGGCCTTGGGCGGAAAAAGCCGCCTGGCCGGCGGCGCGGTCTGCTGATCAGCCTGCCGCGCGCGGCACGATGCTGGCGCCGCTCAGCACTTCCTGCGCCTCCACCAGCGACGGCACGTAGCGCTTGCCGAAGCCCAGCGCGCTGGCCAGGGTCAGCGACTGGTGCACCGCTTCGCCCATCACCGTGGGCACGGCCAGGTTCTCGGCCAGGTGGGTGTAGTAGCGGATGTCCTTGCGGGCGTTGTCCAGCTCGAAGATCAGGCCGGCCAGGTCGCCGTCTAAAGTCTTGGCCATGCCCTGGAACAGGCCGGAATTGGCCCCGCCCTTGCTGACCACCGCCACCAGCTGGCGCAGGTCGACACCGGCGCGCTGGCCCACGGCAAAGGCCTCGGCGGTGGCGGTGCAAATCGCCTGGGCGATGAAGTTGTTCAGCAACTTGACCACATGGCCGGCGCCCGGCCCGCCCACATGCAGCACGTTTTCGGCAAAGCACTGCAAGATGGGTTGCAGGCGGGCAAACAGCGCGGCGTCGGCGCCCACCATCACATTGAGCTTGCCGGCCTCGGCTTCCACCGGGGTGCGGGTGAGTGGCGCATCGACCAGGGTGACACCGGCCTCGGCGCACAGGGCGCGCAGCCGGGTGGTGGACTCAGGCTCGCTGGTCGAGCAGTCCACCAGCACCAGGCCGGGCTTGGCGCCGGCGAGCAGGCCCTGCGCACCGCTGACCAGGGCTTCCACCTGCGGTGAACCCGTGACGCAGAGGAACACCATCTCGCAGTGCGCCGCCAGGGCAGCCGGGCTGTCGGCCAGCTGGGCGCCGGCGGCCAGCAGGTCGGCCACGCGGTCGCGGTTGCGGTGCACCGTCAGGTGCAGGCTGTGGCCGCGGGCCAGCAGGTTCTTGGCCATGCCGTGGCCCATCAGGCCGCTGGCGCCAATGAATCCGAGGGTGCTCATCTGGGGTTGTCTCCGAGTTGGGTTGCGCCCCTGCCCGCACGGGCGCGCAGGGCCTTGCAGCCTACAGCACCCGGCCGAACCACCACACGCTCAAGCCCGCCGCCAGCACCACCAGCAAGGCGCCGGCAGCGGCAAACAGCGCGCTGATCTCGGTCTCCTTGGTCTCCACCACCAGCCGGCTGCTCAGGCCCTGGTAGACCTGCTTCAGGTCTTCGGCGGTGCCGGCGTAGAAGTAGTTGGCGCGGGTGGCGTTGGCTGATGGCCTTGAGCGTGTCTTCGTCGAGCTTGACACGCATGCTCCAGCCTTCGAAGCCGATGGTCTCGCCGGCCTTGGTGCCGATGCCCACGGTGAACACCTTGACGCCGCGCTCGGCCGCCATCTTGGCGGCTTCCAGTCGGGTCGGGCCCGGTGGTGCGCTGGCCGTCGGTCAGCAGGATCACGGCGGCCGAGCTGTAGCTGCCCGGCTCCACCGGCTCGAAGGGCTTGCGTTCTTTCTTTTCTTCGGGCGACGCCGGCATGGCACGCGCACCGGTGATCTGGCTCAGGTCGATGCCTTCGTCGGGGAACAGCGTGGCCAGCGACAGGATCAGCCCCGAGCCGATGGCGGTGGCGCGCTGCATCTGGAAGCGGTCGATCGCGGCCACCACGTCTTCACGGCTGATGGTGGGCGCCTGCACCACGGCAGCGGTGCCGGCAAAGCGACCACGCCCACCCGCACGCTGCGCGGCAGGCCGGCGACAAAGGCCTTGGCGGCCTCTTGCGCGGCCACCATGCGGTTGGGTTTGACGTCGGTGGCGCGCATGCTGCCCGACACGTCCATCGCCAGGATGATGGTCTGGTCGCGCGCAGGCAGCTTGAGCTTGACCACCGGCCGCGCCGTGGCCAACAGCAGCAGCGCCAGCGCCGTCAGCAGCAGCAGCGGCGGCACATGGCGGCGCCAGCCCGGGCCTTTGCCCAGCGCCTGGCGCACGATGGCCACGCTGGCCAGGCGCACGTTGTTCTTCTTGCGCCGCGCCAGCAGGCGCAGGTACAGCAGCACCAGCAGCGGCAGCAGCAGCAGGGTCCACAACCAGTCGGGCCACAGCAGTGTCATGGCGTTGTCCTCGGGATTCAGGCCGCAGCCGCGTGGGGGAATGCGGCGGCGCTTGCGGCTGCGCTTGCGGGTGCGGTGGGCGAGCGCAGCGCCGCCGGCATGCGATGGCCGCTGACGGCGCGGCCGCGCTGGCGCCGCAGCGCCACATAGCGCAGCAGGGCGGCCAGCAGGTCTTCGTCGGTGGCCAGTTCCAGCACGTCGACACCGGCGCTTTGCAATTGCTCGCGCAGCGCGTCTTCATGCGCAGCGGCCAGGGTCTCGAAGCGGGCGCGGAACGCGGCATCCTGGGTGTCGATCAGCAATTGCTCGCCGGTCTCGGCGTCTTCCACCGTCAGCAGCCCGATGTCGGGCAAGGCCAGCTCCAGCGGGTCGACCAGACGCACCGCCAGCACTTCATGCCGGCGCGCCAGGCGGCCCAGCGGCGCGGCCCAGCCGGGGTCGCTGATGAAATCACTCAGCACGAACAGCAGCGAGCGCCGCCGCACAATGCCTTCGGCCCGTTGCAGCAGGTCGGCCAGCTGGGTGGCGCCGGTCGGCTGGCCGGCGCCGGCCTTGCTGCGCGCCGCTGTCTGCGCGGTCGGTGGCTGGCGCATGCGCGCCAGCAGCTGCAGCACCTGGCGCCGGCCCAGGCCGGGCGGCAGCACCGCCAGGCGCTGGCGCACATCGGCCGCACCGGGGTGGTACAGGATCGCGCCCACCCGGTTGCCGTGGCGGGTCAGCAGGCGTGCCAGCGCCGCCACAAAGCCTTCGCTGAGGCCCAGCTTGGTCTGGTCGCCCGAGCCGAAATCGACGCTGCCCGACAAGTCCAGCAGAAACCAGGCGCTCAGCTCGCGGTCTTCGGTGTACTGGCGCACATGCGGCACCTGCAGCCGGGCGGTGACGTTCCAGTCGATGTGGCGCACGTCGTCGCCATGCTGGTATTCACGCAGGTCGGCCAGGTCGAGGCCGGTGCCACGCCACAGCGTGCGGTAGTCGCCCTGCAGCAGACCGTCCAGCCGCCGCAGCACGGTCCATTCCAGGCGGTGCAAGACGGCCTCGGCGGCGACCTGCCCAGCGGGCGCCGTGGAACCGGCTTCGCCGGGCCGCTGGGGCCGCCCCGCTGGGGGGGTGGCGAGCGCAGGTCGCATCGGAGGGGGGCTCATGCCGTCTGGTGCTGCATCGGCTTGTCGGGCAGCGGCAGGCGTGCCATCACCTTGGCGATCAAGGCATCGGCGGTCAGGCCTTCGGCCAGCGCCTCATAACTGAGCACCAGCCGGTGGCGCAGGCAGTCGGGGGCCAGGTCGCCCAGGTCTTCGGGCAGCACATAGCCGCGCCCGCGCATGAAGGCCAGCGCCCGGGCCGCTTCCACCAGGGCGATGCTGGCGCGTGGGCTGGCGCCGTAGCTCAGGTAGTTGCCCAGCTCGGCCAGGCCATGCTTGTCGGGCCGGCGGGTGGCGCCGACCAGCTTGACGGCGTACTGGATCAGGCTGGGGTCGACATAGACCTGGCGGCACAGCTGCTGCAGCTCGGCCAGCTGGCTGGTGCTGGCCACCGGGTTGGCCACCAGGGGCGGGCCGATGACGCGCTCGACGATGACAAATTCTTCTTCGTCGCTGGGGTAGTCGACCAGCACCTTCATCATGAAGCGGTCGACCTGGGCTTCGGGCAGCGGGTAGGTGCCTTCGGTCTCGATCGGGTTCTGGGTCGCCATCACGATGAAGGGCGCGGGCACCTTGTGGGTTTCGCCGGCAATCGTGACCTGGCGCTCCTGCATCACTTCCAGCAGGGCGCTCTGCACCTTGGCCGGGCGCACGGTTGATCTCGTCGGCCAGCAGCAGGTTGGCGAACACCGGCCCCAGCGTGGTGCCGAAGTCGCCGGTCTTCTGGTTGTAGATGCGGGTGCCCACCAGGTCGGCCGGCACCAGGTCGGGCGTGAACTGGATGCGCTTGTAGCTGCCGCGCAGCGTGGCGGCCAGGGTGCGCACGGTCAGGGTCTTGGCCAGGCCGGGCACGCCTTCGACCAGCAGGTGGCCCTGGGCCAGCAGGGCCACCATCACCCGCTCCAGGAAGCGGTCCTGGCCGACGACGACCCGCTTGACTTCATAGAGGATGCGCTCCATCAGCTGGGCGGTCTCGGCGGCGATCACGGGTACTTGGCTCATGGGGATGTGGTCAGCAAGGGCTGCAGGGTCAACAAGTTCAGAAGGGCGGCAGGCCGGCACCGGCGGCGGCGTTTTCAATCGGCACGGCAAAGCCGATGCCGATGAAGGTGCGCTGGTCGCTGGGGTTCATGATGGCGGTGACGATGCCCACCACATGGCCGTCCATGGTGACCAGCGGCCCGCCGCTGTTGCCGGGGTTGGCGGCGGCGTCGAACTGGATCAGGTTGGTGAGGATGCGCTGGCCTTCGGGCGAGCGGAATTCGCGCTTCAGCCCCGACACCACGCCTTGCGAGGCCGACGGCCCGATGCCGAACGGGAAGCCCACCGCCATCACCGCTTCACCGGGCAGCAGGCCGCTGGTCGACCGCATGGTGGCGGCATGCAGGTCGTCGGGGATGGTCAGCGCCTGCAGCACCGCCAGGTCGTTTTCGGGCATCTGGTTGACCACCCGGGCCAGGCTCTTGCTGCCGTCGGCAAAGGTGATGGTGATGCGGGCGGCGCCTTCGACCACATGCAGATTGGTCAGGATCAGGCCCTTGTCGACGATGACCACGCCGGTGCCCACGCTGCGGCCTTCCTGCGGGTCGGCGTCTTCAGACTCCGGCGCCGGCACCACGGGCTTGCCGTTCTTGGCGGTCTTGTGGCCAGCGGCCGGTGCGGCGGCGGCGGGCTCGCCCACCACCCGCACCACCGACGGCAGGATGGCCTGGTACGCGGCCAGGCCAGCGGACTGCAGTGGCTCTTTGGCAATCGATTCGCGCAGGGCGGCGTCGATCTGTTCCAGCCGCAACGGGCGCTGCACCTTGGCGGTCCAGCCCGGCCAAGCGGCCAGCACCAGCGCCAGCACCAGGCCCAGTGCCCACAGCCAGCGCTCGTGCCGCAGCAGGCGCTGGCGCCAGGGGGCCGGCATGGCGGTGGCGGCCTGCGCTGCATCAGCTGCGCCGCCTGGCCCTGGGCTGCCCGCTGACGCTGACGACGCGGTGGCGGGCGCTGCAGTGGGCTGGCGCGCTGCAGTGGCTGGCGCAGCAGTGGCCGGCGCAGTGCCGACGGCGCGGGCGGGGGATCGGCTGTAGATCGAGGGACGTGCCATCGTCACCGGCTCCAGCAACCACCAGCGGGCTGCCCGTGGCCACGGTATCACGGCCCGCCAGCGCCTGCAGCGGCACGGACATGGCCCCGCGCTGCGGCATCATGGGGCCATGTTGCCGGCCTGGATCGACACCCATTGCCACCTGGACGCGCCCGAGTTCGACGCCGACCGCAGCGCCGTGCTGGCGCGCGCCCGCGCTGCCGGCGTGGTGCTGCAAGTGCTGCCGGCGGTGATGGCCGCCAACTTCGACACCGTGCGCGAACTGGCCCATGCCCACGGCCTGGCCTATGCGCTGGGCATCCACCCGCTGTATGTGGACCGCAGTGCCGACGCCGACCTGGACATCCTGGCCGATGCCCTGGCCCGCCACCGCGGCGACCCGCGCCTGGTGGCGGTGGGCGAGATCGGCCTGGACCACTTCGTGCCCGGCCTGGACCTTGCGCGGGCCGAGCGCTTCTACCTGGCGCAGCTGCAGCTGGCGCGGGCCGCCGGGCTGCCGGTCATCCTGCATGTGCGGCGTTCGGCCGACGGGCTGCTGAAGGGCTTGCGGCGCTTTGGCGTGGCGGGCGGCATTGCCCATGCCTTCAATGCCAGCCAGGCGCAGGCCGATGTGTTTGTCGGCATGGGGTTTCGCCTGGGCTTTGGTGGCGCCATGACCTATGACCGGGCGCTGCAGATCCGCCGCCTGGCCAGCAGCCTGCCGGCTGCCAACCTGGTGCTGGAGACCGACGCGCCCGACATCCCGCCGCACTGGCTGTACCGCAGCGCGGCCCAGCGCGCGGCTGGCCAGGCCACGGGCCGCAATGAGCCTGCCGAGCTGCCGCGCATTGCCCGCAGCCTGGCCGACTTGCGCGGCTGGTCGATGGAGACCACAGCGGCCATCACACTCGCCAATGCACTGGCGGCGCTGCCGCGTTTGGCGGCGCTGCCGCCGGCCGGCGCCAGCGCGGGGTGATGCGCCGGGCCGGCGCCCTGTGCACCGGCGCCGGTTCAGCCAGCGTTCTGGCGCCGGCGTGCCAGGACCAGCACACCACCGATGCCGGCCAGCATCAGCGCCCAGGTCTGCGGCTCGGGCACCACACCGACAGGTGCGCCTGGCGGCGGGGCTTCTACCCCGCCTGCGGCCTGCGCCAGCCGGAAGTTGACCAGATTGCCACTGCCAAAGCCGTCCACGGCCGCCGCCAGCCCGGGGCCGGTGGGGTCGCTGCGGGCAAAGTCATAGCTGAAGGAGACCGGTGCGGCGCGCTTTCCCTTGCCGTCGATGGCCCAGATCGTCTGCGTCATGCTGCCAAAGACGATGGACTCGCTGACCATGGCGCTGTCGCCGTCCGCGCTGGACAGTGCCATGTCCACGAAGAACACGTCCTTCAGGTTCAGCTGCATCACGGTGTGCAAGCTGTCGCCATCGGCCCGCACGTACTCGATCGTGGCCTGTGGCAGGCTGCGTCCCTGCACCATTCTGTGCAGCACCGCTGGCAGGCCGGCGTCCGCTTGCAGCGTGTAGCTGAATGCAGACAGCGCAGGCTTGCCCACCGCAGCGCCGGCGCCTTGGAGGAAAGAGGTTTCAGCCGACAGGCCAAACGCCGCCGAGCCCAGTTCAATCCAGTTTTCATAGCCGCCCTTGCGGCTGTCACCGGCAATCACGTCGTTGCCACTGCCCAGGCGCAGGTACATGCTGACAGCGCCGCCCGACGCCGCTGCTGGTCCTTTGAGGTCATTGACAGGTCCGGTCGGCTTGCGAATGCCGGACCCGGTGACGGTGCCCTTGGAAACGTCCCAGCTGGTGGTGACGGTCTTTCCCGTGCCCGAGGCGCCAGCTGCAGCTTCCGGGTTGTAGCTCAGGCTGATGGTCTTGGCGACGGCAGACGCGGCGATATCGGCATTGGCAAAATTCAGGCTGGTCATGAACTGATCGGTGGTGTTCAGTGACAGCCAGGGCGTGCCGGACAGGTTGTTCGATTTCACCAGCTGGAAGCTGCCTGTCGTGCGGCTCTTGCCCGTCGTCAGGTCCTTGGCCAACCCCACCACGCTGTTGTCCAGCCCCTGGGTCCATGCAATGTCACTGGGCG
Organism: uncultured beta proteobacterium; assembly: GCA_963844485.1. GTDB lineage: Bacteria > Pseudomonadota > Gammaproteobacteria > Burkholderiales > Burkholderiaceae_C > Pseudaquabacterium. Next base: position 13,324 of record CAWJOQ010000022.1, read on the forward strand.
TGGGCTTGCCGACGCCCGCCCCTCCGCCCGTTGTCAAACTGGTGCCGGTACTGAGCCCCCACTGCAGGCTGTTGATCTCGATCGCGCCTTCATGTTTCAGGGCAACCGATTCGCCCTTCAGGCCACCGACACTGAGGTACATGTCACCGGCCTGCGCTGCCGCTGCTGCAAGCGCCGTCAGCGACAACACCAACACATGGCGGCTGAGAGATGGGATCTGCATGGCTGTTCTCCAGGGTGTGTTTGACCGGCTGGTGTGCTGCACCACGCAGCGACCTGAGAAGGCCGTTCAATCCGTCAACAATGTCACAGACTGGCGCTGCTGCCGCAATGTGGGCGGGCGCCGCCACCCCCGATTCGAGGGGTGCGCCAAGGCGGCTGGCATTGGCGCGTCGGGGGCGGGCTGCGCTGACAGTGGTGCCCGGGATGCAGCGGCTGCCGCCAGCCGCCGTTCAACAATGCATGCTGCCGCTGGCCGCGCTGACCGCCACCCGCTGTCCGCCACCCGCTGTCCGCGAACCCCCACGTCCCGAGCAAGCAAGCCGCCCAGCCATGCCGTCCACCTTGACCCGCCCCGTGCCTGCGCACACCAGCGCCGCCCCCCTGCGCAGGGGCCTGCCGGCCGTGGTGGATGCCGGCACCCGGCTGCTGGTGCTGGGCAGTTTTCCGGGCCAGGCCTCGCTGCAGGCGCAGCAGTATTACGGCCACCCGCGCAACCAGTTCTGGCCCATCCTGGGCGCGCTGTGGGGCGTCGATCTGGCAGCGCTGCCGTATGGCGAGCGGCTGGCCGCCGCCCAGGCCCAGGGGCTGGGGCTGTGGGATGTGTATGCCGCCTGCCGCCGTGTCGGCAGCCTGGACAGCGCCATCGAGGCGGCCCAGCCCAATGACCTGGCCGGCCTGGTGGCGCGCCTGCCGGCCTTGCAGGCCATCGCCCACAACGGCGGCGAATCGGCCCGGGCGATGCGCGTCACCGCCAGCCTGGGCCCGCAGGTCTACCGCCTGCCGTCCACCAGCCCGGCCCATGCCAGCTGGTCGTTCGCACGGAAACTGGCAGCCTGGCGCGCGGTCTTCGCCGCGCATGGATTGGCATGAGCAAAAAAACCGCACCGCAGACGCTGGAAAGCGCCACGATCAGTGAATTCGATGGCGTGCGCTACCTGCACCTGGGCACCGACTGGGTGCAGGGCGCCATGCGCATGCGCAGCCCGCGCAAGCTGGAGCTGGAGTACATCCAGCGCATGATGGCCTGGCTGCTGTGGCGCCCCAGTGACGCCCTGGGCCAAGGCCATGCGGTGCAGCTGGGCCTGGGCGCCGGCGCGCTGACCCGCTTCAGCCACCAGGTGCTGCGCTGGCGCACCACGGCGGTGGAGATCAACCCCAGCGTGATTGCCGCCAACCAGCTGTGGTTTCACCTGCCGGCCGACGATGCCTTGTTGCAGGTGCTGCAGGCCGACGCCGCGCACTGGGTGCAGGCCGATGCCCACTTGCAGACGGTGGACGCGCTGTGTGTGGACCTGTACGACCACGAGGCTGCCGCGCCGGTGCTCGACGATGAAGCCTTCTACCGTGCCTGCCGGGGTGTGCTGGCGCCGGGTGGCCTGATGGCGGTCAACCTGTTCGGCCGCGACAGCAGCTTTGCCCGCAGCGCCGCGCGTGTGGCCGCCGCCTTTGGTGCCGACCAGGTCTGGCAACTGGCGCCCACGGCCGAGGGCAACACGGTGCTGGTGGCCGGGCGCGGGGTGGTGGTGCCCGACCGCGAGACCTTGACGGCGCGCGCCGACGTGATCGAGGCGCGGTTTGGCTTGAAGGCACGCAAATGGCTGCGCATGGTGCGGCCGTACCAGCCTGGATCTGCGTGATGGGCGGGTGGGCGCGTTGCTGCCGTTGGGGTGTTGCTGATTGCGGCCTTCCCGGGCGTCGCCGGTGCGATGCAGCGCGCCGGGTCTCGCCCCGGCTGGCGACCAGCCTTCTTGTCCGGCGCCAAGAAAGGCGGCCCAAAGACACGCCTGCCAAACTGCGCGTACACCACCGCGTGCTTGTCGACGGACCCGGACGCTGCGCCTCGCCTGTCCGGCTCGAACACCTTGCTATAGCCGGACCGCAGTGCGGCCATTCCGGCCGTGCCACTGGTCAGGGCTGAGCAGACCGCCATCGAACAGCTTGCCGCATGCCCTGCGTGCCTGGCCGGGGTCTGTGTGTCACAGCCCTGACCGGGGTGGCACGGCCGGAAGCGCCGCACTGCTTCCGGCTGACGCTGTTCGAGCCGGACAGGCGAGGCGCAGCGTCTCGGTCCAGTTACAAACGCTGGCTGTCGTATCGCGCAGTTTGGAAAGCGCGTCTTTGGGCCAGCCTTTCGGCGCGACAAAAGGCTGGTCGCCTGCCGGGGCGAGACCCGGCGCGCTGCACCGCACCGGCGAAGCCTCAGGAAAGGCGGCAATCAGCACATCCGCAGGCAACGCGCCCCAAGCCGCCCCTGGCTCACTCCCCCGACACCTTGCCCCGCAGGGCCTTCACCTGACCGCGCTGCACCTTGCCCTCGACCCGCCGGCGCTGCGACCCCCGGGTGGGCTTGGTGGCACGCCTGGCCTTGGCCACATGGGCGGCGTCGGCAATCAGCGTGGCCAGGCGCTCCAGTGCGTCGGCCTTGTTGCGCTCCAGGCTGCGGTGGTCCTGGGCCTTGATCACCACCACGCCGTCGCCGCTGATGCGCTGGTCGCCCAGGGCCAGCAGCCGGGCCTTCAGCGCATCGGGCAGGCTGCTGGCGTGGATGTCGTAGCGCAGGTGCACCGCATTGCTCACCTTGTTGACGTTCTGCCCGCCCGCACCCTGCGCGCGGATGGCGTTGAACTGGCACTCGTCCTCACGCGGGTGGGCGTGTGCTGGCGCCTGGGCAGGGCCGCTGGGCGCTGGCATCATCGTGGCCCGACGGGGGCTGGGCAGAGACAGGAGCGGTGCATGTTCGGGGTGATGGACTACGGGGCCTTTGTGGTGGCGGTGATTGTGTTCCTGGCCATCCCCGGGCCGGGCAATCTGGCGCTGGTCACGTCCACCGGCAAGGGCGGCCTGCTGGGCGGGCTGGCCGCCACGCTGGGCGTGATCGCCGGTGACCAGGTGCTGATCTGGCTGGCCGTGGCCGGCATGGCGGCGCTGCTGTCGACCTCGCCGCTGCTGTTTGCGGCGGTGCAGTGGCTGGGCGCGGCCTACCTGGCCTGGCTGGGCTGGAAGATGATCACCGCCCAGCCCGGTGACGCGCCGGTGCTGCAGATCCGTGCCGGCCAGTATTTCCGCCAGGCGCTGATGATCACCTTGCTCAACCCCAAGGCCATCGTGTTCTACATGGCGTTCTTCCCGCTGTTCGTCGACCCGGCCCGGCACCAGGGCCTGCGCACCTTCGCTGTCATGGCGGCCACGGTGGCCGTGCTCACCTTCTTGTACGGCGTGCTGGCCGTCGGGCTGACGCTGCAGTTGGCCGAGCGCCTGCGCGCCAGCCCGCGCGCCACCCGCTGGCTGAACCGGCTGGCGGGCACGCTGCTGCTGGGCTTTGGCATCAAGCTGGCGCTGTCGCGCTAACCTGGATGCGGGGTGGCCCCCTGGGCTGGCGTGCACTTTCGTGTCAGCATGCACCCGGAGGTGTGCGATGCAAAACCTGGTCTACCTGATCCTCATCGTGCTGTCTGCCGGCGCCGGCTGGTATGGCGGCAGCTGGCAGGGGCGTGACGCGGTGCAAGCCGTGGCCAAGTACCAGAAGCTGGGTGAAGACGCCCAGGCCGCGCTGGTGCAGGTCAAGACCCAGCTGCAGACCGACCTGGCCGCCAAAGACGCCAAATTCGACGCTGAAATCCAGAAGCTGACGACCACGCACAGCCAGCAGGTGCAGTCTTACGACGCCAAGATCGCCGGCAACGCGCAAGAGATCAGCCGGCTCAGCCGGCTCAGCGCTGCCGGCCAGACCCGCATCACCACGCTGATCCAGCAGCGCGAGAACGCCGCCACGCCGGACGAAAAGAAGAAGCTCGAGACCCAGATCCAGGCCGAGGTGGTGGCCCAGAAGGCCGTGGAGGTGGAAATTGATGGCCGCAAATGCCTGCCGGTGCCGGTGCCGCTGGCCGTGCTGGCCGACTGGCAGGCGGTGAAGCCATGACGCCGCGCCCGCCCCCGCTGCTGCGCCCGCGCGTTGTCCTGTTGGTGCCCCTGCTGCTGGCCATGCTGGCCGGCTGCGGCACCACGGTGAAGATGCTGCCCGAGAGCCTGGATTGCCCGGTGCTGCCCGCGCGGCTGGACACCGCTTGCGCCGCGCCCCAGGCCTTGCCCGATGGCGCCAGCTTCGAGCAACTGATCCGCGCCAGCATCCTCGACCGGCAAGCCCTGCAGCTGTGTGAAAAACGCCGGGCCGACCTGGCTGATTCGGTGCGGGTCTGCAACCAGGCGGTGGCCGAGCATCTGGCCCGCCTGCGTGCCCTGAACCAGGCCAGCCAGGCCCCGCGTTAGCGCTGCACCTGCCGAGCACCTGCCACCCACCTGCCCAGCGCCTGCGGCGCCACGGCCGGCCGGCGCCAGACTGGCCGCCGAACGGGGCTAGCATCCGGCTCCGCCTACTTTGATTGCCCGCCGATGGCCACCAGCCTGTTGGTTCTGCTCGACGACATCGCCAGCGTGCTGGACGACGTGGCCACCATGACCAAGGTGGCTGCCAAGAAGACCGCCGGTGTGCTGGGCGACGACCTGGCGCTGAATGCCCAGCAAGTGGCCGGCGTCAAGGCCGACCGGGAACTGCCGGTGGTCTGGGCCGTGGCCAAGGGCTCCGCGCTCAACAAGGTGATCCTGGTGCCCGCAGCGCTGTTGATCGCCAGCGTTTGCCCCCTGGTTGATCACGCCCTTGCTGATGCTGGGCGGCGCTTACCTGTGCTACGAAGGCGTGGAGAAGCTGGCGCACAAATACCTGCACAACCCGGCTGATGCGGCGGCCCAGCGTGCGGTGCACCAGCAGGCGCTGGCCGACCCCAGCATCGACCTGGTGGCGCTGGAGCAGCAGAAGATCAAAGGCGCGGTGCGCACCGATTTCATCTTGTCGGCCGAGATCGTGGTGATTTCGCTGGGCACGGTGGCCAGCGCACCGCTGGCGCAACAGGCGGCCGTGCTGGCCGGCATCGCGCTGGTGATGACGGTGGGTGTCTACGGCCTGGTGGCGGGCATCGTCAAGCTCGACGACGCCGGCCTGTGGCTCAGCCGGCGGGCCAGCGCGGCACAGCAGGCCCTGGGCCGCGGCCTGCTGGTCTTTGCACCCTGGCTGATGAAGGCGCTCAGCGTGGTCGGCACGCTGGCGATGTTTTTGGTCGGCGGCGGCATCCTGACCCATGGTGTGCCCTGGCTGCACCACCGCATCGCCGGGCTGGTCGATGGCGCTGGTGCGGTGGCGGCAGCCCTGTTGCCGCTGCTGGCCGATGCCGTGGTGGGCGTGGCCGCCGGTGCGCTGGTGCTGGCTGCGGTGCTGGCGGTGCAGCGCCTGCGTGGTGCGGCGCCGGCGCATTGATGGCGCGTGGCTGCGGCGCCCGGCGCGGCAGTGCCGGGTGCAGGCTCAGCGCGCTGCAGCCACCGCCTGGCCCAGCTCGATCACCGCCAGCGCGTAGTAGCTGCTCCAGTTGTAGCGGGTGACGGCATAGAAGTTCTGCGTGCCGGCCACAAAACTGGGCGCGGCATCGCCGTTCTGCAGTTCGACCAGGGCCAGCGGGCCGACGTGGGCGGCGCCGTCGGCGTCCAGCACGGCGCCGCGCTCGGCCAGTCTGGGCGGCGCGTGAAGCTGGGCAGGATGTCGGGCGCCAGCAGGGTGGCGCGGTCGGTCGTGTCCACCGGCGGCTTCACCGCATAGTGGGTGGGCATGCCGCGCTGCCAGCCGTGTTCGGCCAGGTAGTGGGCCACGCTGCCGATCACGTCGGCCGGGTTGCCGGCCATGTCGATGTGGCCGTCGCCATCAAAGTCGACCGCATACCGGTTGATGCTGCCGGGCATGAACTGGCCCAGGCCGATGGCCCCGGCAAACGAGCCCTTGACCGATGTGGGCGCCACCTGCTCGGTCTGCGCCAGCCGCAGAAACTGGCCCAGCTCGTCGCGGAAGAAGCCGCTGCGGTCCTTGCGGCCGGTGGGGAAGTCCAGGCTCAGGGTGGCCAGCGCGTCCAGCACCCGGAAGTTGCCGGTCACCCGGCCGTAGAAGGTTTCCACGCCGATGATGCCCACCACCAGGCTGGCGGGCACGCCGTAGCGCAGCTCGGCGGCATCCAGCCAGCGCTGCTGGGCGGCCCAGAAGGCGGCACCGGCGCGCACCCGCTCGGGCTCGATGAAGCGGGCCCGGTAGGCGCGCCCAGTTCTTGGCCGTGCCGGCGGCCGGCGGCATGATCAGCCGCGCCACCACGGGCAGGTAGCGCGCCTGGGCCAGCTGGGCACGGGCCCAGGCCGGGTCCAGGCCGTGGCGCTCGGCCAGCTGGTCGGCCAGGGCCATGGCGTCGGCGCGCCCGCCATAGGTGACCACATCGGGGGCGCTGTCGTGCCGCACCGCATGGCCGGTCTTGGGCTTGGATGCCCTGGCTTGGCTGGCCTTGGACGGCTGCACCGGTTTGGCGGCCTGGGCCCGCGCTGCCGGCGCCGTGGCCTGCTGGGCCGCCACCGGCAGGGCCAGGCCGCTGCCCAGGCTCAGGCCCAACAACAGACCACAGCCCAGCGCCAGGGGTGTGCGTCGGGCGGGGAAGGTGGCGGAGGCAATGTGCAGCATGGCCCTGATTATCCCGGTGCTGCCACCCGCAGCCGCCGCGTCTCGGCCGACAGCTGGGCCCACCACTGCCGGCCAGGCAGGCGCGGCAGGGCGCCGGGTGCATAGCGCCAGTGGTCCAGTGCCTCCAGCGACTGGGCCAGCGCCTCGCCAGCGGCACCATGGCGGCTGCGCACCATGCCGGCCAGGGTGCGTGGCGGGTGGTGCGGCTGGGCGGCCACGTCGATGCTGCGCAGCCGCGCCACCAGCAGGCCTTGCAGCCGCTGCCAGGGGTCTTGCCGGCGCCGGTCGAACCAGGCCCACAGTGCCCCGCCGGTTGCGGCCAGTGACAGGGCGATGACCAGCGCGCGCGCCACATCGGTCCAGTCGGGCTGTTGCACGCCCAGGCGGGCCAGCAGGTCGAACTGGCGGCTGCGCGAATAACCCATCACCCACTGGTTCCAGCGGTTGTCCAGCAGCTCCCAGGCGCGGCGGATCTGGTCGGCCAGCGCCGGGCTCATGCTGTTGAGGGCACCGGCCACCAGGCCGGGCTGGGGCGGCAGCGGCCGGCTGGCGCGCACCCGCTCGGGCGCCACCGCGGCGGTCGGGTCGGCGCGCTGCCAGCCGGCACCCGCCACCCAGTATTCGGCCCAGGCATGGGCATGGCTTTGCCGCACCACGCGCCAGCCGTCGGCATCGGGCGGCTCGGCGCCCTGGTAGCCGGTGACCACCCGCGCCGGCACGCCCAGCGTGCGCAGCGCCACCACGAAGGCGGTGGCGAAGTGCTCGCAGAAGCCCTCGCGCCGGTCGAGCCAGAACTCGTCGATGGCATCGCGGCCATAAAAGCCGGGCTGCAGGGTGTAGACGATAGTTGGCCTGGCGGATGTGGGCCAGCAGCGCGGCGGCCAGGGTGCGGGCGTCGACATCGCCCAGCTGGTCGCGCAGCTGCCGTGCCCAGGCCACGGTGCGCGGGTTGAAGCCGTCGGGCAGCGCGCGCAGCGCGGCCAGCTCCTGCGGCTCGGCTGCTGGCCGTGGCTGAAGCGCGGCCAGGCGCGGGCTTGCAGGCGCAGACGCTCGCCCACCAGGCGGTCGGTGTGCCATTGCAGGTCGGGGCCCAGCCACAGCCTCCAGTCGGGCAGCTGCGCGGCCATGGCCGGGTCGGGCGGCGTGGCCTCCAGCAGCGGCAGCAGCGGCAGGCGGATCGGCTCGAGCAGCAGCTCATAGTCCACCGGTGCACCGGCCACGCGCAGGTCGACGGGCTGGCGGGCATTGCGCCGGCCGGCAAGGCTGGCGGGCTGCCACTCGATGCCGTCAAAGCGCGACAGCACCGGGCCGCGGAAGTACAGCGCCTCGTTCGGCGGCTCGGCCCCGGTGAAGCGCACGCGAAAGGCGATGGTCTCGTCGCTGGCCAGGTCGGCCACACCGCCCAGGCGCAGCGTGCCCGACAGGCCGGTGCGCCCGCCGGCGTCCTGCGGCAGGCCCCACAGCGGGCCAAAGCGCGGAAACAGCAGGAACAGCGCGGCCATCAGCGGCAGGCCCAGCAGGGCCGAGCGCGCGGCCAGCGCGGCGGCGCGCCACAGCGGCGGCTTGCCCACCGGCATGTTGGCCAGCACCAGGGCGGTGAGCAGGCCCCAGGTGGCCAGCAGCATGTGCAGCGCGGTCAGCAGCGACTGCGAATACAGGCAGTGCGTCAGCACCAGGAAGAAACCGAGGAAGAAGATCACCATGGCGTCGCGGCGGGCGCGCAGCTCCAGGGTCTTCAGCGCCATCAGCACCACCAGCAGGGTGACGCCGGCCTCCTTGCCCAGCAGGGTGCGCTCGGTCCAGACCGTCAGCGCCACGGCCAGCGCCAGCACCAGCGGCCACCTTCCAGCGGCTGGGCAGCGGGCCGCCGACCAGCGCCAGCTGGGCCCGCCACAACAGCACCGCGGCGGTGAGCGCACCGCACCAGGGCGCCAGGTGGCCGAGGTGCGGCAGCACGGTCCAGCCGATCAGCAGCAGCTGGAACAGGGTGTCGCGGGTGTCGCGCGGCCATTGGCGCCAGGCGCCCAGGCGGGCATGCAGGGCAGGGCGTGCGGCGGCGGCAGTTGCCATGTTCAAGCCCGCCCGGCGCCAGGCTGCCACAGGGCCAGCGCCTCCAGCGCGCTGCGGCGCTGGCTGTCCCCGCTGGCCTGGGGCAGGTCTTGCCCGGGCAGGCGCAGGCCGAAGCCCTGGCCACTGTGCTCGGCCGCCAGCACCCAGGCGGCCAGCCGGGACAGCCGGGCCTCGGTGTCCAGCGCGCCGGTGGCGCTGTAGTCCAGCAGCAGGGCCTGCGCGGCACTGGCGCTGCTGTCGCGGCTGACCATGCTCGCCGGTGCGGGCCACCTTCTTCCACACCACCTGGCGCAGCGGGTCGCCGCGGCGGTAGGCGCGCACGCCTTCAAATTCACCACCGCTGCCGCTGCGGGCCAGCAGTTCATGGCCGTCGCTGGGCTGGCCCGGTGGCAGCGGCTGGGCCGGTAACTCAGGCGCCGGGTAGACCAGGGCGCTGGCAGCCGGGCGCCACACCGTCCAGGCGCGGAACAGGCCGAGCGGGAAGTGGGTTTCCACCAGCAGCGTGGGCAGCGGGTGCAGGCCGCGCTGGCGGCGGGGTGAAGCGCAGCCGCATCAGCGCTGCTGCCCTGGGCCGGCACATCGCAAAAGGCCAGGCCGGCCGGCTGCGCGCCATACAGCCCCAGGCCGACGCCGTGGCGCTCGCTGCCGGGGTTGTCGAGCACCACCTCCAGCGTGGCCGGCTCGCCGGCAAACACCGGCGCCGGTGGCCGCACGTGCAGCTGCAGGCGGCGCAGGTTGCCGTGGGTCTGGTGCATGGCGGCCAGCGCCGCGCCGCCCAGCAAGAAGGTCAGCGCATAGCCCAGGTTGAGCTGGTAGTTCACCGAGGCCAGCAGCATCACCAGCAAGGTGAGGCAGAAGCCCCAGCCGGCCTTGGTGGGCAGGATGTAGAGGTTGCGCTGGGTCAGCGTCCAGCTGTCGCTGCGCGGCAGCCGGTTTTCGAACCACCGCCGGAGACGACCGCGGATCACGGAATGCCGACGGCCTCGACCATGGCGCGCACCTGCTCCACCCGGCCGCGCCCGGCGCTGCCCACCGGCACCAGCCGGTGCGCGGCGGTCTGCGGCAGGATGGCCTGGATGTCGTCGGGCGCCACATAGTCGCGCTGCGCCAGCAGGGCGCGGGCACGGGCGGCGCGCAGGATGGAGATGCCCGCGCGTGGGCTCAGGCCCTCGGCAAACCACTGGCCCGAGCGGGTGGCGGCGATCAGCGCCTGCAGGTAGTCGAGCAGGGCCTCGCCGGCATGCACCTGCTGCACGGCGGCCTGGGCCAGCACCAGCTCGGCCGGGCGTCATCACCGCGCCCAGGCTGGCCACCAGGTGGCGGCGGTCGACGCCGGCCAGCAGCGCACGCTCGCTGGCGCGGTCGGGGTAGCCCAGGGTGATGCACATCAGAAAGCGGTCGAGCTGGCTTTCGGGCAGCGGGTAGGTGCCCAGCTGGTCGCTGGGGTTCTGGGTGGCGATCACGAAAAACGGCCGGGGCAGCGGCCGGGTCTCGTTTTCCACCGTCACCTGCTGCTCTTCCATCGCCTCGAGCAGGGCGCTCTGGGTCTTGGGGCCGGCGCGGTTGATCTCGTCGGCCAGCAGCACCTGGGTGAACACCGGCCCGGGGTGGAAGTTGAAGGCCTCCTTGCTGCGCTCGAACACGCTGACGCCGATCAGGTCGGACGGCATCAGGTCGGCGGTGAACTGCACGCGCGAGAACTTCAGCCCCAGCGACACCGCCAGCGCATGCGCCAGCGTGGTCTTGCCGACGCCGGGCAGGTCTTCGATCAGCAGGTGGCCACCGGCCAGCAGGCAGGCGATGCAGTCGGTGATCTGCGGCTCTTTGCCGACAATGATCGTGCTAATCTGGCTCGTCAGCCGCGACAGACGCTGCGCAAGGTTGGAATCAGCCATTGCGCGGCACCATACCGGAAAACGATTCGAGACAACGATGTCGACTGCCTACTACAGCCACGCCGAGTGCCGTTTGCACGACATGGGCGACGGCCACCCCGAATGCCCGCAACGCCTGGATGCGATTGCCGATCAGTTGCTGGCTTCGGGCCTGTCGATCGCGCTGGACCAGCGCGATGCGCCGCTGGCCACGCTGGCGCAGGTGGAGCGGGCCCACACCGTCGAACTACGTCGCCGCAGCTGCGTGAATTCATGGAGCAGGTGCAGGCCAGCGGCGAGCCGCGCCACCTGGACCCCGACACCGTGGTGTGCCCCGGCACCTGGCGTGCCGCGCTGCGCTCGGCCGGTGCGGCGGTGGCGGCCACCGAGGCCGTGGTGCGCGGCGAGGTCGAAAACGCCTTCTGCTGCGTGCGCCCGCCCGGCCACCATGCCACCCGTGGCGAGACCATGGGCTTCTGCTTCTTCAACAACGTGGCCGTCGCCGCCCGCCATGCGCTGGACGTGCTGGGCCCGAGTTCGGCATCTCGCGGGTGGCGATCATCGATTTCGACGTGCACCACGGCAATGGCACCGAGGACATCATCGCCGGCGACGAGCGGGTGCTGATGGCCAGCTTCTTCCAGCACCCGCTCTACCCCGGCAGCGGCGCGGTGCCCAAGGGCACCAACATGGTCAATGTGCCGGTGCCGCCCTACACCCGGGGCATGGCGGTGCGCGAGCTGATCGACGTGATGTGGATGCCGCGGCTGGAAGAGTTTGCGCCGCAGATGCTGTTCATCAGCGCCGGCTTCGACGCCCACCGCGAAGACGATCTGGGCCAGCTGGGCCTGGTGGAGTCCGACTATGAATGGATCACCCGCCGGCTGAAGGACCTGGCCGACCGCCACTGCGGCGGACGCATCGTGTCCTGCCTGGAAGGCGGCTATGCGCTGAGCGCGCTGGGCCGCAGCGTGGTGGCCCACCTGCGGGTGCTGGCCGATGTCTGAGCCCGGGATCGCCAGGCGCCTGGCCGGATGAACGGCGTCGATTCCTTTGCTGAACTGATCGCCGCGCTGACCCGACCGACCGCCCTGCTGGAGCTGGGGCTGCTGGTGGGGTGCCTGGGCCTGGCCTGGCTGATCAGCGCCTTGCTGCGGCCCAAGGATGTGGCGCCGCTGCCTGGCGGCGAGGGCGTGGCCCTGGCGCAGGCCCAGCAGGGCGGCATCTGGTTCGGCCGGCGCGGCTTCGACGGCGCGCTGTTCCCGATGCTGGCACTGGCGCTGGCGCTGCTGGCGCAGGCTGCTGCGTGGGCCCTGGCTGGGCAGCATCCCGGTGGCGGTGTTCAAGCTGGCGGTGCCGGTGCTGCTGAGCCTGGCGCTGATCCGGGTGTCGGTGCGGGTGCTGCATGCGGCGTTTCCGACCTCGGCGCTGGTGCGGGCGCTGGAGCGCACGCTGAGCTGGGGCGGTGTGGATCGCCGCCGTGCTGTGGACCACCGGCCTGCTGCCGGTGATGCTGGCCGAGATGGACGCCATCAGCTGGAAGATCGGCGGCGCGCCGGTGACGCTGCGCAGCCTGGTCGAAGGCGCGCTGAGCGCGGTGGCCGTGCTGCTGCTGATGCTGTGGCTGTCGGCCACGCATCGAGCAGCGCCTGCTGCGCGCCAGCACGGTGCACCTGAGCGTGCGCAAGATTGCGGCCAATGCCACCCGCGCCGTGCTGCTGCTGGTCGGCCTGCTGATCGCGCTGTCGGCCGCCGGCATCCCGCTGGGCGCGCTGGGCGTGATGGGCGGCGCGGTGGGCGTGGGCATCGGCCTGGGCCTGCAGCGGCTGGCGGCCAACTATGTGTCGGGCTTCGTGATCCTGGCCGAGCGCAGCCTGCGCATCGGCGACCTGGTGCGGGTGGACAACTTCGAGGGCCGCATCAGCGACATCACCACCCGCTACACCCTGATCAAGGCGCCCAATGGCCGCGAGTCCATCGTGCCCAATGAGTTGCTGATCACCCAGCGGGTGGAAAACCTGAGCTACGCCGACAGCAACCTGGTGCTGACCACCACGGTGCAGGTGGCCTACGGCACCCAGCTCGACACCCTGATGCCCAAGCTGGCGGCGGCGGTGGGGCGGGTGCCGCGGGTGCTGTCCAACCCTGGCCCAGCGGTGCGCTTGTCGCTGTTTGCCGACAGCGGCCTGGAGCTGACCGTGGCCTTCTGGATCAGCGACCCCGAGAACGGCCAGGTCAATGCGGTGGGCGATGTCAACCTGGCCATCCTGACGCTGCTCAATGCCGAGGCTGTGGAGATCCCGTACCCGCAGCGTGTGCTGCACGGCCTGCCGCCGCCTGCCGACACCCGCGCGGCGGTGCAGCAGCCGCCCCAGCCAGCTGGCTGAGCGCAGCGGCGTCTCTGCCTGTGCAGCGCTGCGCTGCGCGGCGCCTGCCACAGCCATGCGCGCTGCTGGTTGATCTGGCTCAAGTCTGGCAGCGCCAGGCCGAAACCCTCAACACGAGACTGAAGGGTCAGCCTCGCCTGTTGAACTGTTAGGAGCCGAATCCATGAAGTTTCTCCCCGCTCTGTTGACTGCCGCTGCCCTGTTGGCTGCGACCGCAGCCCATGCCAACGACCCCAAGGCCACGATGGCCGACCTGGACGCGCGCCTGGGCAAGATCGGTGCCGTCAAGATCGACGGCACCGACACCGTTGGTGACAAGACCGTGCCGGCGCTGTTTTTCGGCGACCGCAAGATCAACAACAACTACGACGTGGTGGACGCGGTGCGCAAGGCGCACCAGGCCACGGCCACGGTGTTCGTCAAGTCCGGCGACGAGTTCGTGCGCGTCAGCACCAATGTGCTGACGCCCGAGGGCAAGCGCGGCGTCGGCACCCAGCTGGCCCGCAATGCAGCCTATGAGGCGGTGAACGCCGGCAAGCAGTTCTGCGGCCCCATCGATGTGCTGGGCACCGCCTTCGACGCTTGCTACAACCCCATCAAGGACGGGGCCGGCAAGATCGTGGGCGCCAGCTACATCGGTCACAAAAAGTGAAGCCAGGGCACGGCGCCGCCGTGTCCGGGTTTTGATATGGAAATTGCCGTGGGTCCCGACGGGCGCTGCTGCTGATGCCAGCGCCCGGCACCGATGGCCATGATCAGGAGAGTTTGAATGAAGCTGCCATCCACCCTGGGCCGCCTGCTGGACGGACTGAGTCTGCGCCAGCAACTGGTCGCTGCCTTCCTGGCGCTGCTGCTGCTGACCGCCGCCCTGGGCGCCGCGTCCTTGCTGGGCCTGAGCCGGGTCAATGGCGCGGCCGATGCACTGGCCAACAAATGGCTGGTCGGCTTGTCCGAGCTGGGCACGGCCCGCACGGCGGCCGTGGTGGCGCGTGAATTCGAGGTCAAGTACAGCAAGACGGCCGACAAGAGCTACCAGGCCGAATACCGCGACAAGATGGCCGATTCGGGCAAGGCGGTGGAGGCGCAGCTGGCCGCTTACACCGCTGCCGCCCACGGGGCGGACGAGCAGGCTGCGCTGGCCAAGCTGAAGACCAGCTGGGCGCAATACAGCGCATCGCAACAGCGCGTGGTGGCCGCCGGCAGCAAGAACCAGCAAGATGCGGCCGACCTGGCCGACGGTGCGTCCAGCATGCTGTTCGACGACCTGCTGGGCCAGGTGGATGCGCAGATCCAGTTCAACCAGGCCGGTGCCAAGGACGCTGCCGCCGATGCGGCCCTGACCTATGACCGGGCACGTGCGGCCACTGGTGGGGTGCTGGCGATGGCGGTGCTGCTGGGCCTGGCGCTGGCGCTGGGCATCACCCGGCGCCTGACCGGCCTGCTGGGCGGCGAGCCCCAGGCCGCCGTGGCGGTGGCGCGGGCGGTGGCGCAGGGCGACCTGAGCACGCCCATCCAGGTGCGGCCGGGCGACAGCAGCAGCCTGCTGGCCTGCTTGCAGAGCATGCAGCACGCCCTGGCCCAGACGGTCGCCAGCGTGCGCCAGGGCTCGGAAAGCGTGGCCACGGCCAGCGCCGAGATTGCCCAGGGCAACCAGGATCTGTCCAGCCGCACCGAGCAGCAGGCCAGTTCCTTGCAGCAGACAGCGGCCACCATGGACGAACTGGGCACGACGGTGCGCAACAACGCCGACAACGCCCGCCAGGCCAGCGAACTGGCAGCCGGCGCGTCGGCCGTGGCCGAGCGGGGCGGCGCGGTGGTGGGCGAGGTGGTGGAAACCATGCGCGGCATCAACGACAGCAGCCGCCGCATTGCCGACATCATCGGCACCATCGACGGCATCGCCTTCCAGACCAACATCCTGGCCCTGAACGCGGCGGTCGAGGCTGCCCGCGCCGGTGAGCAAGGCCGCGGCTTCGCGGTGGTGGCCGGCGAGGTGCGCAGCCTGGCCCAGCGCAGCGCCGAGGCGGCGCGTGAAATCAAGGCGCTGATCACCGCCAGCGTGGAACGGGTGGAACATGGCACGGCGCTGGTGGGCCGTGCCGGCAGCACGATGAACGAGATCGTCGGCGCCATCCAGCGGGTGACCGCCATCGTCGGCGAGATCAGCGCGGCCAGCGGCGAGCAGAGCAGCGGCGTCAGCCTGGTGGGCCAGTCGGTGACGGCGCTGGACCAGAGCACGCAGCAGAACGCGGCGCTGGTGGAGCAGAGCGCTGCCGCTGCCGAGAGCCTGAAGCACCAGGCCGGTCTGCTGGTGGACGCGGTGGCGGTGTTCAAGCTGGCCGACGCCGGCTGGCAGCGCCGCTGAGCCCAGCGCGCGGCCCGGCGCCGCAGCGGCCAAGCAAAACGGGGCGCCTGCTGGCGCCCCGTTTTCTTGCGCGGCCAGCGAGGGCCCGTCAGGCCACGGTCACCGGAATGCCGGCGATGCGGGCCTGCCACTCCTTGGGTCCGGTGGTGTGCACGCTGGTGCCTGCGCTGTCGACCGCCACCGTCACCGGCATGTCCTTGACGTCGAATTCATAGATGGCTTCCATGCCCAGGTCGGCAAAGCCGACCACCTTGGCACCGTGGATGGCCTTGGCCACCAGGTAGGCGGCGCCGCCCACGGCCATCAGGTAGGCGCTCTTGTGCTTCTTGATCGCCTCGATGGCCACCGGGCCGCGCTCGGCCTTGCCGACCATGCTGATCAGGCCGGTCTGGGACAGCATCATCTCGGTGAACTTGTCCATGCGGGTGGCGGTGGTGGGGCCGGCCGGACCAACCACCTCGTCGCGCACCGGGTCGACCGGGCCGACGTAGTAGATGACGCGGTTGCTGAAGTCCACCGGCAGCGGCTCGCCCTTGGCCAGCATGTCCTGGATGCGCTTGTGCGCGGCGTCGCGGCCGGTCAGCATCTTGCCGCTGAGCAGCAGGGTGTCGCCCGGCTTCCAGCTCGCCACCTCGGCCGGGGTCAGGGTGTTCAGGTCGACCTGCTTGCTCTTCTTGTAGTCGGGCGCCCAGGTCACGTCGGGCCACAGGTCCAGGCTGGGCGGGTCCAGGTAGACCGGGCCGCTGCCGTCCAGCACGAAGTGCGCATGGCGGGTGGCGGCGCAGTTCGGGATCATCGCCACCGGCAGGCTGGCAGCGTGGGTGGGGTAGGTCTTGATCTTGACGTCCAGCACCGTGGTCAGGCCACCCAGGCCTTGGGCGCCGATGCCCAGGGCGTTGACCTTCTCGTAGAGCTCGATGCGCAGTTCTTCCAGCTTGTTGGCCGGGCCGCGGGCCAGCAGTTCGTACATGTCGATGTCGTCCATCAAGGCCTCTTTGGCCAGCAGCACCGCCTTCTCGGCCGTGCCGCCCACGCCGATGCCCAGCATGCCCGGCGGGCACCAGCCAGCGCCCATGGTGGGCACGGTCTTGAGCACCCAGTCGACGATGCTGTCGCTGGGGTTGAGCATCTGCAGCTTGCTCTTGTTTTCGCTGCCGCCGCCCTTGGCCGCCACCGTCACGTCCACCGTGTTGCCGGGCACCACCGTCATGTGGATCACGGCGGGGGTGTTGTCCTTGGTGTTCTTGCGGGCAAAGATCGGGTCGTCCAGCACGCTGGCGCGCAGCAGGTTGTCGGGGTTCAGGTAGCCCTGGCGCACACCCTGGTTGACGGCATCTTCGATGCTGCCGGTGAAGCCGTCCCAGCGCACGTCCATGCCGATCTTCAGGAAGACATTGATGATGCCGGTGTCCTGGCAGATCGGCCGGTGGCCTTCGGCGCACATCCTGGAATTGGTCAGGATCTGCGCAATCGCGTCCTTGGCCGCCGGGCCTTGTTCTTTCTCGTAGGCACGGGCCAGATGGGCGATGAAGTCGGCCGGGTGGTAGTAGCTGATGTATTGCAGCGCGGCGGCCACGCTCTCGATCAGGTCGGCTTGTCGGATGCTGGTGGTCATGGCGGTGGTCCGGCTGTTGTGCGGCTGTTGTGCGGAGGTTGTGCGGAGGTTGTGCGGCTGTTGTGCGGCTGTTGTGCGGCTGTGGTGATGCTGTCGTGCGACGTGGTCTGGTGGGCAATGCGGCGCAGGCCAAAGCCCTCGGCAGAGTTTACCGAAGGCGGGCTGTTGGAAGCCTGACGCGGCAGCCTCAGGCCGCTGGCAGGCGCACCACGCGTTGCAGCTTGCCGCTGCGCCCGGGTGGCAGCAGCGGGGCCACTTCGCCAATCAGCTGCAGGTCGGGCAGGCCTTGCTGCTGGCACCAGGCGCGCAGCAGGCTGCAGGCCCGGTCCAGCGCAGCGCCGGCCTGGGCGTGTTGCGGCGGCAGGCGCAGCACCAGGGTGTGGGCATCACGCTGCAGCAGCTGGAAGTCGATCAGCCGGGCGTGGTCTTCCAGCACCGTGGTCAGCGCCAGCGGCAGCAGCGTGACCGGGCGGCCCTGCGGCCCGGCCAGCACCAGCACATCGTCGCAGCGGCCCTGCACGTCGATCACCGGCAGCACCGATCCGCAACTGCAGCGCTGCGGCGCCACGGTGATGCGGTCGCCCAGGTCGTAGCGGATCAAGGGCTGTGCAAACTGCCCCAGATGGGTGAGCAAGGTGGTGTGCGACGGTGTGCCCGGCGGCACCGCGCGGTGGTGCGCATCGACTGGCTCGAGCAGTGCCCAGTCGGTGTTGACATGCAGCTGGCCGTGGTCGCACTGCCAGCCCAGGCTGAGGAATTCCGACGCACCGTAGCTGTTGCACACCGTGCAGGCCAAGGCTTGTTCGATGGACGTGCGCATGGCCGGGCTCAGCGTCTCGCCGCCGGTCCAGACTTCACGCGGGCGCAAGCGCAGCCGGCCGGCGGCGGCTTCGTCGGCCAGCAGGGCCGCCGCGCTGGGATAGGTGGCGATCACCGTGGGTGCATAGGCCTGCAGTTCGGCGGCCAGGTCGGCCAGCGGCTGCAGCAGCGAAAAGCAGCGCAGCCTGCCCGCCAGCCAGGGGTTGAGCCGCTGCAGCCGCAGTGCCGACACCTGGCTGGCAAAGTGCCCGCCAGTGGCGCCGACAAAGGCAAAACGGTCGGCCAGGCCCAGCGGGTCCAGCCACTGCCGCCAGGGGCTGGGGTGGGGCCGGCGCAGGGTTTCCAGGGCGTCGTACAGGGCCATGGCCCGGCTGTCCTGCACAAAGATGCCGGGCGTGCCGCTGCTGCCTGAGCTTTCCCAGACCTGCCAGCGGTCGGCAAAGGCGTCGCCGATGCGCGCCGGGTCGGCGGTGAAGGCTTGCAAGGCCTCCAGTTCCAGCGCCGGGTCGGTCACCCAGTCGGCAAACCGGTGCATCAATTCGGCCTTGGTGACCACCGGCCAGTCGGCCAGCGGCGTGTGGCCGGGGCGGATGCCGCGCAGGCGTTCGCGGTACAGCGCCGAGCCCGCACACGCGCTTGTCACCAGGTGGTCCAGGCGCTGCGCCTGGCGCCTGGCCAGTGCGGCCGCGTCGTCGCCATGGGCGGCCAGCACGTCCCGCGTTGCCTGGGCCAGGTGGCCGGCGTCGAAGACCGGCCGCCGGGTCTGCGCCATCGGTGCTGGCGTGCTCATGCTGCAAGCCTGGCCGCAAAGGTGTCGGGTGGGGGCATCGTCGTCTCCTGCTGCGCGGGGGACACCAGCGCTGCACCAGCGCCCCGCGTCCCCTGTCCTCAGCCCGCAGCATGGCAGAGCTGGGTGGCCCGGTGTTGCGCCGTGTCAAGCCCGGGCTGCCGGGGCGCTGTGCTGGTGGACGGAACTTTGCAGCGCAGCGCACACACCCACCCCGCTGGTTGACGGTGCGGCCGGTGTGTCCGGCACTGCTTCTACACTGCCACCCGGCGCGGACCGGCGCCTGCTGCACAACTCGAACAATCCGCCTGCATGAGTCCGCTTGCCCTTGTTGTCCTGCTGCCCCTGACTGTTGGCACCTTGCTGTGCTGGGCGGTCGGCCGTGTCAACACGCCCTGGCGGCGCCAGGCCAGCGCCTGGCTGGCGGCCGCCGTCACGGCGGCGGCGCTGGCGCTGCTGCTGGGCCAGGCCGGTGCGGTGTTTGCCGGCCAGACCTTGCTGGCACAGACCGAGTGGTTGCCCGCCATCGGCCTGAACCTGGGCCTGCGGCTCGACGGCCTGGCGCTGATGTTCGCGCTGCTGATCACCGGCATCGGCCTGCTGATCATCCTGTACGCCGCCTGGTACCTGCACCACGACGACCCGGCCGGCAAGTTCTACAGCCTGCTGATGCTGTTCATGGCGGCGATGCTGGGCATCGCGCTGTCGGACAACCTGCTGCTGCTGGTGGTGTTCTGGGAGCTGACCAGCGTCTCGTCCTTCCTGCTGGTGGGCTACTGGGGCCACAAGGCCGACGCCCGCGCCGGCGCCCGCATGGCGCTGGCGGTCACCGGCGGCGGCGGCCTGGTGATGCTGGCCGGCGTGCGTGCTGCTGGGCCAGATCGCCGGCACCTACGAGCTGTCGGTGCTGCTGGCCATGGGCGCGCAGGTGCAGGCCCATGCGCTGTACCCGCTGGCGCTGGGGCTGATCCTGGTCGGCTGCTTCACCAAGAGCGCGCAGTTGCCGTTCCACTTCTGGCTGCCCGAGGCCATGGCCGCGCCCACGCCGGTGTCGGCCTACCTGCACTCGGCCACCATGGTCAAGGCCGGCATCTTCCTGCTGCGCGGCTGTACCCGGTGCTGGGCGGCACCGCGCTGTTCGAGGCGCGTGGTGGCCACGGTGGGCCTGGTCGACCATGGTGTTTGCCGCCTATGTGGCGGTGTTCAAGCACGACCTGAAGGGCCTGCTGGCCTATTCCACCATCAGCCACCTGGGCCTGATCGTGTTCCTGATCGGGCTGAACTCGCCGCTGTCGGCGGTGGCGGCGGTGTTCCACATCCTGAACCACGCCACCTTCAAGGCCGCGCTGTTCATGACCGCCGGCATCATCGACCACGAGACCGGCACCCGCGACATGCGCCGCCTGGGCGGGCTGATGAAGTTCATGCCCTGGACCGCCACGCTGGCCATGGTGGCCGCCGCCGCCATGGCCGGCGTGCCGCTGGCCAACGGCTTCCTGTCCAAGGAGATGTTCTTCACCGAGGCGGTGGCCGGGCAGGGGCACTTTGCGTTCGGCGTGCTGGTGCCGGTGGCGGCCACGCTGGGCGGCATCTTCTCGATGGCCTATTCGCTGCGCTTCATCCACGACGTGTTCTTCAACGGCCAGCCGGTCAACCTGCCCAAGCCCGCACCCGCATGAGCCGCCGCTGCTGATGAAGGCGCCGGTGGCCCTGCTGGTGGTGCTGTGCCTGGTGGTGGGCCTGCTGCCGGCCATCACCTACGGGCCGATGGTGCAGCTGGCGGCCACGGCCGTGCTGGGCACGGCGCCACCGCCCTACACACCTGGCGATCTGGCATGGCTTCAACCTGCCGCTGCTGATGAGCGCGCTGGCGCTGGTCGGCGGCGTGGCGATGTACTGGGCGCTGCAGCACCGCTTCAACCTGCACCTGCACCATCCGCGCGGGCTGAACGGCCGGCTGCTGTTCACCCACGCCATCGACGGCCTGTTCAGCCTGGCCGGCATGTTCACCGCCCGCATGGAAATCGGCTCGCTGCAGCGCCATGCGGCCTGGATGCTGGGCAGCGCGCTGGCGCTGGTGGTCTGGGCCTTTGCCAGCGGTGGTGATGCTGCGCCCGGCACCGGCGGGCGTTTGCTGATGCCGGCGTCCTGGCCGGCGCTTGGTGGCCTGGGCGCTGCTGCTGGCGGCGGCGGTGGCGCTGGCGCTGGGCCACCACCAGCGGCTGCGGGCGGTGGTGCTGGTGGGCGTGGTGGGCCTGGTCACCGCGCTGGCCTTCGTGGGCTTGTCGGCGCCCGACCTGGCGCTGACGCAGTTGTCGGTGGAAGTGGTGTCCACCGTGCTGCTGCTGATGGGGCTGGCCCTGCTGCCGCCGACCACGCCGAAAGAGTCCAGCCCGCTGCGCCGCTGGCGCGACGGCGCGCTGGCGCTGGCCGGTGGCGGCGGCATCGCCTGGCTGAGCTGGCTGATGCTGACGCGCGACCACGACGCGATCAGCTGGTTCTTCCTCGACAAGGCGGTGCCGCAGGGCGGCGGCACCAACACCGTCAACGTCATCCTGGTCGACTTCCGCGGCTACGACACCTTCGGCGAGATCACCGTGCTGGGCATTGCCGCCGTGGGCGTGCTGGCGCTGATGGACGGCTGGCGCGTGCGCAAGCCGGCGCTGGACCCGGACGGCCGCGCCTGGTCTGCCGCCCAGACGCCGCTGCTGCTGCGCAATGCCGCCCGCCTGGTGCTGCCGCTGGCGCTGGTGGTCAGCCTCTACATCTTCTGGCGTGGCCACAACCTGCCGGGCGGCGGCTTCATCGCCGGCCTGGTGACGGCGGTGGCGCTGGTGCTGCAATTCATGGCGCTGGGGCAGCAGCGGGCCGAATCGCTGCTGCATGCCGGCGGCGGGCGGCGCTTCGTGCGGGCCATCGGCATCGGCCTGGGCATCGCCTGGCTCACCGGGGTGGGTGCGTTTGCCTTCGGCAGCCCCTTCCTCACCAGTGCCTTTGGCCACCCGGTGCTGCCGCTGCTGGGCGAGCTGCCGCTGGCCACCGCCGCGCTGTTCGACCTGGGGGTCTACATCACCGTGGTGGGCGCCACCTTGCTGACGCTGTCGGTGCTGGGCGCCGCCAGCAAGGAAGGGCAGTCGGCATGATCTCGATGGAATTCCTGCTCGCCAGCGGCATTGGCGTGGTCACCGCCTGCGGCATCTGGCTGCTGCTGCGCGGGCGCAGCTTTCCGGTGGTGCTGGGCCTGTCGCTGCTGGGCTACGCGGTCAATGTCTTCATCTTTGCCATGGGCCGGCTCTGGCGTGATGCGCCGCCCATCCTGGGCACCGGCGCCGCCACCATCGCCGACCCGCTGCCGCAGGCCCTGGTGCTCACCGCCATCGTGATCGGCTTTGCCACCACCGGCTTTGTCATCGAACTGGCCCTGCGCAGCCGCGCCGACAACGGCAGCGACCACGTCGACGGGCACGAGCCCGGCCAGCCCAGGCATGACGACGTGCACGCCGCCGGCGCGCGCCGGGATGCGGATGGGCACGCGCCGGGCGAACCAGGAGCCACGCGGTGACCGGGCTGCTGCAACACCTGCCCGTGCTGCCGGTGCTGCTGCCGGCGGCCACTGCCATCGTGCTGCTGCTGCTGGGCGACCAGGGCGGCAGCAGCCACGGCCACAGCCGGCTGCTGCTGGCGCGGCGCCTGGCCATGGGCTCGGCGGCGCTGGGGCTGTTGGTGGCCGCGGCGCTGGCCTGGCAGGCCGACACCGGCGCGCTGGCGGTCTACCGGCTCGGTGGCTGGCCGGCGCCGTTCGGCATCGTGCTGGTGGTCGACCGGCTGTCGGCCATGATGCTGGTGCTCACCAGCCTGGTGGCGCTGCCGGTGCTGGTCTATGCCAGCGGCGGCTGGGACAGCCATGGACGCTACTTCCATGCGCTGTTCCAGTTCCAGTTGATGGGCTTGAACGGCGCCTTTGTCACCGGCGACCTGTTCAACCTGTTCGTGTTCTTCGAGGTGCTGCTGATCGCCAGCTATGTGCTGATGCTGCACGGCGGCGGGCGTGAACGGCTGCGGGTGGGCCTGCATTACGTGGTGCTGAACCTGCTGGCGTCGGCGCTGTTCCTGTTCGGCACGGCGCTGATCTACGGCCTCACCGGCACGCTGAACTTTGCCGACCTGGCCCTGCGTGTGCCCCAGGTGCTGGGGCCGGACGCCGCGCTGCTCAAGGCCGGTGCGCTGCTGCTGCTGGTGGTGTTCGGCTTCAAGGCGGCGATGGCGCCGCTGTCGCTGTGGCTGCCGGCCACCTATGCCGCGTCCAGCCCGCCGGTGGCGGCGCTGTTCGCCATCATGACCAAGGTCGGCGTCTACGCCATCATCCGGGTCCATGGCGTGGTGTTTGGCGATTTTTCGCCCGCCGCTGCGGGTGATTCGGCCGCGCTGGTGGCCCAGCCGCTGTTGCTGCCGCTGGCGCTGGCGGGCAGCGTGGTGGGGGTGCTGGGGGCGCTGGCCGCGCACAACCTGAACCGGCTGGTGGCCTGGCTCACCGTGTCCTCGGTCGGCACCATCCTGGCGGCCGTCGGCTTGTTCAGTGCGCCGGCCTGGTCGGCGGCGCTGTACTACCTGGCCAACAGCACCCTGGTGATTGCGGGCCTGTTCCTGCTGGCCGAACTGGTGGCCGCACAGCGCGGCGCGGTGGGTGGGCGGCTGCAGCCGGCATCGGCGGTGGCCCAGCCCACGCTGCTGGGGCTGCTGCTGCTGCTGGCGGCGGCCAGCAGTGCCGGCCTGCCGCCGCTGCCCGGCTTCATCGGCAAGGTGATGCTGCTGCAGGCGTCGTACGGCCACGCCTGGGCTGGCGGGCTGTGGGCGGTGGTGCTGCTGGTGGGCTTCTTCACGCTGCTGGGCCTGGCCCGGGCCGGCAGCATCCTGTTCTGGAATGTGCGCGGCGACGACGGCGAGGCAGCGTCAGGCGCCAGCCCGCGCCTGGTGCTGGCCACCGTCGCGCTGGTGGCTGCCAGTGTCGCCATGAGCCTGCTGGCGGCACCGCTGATGCGCTACACCGACGCGGCCGCGCGCCAGCTGACCGACCGTGCCGCCTATGCCCGTGCCGTGCTGCCCGAGCTGGGCGGTGCGGCGGCGCAGAGCGCCCGGCCCTACACCGGGCAGAACCCGGCGCTGGCTGCGCCAGCCGCACCAGCCGCGCCAGCCGCGCCAGGCGACCTGGCCGTCCCCGCTGCCCCACCCAGTGCAGGAGCGTCCCGGTGAAGCCCGTCGCTGCCTTTCCCCACCCCTTGCTGTCGGCGCTGCTGGCGGCGGCCTGGCTGTTGCTGCAGCAGAGCCTGGCACCGCCCCAGCTGATCACCGCCGCCCTGCTGGGCTGGTGGCTGCCACGCCTGCTGCACGGCTTTCTGGGGCCGGTGACGCGGGTGCATGCCTGGGGCACGGTGCTGCGCCTGACCGCCGTGGTGCTGTGGGACATCGTGCTGTCGAACTTCACCGTGGCCAGGCTGGTGCTGTGGCCGGGTGCCCGGCCGCAGCCCGACTGGGTGGTGGTGCCGCTGGACATCCACCATCCGACGGCCATCAGCCTGTTTGCCACCATCATCACCACCACCCCGGGCACGGTGTCGTGTGTGGTCGACGAGGCCGCCCGCCAGATCCTGGTGCATGCGCTCGATTGCGACGACCCGGTGGCGGCAGCGGCGCAGATGAAGCAACGCTACGAGCAGCCGCTCAAGGAGATCTTCGAGCCATGATCCTCGCCCTGGCACTCGATTTCGCCACCGCTGCGGTGGGCCTGGCCATGGCCTTGTGCGCCTGGCGGCTGCTGCGCGGCCCCAGCCTGCCCGACCGCATCCTGGCGCTGGACACGCTGTCCATCAATGCGGTGGCGCTGGTGGTGCTGCTGGGCATCCGCTGGCAGACCGGCATGGTGTTCGAGGCCGCGCTGATCATCGCCATGCTGGGCTTTGTCTCCACCGTGGCGCTGGCGCGCTTTGTCTGCCGCGGCGACGTGATCGAGTGACCGCCATGTCCAACCTGCCCCTGTGGATGGAATTGACCGTGGCCGCCCTGCTGGTGCTGGGCGGCGTGTTTGCCCTGGTGGGTGCCATCGGTCTGCTGCGCTTCCCGGATTTCTACATGCGTCTGCATGCGCCCACCAAGGCCACCACCCTGGGGGTGGGCGGGGTGCTGCTGGCCAGCATGGGCATGGCCTGGTGGCGTGGTGCGCCGGGCCTGCATGAACTGCTGATCACGCTGTTCCTGTTCATCACCGCGCCGGTGTCGGCCAACCTGATGGCCAAGGCCGCGCTGCACCTGCGGCTGCCCTCGCGCGCCGGTGCGGCGCCGGAGCCGGACGGCCGCCTGCGGCGCCCGCGCCCACGCCGGCGTCACACCAGCCCTGAATGCCGGCGCCTGGCGCCAGCGCTGCCTCCATGCTCTTGACCCGGCTCAAGGCGCGCCTGCGTGCGCTGCTGCCTGATCCCCACACCCTGGCGGCCAACCGCTGGCTGCGCTGGCTGGGCCCGGCCTTGCAGCACCCCCGGCTGTGGCACATGAGCCGGCGCGGCATCGCCCTGGGCGCGGCGATCGGGGTGTTCTTCGCCTTCCTGATTCCGATTGCCCAGATTCCGCTGTCGGCGGCGGTGGCAGTGGCGCTGCGCGCCAATGTGCCGACCGCCGTGGCCAGCACCCTGGTGACCAACCCGGTGACCTTTCCGCCGGTGTACTTCGCCGCCTGGAAGGTCGGCAGCGCGATCCTGGGCGCATCCGGACCCGCCCCCACGATCGACGCTGCACTGCCGCCATCGCCCGGCGCCAGCGCCGCCCAGGGCAACTGGCTGCAGCGCAGCTGGGCCGGCCTGCAGCGGGTGGGCAAGCCGCTGCTGCTGGGCCTGGTGATCTTTGCCTGCGGCTTTGGCCTGCTGGTGTATCTGCTGGTGCACCTGGGCTGGCGCGCCCAGGTGCGTTTCAAGCGCTGGCGCCGCAGGCGCGTTGCCGTGCGGTGATGGAAGGCGCATGCCGTGCGCGTGGCCCGCGCGCTATGGCGCTCCGCCGCGCCGTAGCCCGCCGCGCCGGCTCAGCCTGGCGGTGGTGGTCTGGGTGGGCGCACGCCCGGCCGGCTGGCCGGCTTGAGCACCACCACCAGCAAGGTCACCACCGTCAGCGGCACCACGAAGCCCAGCATCGCGGCTGAAAACGGCTGGGCCGCTGCATGCTGCTGGGCCTGCAGCACCAGCCAGGCCACATAGGCCAGGTAGTACGCCAGGAACATGCCGCCCTCCCAGCGCGCGATCTCGCGCCCGCTGATGAAGACCGGCAGGCAGGCCAGCGCCACCGCCACCATCACCCACAGGTCGAAGGCCAGCGCCGCTTCGGGCACCGGCAGGCCGCTGCCCGAGGCCAGGCCGGCCAGCCCCAGGCAGCCCAGGATGTTGAACATGTTGCTGCCCACCACATTGCCGACGGCGATGTCGCGCTGGCCGCGGACGGCAGCCATCACCGACGTGGCCACCTCGGGCAGCGAGGTGCCGGCCGCAATGATGGTCAGGCCGATCACCAGGTCACTGACACCAAAGGCCTTGGCCAGCGTGACCGCTGCCGTCAGCAGTGCCTGCGAGCCGCCCACCAGCAGCAGCAGGCCGCCGACGATCAGGCCGATCTGGGCTGGCAGCTTGCCGTCCCAGGCATTGGCGTCGAAGCTGGGCAGGTCGTCATCGCCGGCGGCCTGCGCCTTGGCGGTCTGGTGGCGCGACTGGCGCACCAGGAACACGGTATAGGCCACCATCAGCACCAGCAGCAGCGCGGCATCGCTGAGGCTGATGTGGCGGTCGAGCGCCAGCACCAGCAGCAGCACCGACGCGCCGATCATCGCCGGCACCTCCTGGCGGATCAGCTGGCGGTTGACCACCAACGGGGTGATCAGCGCCGACAGGCCCAGGATCAGCAGCACGTTGAAGATGTTGCTGCCCACCACATTGCCCACCGCCAGGTCGGTCTGGCCCGACAGGCTGGCACCCACGGACACCGCGATCTCGGGCGCACTGGTGCCGAGGGCCACCACGGTGAGCCCGACCACCAGTGGCGACAGGCCGTAGCGCAGCGCCAGCTTGGACGCGCCGCGCACCAGCAATTCGGCACCGGCGACCAGGCCGACCAGGCCGGCGATGAAGAGCACTGCAGTCAACATGGCGGGGTCAGCCTGGACGGGCCGTGTTCAATGTCCGGGGGGTGCTGTCGGCCCATGCCCGGGCGGGGCTGCCGGGTGCATGATGCGGTCGGCCAGGGCGATGGCCAGTGCCGAGAACAGGAAGGCCACGTGGATCACCGTCTGCCAGATCAGCACCTTCTCGGTGTAGTTGGCGGCGTTGATGAAGGTCTTGAGCAGGTGGATGGAGCTGATGCCGATGATGGCGGTGGCCAGCTTGACCTTCAGCACCGAGGCGTTCACATGGTCCAGCCATTCGGGCTGGTCGGGGTGGCCGTCGAGCCGCAGCCGCGAGACGAAGGTCTCGTAGCCGCCGATGATCACCATGATCAGCAGGTTGCTGATCATCACCACGTCGATCAGCGCCAGCACCACCAGCATGATGATGGTTTCGTTGAGCGCCTTGATCGGCTGGTAGCCGGTGATCGCGCCGTCCGCGCCGTAGATCGGCGCGGCCTGGTAGCCGGTGCTGGTGACCAGGGTGGCCAGCGCCTGCTGGTTGCCGAAGGCGGCTTCGATCAGGTGCACCAGTTCAAGCCAGAACTGGAACACATACACACCCTGCGCCAGGATCAGCCCCAGGTACAGCGGCAGCTGCAGCCAGCGGCTGGCAAAGATCAGGCGTGGCAGCACGGACATGGATGGGGGAGGGATTCTGGGTGGCTGTGCCATGGTGAAGCGAGGGGTGTCGGGATTTCCCCGGGATTCTAGGCGGCGGCCCATGTGACACCCTCGCTGCACCCAGGGCGGTGGCGGTGCGGCGCGGTGGTCGACAGCCGACGTGCGCGCGTCAGGCCATCGTCAGCCCCTCTGCCTAAGGTGCAGCCCATTGGTAAATCGCCATTTCACAGCCAGACCAGGAGACAGACATGAATGCAGAAGGCCCGACCGAGCTGAAGACCTACCTCCCATCAGCGGCCTCGGTGGCCGGCGCGCATGTGCAGGGCATGGCCGCCTACGAGGCGCTGTGCCAGGAGGCCGAGTCT
The DNA here is from genome assembly GCA_963844485.1 of uncultured beta proteobacterium. GTDB lineage: Bacteria > Pseudomonadota > Gammaproteobacteria > Burkholderiales > Burkholderiaceae_C > Pseudaquabacterium. Next base: position 41,184 of record CAWJOQ010000022.1, read on the forward strand.
GACTACGAAGGCTACTGGGCCCGCCATGCACGCGCGCTGCTGAGCTGGAAGACACCGTTCACCCAGGTGCTGGACGAGCGCAATGCGCCGTTCTTCAAATGGTTTGCCGACGGCACGCTGAACGCCAGCGTCAACTGCCTGGACCGCCATGTCGAGGCCGGCCTGGGCGACAAGACCGCGCTGATCTTCGAGGCCGATGGCGGCGAAGTCAGCCGCACCAGCTACCGCCAGCTGCTGGCCAAGACCTGCCAGATCGCCAACGGCCTGCGCAGCCTGGGCGTGAACAAGGGCGACCGGGTCATCATCTACATCAGCATGTCGGTCGACGGCGTGGCAGCGATGCAGGCCTGCGCCCGCATCGGCGCCATCCACTCGGTGGTGTTCGGCGGCTTTTCAGCGCAGAGCGTGCGTGACCGCATCGAAGACACCGGCGCCGTGGCCGTGATCACCGCCGACCACCAGGTGCGCGGTGGCAAGCAGCTGCCGCTCAAGAGCATCGTCGACGACGCCCTGGCCCTGGGTGGCTGCGACTCGGTGAAGAACGTGCTGGTGGTCAAGCGCAGCGGTGCGGCCATCCACATGCTGGCCGGGCGCGACCAGTGGATGGCCGACCTGGTCGACAGCCTGCCCACGACCTGCGAGCCAGAGTGGGTGAGCGCCGAGCATCCGCTGTTCCTGCTGTACACCAGCGGGTCCACCGGCAAGCCCAAGGGTGTGCAGCACAGCACCGGCGGCTATCTGCTGCATGCCGCGCTGACCACCAAGCTCACCTTCGACCTGCGGCCCGACGACGTGTTCTGGTGCACCGCCGACATCGGCTGGGTGACCGGCCACACCTACATCACCTACGGGCCCTTGGCCCTGGGCGGCACCGAGATCGTGTTCGAGGGCGTGCCCACCTTTCCGGACGCCGGCCGCTTCTGGAAGATGATCCAGGACCACAAGGTCAGCATTTTCTACACCGCGCCCACCGCCATCCGCAGCCTGATCAAGGCCGCCGAAGCCAAGGACGCGGTCCACCCCAAGAGCTATGACCTGCGCAGCCTGCGCTTGCTGGGCAGCGTGGGCGAGCCCATCAACCCGGCCGCCTGGGAGTGGTACCACCTGCATGTGGGCGGCGGCCGCTGCCCCATCGTCGACACCTTCTGGCAGACCGAGACCGGTGGCCACATGATCACGCCGCTGCCCGGCGCCACGCCGCTGGTGCCCGGCAGCTGCACGCTGCCCTTCCCCGGCATCATGGCCGCCATCGTCGACGAGACCGGCAAGGACGTGCCCAACGGCCAGGGCGGCATCCTGGTGGTCAAGCGTCCCTGGCCCAGCATGATCCGCACCATCTGGGGCGACCCGGAGCGCTTCAAGAAGAGCTACTACCCCGACGACTTCAAGGGCAAGTACTACCTGGCGGGCGACGGCGCCATCCGCGACGCCAAGACCGGCTACTTCACCATCACCGGCCGCATCGACGATGTGCTCAACGTCAGCGGCCACCGCATGGGCACGATGGAGATCGAAAGCGCCCTGGTCAGCTGCACCGACCTGGTGGCCGAGGCAGCGGTGGTGGGCCGGCCGGACGACACCACCGGCGAGGCGATCTGCGCCTTCGTGGTGCTCAAGCGCAGCCGGCCGACAGGCGACGAGGCCAAGGCGATTGCCAAGCAGCTGCGCGACTGGGTGGGCAAGGAGATCGGCCCGATCGCCAAGCCCAAGGACATCCGCTTCGGCGAGAACCTGCCCAAGACCCGCAGCGGCAAGATCATGCGCCGCCTGCTGCGCAGCCTGGCCAAGGGCGAGGCCATCACCCAGGACACCAGCACGCTGGAGAACCCGGCGATCCTGGACCAGCTGGGCGACAACCACTGAGCACCGGCGCCCGCCGCACCCTGCAGGCGCTGCGGGGCGCGGTCAGTTCAGGCTGACAGCTGCTCCAGGGCCCATTGCAGGGCCCTGGCGTCGCTGCTGGCGCGGTGCCGGCGGATGCCCAGGGTGCCGAAGGCGCGCCGGCGTTCAGCGTCCAGTTGCGCCAGGCGGGCGTCATCCAGCAGGCAGTTGACCGATTCCAGCTTGAAGCGCGGCACCAGCTCAGCCTCTTCGAACAACAGGGCCAGCCAGGTGTAGTCGTGGGCCCAGCCGTCGCAATAGACGGTGCGGCCAGCCAGGCCGTCATTCAGATGCTGGGCCACTTCGGCCACCGCGCGGCCATGCTGCAGCAGGGTCGGCCGGGCAATGCCGTGCACCCGCTCGGCCTGTTTGTCCCAATGCTGCCAGCCCGTGGCGGGGCGCACCAGGCTGCACCAGGATTGGCCGTCGTCGCGCACGTAGCCAATTTCAATGGGATAACTGCGCCGGCCGAAGCCCGAGGCTTCGATGTCCATCACGCAACGCTGGGTGTCCTGCATCGGGCCACACGATACCCGAGCGCCCAAGTGCGCAGGCAAGAAAAAGCCCGCCTGCGGCGGGCTTGTTGCGGCAAGCTGAATCCAGCTTATTTGACGCTGAGCACCCAGGTGGCCAGTTGCTGGGCCTCGTCGGCACTGACTTGCGGGTTGGCCGGCATCGGGATGGCACCCCAGTTGCCCTTGCCGGGCACGCTGCCCTTCTGGATGCGTTCTGCCAATTGGGCGACCGCGTCTTTCTGGCCAGCGTATTTGGCGGCCACGTCCTTGTAGGCAGGGCCGACCAGTTTCTTCTCGGCAGCATGGCAGGCCATGCAGCTCTTTTTCTGCGCCAGCTCCATGCTGGCCAGGGCCGGGCTGGCCAGCGCGGCTGCCAGGCTGGCACCGACAAAGGCTTGGGCGATGAGCGTCTTCATGGAATCCTTTCAGGGGCCACAGCCACAATCGGCTGGACTACAGTCTATTCAATGCAGTTTAGCCCGCTGCGGTTGACAGCCTTTGCTGCCATCCCGGCCCGCGCAAGGAGAGCAAGGCATGTGGTTGGTCGTGGTGGGCGTGGTGTTGGCGGGGCTCAAGCTGCTGGACGTGGCGTATGTGTCGGCCTGGCCGTGGTGGCTGGTGCTGGCGCCGTTTGCGCTGGCCGCGCTGTGGTGGAAGCTGGCCGACGCCACCGGCATCACCCAGCGGCGCGCCATGGAGCGCGAGGACCAGCGCGCCGCCAAGCGCCGCGAAGCCCAGTTTGAATCGCTGGGCATGCGGCCGCCGTCGGCCGGCCGCGCGGCCAAGCCCGAGCGGCCCAAGCGCAGCGACACCTGAGCGCCCGAGCGGCTGTGCCGCGCCGGGGTGGTCTCAAGAGAACGCCGGGCCGCCCCCGGTTTTCTTGCCCCCCGCGGGGGGCGGGACGGGCAAGGCCCGGCCCTTGGGGGCAGTCAGAACTTGTCGAGCACCGCGCCCGAACTGGCGCTGCTGGCGTGGTGGGCAAACTTGGCCAGCACGCCACGGGTGTAGCGCGGCGCCGGCCGCTGCCACAGGGCGCGGCGGCGGGCCAGTTCGGCATCGTCCACATTCAACTGCAGCAACAACTGGTGGGCGTCGATGGTGATGGTGTCGCCTTCCTGGATCAGGGCGATGTTGCCGCCCTCGGCGGCTTCGGGCGCCACATGGCCCACCACCATGCCCCAGGTGCCGCCGGAGAAGCGGCCGTCGGTGATCAGGCCCACGCTTTCGCCCAGGCCCTGGCCGATCAGCGCACCGGTGGGTGCCAGCATCTCGGGCATGCCCGGGCCGCCCTTGGGGCCCAGGTAGCGCAGCACCATCACGTCACCGGCGACGATCTGCTTGGCCATGATGGCGGCCAGCGCCGATTGCTCGTCGTCGAACACCCGCGCCGGGCCGGTGATCACCGGGTTCTTCAGGCCGGTGATCTTGGCCACGCAGCCTTCGGGCGACAGGTTGCCCTTCAGGATGGCCAGGTGGCCTTCGGCGTAGATCGGGTTGCTGACCGGGCGGATGACCTTCTGGTCGGGCGACAGGTCGGGCACGTCGGCCAGGTTCTGCGCCACGGTCTTGCCGGTGATGGTCATGCAGTCGCCGTGCAGCAGGCCGGCCTTGAGCAGTTCCTTCATCACCGCCGGGATGCCGCCGGCGTGGTGCAGGTCGATCGCCAGGTACTGGCCGCTGGGCTTCAGGTCGCACAGCACCGGCGTCTTGCGGCGCACGCGCTCGAAGTCGTCGATCGTCCACGGCACTTCGGCCGCGTGGGCGATGGCCAGGAAGTGCAGCACCGCGTTGGTGCTGCCACCGGTGGCCATGATCACCGCCACGGCGTTCTCGATGGCCTCTTTGGTGACGATGTCGCGCGGCTTCAGGTCGGCCTTGACCGCATCCACCAGCACGTTGGCGGCGCGCCCGACCATGCCGACGATCTCGTCTTCGACGTTGGCCATGGTGCTGGCATAGGGCAGGCTCAGGCCCAGCGCCTCGAAGGCCGAGCTCATGGTGTTGGCGGTGTACATGCCGCCGCAGCTGCCGCTGCCGGGGATGGCGCGGCGCTCGATCTGGCCGAAATCTTCTTCGCTCATGTTGCCGGCGCTGAACTGGCCCACCGCTTCGAACACGCTGACGATGTTCAGGTCCTGGCCCTTGTACTTGCCCGGCAGGATGGTGCCGCCGTAGACATAGATGGCCGGCACGTTGGCGCGCAGCATGCCCATCATGCCGCCGGGCATGTTCTTGTCGCAGCCGCCGATCACCAGCACGCCGTCCATCCACTGGCCGCCGACGCAGGTTTCGACGCAATCGCTGATCACCTCGCGCGAGACCAGGCTGTACTTCATGCCTTCGGTGCCCATGGCCATGCCGTCGCTGATCGTCGGCGTGCCGAAGATCTGCGGGTTGGCGCCGGCGGCCTTCAGGCCTGCCACGGCGGCGTCGGCCAGGCGCTGCAGGCCGCTGTTGCAGGGGGTGATGGTGCTGTGGCCGTTGGCCACGCCGATCATCGGCTTGCCGAAGTCGCCGTCGGTGTAGCCCATGCCGTAGTACATGCTGCGGTTGGGCGCGCGGGCCACGCCTTCGGTGATGTTCTTGCTGCGGCGGTTGATGGACATGGAGTCTCCTGGCGGCGGTTTGGCGGGCGGTTTGGCAAGCAGTTAGGCAAGCGGAACGGCAGACGGCGGCGCCCCGGGGAGGCGGCGCAGGGTCTACACGCAAGCGCAGAGGTTAATCGGCGCCCACAATCGGTGTCCAATCTATTTGTGGCTGCGCAAACCGTGGGTGCAACATATCAATGATCGAGTTGCGCTTGTGGCGCCAGTTTGTGGTGCTGGCTGAAGAGCTGCACTTTGGCCGCGCCGCCGCGCGCCTGCACATGACCCAGCCGCCGCTGAGCCAGGCCATCCAGGGGCTGGAGCGCAGCCTGGGCGTGCCGCTGTTCATGCGCACCCGGCGCAGCGTGGCGCCCACGCCGGCTGCGCTGGCGCTGTTGCCGGCAGTGCAGCGCCTGCTGGCGGCGGCCGAGGCCCTGCCCCAGGTGGCGCAGGCCGCTGCGGCAGGCCTGGCCGGCCAGCTGCGCCTGGCCTTTGTGTCCAGCGTGGCTTACGGGCCGCTGCCCGAATGGCTGCGCAGCTTCCGCCAGGCCCACCCGGACGTGGCGCTGCAGCTGCGCGAGGCCACGCTGGACGTGCAGCTGGCCGCGTTTGACGCCGACGAGATCGACGCCGGCTTCATGTTGCATGCCCCCGGCGCGGTGCCGCCTGGCTTTGTCGCCTGGGCCGCGCTGACCGAGCCGCTGGTGATGGCGCTGCCGGCCAGCCACCCCGCCGCAGCCAAGCCAGTGCTGCGCCTGGCCGATGTGGCCGCCGAACCGCTGGTGATCTTTCCCCGGCGCATTGCGCCGTCGCTGTACGACGCGGTGCTGGCCGCCTACCGCGCCCAGGGCGCCACGCCGCACATCGCGCAGGAGGCCATCCAGATGCAGACCATCGTCAACCTGGTGTCGGCCGGCATGGGCCTGGCCTGGGTGCCCGAGGCGGTCACCCGGCTGCAGCGCCCGGGCGTCGTCTACCGCGCCGTGGCCGACGCCGCGCTGCAGTGCCAGACCAGCCTGGTCTGGCGCGAACAGGCGCCGCCGGTGGTGCAGCGCTTTGTGGCGCATGTGCTGGCACATGGCGCAGCGGATGGTCAGACCCCGGACCCGGTCGCCGGCGCAGCGACAATCGGCGGTTCCGCGCCGGTGCTGCGCGCCGGCGCCTGACGACCGCCTGACAGACCGACTGACAAACCGAACGACAGGACACCCCCACGATGCTTGTGCATCCCCAGTTCGACCCGGTGGCCCTGGCCCTGGGCCCGGTGCAGATCCACTGGTACGGCCTGACCTACCTGGTGGCGTTTGGCCTGTTCATGCTGCTGGCCTCGGCCCGTGCCCGCCAGCCGCAGTACGCCAACGCCGGCTGGACCCGGCGAGATGTGGAAGACCTGCTGTTCTGGGGCGTGCTGGGCGTGGTGCTGGGCGGGCGCATTGGCTATGCGCTGTTCTACAAGCCCGGCCAGTACCTGGCCAACCCGCTGGACATTTTGATGGTGTGGAAGGGCGGCATGTCCTTCCACGGCGGCATGCTGGGCGTGATCATCGCCATGGTGCTGTTCGCCCGCAGCCGCGGCCGCCGCTGGCTGGACGTGACCGACCTGATCGCGCCCTGCGTGCCCACCGGCCTGGCCAGCGGGCGCATCGGCAACTTCATCAACGGTGAGCTGTGGGGCCGCCCGGCCGACCCCAGCCTGCCCTGGGCCATGGTGTTTCCGCAAGCGGGCAGCGACCTGCCGCGCCACCCGTCGCAGATCTACCAGTTCCTGCTGGAAGGGCTGCTGCTGTTCGTGCTGCTGTGGCTGTATGCGCGCAAGCCGCGGGCCACGGGGCAGGTGTCGGGCGCCTTCCTGGTGGGCTATGGCCTGCTGCGCTTCATCGCTGAATACTTCCGCGAGCCCGACAGCTTTCTGGGCCCGCTGGCGCTGGGCCTGAGCATGGGCCAGTGGCTGTGCCTGCCGATGATCGCCGCCGGCGCCGCCCTGTGGGCCTGGGCCGGCCGCCAGCGCCAGCCGCGCTGAGACCGCCAACCGGAGACCGTGATGCGACAGATCTTCCTCGACACCGAAACCACCGGCCTGAACCCCGAGAGCGGCGACCGCATCGTCGAGATCGGCTGCATCGAGATGGTGAACCGGCGCCTGACCGGCGAGACCCGCCACGCCTACCTGAACCCCGAGCGCAAGGGCAATGAAGAAGCCATCAAGGTGCACGGCCTGACCGACGCCTTCCTGGCCGACAAGCCCAAGTTTGCCGAGGTCGCCGATGACATCCTGGACTTTCTGGCCGGTGCCGATGTGGTGATCCACAACGCGGCCTTCGACGTCGGTTTTCTCAACGCCGAATTGAAGCGCCTGGGCCGCGCGCCCTTCCACACCCTGGCCGCCAAGGTGACCGACACGCTGCTGATGGCGCGTGAAATGTTCCCCGGCAAGTCCAACAGCCTGGACGCCCTGTGCAAGCGGCTGGAGGTGGACAACACCCACCGCAGCTTGCACGGCGCACTGCTGGACGCCGGCCTGCTGGCCGAGGTGTACATCCGCCTGACGCGCGGACAAGACTCGCTGGTGATCCATGCCGACGAAGACCGGCCGGGCCAGGCCCTGGCCGTGCCGCAGCTGGACCTGTCGGGTTTTGACCTGCCGGTGCTCGTGCCGGACACCGACGACATCGCCGCGCACCAGGCCATCCTGGCCGAGCTGGACAAGGCCAGCGGTGGCAAGACCGTGTGGCGCCTGGTGACGGCCTGAAATGCTGTGGCATACTTGAGGGCTTGACGCCGATCACCGATTGGCGCCAAGCCGGCAGAGTCCACAAGATTCCCGGGCGGTTAGCTCAGCGGTAGAGCACTGCCTTCACACGGCAGGGGTCGCAGGTTCAAACCCTGCACCGCCCACCAGACGCAAGGCCCTGCAAGTCTTTGATTTGCGGGGCTTTTTGCTTCTGGCCACTGTGATACTCGCTGCTGAAAAATCAGGCAGGTGTCCTAAAGGTGTTCTAAACAGGCCTTTTTTAGACCTTCGCGCTGTCGGTTCGGAACATACAGAATCGCCAGTGCAATGCCGCCTCTGTTCCTGCCGTGTCTGTCGTTCACTGGTCGGCGTCCGCCACTAGTGCTTCCGCGTGCGCTGGCTGATTTAGTTGAACTCGGCCGTGCTGGCTGGACCCAGTTCTTTACTGGTGCCGGTTGATGCCGGATTGCTTGATCCGTCCTGCGGCTACTGGCACGGCACCAGCGCCGCCAACGACATGCACAACAGCAGCAACTAGGGCCCCAACCGTCCCGCGCGCGTGTGCGCGGAATTGGTGGCATGGCGCTATGGTGTCCGCCAGGCAAATGGCGGCACAGCGCCGTAGGGCATCGGGCACTCGCCTGCATCATCATCGGCGCCGGTTTCGCGTTCTCAGTAACTGCAGCCGTACTCAGTGCCGCTGTGCATGTGTGGCGCGCGGGGATCAACGCACCAGACACTGCGGGCGGTTTCCACGTAGCGGCCGAAGTGTCGGCACCAGCGGCACGGCCGATAGGGGAACGATTGGACAGGGGCGCCGTTCATGTCGGCAGGGTGTCTGCCGGCTCGCTCAAACTTTGAGCCTTTGCCCCTCGACCCATGAAGCTCTGCCGATGGATCAAGGGCCCATGCTCGGGCAAATCGAAGTTGACGCGATAGTGGTGGCAGCATCTCCAGCCGTTGTCGTGTAGATGCAGACGCGATTAAAGCCCGACACATACTGAGTCTTCAGCGGGCCAAAAGCCCGCGCTGCTGGTTCCGATGGCAACGGTCGCCGCTGCGTCGAATCTAAGTCAGACTGGATCTGCCGCAGTTGCTCAGCAGTCGTGGGTGTGCGGAAGTTCGCGCAGGTCTCTCCGCGTCTAGCCACCTCCGCTCGCCATGCGTCCCGCACTGACTCTGCAGCCAGTAGCGCTCCGTTGATGTTCGAGCACAGGTCATAGGTCGATCTGTCCGCGTTCCTTCTTGCTTGATCCTGCGGGTTTCCGTATGGGGTGGTGCAGCCACCGAGCGCAGCGCAAGCCGTCGCAACTAGGATCGTTCTCATCGTGGTCTCCTTAAGTACGGTGGGCATCATCGGCTGAACAATCAGTTCGGTCTATAACGGCTCAAGGAGGGCGATAGTTCAAGGGCGCAATGCTAGATGCGGCTACGTGCCCTCCATAGAGGCTTCCGCAGGTTTTCCCGCCGTTTGTTTAACGGTAATCGTTGGCACTGTGGGCAGCGCACGCGCGCGCAATGGTCCACTTCTGGCCTTAATCCCCTTGGGTTGCTCTTTCAATAGACCCATGCGCTTACGGCCTACATCGTTGCCGCCGTGAACGTTCTTGAACTAGCTCCCGCCGCCTTTAGGGCCTGACAATGCGCTGGGGCGCCTGTTTCGGCCAGCAAAGTTCAACCGCTTCCCGCGCGGGATTTGCCAAATCGCCCCACACCTTAATGCGTAGCGTCTACCGCGCGAGATTGCGGCATCACCGACAGCCGGGACCGGTAAACGCATCGCAAGGGTGCAGCCGATCCACCCTGGCAGATAGCCCCACCAAGCACCGCCAACCATCAGCGGCGCCGCCGGCCAGCCGGCAGCAAGCAAGGCACGCGCGCAGCGCCGATCCTTGCCGCTCTAAGAGCATCAGCCGGTCGGCCATCCGGTCGGCCTCAGCATCAGCAATGCCGCGCCGGGCGAACTGGCGCAGCCGGGCCGCCATGCGCGCAAGCTCCGCCGTGTTCATCGCTTCAGAGTGCGGCCAGCACCACGCATCGGCTCTGCGGTCTGTGTCGTCACTGCTGGCTAAAGTGGCTAATTGGCTAACCGCATCTGGTGCGTCAGCAACCATTAGCCGATTAGCCGGATTAGCCGCCTCTGCGGCGGGCGCGGCACTCTCGGCCAACCGCGCCGCAGCGCGGGCCTTGATGGCTGTCAGATTAAGCACGGCGCACCTCCCATGCATCGCCCATGCCGCGCACATAGGCCCGCCGCTCAAGCTCGGCCATGATCAGATTGATGCCCTCGGCTTTCAAGTCGCGCAGGTGGCGCGGGGTGAATTGCAGTAAGTCCGACCGTTTCACCCTTGGGCCCCTTTCCTGCAGCCAGGCCAGCAGATCGCGCAGCCGCTGCTGCTGTAGGTGCTCTACCGACTGCCCCATCAGGCGCACATGCTCGCCTAGGTAGAAGCTGGCAATCTCGATAGCGCCGTCCATCGCATCGGCCGGCACCTCTGCAGCATCGGGGTCTGCCAACAGCGCGATGACGGCCGCAATGCGGGCGGCGTGTTCCGCAGCCTTAGATGCCCACGCACGCACACCGGCCAGCGGTTGGCCTTCGCCTTGCTGGCGCTCTACCTCGTTGTAGAACTCGATCCAGACGGCTTGCGCGCCCTCATCCATTTGCATTGCCTTGGGTGTCAGTTCGCAGCCGTCACCCTCATGGTGAACAGCTGGCGGCGCGTCCAAAAGTCGGCACAGTGCCGCAAAGTACCGGACAACCTCGGGGCGCTTGCTGGCTGCAAGCTGATTGACGCGATACAGGCGCGATCCCGCCAGGCTGCGGGGTTCGGCAATCAAGGTGCGCGCGATCCAGCCCTGACCCTGGGCCAGCGGATCGGCCATCAGCCCGCGCAGGATCACCGGTTGCATGAGCACATGCATAGACACCCTGCGGCCCACCAGCACCGACAAACCGTCGCCCCGGGTCATGCTGTCCAGCGTTTCACCTCCCCATGCTTTCAGAAGCCATGCGATGCCAGCGGCACGCTTTTCGTCCCTCATGCTGTGCCCGCCGATGAACTCGGCCCCCTCGGGTGAGAACAGTCCGATATGGGACTGGCTGCGCAGCAGATGGTGCAGCCCTTCGGTCGTCGCCTTGCCGATGGTGAGAGATTTGGCTGTCGGCGGTTTGCCTGCATCGTCACCGGGCTTGCGCTTCGCCTTGTCGGCTTTGAAGGCTGCAGCGGCCACCCCATATGCTCGGGCATCGCGCTTGCGCTGCTCATCGATGGGTTGGCATGTCACAGCATCAACGGCGCTTTTCCGCGCCCCACTGTCGGCCGCGCTTGCGATGAACAGTGATAGCGGCACCTCTTGACCGTGCGGCATCACTACATTGGCGTGCGCCTGGGCGGCCACAGCAGCCGCTGCCAGCACTCCGCCGCCGGCCAGCGCATCGGGTGCCTGCACCGCATCGGAGATTACCCGCGCCGCAGGCCCCAGGATCGGCCCCAGGGCGTCGAACGGAAACGCGGCAGGCTCGGGTGCCACGAGCGCCGGCAGTGCGTCTAGCGGGCGCCAGGGTGCGGCCTGGGTGATGTTGGCAGCGGCCTTGCTGTCGATGATGGCCAGCGCGCGCGCTTCAAGTCCGCTGCTCATGCGCCAGCCTCCGCCGCCAGGGCTTCAAGCCGGGCCCAGGCCACCAGCAGCCGCGCCCGGTCATGGTCGGTCAGCGCGATGCCGTGCGCTAGGTTCTCAGCGGCCACCGCCGCCAATCGAACTTCGAAGCGCGCTGCCTGCAGTGCTTCCCGCGATGACAGCGGGCGGCCATTGCTGCCCGGCATCTTGCGCTCAATCCGCGCTTGGTCCAGCACGCTCCCGGCCAGCCGCTGCGGCTCGATCAGGTCGGCGTCGATCTTGTCAAAGATGGTCATGCTTTGCCCTTCCATGCCCGGACCCGGGCGGAAATGGTTTGGTAGTGACGGCGCCAGCGGGCGCAGGCCAGACAAGGGCCAGTGGCGCACGTGCAGGCGGCGAACAGCAGCGGGTGCGGCCGGTTTGGCGGTGGAGTCGTGCGCGGTTTCACTGGCGCAGCCCCATCTGTCGCAGTAGCAGCGCCACGGCGCGCAGATCCGGTAGTTCGCGGCAGCGGTCCCAGCGGCAAAGCAGGTAGCCGCCGGCAAGCTCATGCAGCGCGATCCCGCTCCGCGCGGCCAGCGCCGCCAGCATTGCAAAACGCCCGCTGTCTTGATCGTGCTCGGGTGGGGTTGCACAATCCGGTTGCTTGCTTTCCGTTTGATCCCTGATGCCCTCGGCCCGCCAGCCCTGGGCATCTTCATTTGGAGGCGGACCTACCGCAGTAGCTGCGCCAGCAGCGGCGCCCAGCGATGCCAGGCCAACAGAATCGAAACCGGCAGGTGCGGCAATTTCCGCCCGGCGGGCGTGGTGGTCGGTGTGTGCCATTGCATCACTCCACCGCAGCGCCGCCGCGCTTCAAACTGTAGACACCGACCCAATGGATGACGCCGGCTTCGGTCAGCGTTTCCCGCCGCATGGTCAATATCTCGTGACCCTCGTTCTTCAATTCAAGCTTGCGGGCCGGCGGGTAATAAATGTCGGCGTACCGGGAAAGCTCGAAGGTGCTTGCGGCGCCCAATTCCTGCAGCACGGCCAGTAGGCGAGTGCGCTGAATCGCGGCGTTGTCCCCTTTCAGTCGGTCGCGGATCGCTTGGATTGCGGCGATGCGCTCGGGGCTGGTGGAATTGATGGCGCCGCTCATACTGCCGCCTTCCGCGCTTCGTGAAGCCGCTCCACCAATTCGCTGATTTGCTTGTCTGAGTGCCCGGCAATTCGAGCGCTGACGATGGCGTCACACTCTGCAACGGGCCAGCCGACTGCGCGCTGACCGCCTACGCTGACAGGCTTGGTGAACAAGCCTCGCGCAATGTCGGCATAGAGGGGGGAACGGGTGCGGCCAGTTTTGGCCAATACCGCCGGGAGGCGGATTAGGTCTGCCATTGCTTAACTCCTGGCGCCTCTCGGCGTTGAGGGGAGAAGAATCGGCCCGGGCTACTCTTTGATTCCCGGGCCAGCGATGCAACCATCTCGGGTGCGTCGCAATATTAACTGTGTCCTACTGGCTCCGCAACGGGCCTACCGATTTAAGTTGCTTATGTCCTAGGTATTGCGTAGGCAAACACGTATGGCGATTGCGCCAGACCGGCAAGGGAACCGGCTTTTCGGGGATCAGCCTAGGCGCGGCGAAACATCAAATGTGTGCCGAGAATGTCTCAATAGCACTGCGCACTTTTTCCTGCGCGATTCGCACTAGGCGCAATGTGTTGTGCATTACGTCATCCGCCTTGATCGATGAAGCGGCATCGATGCGATCCGCTGCGACATCTAGCAGCGCAACAACGTCGAAAAGATCATTTACCCGGTCGCCCGCCTCGGTTCTAAAGGGTCGCGGTTTCAAGTCTGAAGTGCAACACCCTTTACCAATGGAGGGAGAGTGGCAATACTTGCTGCTTCCTCTATCCGGCAAGAAGGGGTTGCAACATGGGATACCACCATCTCTCCCAAGAAGAACGATACATCGTGGGCACGATGCGGTCCACTGGGAAAAGTGAGCGGCAGATAGCTCTGGAACTGGGTCGATCGCCGTCGACGATCAATCGTGAGCGCAAGAGAAACGCGACCAGGCACGACGGTGGATACCGCGCGGAGAAGGCGCACAGCTACGCCAAGACGAGGCGACGAAAGAGCAAGGTTGAGAAGCTTGATGCGGTGCAATGGGCAACTGTGGACGCGCTGTTGCGGGAGGAATTTAGCCCTGACCAAGCGGCACAGCGGCTGGCCGCAGAGGGTGCCTTCGAGGTCAGCCACGAGACGATCTACAAGCGCGTGCGGCGTGACAAGGCCGACGGCGGTGCGTTGTGGAAACACATGCGCATCATGTCCAAAGTGGGCCGCAAGAGGCGTGGCAGCCCAGTGACACGGGGCAGGATGGCCGGCAAGCGGCACATCAGTGAAAGGCCTGAAGCTGCCAATGAACGAGACGAGATCGGGCACCTGGAGGGCGACACGGTGATTGGCTCAGACAAGAGGCACTGCGTGCTGACGCTGGTGGACCGAAAGACCGGGTACACGGCAATCGAGAAGATGACTTCGCGCACCAAGGAGCAGGCCAACGCGGCCATGGGCAGGGCAATCGCCAAGCTGCGCTTTCGCGTCAAGACAATCACCTTGGATAACGGTACTGAATTCCATGGTTTCAATGACATCGAGTCTGCACACGGGGTTCAGATCTACTTTGCCACGCCGTACCATTCTTGGGAGCGCGGAACCAACGAAAACACCAACGGGCTGATCCGACAATACATTCCAAAAGGCAAGGACATGAGCGGCGTCAACCAGCGAGAATGCGATAGGATTGCTTCGAAACTAAACAATCGCCCACGCTGGCGACTGGGTTATGAGACACCCGCTGAGAAGGTATCAGCGTCTATTTAGGTGTTGCACTTCAAGCTTGAATCTAAGGGTTCTTCAAAGAAGATCGCGGGCGGTACAGTCTCTGTAGCCATGTTCAAGCCTCCGTTGCTTGATTGTGGTTAGGGGTCGGCCGTTGTTTCCGCAGCTTCCGACCCCGCCTAAATACCGGCAACCGGCCGGCGCGGTGTTCACAGTGCCAAGGTCGCCAGCGCAGCCGCTGCGTGGTCCGCGCGCAGGTGCCCATAATGACGCTCGATCATCGCAACACTCGTGCCGCTCAGTTGCGCCACGGTCAGCAAGTCAAGCCCGCCGGTCACAAGATCGGTGATTGCGCTGTGGCGCATGGCGTAGGCAGTAATGCCGGCCGGCAGTTCGGCGGCGATGACAGCAGCCTTTATCGGCTTCTTCCATGCGTCCTTGTCCCATGCCTTGCCATCGGCGCGCGCCAGCAGCGGCGCGGCCGGTGTCTTGTCCTTCACCCGCTCCGCAAAGAACTCGGCGATGTTGGCGGGCAACTTGATGCGGCGATCCCGGCCGGCCTTGTCCTTGCCAATGGTCAGCACGCCTAGCCGCTTGTCGAAGCTGGCGACAGTAAGCGCCGCCAGGGCGCCGGGGCGCAGCGGAACCAGGGCTAGGGCCTTGAGGAACAGCGCAACATCAGCCGGCGCCTTGTCGATCAGCGCCAGCCGTTGCTTGCGGTCTAGGTAGGCATCACGCCTGCCGTCCGCGTTTTCGATGGGGCGCAGTGCCACGCGCCATGCAAGGTCGTTCGTCACTGCGGCGTTGTCGTGGGCATGGTTGAAGGCGGCGCGCAGTGCGGTCATGTCGCGATTGACCGATGACGCGGCGCGCTTGCGCTCCGTGGGTTCCTCGGCGTGCGGGTTGACGATGACAGGGGCCTTCACCAGCGCGGCCCGCCATGCATCGACATGCTTTCGGGTGAGCTTCGGCAGTTCAATTGCGACGATCTTGTCGCTGTAGACCCAGCGGGTGAACCGGGCTTCTATGTCGTCGGCCTGGGTGTCGCCCTTCGCGGTGCGCACATGGGAAACGTAGTCCTCGCAAGCCTTCTTGACTGTGATGCTGTCCAGCGTGCCGCCCTTGCCCAGGTGCGAGAACCAAGCCTCAGCGGCTTTCTTCGCAGCGTCGAAGCGCTGGCCCTCGGTCAGGTGCTCAAACACCCCCAGGCTGCGCCGCGTCTGCTTTTGGGTGTCCGGGTCGTAAGCCTGGGCCAGCCATGTGCCATCTGTGCCGGTGGTCATTTTGCGGAAACCCAGGTGGCACCCGCCGGACAGCTTCTGCCAGTAGGGCGGCCGGCGCGGCTTGAGCTTGCTGCGGGCCTCTACGGTGTCGATGCGGTGCGCCATGTTGCGATCCGGTGTCCTAAGGGTGTCCTAATCATAGGCGGATCTTTTAGGACACTCAAGGACTATATTTCATAGGCGGATTGATCCGCTTAAATCCTAGAACAGCCGTCAATCCTGCCTTCACACGGCAGGGGTCGCAGGTTCAAACCCTGCACCGCCCACCAGAAAAGTCCACCAGAGACAGCGATCGACGCCACCCCAGGGTGGCGTTTTCGTTTCTGGTCGCCAGAAGTGCCGAAACCCTTGCTGCATCCACGGCCGCCGGCCAGGCCTTCGCCAGCAGGACAGCACCGCCAACTGCACGACAGTCGGCAAACGCGGGCTCGACTGCGCCGGCATGGGGTGCGGCACCGCACACAAGATCTGCCACAAGGTCCGCCACGACAGTCTTGTGCGCTCGCACTTGCGTTAGCCGTTCGCCCCACCGGCCATCCACCGGCTGCATGCCGACAACGCCAAAGCGCAGGCGATGCATGCTGGTCCGCGGCGGGGCAGGTCGGCGTGCGTGGCCGATTCCGTCGGCATGGTGCGGTCTGCGCCTGCTGCAAAACAGGTGGCTGTCAGTTCCCGCCGCGGTGATCAATCCGTGAGGGCTTGGTGAACCATGCTTCAGAAAATGAAAGCGGGCGCGGTGCCCCAACTTCACAGGAGCAGACGACATGGTTTCATGGTGCATGCAATCCACTGGCAGCCGAGCGCTCGCCGTGCTGACGGTCGCCCTGTTGCCTGTCTTGGCAGGCTGTGGCGGCGGCGAGGTCGATGCCGACGACGCGGCGGCCAATGCCCAAGACGGCATCACGCTGGACAGCCGCGCCCAGGCCCTGCGTTCTGGCAGGGCTGCCGCCGACACAGCCCTGAGCGCCAGCGTCGCCAGTGTCGCGCCGGCGCTTGGCACGGCCGAGGTGCAGAAGTTCGGCGCACCCAATGGGATGGCCGGCGATCTGTTCGGTTTGTCCGTTGCCTCCAACGGGCCGCGGGTGGTGGTGGGTGCGCCGCAGGAAAGCATCTTCAGAATCACCAACACGCGCGGCGCGGCGTACCTGTTCGACGCATCCGGATCGCTTGTGCGGGAACTTGTGCCCGCGTCGGCCGATGCACTGCGCCGCGACGACCGCTACGGGCGTGCGGTGGCGGCCAGCGGCAACACCATCGCCGTCGGCGCACCGGGCGCCGATGATGTCGGGTCCTTGGCCGGTGCGGCGTTTGTGTTCAACGCAGAAACCGGTGCGCAACTGGCGAAACTCGTTCCCACGGGCACCAGGCGCAATCCTGCCGACGGTGCCGCATTCGGCAGTGCCATTGCTGCGTCGGCAGAGCGCATCGTGGTGGGCGCGCCCGGAACTTTCGCAGCCGGTGGCGGCAACATCGGCGGTGCTGGCGCCATCTATCTCTACGACGCCGCCACCCGGCGCTTGATCGCCCGGGTGACCCCGCCGGGCGTGAAGCCCAAAGACAATGTCGGCCATGCGGTGGCTGTCGAGGGCAGCACCGTTGTCGCTGGCGCGCCGTTTGACAGCAGCGCAGCGTCTGAGGCCGGTGCCGCGTATGTGTTCAACGCCTCAAACGGCAGTTTGCGGTTCAAGTTGACCGCCAGCGACGCCAGTGCACAGGACGGCTTTGGTTTTGCGGTGGCCACCAACGGCGTGCTGGTCGCCGTGGGCGCGCCGTTCGATGACGATCTTGGCGCGGCATCGGGCGCTGTGTACTTGTTCAGTGCTGCAACGGGCGCGCTGGTGCGCAAGATCACCGCCGCAGATGGGGGCATCAGCGACCAGTTCGGCATCGCTGCTGCCCTTGTCGGCAACACGCTGCTGGTCGGGGCCTGGGGTGACAACGACGGTGCTGGCTCGGCCTACATCTTCGACGCCAGCAGCGGCGCACAACTTGGCAAATTGGTGGCCTCGGACGCTGCGCCCAACGCCATCCTCGGGCGCGCGGTGGCGCTTTCAAGTGCGGGGCCCATCGCAGGCGCAGCACGTGATGCCGCTCGCGGCACAGACGCGGGCGCGGTGTACCGGTTTGTATTGCCGACACCCTGAAGGCTTGGCTCCAGCATCCGGGTACCGGCCAGGGTGTCGGTCTGGGTGTCGGTCCGGTGCGGACCGTGGGGATGTCGGGATGTTGGGATGTGGGGGGGGAGGTGGTGAGGTGGTGAGGTGGTTGGAGGCGGTGCTCGACCCTGGTCTTGCCGGGGCCGCGTGCCAGCGCCTGCCCCTGTGCCCCTACCATGCAAAGCACGCCGCCAGCATGGCGCGACGCCCACAAACCAGGAGCCTCCGATGTCCCAGCACACCGACTTCACCGCCATCCTCGCCCATTGGGCGGCCGAGCAAGCCGACGCCGTGGCGATCAGCTTTGCCGGGTCCAACACCACCTGGGCCCAGCTGGCCGAGCGGGTGCGCCGCGCCGCTGCGGGCCTGCGCGCGGCTGGGCTCCAGCCCGGTGACCGCATTGCCGTGCTCGACCTCAACCACCCGTCCTGCCTGGAGCTGACCCTGGCCTGCGCCCAGGTGGGCATGGCCAATGCGGTGGTCAACTTCCGGCTGGCGCCGCCCGAAATCGCCTATGTGATCAACGACGCCAAGGCGCGGCTGCTGTTCGTCGGGCCCGAGTTTGCCGGCGCGGTCGAGAAGCTGCGCCCGCAGCTGCCCGCTGTCGAGCAGGTGATCCAGATCGGCGGCCCAGAAGACGCCTACGAGCCTTGGCTGGCCGCGCATGCGCCCGACACCCAGGTGCATGCCGCCGACCCCGGCGACTGCTTTGTGCAGCTCTACACCTCGGGCACCACCGGTTTTCCCAAGGGCGCGATGCTGACCCACCGCGGCATGCTGGCGCATGCGCGCAACGTGTCGGCCAGCCAGGATTTCGGCCCGGGTTCGCGCGCGCAGGTGGCCATGCCCTTGTTCCATGTGGGCGGCACCAGCTATGCGCTGATCGTGATCAGCGCTGGTGCACGCATCTACATGATGCGCATGCCCGACCCGGCCGCCGCGCTGGCCATGCTCGAGGCCGAAAAGATCACCCACACCTTCTACGTGCCCGCGCTGATGGCGGCGATGAACCAGGTGCCGGGCGCCGCCGACCGCGACTACTCGGCACTGCAGGCACTGTCCTACGGCGCATCGCCGATGCCGCTGCCGGTGATGCGCGCATCGCTGCAGCTGTTTCCGGGCGTGATGCAGCAGGTCTACGGCATGACCGAGCAATGCGGCGTGGTCAGCGCGCTGGGCCCGGAAGACCATGCAGACCCGGCGGTGGCGCACCGGCTGATTTCAGCGGGCAAGGCAATCCCGGGTGTCGAGATCGAGATCCGTGACCCGGCCACCGGCGCGCCAGTGGCCACCGGTCAGCCCGGCGAAATCTGGGTGCGCAGCGCGCAGATCATGGGCGGCTACTGGGGCCAGCCTGCGGCCACTGCGGCCGCCATCACGGCCGATGGCTGGCTGCGCTCGGGCGACGGCGGCCACATCGATGCCGACGGTTATGTGTATGTGACCGACCGCATCAAGGACATGATCATCAGCGGGGGCGAGAACATCTACCCGGCCGAGGTTGAACGCGTGCTGGCCGAACACCCGGCGCTGCAGGACGTGGCCGTGATCGGCGTGCCCGACGAGCGCTGGGGCGAGGTGCCCAAGGCGGTGGTGGTGGCCAAGCCGGGCGCCACGGTCGACACCGATGAAGTGCTGGCCTATTGCCGCGAACGCCTGGCCTCGTTCAAATGCCCCAAGACGGTGGACCTGGTGGCCGAGCTGCCGCGCAACCCCACCGGCAAGATCCTGAAGAAGGACCTGCGCAAGCCGTTCTGGCAAGGGCGCGAGCGCCAGGTGGTGTGAGGCCTGCGGCTGCGCCCGCGCAGCCGCTCAGTGGGTGCCCGCCTGCATCGCCGCCAGGGTGTCACGGATCAGATGCCCGGCGATCGAGAAGCGCGGCGGGATGCCGGGCAGGGCGTCGATCGGAAACCAGCGCGCGTCCTCGATCTCGCTGGCCTGGGGCACGATCTCGCCGCCGGCCCAGCGGGCCGTGAAGGCGACCATCAGGCTGTGCGGGAAGGGCCAGCTCTGGCTGCCGTGGTAGCGCAGGCTGTCGACCTGCAAGGCCACCTCTTCGGCCACTTCGCGGTGCACGCAGTCCTCCAGCGATTCACCCGCTTCGACAAAACCCGCCAGGGCGCTGTACATGCCCTTGGCGTAGTGCGGTGACCGGGCCAGCAGCAGTTCACCCGGGCGCCACACCAGGGCCATCATGGCCGGGCTCAGCCGCGGGTAGCAGCTGTGCTTGCAGGCCGGGCAGATGCGGGCGCGCTCGCCGGGCTGCAGTGTGGTGGGGGTGCCGCAGACGCCGCAGTGGCGGTGGCTGCGGTCCCATTCCAGCACCTGGGCGGCACGGCCGGCCAGGGCGCTGAGCGGCGGGTCCAGCGCCATCATGGCCGCGCGCAACGGCGTGGCACGCCAGCCGGCCGGTGCTTCGGGCATCGCCAGGGCCCAGCAGTCGACCCCGGCCAAGGTGCCCAGGTAGTGGCGGGCGGCGGCATCGGCCAGCAGTGCCGCGGCAGCCATCACGCCCAGCGGTGCGGCGGGCGGCTCGCCACCCGGCAACAGCAGGTCGCGCTGCACAAAGGCAAAACACCAGGCCGTGGGCGACGGGCTGGCCGCAGGCTGGCTGGCGGGAATGAACGGCATGGGCTGCGGCGCTGCAATGGAACGGGGCCCGATCATCGCCGATCGCTGCCGGTGCTTCAGCGCTGGCCGATTGCCCTTGCCCCGCGCCTGTTCAGACGCCGGTGGCAGGCCGGAACTTGGCGAGAAAGCCGCGGTCGATGCGGTCCTTCCAGCGCCACACCCAGCGGCCGCTGGCCCACAGCCGGCCGCGGCTGCCGATGGCGCTGCCGTCGGCGGTGGCCAGCAGCACCAGCCATCGCCGCTGCGGCACATACGACGGCGCCACCTGGCTGGCGCCCACCGCCGCGCGCAGCTGGGCGGTCAGCACCGGCCCCATGCGCACCGCAAACACCCCTGCCTTGGGCAAGGCGGGATCGAACGCGGCGCAATCGCCCACCGCCCACACATGGGGATGCGAGACCGAGCGCAGCTGCGCATCCACCCGGATGAAGCCGGCGCCGTCGACCGCCAGCCCGCCGCGCCGTTCTGGGTCGCGCTGCCAGGCATGGGCTTGCGCGCCGGTGGCCCACAGCAGCAGGTCTTGGCCGGCGGCCAGCGCGGGCGTGCAGGCCGTGCCCAGCTGCACCTGCGCACCGGCCCGGTCCAGGGCCCGGCGCGCTGCCCGCACCGCGCCCGGCGCCAGGCCTGGCAGCAAGTCTGCCCCGCGCGAGACCAGGCGGATCTGCACCGGCCGCTGCGGGCGCAGGGCCTGCAGCCGGGCCTGCACCGCCAGCAGCGATTCGAACCCCGCCGCGCCGCCGCCCACGGCCATCAGCCGCAGCGGGCTGCTGCCGGCGTCGGCGGCATGCCGCGCCAGCGTGGCCTCCCAGGCGCTGTGCAGGCTGCCCAGCGGCCGCAGCGCCAGCACCGGCGCGCCCAGGTCGGCCGGTGGCAGCAAGGTCGAGCCGATGTTGAGCGACAGCCAGTCAAACCCCAGCACCTGGCCCGAGGCCAGCGTGGCCTGGCGCGCGCCGGGGTCCAGCGCCACCAGCTCGTCTTGCAGCCATGTGGCGCCGGCGGCGCGGCACAGCGCCGCAAAGTCGATGCAGATCTCGTCGAAGCGGTAGCTGCCGGCCAGCCAACCCGGCACCATGCCCGAATACGGCGCCAGGGCGCTGGGGGACACCAGCACCAGCTCCACCCCTGGCACCGGCTGCGCTGCCCAACTGCGCAGCACCTGGGCATGGGCATGGCCCGCGCCCAGCAGCAGCAGCCGGCTCATCGTGCCGGTGCGTCGTTCAGCGCCCAGTCGTAGTCGAGGAAGCCGATCTCGACCTTGGGGTCGCGGATGCGCGCGCGGTCGGCCGGCGCATCGGCCAGCAAGTCGGCATGGCGTGGCCATCAAGGCCGGCAGCGAGCCGATGCCCTGGTGGCCCAGCTTGAAGTCGTCGCCGTACCAGTCGAAGATCTTCGACACCGCCAGCCGGCCGCGGCGCGGCATCCCAGCGGTTGCGGCTGCGGTCGGCCAGGAAGCGCTGGGTCTGCTCGGCCAGCTGCGCGTCCAGCCGGTCGGCCACAAAGGCTTCTTCGCGCAGCATCGGGCAGCCGATGCTGGCGCAGTTGACGGCAAAGTGGATGCGCGGGTCGTCGTAGCGGCCGCGTTCGCGCAGGCGGCCGTGCTCGATGTCGTCCAGCGACAGCGTCTGCGCCCAGCAGCGGCGATCCACTTCGGCTTCCAGGGGCTGCTGAGCAGGCTGCCCAGGTCCTTGATCGACTTCAGGTTCGGGGTAGCGGCTGAGGATCAGCTCGACCGTGAAGGCGTTGTAGGCGTTGATCAGAAAGGCCATCTGCTGTGGCTTGCTGAAGCTGGCGAAAGCTGGCCGCATCCACCGCCGACAGGCTGGCCAGGTAGGCCTTCAATGCCGGGCGGTCGGCGGCCATGCCGGCGTAGCGCACCTGCGAGGCCTGGCCGCCGCGCAGCAGCAGCACATGCTTCTTCAGCAGGGTGGTCCAGGCGGCGTGGCTGTGGTCGATGCTTTGTGCGGCCACGGGCAGCGACAGCAGCCCCGGCAGGGCAAGCGCGGCCAGAAGCAGGTGGCGGCGGCTGGTGGGTGTGGGCATGGCAGGTCTCGTGGAGGTGCTGGACGTTTGGTCGCAGCCAGGCGCCGGAGCTTACAGGCGCGGCAGGCGGGGGCAGCCTGGCTGGGCGAGGTGTGTGGCCGCGTCGGCAGCTGGTGCAGCCCGCCCGGCGGCCGCAGTCTGGCGACTCAAGCATGATGCCGGCATGCGCACCGCGTCGACCCTCGCTGACAAGCAGCCGCCACCGGCCCAGGCCGGCTGGGTGGCCGGCGCCGGTGGCTGGCAGTTGCAGCTGGCGGGCGCCTGGGGACCGGCGCCGGACCAGGCGGCGCTGGGACCGACGTTGGTGCCGACCTTGGTGCCGACGCAGATGCCCTGGCCGGCCCTGCCCGACGGTCTGGGCCCGCACACGCCGGTGGGCTTTGACACGACGGCGCTGCAGGCCTGGGATGGTGGTCTGGCGGCACGGCTGTGGGCGCTGTGCGCCGCGCTGCAGCAGCAAGGCGTGCCGGTGCTGCTGGACGGCCTGCCGCCCGGCCTGCGCGATGCCCTGCAACTGGCACGCGCCGGCACGGCAGCGCCCACTGTGGCGCGCGCTGCGGCCCGGCGCGGCCCGGCCCAGGCGGCCATCACCGTGGCCTTTTTTGGGTCGGTGCTGCTGGCGCTGGGCCGCTTGCTGCGCGGGCGCAGCCGTCTGCGCGCTGCAGACGTGCTGCAGCAGCTCGACGAGACCGGCCCACGCTCGCTGCCCATCGTGGTGCTGACCTGCGGCCTGGTGGGCCTGATGCTGGCCTACATGGGGGGCGCCCAGCTGGGCCGCATCGGCGCCCAGGCCTTTCTGGCCGACGTGGTGACGGTGGGCATGGTGCGTGAGCTGGCCGGCCTGATGACCGGCGTGATCCTGGCCGGCCGGGTGGGCGCGGCCTTTGCCGCCCAGCTGGCCACCATGCAGGCCGGCGAGGAGATCGACGCCCTGCGGGTGCTGGGCGTCGACCCCATCACCCACCTGGTGCTGCCGCGCCTGCTGGCGCTGCTGCTGGTGGCGCCGGCGCTGATGGCCTGCGGCGCGCTGGCCGGCGTGGCTGGCCGGCTGGCCGCCGGCGGTGCTGGCCTACGGCGTGACATCGGCCGAGTACTGGCACCAGTGCCTGCGGGCGCTGAACTTCACCCACCTCTGGATCGGCCTGTTCAAGGGCATGCTCTACGTGGCGCTGGTGGCGCTGGCCGGCTGCCGCGAAGGCCTGCACGCCGGGCGCAGCGCCCAGGCGGTGGGCCAGGCCACCACGGCGGCGGTGGTCAAGGCCCTGGTGTGGGTGGTGGCTGCGGCCACCGGCACCACCATGGTGTTCACCAACCTCGGTTTCTGAATGGCCCACCCCCGCAGCGGCTGCGCCGCTCCCCCTCAGGGGCGACCCCGGCAGCCCGGTGGCCCGGCAGCGCCGGACCCACGGCAGCTGCTGGCCCAACCCACGGCGCCGGCGGTGCTGCCTCGGGTGCAGGTGCGTGACCTGGCCATCCAGGCCGGTGGCCGCACGGTGCAGCAGGGGCTCAATTTCGACGTGCAGCCTGGCGAGGTGCTGGTGATCATGGGCGCCAGCGGCTGCGGCAAGAGCACGCTGCTGCGCCACCTGGTCGGCCTGGAGCGGCCCGCCGCCGGCCAGGTGCTGATCGACGGCGAAGACCTGCACGCTGGCGACAGCGCCCAGCAGGCCGCGCGCCGGCGCCGCTTCGGCGTGATGTTCCAGGCCGGCGCGCTGTGGAGCTCGATGAGCCTGGGCCAGAACCTGATGCTGCCGCTTGCAGCTGTTCACCACGCTCGACGCCGCCGAATGCGAGCGCCGCGCCCGCTTCAAGCTGGCCCTGGTCGGGCTGGACGGCGCCTTCGACCTGGTGCCGGCGGCGCTGTCGGGCGGCATGCGCAAGCGCGCCGCGCTGGCCCGTGCGCTGGCGCTGGACCCCGAGCCTGCTGTTCCTCGACGAGCCCGGCGCCGGCCTCGATCCGCTCAACGCCGCCCGGCTGGACGAGCTGGTGCTCAATCTCAGGCACCATCTGGGCACCACGGTGGTGATGGTCACGCATGAGATCGCCAGCATTCTTGCGGTCGCCGACCGCGCCTTGTTCCTCGATCACCAAGCCATGACCATGACTGCCCTCGGCCCACCGCACACCTTGCTGCACAGCGGCCCGCCGGCGGTGCGGGCGTTTTTGCAGCGTGGGCCGGCTGCATGAGCCCGCCGGGCCGCCCCAAGGGCGAATTCCGCAGTGCGCAGCACGGAGGGTTCCCAGTGAGCCCGCCGGGCCGCCCCAAGGGCGAATCACGCAGTGCGCAGCACGCAGGGGTACCCCAGTGAGCGCCATGGCGTTGCGGGTGGGTGCATTGGCGCTGGCGGGCATCGTGCTGCTGGGCCTGGCGATCGCGGCCGTGGGCGGCCAGTGGTTCAGCCCGCGGGACCGGGCGGTGATGCGCTTCGAGCGCTCGGTCTACGGCCTGAATGTGGGCGCGCCGGTGGTGCTGCGCGGTGTGCGCATCGGCCAGGTCACTGCCGTGGGCCTGGCGCCCGCTGCGGGCGGCGGGCTGGCCATGCCGGTGACGGCCGAGTTCGACCGTGGCCTGCTGCGTGACCTGCTGGGTGCCGACGCGCCGGCCGACGGCCCGGCGCTGCCGGTGCTGCTGCAGCGTGGCCTGGTGGCGCGCCTGGCCACCCAGAGCCTGTTGACCGGCCTGCTCTATGTCGACATGGATCTGTTGCCGGGCCGCGCTGCAACTGCGGCGGCCGCGTCTGCAGCGGCCGTTGCCGCTGGCACGGCCGCGGCGCTGCCGACCATTCCCACCGAAGCCACCCGGCTGCAGACCCTGCAGGCACAGTTGGAAGGCCTGGACCTGGCGCAGATCGGCCAGGATCTGGCGGCAGTGGCTGGCTCGGCCCGCCAGCTGATGGCCGGGCCGGAGGCGCGGCAACTGCTGCAGCGCAGTGCTGCAGCCGCCAGCCAGTTGCAGCAGCTGGCGCAGACGCTGCAGCAACAGCTGCCGCCGCTGGCCCGCAGTGCCGAGGCCACGCTGGCCGACACCCGCCGCACGCTGGCCACCCTGGCGCCGGCAGTGGCGCAGGCCAGCAGCCAGCTGGGGGTGGCGGCGCAGCAGGCGGGGGCGGCCGCGTCGCAGGCCCAGGCACTGGCCCGGGCCGGCCAGCCCATGGTGGCCGAGGTGCGGCAAGCGGCGCAGGCCCTGGGCCAGGCGGCCACCACGCTGCGCGAGGCGGCGGCCGACGATTCCCAGCTGCGGCTGAATGCCGACCGCGCCCTGCAGGATGTGGCCAGCGCGGCGCGCAGCCTGCGCGCGCTGGGTGAGTTGCTGGAACGCCAGCCCGATGCCTTGCTGCGCGGCCGCGCAGCGGCGCCCTGATCCTTACTCCGTCCCAGTGCAACCACCTGCCACCATGCGCCGCCTGTCCCCTGTTCTGCCCCATGCCGCCCAGTGCCGTCCCCATTGCTGCCCCGGCCCGCCCACGGCCGCCGCCTGGCAGCGGCATGGCTGGCCGCCGCGCTGCTGGCCACCGGCTGCGCCAGCCCCTTGCCGCCGCTGCAGTGGGTGCGCCTGCCCGCCCAGCCGCCGGCCCCAGGGCCGGACAGCGCCAGCAGCGCTGCGCCGCGTGCGCCTGGCGGGCAGGCCTGGCAGCTGATGGCACCGGTGCTGCTGCCCGGCCACCTCGACCGGGATGCCCTGCTGGTGCCGCAGGGCCAGGCCGGCCTGCAGCCGCTGGGCGGCGCCCGCTGGGCCGAGCCGCTGCGCGATGCCGTGCCACGCCTGCTGCGGCAAGACCTGGCCCAGTTGCTGGGCGCGCCGCTGTGGGCCGCGCCGCTGCCGCCGGGCGTGCAGCCGGCGCGGCAGTTGCGTCTGGAAATCAGCGCGCTGGACGTGGCCGACGGCGGCCGCAGCGTGCAGCTGCAGGCGCGCTGGAGCCTGGCCCATGCCAGCCCGACGTCCGCTGCCGCCGGCACAGCCGCCAGGCCGCCGGTGCTGGGCGAGGCCAGCTTCAGCACGGCGGCCACCGGCAGCGGTGCCGACGCATTGGCCGTGGCCCACCGGCAGGCGCTGTGGCAGCTGGCCCAGCGCATTGCGACAACGCCTTGACTTGCTGCGCGGCATCGTCTGGGCCGACGGCTGCCTGCCAAGCACCGACCGCCAACCACCGACCGCCGCGCACCCGCGCGGTGCCAGCGCTGCAAATCAAAGCCCGTGCAGGGCCCGCAGTGGCACTGCAGCGGCCAGCGTGGCCTGGTAGCCCGCTGCAATCGCCCGGCGCTTGAAGTCCTCGGACAGGCTGACCCAGTAGCCGAAGTCGGGGTGCAGCAGCACGTCGGCCAGCTCGGCGTCGGGCGCGGTCAGGGCGCGCTTGCGCAGGTCGCCGTCGCGGTAGACGCTGGCGCCCTCGGGTGCGCGGTCTTCATGCGCCGACGCATCCACCGCCAGCACCCGTGTGGCCCCGGCGGCACGCGCCAGCCGCACCGGCAGCGGCATGCGCTGGTCGGCATCGGCGAAGGCTTCGCCGCGGATGGTGACCGGCGTGAGCCGGCCTTCGATCGCGCCCGCCGCCTGCACCGCCAGGCCGGCATGGCCGTGGTTGAAACCCAGCACCGCGCCGTCGCGCAGGCGCTGCACCGCGCACACCACCGGGATCGGCAGGTCCTGCAGCGGCCGGCCGTCCAGGGCTTGCTGCACCCAGTCGGCCAGGCCGCTGGCGGCCCAGCCGGCGTCGCTGCCCGGTGCCCAGCGCACCAGGTCCCAGGGCTGCAGATCCAGCGCCGCACGCTCGATGGCCTGCGCCGACAGGCCGGCGGCATACAGCGTGCCGACCAGGGCGCCCACCGACGCGCCGACGATCAGGTCGGGCCGCAGGCCCAGTTCATCCAGGCGCCTTGAGCACGCCCACATGCACATGGCCGCGCGGTCCGCCGGAGCCGAACACCCAGGCCACCCGCGGTGGCCGGTCCAGCGGCACGGCCGCCGGTGCGTTGGCGCCGGTGTGGTCGCGCTGGGCCTGCAGGGTGCAGGCCGGCAGCAGCAGGCTGCCCGCGCCCAGTGCGGCGGCTGTGCCCAGCCACCGCCGCCGGGCGCTGCCGATCAAGGCTTGCTGGCGCGCGCTGCGGCCACGCGCCGGGCCAGTTCTTCGCCGCTGGCGTAGTGCGGCACACGCAGCACCAGGCGCTTGCTGCGCTGCCAGAAGCTGTTGCTGCCGGCCACTTCGTCGGCCCAGTACTTGTCGGCCAGTGCGCCGGTTGCCCGGCAGGTCGAGCAAGAAGGCATCCCGCGAGCCGGCGCCGCCGAAGATGTAGAGCTTGCCGTCGATGATGCGCCAGGTGTCGGCGTCGCCGCCCCAGGGGATGGCGTAGGCGATGCCGTTGGCGCAGAAGCCACCGTACTGCGGCAGGTAGCGCTGCGGCGCGGCGTCGAACAAGGCCTTGTGCGCCGCACTGGCGAAGTGGAAGCTGACGCCCTGGTACTGGCTCTTGAACTGCGGCTGGCCCATGGCGTGGCGGTTGTCGGTGAAGTAGGACACCACGTCATGGCCGTCCAGCATCACATGGCTGTCGCCGCCGACGGCACTGGCACGCACCGGCGCCAGGGCTGAATCGGGGTTCTGGGCGCGCAGGGCGGCACAGCCGCCCAGCAGCAGGGTGGCGCTGGCCAGCAGGCCCAGGGCCAGCCGCCGCCAGGTGGGTTGCAACAGGGTGGTGGTCATGGTTGGGCTCCGGATACAAGTGGATGGGGGGTGTCGAGGCTGCGTTCGGCCAGGGCCGGCACGGGGCTGGCCTGCGCCAGCCGGTCGGCATAAGGCGCAGGCCAGCCGAGCAGGGCGCTGGCGACTTCAGCGCGCTGTTTCAGGTGGGCTGCGTCATCGCCATGCAGGTGCAGGATGCCGTAGCGGTGGCTGCCCAGCCATTTGAAGTCGCGCGCCAGCGCATGGCCGGTCTTGGGGTACATGAACAGCAGCGCCTCTGGAAAGCGCCGCGCCAGCGCCGCGCGCTGTGCCGGGCCGGGCATGGGCGGCGACGCACCGGGCTGCATGGCGCGGTAGACCAGGCTGGCCGCCGCACCGGCCACCGGCGCGCTGCGCGGCAGGGCGGCCGGGTCTTGCCCCAGCGCCAGCGCCAGCGACATGGCGTGCGGGTCCAGCCCGTGCACACGGCGGTACAGGTCGGAGAACTGCGCTGGCCAGGCGCGGGTTGACCTCGATCACGGTCAGCCGGTCGGTCGCCGGGTCGTGGAAGAACTCGATGTTGAACATGCCGTGGTCGAAGCCCACCGCCGTCAGGAAGCGCTGCGCCACGTCCAGCGCCCGCGCCTGCACCGTGCCGGGCAGGCGGCTGGGGTGCTCCCAGCGCATGAAGGCCTGGGTGCCGGGGTACATCACCGCGTCGACCACGCCCAGCGCATGGGCCTGGCCGCGGTAGACCCAGCCGTCGAGGTTGAACTGCGCGGCCTGCACCGGCGCTTCCAGCATCAGGCGGTGGGCGGTGCCGGCCTGGGGCAGGCGCTCGCGCACCACCCGCTCGAAGGGCTCGACCAGGCGGCGGATCACCCACAGCTCGCGCCGGCCGAAGCGGGTGTGGGCATGCAGTTCGGCCTGGCTGTCGACCCGGCGCGCCAGCACCGAAAACGCCGCCTTCACCGGCTTCACATAGGCCGGGTAGTGCAGGCCGTCGGGCACCGGGCCGCCGTAGCAGGCATCGAGCGCGGCAAACGGCAGGTTGGCCTCGGGGCAGACCTGCTGCAGCACCTGGCGTGCATGCAGCTTGTGCTGGCAGGCCAGGATGGCGTTCACCGGTGTGCCCGGCAGGCCGGCTGCTTCGGCCACCAGGGCGGCGGCCAGGGCGCCGAACTGCTCATGGTGCGACACCACGCCGGCCCAGCCCCGCGCCGGCCACGGCGCGCCTGGCGGTCGGCAAAGCGCTGCAGGTCGAAGCCGACCAGGCGGGCGTTGCTGGGAAAGGAGAACAGGTCGAAGCCGGCGCCGTCGAAGTTGAACTGCGGCGGCCAGGCGGGCGAAGCCCAGCGCGTCCCAGTCGTAGTTGAACAGCAGGCCGATGCGGGGTTTGTCCATGTCAGTTGTCCATGGCGCCGCGCGCCACCCGCGACCTGTGCAACAGGTCGAACCAAGCGAACGCCGCAGAACCGGCTTGGCCGGGCTGCTGGCGTTGCCCCCTTGCGGGGGCGCGCGAAGCGCGTAGGGGGTGTTTCATTTCAGTCAGCATCCCGGGCCAGCCGCAGGCCGCTGAACTGCCAGCGCGCGTCGGTGGGGAAGAAGTTGCGGTAGCTGGCGCGGATGTGGCTGCGCGGCGTGGCGCAGGAGCCGCCACGCAGCACCATCTGGTTGACCATGAACTTGCCGTTGTACTCGCCCACCGCGCCGTCCCAGGCGCGGTAGCCGGGGTAGGCCGTGTAGGGGCTGGCGGTCCATTCCCACACGTCGCCGGCCAGTTGCTGCAGGCCGCTGTGCATGGCCTTGGCGCTGGCCAGGCCGGGCGTGGCCGACACTGCTGGGGCGCTGCCGGCAGCGGCCGCAGCGCGCCGGATTCCAGCAAGTTGCCCACCGCCAGGGCCTGCGGCCAGGCGCTGTGTGCGGCGTGCTCCCATTCGGCTTCGGTGGGCAGGCGCGATGGGCTGCGGCCGGGGTGCTGGGCGGCATGCCAGCGCGCATAGGCATCGGCTTCGTACCAGCTGATGTGGGCCACCGGTGCGTCGGCCTGCAGCGGCAGCAGGCCGCGCAGGCTGAAGACCTGCCAGTCGCTGGCCTTGTCAGCGCTGCTGCGCCAGTGCAGCGGCGCGCGGATCTGCTGGCTGCGCACCCAGTCCCAGCCGGCCGACATCCACCAGCGCGGGTCGGCATAGCCGCCAGTCGGCGATGAAGGCTGCCCAGTCGCCCTGGCCCACCGGCCGCCTGGCCAGCCGGTAGGGCTGCAGGAACTGGGCATGGCGCGGGCGCTCGTTGTCGAAGGCAAAGCCGGCGCCGGCCTGGCCGATCTCGACCAGGCCACCCGCCAGGCTGACCCAGCCCGGCGCTGCCGCCATGGGCGGCACGGCCGAGGCGGATGCGGCGGTGGTCGGCAGCGCCTGGTACACCGGCGCCAGCGGGTTGCACGACAGCAGGTGCAGCAGGTCGGTGAGGATCAGTTCCTGGTGCTGCTGCTCATGCTGCAGGCCCAGTTCGCACCAGTTCGGCCAGCGCGGGCGCCAGCGGGGCGTCCAGCAGGCGCGCCATCTGGCTCGTCGACTGCCGCGCGGTAGGCGCGCACGGTGGCCAGGTCGGGCCGGGTGACCAGGCCGCGCTGGTGGCGCGGGTGCTGGGCGCCGACGCCGTTGTAGTAGCTGTTGAACAGCACCCGGAAGGCCGGGTCGAAGGGCTTGTAGCCGGGCACATTGGGCGCCAGCACAAAGGTCTCGAAAAACCAGGTGGTGTGCGCCAGATGCCATTTCACCGGGCTGGCGTCGGGCATGGACTGCACCTGGCAGTCGGCCTCGCTCAGCGGCGCGGCCAGGGCCACGGTCTGGGCGCGCACGGCGGCAAACTGCGCCGGCCAGCGGATGGTGTTCAAACCCTGCGTGTCATGGGGCCTCGCTGCGCAGGCGGCCATGGGCGATGTAGCCCATGCCGCCGTGGGTGGATTGCCACTGGAAGCTGCTGCACTGCGCGGCCACCAGGTCCCAGGGCTGCCACATGTCGGCGGCGCGGGCGTTGTAGGGGCGGTTCTTCAGCCAGGCCAGCAGGTTCAGCGGCCCGGTCCACCAGGGAAAGAACTTCATGCCGGCCATGGCCAGGCGGGCGCCGGGCCGGGCCTGGCGCAGCAGGTTGGCCACCGCTTGGGGGCTGCGGGTGATGTCATGCACATAGTTGAACAGCAGCGCATCGGGCGCCGCTGGCAGTTGTACGTCTTCGGCGGCCGACTGGATGTGCCAGAGCTGCGGCCAGTGCTGCTGCTGCACACGGGCCTGCGCCAGCGCAAACATCTCGGGGCTTTGCTCGAAGGCCAGCACCCGCCCGGCGGGCCCCACGGCGTCCAGCAGCGGGGCATAGCTCAGGCCGGTGCCGGCGCCGACGTCCAGCACCGTCTCGCCAGGCTGCAGCTGCAGCAGGCCGATGGTGCGCAGGCGCAGCGCCATGGTGCGCTGGGCCGACGCGTCGTAGCCGGCGGCGTGGCGCCGGTAGCGCTCGATCGACAGTTGGTTGTCAGGGTGCATGTTCACTGGGTTCGCTTCCTGCTGCGCACTGCGCCATTTGCCCTTGGGGCGGCTCATGCCGCCACGCGGGAGCCAAGGTGCATGCCCACCACGCCCAGCACGATCAGGCCGGCGCTGGCCACCTTGATCGCGGTGGCGGGTTCCTGGAACTACAGGTAGCCGATGGCCGCCGTGGCCAGCGTGCCCACGCCCGACCACACCGCATAGGTGACGCTGAGCCCCAGCACCCGGATCACCATCACGTTGAGGCTGAAGGCGCCGGCATAGAACACGAAGATCAGCAGCGACGGCGTGAGCCGGCTGAAGCCCTCGGACAGGCGCATGCTGGTGGTGCCGCCCACCTCCAGCAGGATGGCCAGCGCGAGCACCCACCAGGCCTGGGTGACAGTGAGCAAGGGCAGGGTGGTCAGCATGGGTGTCGGCCGTTTGGTCGGGGCAGCGGGTGGAAACTTACACGGGCAGATCGGGCTGCAGGTGGTGGCCGTGCGCAGCAGCACCGGCGGCACGGCCGGGGCCCGCACAGCCAGCGCCAGGCATCGGCTTCAGCGTGTCAACCAACGCCGGCTGCCGTAGCTGAGGCCGTCGACCAGGGCCACCAGCAGCAGCATCGCGCCCAGCACGGTGGCGGTCTTGCCCATCTGGAACAGCCCCATGTGGAAGGACAGCAGCTGGCCCAGGCCGCCGGCGCCCACCACGCCCAGCACGGCGGCGGCGCGGATGTTGTTTTCCCAGCGGTAGAGGGTGTAGCTCAGCAGCTGCGGCAGCACCTGCGGCAGGGTGGCATACAAGAACACCAGGCCCTTGCCCACGCCCTGGGCGCGCAGCGCCGCGCCTGGGCCGGGCGGCGCGTTTTCCAGCGTCTCGGCGAACAGCCGGCCCAGCACGCCGGTGGTGTGCAGCGGCCAGCGCCAGCGTGCCGGCAAACGGCCCCAGGCCGGCGGCGATCAGCAGCAGCCCGGCCCAGACCAGCTCGGGGATGGCGCGCAGCAGGTTCAGCAGCGGCGCGGGTGGGGCCGCGGGCCCAGGCCGCATCGCCCGCGTGCAGCCGGCTGGCCGGCAGTGCCAGCGGCCAGGCCGGCCGATGGCCGCCAGCAGCGGTGCCCAGGGCCGACATCGCCAGCGTCTCCCAGGTGCCCAGCGCCACCTTGCGCAAGAACGTCGGGCGAGGTGTCGGGCGGGAAGAACTCGGCCACGAAGCGGCCCATGCTGCGCGCGGCCTCCAGCGAGAAGAACTGCGCCCACTGCAGGTCCAGGCTCCAGAAGCTGGCCACCACCAGCGCCAGCAGCGCCAGGCTGAACCAGCAGGCCCGGCAGCGTGCGCTGAACAGCGGCGGCGGCAGCATGTGCGGCGCCTGTGTCGGCGGCAGCGCCGGGTGTCGGGCAGGCGGCTCATCCCAGCCCCCGGCGCAGCCCGGCGCTGACCCGGTCGGCCAGCGCCACCAGGGCCACGAACACCGCCAGCATGGTGAACACCTCGCCGCCGTTGAACATCTTCATCGAGTTGTCCATCTGCTGGCCCAGGCCGCCGGCGCCGACAAAGCCCAGCACCACCGAGCTGCGGATGGCGCATTCCCAGCGGTAGACGGTGTAGCTGGTCAGCTCGGCGGCGTTCTGCGGCAGCAGGCCGTAGAAAAAGGCCTGCAGCCGCGGCTGGCGCCGTTGCGCAGCAGGGTCTCGGTGGCGTGGGCGTCGCCGCTTTCCAGGATCTCGGCGTAGACCTTGCCCAGCATGCCGCCGTAGGTCAGGGCGATGGCCAGCACGCCGGCGGTGGGCCCCAGGCCCACCACGCGCACGAACACCAGCGCCCAGACCAGCTCGGGCACGCTGCGCAGCACGATCAGCAGCCAGCGCACGGCCTGGCGCAGCCAGAACGGGCCGCGCGCCATGCGGCCGGACAGCGCCGACACCGACAGCACCCGCACCGACAGCAGCGCCAGCGGCACGGCCAGCACCAGGGCCAGCACCAGGCCGGCGGTGGCGATGGCCACGGTGCGCCAGGCTTCGCGCGCCACCATGGCCAGGAATTCAGCCGAATGTGCCGGCGGCAGAAAGGTCGCCAGAAACTGGCCGGTCACCTTGAGGTTGTCGCGCGCCAGCAGGGTCCAGGGCTTGAATTCGGTCGCCACGCCCAGCGGCCACAGCAGCACCACGGCCGCGCTGAACCAGAACAGCCGGCCCAGCCAGGCCGGGTCGTGCTGCGGAACGGCGGCCAGGCTGCGGCTCATCGGCAGTGCATCACCACCGGTGCGGGCGGGTCGGCGCTGGCGTCGGCCGCCGCTGCTGGTGTGGGGGCAGGGCCGTACAGCTCGTCTTCATGTTGGTCATAGAGGCGCGCCAGGTGCTGCGGGCTCACCTGCGCGGCGGGCAGGTCGAAGGCCAGCGCGCCGTCGCGCAGGCCGATCACCCGGGGGAACTGCGCCAGCGCCACTTCCACCTGGTGCAGTGTGGTCACCAGGGTGATGCGCCGGGCCGCCGCTTCCTGCACCAGGCTGGCGATGGCCTGGCGCGCGCGGGTGGGGTCCAGCGCCGACAGCGGCTCATCGACCAGCCACAGCGTGGCCGGCGCCACCAGGGCGCGGGCCAGGCCCACGCGCTGGCGCTCGCCGCCGCTGAGCCGGTCGACCCGCTCGAACAGCTTGTCGGCCAGGTCGAAACGCGTCAGCGCGGCATGGGCGGCCGGGATGTCACTGGGATAGAACAAGCGACCGCAGGCTGGCCCAGGTGCCCAGCGCCGGCAGGCGGCCGGCCAGCACGGCGGTGACCACCCGCTGGCGCGGCGGCAGTGGCGGCACCTGCGGCGCCAGCAGCAGCTGGCCACGCAGGCGCTGCAAGGCCGGCCGGGGCAGGGACCAGGGGTCGGTGCCGTCCAGCAGCAAGCGGCCGGCTGACGGCGGCATGGCGCAGGCCATGACCTGCAGCAAGCTGGTCTTGCCGGCACCCGACGGGCCGATCACCGCCACCTGCTCGCCTGCCGCCACGTGCAGGCGCAAGGCCTGCAGCGCCGGGGCCGCACCTGCACGCGCCGCCGGGTGGCGCGCGGCCACCGCCTCCAGATCCAGCTTCACGCGGTGGATCAGAGCAGGCCGGCGCTGCGGCCTGCGGCCTCGATGCCCTTGTAGTTGTCGGGCGTGGTCGGGATGTAGCGGGTGGCGCGGTTGAGCTTCAGGATCTCGGCGCCCTCGGGCGTGGCCGGGTCGATGTCGAGCAGCGCCTTTTGCAGCTTGTCGCGCAGGTCGGCCGGCATGTCGGCATGCACCGACCAGTTGTAGTTGAAGAACGGCGCGCGTGGTGTAGAACACATCGACGGCCTTGGTGTCGACCTTGCCTTCGCTGGCGAACTTCTTCCAGACGGTGATGTCCAGCGCGGCGGCATCGACCTTGCCGCTGACCACCGAGGCGATGGTGGCGTCGTGCGCACCGCTGTAGGCGATGCGGCGGAAGTCGGTTTCCGGGGTCAGCCCGGCCTGCAGCAGGAAGCTGCGCGGCATCAGGTGGCCCGAGGTGCTGCTTTGCGAGCCGAAGCTGATCTGCTTGCCCTTCAGGTCGGCCAGGGTCTTGATGCCGGAGTCGGTCTTGGCGATGAACACCGACTGGAAGCGGGTGTCCTCTTCGCGCTGGGCGATGGGCACCATCTTGCCGCCCGAGCGGATGTTGGCCTGCACAAAGGTGAAGCCGCCGAACCAGACCAGGTCGACCTTCTTGTTCACCAGGGCCTCGACGGCGGCCGGGTAGTCGCTGACCGGGGTGAACTCCACCTTCATGCCCAGTTTCTTTTCCAGGTAGGCGGCGATGGGGCCGAACTTGCGCATCTGCTCGGTGGCGGCTTCTTCGGGGATGGTGGTGACACGCAGCACCTGCTGGGCCTGGCTGCAGGGCGGCAAAGGTCAGCAGGGCGCAGCCCAGCAGGGCCTGGCGCAGACCGGCGGGCAGCAGACGGGGGGAAGACAGGCGATTCATCGGGACAGCTCCGGGCAAGGATGGGGGTGTGCAGGGCCTGCAGCGCTGTCGCCAAGCCACCAGCACGGTGGGATGCGGACATGCAGCCAGCCCGACACTCTAGCCGTGTCTGCCTGCTAGAGTCGCCGGCCGATGACCAATACCCCGCGATTCATCCAGCAGCACCAGGCCGACCACGCCGCCCTGGCCGCTGAAGCCGCCGCCGGCCTGCTGGCCGCTGCCGCCTCGGCGTCGCCCAAGTTCTTCTACGACGCGCTGGGGTCGCGGCTGTTCGATGTCATCACCGAGCTGCCCGAGTACTACCCCACCCGCACCGAAGCGGCGATCCTGCGCGCAGCATGGCGCGGCCATCGCCAGCGCCGCGCTGGCGGCCACCGGCGCAGCGCCGGTGCTGGTCGACCTGGGCGCCGGCAACTGCGCCAAGGGGGCGGCGCTGTTCGGGCGCTGGCGCCACGCCGCTATGTGGCGGTGGACATCTCGGTGGACTACCTGCGCGAGGCGCTGGCCGACCTGCAGCGCCGCCACCCGGCGCTCGACCTGGTGGGCGTGGGCCAGGATTTCTCCAGCCAGCTGGCGCTGCCGGCCGGCCTGGTCGACGGGCCGGCGCTGGTGTTCTACCCCGGCTCCAGCATCGGCAACTTCAGCCCCGACGCGGCGCTGCGCCTGCTGCGCCAGGCGCGTGCCCTGGCCGCCGGTGGCGCCCTGCTGATCGGCGTCGACCTGGTCAAGCCGGCGCGCCGTGCTGGAGGCGGCCTACGACGACGCACTGGGCGTCACCGCGGCCTTCAACCTGAACCTGCTGAGCCACCTGAACCGCCTGCTGGGCAGTGATTTCCGCCCGCGCGACTGGCGCCATGTGGCGCTGTTCAACGCCGCCGAGTCGCGCATCGAGATGCACCTGGAGGCCCGCGCCGGCCACCACCGTGCGCTGGCCCGGCGCCGAGCGGCGCTTTGCCGCCGGCGAGCGCATCCACACCGAGAACTCGCTACAAGTGGACGCCCGAGGCCTTTGCCGCGCTGCTGCGCGACGCCGGCTTCAGCCAGGTGCAGCACTGGACCGATGCGCAGGACTGGTTTGCGGTCTGGCTGGCGGCGGGCTGAGCCTGCGCCAGGCGTGGCTGCAGGCTACAGCGCGCAGCTGCTGAAGCCCGCCGGCACGTCGCTGCGGTCGGCCGGGAAGAAGTTGCGGTAGCGCGGGTGCTTCATGCGCGGCTGCGTCATGAACGAGCCGCCGCGCAGCACCGGCCGGCCGTCGAACCAGGGCGCCGAATAGTCGCGGTAGGGGTGCGGCCTGAAGCCGGGGTAGGGCGCAAAGGCGCTGGCGGTCCATTCCCAGACATCGCCCCAGCGGAAGTCGCGCGCCGGCTGACGGCGGCACGTTCCCATTCGGCCTCGCTGGGCAGGCGGCGGCCGGCCCAGGGCACCAGGCCGGCGGCCTCGTGCGCGCTCAGGTGGCAGGCCGGCTCGGCCAGCTGCAGCGCCTGCCAGCGGCCGTGGCGGCGCTGCTGCCAGGCGCCGTCCTGCTGGCGCAGGCTCTGCGGCCCGCTGGCGGCATTGGCCTGGCGCCAGGCATTGCCGGCAGCGGTCCACAGGCGGGCGTCGGCATAGCCGCCGTCGGCCACGAAGGGCAGGTAGTCGGCCCAGCGCAGCACCTGCGCGTCGATCTGGCAGGCGCCCAGCACCACGCTGTGGCTGGGCAGTTCGTTGTCGAAGGCAAAGCCGGCGCCGGCCGGGCTGCCCAGGTCCCAGCGGCCGGGCGCGCAGCGCCAGCGCTGCGGGCGGCGCGGGCAGCGCGCGGCTGCCAGCGCGCGTCGTCGACGGCGATGCCCAGCGCCTGGGCCATGTACAGGCCGGCCTCGTGGTGCATGTCCTCGTGCACCAGCGCCAGGCGGAAGAAGTACAGCGCCGCGTCGCTGCTGGCCGGGTCGGCGTCCGCCAGCGGTGCCAGCAGGGCCAGCGTGCCGTCCAGCTGGGCGGCCAGGTCGGCGCAGGTGGCGTCGGCGTCGGGCAGCGGCAGGGACCAGCGGCTGGCGTGCGCCACCGCGCTGCTGTCGTACAGCGCATCGGCCTCGGCGCGCAGCGGCGCGTGGCGCGGTGCCAGCGGGTCGGCCGCGGGCCGGCGGCGCGCTGCGGGTTGCGTGCCAGCCAGAACTCCTGGAACCAGCCGA
Organism: uncultured beta proteobacterium; assembly: GCA_963844485.1. Lineage (GTDB taxonomy): Bacteria > Pseudomonadota > Gammaproteobacteria > Burkholderiales > Burkholderiaceae_C > Pseudaquabacterium. The sequence continues at coordinate 78,781 of CAWJOQ010000022.1, forward strand.
TGTGGCCCAGTTCCCACAGCGGCGGGTTCAGCGTCGGCCTGCTGCGGCACCTGCAGGCCAGGCAAGGCCTGTTGCAGGCGGCGGAAGTGCGCCAGCGTGTCGCTGCCGGCTGGCCTGCAGGGCCGCGGCCAGCGCGCCGGCATCGCCCTGGCGTGCACGCAGGTCGAGCGGGTGGGCACCGATGGTGTCGGGGTGCGTGCTGGGTATGCTGGTGGTGTGCATCGTCAAAAGATCGTCATCGTGACACCCGCGCTGGCCGACGCCAACAACGGCAACTGGCAGACCGCCAGGCGCTGGCGGCAGATGCTGGCCCCAGCTTACCGCGTGCAGCTGGCGGCAGCCTGGCCGGACGCAGCCCGGCTGGCGCCAGGGCTGCGCCGGGCCAGGGCGGCCGGACGATGCCGCCCTGATGGTGGCCCTGCATGCGCGCCGCTCGGCGCCGTCGGTCGCGGCCTGGCGCGCGGCCCACCCGCAGCGCCCGCTGCTGCTGGTGCTGACCGGCACCGACCTGTACCGCGACATCCAGGCCGACGCCGCACGCCCAGCGCTCGCTGGCGCTGGCCGACGCGCTGGTGGTGCTCAACGACCTGGGCGCCCGCAGCCTGCCGGCGGCGCTGCAGGCCAAGTGCCATGTGCGTGCTGCAGTCCTGCCCGGCGCGCCAGACCGCTGGCCAAGCCGCAGCGCCACCTGCGCGCGCTGATGGTCGGCCACCTGCGCGACGAGAAGGACCCGCAGACCTACCTGCGCGCCGCGCGCCGCCTGGCCGGCCGGCCCGACATCCTGCTCGACCACATCGGCGCGCGCCGCTCGACCCGGCGCTGGGCGCGGACGCCGCGGCGCTGGCCGCTGCCCAGCCCAGCTACCGCTGGCTGGGCGGTCTGCCGCATGCCGCCACGCGCCGGCGCATCCAGCCCGCGCATGTGCTGGTGCACCCCAGCCGCATGGAAGGCGGCGCGCATGTGGTGATCGAGGCGCTGCGCAGCGGCACGCCGGTGCTGGCCTCGCGCATCGACGGCAACCTGGGCCTGCTGGGCGCCGACTGGCCGGGTCTGTTCGACCCTGGTGACGACGCCGGCCTGGCGGCCCTGCTGCTGCAGGCCCGCGACGATGCCGCTATGCTGCCCGGCCTGGCCGCATTGGCCGCACAGCGTGCGCCGCTGTTTGCACCGGCAGCCGAGGCCGCCACGCTGCAGGCCCTGGTGGCCGGCCTGCTGGCGGCGCCACCCCCCACTGGAGAACAACGATGACCACCCACTACACCCCGCCGGCCGGCGAACCGCGCCTGACCTCGCTGTCGCATGGCGGCGGCTGCGGCTGCAAGATCGCCCCGGGCGTGCTCAGCGAGATCCTCAAGGGCACGGCGGCGCATGCCGATCCCGCCCGAACTGCTGGTGGGCATCGAGACCGCCGACGACGCGGCGGTCTACAAGCTCAACGACGAGCAGGCGCTGATCGCCACCACCGACTTCTTCATGCCCATCGTCGACGACCCGTTCGACTTCGGCCGCATCGCCGCCACCAACGCCATCAGCGATGTCTACGCCATGGGCGGCCGGCCGATCCTGGCGCTGGCGCTGGTGGGCATGCCGATCAACGTGCTGTCCACCGCCACCATCGGCCGGGTGCTCGAAGGCGGCGCGTCGGTCTGCCGCGCGGCCGGCATCCCGATCGCCGGCGGCCACACCATCGATTCGGTCGAGGCCATCTACGGCCTGGTGGCGCTGGGCCTGGTGCACCCCAACCGCGTCAAGCGCAACGCCGACGCCCGCCCGGGCGACGTGCTGGTGCTGGGCAAGCCGCTGGGCGTGGGCGTGATGAGCGCCGCGCTGAAGAAGGGCGAGCTCGATGCCGAGGGCTATGCCCAGATGATCGCCAACACCACCCGGCTGAACACGCCCGGGCCGGCGCTGGCGGCGCTGGAGGGCGTGCATGCGCTGACCGACGTCACCGGCTTCGGCCTGGCCGGCCATGCGCTGGAACTGGCGCGTGGCGCTGCTTGCAGCATGCAGATCGACTGGGCCAGCGTGCCGCTGCTCAGCGGTGTGCATGCGCTGGCCAGCCAAGGCTTTGTCACCGGCGCGTCCGACCGCAACTGGGCTGGCTATGGCAGCGAGGTGTCGGTGGCCGAGCGCCTGAGCGGCGCCGACCGCGCCCTGCTGACCGACCCGCAGACCAGCGGTGGCCTGCTGGTGTCGTGCGCACCGCAGGCGCTGGACGCGGTGCTGGCGATCTTCCGCGAACAGGGCTTTGGCGAGGCCGCTGTCATCGGCCAGGTGGCCGCAGCCGGCGCCGGCGCGCGCCTGGTGGTGGCCTGATCGGCCGCGCATGACCGGCCAGCCCTACCAGCACATCCGGCTGCAGACCGACGGCCGCCTGGCCACGGTGCAACTGCACCGCCCAGCGGCGCGCAATGCCATGAGCGTGGCGCTGATGCGCGAACTGACCGCCGTCGCCCAGGCGCTGGCCGAACGCAGCGACATCGACGCGGTGCTGCTCACCGGCGACGCCACCTGCTTCACCGCCGGTGCCGATCTGAAAGACAGCGCCGGCTGGGCCGATGCGTCCTTGTCGCTGGTTGAGCGGCGGGCCATCGCCGGTGTCGGCTGGCGGCTGTGCAAGGCCTGGGAAGAGCTGCCGCAGGTCAGCATCGTCGCCATCGAGGGTTATGCGGTGGGCGGTGGCCTGGCGCTGGCCGTGGCCTGCGACTGGCGGGTGATCGCCAGCGACGCCTTTGTCTCGCTGCCCGAGGTGGCGCTGGGCATCCCGCTGACCTGGGGCGCCATCCCCCGGCTGACCAGCCTGGTCGGCCCGGCGCGTGCCAAGCGGCTGACCATCCTGTGTGAGCGCCTGGGCGCGGCCGACGCCCTGGCCATGGGCCTGGTCGACCATGTCAGCGCGCCAGGTGGTGCCCTGGCCCAGGCCACCACCCTGGCGCAGCAGGTGCTGGCCATGCCGGCGGCGGCAGTGCGCATGAGCAAGGCCACCGTCAATGCCGTGGCCACCGCCGGCCACCTGGCGGCCGGCCACATGGGCCTGGACCAGCTGATGTTGGCCGGTGCCAGCGATGAATCGAAAGCCGCCCGCGCGGCGGCATTGAAGCAGCGCTGAAACAGCGCTGAAACCGGATGCGGCGGCGCTGGCCGCCCACGGCGTCGGCAATCCTGCAGCCTGGGGGCACACCGGCCGGCCGTGACAATCCGGCCATGTCCAGCGCCCGTCCACCCACTGCCGCCCTGTCGGGCACGGCCTTTGCCACGCTGCTGCTGATCGCGCTGATGATGGGCGCCAACCATGTGGCCGCGCGGGTGGCCTTCAACCATGGCGTCGATGTGGCAACGGCGGTGATGTTCCGCAGCGGTGTCACCGCGCTGGTGGTGGGTGCGCTGGTGCTGGCCACCGGTGTGCGCCTGGCTTTGCAGCCGCGCCACCTGCGCGCCATGCCGGTGATCGGCGTGCTGGTGGCCGTGCAGAGCCTGTGCCTGTATGCGTCGGTGGCGCGGCTGCCGGTGGCGCTGGCCCTGCTGGCCTTCAACACCTACCCGCTGTGGACGGCGCTGTGGGCGCGGCTGGTCTACCAGCACCGGCCCGAGCCGCGGGTGCTGCGTGCCATGCCGGTGATGCTGCTGGGCCTGGCCCTGGCGCTGGATGTGTTTGGCGCTGCGTCCGGCCTGGGTGCGTCGGCCCAATGGGCGCAGATCGGCGTGGGCGTGGGCTTTGCGCTGACAGCCGCCGCCACCTTCGGCATGGTGCTGGTGCTGACCCAGCATGAGGCGGCCGACCTGGACGGCCGCCTGCGCACCGCGCTGACCATGGCCCAGGTGGGCCTGCTGGCCGCCGCCGGCGTGGCCTGGCAGGGCGGGCCGCAGTTGCCCGACGCCGCGGCCGGCTGGGTCGGCCTGGCGGCGCTGACCTTGCTCTATGGCACGGCCTTCACCATCATGTTCACCGTGCTGCCGCGCCTGGGTGTGGTGGGCAACTCGGCCATCATGAATGTGGAGCCGGTGTTCGCCCTGGTGCTGGCCTGGGCGCTGCTGGGCCAGCGCATCGCCCTGGTGCAGGTGGCGGGCGGCTTGCTGGTGGTGGCCACGGTGATGTGGCTGGGGCTGCGCCGGCGCTGAGCCAGGCCGGCGCTTGGCAGCACCGGATCAGAACTCGACCACTTCAGCCTTGACCCCGCGGCCGGCCAGCAGCACCCGGGCGCGCTCGGCGTCGACCAGGCTGGTGAACGGCCACCAGGCCGCCCGCCACTGGCCCTGGCTCTGCAGCAGTTCACCATGGTCAGGCGCGGTGCCGTCCAGGCGGCTGGCGGCGGACTTCATCTTGAGCAGGTTGCTGGCTGCGGTTTCGCGCTGTGGGCTGGCCAGGCTCACCACCGCATAGACCGGGCCTTGCAGCAGCGCGGCAGCATCGGCGGCCGGTGGCGCGGCTGCAGCGATTGGCTGGCCGCGCAGGCGGGCCGACTCCAGGCGCGCGGCCTGGCGGGCTTCGTCGGACAGCACAGGGCGGATGCTGGCCGGCGGCTGGGATGCAGCCTCGGCGCCGGTGGCCGCCGGGATGTCTGGCGCCGGGCCCGAGGCTGCGGCCGTTGCAACCCGCGCTGCGGGCTTGGCCAACGCTGCCAGCGTGCTGGCCTCGGCCGCCCTATCCGTTGCAGCAGATGCGGCGGGCCCGGCTGCGGCTGCGGCGGCATCGGCAGCCGCTGACTGGGCGTCGGCCTGCGCCAGGGCTTGTGCGTAGTCTTCAGCCTGGCTGGCCGCTGACTCGGCCGCTGACGCGCCGGCACTGGCAGCGTGTGCCAGCTGGGCGGCCGATGCGCCAGCGTCGGCTGCCGACGCTGCCGCCAATGGTGCCAATGGTGCCAATGGTGCCGATGCGGCCGAGGCCGCCAGAGCGGCCAGCGCGGCGGCGTCGTCGCTGTGCTGCAGCCCCGTCAGTGGCCGCAGGCCCCAGCCCAGGCCCACCAGGCCGATGGCCAGCACCGTGCAGACGGCGCCCACGCGGCTGGGGTGGAAGGCCCGTGGGCCCAGGATGCTGCCGTCGGCGCCCACCAGCACCCGCAGACGCCGGTCGCCGACGCCGATCGCCGCCGTCAGCACATGCAGTGGCACGTCATGCGCCAGGCCTTTCTGGCGCAGCCGGGCCAGCCGGTTGCGGTCGGCTGCGATGCTGCGCCGTGGCCAGTCGGCCGGCGCCAGCGCTTGGGGCGCACCGTGGCGCTGTGCCCAGCGGGCCACCTGGCCCGGCCACAGCGGCCAGATGAATTCACGGCTGAAGGCGGCACGCAGTGGTGGCATGCCGGCCTGCCGGCCGGTCCAGGCGCTGCGCAGCGCGGCCAGCAGGCGGCGCCAGCCGCTGGCTGCCGGCGCTGCGGTGTCCGGGCCGGCGAGGTCGCTGACGTCGGCAAACGCGGCGCCGTCATCGGAACCGTGCAGACCCTGGGCCTGGCGGGCCGCAGCCCGGCGCTCGACCGCCCGCGCCAACGACGACGCCGGCACCACGCCATGGGGGGGTGGGTAGACGCTGTCGTCCGGCGCCTGCAGCGGGTCCGCAGATGGGTCCAACGTGGGGTCCGCAGACAGGGGCGTAGCGCGCTGGCCCGGCGTGTCGGCCGCGTCTGGTGCCTGCGGCGGCTGGACGGGGTCGGTGTCGGTGTTGGGGGTGAGCGCCGTGCTGTCGTCGCCATCGAGCAGCGGGATCACCAGCGCGGCTTCACCGTCGTCGCCGTCGTCCACATCCGATGCCTGTGCAGCCGCGTCGCTGGCCAGGGCGCCGTCTGGGCCGCCGTCGGGGTCGCTGTGCTGGTCGCCATCCGGCTCGCCAGGCTGGGCGCTGGCGGTGTCAGCGGTGTCAGCGGTCTCTGCGGCGGCAGAAGGCGTTGCTGCGTCGCCGAGGTCCAGGTCGATGTCGGCCGCACCAGCCCCTGCGGTGCTGCTGCTGTCCAGCAAGGCCATGTCGGCGTCGTGCAGTCCGGCGGGCTCTGGGCTGTTGGCGCCTGCCGCCTGCTGGCGTGCACTGCGCTGGGCCAGGGCGTCGGCCAGGCTGGGGCCCTGGGGTGTCGCTGCTGCGGGTGCCGCTGCTGGCGCCGCCGCCGCTGCAGCCGGCGGGTTTGTCGCGCTGCCGTCTGCTGCAGCCGCCCCGGCACTGCCCCAGGCCGTGGCGCTGGCAAACGGCAGGCGCACGGCGCCGATGCTGTGCACCTGCGTGGCGTCGATGCGGCGTGCCAGCGGGTGGCGGTTGTGCCAGGCCACCACGCGTGCCGTCAGCTCGTGGAGGCTTGGCGCTTTCATGATCTGGCTGGATTGTTGACGCCGCCGGAATGCATCAAGCCGCCATCACCGGCTGGAAAGCCACGCTGTTCATGGCCTGCACGCCGCAGGCCGGCCCGGCCCGCCCGTCGACTGGCCCGCTGGTCGCCCTGCGCTTACATGCCGGCGTAGTTGGGCCCGCCGCCGCCTTCCGGTGTGACCCAGACGATGTTCTGCGTCGGGTCCTTGATGTCGCAGGTCTTGCAGTGCACGCAGTTCTGCGCGTTGATCTGCAGGCGGTCGCTGCCGTCATCGGCCTTGATGAACTCGTACACGCCGGCCGGGCAGTAGCGGCTTTCGGGCCCGGCATAGGTGGCCAGGTTGATGTTCACCGGCACGCTGGCATCTTTCAAGCGTCAGGTGCGCGGGCTGGTTTTCTTCATGGTTGGTGTTGCTGACGAACACCGAGCTCAGCCGGTCGAAGGTGAGCTTGCCGTCGGGCTTGGGGTAGACGATGGGCTTGCACTCTGCCGCCGGCTTGAGCTTTTCGTGGTCGGGCACGCTGCTGTGGATGGTCCAGGGCGGCACCCAGTTCAGCTTGGGCATCAGCCATTGCTCGATGCCGGTCATCAGGGTGCCGACCATCTGGCCCTTCTTGAACCAGGGCTTGAAGTTGCGTGTCTGCTTCAGCTCGGCATGCAGCCAGCTCTTCTCGAAGGCTTCCGGGTAGGCGCTCAATTCGTCATGGCTGCGGCCGGCGGCCAGGGCGTCGGCCACGGCCTCGGCAGCCAGCATGCCGGTCTTGATGGCGGCATGGCTGCCCTTGATGCGCGCGGCGTTCAGCATGCCGGCGTCGCAGCCGATCAGCGCGCCCCCCGGGAACACCAGCTTGGGCATGCTTTGCAGGCCGCCGTTGTTGATGGCGCGTGCGCCATAGCTGATGCGCTTGCCACCTTCGATGTGGGCGCGGATGGCGTGGTGGGTCTTCCAGCGCTGCATTTCTTCGAACGGGCTCATCCAGGGGTTCTGGTAGTCCAGCCCCAGCACATAGCCCAGCGTCACCTTGTTGCCTTCCAGGTGGTAGAGAAAGCCGCCGCCGAAGCTGCCGTCGTCGATCGGCCAGCCGCTGGTGTGCACCACCAGGCCGGGCTGGGCTTTCTCGGGCGGCACTTCCCACAGTTCCTTGATGCCGATGGCAAAGCTCTGCGGATCACGGCCTTCGTCGAGCTTGTACTTGGCGATCAGCTGCTTGCCCAGGTGGCCGCGGGCACCCTCGGCAAAGATGGTGTACTTGCCCACCAGTTCCATGCCGAGCTGGAAGTTGTCGGTGGGCTCGCCGTCCTTGCCCAGGCCCAGGTTGCCGGTGGCCACGCCGCGCACCCGGCCCTGGTCGTCGTACAGCACCTCGGCACCGGTGAAGCCGGGAAACACCTCCACGCCCAGGCCTTCGGCCTGCTCGCCCAGCCACTTGGTGACCGCACCCAGGCTGATGACGTAGTTGCCTTCGTTGTGGAAGCAGGTGGGCATCAGCCAGTCGGGGATGGTGGCGGTGCCGTCTTCGGTCAGCTGCAGCAGCAAGTCGCCGGTCACCGGCTGGTGCAGCGGGGCACCCAGGTCGCGCCAGTTGGGGATCAGCTCGTTGATGGCGATCGGGTCCATCACCGCGCCCGACAGGATGTGCGCGCCCGGTTCACTGCCCTTCTCGAGCACCACCACCGAGATCTCGCGGCCCTGGGTGGCGGCCACCTGTTTCAGGCGGATGGCGGTGGCCATGCCACCGGGGCCACCACCGACGATCACCACGTCGTATTCCATGGCTTCACGCGGGCCGAACTGGGCCAAGATTTCCTGCGGTGTCATCCCGGTCTTCCTGTCTGTTGGGGTCTGGCCCGCCGCCGGAGGTCCGGCTGGGGCAACAGCCGGCATTCTACCCAGCGACAGCGCAAAAAAGCACGGTCGTGCTTTTCCTTGGTTTGCCCGGCACAGCCCGGGCTGCACACGTCGGCCGGTGGCCGTTTTGCCAGGCAGTTCCGGGCATGGCGGCGGCGGGCTTGCAGTAGGCTTGGCCTGCGGCGGCGGGGCTGCGCTGCAGCGCCTGTCGCCGCAAGCGGGCGTGCTATCGTGAATTTCGAACCGTGAATTTCAGGGCCTGGTTTTCAGGCTGTGGTTTGCAGATTGAAGCGGCCTTGCCGCAGTTGTTGTGCACCAGCGCCGCACCGGGGCCGGTGCACGGCCTGTCCACCTTTTTTCCACCGCTGTCCGGCTGCTGCCGACGGGGCATCCACCATGAGCTACAACATCGATCTTTCCGGCCGCGTGGCCTTTGTCACCGGCGCATCCAGCGGCCTGGGTGCGCACTTCGCCCGCACGCTCAGCCAGTCGGGCGCGGCCGTGGTGCTGGCGGCCCGGCGCATCGAGCGGCTCAAGACCCTGCGTGCCGAGATCGAATCCCAGGGCGGCGACGCCCATGTGGTCGAGCTGGACGTGACCGACCCCGACAGCATCAAGTCGGCGGTGGCGCATGCCGAGACCGAGATGGGCACCATCGACATCCTGGTCAACAACAGCGGCGTGTCAGCACCACGCAGAAGCTGGTGGACGTGAGCCCGGACGACTACGACTATGTGATGGGCACCAACACCCGCGGCGCGTTCTTCGTGGCGCAGGAGGTGGCCAAGCGCATGATCGCCCGCAGCCGCGGCGCCGCGCCCGGCACCTTCACCGGCGGGCGCATCGTCAACGTGGCGTCGATGGCCGGCATGAAGGTGCTGAGCCAGATCGGCGTGTACTGCATGAGCAAGGCGGCGGTGATCCACATGACCCGGGCGATGGCGCTGGAATGGGGCAAGTTCGGCATCAACGTCAATGCGCTGTGCCCGGGCTACATCGACACCGAGATCAACCACCACCACTGGCAGACCGAGGCCGGCCAGAAGCTGATGAACATGACGCCGCGCAAGCGTGTCGGCAAGCCTGCCGACCTGGATGCCGCGCTGATGATGCTGTGCGCCAACGAGAGCCATTTCATCAACGGCGCCATCCTGTCTGCCGACGATGGCTTTGGCGTTTGAGCAGGCGGCTGCTGCATGGCCCGCGCCCTGACGCCCCTGGAAGCCCGCGTGCTGGGCGTGCTGGTGGAAAAGCATGCCACCGTGCCCGACACCTACCCGTTGAGCCTGAACAGCCTGGTGGCCGGCTGCAACCAGAAGACCGCCCGTGACCCGGTGCTCAATGCCAGTGAATCCGATGTGCTGGCCGCCATCGACGGGCTGAAGAGCCAGAGCCTGGTGTTCGAGACCAGCGGCGGGCGGGTCAGCAAGTACGAGCACAACGCTGCGCGCGGGCTGAATGTGCCCACCGCCGCTGCCGCCTTGCTGGCGGCACTGATGCTGCGTGGGCCGCAGACACTGGCCGAATTGCGTGCCAATGCCGAGCGCCTGCACCGCTTTGCCGACATCGCCAGCGTGGAAGCGGTGCTGAACGAGCTGGCCGACCGCTTTCCGCCGCGGGCGCTGCTGCTGCCCCGCGCCCCCGGCGCGCGCGAGCCGCGCTGGGCCCATCTGCTGTGTGGCGAGGTGCAGATGACCGCCGAGCGCGCCGCCGACGGCGGTGGCAGCGATGCCGATGCCATCAGCGTGGGCGAACTGGTGGCGCTGAAGGCCGAGTTGTCACGCCAGGGCGCTGAACTGGTGGCCTTGCGGGCCCTGGTGCTGCGCATGGCGGGTGAGCTGGGCATCGACGCCACCCCTGGCGATTCGGCGCCCGCCTGACGCTGCAGCTGCAGCGGCAAGCGCGCCCGCGCCCGGCCCTCAGCGTGCCGTGCGCACCGGAATCTGGTTGAAGGGCATGCCCCGGTCGGCGCGCATGTCGGCCGGCAGCCCCAGCACCCGCTCGGCAATGATGTTGCGCAGGATCTCGTCGGTGCCGCCTTCGATGCGGGTGGCCGGTGAGCGCAGCAGCATGGCCTGGAAGCGCGCTGCCGCGCTGGTCTGCGCTGCACCCGCCAGCACGCCCGACGCGCCTTGCAGGTCCATGGCAAACGCGGCGATCTCCTGCAGCATGCTGCCGGCCACCAGCTTGCCGATGGAATTCTCCGGCCCGGGAATCTCGCCGCGGCTCAGCGCCGAGATGCTGCGGTAGGCCGTGTACTTCAGCCCGCTGGTGCGCACCGCCCACTGCGCCAGCTGGCTGCGCACGGCCGGGTCGTCCACCGCCAGACCATGGCCGGTGTCGAATTCGCAGCAGAAATCCAGCAATTCCGGGAAGCCGGTGGGCATGCCCGCGCCGATCGACAGGCGCTCGTTCATCAGCGTGGTCAGCGACACCTTCCAGCCCTTGCCCACATCGCCCAGGCGCTGGTGGTCGGGGATGCGCAGGTCGGTGAAGAACACCTCGTTGAAGTCGGACTGGCCGTTGACCTGCTTGATCGGCCGCACCTCCACGCCCGGGCTCTTCATGTCGAAGAAGAACATGGTCAGGCCGTCGTGCTTGACCACGTTGGGGTCGGTGCGCGTCAGGATCATGCCGTAGTCGCTGTGCTGCGCGCCGCTGGTCCAGATCTTCTGGCCGTTGACCAGCCAGTCGTCGCCGTCGGGGCCGCTGCGGCGCTCGGCCTTGGTGCGCAGGCCGGCCAGATCGGAGCCGGCCACCGGCTCGGAGAACAGCTGGCACCAGACTTCTTCACCCGACGCCAGTGGCGGCAGGTAGCGCTGCTTGTGCTGCTCGGCGGCAAAGGCCATCAGGGTGGGCGCGATCATGCCCTGGCCGATGATGAACATGCCGGCCAGCTTGCCGTAGACGCCTTCTTCCTGCTGCCAGATGACGCGCTCGATCGGGCTGGCGCCGCGGCCGCCAAATTCCTTGGGCCAGTGCAGGCAGGCCCAGCCGGCGTCGCGTTTTTTCTTCTGCCAGGCCTTGCTTTCGGCCAGCACGTCGCCGTGCTGCAAAGCGCGCTGGCCGTAGCCTGCTTGGGCCAGCTGGTCGTGCAGGTGCTTGGGGGCATGGGCCTGGATCCAGGCGCGGGCCTCGGCGCGGAAGGCGGCTTCCTGCGGGGTGTCGTCGAAGTTCATGGAGGTGTCCTTGCGCGGAATGTGGGCGTGTGGCTGTGCGGGGGTTGGTGGGGCGTGGCTCAGGCCGCGCGCTTGTGCACCAGGTGGCCGACCAGCCGGTCTTCCCACTCGCTGCAGGCTGCCCAGCGCCAGCGCCAGCAGCGTTGGCGCGGCGGTAGTGCAGGTGGCAATCAAAGGCCCAGGTGAAGCCCATGCCGCCATGCACCTGGATGTTGTTGCGGGCGCAATGCAGGTAGGCCTGGGTGGCGCTGACCCGGGCAGTGGCGGCGGCTTCGGCCAGCTCGGGCGCGCCGGTGCTCAGTGCCCAGGCGCCGTAGTAGGCATTGCTGCGCGCCAGCGTGGCCGACACATACATGTCGGCCAGCATGTGCTTGATGGCCTGCAGGCTGCCGATCGGCCGGCCGAAGGCAAAGCGCTCCTGCGCGTAGTCGCAGGCGGTCTGCAGCGCCTTGTCGGCGCCGCCCACCTGCTCGAAGGCCATCAGCACCGCTGCCCGGTCCAGCGCGGTGGCCAGCAGCGCCGCACCGGCGCCGGCAGCGCCCAGCGGCTCGGCCTCGGCGGCGCTGAAGTCGATCTGCGCCTGGCTGCGGGTGGGGTCGATGCTGGCCAGCGGCGTGCGCTGCACGCCGGCCGATGCCAGGTCGACGATGTGCAGCGACAGGGCGTCGCCCGCGCCATCGCGGGTGGCCACGATGGCGATGTCGGCGATGTCGCCGTCGGCCACCGGCCGCTTGCAGCCGCTGAGCCTGCCCTGCTGCACGCGGCTGGCAATGCGGCCCGCCTGGACCCGGCCAGGCTGTTCGGCCAGCGCCAGCGTGCCGATGGTGGCGCCGCTGGCCAGGCCGGGCAGCCAGCGCTGCTGCTGGGCGGCGCTGCCGGCGCGTTGCAGCAGGTCGGCAGCCAGGCCGATCGAGCTGGAAAACGGCACCGGTGCCACCGCGCGACCCAGTTCTTCGGCGATCACGCACAGCTCCAACATGCCGGCGCCGCTGCCGCCCAGGTCGTCGGGGATGGCTGCGCCCAGGTAGCCCTGTGTCGCCCAGGCCCTTCCACAGCGCGGCGTCGTGGCTTTGCGGGCCGTCCAGCACGGCACGCACCGCCTGGCTGCTGCAATGGTCCGCCAGATAGCGGCGGGCTTGTTCCTTCAGCTGTTGCTGGTCGGGCGAGAAGTCAAAGTCCATGGGGGTCCTCGGGGCAGATGCGGCGCCTGGCGCCTGTGCCAGTGTGCGGCGCGGCCGGCGTGCACTTCCGTCGCTCACGAGACATCAGGTGGCCGGCCCCCGGCTGGATGATGCAACGCAGCCGCCGGGGCGGGCAGCGTGACCGCAGCCTGCGGCCCGCAGCTGGCGACCCGCCTTGACACGCACGGAGACCCACGCGTTGATGCATCCCGTCCAAGACACCGCACCGCCGCAGATCAGCCGCACGCTGGACGCGGGTGTGCTCACGCTGACCTTGAACCGGCCCGACAAGCTCAATGCCTACACCGCGCAGATGGGCCGCGAGCTGACCGCCGCCTTCCAGGCCGCCGATCTGGACGACGCCGTGCGGGTGGTCATCGTCACCGGCGCGGGCCGGGCCTTTTGCGCCGGCGCCGACATCTCGGCCGGTGCCGACAGCTTTGGCGACGCCGACAAGTTGTTCGGCCAGCCCAGCGGCGGCCAGCCGCGGCAGGACGGTGGATTCATCGAGGCCATCTTCAATTGCCGCAAGCCCAGCATCGCCGCCATCAACGGCGCGGCAGTCGGCGTGGGCCTGACCATGACGCTGCCGATGGACATCCGCCTGGGCGCCACCGGCGCACGCTTCGGCTGCGTGTTCACCCGCCGTGGCCTGGTGCCCGAGGCCGCCAGCGCCTGGTTCCTGCCGCGCATCGTCGGCCTGCCGCAGGCGCTGCGCTGGTGTTACAGCGGCCGGGTGTTCGACGCCACCGAGGCAGCGCGCGGCGGCCTGATCGAAGAACCGCTGGCGCCCGAGGCCCTGCTGCCCAAGGCCCTGGAGATCGCCCGCGAAATCGCCGACCACACCGCACCGGTGGCCACCGCCGTCACCCGGGCGCTGCTGTGGCGCTTTTCGGCCGAGCCGGCGCCCTGGGGCCTGCTGAAGGTCGACACCGCCATCAACCTGCACCTGGGCGCCGGGCCGGATGTGCGCGAAGGTGTGGCCGCCTTCATCGACAAGCGCCCGGCGCGGTTTCCGGGCCAGGTGTCGACCGACATGCCACCGCAATACCCCTGGTGGACCACACCATGACGGCAGAGCTGCAGGCGCTGCAGGCCGGGCTGGACGCGCTGCTGCCGCGCCTGTTGCCGCAGGCCCGGCGCTGCAGCGGCTTGCAGCGCTTGTCAGCCGGTGCCACGCTGCAGACCTGGGCATTCGATGCGGTGGCCGGTGGCAGCGGTGGTGGCGCCCCTGGCTTCAGCCACCCGCTGATCCTGCGCCGCTCGCCCGGCGGCCTGCGTGGCCAGGAATCCCTCAGCCTGCCGCTGGAAGCCGAACTGGTGCGCGCGCTGGCCGGCAGTGGCGTGCCGGTGGCCGAGGTGCTGCACACGCTGCAGCCCGACGATGGCCTGGGCGAGGGCTTCATCATGACGCGCATCCCCGGCGAAACCATCGCCCGCAAGATCTTGCGGGATGCTGCCTTTGCCGGCGCGCGTGGGGTGCTGGTGCAGCAGCTGGGCCGGGCGGCCGGCCTGCTGCACACCCGGCCGTTGGCCGGCTTGCCAACGCTGCCGGTGCGCAGCACCGCCGCCACCCTGGCCGCGCTGCAGCGCCGCTGCGCGGCACTGCCGCAAGCCGACCCGGTGTTTGAATTTGCGCTGCGCTGGCTGCAGCGCCACCTGCCCGCCGAGCCTGCTGCGCTGTGTCTGGTGCACGGCGACTACCGCCTCGGCAATGTGATCGTCGGGCCGGGCGCCGACGGCGGCCTGCGCGCCGTGCTGGACTGGGAAATTGCCCACCTCGGCGACCCGGCCGAAGACCTGGCCTGGCTGTGCCTGCCGCCCTGGCGCTTCGGCCAGATCACCCAGCCGGTGGCCGGCCTGGGCCAGCGCAGTGCGCTGTTTGCCGCCTGGCAGGCCACCACGGGTGCGCCGGTGGACGCCGAGCGGGTGCGCTGGTGGCAAGCCGCCGGCAGCCTGCGCTGGGGCCTGGGCTGTGCCGGCATGCGGGACTGGTTTGAAAGCGGGCGCGACCCCACGGTCGAGCGCGCCATGATCGCCAGGCGGGTGTCGGAAAACCAGATCGACCTGCTGCGCCTGCTGGATTCGGCCGATGCCTGTGCTTGAGATGACCACGCCCTGCAGCCTGGCGGCCGCCCCCGCTGGGGGCAGCCGACTGCCTGCGCAGGGGCATGCACCGAATGAAGATCGAGATGGCCCATGCTTGACCACCCCCGCGGCCCCGCGCTGCTGGACGCCGTGGCCCGCTTGTTGCGGGATGTGCTGCAGCCGCAACTGCAGGGGTCGGCCGCCTTCCAGGCCCGCGTGGCCGCCAATGCGCTGGACCTGGTGGCGCGCGAACTGCGCCTGGGGCCGGCAGCCGACGCCGCAGCGGCCGACCGGCTGCAGGCCTTGCTGCAACATGGCGGCGAGGCTGATGCCTTGTCGGCCGAACTGGCCCTGGCCATCCGCAGCGGCGCCATCGACGACCAGGACCCCGGTTTGCGTGCCCACCTGTGGGCCAGCACCCTCGACAAGCTGGCGATCGACCAGCCGGCCTATGCCCCCTACCGCCGCGCCCTGGCACTGCGCGCGGCACCCGACCAACCTCCCCAGGAGTGAGACACCATGGACTTCAACATCCCCCCGGAGCTCAGCGAGCTGCTGAAGAACATCGACCGGTTCATCGACCAGGAGATCAAGCCGCTGCAGGCGCAGGACGACAACGAGCGCTTCTTCGACCACCGCCGTGAATGGGCGCGCACCGACTTCGACAACCAGGGCCTGCCGCGGCCCGAGTGGGAGGCGCTGCTGCAGCAGGCCAAGAAGATCGCCGACAAGGCCGGCTTCTACCGCATGTCGCCTGCCCAAGGAATTCGGCGGCCAGGAGATCGGCAACCTGTGGATGAGCGTGATCCGCGACCACCTCGCCAGCAAGGGCCTGGGCCTGTTCAACGACCTGCAGAACGAGCATTCGGTGGTGGGCAACTTCCCCATCATCGTGATGCTGCGCGACTTCGGCACCCCGGCACAGAAAGAGCAGTTCATCAGCGGCCAGCTGGCCTTCAAGACCCGCATCACCTTCGGCCTGACCGAACCCAACCACGGCAGTGACGCCACCCACATGGAGACCACGGCGGTGCGCGAGGTGCGCAACGGCGTGGACGGCTGGCTGATCAACGGCGAGAAGATGTGGACCACCGGCATGCACACCGCCACCCACTGCGCGCTGTTTGCCCGCACCAGCGGCAAGGCGGGCGATGCACGCGGCATCACCTGCTTCCTGACGCCCTGCCGACACCCCGGGCGTGAAGATCGAGGAATACCTCTGGACCTTCAACATGCCCACCGACCACCCGCGGGTGAGCTTCACCAATGTGTGGGTGCCGGCCGACGGCCATGTTCGGCGAAGAAGGCCGCGGCCTGCCGCTGGCGCAGAGCTTTGTGCACGAAAACCGCATCCGCCAGGCCGCCAGCAGCCTGGGTGCAGCGGCCTTTTGCGTGGCCGAGAGCGTGAAGTACGCGCGCGAGCGCAAACCCTTCGGCGAAGAGCTGGCGCGCAACCAGGGCATCCAGTTCCCGCTGGTGGAACTGGCCACCCAGGTGGAGATGCTGCGCCTGCTGATCCGCAAGACCGCCTGGGAGATGGACCAGATGCCGCACCCCGAGGTGGAGAAGAAGCTCAGCGACAAGGTGTCGATGTGCAACTACTGGGCCAACCGCCTGGTGTGCGAGGCGGCCGACCGCGCCATGCAGGTGCACGGCGGCATCGGCTACAGCCGCCACAAGCCCTTCGAGCACATCTACCGCCACCACCGCCGCTACCGCATCACCGAGGGCTCGGAAGAGATCCAGATGCGCAAGGTGGCTGGCTTCCTGTTCGGCTACATGGGGCCGAACAAGTTCTGAGCGGTGGGTGGTCGGGTCTGGGCTCGTTGCTGCCCTTGTGCTGAAGCGGTTTTCCGAAGGCTTCGCCGGTGCGGTGCAGCGCGCCGGGTCTCGCCCCGGCAGGCGACCAGCCTTTTGTCGCGCCAAAAGGCTGGCCCAAAACGCGCTTTCCAAACTGCGCGATCGACACCCCGCGCTTGTCTGGACCCAGACGCTGCGACTCGCCTGTCCGGCTCGAACAGCGTCAGCCGGAAGCAGTGCGGCACATTCCACGGCCGTGCCACCCCGGTCAGGGCTGTGAGGCGCAGACCCCGGCCAGGCACGCATGGCATGCGGCAAGGTGTTCAGATGGCGGTCTGCTGAGCCTCACCAGCGCCCAAGCGACTGCGGTCGTCTATAGCAAGGTGTTCGAGCCGGACAGGCGAGGCGCAGCGCCCGGTCCCTTGCAAGCACGCGGTGGTGTACGCCCAGTTTGGCAGGCGTTTCTTTGGTGCCTTTCTTGTCGCCCGGACAAGAAAGGTACCCGCCAGCCGGGGCGGGACCCGGCGGGCTGCAACGCACCGGCGACGCCCGGCAAGGCGTCAAACAACAACAGCCCAAAGACAGCTCAGAGCCCGAAACCGCCGCCCAAATCCACCTGTCCAGCAGTAAGGCTTCAGCCGGCGAGCAGCTTGTTCACCAGCTCTGCCGTTGTCGCGGCGCCCAGCTTGCGCATCAGGCGCGCCCGGTACACGTCCACGGTGCGCGGGCTGATGGCCAGGCGCTTGCCGATCAGCTTGCTGGTGAGGCCGTCGATCAGCAGCGCGGCGATTTCGCGTTCGCGGGCGGTGAAGTCCACCTTCAGCTTGCGCTTGGCCGACAGGTCTTCAAACGACCAGATGCCGGCGGCATGCGGCTGCGTCGGGTCCAGTGCGCGGCCACTGACATGGCACCAGAACAACTCGCCGCCACGGGCACCCGCCAGGC
The DNA here is from genome assembly GCA_963844485.1 of uncultured beta proteobacterium. Taxonomy (GTDB): domain Bacteria; phylum Pseudomonadota; class Gammaproteobacteria; order Burkholderiales; family Burkholderiaceae_C; genus Pseudaquabacterium. Next base: position 96,110 of record CAWJOQ010000022.1, read on the forward strand.
GCTTCATCACCCGGTCGTCGGCATACCAGCCCTGGGCGTCCAGGCTGGCCACGATGCGCGCGCCGGTGCGCTCGAACTCGTCGGCCGTGGGGTACAGCACCTCGAAGCTGCGGCCCAGCAGCTGGCTGCGCTGCGCGCCGAACATCGCCAGCAACTGCTGGTTGCAGTCGACGATCTGGCGCTGGCGGCTCAGCACCAGGCCGATGGGCGCCAGGTCGAAGGCGGTGCGGTAGTCCAGCGCCAACGCGGCTGCGGTGCTCACAGCAGGGCGTAGGTGGTGGTGGCATGCGCCGCCAGCTTGCCGTCGGGCGTCTTGCACCTCGATCTCGCCGAACACCAGATTGCGGCCCAGGCGCAGCACCCGGCCCAGCACCCGGGCCTCGCCAGCCGGGTCGGTGCGGCTGCCAGGGATCGGGCGCAGAAAGCTGGTCTGCAGCTGCACTGTGGTCATCGGCTGGAAGCCGCCCAGCTGGCTGGCGATCGCCAGGATCATGGCCGTGTCGGCGGCCGCCATCACCGCCTGGCCGCACAGCACGCCACCCACATGCACCTGCAGCGGCACGATCGGCAAGGCCAGCACCACCTCGCCGGGGCGGGCTTCCAGCACCCGCAATTGCAACTGGGTGACCCAGGGCGCCACCAGCTCGGTCAGCATGGTCTGCAGCGCGGCCAGGTCCAGCAGGGGTTCAGCGGCCATGGGACGGTCTCCTGGAGATGCTTTAGGCAATTTTACGTAACCCCTACCTAATGGCTTAGGTAGTACGCTGCGGCCTGGTTTTTACATCGGTCCCCCAGCCAGCTTCCAACCCAAGGGCGCTCTCCATGAACAAGATCTTTCCCAGTGCAGCGGCGGCACTGGCCGACATCGTGCACGACGGCCAGTTGCTGGCGGTCGGTGGCTTCGGCCTGTGCGGCATCCCGGAGGCGCTGATCGACGCGCTGCGCGATTCCGGCAAGAAGAACCTCAGCGTCATCAGCAACAACGCCGGGGTCGACGGTTTCGGCCTGGGCAAGCTGCTGGAGACACGCCAGATCAGCAAGATGATCAGCAGCTATGTCGGCGAGAACAAGGAATTCGAGCGCCAATACCTGGCGGGCGAGCTGGCGCTGGAATTCACGCCCCAGGGCACGCTGGCCGAAAAGCTGCGCGCGGGCGGCGCCGGCATTCCGGCCTTCTTCACCCGCACCGGCGTGGGCACGCTGGTGGCCGAGGGCAAGGAGCTGCGTGAATTTGACGGCCACACCTATGTGATGGAACGCAGCCTGGTGCCCGATGTGGCATTGGGCAAGGCCTGGAAGGCCGACAAGAGCGGCAACCTGGTGTTCCGCCGCACGGCGCGCAACTTCAACCCGGCGGTGATCATGGCCGGCAAGATCAGTGTGGTGGAAGTGGAAGAAATCGTCGAGACCGGCAGCCTGGACCCGGACGCCATCCACCTGCCTGGCGTCTACGTCAGCCGGCTGGTGCTGAATGCCACGCCCGAGAAGCGCATCGAAAAGCGCACCACCAAGCAAAACCCCAAAGGAGTCTGACCATGGCCTGGACCCACGATCAGATGGCGGCGCGCGCCGCACAAGAGCTGCAGGACGGCTTCTATGTCAACCTCGGTATCGGCCTGCCCACGCTGGTGGCCAACTTTGTGGCGCCTGACATCGAGGTCTGGCTGCAGAGCGAGAACGGCATGCTGGGCATCGGCGCCTTTCCGGATGAAAGCGAAGTCGACGCCGACTTGATCAACGCCGGCAAGCAGACCGTGACCACCATCCCCGGCAGCAGCATCTTCGGCAGCCACGACAGCTTTGCGATGATCCGCGGCGGCAAGATCAACCTGAGCATCCTGGGCGCGATGCAGGTCAGCGCCAAGGGCGACCTGGCCAACTGGATGATCCCCGGCAAGATGGTCAAGGGCATGGGCGGCGCCATGGACCTGGTGGCCGGCGTGGCCCGGGTGCTGGTGCTGATGGAGCACGTGGCCAAGAAGAAGGACGGCAGCATCGACCTGAAGATCCTGCCCGAATGCAACTTGCCGCTGACCGGCCTGGGCGTGGTCAACCGCATCATCACCGACCTGGCCGTGCTGGACGTGACACCGGCCGGGCTGAAGGTGGTGGAACTGGCAGCCGGCGTGACGGCCGAGGAACTGCAGCAGAAGACCGGCGTGGCGCTGCTGTTCTGACAGCGCCCCACCGGCGGCCGGTGGTCGGCGGCTGCCCTGAACGGCCGGCCGCAGCAGGCTCAGTGCGCTGACTGTGCGAACAGCAAGCCGGCCACGTCGGCGGGCGTCAGCGTCTGCCCGTGCAGACGTCGGTGTTCGAGGCTGTCGGTCGGCAACATGGCCAGCGTCGCCCGGCGCGCCGCCGGCTCGCCGAGCAGGCGGATCTCGCCGGCCTCGCGCCATTGGCGGTCGCCAGCGCCCAGCAGCCAGGCGGCGGCCTCGGGCCGGCCTTCCCGCGCCAGCAGCCAGGCGTGCAGGTGGCAGCCTTCCATGGGCTGACCGACAGCGGCCATGTGGCGCCAGAGCTCGGTGGCTGCAGTGCGGGCGCGTGCGGTGTCGCCCAGGGCCAGCAGGCTGCCCTGCAGACCGGCCCACAGCGGCGCCACCACATGGCTGTGCAGGCCGCGCGCGGTGGCGGCCTCGGTCAGCATGCCCCAGCGCCCGGCCGCTGCGGCATGGCGGCCAAGCAGTTGCTCCAGCATCGCCAGGTCGCACTGCAGCAGGAACAACAACTCGTCGTTGCCTTCGGGCACGCACAACGGCAGGGCTTGGGCCGGCGCCGCCTCGGCCTCGGCCTGGCGCCCCAGCAACGCCAGCGCGATGCCGCGGGTGATCAGCAGCACCGCGCGGTGGTTGGCGCGGTCGCCGTGCTGTAGCAGTGCCAGCGCGGCATCGATGGCGTCCAGCGCAACCTGCGGCTGGCCCAGCTGGCAGGCCGAGTGGGCCAGCGTCTGCCGCACGGCCATGGCGTACTCGCTGCGCGACAAGGTGTCGATCAGCACCTGGCTGCGCTGCAGCAAGGCATGCCGCTGCACCGGCGTGGGCTGCGGCAGACGCAGTGCCATCCGGCCCAGTCCCAGCAGCAGGTATCCCGCCGTGCGTGGCGGCGTGCGGACATCCAGCTGCGGCGCCAACGCCAGCATCCAGCCCACGGCTTCGTGGTAGAGGCCCAGGAACAGCATCGCGGGCCAGGCATCGGCCAGGATCGAGTGGCCGATCGGCGCGCGATCAGGTGCGGCCAGCACCCAGTCCATGGCGGCGCGGATGTTGTCGAGCGCCAGCCGGACGCCTGCCAGCGTCTGGTCGTCGCTCAGCTGGCCGCGCTCGCGGGCCAGCCCGTTCTCGGCCAGCAGGGCGCACACCGCATGGGCATGCTGCTGGCGCAGACGGTCGAGCAGACCGCGGGCATGCAGACTGGCCAGGGCATGGGCACGCACGCTCTCCAGCAGGTGCAGCCGAGGTGCAGGGCCAAGCACCTCGGTCACCACCAGCGAGTGGTCGGCCAGCAGCGTCAGGCCATCGAAGGCCGTCGCCTCGGCCAGGCCCACGGCCTCGGCCAGCTTCAAGGCCAGGTCGATTCCGGTGCTCCCCTGGCAGACACCTAGCGCAGCCAGTAGGTCCTGCGCAGCTTCGGGCAACAGCGAAACGCTCCACGCCAGGGCATCGGCCAGGGTGGCATGGCGCTGCGGCGCCGCGCTGCGGGTGAGCAGTTGCAGTCGTGCGTCCAGCCGCAACTGCACACCCCGCAGTCCGAGTGCGGGCACCCGCGCAGCCGCCAGCTCGATGGCCAGCGGCAGGCCGTCGAGCTGGCGGCACAGATCGACGGCGCACTGTGCATCGGCATCGGAGAGTTCAAAGTCCGGCTCCAGCGCCTGGATGCGTGCCACCAGCAGCTGCAGTGCCGGGCTGTTCGCCGCCTGGGCGGGCGTGGTCGCCATGTGCACCACCAGGGGTTGCAGGCGCATGCGTTGCTCGACGGCCAGGCCGAGTGGCCGCTGGCTGGTGGCCAGCAGGCGCAGCGCGGGCAGCTGGGCCAGCATGGTGACGGCCAGCCGGGCCACCGCTTCGCTGAGGTGCTCGCAGTTGTCCAGCACCAGCAGCAGGCGCTGGCCTGCCAGCAAGCCCAGCCAGTCGGGGGCGTCGGTCTGCCCGCGGTCACTGTCTGCCAGGCCCAGCGCCTGGCGCAGCGCAGCGTCGACGAGGGCAGCGTCGGCCACCCTGGCCAGATCGACCAGCAGCGCCTGTCCGCCGTCCTGGGCCAGATGCGCCACGACGGCCTGCGCCAGCCGGGTCTTTCCGACGCCCGGCGGGCCGAGCAGGGTGACGAGCCGGTGCTGCTGCAGCTGGTCCTGGAGGCGCTGCAGGTCGGCCTCGCGGCCGATCATCGGCGGCAATAGGGGCAGCGCCCCGCCTGACCGGGGCAACGGCTGGGTTGGCGGGGGCGCAGGCGCTGCCAGCGGTTCGTCCATGACGGACGCTACGAAGCGGTAGCCGCGCCCCGGCACGGTGGCTATCACCGCGTTGCCCAGCAGGCGCCGCAGCGCCCAGATCTGCACCGCCAGATTGTTGGGCTCCACCGCCTGGCCGGGCCAGCAGTGGTCGATCAGTTCGGCCTTGCTGACGGTGCGGTGGCGCTGTGCCACCAGCAAGGCCAGCAGGTCCAGCGCCCGCCCGCCGATGTGCAGCGGCCGCCCCGCCTGCAACAGCAGGCGCTGCTGCGTGCGTAACTCAAAGTCGGCAAAGCGAACCCCGTCTGGCATCGCGCCCTCCTTGTGCGTTGCCGGCGTCGTTCAATTTGACGAACTTGGGGGGCGGCGCAAAAGGACTTTAAAGCGTGTGGTCGGGAAACTGCAATTGCTGCGTATCGGCAATTGATCGTGATCTGCTTCGGAATCTGAATCCGCTTCAACACCAGACAGGGCAACCATCTACCGCCCGTCACAGGAGAAACCCATGCGAATCTTGAATTTCAAGGTCCAAGCGGCCGGCCGCACCGGGCTGATGGCAAGCTTTGTGCTGGCTTCAGCCGCCGGCCCGAGCGTCCACGCGGTGACGGTCACCAACCTCAGTTCGAACACCGTGGTGTTTGCTGACAACTTCGAATCCGGCAGCCTGTCGGCGTCAGTCGGCACTTGGTCTCGCGTCGGACCGCTCGTGGGTGTCATCAATTCGACCGCTGCGCCTGCACCGGGGCCCGCCGAAGGCAGCTTCTACGCCACCTTCCCGAGACAAGACCGCACGACGTCGAGCCAAGGTGATGCGCTCGGCACGCTGGGGCAAGTGCAGGCCGTGGCGGGCGACGTGGTGCGGCTGTCCTTCATGCTCCATGTCCCGGACGACGGCGTCAACAACCGCATGCGGCTCTTCCTGTCGGATGGAGACTACGTCAACATCCGCGCGTTCGTTCTGACTGATGGGGCCGGCAATGTCACGTCGCGTGGTTCTGCCGGCCTGCAGTACGACACTGGGGTCGACTATGTTCCTGGCGTCTGGCAGCGCTGGGACCTGGATTACGCAATCGGCAGCACGACCTTCTCGCTGCGCGTGGGCGACGCCTTCGCTGCGGGCCTTGAGGCTCGGTCAGCGGGGCAGGTCAGCACGCTGGTAATTTCCAACGGCGAGGGCATCCCAGCTGGTACGTTCTACGCCGACGCTGTGCCAGTGCCTGAGCCGGGAACCTACGGTCTGTGGCTTGCCGGCCTGATGTTCGTCGGCATGGCAGCGGCGAAACGCGGACGGATGCATCGGGGAGCAGCATCATGACCCCCAACCAAACCCTCTGGGAAAAAGGCGACTTCACCAAACTGGCCGCGCTGATGCGCCAATCTGGCGAGGCTGTTGTCGAATCGCTGGCCATCCGGCCGCCGCTGCGCGCACTCGATCTGGGTTGCGGTGATGGCACCACCGCCGTGCCGCTGGCCCAGGCGGGTGCGCAGGTGCTGGGCATCGACATCGCCCGCAACCTGATCGAAGCAGGCCAGCGCCGCGCGGCAGAGCTGGGGCTGACCAACCTGCACTTTCAGCACGGCGACGCCGGCGATCTGCAAGGTGTGGCCGACCACAGCTTCGACCTGGCGCTGTCGATGTTCGGCGCGATGTTTTCGCCCAAGCCCTTCGAGGTGGCGCGTGAACTGGTGCGGGTGGTCAAGCCCGGCGGGCGCATCGTGATGGGCAACTGGATTCCGAACGACCCGACCTCGTTCGTCTCGCAATTGCTCAAGATCAGCGCCGCCTTCACGCCACCGCCGCCCGAAGGCTTCATCAGCCCAGTGACCTGGGGCGTGGATTCGCACATCGTCGAGCGCTTTGGCCAGGCCGGCGTTGCAGCAGAGCGCATCACGATGGCGCGCGACACCTACTGGTTCCATGCCCAGCAGTTGAGCCCGGCCGATCTGATCGGCCTGTTCCGTGATTGGTATGGCCCGACGATGAACGCCTATGCCGCCGCGGCGCAGAACGGCCGGGCCGACGAGTTGCAGACGCAACTGGTGGCGCTGGCTGCATCACAGAACCAGGGCCGCAAGGGTGCCATCGCCATCCCGGCCACCTTCATGCGGGTGACAGTGCAGGCATGACACGCGCTCGGTCTGCGCGGCGTTGATGCCCATGCCCATGGACGCCGCCACCTTGTTGGCCCGGTGCAAAGTTGCCTGGCCCGCGCTGGTCGATCTGTCCAAGCCGCAGGCACACGCCTCGGGCGGGGTCTGGTTTCCTGTGCTCGCCGACATCAACCGCCGGCTCGAACTGAAGATCGACGTCAGATCAGGCCATTGGCTGAACCTGGGCGCGTGGGCGTGATATCAGGCGATCACGGTGCACGCAGCGGCCGTGGTGCAAGGTGGTGCGACAACCCTGCGGATCGACGATGTGCCGCTGGTGTTGTTCGACCAGAAGGTGCGATCCAACCTTCAGGGTGAGCGTTGGGAGACAGAGCGCGCGGCCTACATCGGCATCTGCCCGGAGTGAACCGCTGCAGCGCGCTGCTGCCCATGGGTTGCGCAGCGCAGCCAGCATGCAGCATGGCGGCGCTGTTGGCAGGCGCCTCGCGCTGGGGGCGGTTGGCGAATCGACTGCTGGAAGTCGGGTCGTGCCAGGCCACCTCTGGGGCCAGTGCGTCAAGCCCGCGCCAGCGCCCGCGCGCAATCGGCCACCAGTTCCGGCCCCTTGTAGATCAGCCCGGTGTAGATCTGCACCAGGTCGGCGCCGGCAGCCATCTTGGCCTGGGCGTCGCGGCCTGAGAGCACGCCCCCGATGCCGATGATCGGATAAGCGCTGCCCAGCGCCGCCCGCAACTGGGCAATCACCCGGTTGCTGGCAGCAAACACCGGCCGCCCGCTCAAGCCACCGGTCTCGTCGGCATGCTGCAGGCCGGCCACCGCGTCGCGGCTGATGGTGGTGTTGGTGGCCACCACGCCATCGATGCCGTTGTTGCGCAAGGTGGTGGCGATCACACCGACCTGGGCCTCGTCCAGATCGGGCGCGATCTTCACGAACAGGGGCACCTGGCGCTGGTGCCGGGCGGCCAGTTGGGCGCGGCGCTGCTGCAGCGCGCCCAGCAGCGCGTCCAGCGCGGCGTCGCTCTGCAGCGCGCGCAGGTTCTGGGTGTTGGGGCTGCTGATGTTGACCGCCACATAGTCGGCATGCGGGTACACGCCGTCCAGGCAGGCCAGGTAGTCGCTGGCCGCGTCTTCAATCGGCGTGGCGGCGTTTTTGCCGATGTTCAGGCCCAGGATGCCGCCGGCAGCGCGGAAGCTGCGCGCGCGCTGCACATTGGCCAGAAAAGCGGCCAGGCCGTCGTTGTTGAAGCCCAGACGGTTGATCAGCGCGTCTTGCGCCGGCAGGCGGAACATGCGCGGCTTGGGATTGCCGGGCTGGCCCTTGGGCGTGACGGTGCCCACCTCGATGAAGCCGAAGCCCATTGCGCCCAGGCCGTCGATGCAGCGGCCGTTCTTGTCCAGCCCGGCGCCCAGACCGATGCGGTTGGGGAAGCGCAGCCCCGCCAGCGTCACCGGATCGGCCACCCTGCTTTGTTGCCACAGGCACTGCAGCGGCGTGTTCTGCAGCGTGGCGATGGACTCCAGCGTCAGGTCATGGGCGCGCTCGGGGTCGAGCCCGAACAGGAAGGGGCGGGTCAGCGCGTAGGGGATCAAAGCCATAATTCCGGATTGTCCCAGAGGGGCGCCTTGCCACTGATCTGCACCATGAACCAGGATGAACTGAAGGCCCAGGATGCGTTGAAAGTGCTGGTCGGCCGCGCCGCATTGGATGTGGTGGTGCCCGGCAGCGTGGTGGGTGTGGGCACCGGGTCCACGGTCAATTGCTTCATCGACGCGCTGGCCACCATCAAGGACCGCATCGCCGGCGCGGTCAGCAGCTCGGTGGCCAGCACGCTGCGGCTGCAGGCGCATGGCATCCTGGTGCTGGACGCCAACCAGGTCGAACGCATGCCGGTCTACATCGACGGTGCGGACGAGATCGACCACCGCGGCTGCATGGTCAAGGGCGGCGGCGCGGCACTGACGCGTGAAAAGATCGTCGCCGACCTGGCCGACCGCTTTGTCTGCATCGCCGACCAGAGCAAGCTGGTGCAGGTGATGGGCCGCTTCCCCTTGCCGGTGGAGGTGGTGCCGATGGCTGCGGCCCAGGTGGCGCGGCGCTTTGCAGCGGCCTACGGCGGCGTGGCCACGCTGCGCGCCGGTGTCACCACCGACAACGGCCATGTGCTGCTGGATGTGCGCGGCCTGCAGATCAGCGACCCGCTGGCGATGGAGACCGAGGTCAACCAGTGGCCCGGCGTGGTGACGGTGGGCATCTTTGCCCGCCACCGCGCCCGGCTGTGCCTGCTGGGCACGCCCGAAGGTGTGCGGACGCTGGCCTTCGACTGAGCGGCTGAGCGGAGCGTGCTTCGACGCGGACCGCACGCAGTCCATTGGGACCTTAGACCGGCGGGCGCGACGCGCGGCGCACCGCCCGGCTGCTGAAGCGCGCCACGTCCAGCGCGTCGACCAGGGCGGCCGGCGCCGGCATCGGATCACCGGTCAACCAGGACGCCAGCACTTCGGCGCCCAGCGCCGCCTGGGTGATGCCGCGCGACCCCAAGGCGGTGAAGACATACAGGCCCGGCTGGCGCGGCACGCGGCGCGGCTGGTCGGGCGGGCGGGGGCCGTCGTGGTGGCCGTCGCGGTGGCGGACCTGGCGGCGGCCAGTGCCTTGCCTGCCAGGGCCTGCGCGGCGGAGTCCGCCACGGCGCCCTCGCCGGTGTGCGTGCAGGCGCCAATACCGGGCAGCGGCCCCAGCAGCGGCAGGCGGTCGTCGGCCTGCAGCCGCCAGCCCACGCGGCCGCCCAGTTGGGTCGGCATCCAGCGCCGGTACCCAGCCGGTCAAGCGCTGCAGTGTGGCCAGGTTGTGCTGGTGGTCGGCCAGGCGCAGGCTGGGGTCGTGATCGTCGCGTTGGGCGGTGGCGCCGCACAGCAGGCGGCCGTCCGCCAGCTGCAGCACATAGCCGCCGTCGGCCAGCGGCCAGGGCAGGGCCGGCGCGCCGGGCAGGCCAGCTGGCAGCAGGCTGGTCTGACCACGCATCTGCTGCAGGGGCCAGCGGGCTGCTGCGGCCGACGCTGCGTCTGGCGCCGCCCTGGCCGCAGCCCCGTTCCCAGCCCCTTTCCCAGCCCCGTCCGCAGCGTTTGGCGACGTGTCGCCGCCAGCCAGCCGCTGTGCGTCGGCGGCATTGCACAGCACCACCGCATCGGCCTCGGCCAACACCTGGCCATCGCTGCCCAGCAATTGCCAGCCGGTGGTGTTGCGCCGCAATTGCTGGACCGGCTGGCCGTAACGCACGCGGATGCCTGCCTGGCCCAGCCAGTGGGCGCACAGCGCTGCGGGGTCGACCCAGCCACCGTCGGGATAGAGCCAGGACGCGCGCTGGGCCTGCGGCGCTGGGTGCAGGCCTGCCGGTGGTGGCGTCTGCCATGACGTCTGTGCTGAGGTCTGCGCTGACAGGTGCGTTTGCGCCGCGCTGGATGCCTGCGGCAGCACCTGCAGAAAGTCGGCCGGCAAGGCCAGCGTGGCCAGCAACTGCTGCATGGCGCCGGGCGCCAGCGTCTGCTCACCGCGCAGCAGGCCGCCCACGGCGCCAGCCACCTGGCCACTGGCCACCAGCGGCCGCAGCACCCGGGCGGTGTGCAGGGCGGCGGCGCGCAGCCAGCGGGCATGGATGCCGTCTTGCGCATGGGCCACGCCATGGAACAGGCCGCCGGCATTGCCCGATGTTTCGCCCGCCGGGCCGGCCTGGCGGTCGACCACCTGCACGGCCAGGCCGCGCCCGGCCAGCGCCGCCGCCACGGCAGCGCCGGCCAGACCGGCGCCGACCACCGCCACCGTGCGCACGCCGGCCAGCGGCAATCGGCCGGGCGGCACCTGGGCCTGCACGCGGGGTGCAAACCGGGCCACCGTCAGCGTGTGATCGCCGTCCGTGATGTCCGGGATGTCTGAGGCGTCTGGATTGCTTGCGCTGCCTGGGCTGCTTGGGCTGTTTGGGGCACCGGGGCCGCTGTGGTCTGGTTGCGGCTGCACCGTGAAGCCCGCCGACAGCAAGCCCTGGCGCACCGCGTTGGCCACAGGCTGGCTGGCCAGGGTGGCGCCCGGCGCGGCCAGGCGGGTCAGCTGGCGCAGCCGCCAGGCATCCCAGACGAGCGGCTTGCTGTCGGGCGTAGCGCCCTGCAGGTAGAACGCATCGACCGAGGCGATCAGCTCGGGCAGCACCTTGGCAAGCGCACCAAACGCCAGCAGCAGCCGCACCTGGCCGGCGTCGAAGTCCAGCAAGTGCATGTCGGGGGTGCGCGGCGGCCACTGGCGCAGCAGCGCGGCCGCCAGCGTGGGCAGGGCGGCCGCGCCGGCTGGGTTGGTTGGCATGTGCGCGTGTGCCAGGTCGGCCCGCTGCGGCGGCTGTGCTGCGATGGCCAGGTACCACAGCCGGCTGCAGCGCTGCGCGTCCTGTTGCCAGGCGTGCCAGGTGGCCAGAAAGTTGTGGCCCAGGCCGAAGTCGGTGTCCAGCACCACAAAGCGCTGGCGGCCAGCCCAGCGCCCTGGCAAGCCGTTGCCGCGCAACAAGGCCTGGCCGGCCTGGGTCGGCGCCAGCGTGCTGGCGGGTGGATGCTTGTTGCTGTCGCCAACATGCCCGGCATCGGACCCATGCGTGTGCGCTGCGGGCAGCGGGCCCCAGCTCACGCGGCGCTGCCGGTTGTGGTGCTGTCCGCCCTGCCGTTCGACCTGTTGTCCGCCCTGCCATCAGCCGCGTCGCCGGGCACGCTGGCTGCCTGCCGCGCCAGCCAGCGCAGCAGGGCTGGCCTGGCCTGGGTCAGGCCCCGGTAGGCCAGCACCGCGTCGCTCATCGAGGCCAGTGCGTCGTGCACCTGGGCGGCTGGTGCCGGCTGGGCCAGGACGCGGGTCATCGGCTGCACGTCGACCAGGATGGTGAAGACCGCCTGCTGCGCCCCGGGCACCGGGATGAAGGTCTGGCGCTCGGTGCGCCACCAGGTCTGGGCGGCCAGTTGCGCATCGCTGAGCCCCGGCGCCCAGCGCGCCGGGTCCACCCGCTGCGGGTGGCCATGCAGGCGCGGGTGGGCGGTCAGCGTCCAGACGAAGCGCTCCCAGGCTGCGGTGGAGGTGACCAGCTTCATCAGTTGCGGCGCCGCACCGACGATCAGTCGGTTGTCGGCCACCGGCGCGTGTGCGGCAGCAAAGCTGCGGCCGATCTTGTCTTCCGGGGCCCACATCGACGGCAGCGCCACCGCCAGCCAGGGCAGGGTGCCGCTGGCGGCGTCCACCACCGCAAAGTCCTCGGCAAACGCCAGGCTCAGCAGCGCGGCGCGGCGCCAGCGGCGGTCCAGGCTGGCCAGCAGCGGCGCCCACTTCGGGCCAGCCCTTGCTGCTGCGCTGCACCGGTTGATCGTCGCCCTCCAGCGCCCAGCCCAGCGCCGGCGCGTGCCAGCAGGCGCCGTCGATCTGCAGCGCAGCGGGATGTTCGGCGGCCGCGTGGGCGGCCAGCGCGGCCAGCGCCGCTGTGGCGTCGAAGCCAGGCACCTGCAGCAGTGCCTGGTGGCTGAAGGCACCCAGCACCGCCAGCTTTTCGCGCAGGTGGCGCGCCAGGCCGCGGCTGCGGCCCGACACTGGGTGTCAGCTGCAGCGGCGCCCGCTTGCAGCCGGCGCAGCCCGGGCTGCATGCGGTGCGGCGCCAGCACCGCCGCGTCGAAGTCGAAGGCCATGGGCAGGACGGTATCACCGGTGTGCCGGCCCGCGACCGGGTGGCGAACCGGGTGGCGAACCGGGCGCAAGCCTGCGGCATGCGGGGCACGCGGACAGCAGACATGCAGCAAAAAGGGCACCGAAGTGCCCCTTGTGGCGCCGCAGAACCGCGCTCAGACGCGCTTGCGGTATTCGTGCGTGCGGGTGTCGATTTCGATCATGTCGCCCTGGGCGACGAAGATCGGCACGGGGATCTCGAAGCCGGTGGCCGATCTTGGCGGGCTTGAGCACCTTGCCCGAGGTGTCGCCCTTGACGGCCGGCTCGGTCCAGGTCACTTCACGCACCACGCGAGGTGGGCACTTCGACCGAGATGGCCTTGCCGTCGTAGAACACCACTTCCACCGGCATCGCGTCTTCCAGGTACTGGATCGCGTCGCCCATGTTCTCGGCTTCCACCTCGAACTGGTTGTAGTCGCCGTCCATGAACACATACATCGGGTCGGCGAAGTAGGTGTAGGTGCACTCCTTCTTGTCCAGCACGATCTGGTCCATCTTGTCGTCGGCCTTGAACACGGTCTCGGTGGCCTGGTTGTTCAGCAGGCTCTTGAGCTTCATGCGCACGGTGGCCGAGTTGCGGCCGCCGCGGCTGTATTCGGTCTTGAGCACGACCCACGGGTCCTTGCCCTGCATGATGACGTTGCCGGCGCGGATTTCTTGAGCGATTTTCATGGGGGTTCCCGGGGGTGTGGACCGGCGCGGGCCGCTGCTGGGCCCTGGACAAGGGCAGGCCGGTCGGCGTGAAGCAAAGCCCGCGATTTTAGCCGGATTTCCCGCGCCAGGCGGTCAGGCGCGAAGGCCAGCAGCTGGGTGACCAGGTCGGCCTGGGCCTGCAATCGTGGCCTGCCAGTTGCGGTGTTGCACACGCCAGGCGGCCAGGTCGGGCAGGCTGCAGCGGGCCGCGGCGCCAGGCCGTTGACCACCCAGTGGGCCTGGCGCACGGCGCGGCCAGGCCGGGCGCGGCGGCAGCTGCCGGCCAGGAGCAGCGGTCCAGCCAGGCCGTCCAGCTTGGGCGCATGGGCGCCGTCGTCTTGCGGGTAGATCTGCCACAGCACCGGGCCGTTGGCCCAGCAGCTGGGCGCGCACGAAGGAATCTTCGCCGCGCACCAGTTTCAGGTCGGCGGCGACCAGCAGCGCGGTCGAAGTCGGCCAGGGTCAGCCAGGGCAGCGCTTGCTGGCGCAGGCCGGCGGGCAGCGGCTGGCCCGCCAGCTGGGCCTGCATCGGCCCGGGCGGCAGCCACAGCAGCGTGGGTTCGGCCGGCCAGCGCTGCCAGCAGCGCCGGCAGCGCCGGGTTGGCGTAGCCGAACAGCAGCACGCTGCGCTCGCCGGCAGCGGCGCCCAGCCGCGCTGGGCCAGCCAGGCCTGCGCGGCGGCTGGCGTTGGCGGCGGCGGGTGCTGCAGCAGGCCGCCGGTGGCCGGGCTGAAGCCGGGGTAGAAGAACCATTTGTCCAGCCCGGCGCCCGGCCCGCTGAACTGCGGCGAGCGCAGGCCGTGGCTGCGCTCCACATAGGCCTCGGCGCTGAGGTATTCCAGGTTGATCCACACCGGCGGCTGCGGCTGCGCCGCCATGCGGGCGACGAAGGCGTCGGGCAGGGTGCAGCCAAAGGCTTCGACCACCACGTCGCCCGGGTCGCTGGCCTGTGCTGCGGCGTCCCAGGGCAGCACCTGCACGCCGGCGCGCCCTTGCGGCGCCATCCAGGCCAGGGCGCCTGGCGTCGTCGATCCACAGCCGCACGGCCTGGCCGCGCGCGGCCAGGGCGCAGCACAGGCGCCAGCACACGCCCACGTCGCCGAAGTTGTCGATCACCCGGCAGAACACATCCCAGCGCCAGCCTTGCATCGGCAGATTATTGGGCGGCGGCAGAATCCGGCACCGCCCGCCTTGTTGCCGATGACCCCCCCAGACACCTCCGCCGCTCCCGCCCCCGCGCCGCCTGCCGCGCCGGAGGCATTGGCGCCGGCCCCGGCCCCGGCCGTACCCGTGCCCGCGCCCGACCGCGCGCGCCTGCTGGCCGAGGTGGCTGCGCTGCCCGGCCTGCCCGGCGTCTACCGCTACTTCGACGCCCAGGGCCATGTGCTGTACGTCGGCAAGGCCCGCAGCCTGAAAAAGCGGGTGGCCAGCTACTTCCAGAAGGACCATGGCGGCACCCGCATCGGCCACATGATCAGCCGCATCGCCCGGCTGGAAACCACGGTGGTGCGCACCGAGGCCGAGGCCCTGCTGCTGGAAAACAACCTGATCAAGACGCTTGAACCCCAAGTTCAACATCTTGTTCCGGGACGACAAGAGCTACCCCTACCTGAAGCTGCAGCGCCACCCCTTCCCGCGCATTGCCTACTACCGCGGCGCGATCGACCGCAAGCACACCTACTTCGGCCCCTACCCCGGCGCCTGGGCGGTGAAGGAGACCATCCTGCTGCTGCAGAAGGCCTTCAAGCTGCGCACCTGTGAAGACACGGTCTACGCCAACCGCAGCCGGCCCTGCCTGCTCTACCAGATCCGCCGCTGCTCGGGCCCCTGCGTCGGCCTGATCACGCCGGCACGACTACGGCCGCGATGTGTCGAACGCCGAGCGCTTCCTGCTGGGCGCCACCGACGAGGTGATCGGCGGGCTGCAGACGCAGATGATGGCCTATGCCGACGCGCTGGAATTCGAGCGTGCGGCCGAGGTGCGCAACCAGATCAGCGCGCTGTCACGGGTGCTGCACCAGCAGAGCATGGAAGAAAGCAGCCTCACGTCCACCCGCGACCGCGATGTCGACGTGCTGGCGGTGCGGGTGCAGGGCGGGCGGGCCTGCGTCAACCTGGCCATGGTGCGCGGTGGCCGCCACCTGGGCGACCGGGCCCACTTCCCGGCCCATGTGGAAGACGCCGCTGCGCTGACCGCCGACGAGGCTGAAGAGCGCCACACCGCACTGACCGTGGAGCAGCAGGTGCTGGAGGCCTTCATCGCCCAGCATTACCTGGGCGTGGCGCCGCCGTCGCTGCTGGTGCTGAGCTGCCCGGTGGCGCCCGAGCTGCTGGCCGCGCTGAGCGAGCAGACCGGCAGCAAGATCAACGTGCAGCACCAGCCGCGTGAGCAGCGCAAGCTGTGGCTGGAGATGGCCGAGAAGGGCGCGCAGATCGCGCTGGCGCGGCTGCTGTCCGAAGAGGGCAGCCAGCGTGAGCGCACCCGCGCCCTGGTGGAAGCGCTGGATCTGGTGGTCGGAGGACATGGACGACGCTGCGCATCGAGTGCTTCGACATCAGCCACACCGCCGGTGAAGCCACCCAGGCCAGCTGCGTGGTCTATGAAGGCCATGCCATGCGCCCGGCCGACTACCGCCGCTACAACATCGACGGCATCACCGGCGGTGACGACTACGCCGCGATGCGCCAGGTGCTGACCCGCCGCTACACCAAGGTGGCCGAGGCGCGCAGCATCGCCCAGAAGGCCGGCGAGATGGCCGCCGACGCGCCCAACCGGTGCTTGCCCAAGGCCCTGCGCCTGCCCGACCTGGTGCTGGTGGACGGCGGCCGCGGCCAGGTGTCGCATGGCGCGTGAGGTGTTTGCCGGCCTGGGGCTGGACCTGTCGCTGATCGTCGGCGTGGAAAAGGGCGAAGGCCGCAAGGTGGGCCTGGAAGAACTGGTGTTTGCCGACGGCCGCGACAAGGTCTACCTGGGCCATGATTCGGCCGCGCTGATGCTGGTGGCGCAGATCCGCGACGAGGCGCACCGCTTTGCCATCACCGGCATGCGCGCCAAGCGCGCCAGTGTGCGCACCGGCGGCAGCAAGCTCGAGGACATCAGCCGGTGTGGGGCCCAAGAAGCGCGCCAAGTTGCTGCAGCGCTTTGGTGGCATCCGCGGTGTGGCGGCGGCCAGTGTGGACGAACTGTGCAGTGTGGAAGGTGTGTCGCATGAGCTGGCTGAAACGATTTACCGCGCGCTGCGCTGAGCCGCTGCAGCGCAGCGCGCGGGACGCGGCCTGGCGCCGCGCCGGCAGCCTGGCGGGCGTGCTGCTGTGCGCCGGCTGCAGCCAGACGCCCGTGCCCGTGCCGGGCCAGCCCAGCGCCCCGGCCGCCGGCACGTCGGCAGCCCAGCCGCCCGCAACGGCCATGCCTGGTGCAGCCGATGCTGCCCGGCCGCTGGCTGCGCCAGCCTGGCGCCGGGCACGTGACTGGGACGACTACCGCCTGCAGGCAGCGCTGCGCCTGGTGGCGCTCAATCCTGAAGGCACCTACAGCGGCCCGGTGCACCAGCCCGCGCTCGCCATCCCGGTGCTGACGATCGAGCTGAATGCCGATGGCAGCGTGCGCCAGATCCAGGTGCTGCGCCGCCCGCGCCAGGCCCTCGACACGGTGCAGCTGGCCATGGCAGCGGTGCAGCGGGCCGCGCCGTTTGGATCGGTGGCCCATCTGCCGCGGCCCTGGCGTTTCAGCGAGACCTTTCTGTTCGACGAGCAGCGCCGCTTCAAGCCGCGCACCCTGGATCTGTAGCTGGGCAGCCCCGTGCGCTTGTGGCCCAGCGGCGCGCGCCTGCTGTCAAAAGATTTCGGACGCCGGGCTGAGATCGCGCAGTTGGCGGGCCGACAGCAGACCGCTTGCGCCACACGCCGTTGTGCAGCCGCCCCTTTTCACTGCCCGGGTCCGTCGGCGGTCGGCCTGTCCTGCACAATTGCCCCATGTTCCTGACGTTGCCGACTCTGCTGACCTGGGCGCGCATCGTCGCCATCCCGCTTGATCGTCGGGGTGTTCTACCTGCCGCTGGACGCGGCCACCCGCAACCTGGTGGCCACCGTGATGTTCGTGGTCTTCGCGCTGACCGACTGGCTCGACGGCTGGCTGGCGCGCAAGCTCAACCAGACCTCGGCCTTCGGCGCCTTTCTCGACCCGGTGGCCGACAAGTTCCTGGTCTGCGCAGCACTGCTGGTGCTGGTCAAGCTCGACCGGGTGGACGTGCTGATGGCGCTGGTGATCATCGGCCGCGAGATCGCCATCTCGTCGCTGCGCGAATGGATGGCCCAGATCGGCGCCTCGCGCAGCGTGGCGGTGCACATGCTGGGCAAGCTGAAGACCGCCACCCAGATGACGGCGATCCCGTTCCTGCTCTACGACGGCGCGCTGTTCGGCGTCATCGACACCCGCATCTGGGGCACGGTGCTGATCATCATCGCCAGCGTGCTGACCATCTGGTCGATGGTGTACTACCTGAAGCGCGCCCTGCCCGAGATCCGCGCCAAGGCGCGATGAGCGCTGCCGCACGGCCGCTCCGAAGGGAGCGCGCGCCTCCCCGGGAGGTGGTCCCGCAGGGACCGGAGGGTCGATCGTGACCGCAGCCGCCTGGGCCGCCATGCGTGGCTGGCAGCCATGCCTGGGTGTTCGTGGCGATCTGGAGCACCGGCTTCGTCGCGGCCCGGCTGGCCATGCCGCATGCGCCGCCGCTGACCTTTCTGAGCTGGCGCTATGCCTGTTCCTTGCTGGCCTTTGGTGTGTGGATTGCCATCGCCCGTGCGCCCTGGCCGCGCGGCCCGGCGCAATGGGGCCATCTGGCCGTCAGCGGTGTGCTGATGCATGCCGGTTACCTGGGTGGGGTGTGGGCGGCGGTGCGCCTGGGCATGCCGGCCGGCACAGCGGCGCTGGTCGTCGGCCTGCAGCCGCTGATCACGGCGCTGTGGGTCAGCCGGGCGGTCGCGCCCGGCCAAGCCGCTGTCACCGGCCTGCAGTGGGCCGGCCTGCTGCTGGGCCTGGCCGGCCTGGTCACTGTGGTGTGGCCCAAGCTCAGCCTGGGCGAGGTGACCGCTGTCAACCTGGCCTTGGCGCTGCTGGCGCTGGTGTGCATCACCAGCGGCACGCTGTACCAGAAGCGGCATGTGGTGGCCGCCGATGTGCGCAGCGGCAACTTCGTGCAATTGGCTGCGGCGCTGCTGGTGTCGGCGCCGCTGGCCTGGCTGGAGCCGGGCCTGCTGCAGTGGCACCCGGACCTGCTGTTCGCGCTGGCCTGGTCGGTGCTGGTGCTCACCCTGGGCGGCAGCTCGCTGCTGATGGTGCTGATCCAGCGCGGCGCTGCCACCCGTGTCACCAGCCTGTTCTACCTGGTGCCGCCCTGCACCGCGCTGCTGGCCTGGTGGCTGTTTGGCGAACGCATGGCGCTCAGCGGGTGGGCTGGCATGGCGATGTGTGCGGCAGGGGTGGGGCTGGTCTTGCGCAACCCGGCGCGCTGATGCGGGCAGCTGCCTGGCCGCGTGCCAGCACCTGCGGCCCATGCAAGCCTGGGCGCCTGGCGGCATGGCAAGCGCCCGCAAGG
Source organism: uncultured beta proteobacterium (assembly GCA_963844485.1). GTDB lineage: Bacteria > Pseudomonadota > Gammaproteobacteria > Burkholderiales > Burkholderiaceae_C > Pseudaquabacterium. Next base: position 114,690 of record CAWJOQ010000022.1, read on the forward strand.
CCCCGATTCCGGGGGGCACGAATGCATCTGGACTGGTTTGCCCCCGCTTGACACTGCCTGGGACGGCCGCTGTAATCGATTGCAACCCGAGCCCATTGCCGAACACCACAACACAAGGTCCCGACAGGTGCCCGCACAGCTGCCCAGTTGACACCGCGCGCAGGTGTGCATGCAGCGTGCGCGCACCACAGCGACCGGATTGAGAGGGAGCCGCCTGATGAACAAAGCTGAGCTGATCGACCACATCGCCGAGCAGGCCGACCTGTCCAAGGCGTCTGCCACCCGGGCGCTGGAGGCCATGATCGGCGGGGTCAAGGCCACCTTGAAAAAAAACGGCAGCGTGTCCATCGTCGGTTTCGGCACCTTTGCCGTCACCAAGCGCGCCGCACGCGACGGCCGCAACCCGCGCACCGGCGCGGCCATCAAGATCAAGGCGGCCAAGGTGCCCAAGTTCCGGCCCGGCAAGGGCCTGAAGGACGCGCTGGGCTAATTGGCGGCCGGCAACACCGCTTGTGTTCCACTTGCAGGGCGCCAAGCCTTTGGCGTCGACAGGCTGCGGGTGCTTAGCTCAGTTGGTAGAGCGGCGCCCTTACAAGGCGTAGGTCGGGGGTTCGAGCCCCTCAGCACCCACCACCGCAGCCGGCCTTGCAGCGCTTGGCCCAGCCCAAAACCCGCCAACGGAGCAGCCTTTAGAATCCCAGGCTTTGCAGCGGCTGCCAAGCTGGCAGCGGCATCAGCCCAGGCGGGCTCTGGTCCGCTTCATTTCCGCACTGTTCGCCCCCCAGGTCGACGCTGGCGCCAAGCCGGCCTGTCGACCCGGCGCGCCAGGGCCAGCGCCCTCTCGAGGCTGTCACCATGTTTGATTTCGTCCGCAAGCACAACAAGCTGTTCCTCGGCTTGATCCTGGTCCTGATCCTGCCGTCCTTTGTGGTGTTCGGCATCCAGGGCTATTCAGGCATGACCGAAGGTGCCAATGCCACCGTGGCCCAGGTCGACGGCCAGAAAATCACCCAGGCCGAATGGGATGCCTCGCACCAGGAGCAGGCCCAGCGTGTGCGCCAGCAACGGCCCGAGATCGACCCCAAGCTGCTGGACTCGCCCGAGGCGCGTGCCCAGACACTGGACGCTCTGGTGCGTGAGCGTGTGCTGGCCGTGGCCAGCAACAAGCTGCACCTGGCTGTCAGCAACGAGCGCCTGCAGCGCCTGTTTGTCACCGACCCGCAGTTTGCGATGCTGCGCAACGCCGACAACAGCATCAACAAGGACCTGATCGCGGCCCAGGGCATGAGCGTGGCCGGTTTCGAGGCCCGCCTGCGCCAGGACCTGACGCTGCAGCAGGTGCAGGGCGGCATCACCGGGTCGGTGCTGGCGGCGGCAGCGCCCGTGGCGCAGGCACTGGACGCGCTGCTGCAGCGCCGCGAGCTGCACTTCACCCGGTTCAGCACGGCCGACTATCTGGCCAAGGTGGCGCCCACCGAGGCCGAGATCGAAGCCTTCTACAAGGCCAATGCGGCCGACTTCCGCGCACCCGAGCAGGCCAGCATCGAATACGTGGTGCTCGACCTGTCGGTGCTGAAAAAGAGCGTGGCGGTGCCTGATGAGGACCTGCGCAAGTACTACAGCGAGAACCTCAGCCGTTACACCGCCGCCGAAGAACGCCGCGCGCGCCACATCCTGATCCAGGCCGCCAAGGACGCGCCGGCCGATGTCAAGCAGAAGGCCCGGGCCAAGGCCGATGGCCTGCTGGTGGAAGCGCGCAAGAACCCGGCTGGCTTCGCCGAACTGGCCAAGAAGAATTCAGACGACCCCGGCTCTGCAGCGAATGGCGGTGACCTGGATTTCTTCGGCCGCGGCGCGATGGTCAAGCCCTTCGAAGACGCCGCTTTTGCGATGAAGCCAGGCGAGATCAGCAACGTGGTCGAGTCCGACTTCGGCTTCCACATCATCCAGCTGGAAACGGTGCGTGGTGGCGAGAAGAAGCCGTTTGAGGCCGTGCGTGCCGCCATCGAGGACGAGGTGCGCCAACAGGGCGCCAGCCAGCGCTGGGCAGAAGCCGCCGAGCAATTCACCAACACCGTCTACGAGCAGGCCGACAGCCTGCAGCCGGTGATCGACAAGCTCAAGCTCGAGAAGAAGACCGCCACCGTGCGCCGCCAGCCGCTGCCGGGCGCCAGCGGTCCGCTGGTGTCGGCCAAGTTGCTGGATGCGGTGTTCGGCAACGATGCCATCCAGAACAAGCGCAACACCGATGCGGTGGAAACCGGGCCCAACCAGCTCACATCCGCCCGCGTGCTGCAGCACCAGCCGGCCCGCACCCTGCCGCTGGCCGAAGTGCGCGACCAGGTGCGCCAGCGTCTGGTGGCCAGCCAGGCCGAGGCCCTGGCGCGCAAGGACGGTGAAGCCCGGCTGGCCCAGCTGAAGGCCGACCCGTCCAAGGGCAGCTTGACCGGGCCGGCGGTGGTGTCGCGTGCCCAGCCGGGTGCGCTGTCGCGTACCGCACTGGAAGCTGTGTTGGCGGCAGACGCCAGCAAACTGCCGGCGGTGCTGGGCCTGTCGCTGCCTGGCGAGGGTTATCTGGTGGCGCGCATCGACAAGTTGTTGCCGCGTGACACTCAAGGCCGAGGAGAACGAGGCGCTCAAAGGCCAGTACGCCCAGGCCTGGGCCCGGGCCGAAGCCGAGGCCTACTACCGTGCGCTGAGCACCCGCTACAAGGCCATCAAGCGGGTGGACCCGGTGGCCGCTGCAGCTGCCGCGTCGGCCGCCAAACTCTGACCGGGCCGGGCGCTGCTGCGACCGCGCTATACTTGCAAACTTGACGGTGGCTGTAGCTCAGTTGGTAGAGTCCAGGATTGTGATTCCTGTTGTCGTGGGTTCGAGCCCCATCAGCCACCCCACCCAATTCGTTTGATTTGCAGCAGGCCTTGATCGCTTCGGTGATCAAGGCTTTGTTGTTTCTGGTGCGCCCAGCGGCCGCCTCTGCTGCGGTCGCTGCAGCTCAGCGTGCCAGCGACAGCCCGCCATCGCAGGCCAGCGTCTGGCCGGCCATGTAGGCGCCCAAGGGTGACGCCAGAAACAGCACTGCGCCCGCCATGTCGGCAGGCGTGCCCAGCCGGCGCATCGGGATGCTGGCCAGTGCGCCTTGCAGCCGCGCAGGGTTTTGCGTTGTCACCCGGGTCAGCTTGGTGTCGACCAGCCCAGGCGCCATGCCGTTGACGCGGATGCCCTCGGGTGCCCAGGCCACGCCCAGGGTGCGGGTCAGGCTCATCGCCCCCGCCTTGGACGCGGCATAAGCCGGGTTGCCGACGTTGGACCCACCCAGCCCGGCGACCGAGCTGACGATGATGATCTTGCCGCCTTCGCGCCCCGGACTGGGCAGCAGTGCCGGTTTGAAGCGGCGGCAGCAGTGCATCAGGCTGTCGAGGTTGATGGCCATCACCCGGTCCCAGCCGGCGCGCTCAAATTCGCCACGCTTGTAGACCACCGTGCCCTGGCACAGCACCAGCACGTCGAGCGTGGCGCCGGCCCCGCCCGGTTGCGGCGCCAGGTCGATCTGGTCGGGCTCGGCCACATCGACACCGCTGTAGTGCAGGCCACGCAGGTCCGAGCCTTCGGCCCCGGCATAGTCGGCGGCGCTGGCGCGCGTGCCCCACACATGGACCTCGGCGCCACGCTGGCGGAAGGCCTGCGCCACGCCATTGCCGATGCCGCTGGACCCGCCGACGACCAGCACGCGCTGGCCGTTGAAACCGGTGTCGTCGATCATGTTGTGTCTCCTGTTGCAGGCGCTGTGCCTGCTGCTGTGTGGATGGCCCCTGGGCTGCACGATGCGTTGTGCAGCGGCCTGGCCACAGTCACCCGCACGACATGGGCGCGCTGAACCGGCGCCGGCTCAGCGACCCCGGCGTCCAGCCAGCGCAGGCTCAGCGCGGCGGTGGCTGCTGGCCGCTGGTGGTGCCGGGGCTGCTGCTCGGGTCGGTGCCCGGCTCGGTGCCCGGGTTGAGCAGCATCGCGGTCACCTCACAGCGGATGCCGCGCGCCGGCCCAGGCCGCCACAGCACCTGGCCACCCAGCAGTTTCACCCGCTTGCGCACGCCACCCAGCCCCAGGCCGTGCGCCCAGGCCTGGGGCTGGGTGCCAATGCCATCGTCGCTGACCACCAGCGACAGGCAGCCGTGCTCCAGCGAGACGGTGATCTCGACCTGGCTCGCCTTGGCATGGCTGATGACGTTGTTGACCAGTTCACGCAGCACCCGGGTCAGGCCCGACCATTGCACGGCCGTCAAGGTCAGGTCGTTGTCGGTTGCAAAGCTCCAGTGCAGATCACAGCCGGCTGCCAGCAGGCGCTGGGTGATGTCGGCCTTCCATTCGGCGGCAGCGTGGGACAGCCGCTGGTTGCCAGCCGCCAGGCCGCGCGTCAGTGTCTTCAGGTCTTGCAGCGTGTGGCGGATGTACTCCTCGATCTCGCCATTGGGCGCCTTGTACATCAGCGTGAGCAGGCGCGCGCCGATGTCGTCGTGCAGGTCCTGGGCGATGCGGGCGCGCTCCTCGGCGCGGCCCTGCTCGACGGCGCGGTCGTAGGCCACGGCCCCGCGCAGTTGCGCCAGCAGGCGCTCGCACAGCTGCACGTCGGCCAGGCTGAACAGGCGCCGGCCCTGTTGCGCATGCCGCAGCACCAGGGCGCCAGACGGCTGGCCGGGCAGATGCGGCACCGGCACCACCAGCATGCTGCCGTCGGCCGCCAGCCGGACCTGCGTCGCCGTGCGCTGGCTGCGTGCCACTTCCAGCGGGTCGAAGACCTCGCGCAGCAAGCCGGCCAGCAACTGCGTCGCCTGCCGGGGGGACTGCTCCAAGGCGCGGGCGGCGCGGTAGACACTGTCGAACAGGCGCTCGGCGCCCAGCGGCACCGGCCCGGCCAGCCACTGCAGCATCCAGGGCCTGGCCAGCAGGTACACCGCCAACGACACCAGCAGCGCCAGGCCCAGCACGGCCAGTGGATGCTGGCCCAGCAGGCCGAGCAGCAGCAGCTGCAGCCCGGCTGCCACGCCGCTGACGCCGACCAGCAGGCCAAAGTCACGCAACAGCTGGCGGTTGCGCGACAAAAACGGCCCCACCAGCAGCAGCACCGCCAGCAGCATGGGCCAGGCCAGCGTGCCGAGCGTGCCGAGCGTGTTGAGCATGTTGATCGTGCCCGGTGTGTCCGCTGTCGCCATGTCGGGCGGCGCAAGGCTGCTGCGCCCCGCCAGCGCCAGCCCCAGGCTCAGCAGCAGCAAGGCGCCGGTATGCATGCACACCAGGCGCTGCAGCAGGCGGGCCTGCGGGTGCTGCGGCTGGCCACGGCGTTGCTGCAGCAGCAGTGCGGCCACGCCGCCTGCGGCCAGCAGCAGGCCCTGGGCCCACCACCACAGCGCAGCCGGCTTGACCAGCAACAGCCAGGCGAGGCCGGCAGCGGCCACGCCCCAGGCCAGCAGGCTGGCTGCAGTGGCCCTGGGCTGGCGGCGTGGATACAGCAGCAGCAGATGCACCAGCGCGGCGGCAACTGCCAGGTCGGCCGCCAGCCGCCAGGCCAGCTCCAGCTGTTCCAGACCGCCGGGCACGCCCAGGCCGGGCAGGCTGCCGGCACCGATCAGCAGCAGATTCAGGCTTTGCACCACTGCCAGCACGGTGTAGACCTGTGCCGCAGGGCCTGGATGGGCCAGCGCCACCACCACCGCGCCCAGATAGAGCGCCAGGGCCAGGCTGCCCAGCACCCAGGGCAGCGCGCCCAGCCCGCCCAGGCCGCGCGGGCGCGGCAGCACCTGCAATTGCAAGTCGCCATCGAACTGCGCTGTCAGCGCCCTGGCCGGCGCTGCCGCCGTTACCGCCGTTACCGCCGTTACCACCGCCACCACAGCCGCGGTCTCTGGCGGGTGCAGGGCCTGGCCCAGCACGGTGCGCAGCGCCAGCAGGTCCTGGCGTGCCGCGTCATCGCGCACCCAGCGCGGCGACTGTGGCAACAGGGCGACCGTGGCGGGGATGCGCCGGCCATCGGCCAGCACCAGGGCCTGCAGCGTGCGGCCGACGGCCGTTTGCAGGGCGGCGTCGGGGCTGGCTGCCAGCAGGATGCGCCCGCCGCTGGTGGCCTGCAGCGCCAGCGGCAAGTGCGGTTCAGCGGCCAGCATGCGCAGCCACAAGGCCACCACGGCAGCACCCAGCAGGCCCAGCCACAGCAGCTGGCGCACCCGGTCGGCAGGGGCGGGCGGTGGTGGTCTGCGGCGGCGCTTGACGCCGGTGTCGGCCCAGCTGGTGTCAGGCCTTGTGTCGGCGCCCTGGCCGCCGGCCGTTCGCGGCGCGACCACGGCTGCCACCTCAGCCGGCCGTCAGACCAGGCCTTGTTTGGTGGCCAGCACGGCGGCTTCGGCGCGGCTGGACACGTTGAGCTTCTTGTAGATCGACTTGATGTGGTCGTTGACGGTGAACCACTTGATGCCCATCAGGCTGGCGATCTCCTTGATGGTGAAGCCCTTGCTGAGGTAGGTGAGCACCTCGCTCTCGCGCGGGGTCAGCCGTTCATGGTCAGGCGCCTTGCCGATGGGCACCGGCGCGCTGGTGTGCAGCAGGTCGGGCGATGTGCTGAAGCCGGAGTCAGGCGCCCGGCCGTCGGTGCGGCCGTCACGGCCGCCTTGGCGGAAGTGGGTGAGCAGGCGTCGGGCGATGGCCGGCGACAGCGGCGGTTGCCCACGCACGATCTTTTGCAGCTCTTCGACCAGCACCTCGAAGCGGTCTTCCTTCAGCAGATAGCCGTCGGCCCCGCATTGCAGCGCAGGAAACAGGTGGTCGTCGTCGGAGTACAGCGTGGTGACGATCTTGGTGGCCGGGTACTGGGTCAGTTCAGCCAGCAGTTCCATGCCGTTGCCATCGGGCAGTTCCAGGTCGACCATGATCAGCTTGAAGGGGTCGACGCCGTGCAGACCGCTGGCGCCGCCGGCCACGCTGATCTGCGCGCGTGCGGTCTCCAGATCACCGGCTTCGGTGATGGCAATGGTGTCGCTGAAGCTTTCGCGGACGACCCGGCACAAGAAGCTGCGTGCCACGGGGTTGTCTTCGAGGATGAGGACCTTGACAGCCATTGCTAATTCTCCCGCTGTGCATGCTAGCGCAGAAGCCTGGCCGGCCCGTGGCCAGTCACACCCCCGGCCTGCGGGCCGGTCGCGCCAATGGCCGGCGGGCCGATCGGCCCAGCGCCGGCGGCCCGCCAAAAGCATCCACACGCGGGCCGGCTGGCCCGCACGCACTGGCTGTTGCGGCCGTGGCGCTCAGGCCGGCTGGATCAGCACCAGCTTGCCGACCACCTGGCGTGCGCCCATGCGGGCGTAGGCGGCGTGCAGGTCGGCCAGGGGCAGGGTCTTGTCCATCACCGGGGTGACCTTGCCTTCGGCATACCAGGTGGCCAGCTGCTGCAGGTCACGCTGGAAGGCCTGCGGCTCGCGCCGCACAAAATCGCCCCAGAACACGCCGACGATGGCCGCGCCCTTGAGCAGGCTCAGGTTCAGCGGCAGCGCCGGAATGCCGCCGCCGGCAAAGCCCACCACCAGGTAGCGGCCGCGCCAGGCGATCGAGCGGAACACCGGCTCGGCCAGGTCGCCACCCACCGGGTCATAGACCACGTCCGGGCCCTTGCCGTTGGTCAGCGCCTTCAGCGCGTCACGGATGTTCTCGGTGCTGTAGTTGATGGTGGCGTCCGCGCCGATCTCCTTGCACAGCGCGCACTTGGCGTCGGTGGACGCAGCCGCGATCACCCGCGCACCGGCGGCCTTGGCAATCTGCACGGCCGCCGTGCCCACGCCACCGGCGGCGCCCAGCACCAGCACGGTTTCGCCGGCCTTGAGCTGGCCGCGGTCCAGCAGCGCATGCTGGGTGGTGCCATAGGTCATCAGGAAGGCCGCGCCGTGCTCGTAGGACATGGCTGCGGGCATCGGCACCAGTTTTTCAGCCGGCACCACCGCATGGGTGCCAAAGCCGCCGGTGCCGCCGATCACCATCACCCGGTCGCCAGGCTTGACCTGGCTGACGCCCTCGCCCACGGCTTCGACCACGCCGGCGTATTCGCTGCCTGGCACAAAGGGCAGGGCGGGCTTGAACTGGTACTTGTTCTGGACGATCAGGATGTCGGGAAAGTTCAGGCTGGCTGCCTTGACGGCCACCAGCGCCTGGCCAGGGCCGGGGGCGGGGGTGGGCAGTTCCTGCCATTGCAGGGCGTCGGTCCCGACGGGGTTGTGGCACATCCAGGCATGCATGGGAATCCTCTCGGGGCTGATGGGGGGGCAGGTTTGCAGGTGTGTTGGATGTTAGGCACGCGCCGCGCGGTGGGCCCGTCGCGCGGGTGACCGGTGCCTACAATCCGGCTCCCATGCGCATCCTGATCTGCAACGACGACGGTTACCTCGCACCCGGGCTGGCCGCCCTGGTGCAGGCGGTGCAAGGCCTGGGCCAGATCGAGGTGATCGCGCCGGAGCAGAACGCCAGCGGCACGTCCAACGCCCTGACGCTGAACCGGCCGCTGCAGGTGTTTGCCGCCGGTGCCAGCCAGCCCGGGGTGCGCTTCGTCAACGGCACACCGTCGGATTGTGTGCACGTGGCGCTGACCGGCCTGCTCGGCTACCGGCCCGATCTGGTGCTGTCGGGCATCAACCAGGGCGCCAACATGGGCGACGACACCTTGTACTCCGGCACCGTTGCCGCAGCGATGGAGGGCTACCTCTTCGGCGTGCCGGCCATCGCTTTCTCGCAGGCCGAAAAGGGCTGGGCCCATCTCGATGCCGCCGGTCGGGTGGTGCGCGCCCTGGTGCAGCAGCTGCTGGCGCAGGGCCTGCCGGCCGATCCTTTCTTGCTGAACGTCAACATTCCCAACCGTGCCGATGCCGATGCACTGCCGCGCCTGGTCACCCGGCTGGGCCGCCGCCACGCCAGCGAGCCGGTGATCCGCCAGACCAACCCGCGCGGCGAGCCCATCTACTGGATCGGCCCGGCCGGCGACGCCCGCGAGGCCGGTGCCGGCACCGACTTCCATGCCACGGCCAACGGCAGCGTCTCCATCACGCCGCTGCAGGTCGACCTGACCGACCATGCCCGCCTGGACGACTGGCGCAGCCGCTTCGGAGCCGGCGCATGAGCCAGGGCGCAGGCGGCGCCCGGCCGCCGCGCTTTCCGCTGGCGCTCGACCAGGTCGGCCGCGCTGGCAGCACGGCCAAGCCGCGCGAAACCCTGCGTCCGCAGCGCCATCTGCACGAGGCTGCCCGCGACGCCCGCAGCCAGCCTGTGCCGCAGGGCCTGGGCCTGGATTCGGCCCTGGTGCGCCAGCGCATGGTGCAGCGCCTGCGGGCCGAAGGCATCCGCTGCGAGCCGGTGTTCGCGGCCATGGGCCAGGTGCCGCGCCACCAGTTCGTCGACACCGCGCTGGCGATCCAGGCCTACGAGGACACCAGCCTGCCGATCGGCCATGGCCAGACGATCTCCAAGCCGTCGGTGGTGGCGCGCATGATCGAGCTGCTGTTCGACGGCCGCAGCGCGCGCGACGCCGGCCACCTGGGCCGCACCCTGGAGGTGGGCACCGGCTGCGGCTACCAGACCGCGCTGCTGGCCCAGTTGGCGCGCCGGGTGGTGTCGATCGAGCGGCTGCGCCCGCTGTTCGACAAGGCCCAGGTCCAATCTGTCGGCCTGGCGCTTCGACCATGTGCGCCTGGTGTTTGGCGACGGCATGCTGGGCCACGCGCCCAATGCGCCCTATGACAGCCTGATCGCTGCCGCCGGTGGCGATGAACTGCCCGCGCCCTGGCTGGACCAGCTGGCCGTGGGTGGCCGCCTGGTGGCGCCGATGCACCGCAGCGGTGGCCGCGGCCAGGTGCTGGTGGTGGTCGACCGGCGCGAGAGCGGCCTGGTGCGCACCGAGCACGAGGCGGTGCACTTCGTCCCTTTAAAATCGGGCACCGTTTGAATCGGCCTCTGGCCCTGCCCGCCACCATGCCTTTGCCCCGTTTCCTGCAAAATCTGTTGTTGCTGTGCATGGTGGCTGGCTGGCCGCTTGCGCCAGCCCCCGGAACAAGGCGCCAGTGGAAGACCGCCAGCCCAGCCGCCAGGGCGCACGCGGGCCGCTGCCAGCGCCGCTGGCCAGCACGCCGCCCGCCGTGGCGCCACTGCCGGCGCCGGCCGACGCCGTCAAGCCCTTGCCCGGCGCCGAAAACGCTGGCAAGCCCGGCTACTACACGGTCAAGCCAGGCGACACGATGATCCGCATCGGCCTGGAGCAGGGCCAGAACTGGCGCGACATCGTGCGCTGGAACGGCATCGAGAACCCCAATCTGATCGAGGTGGGCCAGGTGCTGCGGGTGCTGCCGCCGCAGGCCGATGCCGCCGCTCTGGCCAGCCAGGGTGTGGCGCCGCCCAAGGTCGACAGCAAGCCGCTGGATGCGCGGCCGGCTGCACCGGCTGCCGCTGCGTCCGCCCCGGCCGCTGTGGTGGCGCCGGCTGCTGCGCCCCAGGCCGACGACGAACCGGCCTGGGCCTGGCCGTCGGCTGGCATGGTGCTGGCCGGTTTCGAAGAGGGCAAGCAAAAGGGCCTGGCCATCGCCGGCAAGGCGGGCGATCCGGTGCTGGCCGCCGCCGACGGCCGCGTGGTGTACGCCGGCTCGGGCCTGCGCGGTTACGGCAATCTGGTGATCGTCAAGCACAACAACACCTATCTGACGGCCTACGCCCACAACCAGGCCCTGCTGGTCAAGGAAGACCAGGCGGTGCGCCGGGGCCAGAAGATCGCCGAGATGGGGTCCAGCGACGCCGAGCGGGTGCAGCTGCACTTCGAGATCCGCCGCCAGGGCAAGCCGGTCGATCCGGCGCGCTTGCTGCCTGCCCGCTGAGCGCAGGCGCCACGGCTGCCACCGCAGCTGCCGGGGGCATGCGCCTGGTCCCCGGATAATCGGTCCATGACAACAAGAGACGAATGGCTGCAGGTCGACTCCATCGACCTGGACGCCCAGGGCGTGGCCCGCAATGCCGAGGGCAAGGTGGTGTTCATCGAAGGCGCCCTGCCCGGCGAAGAAGTGCAGGTGCAGGTGGGCCGCAGCAAGAACGCCTGGGAGCAGGGCGTGATGACGGCGATGCGGCGCGAGAGTTCGCAGCGGGTGCGCCCCGGTTGCCCGCACTTCGGCCTGCACCCGGGCGCCTGTGGCGGCTGCAAGATGCAGCACCTGGATGCTGCGGCGCAGGTGGCCGTCAAGCAGCGGGTGCTGGAAGACAACCTGCAGCACCTGGCCAAGGTGCGGCCCGAGCAATTGCTGCGGCCGATCCAGGGCCCCACCTGGGGCTACCGCTACCGGGCGCGCCTGTCGGTGCGCCATGTGGCCAAGAAGGGCACGGTGCTGATCGGCTTCCACGAGCGCAAGAGCCGCTATCTGGCCGACATGCAGGTGTGCCCGGTGCTGCCGGCGCCGGTCAGCGCGCTGCTGATGCCGCTGCGCGCGCTGATCGGCAGCATGGACCAGCGCGACCGCCTGCCGCAGATCGAACTGGCCATGGGCCAGCGCCTGGATGGCCTGGTGACCGCGCTGGTGCTGCGCCATCTGGAGCCGCTGACGGCTGCAGACGGCGACCGGCTGCGCGCCTTTGCCGCCGCGCATGGCGTGCAGTGGTGGCTGCAGCCCAAGGGCCCGGACACCGTGCACCTGCTGGACGCCGGCGGACCCGAACTGGCCTATGCCCTGCCCGAGTTCGGCATCACCATGCCGTTCAAGCCGACCGACTTCACCCAGGTGAACCACCCGATCAACAGCGTGCTGGTGGGCCGTGCGCGTGCGCCTGCTGGCACCCGGCCCGCAGGAGCGGGTGATCGACTGGTTCTGCGGCCTGGGCAACTTCAGCTTGCCGCTGGCCACGCGCGCTGGCGCGGTGCTGGGCATCGAGGGCAGCGAGACCCTGGTGCAGCGGGCGCGTGAAAACGCTGCACGCAATGGCCTGGCCGACAAGGCCACGTTCGCCGCCCGCAACTTGTTCGAATTGACCGCCGACGACCTGGTGGCGCAAGGCCTGGCCGACAAGTGGCTGGTCGACCCGCCGCGCGACGGTGCCTTTGCCCTGGCCAAGGCCCTGGCCGATCTGCACGAGACCCCGCGCGCCGGCTGGCAGCCGCCGCAGCGCATCGTCTATGTCAGCTGCAACCCGGCCACCCTGGCGCGTGATGCCGGCCTGCTGGTGCACCAGGCCGGCTACCGCTGTGTGGCGGCCGGCGCGGTGAACATGTTTCCGCACACGGCGCATGTGGAAAGCATGGCGGTGTTTGAGCGCGGCTGATCGCGCTGCATCCGGCCTGCGCAGGGCGATGTCGGTCTGCACACCATGAAAAAAGGCTCCCGAGGGAGCCTTTTGCTTGGCCGCAGCGCTGCTTAGTCGCGTTCGCCGCCTGCAATGCCCAGGATGGCCAGCAGGCTCTGGAACACGTTGTAGATGCTCAGGTAGATCGACAAGCGTCGCGCTGATGTAGTTGGTCTCGCCGCCGTCGATCACCCGCTTGATGTCGAACAGGATGAAGCCCGAGAAGATCACGATGGCCAGCACCGACAGCGTCATCATCATGGCCGTGCTCTGCATGAAGATGTTGACGATGCCCGCAGCCAGCAGGATCAGGGCGCCGACAAACAAGAACTTGCCCATGCCCGACAGGTCGCGCTTGATCACCGTGGCCAGGGAGGCCATGCCGATGAACACCACGGCCGTGCCGGCAAAGGCGGTCATCACCAGCGAGGTGCCGTTCTTGAAGCCCAGCACCATCGCCAGCATGCGCGCCAGCATCAGGCCCATGAAGAAAGTGAAGGCCAGCAGCACCGGCACGCCGGCGGCCGAATTCTTCGTCTTCTCGATCGCGAACATGAAGCCGAAGGCGCCAGCGAGGAAGATGATGGCTGACATGCCGCTGCCCAGCCCGGCGGTGATGCCGGTCGAGACACCCACCCAGGCACCCAGCACCGTGGGCACCATCGACAGGGCCAGCAGCCAGTAGGTGTTGCGCAGGACGCGGTTGCGGTCGGTGGCCAGCGTACCTGCCGAGCCAAAGCCGGGCGTGGTTTGCAGGCGGGATTCATTCATGGTCGGGCTCCTCTGGGTGGACGTTGATGGCGATCAGATCGCTGTGCAGAGTGTAAGTTCCGCGCGAGATGGCCGCAGTGCATGGCTTTGTGGCTGGTTTGGTGGCTGACCTGGCGGCTGACCTTGCGCAGGAAGCCAGCATGTGCGCAGCCGTCCATCCAGTTGGCGGCACTCCACGTGCACTGCCTTCGCCACAGCAGATCTGACCGTGCCCAATCCACGCCAATCGTCGGCCGGGGCTGGGGCAAACTGCGCCACCCCTTATTTTCTGGAGCTTTTCATGCAGACCAAATCCGTGTTGACCCTGTCCGACGTGCGCAGCATCGCCCAGGCCGCCGAGGCCGAAGCCCTGGCCAACCAGTGGGCAGTGACGATCGCCATCGTCGACGACGGCGGCCACCTGCTGTGGCTGCAGCGCCTGGACGGTGCCGCACCCATCTCCGCCCACATTGCGCCGGCCAAGGCCCGCACCGCAGCGATGGGCCGCCGCGACAGCAAGGTCTATGAGGACGTGATCAACCAGGGCCGCACCAGTTTCCTGAGCGCGCCCACGCTGGAGGGCATGCTCGAAGGTGGCGTGCCAGTGATGGTGGACGGCCAGTGTGTCGGCGCAGTGGGCGTCAGCGGGGTCAAGTCCAGCGAGGATGCACAGGTGGCGCGGGCCGGCATTGCAGCACTCGGCTGACAGCGCCTGGATGCGGGCAAACCCGGGCCGGCTACAATTTGAAGGTTTACCTGCCACCACCGCAGCCCAGCGAAACCCCTGCGGGGTCTTCCACCGGACTTGCTTTCCACCGGACTTCCCGCCCCGGGCCCTGCCGACCACACATCGGCGGGCCTGATGCAAGCCATGCTGGGCCTGCGCGTCTTCCGGAGCCATATCTTTTGATGCCTGTTCTGCCCCCCGCCCTTCTCGCCCTTGCAGACGGTACGGTCTTCCAGGGCATCTCCATCGGCGCCGCCGGGTACACCGTGGGCGAGGTGGTGTTCAACACCGCGCTCACCGGTTACCAGGAAATCCTCACCGACCCCAGTTATTGCCGGCAGATCGTCACCCTGACGTACCCGCACATCGGCAGTTATGGCGTCAATGCGGAAGATGTCGAAGCCACCAAGGTCCATGCCGCCGGCCTGATCATCAAGGACCTGCCGATCCGCATGTCCAATTTCAGGGCCTCGCTCACACTGGACGCCTATTTGCAGCGTGAGGGCACGGTCGCGATCGCCGGCATCGACACCCGCCGCCTGACCCGGATCTTGCGCAGCCAGGGCGCGCAGAACGGCTGCATCACCAGTTTTGCCGCTGGCGCCACCGTGGGCCAGGCCGACATCGATGCCGCCGTGGCCCGCGCGCAGGCGGCCCCCAGCATGGCGGGGCTGGACCTGGCCCAGGTGGTGTCGGTCAGCGAGTCCTACGACTGGGCCGAAACCGAATGGGCCCTGGGCAGCGGCTACGACCAGCTGACCGATGCCCGCACCCACGTGGTCGCCTACGACTTTGGTGTCAAGCGCAACATCTTGCGCATGCTGGCCAGCCGCGGCTGCCGGGTCACCGTGGTGCCGGCCAAGACGCCGGCCGCCGAGGTGCTGGCCCTGCGGCCCGACGGCATCTTCCTCAGCAACGGTCCCGGTGACCCGGAGCCCTGCACTTACGCCATTGCCGCAGCGCGTCAGCTGATCGACAGCGGCATTCCCACCTTCGGCATTTGCCTGGGCCACCAGATCATGGCGCTGGCCTCGGGGGCCAAGACCTTCAAGATGAAGTTCGGCCACCACGGCGCCAACCATCCGGTCAAGGACATGGATTCTGGCCGCGTGTCGATCACCAGCCAGAACCACGGGTTTGCAGTGGATGAAACCAGCCTGCCGGCCAACCTGCGCGCCACCCACGTCAGCCTGTTTGACGGCACGCTGCAGGGCCTGGCCCGCACCGACCGCCCGGCTTTCTGCTTCCAGGGCCACCCGGAAGCCAGCCCCGGCCCGCATGACATTGCCTACCTGTTTGACCGCTTCACAACGCTCATGTCCCAGGTGAAGGCGGAGAAGAAGAATGCCTAAGCGCACCGATCTGCAATCCATCCTCATCATCGGCGCCGGCCCGATCATCATCGGCCAGGCCTGTGAGTTCGACTATTCGGGCGCCCAGGCCTGCAAGGCGCTGCGCCAGGAGGGCTACCGCGTCATCCTGGTCAACAGCAACCCGGCGACGATCATGACCGACCCCGACACGGCGGACGTGACCTACATCGAGCCGATCACCTGGCAGGTGGTGGCCAAGATCATCGCCAAGGAACGCCAGGCCCGGCCCGACGACAAGATGGCGGTGCTGCCCACCATGGGCGGCCAGACCGCCCTGAATTGCGCGCTCGACCTGCACAAGCACGGTGTGCTGGCCGAGTGGGACGTCGAGATGATCGGCGCCAATGAGCACGCCATCGAAAAGGCCGAAGACCGCCTGAAGTTCAAGGACGCGATGACCTCCATCGGCCTGGGCTCGGCGCGCAGCGGCATTGCGCATTCACTGGAAGACGCCTGGGCGGTGCAAAAGCGCATCACCGCTGAAATCGGCGGCGCGGGCTTTCCGATGGTGATCCGCCCCAGCTTCACCCTGGGCGGCACCGGCGGCGGCATTGCCTACAACCCGGAAGAATTTGAAGAAATCTGCAAGCGCGGCATCGACCTGTCGCCCACCAGCGAACTGCTGATCGAGGAAAGCCTGATCGGCTGGAAAGAGTACGAGATGGAAGTGGTGCGTGACCGCGCCGACAACTGCATCATCGTCTGCGCCATCGAGAACCTCGACCCGATGGGCATCCACACCGGTGACAGCATCACCGTGGCGCCGGCCCAGACCCTGAGCGACAAGGAATACCAGCTGCTGCGCAATGCCAGCATCGCCATCCTGCGCGAAATTGGCGTCGACACCGGCGGCAGCAATGTGCAGTTCTCGATCAACCCGCAAGACGGCCGCATGGTCGTGATCGAGATGAACCCGCGGGTGTCGCGCTCGTCGGCGCTGGCGTCCAAGGCCACCGGCTTCCCGATCGCCAAGATCGCAGCCAAGCTGGCGGTGGGCTACACGCTCGATGAACTGCGCAACGACATCACCGGCGGTGCCACGCCGGCGTCGTTCGAGCCGTCCATCGACTATGTGGTCACCAAGATTCCGCGCTTTGCGTTCGAGAAGTTCCCGGCTGCCGACCCGCACCTGACCACCCAGATGAAGAGCGTGGGCGAGGTGATGGCCATGGGCCGCACCTTCCAGGAAAGCTTCCAGAAGGCCCTGCGCGGCCTGGAAACCGGCATCGACGGCCTGACCGAGCGGTCAACCGACCGCGACGAGATCATCGAGGAGATCGGCGAGGCCGGCCCCGAGCGCATCCTGTATGTGGCCGACGCCTTCCGCATCGGCTTGACGCTGGACGAGATCTTCGAAGAAACCGCGATCGACCCCTGGTTCCTGGCCCAGATCGAAGACCTGGTCAAGACCGAGACCTTGCTGCAGGCCCGCACGCTGGCCAGCCTGAGTGCGGCCGAGCTGCGCTGGGCCAAGCAGAAGGGATTTTCAGACAAGCGCCTGGGCAAGCTGCTGGCCAGCAACCAGCATGATGTGCGCCGTGCCCGCCACGCCCTGGGGGTGCGGCCGGTCTACAAGCGGGTGGACACCTGCGCCGCTGAATTTGCCACCCAGACGGCTTATCTGTACAGCTGCTACGAGACGGTGGATGGCGAGTGCGAAGCCGAGCCCACCGACCGCAAGAAGATCATGGTGCTGGGCGGCGGCCCCAACCGCATCGGCCAGGGCATCGAGTTCGACTATTGCTGCGTGCATGCGGCACTGGCTCTGCGCGACGATGGTTACGAGACCATCATGGTCAACTGCAACCCCGAGACCGTGTCCACCGACTACGACACCAGCGACCGCCTCTACTTCGAGCCGGTGACGCTGGAAGACGTGCTGGAGATCGTCGACAAGGAAAAGCCCAGCGGCGTGATCGTGCAGTACGGCGGCCAGACGCCGCTGAAGCTGGCACTCGACCTGGAAGCCAACGGCGTGCCCATCATCGGCACCAGCCCGGACAGCATCGACATCGCCGAAGACCGCGAGCGCTTCCAGAAACTGCTGCACACCCTGGGCCTGAAGCAGCCGCCCAACCGCACGGCCCGCACCGAAGAAGCCGCGCTGCAACTGGCGCAGGAGATCGGCTATCCGCTGGTGGTGCGCCCCAGTTATGTGCTGGGCGGCCGGGCCATGGAGATCGTGCACGGCGACAAGGACTTGCAGCGCTACATGCGTGAAGCCGTGCGCGTCAGCGACAAGTCGCCGGTGCTGCTGGACCGCTTCCTGGACGACGCGATCGAGGTCGACGTCGACTGCATCAGCGACGGCACGGCCGTGATGATCGGCGGCATCATGGAGCACATCGAGCAGGCGGGCGTGCACTCGGGCGACTCGGCTTGTTCGCTGCCGCCCTACACCCTGCCCAAGAAGCTGCAGGACGAATTGCGCCGGCAGACCACGCGTGATGGCCTTGGCGCTGAAGGTGGTGGGCCTGATGAATGTGCAGTTCGCCATCCAGGGCAGCGTGGACGGTGACGGCGACGCTGCGGTGGTCTATGTGCTGGAAGTCAATCCGCGTGCATCACGCACCGTGCCCTATGTCAGCAAGGCCACCGGCCAGCAACTGGCCAAGATCGCCGCCCGCTGCATGGCCGGGCAGATTGCTGGCCGACCAGACCAGCCGCGACGGCAAGCCGCCGCGCGAGGTGATTCCGCCTTACTTCAGTGTCAAGGAGGCGGTGTTCCCGTTCAACAAGTTCCCCGGCGTCGACCCGATCCTCGGCCCGGAGATGCGGTCCACCGGCGAGGTGATGGGCGTGGGCACCAGCTTCGGCGAGGCCATGCTCAAGAGCCAGCTCGGTGCCGGCTCGCGCCTGCCCACCAAGGGCACGGTGGTGATCACGGTCAAGCAACGGCGACAAGGAGCGGGCCGTGGCTGTGGCGCGCGACCTGGTGGCGCTGGGCTTTGCGGTGGTGGCCACCCGGGGCACGGCAGCGGCCATCGCGGCGGCGGGTGTGCCGGTGAAGGTGGTCAACAAGGTCAAGGACGGGCGGCCCAACATCGTCGACATGGTCAAGGCCGGCGAGATCCAGCTGGTGTTCTCCACCGTGGACGAAACCCGCACCGCGATTGCCGACTCGCGCCACATCCGCACGGCAGCGCTGGCCAACCGCATCACCTACTACACCACCATGGCCGGGTGTGAAGCCGCTGCCGAGGCCATGAAGCACCAGCAGGGCCTGAGCGTGCTTCAGCCTGCAGGAGCTGCACGCCAAGTTGCATTAAAGTCAGGTTTTCCGTTCCGCCGCCTTTGCGCGCCAGGCTCTTGTCCGGCGCCCAGCGCGGCGGATTTATTTTGTCCGTTGTATTTGCCTGCAGGAGGCCCGCATGGCCACCATCCCACTCACCAAGCGCGGTTCCGAAAAGCTCAAGGAAGAGCTGCATCGGCTCAAGGGCGTGGAGCGCCACGCCGTGATCCAGGCGATTGCCGAAGCGCGCGCCCAGGGTGACTTGTCCGAAAACGCCGAGTACGAGGCCGCCAAGGACAAGCAGGGCTTCATCGAGGGCCGCATCCTCGAAATCGAAAGCAAGATGGCCGCTGCCCAGGTCATCGATCCCGCGTCACTGGACGCCGGCGGCCGGGTGGTGTTCGGCGCCACCGTCGACCTGGAAGAAGAAGCCAGCGGCCAGGCGGTCACCTACCAGATCGTCGGTGACGACGAGGCCGATCTGAAACTGGGCCTGGTCTCGATCAGTTCGCCGATTGCCCGGTCGATGATCGGCAAGGAAGCCGGCGACGTGGCCGAGGTGCAGGCCCCGGGCGGCATCAAACGCTACGAGATCGTGGACGTGCGCTACGTCTGAGCACGCGCATGCCTGAGCGTCTGCGTCGGCTGCTGCCCGGCTTGTGGGCCGGCATGCTGTTGTGCTTGGCCACCGTCGCCGCGCCCGCAGCGTTTGCGCTGCTTGAGCGGCCGCTGGCCGGTCAAATGGTGGGCTGGTTCTTCCAGCGCGAGGCCTGGCTGAGCCTGGTCCTGGCGGTGTTGCTGCTGGCCTTGGAACGCCCGCGTGCCCGCGCCGCCGCCGAGGCCGGGCAGGGGTCGGTGCTGTCGGCGGAGATGCTGCTGTTGCTGGGCACGGTGTTTTGCACCGTGGCGGGCTACTTCGCGCTGCAGCCGCTGATGGCTTTGGCACGCGCTGGCCAGGGGGCTTTGAGCTTTGGCCAGCTGCACTTGATCAGCGTTGGTTTCTTCGGTGCCAAGCTGGCTTGCATCGCGGCACTGGCCTGGCGTGCCGCCGGGCCCGTGCGTGGACCTGGGGTCAGTCAGCAGCCTTCTTCTTGACGCTGGTCACGCGGGTGCGGACCCGCTTGATCTCGCCACCAGCCGTGACACGCTGGTTGCCGAAGACCGTGATCTTCTTGATCTGCGCGCGCTGGTTGCCGCTTTTGCTGAACTTCAGGATTTTCACCACCCGTGGGCCGGCACCGCGGTCATCGCGCACCTCGACCTTGGCCTTTTCGGGCAGCGGCCGCCACAGCACCAGCAGCTTGCCGATGTGCTGCACCGGCGCGGCGTTCAGCGTATCGGCCAGCTTGGCCAGGGCGGCTTCGCGGTCGGGTCGAGAGTCGGAAAACATGCGCACTTTGATCAGGCCATGGGCCGTCAGTGCCATGTCGGCTTCGCGCACGACGGCATCGGTCAGACCCTTGGTCGCCGATGAGCACGACGGGGTCGAGATGGTGGGCGTCACCGCGTTTTTCTTTGCGTTGGGCGGGCGTCAGATGGATGGCAGGCATGCTCCTATTATCAGTGCGTCATGAAAATCAATTCAAAAAGCAAGAAGATCAACAAGGCCTGGGTCAATGACCATGTCAATGACCCCTATGTGCGGCTGGCCCAGCGTGAGGGCTACCGCGCACGCGCGGCCTACAAGCTCAAGGAGATCGACGAGACGCTGGGGCTGATCAAGCCCGGCCAGGTGGTGGTCGACCTGGGGTCGGCACCGGGCGCCTGGAGCCAGTACCTGCGCCGGCGCTTTGCGCCAAAGACCGCCGGCACGGGTGGGGCTGCAGTGGGTGAGCTGTTGGGCACCATCATCGCGCTGGACATCCTGCCGATGGAGCCGATCGAGGGCGTGGTCTTCATCCAGGGCGATTTCCGCGAGGCAGCGGTGGCCGAGCAGTTGCACCAGGCGGTGGCTGGGCGGCCGGTGGATGTGCTGGTGTCGGACATTGCGCCCAACCTGTCGGGCATCGATGCGGCAGACGCGGCGCGCATCGAGCACCTGATCGAGCTGGGGCTGGAATTTGCCCAGTCCCACCTCAAACCTGGCGGCGCCATGGTGGCCAAGGTGTTCCACGGCAGCGGCTACAGCCAGCTGGTGGACCGGTTCAAGGCGCAGTTCCGGGTGGTCAAGCCGATCAAGCCCAAGGCCTCGCGGGACAAATCATCGGAAACCTTTTTGGTCGGCATCGGTCTGAAAGAGTCTGTGATGGGCAGTTGCTGCTGACTTGTGCTGGGTCGAAAACGCACTGAATTCACCCTGTTCACGGCGCGACCTGCCACCCTGTTGCGGGGGCTTGACTGGACTAGAATCGGCCCCATCTGCAGACGGTTGGGGGCACAGCCACAAGCACTGTGCATGAACCCTTTTTCTTGATGAGCAGAATGTTTGGCTGAAGGAGCCGCGGTGAACAATCAATGGTTCTCGAAGGTCGCTGTCTGGCTGGTGATTGCACTCGTGCTGTTCACCGTGTTCAAGCAGTTCGACCGCGGGGTGTCTTCGGGTCAGGTGATCGGGTACTCCGAATTCCTGGACGAAGTGGCGGCGCGCCGCATCAAGTCGGTGGTGCTGCAAGAGGGGCAGGGCGGCACCGAGATCATCGCGCTGACCACCGATGACAAGCGCATCCGTGCCACCGCCACCTACCTCGACCGGGGTTTGGTGGGCGACCTGCGCAACAACAACATCAAGTTCGACGTCAAGCCGCGTGAAGAGCCGTCGCTGCTGATGAGCCTGCTCGTCAGCTGGGGCCCGATGCTGTTGTTGATCGGCGTCTGGGTGTACTTCATGCGCCAGATGCAGGGCGGCGGCAAGGGCGGCGCGTTCAGCTTCGGCAAGAGCAAGGCCCGCATGCTGGACGAGGCCAACAACTCCACCACTTTTGCCGACGTTGCAGGTTGCGACGAAGCCAAGGAGGAAGTCAAGGAGCTGGTCGACTTCCTGAAAGACCCGCAGAAGTTTCAGAAGCTGGGTGGCCGCATCCCGCGTGGGGTGTTGCTGGTCGGCCCGCCTGGAACCGGCAAGACATTGCTGGCCAAGGCCATCGCCGGTGAAGCCAAGGTGCCGTTTTTCTCGATCTCTGGCTCAGATTTCGTCGAGATGTTCGTCGGCGTGGGCGCGGCCCGGGTCCGCGACATGTTCGAGCAAGCCAAGAAGAGCGCGCCCTGCATCATCTTCATCGACGAAATCGACGCGGTCGGTCGCCACCGCGGTGCCGGCCTGGGCGGCGGCAACGATGAACGTGAGCAGACGCTGAACCAGATGCTGGTCGAGATGGACGGCTTCGAGACCAACTTGGGCGTGATCGTGATGGCGGCCACCAACCGGCCCGACATCCTGGATCCGGCCTTGCTGCGCCCCGGACGCTTCGACCGGCAGGTCTATGTGACCTTGCCCGACGTGCGTGGACGCGAGCAGATCTTGAACGTGCACATGCGCAAGGTGCCGATCGGTCAGGACATCCGTGCCGACATCCTGGCGCGTGGCACACCGGGGTTCAGCGGTGCTGACCTGGCCAATCTGGTCAACGAAGCAGCCTTGTTCGCTGCCCGGCGCAGTGGTCGCGTGGTCGAGATGCTCGACTTCGAGAAGGCCAAGGACAAGATCATGATGGGGCCAGAGCGCAAGAGCATGGTCATGCCCGAGGAAGAGCGCCGCAACACCGCGTACCACGAAGCTGGCCATGCCCTGGTGGCGCGCCTGATGCCCAAGACCGACCCGGTGCACAAGGTGACGGTGATTCCGCGCGGCCGGGCGCTGGGCGTGACCATGCAGTTGCCAGAAGGCGACCGCTACAGCATGGACAAGGAACGCATGCTGTCCACCATCAGCGTGCTGTTTGGCGGCCGGATCGCCGAAGAAGTGTTCATGCACCAGATGACCACTGGCGCCAGCAACGACTTCGAGCGTGCAACAGCCATCGCCCGCGACATGGTCACCCGCTACGGCATGACCGACGAGCTGGGACCGATGGTCTATGCCGAGAACGAGGGTGAAGTCTTCCTCGGTCGCTCGGTCACCAAGACCACCAGCATGTCGGAAGAAACCATGCGCAAGGTGGACTCGGTGATTCGCCGGATCATCGACGAGCAGTACACCATTGCCCGCAGGCACATCGAAAACAACCAGGACAAGATGCACGCGATGGCCAAGGCGTTGCTCGAGTGGGAAACCATCGACGCCGACCAGATCGAAGACATCATGGGTGGCAAGCCGCCGCGCCCGCCCAAGGACTGGACACCCAGCCCGCGCACGGGTGGGTCTGGCCCGGCCAGCGGCGGTGGCACGGTCGCCACCGACGGCGAACCGGCCACAGCGGCCTGATACAGCGACCTGCGCTGTGGATCTTGACGGGGCCTTCGGGCCCCGTGCTCGTTGTTGATCACCATTTTCTAGCGTCGCAGACCATGGACTGGCAGACCACCCGCCACCGCATCAGCCTGCTGCAGCCGCAGGTCATGGGCATCGTGAATGCCACGCCCGACTCGTTTTCCGACGGCGGGCTGCATGCCGATGCGCAGTCGGCCCAAGCGCACTGTGACCGTCTGCTGCGCGATGGCGCGCACATCCTGGACATCGGCGGTGAATCCACCCGGCCCGGTGCACGCCAGCCGGACCTGGATGAGGAATTGGCCAGGGTGTTGCCGGTGCTGCGGCATGCGGTGACGCTGGGGGTGCCGGTGTCGGTCGACACCAGCCGGCCGCAAGTGATGCAGGCGGCGCTGGACCTGGGGGTGGACATCATCAATGACGTGCGTTCCCTCACCCGGCCGGGTGCGCTGGCCGTGGTGGCGGCGCACCGGGCTTGTGGTGTCTGCCTGATGCACATGCAAGGCGAGCCCGGGGTGATGCAGCAAGCGCCGCACTATGCCGGGGATGTGGTGGAACTGGTGGCCGTCTGGCTGCGCGAGCGGCTGGCCAGCGTGGTGGCCGCGGGCGTGGCAGCCGACCGCATCAGCCTGGATCCGGGCATCGGTTTTGGCAAGACACCGGCACACAACTGGGAATTAATGCGCCGCCAGCAGGCCTTGGTGGCGCTGGCGCAGCCGCTGCTGGTGGGTTGGAGCCGAAAATCGACATTGGGCGTGCTGACCGGTCGGCCGGTCGCTGAGCGCTTGCCGGCCAGCGTGGCGGCGGCGCTGGCTGCCGTGCAGCACGGCGCGCACATCCTGCGGGTGCACGATGTGGCGGCCACGGTTGATGCCTTGAAGGTTTGGCATGCTGCCGGACTGACCGCGCCCAAGACAGCAGACCACAGGGGACACAACAGACCATGAGCAGAAAATTCTTTGGCACCGACGGCATCCGCGGCACGGTGGGCCAGGCGCCGATCACCCCCGACTTCATGCTGCGTCTGGGCCACGCCGTGGGCCGCGTGCTGCGCCGCCACAGTGACGCGGCCGACGGTGCTGATCGGCAAGGACACACGCATTTCCGGCTACATGATCGAGGGCGCGCTGGAGGCTGGCCTGGCGTCGGCCGGTGTCGACACCGTGTTGACCGGCCCCTTGCCCACGCCAGGCGTGGCCTATCTGACCCGTGCGCTGCGGCTCGACCTGGGCGTGGTGATCAGCGCCTCGCACAACGCCTACCCGGACAACGGCGTCAAGTTCTTCTCGGCCAAGGGCGAAAAGCTGCCTGACGACTGGGAGCGGGCCGTGGAAGCCGCGCTGGACGAGCCGCCGCAGTGGGTGGATTCGGCCACCCTGGGCAAGGCGCGCCGCCTGGAAGACGCGCGCGGCCGCTACATCGAGTTCTGCAAGTCCACCGTCGACACCGACATGAGCCTGCGCGGCCTCAAGGTGGTGGTGGATGCGGCCCATGGTGCGGCCTACCACGTCGCACCCGATGTCTTCCATGAGCTTGGTGCCGAGGTGGTCGCCATCGGCTGCCAGCCCGATGGCACCAACATCAACGACGGCGTGGGCGCCACGGCACCGCAGGCCCTGGTCGAGGCCGTGGCCACGCATGGCGCCGACTACGGTGTGGCGCTGGATGGCGATGCCGACCGGCTGCAACTGGTCGACCGCAATGGCCGCCTGTTCAATGGTGACGAGCTGCTGTATGTGATGGTGCTGGACCGCCTGGCACAGGGCCAGCCGGTGCCGGGTGCTGTTGGCACCTTGATGACCAACAAGGCGGTGGAACTGGCCTTGCGCGCGCGCGGCGTGCCGCTGGTGCGGGCCAAGGTGGGTGACCGCTATGTGCTGGAAGAACTGGCCGCCCGCGCTGGCTGCTGGGCGGCGAGGGCTCAGGCCACCTGCTGGCGCTGGACAAGCACACCACTGGCGACGGCATCGTCAGCGCGCTGCAGGTGCTGCAAGCCATCCAGCGGGCGCAGGCCTCGCTGGCCGACTTGCTGGCCGACGTGACGCTGTTTCCGCAGACCTTGCTGAATGTGCGCCTGCCCAGCCTGGCCGGCTGGCAGGACAACCCCCACCTGGCTGCCGAAACCCGCCTGGTGGAAGCCGAACTGGCCGATGCCGGCCGGGTGCTGATCCGCGCCTCGGGCACCGAGCCGGTGCTGCGGGTGATGGTGGAGTCCAGCAACGCGGCCCACGGCCGTGCGCTGGCCGACCGGCTGGTGGCCGCCTCGCTGCGCTGAGCTGCCGGCCGCCGCCACGGCGCCTGCATGGCGGTGCCGCTGCGTGGCCTGATGTCATGTGACATGGCGTGACATCGTCACCTGGCCTGGCATCGCGCCTGCGGCGGCGGCCCACGGTTTGTGACAGCCCGTCATCTGGCTGTCACATGGCCTGCCTACAGTCCGAAGTGTTGTCAGAACCGCCACTTCACTGAAAGGCCTCCGCCCATGACCACCAACCCGCTGCGCGCCGCCTTGCTGGCGCTTTCCCTGTTGCCTGCCGCCGTGCTGGCGCAGGACGTGACCGGTGCCGGTGCCTCCTTCCCGGCGCCGGTGTATGCCAAGTGGGCCGATGCCTACAACAAGGCGACCGGCGCACGCATCAACTACCAGTCGGTCGGCTCAGGTGCCGGCATCCGCCAGATCAAGGCCAAGACGGTGGACTTCGGCGCGACCGACATGCCGCTGACCGATGAAGAGCTGGCCAAGGACGGCCTGCTGCAGTTCCCCACCGTGATCGGCGGTGTGGTGCCGGTGGTCAACATCAAGGGCATCGCCCCGGGGCAGATCAAGCTGACCGGTGCCGTGCTGGGCGACATCTACCTCGGCAAGATCACCAAGTGGAACGACGCTGCGCTGACGGCGCTGAACCCTGGTGTGCCGCTGCCGGATGCCGACATTTCAGTGGTGCGCCGGGCCGACGGCTCGGGCACCAGCTTCATCTTCACCAATTACCTGTCGAAGGTGAACGCCGAGTGGAAGGCCAAGGTGGGCGAGGGCACCGCCGTGAACTGGCCGGTCGGCGCCGGTGGCAAGGGCAATGAGGGCGTGGCCGCCTTTGTGCAGCGCCTGCCCAATTCGATCGGCTACCTGGAATACGCCTACGTCAAGCAGAACAAGCTGACCTACACGCTGATGAAGAACAAGGACGGCCAGTTCGTCGCCCCGGACGACGACACCTTCAAGGCGGCGGCTGCTGGCGCTGAATGGAACAAGAGCTTCTTCCAGGTCACCACCGACCAGGCCGGCAAAACCGCCTGGCCGCTGACCAACCCGACCTACATCCTGATGTACAAGTCGCAGGACAAGCCGGCCAGCGCCGCCAATGCGCTGAAGTTCTTCGACTGGGCCTTTGCCAACGGCGACAAGATGGCGGCAGACCTGGACTACGTGCCGCTGCCCGATAGCGTCAAGGCGCTGGTCCGCAAGCAATGGACCGACCAGATCAAGGACACGGGCGGCAAGCCTGTTGCTTTCAAGTGATGGTTGTCGGCTGACCGGGCGCTGCGGCGTACTTCTCCCCTACAGTCCTGTGGAGCCAACGTGGCCGCCATCTTTCCTGCCAACCCAGCCCCTGACCGTGTGACGCCTCAGCACCCGCCCCCGCCACGCCGCCGTGTCGCCCCCTGGGGCGATGCCTTGTTCTCTGGTCTCGCCCATGGCGCGGCCTGGCTGACCCTGGCGCTGATGGCCGGCATCATCGGCTCGCTGTTCATCGGCGCAGCACCAGCGATCCAGGAGTTTGGCCTGGGCTTCCTGTGGACCAGCGAATGGGACCCGGTGAAGGAGAAGTTCGGCGGCCTGGTGATGATCTACGGCACGCTGATGACATCGTTCATCGCGCTGGTGATCGCGGTGCCGGTCAGCTTCGGCATTGCGCTTTTCCTCACCGAAATGTCGCCTGGCTGGCTCAAGCGGCCCCTGGGCATCGCGGTCGAGTTGCTGGCAGCGGTGCCGTCCATCGTCTATGGCATGTGGGGCCTGCTGGTGTTCAGCCCCATCCTGTCGACCTATGTGCAGCAGCCGCTGCAAAAGCTGTTCAAGGGCGTGCCGTTCCTGGAGAGCCTGGTCTCAGGCGCGCCGGTGGGCATCGGCATCCTGTCGGCCGGCATCATCCTGGCGATCATGGTCATCCCGTTCATCGCGGCGGTGATGCGTGACGTGTTCGAGGTCACGCCGGCGCTGCTCAAGGAATCGGCCTACGGACTGGGCGCCACCACCTGGGAGGTGGTGTCCAAGGTGGTGCTGCCCTACACCAAGACCGGCGTGGTCGGCGGCATCATGCTGGGGCTGGGCCGGGCATTGGGCGAGACCATGGCGGTCACCTTCGTGATCGGCAACTTCAACCAGCTCAATTCGCTGTCGCTGTTCGAGGCCGCCAACAGCATCACGTCGGCCCTGGCCAATGAATTTGCCGAGGCGGGCGAAGGCCTGCACCAGGCGTCGCTGATCTACCTGGGCCTGGTGCTGTTCTTCATCACCTTCGTGGTGCTGTCGCTGTCCAAGCTGCTGCTGTCGCGGCTGCGCAAGAACGAGGGCACCCGCACATGAGCCCCCAATCAAGTCCCCAACGCGTCCGCAAACACCGCCGCTGGTGTCGACCGCAGCCGCCGCCTTCACGCCGGCCCAGCAGCAGCGGCGCCTGGCCATGCACCGCAGGCGCAAGCTGTTCAATGTGCTGGCCCTGAGCCTGTCGCTGGGCGCCATGGCCTTTGGCCTGTTCTGGCTGGTGTGGATCCTGGTCGAGACCATCCGCCTCGGCGTCGGTGGCCTGAACCTGGCCGTGTTCACCGAGATGACGCCGCCACCCATGGCCGATGGCGGTCTGGCCAATGCGATCTTCGGCTCCATGACCATGGCGGGCCTGGCCACGCTGCTGGGCACGCCGATCGGCGTGATGGCCGGCATCTACCTGGCTGAATACGGCCAGAAGATCGTGGCTGGGCAGCGTCACCCGCTTCATCAACGACATCCTGCTGTCGGCACCGTCGATCGTGATCGGCCTGTTCATCTACGCGGTGGTGGTGGCCCAGGTGAAGAGCTTCTCCGGCTTCGCCGGCGTGCTGGCGCTGGCGCTGATCGTCATCCCGGTGGTCATCCGCCAGACCGAGAACATGCTCAGCCTGATCCCCAATGCGCTGCGCGAGGCGGCCTATGCCCTGGGCACGCCCAAGTGGAAGGTGATCGCGTCGGTCACGCTGAAGGCATCACGGGCCGGCATCATCACCGGCATCATGCTGGCGGTGGCCCGCATTGCCGGCGAGACCGCGCCGCTGCTGTTCACCGCGCTGTCCAACCAGTTCTGGACCAGCGACCTGCGCGAGCCGATGGCCAGCCTGCCGGTGACGATCTTCAAGTTCGCGATGAGCCCCTACGAGAACTGGCAGAAGCTGGCCTGGGCCGGCGTGTTCCTGATCACGCTGGGTGTGCTGGCGCTGAACATCCTGGCCCGCGTGCTGTTCCGCAACAAACATTGACTCCGGCTGCAGCACCACGCAACGCCGCAAGGATTTCCATGGACACCGCCACCACCTCCATCACCGAGCGCGCCAAGATTTCGGTGCGCGACCTCAACTTCTACTACGGCGGCTTCCAGGCGCTGAAGAAGATCAACCTCGACCTGCCCGAGAAGAAGGTCACCGCCTTCATCGGCCCGTCGGGCTGCGGCAAGAGCACGCTGCTGCGCATCTTCAACCGCATGTTCGAGCTGTATCCCGAGCAGCGCGCCGAGGGCGAGGTGCTGCTCGATGGCGCCAACCTGCTCGACAAGAAGGTCGACGTCAGCCTGATCCGCGCCAAGGTCGGCATGGTGTTCCAGAAGCCGACGCCGTTTCCGATGTCGATCTACGACAACATCGCCTTCGGCGTGAAGCTGTTCGAGACCCTGCCGCGGGCCGAGATGGACGAGCGGGTGGAATGGGCCTTGCGCAAGGCTGCGCTCTGGACCGAGGTCAAGGACAAGCTCGACCAGAGCGGCTCCGGCCTGTCGGGTGGCCAGCAGCAGCGCCTGTGCATTGCGCGCGGCATCGCCATCAAGCCCGAAGTGCTGTTGCTCGACGAACCCTGCTCGGCGCTCGACCCGATCTCCACCGGCAAGATCGAAGAGCTGATCCACGAGCTGAAAAACGACTACACCGTGCTGATCGTCACCCACAACATGCAGCAGGCCGCCCGCTGCAGCGATTACACCGCCTACATGTACCTGGGCGACCTGATCGAGTTCGGGCCCACCAACGACGTGTTCACCAAGCCCAAGCGCAAGGACACCGAGGACTACATCACCGGCCGTTTTGGTTGATTCAAGAGGTTCCAGCATGAGCGACAAGCATCTCTCCAGCCAGTTCGACAACGAACTGTCCGGCATCTCCACCCGCGTGCTCGAAATGGGCGGCCTGGTGGAAAACCAGGTGGCCCAGGCGGTCTTTGCGCTGTCCACCTTCAGCGGCGAGGTCGCCACCCAGGTGCTCAAGGCCGAAGAGCGGGTGAACCAGATGGAGATGGAGATCGACCGCGACCTGTCGACCATCATCGCCCGGCGCCAGCCCACCGCACGCGACCTGCGCCTGCTGATCGCCGTGTCCAAGACCATCGCCAACCTGGAGCGCATCGGCGACGAGGCGGCACGCATCGCCCGCACCGTGCAGCGGCTGCTGAACTCCGGCGTGTCCAGCCGCATGCGCCTGCCGGTGGGTGACCTCACCTTCGAGTGCGAACTCGCCACCAAGCAGTTGCGCAAGGTGCTCGACGCGTTCGCCCGGCTCGACATCGACGCTGCGGTGGAAGTGCTGCGCCAGGACGACCAGATCGACCAGGAATTCGACGGCCTGATGCGCAAGCTGATCACCTACATGATGGAAGACCCACGCACCATCTCCTCGTCGATCGACCTGGTCTTTGTGGCCAAGGCCATCGAGCGGGTGGGCGACCATGCCAAGAACCTGGCCGAGCAGATCATCTACATCGTCAAGGGAACCGACGTGCGCCACAACCCTGTGGACACCGTCGAAATCCTTGTGCGCTGACCCGGGAGCCGCCGATGAGCCGCATCGTGGTGGTCGAGGATGAAGCTGCCATTGCCGAGCTGATTGCCATCAACCTGCGCCATGCCGGCCATGCGGTGACGCTGGCGGCCAGTGCCGAGCAGGCCCAGCGTGCGGTCGATGCCGTGCTGCCCGACCTGGTGGTGCTGGACTGGATGCTGCCGGGCCAGAGCGGCCTGGCGCTGGCCCGCCAGTGGCGCGGCAGCGAGCGCACCCGTGCACTGCCGATCATCATGCTGACCGCCCGCGGTGAAGAAGCCGACAAGGTGGCCGGCCTGGACGCCGGCGCCGACGATTACCTGAGCAAGCCCTTCTCGACCAATGAGCTGATGGCCCGCATCCGCGCCGTGCTGCGGCGCAAGGCGCCCGAGGCGCTGGAAGACCAGGTCGAGGTGGCCGGCCTGCGGCTGGACCCCACCACCCGGCGCATCAGCCGGCGCACGCCGGCCGGCGACGTGGACCTGAAGATGGGGCCGACCGAATTCCGCCTGCTGCACTTCTTGATGACCCACCCGGAGCGGGTGCACAGCCGTGCCCAGTTGCTCGACCGGGTCTGGGGCGACCATGTGTTCATCGAGGAGCGCACGGTGGACGTGCATGTCAAGCGCCTGCGCGAGGCGCTGGCGCCCGCGCAGGCTGCCGGCATGATCGAGACCGTGCGCGGTGCCGGCTACCGGCTGACCCAGCACGCCAGCGCGCTGCCGGCCTGAGCCCGGCGCGCCTGCCCATGGCCTGGTTGCTGCCGCGTCTCCTGGCGACCATCGTCGCGCTCACGCTGGGCGCGGCGCTCGGGGTGCTGGCCGGTGCAGCGCTCAAGTCACCGGCCATCGGCGCGGTGGTCGGCGCGTCGGCTGCCGTCGGCCTGCTGGTGCTGCGGGATGCCCTGCATGCCGGCCGCCTGGTGCGCTGGCTGCGGGACGGGCCGGGCATCGACGCGCCGCGCGACGCCGGGCTGTGGGGCGAACTGGCCTACCGGATCGAGCGCACCCTGCGCCTGCGTGACCAGACCCTGGCGGCCGAGCAGCAACGGCTGGGCCAGTTTCTGTCGGCGATCGAGGCGTCACCCAATGGCGTGCTGCTGCTGGACGCCGACGACCAGATCACCTGGTGCAGCGCGGTGGCTGCCGACCACCTCGGGCTCGACGCCCAACGTGACCTGGGCCAGCCCGTCACCAACCTGGTGCGCATGCCGGCGTTTGTGGCCTACCTGCAGGACGGCGCCTGGCGCGAATCCGATCACCCTGGCTTCACCCGGTGGTCGGGGCACGCTGCAGGTGGTGCTGCGGGGCTATGGCGACCGGCAGAAGCTGGTGATCACCCAGGATGTGACCGAGCGCCTGCGCGCCGAGGCCATGCGGCGGGATTTTGTCGCCAACGTCTCGCATGAGATCCGCACGCCGCTGACGGTGCTGGCCGGCTTTGTCGAGACCATGGCCAGCCTGCCGCTGAGCCCGACTGAGCGCAGTCGCGTCATCACCCTGATGCAGCAGCAGACCGACCGCATGCAGGTGCTGGTGGCCGACCTGCTGCAACTGGCCCAGCTGGAGGGCAGCCCGCGCCCGCCGGCCGACCGCTGGACGGCGCTGGCACCGCTGCTGCAGCGCGCCGCCGACGACGCCCGCACCTTGTCGGCCGGCCGCCACCGGGTGGAGGTTGGCGCCGCCCAGGGGGTCGAGCTGGCCGGCCCGGAGGCCGAACTGCTGAGCGCCGTGGCCAACCTGGCCACCAATGCCGTGCGCTACACCCCCGCCGAGCGGCCAGATCCAGATCACCTGGCGCGCCGCGCGCCGACGGGCAGGGCGAAATCGAGGTGCGTGACACCGGCATCGGCATTGCCCGCGAGCACCTGCCGCGCCTGACCGAGCGCTTCTACCGGGTCGACGGCAGCCGCTCGCGCGACACCGGCGGCACCGGCCTGGGCCTGTCGATCGTCAAGCATGTGATGCAGCGCCATGGCGGGTCGCTGGAGATCGACAGCGAGCCTGGCAAGGGCTCGCGCTTTCGGCTGCTGTTTCCGGCCGGGCGTGTGCGCCTGCAGGCGCCGAGCGAGCACCCGAGCGAGGCGCTCAGTCACCAGCTGAGGCGTCAGGCCGGGCCGCGGCGGTACACCACCACCACTTCACTGCGGTCGGTCGGCCGGCGCTCACGCGCCACCTCACGCCAACCGGCGGCGCGTTGCGCCGCAGACAGCGCCTCGCCGCGTTGCACGTCCGGGCCACGCAATGGCAACACCAGCATCAGCACCCGGCAAGCACCGCTGGCGGCGTTTGGCGATGCATCGACCCGGCGTTTGCCGTGGAATTCCAGTGCCGCCACCAGCGACAGCGGCGCCTGCGGCGTGGCAATGCACTGGCCCGGCGGTACATGGCGCACCAGGCGCTCGGCCAGCGGCCGGTTGCTGCGGCCGTAGTCGAGCAGCGGCAGCCACAGCGTCATCAGCAGCAGCCAGCACAGCGCCACGCCACCGGCGGGCAGCACCACGCTCTTCCAGATCACCGCGCGGTGGCGGCCAGTGCGCCAGCGCACCAGCCACAGCCAGGCCAGGGTGGCCGCCGCAGCCAGCCGCCAGGCCCGGCCACGACAAGCTAGGCTGCGAAGCCCGGCGCCAGGCGCCAGCACCGTGGCCAGCGCCTGGGCCGGTGTGCCGGTCTGCATGGCGGCATAGAAGACCCACACGATGGCGGCGCAGACGCTGAAGAAAAACACCGACAGCCAGTCGATCGCCGCCGCGCCACTGCGCTGCAAGCGTGGGCAGGGCAAAGGCGGCCAGCACCGCGATGCCGGGCAGGCCCAGCATCAGCGCACGGTCGGAGCCGTCCATCACGACACAGGTGACCAAGGCCACACCCAGGCCCAGCAGCGGGATCGCCAGGTGCCGCTGCGCCAGGTGCCGGCGCCAGCGCCACAGCGTCCACAGCGCCAGCGGCCAGGCCGGCCACAGGAACCACAGCAGCAAGCGGGTGAGCGAGGTCACATCCACATCGGCCGCCACCCGCCAGCCCCAGGCACCTGAAGGCCAGGCCAGCAGTGCCGCCAGCGCCGTGGCAGCCGCCACCCAGGGCCGCAGCGCACGCAGGCCAGGGTCGTCGGTGCGCCAGCACAGCCACAGCGCACCGGTGCCCAGCGCCATGGCCATGGCCGGCGCACCACAGGCGGCCAGCAGCGTGAGCGCTGCCAGCACCCCCAGCTGCGGCGCCCGCGACCGCTGCGGCGCAGCCGCCAGCGCCCATTGCAGGCCGGCCACGGCTGCCAGTTGTGCCAATTCGGGCGTGGTCTGGTGGCCCAGTTGCAGCAGGCCCAGCGTGGCGATCAGCACCAGCAGGGCGCCATCGGCCATGGCCCGGGCATAGTCCACCGGCAAGGCTTCGCCGCCAAAGGCAAAGGGCAGGGGCTGTGCGGCATCGCTGCGCGCCAGGTGGAAGGTGGCGTACCACACGGCCACCAGCGTCAGCACCAGCAGCAAGCTGAAGGGCAGCCGGGCCGCCAGCGCCGGGTCCAGCCAGCCCTGGCCGGCGCGGATGGCCAGCGCGCCGATCCAGTGCGGCAGCAGCGCGGCATCGGTGGGCACGCCACCCAATGCCGGCAGCAGCCAGGGCGTGCGGCCCTCGGCGATCGACAGCATCTGGCCGAAGGCGATCAGCTCGGCGCCGCGCCAGGGGTCGCGCCCGAACAAGCCCGGCAGCACATAGGCAGCGCAGAACAGCAGCAGCGCCAGCCGTGGCAGGCGGCGCACGGCGTCCTGTGTCACCAGGGCGGGATTGGGCTTGGGCGTCACCGGGGCGATGATAAAAGACGGTCAGCCATGAAAAAGGGCAGCCTGGGCTGCCCTGTTGTGCACCACCTGCAGCAGTTGCTCAGGCCGCCGGTGCAGCGTCGTCGGCCTTGGCAGACGACTTCTTGTTGATGCCGAGGCTGGCAAACTTGTTGCGGAACTTCTCGACCCGACCGCCCAGGCTGTCGATGCTCTTTTGGGTGCCGGTGTAGAACGGGTGGGTTTCGCTGGTGGTTTCCAGCTTGACCAGCGGCAGTTCACGGCCGTCGTCCATCTTCACGGTTTCCTTGGTGTTCACCGTCGAGCGGGTGACAAACTTGAAACCGTTGGACAGGTCCACGAAGCACACGTCGCGGTACTTGGGGTGAATGCCTTCTTTCATGGGAAACCTTTGTTCGCTGGGTTGCTGGAAGCCACGCTGCACCATGCAACGCACTTTCCGTGGAACGCAAAACGTTGGATTATAGCTGCCGTCGCGTCAGCCGCCGCGCCGCATCATGTCGAAGAAGTCCAGGTTGTTCTTGGTCTGCTTCATCTTGTCGAGCACGAACTCCATCGCCTCGATCTCGTCCATGCTGTAGAGCAGCTTGCGCAGGATCCAGGTCTTCTGCAGGATTTCCGGCTTCAGCAGCAGCTCTTCGCGGCGCGTGCCGGTCTTGTTGATCTGGATCGACGGGTACACACGCTTCTCGGCCATGCGGCGGTCGAGGTGGATCTCGCAGTTGCCGGTGCCCTTGAATTCTTCGTAGATCACCTCGTCCATGCGCGACCCGGTGTCGATCAGCGCGGTGCCGATGATGGTCAGCGAGCCGCCTTCTTCCACATTGCGCGCGGCACCAAAGAAGCGCTTGGGCCGCTGCAGGGCGTTGGCGTCCACGCCGCCGGTGAGCACCTTGCCGGACGACGGCAGCACGTTGTTGTAGGCCCGGGCCAGGCGGGTGATCGAGTCGAGCAGGATCACCACGTCCTTCTTCATTTCGACCAGGCGCTTGGCGCGCTCGATCACCATTTCGGCCACCTGCACATGGCGGGCGGCGGGCTCGTCGAAGGTGGAACTGATGACCTCGCCGCGCACGGTGCGGATCATCTCGGTCACTTCTTCCGGCCGCTCGTCGACCAGCAGCACGATCAGGTGGATCTCCGGGTGGTTGGCCACCAGCGCATGGGCGATGTGCTGCATCATCACCGTCTTGCCGGTCTTGGGCTGGGCCACCAGCAGTGCACGCTGGCCTTTGCCGATGGGCGCAATCAGGTCGATGATGCGGCTGGTGACGTTGTCTTCACCTTTGTAGTTGTCGCGCTCCAGCTTGAACGGCTCTTTCGGGAAGAGCGGCGTCAAGTTCTCGAACATGATCTTGTTCTTGTTCTCCTCGGGCGTGACGTCGTTCACCCGGTCGACCTTGACCAGCGCAAAGTAGCGTTCACCGTCCTTGGGCACCCGCACTTCGCCTTCGATCAGGTCGCCGGTGTGCAGGTTGAAGCGGCGGATCTGGCTGGGCGACAGGTAGATGTCGTCGGTGCTGGCCATGTAGCTGGCCTCGATCGAGCGCAGAAAGCCAAAGCCGTCAGGCAGCACTTCCAGCACGCCATCGCCGAACACCTGCTCACCAGCGCGGGCGCGCTTCTTCATGATGGCGAACATCAGTTCCTGCTTGCGCAGGCGGGCGACGTTGTCGATCTCCAGCGCCTCGCCCATCGTGATGAGTGCGGAGACGTGGAGCGCCTTCAGTTCGGAAAGATGCATGTGTGGATCACCGGGGGGTGGTAGCAGGGTGCCGGGCCAGGGACACTTTGCCGGGCGACGTTGGCAGGCCACGGGGGCGGCGCCAATGTCCGGTGGCCAGTTGCCAGGCACAGACGGCGCAAGACGAGCCGCCTGGTCACTGACACCAGCGGTGTCAGGATCTTCGTGTACTTGGGGGTTTGGCCGAAACCTCGCGCCAGGGCCGGGTCAACAACCCGCAGGCGAGGTGGCTTCAATCATCTGGTTGGCGGTGCCGTGCGGGGCACGGCTTCCAACAACGAGACGCTGGATTATAGATGCGGTTCGATGAAGGCCGTCAGCTGGGCCTTGGACAGGGCACCAACCTTGGTGGCGGCCAGTTGGCCGTCCTTGAACAACATCAGGGTGGGGATGCCGCGGATGCCGAACTTGGCCGGCACTTCGCGGTTTTCGTCCACGTTCATCTTGGCGATCTGCAGGCGGGCGCCAAATTCCTTGGCGGTCTCGTCCAGGATGGGCGCAATCATCTTGCAGGGGCCGCACCACTCGGCCCAGTAGTCCACCAACACCGGCGTGGCCGACTTCAGCACGTCGGCTTCAAACGTGGCGTCGGTGGTGTGCTTGATCAGGTCGCTGCTCATTGTTGTTCCTTGGGGGCCATGGCGGCCAGGCGGCTGCCCGGCAGAGCCGGGAAGAAATTGGCTGGGCGGGGCGCCCTGGCCAGGCTATGAAGCCTTCTTTTGTGGCGATTTTGGCACAAAGGGCCCGCTGCGCGTGCGCCCGGCGTGTCGGCCGCCTGGCGTGGTGAAACTGCACAGCCAATGCGGCGCTGTTTGCACCTTCAGGGCGCATGGGCTTCGGTCCAATGGGCCCACACCATTTTCCCCAGCCATGGCCGTCCCCCCGCCGCCCCGTCCCGCAGCCCAAGCCGTGCGCCACCTTGGGCGCTTTCAGCTGTTGCGCCTGCTCGGCAAAAGTGTGCGCACCATGCTTTGGCTGGTGGCCGACCCCCGCGCCGGCCAGGAGATGGTGCTGCTGTTGCCGCGCACCCAGCCCGCCGATGCGGCAGCCATGCAGCGCTGGCTGGACGCCGCCCGGCGTTCGGCACGCATCGACCACCCCAACCTGCGGCCCGCTGTGGAAGTGGGCGAGCATGACCGCTGGCCCTACATCGCCTATGACCGCGGCAACACGGCCACCCTGGCCGAGCGACTGGGCAGCAAGGGCCTGCCCGCAGCCGAACTGGTGCCCTGGATGCTGCAGGCGCTGCAGGGCCTGGCCTTCGCGCATGAGGCGGGCCTGGCGCACCATGATGTGCAGGCCAACATGCTGGCCTTGACGGACAACGGCGTCTGCAGCTTGATGGGCCTGGGCGTGGTGCTGCCGCCTGAGGACGAGGCGGACGCGCTGCAGGCCCAGCGCCGCGCTGCCGAACGCGACGTGCTGGCCCTGGGCCTGGTGCTGCACCACGCCCTGGCCGGTACACCGCCGCTGGAACTGGCCGACACCGCAGCGGTGATCGAGCGCATGCCGCCGCTGGGCCGCGACATCGTGCGCCTGCCCTGGACCGGCGCGCACACCGTGCCCGAGCCCTTGCGTGCCATCGTCAACCGCGCCACCGACCGGCAAGAGCGGCAGCGCTACCGCAGCGCCCGCACGCTGGAGCGTGCGCTCAACGGTTGGCTGCGCACCGACGGTGAAGCGGGCGGCGGGCCGATCATGCTGCTGCTCGACCGCATGCGCGCCGCCGGGCTGATGCCCGCCATGCCGGGTGGCGCCAGCCGCGCAGCGCGCCTGGCGTCGCTGGAGCGCCAGCGCAGCACCGAGCTGGCCGCCATCGTGATCGAGGATGTGGGCCTCAGCTTCGAGTTGTTGCGCCAGGTCAACAGCGTCGCCCAGCGCTCGGCCCTGGGCGGGGGCAATGGCGCCATCCTGACCATCCGCCGCGCCATCGAGATGCTGGGCATCGACGGTGTGCGCCGCGCTGCTGCCACCTTGCGCCCCTGGCCGGGGCCCTTGAACGAGGCCCATGCGGCCGAGTTGTCGGCCTTGCTCGAGCGGGTGCGCCTGGCCGGGCGCGTGGCGCAGTGGCTGCGCCCGGCCGGCTACGACCCCGAGGTGGTGTATCTGCTGGCCATGCTGCAAAGCCTGGGCCGGCTGGCGGTGCAGTACCACTTTCCGGAAGAAGCGGCGCAGATCCGCCGCCTGATGCTGCCGGCACCGCCGCTGCGGACCGGCGAGCCGGAGGATCCGGGCATGGGTGAGGAGGGCGCCTCCTTTGCCGTGCTGGGCGTGGACATCGACGCCCTGGGCGCGGCGGTGGCGCGGCATTGGGATCTGGACGATGCCGTGGTGCACATGATGCGCCGGGTGCCTTGGACAGCGCCGGTGCATGCGCCCGACGGCGACGACGATCTGCTGCGCCTGACCGCCAGTTGCGCCAACGAGGTGGTCGATTCGCGCGCTGTGCCGGCCCACCACCGCCTGGCCTGGCTGCAGCGTGTGGTGCAGCGCTATGGCCGGGTGCTGGGTGTGGGCCTGCGCGATGTGCAGCTGGCTGCGCAGGGCATCTCGCCGCAGGACGATCCGGCAGACGCCGCGGCCGGCGCCGCGCCCCGCCAGGCCGGCGGCGCGTGCCACCGCCAGGCCAGGCGTTCCCCCGCCGGCGGGTGCCGCAGCAGGGACCACCCCATGACGCTGGCGCCGGGTGCGCTGATCGGCCGCTACCGCCTGATCTCGCCGCTGGGCAGTGGCGCCCAGGCCACGGTGTGGCGGGCGCATGACGACCGCCTGGACCGCGATGTCGCCCTGAAGCTGCTCAATGCCGAGGCCAGCCGCCCCTTGCCCGGGCAGCAGCCCGA
This sequence comes from uncultured beta proteobacterium, assembly GCA_963844485.1. GTDB lineage: Bacteria > Pseudomonadota > Gammaproteobacteria > Burkholderiales > Burkholderiaceae_C > Pseudaquabacterium. Next base: position 152,908 of record CAWJOQ010000022.1, read on the forward strand.
CCAGTGGATGCAGGAGGCACGCGCGGTCAGCCGGCTGGCGCACCCGCACATCGTGCCGGTGTTCGACGCCGAAATGCTCGATGGCCGGGCCTGCCTGGTGTTTGAACTGGTCACGGGCAGCACCTTGTCGGAGCGGCTGCGCCAGCGCGGCCGCATGCCCGCACGCGAGGCGGTGGAGCTGATGCTGGGCGTGGTCGACGCGCTGCGCGCGGCGCATGCCCAGGGCATCGTGCACCGCGACCTGAAGCCGTCGAACATCCTGCTGGATACCGAGGGTCGCGCCCGGGTGATGGACTTCGGCATTGCGGCCCGGCTCCACGCCGATGCCGGCGCAGACCCGCTGGCCGGCTGCATCGTCGGCACACCCGGTTATCTGTCGCCCGAGGCTGCGGCCGCAGCAGCGCCGTCGGGCCAGATGGACGTGTTCGCCGCCGGTCTGGTGCTGGGTGAATTGCTGACCGGCCAGCGCCTGCTGGCCGAGCAACGAGCCGCGCGCTGCGCTGCGCCGGGTGCTGGGCGAAGACCTGGTGCTGCCCGACAGCGCCGATGCCGACGACCGGCTGCGTGCCATCGTGCAGCGCGCCATTGCCCGCGATCCGGCCGACCGCTACGACAGCGCCGCCAGCCTGCGCGACGCGCTGATGCAGTGGCTGGCCCCGCCCGACGAACTGCAGTCGGGCAGCGGCCATGGCACGCTCGACTTCCTGCTGCGGCGCATGCGCCACAAGAGTGACTTTCCGGCGCTCACCGGCCATGTGCTGCGCATCCAGCGCATGGCGAATTCCGACAGTGAGTCACTGCACAACCTGGCCGACGAGATCCTGAAGGACGTGGCGCTGACGCAGAAGTTGCTGCGGCTGGTCAACACCGCGCAGTTCCGGCGCAGCGGCCATGGTGTGGCCACCGTGTCGCGCGCCGTGGCCTTGGTCGGGCTGGCCGGCATCCGCAACCTGGCCTTGTCGCTGGTGCTGGTCGAGCACATGAAGGACAAGGCCCATGCCCAGCGGCTGAAGGAGGAATTCCTGCGTTCGATGCTGGCCGCGCACTTGGCGCATGCCTTGTCAGCCGGCGCGCGTGACGCCGAAGAGGCATTCCTGGGGGCGATGTTCTACAACCTGGGCCGGCTGCTGACCGAGTACTACTTCCCGGAGGAAGCCGACGCCGTGCGCGCCCAGTTGCGGCTGAAGCCTGCGCCGGCGGACAGCCGTGTGCACCCCGACCAATTGGCCGACCGCGCCGCCACCATGGTGCTGGGCCTGGGCTTCGAGGCCCTGGGCATGGGTGTGGCGCGCCACTGGAGCCTGCCCGAAGGCCTGCAGCGCTGCATGCGGCGGCCCGATGGCGTGGTGCCTGCCCAGCCGCTGCCCAGCGGCCCGGAGCGCCTGCGTTGGCTGGCGGTGGCGGCCAATGAGGTCTCGGAGGTGGTGTGGTCCGCCGACGACGCCACCCTGCCGGCGCAGCTGGACCTGGTGGTGCAGCGCTATGGCCGGGTGCTGGGCCTGGCCGCGCCGGAGCTGCGCCGCGCAGTGGAAACAGCCCGTGGTGTGCTGGCCGAGATCGCGCCGGCAATGGGCTTGGTGCTGCCGCAGGGCAGCCGCAGCCAGCAGGTGCTGGTCCAGGCGCCACCGGCGGCGGTGTCCGACACCCTGACCCAGCACCGCTTGGTGGCCACCTTGCCCTTCGTTGCCCCCACCGCCCCGGCGCCGGCGTCTGCCACGGGGGCGGTGGCCGGGCATCCGCCAAGCCGCACGCCGGGCGCCACCGCAGCGCCCACGCCTGCCTGTTCGCCTGGGCAGGACGATGCAACCGTGCGCCTGCTGCGGCCGCCAGGCACTGCCGCGCTGGGCCCGGCTCCAGCCGTCAGCGACATGCTGGCCGCCGGCATCCAGGACATCACCGACACCCTGGCGGGCGACAGCTTCCGCCTCAACGAGGTGCTGCGCATGGTGCTGGAGACGATGTACCGCGCGCTGGGTTTCCAGCGCATGGTGTTCTGCCTGCGCGACCCGGCCAGCGGCCGGCTGCACGGCCGCTTCGGCCTGGGTGACCGGGCGGCGGCGCTGAGCCCGCTGTTCCAGGTGCCGTTGCGCTGGCCGGCGCACCAGGCGCCCGACCTGTTCGGCGCGGTCTGCCTCAAGGGCAGCGACACCCTGATCGCCGATGCCCGCGCCACGTCGATCGCGCAGCGCCTGCCGGTCTGGTACCGGCAGCAGGTGGACGCGCCGTCCTTCCTGCTGCTGCCGATGCTGATGAAGCAGGCGCCGTTCGCGCTGATCTACGCCGACCAGGCGGAGACGGGCACCTTGCTGGTGGGGGACCGGGAACTGGCGCTGCTGCGCACCTTGCGCAACCAGGCGGTGATGGCATTCCGGCAGGCCGCGCCCAGTCCGTGACATGCCGGCGCATCGCCGCGCCTGGGTGCTGTATGTAAGGGTGACGAGCCTGACCCCGGCACTGGTCACAACGGTTGGGGCTGCTCCGTTCCCGACCTGACCCGATTGGCCGCGCTTCCATGCGGGGAGGCCCGTCGAGGCTGATTGTAGGCGATGGCTCCGGGCACCGGCCGGCCACCCGGCTCAGCGCAGTTGCAGGGCGTCGTCGCCGAACTGCAGGCCCAGCGGTTCGATCAGCAGTTGCTTGGGGCCGGCCTCGACCTGGCCCGCCACCCGCGCGCCGATGCCCAGGCCCTGGGCGATTGCCACGGTGCGCTCGGCATCGCCTGGCGCCACGAACAGCGCAAAGCCCGGCGCCCATGTTCAGCGTGCTGTAGGCCTCGCGGTCGTCTTGCTGGGCCTGCTGCTGGATGAAGGCGCAGCACCGGCGGCACCGGCGGCAGGGTGTGGATGCGGTAGGTGAAGGTGGCCGGGTGGCGCAGCAGCTTGCGCCAGCCGTGGCCGGTGATGTTGGCGTTGTAGTGCGGCACGATGCCGGCGGCCCACAGCGCCTCGGTCACCGGTGAATACAGCACCGTGGGCGCCAGCAAGGCCTCGCCGTAGCCCAGCCCGGGGTGCCCGACCGGGTCCACCTCGGTCAGCCAGCCCTGGGGCAGGCGCTCCACCAGCTTGCGCGCCAGGCTCAGGCCGTTGGCGTGGATGCCGCTGGAATCGAGCAGCACGATGGCGTCGCCGGCGGCCAGCTTGTCGCCCACGCTCAGCCGCTGCTTGGGGTTGATCAGCCCGGTGCAGGACGCCGCCAGGTCGATGCGGCCGCCCTCGACGATGCCGGCCAGCGCCGGTGTCTCGCCGCCGCCCCAGGCCACGCCGCAGGTGTCGCAGGCGGCTTTCCAGCCGGCCACCAGGGCCTGGGCGCGCGCGCTGTCGGCAAACCAGTCGCTGCCACCGGCCGCCCAGTAGGCCTGCACCACCAGGGGCGTGGCGCCCACCGTGATCAGGTCGTTCACCGCCATGGCGATGGTGTCCTGGGCGATGCCGGCGTACCAGCTGCGGCCGGTCAGAAGCGCCATTTCGTCGGCCACCAGTGCCTTCGAGCCCAGGCATTCGACGATGCTGGCGATGTAGAAGGGGCCGACGTCCACGACATAGGCGGATTCACCGCGCGACGCGGCCACCTCGGTGAAACCATGGCCCGCCAGGTGCCCGGCCGTGGCCGCTGCAGCGCGCTGGGCGCTGACCTTCAGCGGGTCGATCAGGTCGTAGTTGACACCGGCCTGGGTGTAGCTGAGGGTGCCGGGGGAAGAAGGTGCGGAGGGAGAGGCCATGGCCCGGATTATCGGCGAGCCGGCAAGCTGGCACGCCCAGGCCCGCCGGGTCGCCAGCCGGGGCCCGCCGCCTAGAATGGCGCCATGAGTCATGTCGTCCTGGCCCGCAAGTACCGGCCCCGCAGCTTTGCCCAGATGGTGGGCCAGGCGCATGTGGTGCAGGCGCTGGGCAATGCGCTGACCAGCGGGCGGCTGCACCATGCCTATCTGTTCACCGGCACCCGCGGCATCGGCAAGACCACGGTCAGCCGCATCCTGGCCAAAAGCCTGAACTGCACCGGCCCGGACGGCACCGGCGGCGTCACCGCCCAGCCTTGCGGCGTGTGCCAGGCCTGCACCGAAATCGATGCCGACCGCTACATCGACTACATCGAGCTTGACGCCGCCAGCAACCGCAGCATCGACGAGATCCGCGATCTGATCGAGCGTGCGGCCTACAAGCCCAGCGTCGGCCGCTTCAAGGTCTTCATGATCGACGAGGCGCACCAGCTCACCAAGGACGCCTTCAATGCCTTGCTGAAGACGCTGGAAGAGCCGCCCGACTACCTGAAGTTTGTGCTGGCCACCACCGACCCCGACAAGATGCTGCCCACGGTGCTGAGCCGCTGTCTGCAGTTCAACCTGCGGCCGATGGCGCCCGAGACCGTGGCCGCCCATCTGCAGCAGGTGTTGGCGGCCGAGGGTGTGGCCACCGATGCTGGCGCGGTGCGGCTGCTGTCGCGCGCAGCGCGCGGCTCGATGCGCGACGCGCTGTCGCTCACCGACCAGGCCATCGCCTTTGGCGCCGGCGCCTTGACCGAGGAGGGCGTGCGCGCCATGCTCGGCACGGTCGATCGGTCGCATGCCGCCACGCTGGTGCAGGCCCTGGCCACGCGTGATGGCCCCGCCGTGCTGGCCACGGTGGATGCCTTGCGCGCCATGGGCTTGTCGGCCGCCGGCACGCTGGAAGAGATGGCTGGCCTGCTGCAGCAGATGGCGGTGGAGCAGGCGGTGCCTGGCGCACTGGACGATGCCGACCCCGACACCGCTGGCGCCCGCATGCTGGCCGCGCTGCTGCCGGCCGACGAGACCCAGCTGCTCTACAGCATCGTGGTGCACGGCCGGGTCGAGCTGAGCCTGCTGTCGGACGACTACGCCGCGCTCACCATGGTGCTGTTGCGCCTGCTGGCGTTTCCACCGGCCGGGCCGGCACCGGCCCTGGCGTCCGTGCCCCATGCGCCGCGTGCGGCGCCGCTGGTCGCCGCCCCGCGGGAGGCGCGCAGCAGCGCACCGGCGCGGCCTCTGGTGTCGCCGGCGTCGACAACCGCGTCGACATCCGCCTGGACAGCGCCCCCGGTGCTGCCAACGCCGTTGCCCGTGGCTGCTGCTGTCGCAGTGCCGGTGCCCGCCGTGGCCCGCGTGGTCGCGCCAGTGGCCCTGCCCAGCGCAGCCGCACCCAGTGCCCGCGCTGCTTTGGACGCCGTGCCTGTTGTAGCGCCCGACTTAGCACCCGATTCAGCGCCCGATTTCGCGTCCGATCGGCGCCCGCCCAGGCACCTGCCATGCTGCAGCGAACTGCCGCCGCAACGCCGCCGGCAGTTGCTGCCCGCCCGGCCAGCGCCGCGCCTCTTGCTGCACCGCGCCAGGCCGCCCCGTCGGCGGCACCGCAGCGGTTGCAGGCCGAAGAACCGCCGCCCTGGGCCGAGGAGGACGTGCCCGACGATTCCACGGCGTCGGACGCGCCCTGGCCGTCGGCGCCTGGGAGCGAGACCGATGCCTGGCCAGATGCGCCCGCCAGGTGCGCAGGCCTGCGTCGTCCGCCGCTGTCGCCCAGCGCGCCCCTGCCGCGCCACCAGCCCCAGCCGCACCGCCAGCTCCAGCCGCGGCATTTGTGCCGGCGACCACTGCGCCTGACCAGGCGACTTCGGCACCGATGGCATCCGGCGCGCCGGCCGCGCCCTTGCACACCACCGCGCTCGGCGACCGCTGGGCCGCACTGGTGCGGCCGCTGGCGGCCGCCGGCAGCCTGGTGGCGATGGTGCGTGAGCTGGCCTGGCAGGCCGAATTGCTGGCTGTGGTGCCCGCGGCCGACGGCGGAGGCCAGCGCTGGCAGTTGCGTGCCGAGCGTGAGAGCCTGCGCAACCCCAGCCTGTCGGCCAAACTGGCGGCTGCGCTGGCTGACGCGCTGGGCGAGCCGGTGCAGGTGGACGTGCTCGCCGGCGTGGCGCAAGACTCCATGGCCCGCCGCGACAACCACGCCCGCGCGGTGGCCCAGCAGGCTGCCGAGCAGCTGATCCATGCCGACCCCGAGGTGCGTGCACTGATGGCACAGTTCCGCACCGCCCGCATCGTGCCGGGCTCGATCAAACCATTGGCCGCCCCCGGTGGCGGTGTTTCAACAACCCACAAGGCAGCCCCACCATGATGAAGAACCAACTCGCCGGTCTGATGAAACAGGCCCAGGCGATGCAGGACAACCTGAAGAAGGCCCAGGACGAACTGGCCACGATCGAAGTGACGGGTGAATCCGGCGCCGGCCTGGTCAAGGTGCAGATGACCTGCAAGCACGACGTGCGCCGCGTCACCATCGACCCCAGCCTGCTGGCCGACGACAAGGACATGCTCGAAGACCTGGTGGCCGCCGCCATCAACGATGCCGTGCGCCGGGTGGAAGCCACCACCCAGGAAAAGATGGGCAAGCTCAGCGCCGGCATGCCGCAGATCCCCGGCATGAAGTTCCCGTTCTGACGCTGCGGTGGCCGAGCGCAGCCTGGAAGGTCTGATCGAGGCGCTGCGCCGCCTGCCGGGCGTCGGCCAGAAGTCGGCCCAGCGCATGGCCTACCACCTGCTGCAGCATGACCGCGACGGCGCGCAGCGGCTGGCGCAGGCGCTGCAGGCCGCATCGGTGGACGGTGCAGCATTGCGCCCGCTGCCACACCTTCACCGAAGAGCGCCTGTGCGCCACCTGCAGTGACCCGCAGCGCGACAGCCGGCAATTGCTGGTGGTGGAGAGCCCGGCCGACCAGGCCGCGGTGGAGCGCAGCGGCAGCTACCGCGGCCTGTACTTCGTGCTTGATGGGCCGGCTCAGCCCGCTCGACGGCATTGGCCTGGCCGACATCGGCGTGCACCCGCTGCTGGAGCGCGCGGCCGATGGTGTGGTGCAGGAAGTGATCCTGGCCACCGGCTTCTCAGCCGAAGGGCGAAGCCACCGCCCATGTGCTGGCGCAGGCATTGCGCAGCCTGCCCGGCGCCAGCGGTGCGCCCTTGGTGGTGACGCGGCTGGCGCGCGGGGTGCCGGTGGGCAGCGAGCTGGAATATGTCGACCTGTCAACCCTGGCCCATGCGCTGAGCGACCGGCGCTGACGGATCGGCGCTGAAGGACCAGCGCTGGGCGATCGGCCCTGCGCTTGAGCGCTGGCCGGCATGCCGCCACCGGCCATTGGTGGCCAGCAGTTGTTGGCCAGCTGCCCCGAGACTTCACAGCGCAGCCGGGCGCAAGGCCCGGCGTGCCCGCTCAGTTGGCGGACTTGCGGCTGCGCGCGGTTGCCGCTGGCTTGCTCAGGCCCTTGGCCGCACTGGTCTTGGCCGGCGCCCGGCTCTTGGCGACGCGGCTGGCCTTGGTCGCCGGGCGGCCAGCGGTCACCCGCGTGGCCTTGTTGGCAACCATCACCACCACGGTCTGCCCAGGCTTGAAGCGCGCCCCGGCCGAGGTGCTGTTCCACTGCGCCACCTGGTCGGCTTGCACCCGGTAGCGCCGGGCCACCGCTGCCACGCTGTCGCCCTTCTTGCCGGCCTTGAAGCTGATCTTGCGCAATGGCGGCACGTCCGGTGCCAGGGCCAGCGTGGCGTTGTCGGCAATGTGCTCGGCCACGTTGTCGGTGCGGTGTGCAGCGCGCGGCACCAGCAGGGTGGAGCCGGCCTTCACCAACATGCCCTTGGGGATGTTGTTGACCGCCCGCAACTCGGCTTCATCCATGCCCGCCAGACGCGCCGCCTCGGCCGTCTTGACCGTCTTGGGCGCGACCCAGGCCGTCCAGCTGGCCAGGTTGCCGCGGTGCTGGCCCACCGCGCGCACAAAGCGGCTGGCGGCGTCGTAGGGCAGCAGCACCTGTGGCGTGCCCGCCGCCAGGATCACCGGCTTGTTCATCTGCGGGTTGAGCTGCTTGAACTCGTCGATCGGCACGCCGGCCAGGCGGGCTGCCAGGTCCAGGTCGATGTCGCGGTCCAGCCCCACCGAGACAAAGTACGGGTGGTTCTGCAGTGCCGGCAGCGTCAGGCCGAAAGCCTGCGGGTTGGCGACGATGTTTTCCACCGCCTGCAGCTTGGGCAGGTAGTTGCGGGTTTCGTCCGGCATGCGCAGGCTGTCGTAATCGGTCGGCAGCCCCGCCTTGACATTGCGTGCGATGGCCCGCTGCACGCTGCCCTGGCCCCAGTTGTACGCGGCCAGTGCCAGCTGCCAGTCGCCGAACATGCCGTGCAGCATCTGCAGGTAGTCGAGCGCGGCCCGGGTGGACGCCAGCACGTCGCGCCGGTCATCGCGGAAGACGTTCTGGCGCAGCGAAAAATCCCGCCCGGTGCCGGGGATGAACTGCCACATGCCCGATGCCTTGGCACTGCTCATCGCCTGCGGATTGAAGGCGCTCTCGATGAAGGGCAGCAGGGCCAGTTCGGTCGGCAAGCCGCGCTTGTTGACTTCTTCGATGATGTGGAACAGGTAGCGGCCGCCGCGCTCGGTCATGCGCTGCACGTAGTCGGGCCGGCTGGAATACCACTGCTGCCACTTGTCGACCCGTTCATTTTGCAGATCGGGAATGGCCGTGCCCTGGCGCACCCGCGCCCACAAATCGGTCTGTGTCTCGGGCGCGCCCAGGTCCAGCAATTCCGTGGGCCGCAAGGGGTCGACGGCGATCGGCGCCATGGGTGGCAGCTGGGGCGCGACCTGCGCCAGCTTGGCCGCAGGTGCAACGGCTGCAGGTGTTGCGGGTGCGGCCAGAGGGGCGGCGGCCGTGGTGGCCGTTGCAGGCGGGCTGGCATCTGCCGGCACCGGGCCGGGTGCCGTGGCGCAGGCAGCCAGCAGCGCAGCCAGCAGCAGTGGCGCCAGGCGCATCGGCGCCCTGAGTTTCGAGCTGCCTTTGGTGGCGTCTTGCGCCGGGTGTGCTGCAGTGCAGGGCAGGGCGGGGTGCAGCAGCGGCTGGCCGGCGTGGAAAGGGGTCATCGGATGGGGTGCTTTCATTGGCGCAGAGCGCTGGGCAGTGTGGCTGCGCGGTGTTTGGCCGGACCCCGATGCCCGGGGCGGCGGCGGTCACCGTGGGCGCCATGCAGGCATGGGCCGGGGGCTCGGGCTTGCGCAGTGCCTGGCCGTACCGCGTGCACGGCCCGCGGGCGGATGGACCGGGCGGCCAGGCCGCTGACAGGATCGGAACGGTGGTGCGTCACTAGAATGCTGGCTAGTGCCGGATCGACGGCCACCAGCGCTGCTGCCACAGACACTGCAGCGCCCGGATCGACCACGGTGGCCTGGCGGTCACCGTGCAGCATCCAGATGTTGTTGTCGAAGTAGGCGGCTAGGGCTAACAGTTTCATGACGCGCAATCCTTCGATTATAGAGTTGGCACAGTGGCTGCAAAGCCCCCCCGGCCGCTACCTGATGGATTGGGAACAAGCCCAGTTGGACCGCACCGTGGCCGACTTGTTCGGCTTCCATGCCCTGCAGCTGGGCCTGCCCGATCTGGCCGGTTTGCGCGCCAACCGCATGCCGCACCGCTGGCTGGCCAGCGACACCGCGCACCCGCCGACTTGCCCTGCACGCTGGCCGATGCCAGCGCGCGCACGCTGATGCCGATGGGCGCCGGCCATGCGCTGCACTGTGATTTCGACGCCTTGCCGTTCCCCAACCAGAGCCTGGATCTGGTGCTGCTGCCCCACGCGCTGGAGCTGGCGCGTGACCCGCACGACACCCTGCGCGAGGTGGAGCGGGTGCTGGTGCCCGAAGGCCGGGTGGTGATCGTCGGCTTCAATCCGGCCAGCCTGTGGGGGCTGCGCCAGCATGCGGGCCACTGGCGCCAGCGCCTGGGTGGTGACGCCCCGTTGTACCTGCCCAGCACGGGCGACTTCATCGCCTACCGCCGGGTGCGTGACTGGCTGCGACTGCTGGGCTTCGAGGTCGAGCGTGGCCGCTTCGGCTGCTGGCGGCCGCCGTTGCGGTCGGAGTCCGGCCTGGCGCGCTTCGCCTGGATGGAAGCAGCCGGCGCCCGTGGCTGGCCGGTGCTGGGCGCGGTCTACATGGTCGAAGCCGTCAAGCGGGTGCGTGGCATGCGCCTGGTGGGCCTGGCCCGCCGGCAGAAGGTGGCCAACAAGCGGGCAGCGCCGGTGGCGGTGGCCAACCGCAGCGGCCCGCCGGCCTGGCGCCAGACACTCCACCCGCAACATCCGATTGCACAACCCGAGGAGCAGGACTGAAATGCCCGATGACGCACCCGCACTGGTGGTGATCTACACCGATGGCGCCTGCAAAGGCAACCCCGGCCCCGGCGGCTGGGGCGCTTGGCTGCGCTGGGGCGCCCATGAAAAAGAGCTGTTCGGTGGTGACCCGTCGACCACCAACAACCGCATGGAGCTGACCGCCGTGATCGAGTCGCTGGCCCTGCTCAAGCGCCGCACGCCGGTGGCCATCTACACCGACAGCAGCTATGTGAAGGACGGCATCACCAGCTGGATCCACGGCTGGAAAAAGCGTGGCTGGCGCACCGCCGACAACAAGCCGGTGAAAAACGTCGAGCTGTGGCAGCGCCTGGACACGCTGGTGGCGGGCCATGACGTGCAGTGGCACTGGGTCAAGGGCCATTCTGGCGACCCCGGCAACGAGCGTGCCGACGCCTTGGCCAACCGCGGTGTGGCCGCCTTGCGTGCCAGTTGACGCCCGCCATGGTCGGGCGCCAGGGTCCGTGCCCAGCCGCTGGGCCGGCCAGTGCCCGCTACAGTCGCCGCTTCCTAGAAGAGTTGCCTTGATGAAGACGCTGCGTGTGGTGGTCGTGTTGCTGGGGCTGGCTGCTGCCGCGGGTGCTGCCTGGTGGGTGCAGAACCGGCCGGCCGCGGGTGCATCGGCTGCGGCGGGCGGTGCGCCCAGCGCTGCTGCCCGACCGGCAGCGGGCCCTGCCGGCCCTGGCGCACGGGGGCCGGGCGGCCCGGCCGCGGTGGAAGTGGCCAAGGTGCAGCGCATGCGCCTGGAAGACGACGCCCAGGCTGTGGGCAGCCTGCGCTCCAACCAGAGCGTGGTGCTGCGGCCCGAGGTCAGCGGCCGCATCGTCAAGCTGGCCTTCACTGATGGCCAACGGGTACGGCGAGGCCAGTTGCTGGTGCAACTGGACGACAGCTTGCAACAAGCCCAGCTGAAGCAGGCCGAGGCCCAGGCCGGCATTGCCCGCACCAACCTGCAGCGCAGCCGCGACCTGCTGGCGCAGAACTTTGTCAGCCAAAGCGCGCTGGACCAGAACGCTGCCGCGCTGGACGTGGCCCTGGCCCAGGTGGCGCTGGCCCAGGCCCAGGCCGCCCGCATGCGGGTGCTGGCGCCGTTCGACAGCATGGCCGGCATCCGCCAGGTGCACCTGGGCGACTATGTCAAGGACGGCGCCGACATCGTCAACCTCGACGACGTGTCCTCGCTCTGGGTGGACTTCCGCCTGCCGGAGCGCTTTCTCAGCCGCATCAAGCCGGGCCAGGCGGTCGAGGTGTCGCTGGACGCGCTGCCGGGCCGCAAGCTGCAGGCGGTGGTGGGTGCGCTGGAATCCAAGGTGGACGCGGACGGCCGCTCGGTGCTGGTGCGCGCCCGCCTGGCCAACCCCGACGGTGTGCTGCGCAGCGGCATGTTTGCCCGGACACGGCTGGTGTTTGCCGTGCGCGCAGCCGCGCTGGTGGTGCCTGAAGAAGCCCTGGTGCCCCAGGGTGACAAGCAGTTTGTGGTGCTGGTGGTGCCGGGCGACCAGGGCCCGGTGTCGCGGCGCGTCGAAGCCCGCATCGGCCAGCGAGTGGCGGGCAAGGTGGAACTGTTGGCCGGTGTCGATGAAGGCGACACCGTGGTGCTGGCCGGCCAGGCACGCCTGATGCGCGCCGACGGCCTGGCGCTGCGGGTGGTCGACATCAGCCAGCCCGGCCATGGCCGGCCGGCCGGCAGGCCGGGGGCGGCGGCTTCAGGTGCGGCCTCCGGTGCCGCCTCAGGCGCGGCGCCAGGTACCGCCCCAGTACTGCCCAGTACCGCCCCAAGTACCGCCCCAGGTGCCGCGCCAGCCGCTGCGCCGGGGCGCGCCGCATCGGCAGCCTGATGCCCTCCGCCGCAGCGCCGCATGAAACTCTCTGAAGTCTCGATCCGCCGCCCGGTGCTGGCCACCGTGCTGTCGCTGCTGATCGTGCTGGTCGGTCTGGTGGCCTTCGACCGGCTGACGGTGCGTGAATACCCCCGCATCGACGAGCCGGTGGTCACGGTCAACACCCGGCTGATCGGCGCCTCGTCGGAGGTGATCGAGTCGCAGGTGACCAAGCCGCTGGAAGACTCGATCGCCGGCATCGAGGGTGTCGACATCCTGACCTCGATCTCGCGTGCCGAGCAGAGCCAGATCACGGTGCGCTTCAAGCTGGAGAAAAGCCCCGACAACGCTGCCGCCGATGTGCGCGACCGGGTGTCGCGGGTGCGCGGGCGCCTGCCTGACGCGGTGGACGAACCCATCATCGCCAAGGTCGAGGCCGACGCCACGCCCACCATCTGGCTGGCCTACATCAGCGACACCATGTCGCCGCTGGAGCTGACCGACCTGATCAACCGCGTCGTCAAGCCGCGCCTGCAGACCGTGCCCGGTGTGGCCGACATCCAGATGGGCGGCGACCGCGCGTATGCCATGCGCCTGTGGCTGGACCCCGACAAGCTGGCGGCCCACCGCCTGACGGTGCAGGACGTGGAAGACGCGCTGCGCCGGCAGAACCTGGAAGTGCCGGCCGGCCGCATCGAGAGCCAGCAGCGGGAATTCAATGTCACCGCCCGCACCGACCTGAACACGGTGGCGCAATTCGCCGACATCGCCCTGCGCACCAGCAACGGCTACACCGTGCGCCTGCGCGATGTCGGCCGGGTGCAGGAGGCGGCGGCGAATGAGCGGTCCCGGGTGCGCCTGAACGGCGTGCCCTCGATCAGCACCGGGGTGATCCGCAATGCCACCGCCAACCCGCTGGACGTGGCTGCTGGCGTGCGCGCGGTGCTGCCGCAGATCCAGCGGGATCTGCCGGCCTCGGTCACCGTGGTGCCGGCCAATGACAACTCGGTGTTCATCGACCGCTCGATCAAGTCGGTCTACACCACCGTGGCCGAGGCGGTGGTGCTGGTGGCACTGGTGGTGTTTGTATTCCTGCGCACGCTGCGGGCGTCGATCATTCCGCTGGTCACCATTCCGGTCAGCCTGGTGGGCTCGTTTGCGCTGATCGCGCTGGCCGGCTTCACCATCAACACCCTCACCCTGCTGGCCCTGGTGCTGGCCATCGGCCTGGTGGTGGACGACGCCATCGTGGTGCTGGAGAACATCTACCGCCACATCGAGGAGGGGCTGGCGCCGTTCCAGGCGGCGATCAAGGGCATCCGCGAAATCAGCTTCGCGGTGGTGGCGATGACCCTGACCCTGGCGGCGGTGTTCGCGCCGCTGGCCTTCACGCCCGGGCGCACCGGCCGCCTGTTCGGTGAATTTGCGCTGACCCTGGCCGGCGCGGTGGTGGTGTCGGGCTTTGTCGCGCTGACGCTGACCCCGATGATGTGCAGCAAGCTGCTGCGCCACAACCCCAGCCCCAACCGCTTCGACCGCGGCATGGAGCGTGTGCTGGTGGGCATGACCAAGGGCTACCGGGGCGCACTGGCCTGGGTGCTGGGCCAGCGCTGGATCGTGCTGCTGGTGATGGCGGCGTCGGCCGGCGCCACCGGCTGGCTGTATGCCACCACCAAGTCGGAACTGGCCCCGCTGGAAGACCGGGGCGTGATCATCATGCCGGTGCGGGCGCCGGACGGCGCGACGCTGGATTTCACCGCGCGCTACCTGGACGCCATCGACGCCATCGGCGCGCAGTACCCGGAGTTCGACCGCCGCTTCATGTTCATGGGCGGTGGCCAGGTGTCGCAGGGCACGGCGCTGTTTCGCACCGTCGACTGGACCGCGCGCACCCGCAGCACCCCCGACCTGGCGCGTGACCTGCTGCCCAAGGTCAGTGCACTGCCCGGTGTCAGCGCCTTCCCGATCACGCCGCCCAGCCTGGGCCAGGGCTTCCGCTCGCGGCCGCTGGAATATGTGATCCAGACCAGCGACAGCTATGCCGACCTGGCGCGGGTGGCGCAGCAGATGCAAGCCGAGATGGCCAAAAACCCTGGTCTGGTGCAACCCGACATCGATCTGCAGCTGAACAAGCCCGAGCTCTTTGTCGAGGTCGACCGCAACCGCGCTGCCGACATGGGCGTGAACGTGGACGCCGTGGCCCGCACGGTGGAGACCATGCTGGGTGGCCGTGCCGTCACCCGCTACAAGCGTGATGCCGAACAGTTCGACGTGATCGTGCAGACCGAAAGCCGCGGCCGCGCCGCGCCCGACGACATCGAGCGCCTGTTTGTGCGGGGCCGCAACGACACCATGGTGCCGCTGGCGTCCCTGGTCAAGGTGCGCGAGGCGGTCAGCCCGCGCGAGCTGAACCACTTCAACCAGCGCCGTTCGGTCACCATCACCGCCAATCTGGCGCCCGGCTATGCGCTGGGCGATGCCCTGGCCTTCATGGACAGCACGGCGGCCCGCTTGCTGCCGCAGGGCTATGTGACCGAACTCAACGGCGTGAGCCGCGAATTCCGCGCCTCGTCGGGTGCGCTGGGCCTGGTGTTCGTGCTGGCGCTGCTGTTCATCTTCCTGGTGCTGGCCGCGCAGTTTGAAAGCTTCATCGACCCCTTCGTGATCTTGCTGGCGGTGCCGCTGTCGATGGTGGGCGCGCTGTGGGCGCTGAACCTGGCCGGTGGCACGCTCAATGTGTATTCGCAGATCGGCCTGATCACCCTGGTCGGCCTGATCAGCAAGCACGGCATCCTGATCGTGGAATTCAGCAACCAATTGCGCCAGCAGGGCAAGACGGTGACCGAGGCGGTGCTGGACGCCGCCAGCCAGCGCCTGCGGCCGATCCTGATGACCACCGGGGCGATGGTGCTGGGCGCCTTGCCCCTGGCGCTGGCCAGCAGGTGCCGGGGCCGAGAGCCGCCAGCAGATCGGCTGGGTGATCGTGGGCGGCATGAGCCTGGGCACGCTGCTGACGATCTTCGTGGTGCCCACGGTCTACACGCTGTTTGCGCGCCGCCAGGTGCCGGGCGAGATCACCACCGCCGAAAACGCTGCCCTGCCGCCGGTGGCGCAGGCTGTGCATGCTGGCATAGGCCGGCAGGCGCGGATTGAATGGCCCAGGATGCACCGGCCGGGGTGGGCACCCGCCCCGGCTTGACCAGGCCTGGTTGCGCCGGGCCGCTGAGCAGGTCTAGACCAGGCCCTGGAACGGGATCACGTCGACCAGTTCACCGGCAGCCACATGGCCCTGGCCATGGTGCAGCACCACCATGCCATTGGCCTGGCTCATGCTGCGCAGGATGCCCGAGCCCTGGGCACCGGTGATCTGCACCTGCCAGCGGCCGTCGGCCATGGCGGTGACGGTGCCGCGCTGGAATTCGGTGCGGCCCGGCTTCTTGCGCAGCGCCTCGGTGCTGACGGCGCGCAGCAGCGGCATGGGCTGGGGCGTGGCGCCGCTCATGGCCAGCAGGGCGTCGCGCACAAAGGCGTAGAAGGTCACCATCACCGCCACCGGGTTGCCGGGCAGGCCGAACAGCATGGCCGGCCGCGCCTGCCCCGGCGCTTGCAGTCGACCGATTGCCATCGGCCGGCCGGGGCGCATCGCGATCTTCCAGAACAGCACCTCGCCCAGTTCACGCATCACCTGCTTGGTGTGGTCGGCCTCGCCGACGCTGACGCCGCCCGAGGTGATCACCGCGTCGGCGCTGGCCGCCGCCTGGCTGAAGGCGGCGCGCAGCGCGCCGGGGTCGTCGCGCACCACGCCCATGTCGATCAGATCGACGCCCAGGCGCTGCAGCATGCCCCACAGGGTGTAGCGGTTGCTGTCGTAGACGCAGCCCGTGTCCAGCGGCTCGCCGATCGAGCGCAGTTCATCGCCGGTGGAAAAAAAGGCCACCCGCAAGCGGCGGAACACCGGCACCTCGGCCTGGCCCAGCGAGGCCATCAGCCCCAGGTCGGCCGGCGTGATGCTGCGGCCGGCAGCCAGCGCCACCTCGCCGCGGGCCAGGTCTTCGCCGGCCAGGCGGCGGTTGTCCCCGGCCACCACGGTGCCCGCCGGGATGCAGATGCGGCCGTCGGGCGCGCTGCGGGTGAACTCTTGCGGCACCACGGTGTCCAGCCCGTCGGGCATCACCGCCCCGGTCATGATGCGCACCCCTTGGCCTGCGCCCACCGCGCCGCCGAATTGGGCGCCGGCCATCGCCGTGCCGGCCACGCTGATCCAGGTGTCGCCGGTGGCGGCCAGGTCGGCCGCACGCAGTGCATAACCGTCCATGGCCGAGTTGTCGTGCGCGGGCACGTCGATCGGCGAGACGATGTCGCGCGCCAGCACCCGGCCCAGCGCGCTGCGCAGCGCCAGCTGTTCCACCGCCTGCACCTGCGGCACCAGCTGGGCGATGAAGTCCTGGGCCTGCGCCACCGGCAGGGCGTTGGGGTCGTAGCCGGCCACCTGGGCGGCGATGTCGTCAAGACTCAGCATGCTTGCTCCGGAAGTCAACCAAGTGCAGCCAGGCAACCGGCCGCGCCGGCCAGCTGGCGTGGCCACCTTGCGGCAAGGCGCTTGCAGGCTGCAGCGCCGCCAGGCGGTGTCAGCCGCCGATGTAGTGCATCTCGACCCGCCGCGCAGCGCCGGCGGGCGCGGCGGGCTGGGCGGCGCGCAGTTCGGAATAGCGGTCGTCCCGGCCGGCCCACACCGCCGCCAGCGCGCTGGTGATGTCGCGTCGCTGACACCACTGCGCAGCAGGCTGCGCAGGTCATGCCCGCGGGTGGCAAACAGGCACAGGAACAGCTTGCCTTCGGTGGACAGGCGGGCGCGGTTGCAGTCGCTGGCAGAAGGCCTGCGTCACGCTGCTGATCAGGCCGATCTCGCCGCCGCCGTCGGCATAGGCCCAGCGTGCGGCGGTCTCGCCCGCCACGGTGGCGTCCAGCGGCCGCATCGGCCAGACGGCCTGCAAGCGCTGCAGCACCTCGGCCGAGGGCAGCACCTCGTCCATGCGCCAGCCGTTGCTGGCGCCGACGTCCATGTACTCGATGAAGCGCAGCACCACGCTGGCCGCCGAAGTGCTCGCGGAAGTAGCGCGCCATCGGCACGATCTCCTGGTCGTTGGTGCCGCGCTTGACCACCATGTTGACCTTGATCGGCCCCAGGCCGGCGGCATGGGCGGCGGCGATGCCCGCCAGCACATCGGCCACCGGAAAGTCGACATCGTTCATGCGCCGGAAGACGGCGTCGTCCAGCCCGTCCAGGCTGACGGTGACGCGCTGCAGGCCGGCCGCCTGCAGCGCCACCGCCTTGCGCGCCAGCACCGAGCCGTTGGTGGTCAGCGTGATGTCCAGCCGCGCGCCGTCGGGCGTGCGCAGGTCGGCCAGCATCGCGATCAGGCCCTCCAGGCCCTTGCGCAGCAGCGGCTCGCCGCCGGTCAGGCGGATCTTCTGCACGCCGTGGGCCACGAAGATGCGCGCCAGCCGGGTGATCTCCTCGAAGCTCAGCAAGCTGGTCTGCGGCAGGAACACATAGTCCCGGTCGAAGATTTCCTTGGGCATGCAGTAGCTGCAGCGGAAGTTGCAGCGGTCGGTGACCGAGATGCGCAGGTCGTGCAACGGCCGGCCCAGCGCATCGGCCAGCAGGCCGGTGGCCGGGATGGCTTGTGCAGGAATGGCAGGCACCGGTGCGGCGTAGCGCAGGTCGGCCAGCGGGATCACGGTTTCGCCCATGGCGTGGATTGTGCCGTGCTGCGCAGCGGGCAAGGCGCCGGGCGCTGCCAACCCCAGGGTCAGCGTGTGGTGGGCAGGGGCTGGGTGGCCACGCTCAGGTCGGCGCGGCGTGCGCCGGTGAAGCGGTGCGACCAGTAGGTTTGGCGCATGTCTTCGATGCGCACTGCGCCGCCGGCACGCGGCGCATGGATGAACTTGTCGTCGCCCACGTAGATGCCCACATGCGAGAAGGTGCGCCGCATGGTGTTGAAGAAGACCAGGTCGCCAGGCTTCAGTTCAGCGCGGTGGATGCGCAGCAGGCCGGCGGTGTTGGCCTGTTCATCCGCGCGGCGCGGCAGCACCAGGCCGATGCTGTTTTCGAAGATGTGGCGGGTGAAGCCGCTGCAGTCGAAGCCCGATTGCTCGCTGTTGCCACCCAGACGGTAGGGCACGCCCAGGAAGTTCATCGCCGTCATGACCAGGTCCGACGCGGTGTCGCGCACCGAGTTGCGCATGGTTTCCACCATCGCCGCCGAACCCAGCGGGCGCAGCAGGCCACGCTCGCCCAGCAGGTTCATGATCGGGTCGGTCAGGCCATTTGCTGCCGCTGCTGGCGGCAGCGGCCTGTGGCATCCGGCGTGGCCTGCACCACCGTGCCGGCCGCCACCAAACACAGGGCAGCCAACATGGCGCGCAAGCGGGCGGGGTGCAGGTGCGGCTATTCTCATCGGCGCGGAGGATACCACCCGGTTCCAGGGGGGTGGCAC
Organism: uncultured beta proteobacterium; assembly: GCA_963844485.1. Classification (GTDB taxonomy): domain Bacteria; phylum Pseudomonadota; class Gammaproteobacteria; order Burkholderiales; family Burkholderiaceae_C; genus Pseudaquabacterium. The sequence continues at coordinate 171,406 of CAWJOQ010000022.1, forward strand.
AGTCTGTCCTGCAGCGGCGCAGCAGTCAGTGTGTCGTCAGTGCCAAGCCTTGCAATCAGCGCCAGTTCGGACCGCACCGCCAGCAGGAGACAACCCATGGCCCATTACCCCGATTTCCACCGCCGCTCCATCGACGACCGTGACGGCTTCTGGCGCGAGCAGGCCGCGCTGATCGACTGGCAGACACCCGTTCACCGAGGTCTGCGACTACAGCCAGCCGCCGTTTGCCAAATGGTTTGTCGGCGGCCGCACCAACCTGTGCCACAACGCGGTGGACCGCCATGCCGCCCAGCGGCCCGACGCGCCGGCGCTGATCTGGGTGTCGACCGAGGTCGACCAGGAGGTGGTCTACAGCTTTGCGCAGTTGCAAGCCGAGGTGCAGCGCATGGCTGCCATCCTGCTGGAGCTGGGCGTGCAGCAGGGCGACCGGGTGCTGGTCTACATGCCGATGACGGCCGAGGCCGCCTTCACCATGCTGGCCTGCGCCCGCATCGGTGCGGTGCATTCGGTGGTGTTCGGCGGGTTTGCCAGCCACAGCCTGGCCACCCGCATCGACGATGCCGAGCCCAGCGTCATCGTCAGCAGCGACGCCGGCAGCCGCGGTGGCAAGGTGGTGCCGTACAAGCCGTTGCTCGACGAAGCCATCACGCTGGCCAAGCACAAGCCCAAGGCGGTGCTGATGGTCGACCGCGGCCTGGCCCCGTTCCAGCGTGTGGCCGGCCGCGATGCCGACTACGCGACCTTGCGCAGCAAGCACATGGATGCCAAGACTGCCTTGTGTCTGGCTGGAATCCAATGCGCCCAGCTACACGCTCTACACCAGCGGCACCACCGGCAAGCCCAAGGGCGTGCAGCGCGACACCGGCGGCTACTGCGTGGCGCTGGCCGCGTCGATGCAGCACATCTACATGGGCAAGCCTGGGCGAAACCTACTTCAGCACCAGCGACATCGGCTGGGTGGTGGGCCACAGCTACATCGTCTACGGCCCGCTGATCGCCGGCATGGCCACCATCCTGTACGAAGGCCTGCCCACCCGGCCCGACGCCGGCATCTGGTGGCGCCTGGTCGAGCAGTACAAGGTCAGCGTGATGTTCAGCGCCCCCACTGCGGCGCGCGTGCTCAAGAAGCAGGACCCGGCCTTCCTCAGCAAGTACGACCTGAGCAGCCTGCGGGCGCTGTTCCTGGCCGGCGAGCCGCTGGACGAGCCCACCGCCACCTGGATCGCGCAGGCCATCGGCAAACCCATCATCGACAACTACTGGCAGACCGAGACGGGCTGGCCGATCCTGGCAATCTGCAATGGCGTGGAGGCCGCGCCCACCAAGTTCGGCTCGCCCGGCAAGGCGGTGTACGGGTTCGATGTGCGGCTGATCGACGAGACCACCGCAGAAGAAATCACCGAGCCCGGCAAGAAAGGCGTGATCGCGGTCGAAGGCCCGTTGCCCCCGGGCTGCCTGCAGACCATCTGGCGCGACGATGACCGCTATGTCAAGACTTACTGGCAGAGCATCCACAAGCGCACGATGTACAGCACCTTCGACTGGGGCGTGAAGGACGCCGATGGCTACTTCTACATCCTGGGCCGCACCGACGATGTGATCAACGTGGCCGGCCACCGCCTGGGCACGCGCGAGATCGAGGAGAGCATCTCCAGCCACGCCAATGTGGCCGAAGTGGCCGTGGTGGGGGTTGCCGACAACCTGAAGGGGCAGGTGGCGATGGCCTTCGTGGTGCTGAAGGACCCGTCGCTTGCAGCTGCGCCGGCCGATGCGCTGGCCTTGGAAGGCCAGATCATGAAGCTGGTCGACAGCCAGTTGGGCGCGGTGGCGCGGCCAGCGCGGGTGCGTTTTGTCACCGGCCTGCCCAAGACAAGGTCGGGCAAGCTGCTGCGCCGTGCGATCCAGGCAGTGTGTGAACTGCGGGACCCGGGTGACCTGACCACCATCGAGGACCCGAGCGCGCTGCAGCAGATCAAGGAACTGGTCAGCGCCGGCTGAGCCCCTGGGCGCAGCGGCAGGCCAGGCCTGCTGCTGCGCACCAGTTGGCTGGTCGGCGTGGGCCGCGTGGGCCGCATGGGCCGCATGGGCCGCATGGGCCTCATGGGCCATCACCGGGGCCGACGGGCGCCCGCCTGTGGGGTGCAGAATCCGCTGCGCCGCGCCCTTGCGGCGCTGCTGCACCACACCGCCCATGCGCAAATTTTCCCGTCTTGCCGGCACCGCCGCCTTGCTGCTTGCGCTGGTGGCCGGCGCGCAGGCCGCCACTGCCGATGCGCTGTCCGGCCCGGGCCCGGCCTGGCAGCCGGTGCAAACGCCGCAGGCTGTTGCAGCCGCTTGCCAGCGCCATCTGGCGCAGGCCGAGGCCGGCTTGAAGCTGCTGCGGCGCCAGCCAGCCGACAGCCGCTGGCTGCGCGCGCACGACACCTTCATGGCCGGGTTGGAAGATGGGTCTTCCAGGCTGAGTTTCCTGGCCCAGGTGCACCCCGACCAGGCGGTGCGCACCGCATCCGAAGCCTGTGCATTGCGCTGGAACAGTTTTCTCTCCAGCCTGGCGCAAGACATGGCGCTGTACCGTGTTGCCCGCCTGCTGCAACCCGCCGACGAGACCGACCGCCAGCTGTTGGCCACCCTGTTGCAGGATTTCGAGGATGCTGGTGCACGCCTGACAGCCGGGCGGCGGGCGCGGGCCAAGCAGCTCAATGACCGCATCGCCGAGCTGGGCCAGCAGTTCGAGCGCAACCTGCGCGACGCCAATCTGCGCCTGCCCTTCACCGCTGCCGAATTGCAGGGCGTGCCCGATGCGGTGTGGAAGGACGCCCAGCGCGACACCGATGGCCGCCTGCTGCTGGGCCTGGACGCCCCGACTTACGGGCCCGTGCTGCAGCTGGCCGAATCGGCCGCCGCGCGTGCGCGCATGTGGCGTGGCAAGACCAACGAGGGTGGCCCCCGGAATCTGGCGCTGCTGGCCGAGATCACCCGGCTGCGCAAGGATTACGCCCAGCTCTTTGGCGCGGCCAGCTGGGCCGAATTTGTGATCCGCCGGCGCATGGCTGCATCACCAGCCAAGGTCGAGGCTTTTCTGGCCGAGGTGAAGACGGCCGTGCAGGCCCGTGAGCGCCAGGAGCTCGACACCTTGCGCGCGGCCAAGGCCCAGCATCTGGGCCTGCCGCTGGCCGAGGTGACGCTGGAACGCTGGGACCTGGCGTTCTACATCGAGCGGGTGCGCCAGGCCCGCTACGCGGTGGACCAGGAGGCCTTCCGCCCGCACTTTCCGCCGCAACAGAGCCTGCAGTTTGTGCTGCGCCTGGTCGAGCGCTTGATGGGCGTGCGCTACCAGCAGCTGCCGGGCGCCAGCGCCTGGCACCCGGAGGTGCAGACCTATGCTGTCAGCGACGCGGCCACCGGCGCGCCGCTGGGCACGCTGTGGGTCGACCTGTACCCGCGCGAGGGCAAGTACAGCCATGCGGCGGTGTGGCCGTTGCGGTCGGGGTCGACCGACCTGAAGCGCCTGCCGCAGGCAGCGCTGGTGGTCAATGTCGACCGCAAAGGGCTCACGCTGGACGAATTGGAAACCCTGCTGCACGAGCTGGGCCACGCGGTGCACAACAACCTCAGCAGCACCCGCCATGTGCAGCAGGCTGGCACCAGCGTGCTGGGTGATTTTGTCGAAGCACCGTCACAACTGTTGGAAGACTGGATCTACGACCGGCAGGTGCTGCAACTGATGGCCGAGGTCTGCCCCAGCTGCAAACCGGTGCCCGACGCACTGCTCGCCCAGGCGGTGGCTGCCCGCCGCTTCGGCCAGGGTGTGCAGCAGTCGCGCCAGCATCTGTATGCCAGCTACGACCTGGCGCTGTACGGGCCCACGCCGCGTGACCCGCTGGCGCTGTGGGCGCAGATGGAGGGTGACACCGCGCTGGGCCATGTGGCCGGCTCGATGTTCCCGTCCGGTTTTGGGCACATTGCGGGCAGCTACAGCGCCGGTTACTACGGCTACTTGTGGAGCAAGGTGGTGGCGCTGGACATGCGCAGTGCCTTTGCAGCCGACAAGCTGGACGCGGCCGTGGGTCGGCGCTACCGCAGCAGCGTGCTGGCGCAGGGCAGCCAGCGCCCGCCGCAACAACTGGTGCAGGACTTTCTGGGGCGCGATTTCAACGCCCAGGCGTTTTTCGACGAGCTGGCGCGCTGAAGGTCTGGCTGGTGGGTGGCCCCCCATCCGGGTGGGCGCGTCACCGCCGCTGGTGGGATGGCCCCCAGCCGCCCGCTTGCGCAGACTGGTGGCACCGCACCACCAGCCGGAGCCCGCCATGTCTGTTGACCCCCATCCCCTGCACTGTTCCCAGGTTCACCACGCCGCGCAGCACGGGCAGGTCCGCCGCCGTGCACTGCTGCTGGCCGCGCTGGGGGCTGCGGCCTGGCCAACCGCGCCAGCGCTGGCCGCGCTGCCGGGCATTCCGCTGGCGCTGGATGCGCCCGGCGACCTGCAGCCGACAAATTATCTGGTGAGCGAGAAGTACGACGGTGTGCGTGCCCTGTGGGACGGCCGCCAGCTGCGCTTTCGCAGCGGCCTGCCCGTGGCGGCGCCTGCGGGCTTCTTGCAGCGGCTGCCGGCCGTGCCGCTGGACGGTGAACTGTGGCTGGGCCGCGGCCAGTTCGAGCCGCTGTCCGGCCTGGTGCGGCGCCTGGCCGGACCAGCTGCCGACGCGGGCGATGGTGGCCCGTGGCAGGCCGTGCGCTACATGGTCTTCGACCTGCCTGGTGGCACCGGTGGCTTTGCAGCCCGCCATGCGCAGCTGCAGGCGCTGGTGCGCCAGCAGGGCTGGCCGGCATTGCAGGCGGTGGTGCAGACGGCACTGCCTGACCGCGCCGCGCTGTTGCAGCGGCTGCAAGCGGTGCTGCAGGCGGGTGGTGAAGGCCTGATGCTGCGCCATGTGGATGCTGCCTACGCGGGCGGGCGCAGCGCGGCCATGTGGAAGCTCAAGCCCTGGCAGGATGCCGAAGCGGTGGTGCTGGCCCATCTGCCTGGCCAGGGCAAGCATGCCGGCCGGCTGGGCGCATTGCAGGTGCGCGCCGATGACGGCCAGGTGTTTCGCATCGGCACCGGTTTCAGCGATGCACAGCGTGCTGCCCCACCGGCACCGGGCCAGCGCATCAGCTTTCGCCTACCGGGGTCTCACTGAAACCGGCGTCCCGCGCTTCGCCAGTTTTTTGCGCGTGCGCCCAGACGGCTTGTGACCGCGCCCAGCAGGTGCAGGCCCACCGGCGCGACGCTGCTGCGCCAGCGCTGCAGGCGCTGCAACAAGCGCCAGCCGACCCACAAGCGGCCCGCCAGCCAGGCCAGGCGGCGTGGCCGCCACAGCACCAGCAGTGCCACGCCCACGCCCACCCACTGTGGATTGGCCTTCAGCCAGCGCCAGCCTTGGCGCACCTGGTCCGCCAGGGCCAGCGGCGCGCGCAGCACCTGGGCATCGTCGGCCAACTGGTCGCGCAAGGCGGCATTGCGGTCTTGCAACTGCAGGCTGCGTGCGCGCAGATGCGCCTGCTGGGTGTCGAAGAACATCAGGCGGGCGGGCTGGTGTCGAGCGCTGCACGGTCACGGGCCAGCTCGGCCCGGGTGGCAGGCAGCGGGCCGCCTGGGCTGGACAAGCGTCGGCGCGCTTGGCTGACCATGTAGGCACCAGTGCCCAGGCAAACCAGCGTCAGCGCGGCCAGCACCAGCGGGCGCCAGGATTCGGGTGTCAGGGCCACCAGCATGACCGCGCCCAGCAGCAGGCCCAAGGCGATGAACAACAGCGCAGCGCCGGCCCAGACCAATGCGTCGAAGACCCGCAGCTTCTCTTGCTCAAATTCATTGGCGACCAGATCCAGGCGAACCTGGATGATTTCCAGTGCGGTGCTGAGCAAGCGCTGCAGCGACTGGAACAGGCCGCGGCCAGGCTCGGGCGGCGGCGTGCCGTTCGGCCCGGCCATGGGTGTCAACGCCGACCGATCAGCAGGCCGACGATCATGCCCAGACCAGCGGCGGCGCTGATGGCCTTCCAGGGATGCTCATGCACATAGTCGTCGGCCGCGTGGCCGGCAGCCCTGGCCTTGGCCACGGCGCTGTCTTGCAGGTCGGCCAGTTTCATCTTGGCGCGGCCCAGCCGGTCTTCAACCTTGGCACGCCACTCGGTGGCGCTGGTCCCGGTCTGCTCGGCGCCCAGGCGCAGCAGTTCTTCGGCGTCGCTGATCACCACACGCAGGTCAGCCATCAGTTTGTCTTTTTGTTCCAGGGTCATGTCGTTCATGTGGTGCGTCCTTGAAGTGAAGGTGAAGCATTGTCTGAGCCCTGGCGGTGCGCCAGGGTTCCCTTGGCCACGGGTGTCACAGCACCTCGGAGGCAAAGTCGGCCAGGCGCGACCGCTCACCGCGCGCCAACATCACATGGCCCGAATGCGGCCAGCCCTTGAAGCGGTCGACTGCATAAGTCAGGCCTGACGAGCCCTCGGTGAGGTAGGGCGTATCGATCTGCGCCAGGTTGCCCAGGCAGACGATTTTGGTGCCAGGACCGGCCCGTGTGATCAGTGTCTTCATCTGTTTCGGCGTCAGGTTTTGCGCTTCATCAATGATGACAAACTTGTTGAGGAAGGTGCGCCCGCGCATGAAATTCAGGCTCTTGATCTTGATCTTGCTGCGCACCAGGTCCTGGGTGGCGGCACGGCCCCACTCGCCGGCACTGCCGTCGCCCTTGGCCAGCACTTCCAGGTTGTCGTCGAGTGCGCCCATCCAGGGGCCCATCTTCTCTTCTTCAGTGCCCGGCAGGAAGCCGATGTCCTCGCCCACCGGCACGGTGACGCGGGTGACGATGATCTCGGTGTAGCGCCGGTCGTCCAGCACCTGGCTCAAGCCGGCAGCCAGGGTCATCAAGGTCTTGCCGGTGCCGGCAGTGCCGGTCAGGCTGACGAAGTCGCACTCGGGGTCCGTCAGCAGGTTGAGGGCGAAATTCTGTTCACGGTTGCGTGCGATGACACCCCAGACCGAATTCTTGGCATGGGTGAAGTCTTTCAGGGTCTTCAGCACCGCCGTCTTGCCGGTGATTTCGGTCACGCGGGCATACAGCGCGGCCGCACCCGGTTGCTCAAGGTAGACGAACTGGTTGACCATCAGCACCGGCACCATCGGACCGGCGATGCGGTAGAAGGTCTGGCCACCTTGCTGCCAGCTCTCCATGGTCTTGCCATGGCGTTCCCAGAAATCGCCCGGCAGCTGCAGCACGCCGGTGTAGAGCAGGTCGCCGTCTTCCAGCACCTTGTCGTTGAAGTAGTCCTCGGCGGCCAGGCCCAGGGCGCGGGCCTTGACGCGCATGTTGATGTCCTTGGACACCAGCACCACGTCGCGGCCGCTGCCCTTGGCGGCTTCGGCCTCGCGCAGGCTCTTGACCACGCCCAGGATCTGGTTGTCGGCCTTGCCCTGCGGCAGGCCGGCCGGCAACTGCACGTCCATCAGCAGGGTCTGGAAGTACAGCTTGCCGCCGGCGTCCTTGTGGCCGGTCTTGTTCAGCGGGATGCCGGTGGCCGGGTCGAGGCTGCCGTCGGTGGCCAGTGCGTCCATCTCGCGGCTGACCTGGCGCGCGTTGCGCGCCACCTCGCTCATGCCCTTCTTGTGGCCGTCCAGTTCCTCCAGCGTGATCATCGGCAGGAACACATCGTGTTCCTCGAACCGGAACAGGCTCATCGGGTCGTGCATCAGCACATTGGTGTCCAGCACAAACAGCTTGGCTGCGCCGCTGCCGCGTGGCGTGCGCACCCTGGGCTTGGCACCTTCTGCGGGCGCGGCGGCCAGCGACACCTGCTTGGTCGGCATGCCGGACGGCGCTGGCCGGGCGGTCACCACCGGTGCGGCGGCCACTGCAGTGGCACGGGGCTGGCTGCGTGCAGGCAACTTGGGTGCCGCCGCAGGCGCTGCGCCGTCAAACAGATCAAGCGATGCCGTTGCCGGCTCGGCCCGGCGCTTGCCGCCCTTGCGGTCAGCGCGTGGTGCGGCCTGCGCTTCAAAATCATTCGGCGACAGGATCGTGGCTTTGCTGGTGGGCGGCTTGGGCAGGGGCATGGGCGGGCAGTTGGTGGGCGCAGTGGGACGGACAAAAGGCGCAAGGGCTGTCAGGCGGCGGGGGGCTGGCGGCTGGGGGTGCAGCCGTGTGTGCGGCGGACAGCCCGCCAACAAAAAAGCCGCACAGGCGCCTGTGCGGCTTCAGCGTAAAAGGGGGCGTGTGTCAGGCGACTCACCAGCATGCGCTGATCATACACAGCCGCTTGGCTGCGGCCGTCGCTTGCCACCGACCGACACCTTCAGTCGGCCTTCTTCAGGTCTTTCACGGCCTTGAGCACTTCATCCACATGGCCGGCCACCTTGATGCCGCGCCATTCGGCACACAGCACGCCAGCGGCGTCGATCAGGAAGGTGCTGCGCTCGATGCCCTTGACCTTCTTGCCGTACATGATCTTGTTCTTGACCACGCCGAACATGTGGCACAGCTTTTCTTCGGTGTCGGCGATCAGCTGGTAGGGCAGTTCCAGGTTCTGGCGGAACTTGTCGTGCGAGGCCATGTTGTCGCGCGACACACCGAACACGACTGCACCGGCCTTCAAAAAGTCCTTGTGCTTGTCGCGGAATTGCATGGCTTCGGTGGTGCAACCGGGGGTATGGTCCTTTGGGTAGAAGTACAGCACCACTGCCTGGCCGATGAATGCCGACGGCGTGAACTTCACACCGCCAGTGGCTTGGGCTTCGAAATCGGGCAGATTTTTGTTGAGGACAGGCGTCATGAGCGGTTGTGTAGGTCAGACGTTGGGCCCTCTCGGGGGCGAACCAATGGCCCCTCGGGGGGCAAGTGCTGGGCAAATGCTGCGCCCCGGTTGAGGCGTAACCTCAGATTATAAAGTTTCGACGCCGCCTTGCCTTGGCAGACGGGGCAGGGTATCCCGCGTTGTGGCCGGCGCAGCAGGTGTGTGGTGGTCTCAGGGCTGTCCTCAGGGATTGGTCTGGAGCGGTGGCGCCATCAGCAGCGCAGCCACCGCAGAACGGCCTTCACTGACCAGCACGTTGTAGGTGCGGCACGCTGCGGGTGTGTCCATGGTTTCGACGCCGATGCGGCGTTCGATCAATGCGCGCAGCAGGGCAGGGGCGACAAATTTCATCCGCGCGCCGCTGCCGAAGATCACCAACTCGGGTTGCAGCGCCAGGATGGCCTCAAAGTGCGCCGCCTCCAGTGCTTCCGGCTGCGCCGGCGCCCAGCGCAGTACCGCGCCCTGCCAAGGCACCAGCAGGCTGTGGGCATAGCGCTGGTTGCCCACCCACAGGGCGTCGGCGTCATGGCGGGTGATGACATTGGTGCCGGCCAGCACGTCGGGTTGGAACTTCACGGCAGGGATGCTCGGTGGGCGCCGACAGCGCGGCGGGTGGTGCACCGGCGTCGGCGCACCCAAGGGCTAAAATTATAGGTTTTGCGCTGCAGCACGCTGACGCAAGCCTGACAGCCAGATCCGGCCCTGCCGGCCATGCCACCCTGGGGAACCGCCCTTGTCCACTGTGAAACCGCCCAACGGTCTGCGCCTGATTGCCAAATCGGCCAAGCTGGCCAACGTCTGTTACGACATCCGCGGCCCGGTGCTGGACAAGGCCCGCCAGATGGAGGACGAGGGCCAGAAGATCATCAAGCTGAACATCGGCAACATCGCCGCGTTCGGCATCGAGCCGCCCGACGAGATCGTGCAGGACATGATCCGCAACCTGCCGCACAGCGCCGGCTACACCGACAGCAAGGGCCTGTTTGCGCCGCGCAAGGCGGTGGTGCATTACTGCCAGGAAAAGCAGATCGCCGGCGTGACGGTGGACGATGTCTACCTGGGCAATGGCGCGTCCGAGCTCATCACCATGAGCATGAACGCGCTGCTGAACACCGGCGACGAGATCCTGGTGCCGGCGCCCGACTACCCGCTGTGGACCGCCAGCGTGGCCTTGTCGGGCGGCACGCCGGTGCATTACCTGTGCGACGAGGGCGCCGACTGGACGCCCGATCTCGACGACATCCGCCGCAAGATCACGCCCAACACCCGCGGCATCGTGGTGATCAACCCGAACAACCCCACCGGCACGCTGTACCCCGAGTGCGGTGCTGCGCGAGATCGTCGAGATCGCGCGCCAGCACCAGCTGATCGTCTTTGCCGACGAGATCTACGACAAGACGCTGTACGACGGCGTCAGCCACACCAGCATCGCCAGCCTGGCCGACGACGTGTTGTTCGTCACCTTCAACGGCCTGAGCAAGAACTACCGCAGCTGCGGTTACCGCGCCGGCTGGATGATCGTCTCGGGCGACAAGCGCCATGCCAGGGACTACATCGAGGGCCTGAACATGCTGTCGTCGATGCGCCTGTGTGCCAACACGCCGGGGCAGCTGGCGATCCAGACCGCGCTGGGCGGCTACCAGAGCATCAAGGACCTGGTGGCGCCCAGCGGCCGGCTGTGCCGCCAGCGTGACCTGGCCTACAACCTGCTGACCCAGATCCCGGGCGTCAGCGTGGTCAAGCCCAAGGCGGCGCTGTACATGTTCCCGCGGCTCGACCCCACGCATGTACCCGATCGCCGACGACCAGCAGTTCGCCTACGAACTGCTGGCCGAGCAGAAGGTGCTGATCGTGCAGGGCACCGGCTTCAACTGGGTGGCGCCCGACCATTTCCGCCTGGTGTTCCTGCCCAATTCCGACGACCTGGCCGAGGCCATCGGCCGCATCGACCTGTTCCTGTCGCACTACCGCCGCCGCCACGCGGCCTGAACCCTGTTCCGTTGAGAGAAAAGAGCGATTCATGAAACCCATCCAGGTCGGCCTGCTCGGCATCGGCACCGTCGGCAGCGGCACCTTCGAGGTGCTGGCGCGCAACCAGGCCGAGATCCGCCGCCGTGCCGGCCGCGGCATCGAGATCACCATGGTGGCTGACCTGGACACCGCCCGTGCCCAGGCCATCGTCGGCCCCGATGTGCAGGTGGTGGCCGACGGCCGCGCCATCATTGCCAACCCCGCCATCGACATCGTCATCGAGCTGATCGGCGGCTACGGCATCGCCAAGACACTGGTGATGGAAGCGATTGCCGCCGGCAAGCATGTGGTGACGGCCAACAAGGCCTTGCTGGCAGTGCATGGCACCGAAATCTTTGCCGCGGCCAGTGCCAAGGGCGTGATGGTGGGCTTCGAGGCGGCGGTGGCCGGCGGCATCCCGATCATCAAGGCGCTGCGCGAAGGCCTGACAGCCAACCGCATCGAGTGGATCGCCGGCATCATCAACGGCACGACCAACTTCATCCTCAGCGAAATGCGCGACAAGGGCCTGGATTTCAGCGTGGTGCTGAAAGAAGCCCAGCGCCTGGGCTATGCCGAAGCCGACCCCACCTTCGACATCGAAGGCGTGGACGCCGCGCACAAGGCCAGCATCATGAGCGCCATCGCCTTCGGCACGCCGGTGCAGTTTGCGCAGGCCCATGTCGAGGGCATCACCCAGCTGCAGGCGGCCGACATCCGCTATGCCGAGCAACTGGGCTACCGCATCAAGCTGCTGGGCATCACCAAGCGGCGTGACGACGCCAACGCAGGCCAGGGTGGCATTGAACTGCGGGTGCACCCCACCCTGGTGCCGGCCAAGCGGCTGATCGCCAATGTGGAAGGCGCGATGAACGCGGTGGTGGTGCAGGGCGATGCCGTGGGCACCACGCTGTACTACGGCAAGGGTGCGGGCAGCGAGCCCACCGCCAGCGCGGTGGTGGCCGATCTGGTCGACATCACCCGCCTGCACACCGCCGACCCCGACCACCGTGTGCCGCACCTGGCCTTCCAGCCCGACGCCACGGCGGCCACGCCCATCCTGCCGATCGACCAGGTGGTGACCGCCTTCTACCTGCGGCTGCAGGTGGCCGACCAGACCGGTGTGCTCAGCCGCATCACCACCATCCTGGCCGAACATGACATTTCGATCGACGCGGTGCTGCAGCGTGAATCCGCTGAGGGCGAAAAGCAGACCGACCTGATCATCCTGACCCATGACACGGCAGAAGGCCGCATGCGTGCCGCCCTGGCCCAGATGCAGGCGCTGCCCACCGTGCTGGCGCCGATCGTCAACATCCGCAAGGAAGAATTGAGCTGACGATGCACTACATCAGCACCCGTGGCGACCGCAGCGAGCGCCGCTTCTGCGACATCCTGCTGGAAGGTCTGGCGCCCGATGGTGGCCTGTACCTGCCGACGCATTACCCCCAGGTGGACGATGCCACGCTGACGCGCTGGCGCGGCCTGTATGGCGGTGGCCGTGCCGGGGGTTATGCCGACCTGGCCTTCGAGATCCTGTCGCTCTACATCGACGATATTCCTGCCGCTGATCTGAAGGCGCTGGCCCACAAGACCTACACCGCCGCCACCTATGGCAGCGACGCCATCGTGCCGGTGCGCCGGCTGGCCGGTGCACTGCACATCCAGGCCCTGTCCAACGGCCCCACGCTGGCCTTCAAGGACATGGCGATGCAACTGCTGGGCAACCTGTTCGAATACGAACTGGCCCGCCGCGGTGCCGCGCTCAACATCCTGGGGGCCACCAGCGGTGACACCGGCAGCGCAGCCGAATACGCCATGCGCGGCAAGCGCGGCGTGCGGGTGTTCATGCTCAGCCCGCAGGGCCGCATGAGCCCGTTCCAGCAGGCGCAGATGTTCAGCCTGCAAGACGCCAACATCCACAACATCACCATCGACGGTGTGTTCGACGATTGCCAGGACATCGTCAAGGCTGTCAGCAACGACCTGGCCTTCAAGCGCGCGCACAAGATCGGCACCGTCAACTCGATCAACTGGGCCCGGCTGCTGGCCCAGGTGGTGTACTACTTTGCGGGTTACTTCCAGGTCACCGGCCACGAATGCAGAGAAGGTCAGCTTCGCCGTGCCGTCGGGCAACTTCGGCAATGTGTGCGCCGGCCATGTGGCACGCATGATGGGCTTGCCGATCGCCCAGCTGGTGGTGGCCACCAACGAGAACGACGTGCTCGACGAGTTCTTCCGCACCGGCCGCTACCGGGTGCGCAGCAGCAGCCGAGACCCACGAGACCAGCAGCCCCAGCATGGACATCAGCAAGGCCAGCAACTTCGAGCGCTTTGTGTTCGACCTGCTGGGCCGCGATGGCGCCCGGGTGGCGCAGCTGTTCGGCCCGGCGCTGGCGCAGGACGGCGGCTTCCAGCTTGGATGCCGACGACACCGCCCGCATCGCCGGCTTCGGCTTTGTCTCCGGCCGCAGCACCCATGCCGACCGGCTGGCCACCATCCGCCAATGCTGGGCCGCGCACCAGGACATGATCGACACCCACACCGCCGACGGCCTGAAGGTGGCGCGTGAACACCTGCAGCCTGGCGTGCCGATGCTGGTGCTGGAAACCGCGCTGCCGGCCAAGTTTGCCGCCACCATCGAAGAAGCCCTGGGCCGCGCGCCGCTGCGCCCGGCCGGGCTGGAGGGCATCGAGGCCCTGCCCAAGCGCTTCACCGCGCTGCCGGTGGACACCGCCCAGGTTCAGGCCTACGTTGCGCAACACTGCGCCGATTGACCGCCATGCATGCCGTGGGTTTCTGTGGGCCGTCCGGTGTGGGCAAGACCACGCTGATCGAAGGTGTGATCGCCGGCCTGAAGGCGCAGGGTTTGCGGGTGTCGGTGATCAAGCATGCGCACCAGCATTTCGACATGGACCGGCCCGGCAAGGACAGCCACCGCCACCGTGTGGCGGGCGCCACCGAGGTGCTGGTGGCATCGTCGCAGCGGCTGGCCCTGCTGCGTGAATACGACAGCGACGGCTTGCCCACCGTGCACCAGCTGATTGCCGAGCTGTCACCGGCCGACTGGGTGCTGGTGGAAGGCTACAAACACGCCGACCTGCCCAAGATCGAGGTCTGGCGTGCGCCGCTGGGCCAGGCGCCGCTGTACCCCGACGATCCCTTCGTGACCGCAGTCGCCACCGACGACCCGGCCATGCTGCCGGTGCCCACCGCGCGCCCGGTGCTGGACTTGTCCACGCCGGCGGCGCTGGTGTCGCTGTTGCTCGACACTGCCGGGCGCTACCTCTACACGCCACCTGGCGCTTGACCCATTCCCATGGCTGACCCGCAACGCCCCACTCTGCTGAGCCTGGACACCGTGCTGCAGCGCTTGTTGGCTGTCGCCCACGAGCGCTTGTTGCCTGCGGTTGAAAAGGTCGACACCTTCGACAGCCTGGGCCGGGTGCTGGCCCGCAGCGTGGTGTCGGCGCTGGATGTGCCGCCGGCAGACAACACCGCGATGGACGGCTACGCCCTGCGCGCCGCCGATGTGCCGGTGGCCGGCACGCTGCTGCCGGTCAGCCAGCGCATCCCGGCCGGTGTGGTGGGCCAGCCGCTGCAGCCGGGCACGGCGGTGCGCATCTTCACCGGCGCCCAGGTGCCGCCCGGCGCCGACGCGGTGGTGATGCAGGAGCAATGCAGCGCCCAGGCGGCCGATGGTGCTGGCGCAGGTGCAGGTGCAGCGCTTGACCCTGCCGGTCTGGGCAGCGTGCGCATCGACACCGTGCCCCAGGCCGGCCAGTGGGTGCGCCGGCGCGGCGAAGACGTGCTGCTGGGCGCCGAGGTGCTGGCCGCCCGGCACCCGCATGACGCCGCAGGCCATGGGCCTGGCCGCCAGCGTGGGTGCGTCGCGCCTGACGGTGCGCCGCCGGCCGCGGGTGGCGCTGTTTTCCACCGGCGACGAACTGGTGATGCCGGGTGAATCGCTGAAGCCCGGCGCGATCTACAACAGCAACCGCTTCACCCTGCGCGGCCTGCTGCTGGCCGCCGGCTGCGAGGTGGCCGACCTGGGCATCGTGCCCGACCGGCTGGACGCCACCCGCGCGGCGCTTGCGCACTGCCGCGGCCGGCAACGACCTGATCCTGACCAGCGGCGGTGTGTCGGTGGGCGAAGAAGACCACATCAAGCCGGCGGTCAAGGCCGAAGGCTGGCTGGAGGCCTGGCAGGTGGCGATGAAGCCTGGCAAGCCGCTGGCCTTTGGCGCGGTGCGGCGTGCTGACGGCGAGAGCGAAGCGCTGTTCATGGGCCTGCCAGGCAACCCGGTCAGCAGCTTCGTCACCTTCTTGCTGGCGGTGGCGCCGGTGCTGCGCGCGCTGCAGGGCTGCAACACAGCCATGCCCGCAGGCCTGCAGGTGCGCGCCGATTTCGACTGGCCCCAGCCCGACAAGCGGCGCGAATTCCTGCGCGCCCGCTTCAATGCCCAGGGCGGGGTCGAGCTGTTTCCCAACCAGAGCTCGGGCGTGCTCACCTCGGCGGTGTGGGCCGACGGCCTGGTCGACCTGCCGCCCGGCCAGGTGGTGCGGCGTGGCGACACGGTGCGCCTGTTGCCGCTGTCGGCACTGATCGGAGCCTGATCGACATGCACGAGCACACCATCACCGTGCGTTACTTCGCCGCGCTGCGCGAGGCGCTGGGCGCGTCCGAGGCCGTCACCGTGGCCGCTGGCAGCACCCTGGGCCAGCTGCGCGACATGCTGATCGCCCGCGGCGGCGCCCATGCCCAGCACCTGGCCCGTGGCCGTGCGCTGCGCTGCGCGCTCAACCAGGTGATGGCCGACGAGGCCACCGCCGTGCCAGCCGGCGCCGAGGTGGCGTTTTTCCCGCCAGTCACTGGTGGCTGATCCCGCATCTGACGAGCCCCGTGCCATGGACCCAACGCCCCGCGTGCGCATCCAGACCAGCGACTTCGACCTGTCCGCCGAGGTGGCGGCACTGCGTGCGGGCGACGGTGGCGTGGGCGCCATCACCAGTTTTGTCGGCACGGTGCGCGACCGCACCGCCGGCCAGCCTGGCGCCGTCAGCGCCATGGAACTGGAGCACTACCCCGGCATGACCGAGCGCGCCATCGAAGCCATGATCGACGAGGCCTTTCGGCGCTTCGACCTGCGCGCTGCGCGGGTGGTGCACCGCGTGGGCCTGCTGCAGCCGCTGGACCAGATCGTGCTGGTGGTGGTCACGTCGGCGCACCGGGGTGAATCGTTCAAGGGCTGCGAGTTTCTGATGGACTACCTGAAGACCCAGGCGCCGTTCTGGAAAAAGGAAACCACGCCCGAGGGCGCCCGCTGGGTCGACGCCCGGGTGGTCGACGACGCGGCCGCCGCACGCTGGGGCCTGGCCTCCGCCAACGCCAGCTAGCGCGGCAGATGAGCGGTGCGGCCAGCAGCATCACTGCGGTGCAGGCCTGCGCCGTGGCCCTGGGCGCCGCCGTCGGTGCCTTGCTGCGCTGGGCTGCCGGCCTGACATTCAACAGCGTCTGGGCCGGCTTTCCACTGGGCACCTTGCTGGTCAATGCGCTGGGCGGGTTGCTGATCGGTGTGGCCATGGTCTGGTTCGCCCGCAGCCCGAACGACTTGCTGCGCCTGCTGCTGGTCACTGGTGTGCTGGGTGGCTTCACCACCTTCTCGTCGTTTTCAGCCGAGTCCCTGGGCTTGCTGCAGCGGGGTGACCTGGCCCTGGCCCTGTTGCACAGCGCCGCGCATCTGCTGGGTGCGCTGGCTTGCTGTGCGCTGGGCTTTGCGTTGGCGCGGTGGTTTCTGCACTGACCGCGTTGGGCGCGTTGCTGTCGTTTCCATGCGCTGATTGCTGACGCTCAGCAAATTTTGCGAGGACGAGGCCGGCGGGCAACTGGCCGACTCCATGTCATTCCGGGCCTGCGGCCCTCCCTTCTCTACTTGCGTCGGCCAGTCACCCACCGTCCTCGTCCAGCCACCACCTCCGCGTGCGGCGGAGGTCCCGGTGGTGGCTGAGCGCCGGGCAGGGCGGGCCTGTTCTGCGGAAGTAGAGGCGGAGTCCTAGCGCCGCTTGCGGCGTGTAGGACGGGGGACATGGAGCAGAACAGGCCCGCCCTGCCCGGCGCGGTCGCTCAAACAAAACGACCGCAACGAGCCCCGACCCGACGCTCACAGCGCGTCGATCGGGTAGATCGGCCGCCGCACCTTGTGCAGGCCCAGCAGGGCGTAGTCAGAGCTGCAGACGCCGGTGCCGGCGCATTCCACCGTGGCGTGGGACAGGTGGCGCAGGCCGGCGCGCCAGTGGATGCGGCTCTTGAGCATCAGGTAGCGCAGGCGGTCGGGTGCGATGCCCACGGCCGTCAGCGCCGCCAGGTCGTTGGGCTCCACATGGTTGCTGATCACCACCACGTCGATGCCCGCCACCTGCAGCACGGCGGTGGGGCCCATGTCGTTGAGCTCACCGCGCCCCATCGGGCCGCGGTTGCGGTAGAGGCCGTCGCACAGCAGGCGGATGCGCCCGGTGACGGTGCGCGGTGCGCCCTGCAGCCCGATGCTGGGCATGTCCAGCTTGCCACCCAGTGACAAGGTGATTTCCTGGCCCACGCCGGCGGCCACCATCTGCTGCACCGCCGCCGGGTCGAAGATGGCAAAGGCCGCCGCGTCGGTCAGGCCGGCGTCGAGCATCGCGCCCAGCACCGTCATCGTGTCCATGGTGCCGCCCGAGGCGCAGTTGTCGCTGTGGTCCAGCAGCACCACCGGGCCGCTGCCGGCCGGTTTGTTGTCGGCCAGGTCCTTGGCGCGCGCCATCGACACCGGCAAGGCCTCGATCTGGTAGACAAACTGGGCCCGCTTGCTCCAGGCCATTTCCAGCAGCTCATCGGTCCAGCGTCGGGCTTGTTCGGCGTCGCCGTCGCAGACCACCACCGCCGACAGGCCGGCGTATTCGATGTCGGCATTCGGGAAGCCGACAAACACGCTGGCGCACAGCGCGCCTTCGGCTTCCATCGCCCGGCAGCGGGCCTGCAGGCTCTTGTTGGGCTCGTCGTCGCTGCCCTGGCGCATCACATGCGGCAGCATCGGCTGGCGGCCGAAGGCCATGGCCGGCTTGGCCTGGCCGGCCAGCAGCGCCAGGATGGCCTTGCCGGCACGCAGGCCGGTCTCGTACACGTCGACGTGCGGGTAGGTCTGGTAGCCGGCGATCACCGTGGCGTGCTGGCCGATGGCGTCGTACAGGTTGGTGTGCATGTCCAGCGCCACGCCGATCGGCACGCTGGGCGCCACCGCGCGGATGCGGCGCAGCAGTTCGCCTTCACCGTCTTCATGGGTCTGCGTGACCATGGCGCCGTGCAGGTCCAGCAGCACCGCGTCGCAGCCCTGGGCCACCGCCGCCACGATCTTGCCGGCCATGTGATTCGAAGGCGGCGTCTTGCACCGGGCCGCTGGGCCAGGCATTGCCGGCCACGGCCACGTGGAAATCGGCGCCGGCCGCTTCGGCCAGTTCGATGAAGGCGCCGATGGCCGAGCCCGTGCCCTTGTAGGCCGCCACCGCCGCCGCGCCCTCGGGCGGCAGGTCGCAGCCGGTGGCAAAGCGCGCCAGCGGCGTGGGCACCGGCGAGAAGGTGTTGGTCTCGTGCTTCATCTGCGCAATCACCAGCTTCATGGGGCAGTCTCCTGGGTGGGGTGGGCATGCTCGGGGCGTGCAAGCATCATGCCGCCGGCTGCTGTCGCCGCCATCCCCGGCGTGACAGCCGGCAGGTGGCTGCCGCTGCACACAATCGGCGGCCGCATTGCCAAAGGATTCCCATGACTGACCTGGCCTTCTTGCCTGCCCATGACCTGGCGCGCCGCCTGCGCCGGCGCGAGATCTCGTCGCTGGAGCTGCTGGACCATTTTTTGGCGCGCATCGCCCGCCTGGGCGGCCCGATCAATGCCGTGGTGGTGCTCGACGCCGAGCGCGCCCGCAGCCGCGCCCGCGCTGCCGATGCGGCCCTGGCCCAGGGCAGGCTGTGGGGCCCGTTGCATGGCCTGCCGATCACGGTGAAAGAGAGTTTCAACGTCGCCGGCCTGCCCACCACCTATGGCTTTGCGGCCTACAAGGACAACATCGCCAGCAGCGATGCCGTGCTGGTGCAGCGCCTGCAGGGCGCGGGTGCGGTGCTGTTCGGCAAGACCAATGTGCCGGCGTCGCTGGCCGACTGGCAGAGCTTCAACCCGGTGTACGGCACCACCGCCAACCCCTGGGACACCGGGCGCACGCCAGGTGGCTCGTCGGGCGGTGCGGCGGCGGCGCTGGCGGCCGGTTTCACCGGGCTGGAACTGGGCAGCGACATCGGTGCGTCGATCCGCAACCCGGCGCACTACTGCGGTGTCTGGGGCCACAAGCCCACCTGGGGTGTGCTGACCCAGGTCGGCCATGAACTGGAGCCGGTGGCCGATGCCGACAATTTCGACATCGCCGCCGTGGGCCCGATGGCGCGCAGTGCCCACGACCTGGCGCTGGCCATGGACGTGCTGGCAGCGGCACCGTCGGTCTGGACGCCGATGGGCCGCGTGCCGGTGGCCTGGCGCGACCCGGGCACGCCGCCGCGCCATTGCCGCGTGGCCGTGCTGTTCGATGATGCCGAAGCCGAGGTCGACGCCAGCGTGCAGCAGGGCCTGCGCGGCCTGGTCGATTTCCTGCGCAGCGAAGGTGTGCAGGTGAGCGAAGACCAGCGGCCGGTCGACAGCGCCGAGGCCAACGCCGTCTACACCCACCTGCTGCGCGCAGCCACCGGCGCGCGCTATGACGACGCTGCTTATGCGGCAGCGCAGGCCCGTGCCGCCACCTACCCGGCCGATGCGCAGCACTATGCGGCGCGGCATTTCCGCGCCAATGCCTTCAGCCACCGCGACTGGGTGCAGATGGATGCCCGCCGCGCGCGCCTGCAGCAGCAGTGGGCTGCCTTCTTCCAGCGCTTTGACCTGCTGGTCTGCCCGGTGGCCACCACGCCGGCCTTTGCCCACAACCAGGTTGGTGAGCGCTGGGACCGCATGATCCCGGTCAACGGCCACAGCCAGCCCAGCACCGATGCGCTGTTCTGGGCCGGCTATCCCGGCGTTGTGGGCCTGCCGGCCACCGCCATTCCACTGGGGCTGAGCCCGCAGGGCTTGCCGGTGGGCGCCCAGGTCATCGCCCCGGCCTTTGCCGACCCGCTGGGGCTGCGCTTTGCGCAATGGGTGGAAGACGGCTGGCGCCGCTTTGTGCCACCACCGGGCTGTGCCTGATCGCCTGGCGGGCGGCGGTTCACACCCCGGCGCCCTGCTCGGCGTCTTGCAGTTCAGCGACCAACGCGGCGTTTTGCCGCACAAAGCGCTCAAAGCCTTCAGGCGCTTGCGGCCGGCTGATCAGGTAGCCCTGCAGCGTGGCGCAGCCGATGCGGTGCAGGAAATTGCGCTGGTCCTGGGTTTCCACGCCCTCGGCCACCACCCGGATGTCCAGCGCGCTGGCCAGTTGCACGATGGCCTGCACCAGCACCCGGTCGTCTTCGTCGCCCGGCAGGTCGGTGATGAAGCTGCGGTCGATCTTGATCTTCGACGGCCGCAGCCGCTTCAGATAGGCCAGCGATGAGTAGCCGGTGCCGAAGTCGTCCACTGCCAGCGGCAGGCCCAGCCCGTGCAGGCGCTCGACGATGCGCTGCGTGGTCTGGGTGTCGGTCATCAGCACGCCTTCGGTCAGCTCGATCTCCAGCTCATGCGGCTGCACGCCGAAATCAGCCATGGCCTGGGTCAGGGTGTCGACCAGGCGGTGGTTGCGGAACTCGAGTGCCGACACATTCACCGCCACGCAACCGAAGGCCAGGCCGGCGGCTTTCCAGCGGGCGATCTGGGCGCAGGCGTGGCGGATCGTCCAGGCGCCCAGCTCGCTGATCAGCCCGCACTGCTCGGCCGCGCCGATGAACTGCACCGGCGGCACCATGCCGCGCTGCGGATGCTGCCAACGGATCAGCGCCTCGCAGCCGACCAGTGCGCCACTGCCGGCGTCGACCTGCGGCTGGTAGTGCAGCACAAACTCGTCGGCGGCCAGCGCCTGGCGCAGTTCACGCTCCAGCTGCGCGGTGGCTTGCAGCTGGGCATTGAATTCGGCCCGGAAGAAGCTGACCCGGGCCCGGCCCAGCGTCTTGGCCGCATACATGGCGGTGTCGGCGTGGCGCACCAGGGTGTCGGGGTCGGTGGCGTCGTCCGGGTAGAAGGCCACACCCACGCTGGCCGAGACCTGCACTTCACTCTGGTCGATGACCAGTGGCTGCTCCATGCTTTTGAGCACCCGCTCGGCGGTGGCGGCCACTTCGTCCCACTGGCTGCCGTCGTGCAGCAGCACGGTGAATTCGTCGCCGCTGTGGCGGCACACCACGTCGGAGGCCCGCACCGCCGCGCGCAGGCGTTGGGCCAGGGTCACCAGCAAGCTGTCGCCGGCGGCATGGCCCAGGGTGTCGTTGATGGCCTTGAAGCGGTCGACGTCGATGAACAGCAGCGCCAGGCGCCCGCCGTCGCGCGCAGCAGCCGCCACGGCGGCCTGGGTCAGCTCACGGAACAGCATGCGGTTGGGCAGGCCGGTCAGGTTGTCGTGCAGGGCGATCGTCTGCAACTGGGCCTTCTGGGCCTCAAGCTGCGCAAACAGCACATCGATCTGCAGGTGCACATCGTTGAGGTGGGCGCCCAATTGGCCCAGCTCATCGCGGCGGTCCCAGTGCACCGGCGCCACATCGGCCCGCGACACGATGTCGCTGGCCTGCTGCTTGAGCCGGCTGATCGGCGCCAGCAGCCGCCGGTACAGCACGGCCAGCAGCAACAGCACGCTCAGCAGCACCTGCAGTGCCGCCAGCTGGATGGTGGCCTGGCGCCGGTCGGCCAGCAGCCGGTCGATCTGGTCGGGGTCAAACCACATCTCCAGCATGCCCAGGTGCTCGCCCTCATGCAGGATGGGGACCATCAAGGCCGCGCCCGACAAGGGTGTCTGCTGGTCGCGCGCCAGCACCGTGGGCTGCGCCATCGGCCGGTTTTCGGTCAGGCGCAGGCTCAGCACGGCGGGCTCGTCGAGCGCACGCTTGGCCACCTGGCGGGTGCGCACTTCGTCCAGCGACCACATCGGCTGCACCAGCGCGTTGGCGGTCATCACCAGCACCGCCTGGCGGTTCTGCGCGATCAGTGGCTCCTGCGCCGTGCGGGTCAGGCGCTGCTCCAGGTGCCACAGCAGCACCGCAGGCGCCAGCACGGCGGCCGCCAAGGCCAGCAGCACGGTGTTGCGGATGGACAGCATGGGCCAGCGCATGGTGCAGGTGGTCTCAGGCGATCAGGCCGGCGCGGCCGCAACCCAGGCAGCGGCGGCCGTGCAGGCAGGCGGTGCGGGCTGGTGGGTGGGTGGCTGGCATCAGGCGGACAGGTGGCATCGGGCGCAGGTGGTGGGGGCGCGGCAACGGCATTGCTGTGCCGGGCTCCACTGCATTGTCGGCACGCTGCAGAAAACCTGGAGTTGCGCTGGGGGCTGCAGCAGTTTCACGCCAGGTCGGGCGGCGCCTGACCAAACAACTGCGCCAGTGCCCGCAGCAAGGCGGCCAGGTCGAGCGGTTTGGTCCAGTAGTCGTCAAAACCGGCAGCGCGGGCGGTTTGCATGTCCTCCGGCATGGCATTGGCGCTGACCGCGATGCAGCGGATGCCGGCCGTGGCCGGGTCGGCCCGCAGCGCGCGCAGCACGGCATGGCCGTCGGTGTCGGGCAACTGCATGTCCAGCAGGATCAGTGCGGGCTGCAGCTGCCGCGCTGCGGCCAGGCCACTGGCGCCGTCGACCGCACCTGCAAAGTCGAGGTCGGGCCGTTGGCGCAGCAACTCGCGCATCACCAGCATGTTGACCGCGTTGTCCTCGATATACAGCAACAGCGGCCGGCCGCCGCCCGCCACCGGCACAGCCTGCGCCAGCGCCGACCCTGCCGCAGGCATTGGTGGCGCAGGCACTGGTGACGCAGGCACTGGTGGCGCAGGCACTGGTGGCGCCGGCTCAGGCGGCGCGCACAGCTGCAGCGCCAGCTCGAACACGCTGCCCTCGCCCGGCGCACTGCGCACCTGCACCGTGCCGCCCATGTGCTGCACCGCCGCCTGCACGATGGCCAGGCCGATGCCGGTGCCGGCAGGCCCGTCGCGTTCGGCGCCCAGGCGGTTGAAGGGCTCGAACAAGTGCTGCAGCTGCGCTTCGCTCAGGCCGCAGCCGGTGTCTTGCACTTGCAGCAAACACCAGCCGTCCTGTGCCTGCGCGCGCACCGTCACCCGCCCGCCAGGGTGGTTGTACTTGATGGCGTTGGACAGCAGGTTCAGCAGCACCTGGCGCAGGCGCACCGGGTCGGCCAGCACCCAGCCGTCCAGCGCGCCCAGGTGCAGCGTCACCCGCTGCTGCTGCGCCACCAGTTCCACCAACGGCAGGCTGGCCTGCACCAGGGGCGCCAGCGCCACCGGCTGCAGCGACAGCGGCAGCTCGCCCGATTCCAGGCTGGACAGCTCCAGCACGTCGTCGATCAACGCCAGCAGGTGTTCGCCCGAGGCCTGCACCTGCTGCACCCGGTTGCGCCAGGTCGCCGGGTCGGGCGCCTGGCCCTCGGCGGTGTCGGCCAGCAGCAGCTGCGAAAAGCCCAGCACCGCATTCAGCGGTGTGCGCAGCTCGTGGCTGATGCGTGCCAAAAAGCGCGCCTTGGCCTGGTGCTCGCGCTGGGCCAGCAGCCGGTCTTGCCGTGCCGCCTCGGCGTTGCGAGCATCGGTGATGTCCCAGTTGATGCCGATGCGCCGCACCGTGGTGCCGGTCTCGTCGCGCACCGGGGTCGAGCGTGACGCCAGCCAGCGCAGCGTGCCGTCGGGCCAGACCACGCGGAACTCGGTGTTGGTGGGGCCGTCGTCGCGCAGCGCGGCCTGCAGCTGGCGTGCATAGCCCTCCAGGTCGGCCGGATGCAACCAGGCGCGCATCTCGCTGGTGGAGACCATGCCGCTCGGGCGGTCCAGGCCGCGCAGCTGGAACATCTGCGCATCCCACCAGCCGACGCTGGCATCGGGTTCGGACTCCCAGGTGCCGATGCCGGCACCACGGGCGGCCAGCGCCGCGCGCTCGGTCGCCTCGCGCAGCCGTTCTTCGGTGGCGTGGCGCGCGGTCACATCCAGCATCACGCCGTTGAGCTGGCGCTGGCCTGGTGCACCGTGCGCCGAGGTGCGGGTGGCCAGCCGGCGCACCCGGCCATCGGGCAGCACGATGCGCAGATCCAGGTCGAGCAGGCCGCCATCACGTTGCGCCAGCTGCGCCAGGCTGCCTTTGACCGTTGCCCGGTCGGCCGCATGCACATGGTCGGCCAAATACTGCCAGGTCCTGGGCGGCTCGGCGTCGGCCGCCAGACCGTGCAGCAGGCGCATCTGGGCATTCCAATGCACGCGTGGCGGGTCGCCCAGTTCCACGCTCCACACACCGACCCCGGCGGCGGCCGTGGCCATCTCCAGCCGCTGCGCCAGCACCAGGGCCTGTTGCTGGGCGTCGAAGCGCTCGCTCAGGTCCAGCATCACGCCCACATGGCCCAGCGGGCGGCCCTGGCCGTCGCGCTGGCGCACGCCGCGGGTCAGCAGGGCGCGCCAGCGGCCGTCCGGTCGGCGGCAGCGCAGCGTCAGGTCGCTCGGGCCATTGCTGCCAGTGCCGGTGTCAGGGCTGCTGTCGGCGGCGCCGGCCGCTGCAGCGGGGTTCAGTTGCGCCAGCAGCAGCTGCCGGCTGTCAGCATCCAGCCGGTCCAGCACCAGCGGCAGTGGCAGGCCATGGGGTTGTGGTGGCAGGCCCAGCAGCGCCCAGCCCAGCGTGCTGGTGCGCCAGCAGGCTGGGTGGCGGGCGCATGCTCCCAGATGGCGATGTCGGCCAGCGCCAGCACCAGGTTCAGCTGGGATTGCGCGTCGCTGGCGCTCTGGGCCAGGTGGAAGCGCTCGGTGTCATCGAAGACGATGCCGTTGACCAGCGCCGCTTGGCCGCTGGCGTCGGCTTGCACCTGCCACAGGCTGCGCAGGCGGTGCGCAACACCGGCCTGGTCGATCACCCGGTAGCGGTCGGCATAGTGACCGGGCTTGGTCATCGACAGACGGTGCCGCGCCACCGCCGCAGCCCGGTCGTCGGGGTGGATGGCCGCCATGGCCAGGCCCAGATCGGGTGCGCCGGCTTGTGGCGGCTGGCCCCAGAACCGCCACAGCTGGTCATCCCACTGCCGCTCGCCGCTGCGCAGATCATGGCGCCAGGTGCCGAAGCGGGCCGGTGGCTGGCTGCTGTCCAGGTTGTCCAGGCCATCCAGCGGCAGCGGGTGTGCTGCCTGCGGCCCATCCATCAAGGGCAGCAGGGTGACGATGCGCCAGCGGCCCTGGCTGCGCAGGCTCAGCCGTGCAGCCAGCGCCTGGCCCTGCGGGCCGTGTCCCGTCCAGGGCAGGTGGTCGGCATCGGCGCTGCGTTGCAGCCGATGGGCCAGCGACGGCCCGGGTGTTGCCGTGCCGGCCTGTGTGCCCGCCGTGGTGTCTGCCAGTTCGCCTGGCAGCGCCAGCCGGCCCGCAGCATCGGCCCGCTGGCCGGTGTAGCTGGCGAAGGCCGCGTTGCAGCCCAGCCAGCGGCCCTGCGCGTCGCACCAGGCCACCGGTACGGGCAGCAGGTCGAAGGCTGCGGTGTCGAGCGCAGGCTCGGCAAGGTTGTGCAAGGGAAGGCGCATGCAGGGCGGCGGTCAGGCCGGCAGGAGGTGGCCGCGCATCGGCATGCGCAAACACAAAGTCTAATGGCGGCAGTGCGCGCACGGTTTCAGGCGGTGCGCGCAGAATCTGCGGCCAGCTTGCACAGAACGACAGCACTACAGCCATCGACAGCACCACCATGCCCCTTCCGCCGCCCCTCACCGCCCTGCATGACCTGGACACCCAACTTGCCGGCAGTGGTTATGCCGTGCTCGACGCCGCCTCCTTGGCCCGGCTGGCCGCGCTGCCCATCGACGCCATGCCGGCCTGGTCGCCGCTGTGGGACGACCTGCCGCCCGATGCCTTCTTGAAGGACGGTGGCCGCTACCGCCGCCGCCGGCATGGCTGTTTTGTCGTGACGCCAGCTGCCGGCACAGTGCAGG
Source organism: uncultured beta proteobacterium (assembly GCA_963844485.1). Classification (GTDB taxonomy): domain Bacteria; phylum Pseudomonadota; class Gammaproteobacteria; order Burkholderiales; family Burkholderiaceae_C; genus Pseudaquabacterium. Next base: position 197,375 of record CAWJOQ010000022.1, read on the forward strand.
CCATGCCGCACCGCGCCCATTGGCAGCCAGTGGAATACAACGCGCTGCACGGCGGCATCGAGCGCTGGTTTGCGCCGCTGGCCCCGGCCATGGCCGACGACCCGGCCTGGCACCAACTGCTGTGCGCGCTGGCCGCGCACGGCGCCACCTTGCGCGGCACAGCGTCGACTGCACCGTGGTTTGTCGAGGCGCATCCGTTTCGCATCGACACCACCGACGGCATCGGCCGGCCGACGCCGGAGGGCGCCCACCGCGACGGCGTCGACCTGGTGGTGGTGGTGCTGGTGGCGCGCCAGGGCATCAAGGGCGGCGAGACCCGGGTGTTCGACGCCCGCGGGCCGCAGGGCCTGCGCTTCACCCTGGCCGAGCCCTGGAGCGCCTTGCTGCTCGACGATGCCCGCGTGGTGCATGAGAGCACCCCCATCCAGCCGCTGGCCGCAGAGTCCGCCGGCCACCGCGACACCCTGGTGCTGACCTTCCGCCAGGGCGGCTTCCAGGGCCCGGACTGAACCGCAGCTGCGCCGCAGCTGCGGCAGCTGCGGCAGCGGCTCAGGTCCGCATCAGCGTGCTCTTGCCGAACAGGCTCTCGATCAGGTCCACCGCCAGCTCGGCGGTCTGGTTGCGCACATCCAGCGCCGGGTTCAGCTCCATCACGTCCAGGCTGGCGAGGCGGCCGGTGTCGGCAATCATCTCCATGCACAGCTGCGCCTCGCGGTAGGTGGGGCCGCCGGGCACGGTGGTGCCCACGCCCGGGGCGATGGGCGGGTCGAGAAAATCGACGTCGAAGCTGACATGCAGGTGGGTCTGCGCGTCCAGCGTGGCCAGTGCCAGTTCCATGGTGTGGCGCATGCCCATCTCGTCGATGTAGCGCATGTCGAACACCTCCAGCCCGGTCTGGCGCACCAGCCGTTTTTCGCCGGGGTCGACCGAGCGGATGCCGATCTGCTTGATCCACTTCGGGTTCAGCGCCGGGCCGCCGCCCGGAAACGGCCCGCCGATGGTGGTCAGCGCCTGCGGCCCCAGCCCGCACAGGCAGGCCACCGGCATGCCGTGCACGTTGCCGCTGGGGGTCAGGGTGTTGGTGTTGAAGTCGGCATGCGCGTCCAGCCACAGCACCCGCAGCTTCTTGCCGACGCTGCGGCAGTGGCGCGCCACCGCGCTGATCGAGCCCAGGCCCAGGCAATGGTCGCCGCCCAGCAGGATGGGCAGGTGGCCGTGCTGCAGTTCGGCCAGCATGGCGTCGTGCACGGTCTGGTTCCAGGCCGCCACTTCGGCCAGGTGGCGGTAGCCGTCCACCGGTGGCAGCCAGGGGTTGGCCGGACCGACCAGGTTGCCCAGGTCGTCGACCGCCATGCCCTGGCGTTCCAGCGCGGCCTGCAGGCCGGCCACGCGCAAGGCCTCGGGCCCCATGCGGGCGCCCAGGCTGCCGGCGCCGATGTCGGTGGGCGCGCCGATGAGGCGGATGCGGCGGGTCATGGCGCTGGCGCTCAGCTGCTGGCGGCCGCCGCGCCCGGGTCGGCCGGCGTGGCATCAAAGCCGTAATGCTCGGCCAGCCGGTCCCAGGCTTCTTCTGCCGTCTCGACAAAATGGAACAGCCCCAGGTCGCCCGGGCTGATCATGCCGGTGTCCACCAGATGCTGGAAATTCACCAGCTTTTCCCAGAAAGCGCGGCCGAACAGCAGGATGGGCCGGCGCCGGCTCTTGCCGGTCTGGATCAGGGTCATGGTCTCGAACAGCTCGTCGAGCGTGCCGAAGCCGCCCGGAAAGCAGACCAGCGCGATGCTGCGCATCACAAAGTGCATCTTGCGCAGCGCGAAATAGTGGAACTGAAAGCACAGCTCGGGCGTGATGTAGGCGTTGGGCTCTTGCTCGTGCGGCAGCACGATGTTCAGGCCGATGCTCTTGCCGCCGACCTCGAAGGCGCCGCGGTTGCCCGCTTCCATGATGCCGGGGCCGCCACCGGTGACGACATAGATCGGTGTCTCCAGCGTGCGCGAGCGCTCGGTCACCAGGGCGCCGAAGCGCTGGGCCTCGTCGTAGAAATGGCTCATCGCCAGCGCCGACTTCGCGCGCGCGGTGGCGCTGGCTTCGCCGGCTGCCTCGGCCTCGGCCAGCCGCGCCTGCGCCTGCTCGGGGCTCAGGATGCGGGCGCTGCCGAAGATGACGATGGTCGATTCAATCCCCAGTTCCCGCTGCACCAGCTCGGGCTTGAGCAGCTCCAGCTGCATGCGCACCGGGCGCAGTTCGTCGCGCAGCAGAAAGTCGGTGTCGGTGAAGGCCAAGCCGGAAAGCGCTTTCCGGCCCACCGTACAGCGACGGTTGTTTGGCGGCGAGCGCTTCTTCTTCGGCGCTGGGAAAGTTGCGGGCGGGCAGGTGCGGGGTCTTGGTGTCCATGCCCCGAGCTTATCGCGCAGGTGACACCCGGCGGCGTGGCGGCGCATCGCCTACCATCGCCGCACGATGCTTGTGCACGCCATCACCCTCGACCTGGACGACACCCTCTGGCCCATGGCGCCCACCCTGCGCCGCGCCGAGGCCTTGATGCAGGACTGGCTGCGTGCGCATGCGCCGGCCACCGTGGCCGCGCACGACAAGCCCGCCTGGCTGGCCCTGCGCCGCGCGGTGGTGGCCGACCGGCCGGACTGGGCGCATGACTTATCCGCGCTGCGCCTGGAGACAATCCGCCGCGCCTTGCTGGCGGCCGGCGACGACCCGGCGCTGGCGGTGCCGGCGTTTGAGGTGTTCTTCAATGCGCGCCAGCAGGTGACATTGTTTGATGACGTGTTGCCGGCGCTGGCCCGCCTGGCCGCCCGCTGGCCGGTGGTGGCGCTGACCAACGGCAATGCCGACGTGCACCGGGTGCCGGGCCTGGGCCAGCATTTCCACGGCGCACTGAGCGCGCGCGAGCTGGGCCTGGCCAAGCCGGCAGCGGCGGTGTTTGCCGCAGCCTGCCAGCGCGCCGGCGCCGCGCCGCAGCACACGCTGCACATCGGCGACGACCCGGCGCTGGACGTGGACGGCGCCCTGGCAGCCGGCCTGCAGGCAGCCTGGGTGCGGCGGCCCGACGGGCCCGACATCGGTGCGCCAGCGGGTCAGGCCCACCATGTGGTTGCCAACCTCACGGAACTGGCCGATCGCCTGGGCGCCTGATCGCCGGAGAAGCCCCTGGAAGCAGGGCAACTTTCACGCCAGCGCTTCACGTGGCAGCAAAACACCCGGCCTATACTGGTCCATCATCTTCAAGTTAGGCAGGCCTCACATGGCCAAGGCAGGGCAAATGACAGGCAAATTCAAGGTGGCAGGACTGCTGGCCGTGGGTGCCGTTGCCGGCGCCCTGACGACCATGCAGTTGCAGGCATTCGCGCGCAATGCGCTTGTCGCCCTTGCCGCTGGAAGAACTGCAGCAGCTCGCCGCCGTGTTCGGCATGGTCAAGAGCGACTATGTCGAGCCGGTCGACGAGAAGAAGCTGATCTCCGACGCCATCAGCGGCATGGTGGCCGGGCTCGACCCGCATTCGGTCTACTTCGACAAGAAGACGCTGAAGGAATTCCGCGAGGGCACCACCGGCAAGTTTGTCGGCGTGGGCATCGAGATCGGCATGGAAGACGGCCTGGTCAAGGTGGTCTCGCCGATCGAAGGCTCGCCGGCCTTCCGCGCCGGCCTGCAGCCCGGGCGACCTGATCACCCGCATCGACGAAACGGCGGTCAAGGGCCTCAGCATGGACCAGGCCGTCAAGAAGATGCGCGGCGAGCCCAACACCAAGGTGCAGCTCACCATCTTCCGCAAGGCCGAGAGCCGCAGCTTCCCGGTGACCATCACCCGCGAAGAGATCCGCGTGCAGAGCGTGCGCGCCAAGATGATCGAGCCGGGTTATGGCTGGGTGCGCGTCAGCCAGTTCCAGGACCGCACCGTCGACGACTTCGCCCGCAAGGTCGACGAGCTGTACAAGGCCGACCCCAACCTCAAGGGCATGGTGCTCGACCTGCGCAACGACCCGGGCGGCCTGCTCGAAGGGGCGGTGGCGCTGTCGGCTGCCTTCCTGCAGAGCGACCTGGTGGTGGTCAGCACCAATGGCCAGATCGCCGAGAGCCGCGCCACCTTCAAGGCATCGCCCGAGTTCTATGTGCGCCGCGGCAGCAGCGACCCGCTGCGCAAGCTGCCGGCGGCGCTGAAGACGGTGCCGCTGGTGGTGCTGGTCAATGAGGGCTCGGCCTCGGCCAGCGAGATCGTGGCCGGCGCGCTGCAAGACCACAAGCGCGCCACCATCATGGGCGCGCAGACCTTCGGCAAGGGCTCGGTGCAGACCGTGCGCCCGCTGTCGGCCGACACCGCGCTGAAGATCACCACCGCGCGCTACTACACGCCGGCCGGCCGCAGCATCCAGGCCAAGGGCATCGTGCCCGATGTCTGGCTCGACGAAACCGCCGACGGCAATGTCTTTGCCGCCCTGCGCATGCGCGAAGCCGACCTGGAAAAGCACCTGGGCGGTGCCGACGAGAAGAAGGACGAAGCCCGCGAGAAGGCCCGCGAAGAAGCGCGCAAGAAGCTCGAGGAACTGTCGGCCAAGACCAAGGAAGCGCCCAAGCCGCTGCCCGAGTTCGGCAGCGCCGAGGACTTCCCGCTGCTGCAGGCGCTGAACCAGCTCAAGGGCAAGCCGGTGGCGGTCAGCAAGACCCAGAGCGAGCGCAAGGCCGAGCTCGACAAGGACAAGCAGTAAGCCGCGCGGCCAACGCCGCCAGCTGCCAGTGCAGCAGGGGCCTGCTTCGGCGGGCCGTCCGTTCAGCAAAAGCCCGCTTCGGCGGGCCGTCCGTTTAGCAAAGCCCGCTTCGGCGGGCTTTTTCACGCCCGCTGCCGGCCGGCTATGCTCGCTCGATGAACGACGACCAACTGCTGCGCTACTCGCGCCACATCCTGCTCGACGCCATCGGCATCGACGGCCAGCAGCGCCTGCTCGACAGCCATGCGCTGGTGATCGGTGCCGGCGGCCTGGGCTCGCCGGTGGCGCTGTACCTGGGCACGGCCGGGGTGGGGCGCATCACCCTGGTCGACCACGACACGGTGGATGTGACCAACCTGCAGCGCCAGATTGCGCACAACCTGTCGCGCGTGGGCCAGCCCAAGGCCGACATCGGCGCAGCAGACGATTGCCGCCATCAACCCCGATGTGCAGGTGCAGCCGGTGGTGCAACGGGCCGATGCCGCCTGGCTGGCGCAGGCCGTGGCTGCGGCCGACGTGGTGCTGGATTGCAGCGACAACTTCGGCACCCGGCAGGCGGTGAATGCGGCCTGCGTGGCGGCGCGCAAGCCGCTGGTGTCGGGCGCGGCGATCGGCTTCGACGGCCAGATCTCGGTCTACGACAGCCGCGACGCTGACGCGCCTTGTTATGCCTGCATCTTTCCGCCCGATGCCACCTTCGAGGAAGTGCGTGCGCCACCATGGGTGTGTTTGCGCCACTGGTGGGCATCATCGGCAGCATGCAGGCCGCTGAAGCGCTGAAGCTGCTGATGGGGGTGGGCAGCAGCCTGGCTGGCCGGCTGCAGATGCTGGACGCCCGCAGCATGGAATGGACCGAGATCCGCCTGCCGCGCCAGCACGCCTGCGCGGTGTGCGCTGGGCGCTGAAGCTCAGCCGGCCTTGACTTGGTCGGCCAGGGCCTGCAGGTCGCCTGACAGCAAGCTGCGCACAGCCTGGCCGGGTGTGGCCACGGCGCTGAGCAAAGCCGCCGCCACCGCATCGGCCTGGATCGGCCGCAACTGGCGCGGCACCAGCCAGCCCAGCGCCGGCATCAGCCGCTGGGCCAGTGCTTCCAGCGGCCGGCTGGCCTGGCCCAGCGCGTGGCGGGCACCCAGCAGCAGCGCGGGCCGGGCCAGCACCAACTGCGGCCAGGCCTGTGCGGTCAGCGCGTCTTCCACCTCGCCCTTGACGCGGTTGTAGAACACCGAGGACCGGGCGTCAGCGCCCATGGCCGACACCAGGCCGAATCGGGTGGCGCCGGCAGCGCGTGCGGCCTGGGCAAAGGCCAGCACCGCGTCCATGTCCACCGCACGGAAGGCGGCTTGCGAGCCTGCCGTCTGGATGGTGGTGCCCAGCGCGCAAAAGGCCCAGTCGGTGGCAGGCAGCGCCGCGCCGGCCGCCGAATGCAGCTGGCGGTAGTCCACCACCAGCGGCTGCACCGCTGCCGGCTGCCCGGTCAGGGCGCCGGCCTGGCGCACCAGCGCCGTGATGCTGCCAACGCGCGCATCGGCGGCCAGCCTGGCCAGCAAGGCCCGGCCGACCAGGCCGGTGGCGCCGGCCACGGCCACCCGTGCACCGGCCACCCGTGCACCTGCGGCCTGGCCGCTGGGCATCGGGCTCAGCGCTTGGGCGGGCCGCCAGGGCGGCCGCCCGGGCGACCACCGCCGCCACCACCACCACCGCCACCGCCCGCGCTGCGTGACGGCCCGCCCGACCCGCCACCGGCCGGTCGTGCCCCGCCGCTGCCCGCCGGGCGTGCGCCGCCGAAGCCGCCGCCGCCAGCCGCTGGCCGACCGCCACCGCCTGCTGCCGGCCGGCCACCGACCGCCGTGGCCACCGTCACGCCGACCCTGGCCACCACCGCCACCACCACCACCGGAGCGGCCACCGCCACCACCACCACCACCGCCGCCAGGGCGGCCACCGCCGAAGCCACCGCCGGCATTGCGCCGGGTGCCGCCCACGCCAATGGTCATGCGGCCCAGCACGATGGGTTCGGCCTTCTCGCCGCTGGGCGGCTCGAAACCGGGCACCACCTCGCTGGGGATCTGGCGCTTGATCAGGCGCTCGATGTCACGCAGGAAGATGTCTTCGTCCACGCACACCAGGCTGATGGCCTCGCCCTGGGCGCCGGCACGGCCGGTGCGGCCGATGCGGTGCACATAGTCTTCCGGCACGTTGGGCAGCTCGAAGTTGACGACGTGCGGCAGCATGTCGATGTCGATGCCGCGCGCTGCGATGTCGGTGGCCACCAGCACCTGCAGGTCGTTGGTCTTGAAGTCGGCCAGCGCCTTGGTGCGGGCACCCTGGCTCTTGTTGCCGTGGATCGCCATGGCCGTGATGCCCTCGTCATTGAGGAATTCGGCCAGCCGGTTGGCGCCATGCTTCATGCGCGTGAACACCAGCACCTGGTGCCAGTTGCCGCTCTTGATCAGGTGGCTGAGCAAGGCCTTCTTTTGCTCGCGGCCGACCGGGTGCACCTTCTGGGCGATGGTTTCGGCGGTCTGGTTGCGGCGCGCCACTTCGATCAGCGCCGGGTTGTTCAGCAGCTTGTCGGCCAGCGCCTTGATCTCGTCGCTGAAGGTGGCCGAGAACAGCAGGCTCTGCTTCTTGGCCGGCAGGTAGCTCAGCACCTTCTTGATGTCGTGCACGAAGCCCATGTCGAGCATGCGGTCGGCTTCGTCGAGCACAAAGATCTGCACATGGCTCAGGTCCAGCGTGCCCTGCTGGTGGTGGTCGAGCAGGCGGCCGGGCGTGGCCACCAGGATGTCGACACCGCGGCGCAGCGCATTGATCTGCGGCTGCATGCCCACGCCGCCGAACATCACCATGCTGGTCAGCTTGAGGTACTTGCCGTAGGTGCGCACGCTTTCTTCCACCTGCGCGGCCAGCTCACGGGTGGGGGTGAGGATCAGCGCGCGGATGCAGATGCGGCCCTTGGCGTCCTTCTTGGCCGGCTCGGCCGACAGGCGCTGCAGCATCGGCAGGGTGAAGCCGGCGGTCTTGCCGGTGCCGGTCTGGGCGCCGCCCATCAGGTCGCCGCCTTGCAGCACGGCGGGAATGGCCTGCGCCTGGATCGGCGTGGGGGTGTCATAGCCTTGGTCGGCAATGGCGCGCAACAGCGGCTCGGCAAGGCCGAGTTCAGTGAATTTCATCGGGATGGGGGCGCCCCGGTTGTGGGTGGGGCGTATCGCAGTCAGCCTGCAGCCGCTTGTTGCCAAGGGCCCCAGTCGGGGAGGCGGACGGGTCAGTGCGAAGGTCGAGAATCGACTGCAAGGGCGTGACTGGTAGCGCCCTGACAGCGGCCATTGTAGGCGGCCCGGTGGCAGCGGCCCGGGGATGTGGCCTTTCATGCACGGGCTGTTCGGCCCTTGGTGCAAACCTAGAATCAGCCATCCCAGCTTTGAAAGCCCGCCATGGACACCCGTGTCAACCCGGTTCGTGAACGCCTCACGCGGGTGCGCCAGGCCCTGGCCAGCCACGGCGCGCAGGCCCTGCTGGTGCCCAGCGCCGACCCGCATCTGTCGGAATACCTGCCCGGCCGCTGGCAGGGGCGTGAATGGCTGTCGGGCTTCACCGGGTCGATGGGCACGCTGGTGGTCACGGCCACGCAGGCCGCGCTTGTTTGCCGACAGCCGCTACTGGCAGCAGGCCGAAGACCAGCTGCTGGGCAGCGGCATCGACCTGGTGAAGATCCCCACCGGCGCGGCCACCCACCACATCCAGTGGCTGGCCGAGCACACACCGCGCGGCGGCGTGGTGCGGGTCGACGGCGACGTGCTGGGCCTGGCCGCTGCCCAGCGCTTGCGCGCCGCGCTGGACGCAGCCGGCGTCACGCTGGCCACCGACCTGGATGTGCTGGACAGCGCCTGGCCCGAGCGCCCGGCGCTGCCGGTGGCCGGCAGTCTACGCCCACGCCGCACCGCAGGCGCCCGAGCCGCGCGCCCAGCGCCTGGCGCGGCTGCGTGAAGCCATGGCCCGCCACGGCGCCACGCACCACTTTGTGTCCACCGTCGACGACATCGCCTGGATCACCAACCTGCGCGGTGCCGACGTCGACTACAACCCGGTCTTCCTGGCCCACCTGCTGGTCGACGCCAGCCAGGCCACGCTGTTTGTCGGCGCCGGCAAGGTGCCGCCGCCCTTGGCGGCTGAACTGGCCGCCGACGGCCTGGCGCTGGCTGACTACACCCAGGCCGCGCCGGCACTGCGGGCGCTGCCGGATGCCAGCCGCCTGCTGGTGGACCCGCGCCGCATCACCCTGGGCTTTCGCCAGCAGGTGCCGGCCGGTGTGGCGGTGGTCGAGGCCATCAACCCCAGCACCTTGTTCAAGAGCCGCAAGACCGAGGTCGAAGCCGGCTTCGTGCGCCAGGCCATGGTCGAGGACGGCGTGGCGATGTGCCGCTTCTATGCCTGGTTCGAGGCCGCACTGGCACCGCGGACTGAGCGCATCAGCGAGCTGACCATCGACGAGAAGCTGTCGGCCGAGCGGGCCAAGATGCCCGGCTTCGTGGGCCTGAGCTTTCCCACCATCGCCGGCTTCAACGCCAACGGTGCGCTGCCGCACTACCGGGCCACGCCGCAGTCCTATGCCTGGCTCGACGGCGACGGCCTGCTGCTGATCGACAGCGGCGGCCAGTACCTGGGCGGCACCACCGACATCACCCGGGTCTGGCCGGTCGGCCGCATCAGCGCAGCCCAGCAGCGTGATTGCACGCGGGTGCTGCAGGGCATGATGAACCTGGCCCGCGCACGCTTCCCGCGCGGCACGCTGAGCCCCTTCCTCGACACCCTGGCACGCGCGCCGCTGTGGGCCGACGGCATCGACTTCGGCCATGGCACCGGCCACGGCGTGGGCTACTTCCTGAATGTGCACGAAGGCCCGCAGACCATCAGCAAGGCCTAGCCCGAGCCGCAGATGGCGATGGAGCCCGGCATGATCACCAGCGACGAGCCCGGCGTGTACCGGCCCGGGCAGTGGGGGGTGCGCATCGAGAACCTGCTGCTGAACGTGCCGGCCGACACGGCTGAGCACGGCGCCTTCGGCGAGATGCTGGACTTCGAGACCCTGACGCTGTGCCCGATCGACACCCGCTGCATCGACCGCAGCCTGTTGCGGCCCGATGAGATCGACTGGCTCAATACCTACCACGCCAGCGTGCGCGCCCGCCTGGCGCCACGGCTGGATGCAGCGTCTGACGCTGCGGCACTGGCCTGGCTGCTGCTGCGCACCGAAGCCCTTTGACGCCGCCTGCCGGGGCAGCGGCCTGGTCCATCGGCGTCGACCTGGGCGGCACCAAGACCGAGGCCATCGCGCTGGATGCCAGCGGCACCGAGCGCTGGCGCGAGCGCATCGCCACGCCCAGCGCTGCCGGCTACGACGCCATCGTGCAGGCCCTGGCGGCGCTGGTGGGGCGGGGCCGGCAGGCTGCGGGCATGGCCCCGGGCGGTGCGCCGCCCAGCCTGGGCATCGGCGGCCCGGGCAGCCTGACGGCCGACGGCCTGCATCCAGAACGCCAACACCCAGTGCCTGAACGGCCAGCCGCTGGCGCGCGACCTGGGCACCTTGCTGGGCCAGCCGGTGCCCTATGGCAATGACGCCAACTGCCTGGCCTGGAGCGAGGCCACCGACGGCGCCGGCCAGGGCGCGCCGGTGGTGTTTGCCGCCATCCTGGGCACCGGCTGCGGCGCCGGCATCGCCGTGGCCGGGCAGGTGCTGGTCGGCCCCAACCGGCTGGCCGGCGAATGGGGCCACAACCCCTTGCCCTGGCTGGCCGACGACGCTCCCCGCCTGGCCTGCTATTGCGGCCGGTGCAACTGCGTGGAAACCTGGTGCAGCGGGCCCGGCCTCGCGGCCGACCACCTGCGCCGGCACGGCGGCAGCGCCCGCACTGCACTGCAGATCGCCCAGGCTGCAGCCGCCGGTGATGCCGACTGCGCCGCCACGCTGGCGCGCTGGCAGCAGCACCTGGCGCGTGCGCTGGCCGGCGTGATCAACCTGCTCGACCCCGATGTGATCGTGCTGGGCGGCGGCTTGTCACGCCTGCCCGACACCTACACCGCCGTGCCGGCGCTGTGGGGCCAGTGGGTGTTTGCCGGCGGGCAGGGCGGGCCGCTGCGCACCCGGCTGCTGCCGGCGCTGCATGGCGACGCGTCGGGCGTGCGCGGTGCGGCCTGGCTGGGCCGGGCTGGCCTGAACGCCTGAGCGTCTGCCCGGCCCGGCGTGCCTCAGGCCCCGGCGCGCTGCAAGGGCGCCGCCAGCGCGCTGCGCAGGCTTTCGGCACTGTCCACCAGGTGGGCGCGGGCCTCGTCGCTGAGGCCCTTGCGGCTGGCGGCGCGCTCCAGCCGCTGCGCCAGGCTGGCGCTGCGGCTGCGCAGCAGCACGCGGGCGTCGCTGCGCGTCATCAGGCCGGGCCGCAGCACCAGCGCGACCAGGCGGTTGACGTAGTCGCGCTGCAGCTCACGCCGGGCCTGCGGAATGTCGGCGCTGCCCGCCAGTTCGCTCCACACATCGGCTTCCAGCTGGCGGTACAGGTCTGCCAGGCGCAGCGGTTGCTCGGGCGGGCTGACCTTGCCTGCGTTGTCCAGTACCCGGGCGGCCAGGCTGTCCCCCATCAGCCGGTTCAGGATGCTGCGTTGCAGGTCCAGCACCGTCTGCGCCAGCGGGTAGTCGGTGGGCACCGCCAGCGATTCGCCGCGCTCGAAAAAATCAGGCGCCAGCTTGCGCTGCAGCGCCGGGCTGATGACAAAAGCGTCGGCGGCCAGCACCCGCTGCGACAGCAACTGCAGCGCGGCGCGCTGGTCGGCCGCCGGCAGGGCTTGCAGCGGGTCGCGCCCGGTGTTGGGAAAGTCGCGCAGCGTGCGCACGCCGCCCACCTGGCGCAGCAGCACGCCGGCGGCACGGCCGGCGTCGCGCACCGCATAGGCCAGGCCACGGCGCAGGCTGGCGTAGTCCTCACCGGGCTTCAGCGTGCGGGTTTCCTGGCGCTGGAACAGCTCGCGTGCGATGTCGAAGCGGCGTGCCGCAAAGGCCAGCACGTCGTCGCCCAGGTCGAACTGCAGGGCGTCGGGGTCGATGCCCAGGAAATTGTCTTCGTCGGTGGCGTAGGCCAGCGCCGGCTCGCCGCTGCGCGCGGCAATCCGGGCCAGCGCAGCGGCTTCTTGCTCGGCGGCGATCGGCGTGTAGCCATAGGCAATGGCCCAGTAGTCGTAGGCGCCCAGCGTCACCTGGAAGGGCGCTGCCGCCGGTTCACCCGGCCGCGGCAGGTTGACCGGCGCGTACTCCATGACGCTGCCGGTGAAGGCGGCGTCGCGGGTGAAGGCCGGGTCGGCCACTTGCTGCGCCCGGATGGCGTGCGAGGCGCGGAAGTTGTGGCGCAGGCCCAGGGTGTGGCCCACCTCGTGCATGGTCACGTCCTTCATGTAGGCCTGCACAAACTGCTCGGCCTCGGGGCTGTCGGGGTCGAGGTCGCCACGTGCGCCCAGCACGTCCAGCGCATAGCCCAGTTGCTCGGCGCTCTGGTCGGCATGGCGGCACAGCCGGGGGTCATGGGCCATGCCGCCGGCTTGCAGGTCGGCATCGGTCGGCCCGGCCACCTGCAGCAGGGTGGCCCATTCCTGGGCGGCTGCGGCCGTGCCGGTGCCGCCCAGCACCCGGGCGCGCAGGCTGCGCAGGTTGCGCGAACTGAGGCTTTCGATGCCGATGTCGGCGTCCAGGATCTCGCCGCTGCGCGGGTCGACATGGCTGGGGCCGATGGCGCCGAAGCCGGGCTCGCGGTTGGTCATCCAGCGCAAGGACGCCACGCCGGCGTCCAGCGTGTCCCAGTCGGCGTCGTCGGGCTGCTGCTGCACGACGATGGCGTTCTGGAAGCCGATCGCCTCGAAGGCCTTGTTCCACTCCAGCACCCCGGCGGTGATGGCGGCGCGGTACTTCAGCGGGATGTTGCGGTCCAGCCAGTAGGTGATGGGCTTGACCGGTGCCGACAGCGCGGCCTGCGGGTCCTGCTTGTCCAGCCGCCAGCGGTTGACCACCCGCTGGCGCGGCTGGCGCGCCAGGTCGTCGCTGAAGTCGTCGGTGGTGGACTGGAAGTAGCCCACCCGCGGGTCGGCGGCGCGCCGGGCCATGGGCTGCTCAGGCAGCTGCGCCAGTGAAAAATGCAGACCCAGGAACAGGCTGCGCGGGTCGGGCACGCCGCCCGGGCACGCTGGGTGCCGGCGCACCCGGGGGCGAGCCAGGCTGCGGCACCGCGATGTTGGCGGTGGCAAAGTGGTTGTTGGTCTCGATCACCAGCAGGCCGGGCTGGCCACGCAGCCCCACCACCGCCGAGTTGCGCGGGTCGAAGGCATAGCCCTGGCGGTAGGCCCGCTGCAGCTGGGTGCCCAGGCCCATGATGTCGGACATCAGCATGGCGCTCAGGTCCACCAGCACCGCCTTGCGGTCGGGGTGGGGCAGGCTGGCGACCGGGGCTGCCGCCAGCAGGCTGGGCGAGGTGGCCACCGCCACCGCACGCGCCGCCGGCGTGCCCGCCGCAGCCACCTGCTGCGGGTTGATGGCCACCAGCTGCACCAGGTTGTGCTGGCGCCGGAACTGCACCAGGGTGGGCGCGCTCAGCATCAGGCCGCCGAACAAGCGGCCCTCGCCGATGCCGGTGCGCAGCTTGGGCGACAGGAAGAAGGGCTTGTCGAAATCCTCGGGCCGCAGCTCGATCCAGACCCGCTCGTCCTTCTGCCAGACGCTGAACAGGCCATGCGTGGGCCGCGCGTCCTTGATCACGGTGGCAAACGGCGGTGGCTGGCCGGGCACGGGTGGCGGCTGCCGGTGCTGCCGCGCCCGGCGGCCCGGCCGGCGCAATGCCGGGCACGGCGCCCGGCGCCACACCGGGCGGCCGTGGCGCTGTGCCGGGGGCAGGGACTGCTGCCGCTGGGGCGGCCGTGGCTGCCGCTGTTGGCGTACCGGCGGCCGCTGGGTTGGCGGCTGGCGCCAGCCCCAGCTGCGCGCAGCCCCCCAGACTGATCAGCGCGGCCAGCGCAGTGGTGCGCCACACGGGCGTCGGGCAGGGCAGATGGGGCATGGACACAGGGCTCGGCTGATAGACAGCCGCAGTCTGTCACACGCCTGTTGCTGGCCTTACTTCAAGGCCTTGAAGCGCAGCCGGTGCGGCTTGGCGCCTTCTTCACCCAGGCGCTTCTTCTTGTCGACTTCGTATTCCTGGTAGTTGCCGTCGTAGAAGAACCACTGGCTGTTGCCTTCGCAGGCCAGGATGTGGGTGCAGATGCGGTCGAGGAACCAGCGGTCGTGGCTGATGACCATGGCCGAGCCGGCAAATTCCAGCAGCGCTTCTTCCAGCGCGCGCAGGGTTTCCACGTCCAGGTCGTTGGACGGCTCGTCGAGCATCAGCACGTTGCCGCCCTGGGCCAGGGTCTTGGCCAGGTGCAGGCGGCCACGCTCGCCGCCTGACAGGCTGCCCACCAGCTTCTGCTGGTCGTTGCCCTTGAAGTTGAAGCGGCCCAGGTAGGCGCGGCTGGGCATCACGAACTTGCCCACCACGATGTTGTCCAGCCCGCCCGACACGTCCTGCCACACGGTGTTTTCGGCGGCCAGGCTCTGGCGGCTCTGGTCGACAAAGGCCATGCTGCGCGGTCTTGCCGATCAGCACCTCGCCCGAATCGGGCTTTTCTACGCCCTGCAGCATGCGGAACAGCGTGGACTTGCCGGCGCCGTTGGGGCCGATGATGCCGACGATGGCGCCCGCCGGCACCTTGAAGCTCAGGTTGTCCATCAGCAGCCGGTCGCCGAAGCTCTTGCTGACGTTGACGAACTCGATCACCTCGTTGCCCAGGCGCTCGGCCACCGGGATGAAGATCTCGTTGGTCTCGTTGCGCTTCTGGTAGTCGACGTCGCTCAGCTCCTCGAACCGGGCCAGGCGCGCCTTGCTCTTGGCCTGGCGGCCCTTGGCATTGCTGCGCACCCACTTCAGCTCTTCCTTCATCGCCTTCATGCGGGCGTCTTCGGTCTTCTGCTCGCCTTCCAGGCGCTTTTCCTTCTGGTCCAGCCAGTCGGAATAGTTGCCCTTCCAGGGGATGCCGCGGCCGCGGTCCAGTTCCAGGATCCATTCGGCGGCGTTGTCCAGGAAGTAGCGGTCGTGGGTGATGGCCACCACGGTGCCCGAGAAGCGCAGCAGGAACTGCTCCAGCCATTCCACGCTTTCGGCGTCCAGGTGGTTGGTGGGCTCGTCGAGCAGCAGCATGTCGGGCTTGCTCAGCAGCAGCTGGCACAGCGCCACGCGGCGCTTTTCGCCGCCGGAGAGCAGGCCGATCTTGGCCTCCCAGGGCGGCAGGCGCAGGGCGTCGGCGGCCAGTTCCAGCTGCAGGTCGGTGTTCTCGGATGCCGGCGGCGGCGATGATGGCTTCCAGGTCGGCCTGCTCGGCGGCCAGGGCGTCGAAGTCGGCGTTTTCCTCGGCGTATTCGGCATACACCTCGTCGAGCCGCTTCTTGGCGGCCAGCACGCCGCCAATGCCTTGCTCCACCGCCTCGCGCACGCTGATCTCGGGGTCGATCAAGGGCTCCTGCGGCAGGTAGCCGATCTTGATGCCGGGCATGGGCGTGGCCTCGCCCTCGTATTCCTTGTCGACGCCGGCCATGATCTTCAGCAGCGAGCTCTTGCCCGAGCCGTTGATGCCCAGCATGCCGATCTTGGCGCCGGGGAAGAAGGACAGCGAGACATCCTTGAGGATCTGCCGCTTGGGCGGAACCGTCTTGGACACGCGGTTCATCGTGAAAACATATTGCGCCATGGTGACAAGGCTCCGGGTCAAGGTGGTGAAGCCCCTGCGCCGCCGCTGCGCCGATGCTGGGACACAGCAGGTCAGGGCAGGGCGGTCGCACGGGTGGCTGGTGCCGGGCAAGCAGGGGCAGCGCGGGCCGGTCAGCAGCTGGAAACCGGTGATTATCCGCGCTGCGCCCCAAGCGCCTGGCCTGCCGCGCTACCCTGGGCCGACCATGAACCTGCTCGAATCGCTGCGCTACCTGGCCGCCCTGGCCGAACACCGCCACTTCGGCCGGGCGGCGCAGGCCTGCCACATCACCCAGCCGGCGCTGTCCAACGCCATCCGGGCGCTGGAAGACGGCCTGGGCGCCACCATCGTGCGGCGTGGCCGCCAGTACGAAGGGCTGACCCCCGAGGGTGAACTGGCCCTGGCCCATGCCCACCGCCTGCTGCATGAAGCTGAAAGCCTGCGCCAGGCCCTGGCCAGCCGGGCCGGCGCGCCCGCTGGCCGGCTGGTGATCGGCGTGGTGCCCAGCGCCGAGCCCGTGGCCGCGCGCTTTGCAGCGCTGCTGCAGCGGGTGCACCCTGGCGTGCGCCCGGTGCTGCGCGCACTCAGCTCGCCCGAGATCGAGGCCGGCCTGGATGCGCTTGTCCATCGACCTGGGCCTGGGCTATGCAGACCGGCCCGGGGTGCGGCAGCGCCAGCTGGCGGTGTGGCCGCAGTACGACGAGCGCTGCTTTGTGCTGCAGGCCGAGGGGATGGCGGACGGCATGGCGGACTGCGCTGTGGGCGCCGATGGGGCAGCGGCATCGCAGCAATGCAGCCGCAGGCGCGTTTCCGACCGGCGCGCCACTGCGCTTCGGCCCGCCCATGGCCTGGCGCGATGCGGCCAGCCTGCGCCTGGCCTTGCTCACGCCCGAGATGCACTTCCGGGCGCTGGTCGACGAGGCCTTTGCCAGCGCCGGTGTTGTGCCGCAGCCGGCGGTGGAGACCAATTCGGTGCTGGCGCTGCTGATGGCGGTGCAGCCGGCGGCGGGCGCGGCGGCTCCCGGCCTGGCGGCCATCCTGCCGGGCGCCCTGGTCAGCGTGGCCCAGGGCCGGCACGGCCTGGTGGCGCGGCCGCTGGTGTCGCCAGTGCTGCACACGGCGGTCGGTTTTCTCACCAGTGCGGCCGGTCGGCCCACCCTGGCCTTGCAGGCGGCGCTGGCGGTGGCGCAGCAGCCCGACTGGCGTGCCCTGGTGGCGGCCCACAGTGGCGCGCTGGGTGTGGCCGAGGCATTCAGCGGCTGAATCGCCCGGTGTGCAAGTCGCATTGGACGGCGGGACGGTGCTGCGCCGATGATGCGGGCTGGTCACAGCAGCCGTGCCCCAGCCCAGCCCCCAGCCCGCCCACCCGCGCCATGCCCTTGCCTGATTCGACCCCCACCGCCGCGATCAGCCTGGACCAGCTGCGCCAGACCCTGGGCCCGGGCCGATCAGGCCGGCCAGGCCAGGGCAAAGGCAGGCAGGCCGATGCGGCAGCACTGGCCGAGGTACAGGCCCTGCTGCCTGGTTTGCAGGGCGCCGATGCACCACCGCCCGACCAGCTGATCGAGCACCTGCATCGGCTGAACGACCACTTTGGCGCCTTGTTCCAGCGCCACCTGGTGGCCCTGGCGGTGCTGATGCGGATCAGCATGGCCCAGGTGCAGGAGGTGGCCAGCTTCTACCACCACTTCCAGATCCTGCAGGACGACCAGGCGGCGCCGGCGCTCACCGTGCGGGTCTGCACCGGGCTGAGCTGCCAGCTGGCCGGTGGCGCCGCGCTGCTGCAAGGCCTGCAGACCGCGTTGACCGGCCTGCCGGGCGCCACCGTGGCCCTGCTGGGCGCGCCCTGTGTGGGCCGCTGCGAGCAGGCGCCGGTGGCGGTGGTGGGCCAGGCACCGGTGCTGCAGGCCGATGTCGGCACGGTGCAGGCCCGGGCGCTGCAGGCCCTGGCACAGCCGGCAGCGGCACAGCATGCGCTGGCTGCAAGCGACGGCCACTTCGACCCGGCGGCGCTGGCGCCTGGCGCCATCAGCAGCGGGCCGGCGCCGGTGTCGCCGGCCTGGGTGGGCATGGCGGCCTACCGCGCCGGCGGCGGTTATGCCTTGCCCGCCGCCCTGGCCAGCGCTGCCCGCAGCGCCGACAGCGTGTTGGCGGCCATGGCCGACGCCGGCCTGCGCGGGCTGGGCGGTGCGGGCTTTCCGACCGGGCGCAAGTGGACCATCGTGCGCGAGCAGCCGGCACCGCGGCTGATGGCGGTCAACCTCGACGAAGGCGAGCCTGGCACCTTCAAGGACCGCACCTATCTGGAACGCGACCCGCACCGCTTCCTGGAAGGCATGCTGGTGGCCGCCCAGGTGGTGGGCGTGGCCGGCATCTGGATCTACTTGCGCGATGAATACCACGGCGCGCGCGCCGTGCTGCAGCAGGCGCTGGCCGAACTGCAGGCCGACCCGCCCTGCCTGCTGCCGCCCATCCAGTTGCGGCGCGGCGCCGGGGCCTACATCTGCGGCGATGAGTCGGCCATGCTGGAAAGCATCGAAGGCAAGCGCGGCACGCCGCGGCTGCGCCCGCCCTACATCGCCGAGCGTGGCCTGTTCGACCGGCCCACCCTGGCCCACAACTTCGAGACCCTGTACTGGGTGCGCGACATCGTGCAGCGCGGCCCGGCCTGGTTCAGCGGCTTCGGCCGCCATGGCCGCCAAGGCTTGCGCAGCTTCAGCGTCAGCGGCCGGGTGCGGCAGCCCGGTGTCAAGCTGGCACCGGCGGGCATCACGCTGCGCGAACTGGTCGATGAGTTCTGCGGCGGCATGGCCGACGGCCACAGCCTGCTGGCCTACCTGCCGGGCGGTGCATCGGGCGGCCTGCTGCCGGCGCGGCTGGCCGATGTGCCGCTGGACTTCGACACCCTGCAGCCGCATGGCTGCTTCATCGGGTCGGCGGCGGTGGTGGTGCTGAGCCAGCACGACAGCGTGCGGGCAGCGGCCCTGAACACCATGCAGTTCTTCGCCGACGAAAGCTGTGGCCAGTGCACGCCCTGCCGGGTGGGCACCGCACAAGGCGGCCTTGCTGATGGCCGCGCCGCGCTGGGACCACGCCACCCTGGACGACCTGGCCCAGGTGATGGCCGACGCCAGCATCTGCGGCCTGGGCCAAGCCGCGCCGAACGTGATCCGTTGCGTGCAGCGGTACTTTCCAGAGGCGGTGTGACATGGCCCACCCCCGCAGCGGCTTCGCCGACCTTGCAGGTCGCGCAGGGCCAGAGGCCCTGCTCTTCGGCAGGCGCAAACGGCACGCCGTTTGTGTCCGGCCTCAGCCCCCTTCAGGGGGCGACCCCAGCGGCCGGGCCAAGCCCGTCCGCGGCGTCTGCTCGCTGCGACTGGCGCAGGCGGCGCGCTTGTGCTGTGGTGACAAGGAAAACACACATGACCGGCCCTGATCTGTTTGACTTCCAGCCTCGACGGCCAGGCAGTCAACGCCCGCCCGGGCGAAAGCATCCTGCAGGCCGCGCAACGCCAGGGCGTCATGATCCCCAGGCTGTGCTACAGCGACGGCCTGCGCCCCGACGGCAACTGCCGCGCCTGCGTGGTGGAAATCGCCGGTGAACGGGTGCTGGCGCCCAGTTGCTGCCGCGCGCCCACGCCCGGCATGCAGGTGCAGGCCGGCAGCGCGCGGGCGCGCAAGAGCCAACAGCTGGTACTGGAACTGCTGCTGGCCGACATGCCCGAGGCCGGCAGCCAATGGATCGACGGCGACGCCAGCCGCCCGCATGGTGCGTTAAGCGCCTGGGCACAGCAGCTGGGGGTGCAGCCGCGCCCGGCGCTCACGGCGCTGCAGCGCCCGCAGCCCGCGCCCGACCTCAGCCACCCGGCCATGGCCGTCAACCTGGACGCCTGCATCCAGTGCACCCGCTGCGTGCGTGCCTGCCGCGAGACCCAGGTCAATGACGTGATCGGCCTGGTGCAGCGCGGCGCGGCCACCCAGATCGCCTTTGACCTGGGCGACGCCATGGGCGACAGCAGCTGCGTGGGCTGCGGTGAATGTGTGCAGGCCTGCCCCACCGGCGCGCTCAGTGCCAAGACCCTGGTCGGCGACCAGCGGGTCGACAAGACGGTGGATTCGGTCTGCCCGTATTGCGGCGTGGGCTGCCTCATCAGCTACCAGGTGCGTGACAACCAGATCGTGGCGGTGCAGGGCCGCGACGGCCCGGCCAATGCCGGCCGCCTGTGCGTCAAGGGCCGCTTCGGCTTCGACTATGTGCACCACCGCCAGCGCCTGACCAAGCCGCTGGTCCGCCGCGCCGGCGTGCCCAAGGACGCCACTGGCCCGGCCCGGCCCGGTGACTGGCAGGCAGTGTTCCGCGAGGCCAGCTGGGACGAAGCCCTGGACCTGGCCGCCGGCGGCCTGCGCGCGCTGCGCGACGCAGCATGGCCCGCAGGCGCTGGCCGGCTTCGGGTCGGCCAAGGGCAGCAATGAAGAGGCCTATCTGTTCCAGAAGCTGGTGCGCACCGGCTTCGGCAGCAACAACGTCGACCACTGCACCCGGCTGTGCCATGCCAGCAGCGTGGCGGCCTTGCTGGAGGGCGTGGGCTCGGGCGCGGTCAGCAACCCGGTGCAGGACGTGCAGCATGCCGGGCTGATCCTGGTCATCGGCAGCAACCCCACGGCCAACCACCCGGTGGCCGCCACCTGGATGAAAAACGCCGCCGCGCGCGGCACCAAGATCGTGCTGGCCGACCCGCGCCGCACCGACCTGGCCCGCCACGCCTGGCGCACGCTGCAGTTCAAGCCCGACACCGACGTGGCCTTGCTCAATGCCATGCTGCACACGGTGATCGAAGAAGGCCTGACCGACCCGGTGTTCCTGCGCGACCGGGCGGCCAACTTCGACGCGCTGAAGGCAGGCGTGGCGGGCTGCGCGCCCGAGCGCATGGCCGCCATCTGCGGCGTGCCGGCCGACACCATCCGCGAGGTGGCACGGGCCTTTGCCAGCAGCAAGGCGTCGATGATCCTGTGGGGCATGGGGGTCAGCCAGCATGTGCACGGCACCGACAACGCCCGCTGCCTGATCGCCTTGTCGGCCATCACCGGCCAGATCGGCCGGCCCGGCACCGGCCTGCACCCGCTGCGGGGCCAGAACAATGTGCAGGGCGCCAGCGACGCCGGCCTGATCCCGATGATGTTCCCCAACTACCAGCGGGTCGACCAGCCCGAGGTGCGGGCCTGGTTCGAGGATTTCTGGGGCCAGCCGCTGAGCGCCGTGCCCGGCCTGACGGTGGTGGAGACGCTGCAGCAGGCCGCCGCGCCCGACAGCGACCCGGCCAAGGTGCGCGGCATGCTGGTGATGGGCGAGAACCCGGCCATGAGCGACCCCGACCTGCACCATGCCCGCGCCGGCCTGGCCGGCCTGCAGCACCTGGTGGTGCAAGACCTGTTCATGACCGAGACCGCCTGGCTGGCCGACGTGGTGCTGCCTGCCAGCGCCTGGCCCGAAAAGGCCGGCACGGTGACCAACACCGACCGCATGCTGCAGATGGGCCGGCGCGCGCTGGACACCCCGGGTGAGGCCAGGCAGGACCTGTGGATCCTGCAGCAGCTGGCCCGGCGCCTGGGCCTGGACTGGCACTACCCCGGCGCCGACAGCGGCGTGGCTGCGGTGTACGAGGAGATGCGCCAGGCCCTGCATGGCGTGATCGCCGGCATCAGCTGGCAGCGGCTGGACGCGGCGCACAGCATCACCTACCCCTGCCTGAGCGCCGACGACCCGGGCCAGCCCATCGTGTTCCAGGACAGGTTCCCCACGCCCGACGGCCGGGTGGCGCTGGTGGCCGCCGCACCGTCGGCAGGCGCGGAGCCGCCCGACGCCGACTACCCGTTTGTGCTGATCACCGGCCGCCAGCTGGAGCATTGGCACACCGGCAGCATGACGCGCCGCAGCCAGGTGCTGGACGCGCTGGAGCCGGTGGCCACCGCCAGCCTGAACGGGCTGGACCTGGACCAGCTGGGCCTGGCCCCGGGCGACTGGCTGCAGGTGCAAAGCCGCCGCGGCAGCGTGCGGCTGCAGGCCCGGCGCGACGACGGCACGCCGCCGGGCACGGTGTTCATGCCGTTTGCCTATGCCGAAGCCGCCGCCAACTTGCTGACCCACCCGGCGGTGGACCCGGTGGCCAAGATCCCGGGCTTCAAGTTCTGCGCCGTGCGGGTGGCGGCGGCCAGCCGGCCGCCGGCTGATCACCGCCCGGACTGACTGCCGGGTGCGGGGCAGCTGGGCTGCCCGCACACCGCACCGCGCCCGCAGCCGCCGGCACGCCTTGCCACCGTGCCCGCGCCCGGGTTTGCCACCCGGCGCCTGTTCAAGTCCTGGCCGGCCGGGCCGATAGCCTGGGATCCACGGTTTTCCCGGGTCTGCCCATGCACCATCTGTCCTGCTCCCTGTTGACCGCGCTTGCCCTGGCAAGTGGCATATGCCTGCCGGCTCTGGCCGCCGGCGCCACCGCCGCGCCGCTGGACCTGAGCCTGGAAGACCTGCTGAAGGCCGACATCGTGACGGCCTCGCGCAAGGCGCAAGCGGTGCAGGATGTCGCGGCTGCGGTGTTCGTCATCACCCGCGACGACATCGAGCGTGCCGGCGCCGCCAGCGTGCCCGAGGCCCTGCGCCTGGCGCCAGGTGTGCAAGTGGCGCGGCTGTCCAGCGGCCGCTGGGCGGTCAGTGTGCGCGGCTTCAACAGCCGCTTTGCCAACAAGCTGCTGGTGCTGATCGACGGGCGCAGCGTGTATTCGCCGCTGTTCTCGGGTGTGGTCTGGGAGATGGAGAGCACGGTGCTGGAGGACATCGACCGCATCGAGGTGATCCGCGGCCCGGGTGCGGCGCTGTGGGGTGCCAACGCGGTGAATGGCGTCATCAACATCCTGACGCGCAAAGCCAGCGACACGCAGGGCAGCTTGGTGGCGCTGAGCGCCGGCACTGTTGCACGCGGTGGGTTGGTCCTGCGCCATGGTGGCAGCCTGTCCGATGGCCATTACCGGCTCTGGGCCAAGACTGAATCGCAGCGCGGCTACGACGATGCCCAGGGCATGGCGGGCAGGGACGCCTGGCGCGCATCGAGCGCCGGCTTCCGCACCGACCTGGCGCTGCGCAGTGGCGACGCCATCACCCTCAGTGGGTCGGTGGCCAGCAGTGAAGCAGGCGACCGCTGGCGCGAGGCCAGCCTGTTGTCGCCCACAGGCTTCGCCGTCAGTGGCTTTGTGCAGCGCACCGACGCGGCGCATCTGCTGGCCCGCTACAGCTGGCTCGGCAGCGATGGCAGCGAAACCGTGCTGCAAGGCAATCTCGCCAAGACCCGGGTGCATGTCAGCGACCGCATCACCGAGCACCGCACCACCGCCGACCTCGACCTGCAGCAGCGGCCGCGCTTGGCCGGCTTGCAAGACCTGGTCTGGGGCGCCACCGCCCGCGTCTCCGACGATGTGATCGCGTCCAGCAGCGGCGGCATGTTGTTCTTGCCGTCCAAGCGCCGCTTCAGCCTGGCCAGCGTGTTTGTCAACGACGAGATCACGCTGCTGCCCGAGACCCTGCGTGCCACCCTGGGCGCGCGCCTGGAGCACAACAGTTTCACCGGGCTGGAGCCGCAAGCCCATGCGCGCCTGGCCTGGACGCCGAACCCCACACAGACCTGGTGGGCGGCGTTGTCGCGTGCGGTACGCACGCCTTCGCGGGCAGAACCCGACGCCCAGGTCGACCTCGCCGTGACACCCGCCAACCCGCCGGTTCCTGCGGTGCTGTTGCGCAAGTCAGCCAACGCCGGCAGTGACCAACAGGCCGAGACGGTGACCGCCTTCGAGCTGGGCTACCGCCAGCAAGTCGACGCCCGGCTGGCCATCGACCTCACCGTCTTCCGCAACCGCTACCAGCAGTTGCTGGCCGGAACGCTGGGAGACCAGGCGCTGGTGCTGAACCCGGTGCCCCATGTTGTGCAAAGCGTGCAGCTCGATAACAACCAGGCCGGCCGCACGCATGGTCTGGAGATGGTGCTGGACTGGCGCGCCACACGCGCCTGGCGGGTGCAGGCGGCCTTCAGCACCTTGCGGGCCAGCTTCGATGCAGGCTCGGCGGACCCGGTCGCGGTCAGCACCGCAGTCAGCCGGGCCAACAGCGCGCCGCGCCAGCAGTGGAGCCTGCGCTCGACCCTGGCACTGGGCCAGGCCGGCGAACTTGACGCGCGGCTGCGCCATGTGTCGGGCGTGCAGCAAGGCGACCCGTTGGTGCCGGCCATTCCCGCTTACACCGCCTTCGACCTGCGCTATGCGGTGCGGCCGATGCCGGGCTTGACCCTCAGCCTGAGCGGCGAGAACCTGCTGGACAGCCGGCATGCCGAGTTCACGCCCGACCTGCTGCCGTCCCAGGCGCTGCTGGTGCCGCGCAGCGTGCATGTCAAGGCGCAATGGCAGTTCTGACCACCCCCAAGGGCCCGGCTTTGCCCGTCCTGGCCCCCCGAGGGGGCGCCAGAAAACTTGGGGCGGCCCGGCGTTTTCTTGAGACCCAGGCCACCTGATGCGCAATGCTTGCGATCGATGGCGGCGCCTGGCCTGTAGCCTGGCGCTGCTGGGCTGGGCGTTCCCCAGCGCTGCGCAAGCGCCAGCGGCGGCACTGACCGATTCGCAGGCCAAGGCCAGCGCGCTGTTCAACTTCGCACGCTATGTCGAATGGCCCGAGCGGGCCTTTGCCTCGCGCGAGGCGCCGTTCGTCTTCTGCCTGGCCGGCCGCGACAGCCTGTCTGCGGCCAGCGGCATGCTCGAGGGCCGCGCCATCAACGGCCGCCCGACACAGCTGCGGCGCGTGCTCGGCGTGGAGGACTTGCGTGGTTGCCACGCGCTGTTCATCGGTGAATCGGACGAGCGGCGCCAGCTGCCCATGTTGCGCGCGCTTGCTGCCGAGCCGGTGCTGACCGTGGGGGATGCCAGCGGTTTCACCGAGGCCGGTGGCGCCATCGGCGTGCTGCTGGAGGAGGGGCGCATCCGCTTCGACATCAACCGCCCCGCGCTGGAGCAGGCCCAGTTGCGCGCCAGCTCCAACCTGCTGCGCCTGGCCCGCAACACGCGCCAACCTTGAGCGCCGGCCGCCATGCGCTTTCGTGACCTGCCCATCCGCCAGAAGCTGCTGGCCACCGTCGCGCTGTCGGCAGCGCTGGGGCTGTTGTTGAACCTGATGTTGTTTGCGGCTGCCGACCTGCGGTCCAAGCAAGGCGCGACGCAATCCCAGCTCAGCGGCATGGCGCAGATCCTGGCCGATAGCAGCACAGCGGCATTGCGCTTTGACGACGCCCAGGCCGCCACCGCCGCGCTGGCTGGCCTGCGTGCCCGGCCGGAGATCACGGCCGCCACCATCACGCACCGCGACGGGCGCGTGCTGGCGCGCTTTCCGTCGGCGCCAGGCACTGCGGCCGGGCCGCAGGCCAGCATGCCGGACGCGGGGCCGCCACCGGCGGGCTTGTTGCGCCTGCACCAGGACATCCAGGCCGACGGCGAACTGCTGGGCCAGGTCACGATCGAGGCCGACCTGCGGGGCGCCTGGCAGGAGACCCTGGCCAGTCTGGGCCTGGCATCGCTGACCTCGCTGTTGGCGTTTGCCTTCGCCATGGCGTTGGCTGTTCGCCTGCAGCGCTCGATCTCCAAGCCCTTGCTGGACCTGGCGGCGGTGGCCCAGGCGGTGGCGGCGGATGGCGACCATGGTCGCCGCATCGTGCTGTCGCAGCGCGACGAAGTCGGCGAACTGGCGGCCCGCTTCAACGCCATGCTGGCGGAGTTGCAGGCCCGCGAGCAGGACCTGCAACAGCACCGGGGCCGCCTGGAAGACGAAGTCGAGCAGCGCACCGCCCAGTTGCGCGGCGCCAAGGAACAGGCCGAGGCCGCCAGCGTGGCCAAGAGCCGCTTCCTGGCCAACATGAGCCATGAGATCCGCACGCCGATGAACGGTGTCATCGGCATGGCCGATCTGCTGCAGTCGACATCGCTCAGCGACACCCAGCGCCGCTATGCCGACGGCTTGCGCCAGTCCGCCGACACCCTGCTGGCCCTGCTCAATGATGTGCTCGACCTGTCCAAGATCGAAGCCGACAAGGTCGACCTGGTCGATGAAGATTTCAGCCCGGTGCAGCTGGTGGAGCAGGTGGCGCTGTTGTTTGCGCCCCAGGCGCAGGCCAAGGGGCTGGAGCTGGTGCTGCACAGCGACTGCACGCTTGCGCTGCGGCTGCGCGGCGACGCGCACCGCATCCGGCAGATCGTCTCGAACTTTCTTGGCAACGCGGTGAAGTTCACTGCCCGCGGCGACATCCGCATCGTGCTGCAGCGCCAGGCCCGGTGCCGACAACCTGGCCGCACGCTGGCGCATCCTGGTGCAAGACACCGGGCCGGGTGTGCCTGCCCATGCCCAGCCGCGCCTGTTCCAGCCCTTCATGCAGGCCGACAACACGACGACGCGCCAGTTCGGTGGCACCGGGCTGGGCCTGGTGATCAGCCGTGAACTGGCCCAGCGCATGGGCGGCAGCGTGGGCTTCGAGAGCCAGGCCGGCCTGGGCGCAAGCTTCTGGCTGGAGCTGCCCGAGCGCTTGGCGATGGCACCGGCCAGCAGCCCGGCGCCGAAACCGCAAGCCCCGCTGGCTGGCCAGCAGGTGTTGCTGGCCGTGGCCCACGCCGGCGTGCGCCAGGCGCTGACGGACATGCTGGGCGCGCTGGGGGCCCAGGTCGGGCCGGCGCCTGCGGGCGACCCGGCGGCATGGCCGGTCGCCGCCCTGCAAGCCACGCAGCTGCTCATCTTCGACAGCGCCTTGCCCGCATCCGGCACGGCGCAGTTGGTGCAGCGCCTGCGCCAGCGGTTTGCGGCGTCGGTGCGGCTGGTGGCACTGGCGCCGATGTCGGCCGGCGGCGATGTCGACCACGACTGCCGCGACGCCGACGCACTGCTGCTGCGGCCGGTCACACCCAGCAGCCTGCAGGCACTGGCCGCGCGCTTGTTCGGTCCCCGGGACACACCGGCAGCCGCAGCTGCGGCAGTTGCTGTGCCCAGACCCGACCAGCTGCGCTTTGACGCCCATGTCTTGCTGGCCGAGGACGCGCCGCTGAACCGCGAGATCGCCAGCGCCCTGCTCAAGAACCTGGGCTGTCGCGTCAGCCTGGCCGAAAACGGCGCTGCCGCGCTGCAGCGGGTGCAGCAAGAACCCTTCGATCTGGTGCTGATGGACTGCCAGATGCCCGAGCTCGACGGTTACGAGACGACCCGGCGCATCCGTGCCTGGGAGGCCGGCCTGCAGCCGCCAACCGCGCTGACCATCGTGGCGCTGACGGCCAATGCGCTGTCCGGCGACCGAGAAGCCTGTGCCGCAGCCGGCATGTCGGACTATCTGTCCAAGCCGATCACGGCCGCGCGCCTGGCCGCCATGCTGGCGCGCCACCTACCCGCGTGATATACCCGCTGATGTACCCGCTGATGTGCCCGCTGGTTTGCGCGCTGGTGTGCCCCCCGCCAAGGCCAGCGTGCCGCCTGCCCCGGCAGGCCAGGCCGGGGCAGCGGCGCAGCCACCCCTGTTCGACCCCAGCGTGCTGGCGGCGCTGCCCATGGTGGCCGACGGCTCGGCGCCGGAGTTTGCGCTGGAGCTGCTCGACCATTTCCAGCAGGGCAGCCAGGCTCTGGTCGATCGCTGCCGCCACGCCCTGGCTGCGGACGACCCTGCCGCCGCGCGGCACGCCTTGCACACGCTGATGTCCACCAGCGCGCAGGTGGGGGCCCTGGCGCTGGCCGGCCTGGCTGGCGCGCTCGATCAAGGCTTGCGTGCAGGGGCCCGGTTCAACACCCAGGACCTGGACCGCCTGGCGCAGCAGCACAGCCTGGCAGCCGCCGCCATCACCACGCATCTGGGCCAGCAGCGCCTGCACACCAGGACCACGGCATGAGCCAGCCCCAGCCCCAGCCCCAGGTGCCCAGCATGAGCCCCGCCACGCCGCCGTGGTGCAGGACCAGATCGACATCAGGCTGCTGCAGCTGGCCTATGCGCGCCTGCCCTTGAGCCTGTTGCTCACGGCGGTGGTCACCGCCATCTTCATCGGCCTGATGGCGTTTGTCTTTCCGCTCGACCTCAGCGCCATCTGGGCCAGCGCCATCCTGACCAGCGTGGTGGCGCGCTATGCCTTGTGGCAGGCCTACCGCCGCAGCCCGCTGCGGCCGTCGGCGATCGGGCCGTGGGCGTCGTACTACCTGGTGGGTTCGGCGACCACCGGCGCTGCATGGACATCGGGGCCGGTGTTGATCGTCATGCAAGGTGCGGGCGAGGCGACGTCGCTGCTGGTCGCCACCTTGATCAGTGTCTGTGCCGTGGCCATGAACACCCAGTCGGCGCAGCGCAGCGCGATGCAGGCCTTCATCGTTGCTGCCCTGGCGCCCTTGGCGCTGGCCGTGGCCTGCAGCGGCGACAAGCTCAACCTGGTGCTGGCCCTGGTGCTGCTGGCTGCGACAGCGTCCCTGGTGGTGGTGGGCCGGGCGTCGAGCCAGGCGCTGCGCGACCTGATCACAGCGCAGATCAAGCTGGCGGCCAGCGCGGAAGCCGCTGGCGCTGCGCGCGCGCAGGCCGAATCAGCCTCGCTGGCCAAGACCCGATTCCTGGCCAACATGAGCCACGAGCTGCGCTCTCCGCTGAACGCCGTCATCGGCGCCGCGCAGCTGCTGCGCGCCGAGCAGGCCGCCCCGCAAGAGCAGGCGCAGCTGATTGACGGCATCCAGCGCAGCGGCGCCAGCCTGCTGGGCCTGATCGAGAACATCCTCGACTTGTCGCGCATCGAGGCCGGCAAGATCGATCTGCAGCCGGTCGATTTCCACCTGGTCGAATGCATCGACGCGGCACTGGCCAGCGCCGGGCTGGCCGCGCAGGCCAAGGGCCTGCGTCTGGCCTGCATCGTGCATCCCGCCTTGCCGGCCTGGCGCTGCGGCGACGCCGACCGTTTGCGCCAGGTGGTGATGAACCTGCTGGGCAATGCGGTGAAGTTCACGGCGCAGGGGGAGGTGACGGTGCGTGTCGAGCCGGGCGCGCTGCCAGAAGTGGTGCGCATCAGCGTCAGCGACACCGGCATCGGCATCGCGCAAGACCTGCTGCAACACATCTTCGAGCCCTTCCGCCAGGCCGATGAAGGCGCCGACCGGTCGTTTGGCGGCAGCGGGCTCGGCCTGGCCATCGTGCACCAACTGGTGCTGGCGATGGGCGGGCAGATCAGTGTCACCAGCCGCCGGGGCGCGGGTGCCTGCTTTGCGTTGGAATTGCCGCTGCCGCTGGTGGTCGCCGGCGGTGCCGGCGACCATGCCGAGGCGGCCGTGCAGCACCAGACGGTGGTGTTTGTCGAGCCGCACGAACCCAGCGCCCAGGCACTGCAGGCGCACTTGCTGCGCCTGGGCTGTGTGGTGCAGCGCTGCAGCGGCGCCGACGAGGTGCGTGCGGTCCTGGCCGGCCTGCACACGACGGGTGCGGCACAGCCCTGGCTGCTGCTGTCGGCGGAATCCCCCGCCCAGGATGCGGTGCTCGACGCGGTGGTGGATCTGATCGACCCCGCGCGGCTGATCGTGATGGCCGACCGCCCGGTCTACGCCGACGAGCGCCTGCGCGAGGCCATGCACCTGCCGCGCCAGTTGTCTCGGCCTGTCACGCGGGCGGCACTGGTCAGCCGCATGGCCGCCGAGCCTGCCAGCGAGGCGGTGGCCGTGCAGCTGCCGGACGGCCTGTGCACCCAGCAACAGCAGGACGCGCTGACCCATGTGCTGGTGGTGGAGGACGACGCGCTCAACCGCACCATCGTCAGCCGCCTGCTGCAGCACGGCGGCTGCCGCGTCAGCGCGGCGGCCGGCGGTGAACAGGCCCTGCAGATGCTGCGGCGGCCCGAGCGGTTCGACCTGGTGTTGATGGATTGGCAGATGCCCGACATGGACGGCCTGGAGGTGACGCGGCGCCTGCGCGCCGGCGCCGCCGGTGACGCTGGCCGGCAGGTGCCCGTTGTTGCACTGACGGCGAATGCGTTCGCCGAAGACCGCGACGCCTGCCTGCGCGCGGGCATGGATGACTTTCTGAGCAAGCCGGTGCAGTCCCGCAGCCTGATGGCAGCGGTCGAGCGCTGGGCACGTGGCGGGCAGGCCAGCAACACCGCATCCGCCACCAAAGCGGCGGCCGCCCCTGGCCTGCAGCGCCAGGCCAGTGCGCCGGTGTTCGACCCGGCGGTGCTGGCGGCACTGCCGATGGTGGCCGACGGCTCGGCGCCCGGTTATGCGCAAGAGCTGCTGGCGATGTTCCAGGACAGCAGCGGGCAGGCGGTGGCCGACCTGGAGCGCGCCATCGCCAGCGGCGACAACGCCGCCGCGTTGCGGCTGGTGCACACCTTGAAGTCCACCAGCGCGTCGGTCGGCGCACTGGAGATTGCCGCGCTGGCCGGCGCCAACGAAGCGCGGCTGCGCCAGGGCGGCGCGCCGCTGCCGGCCTGGCCGCAACAGCTGCATGCGGCGCTGCGCCGCTTGCACCAGGCCGTGGATCAAACAAGCCCAGCGGCGACCAGCGCCTGGGATGGAGGAGCAAGCGATGCATGACCGTGTTCTCAAGGCCCACCTGCTGGTCGTCGACGACGACTTTCTGTTGCGCAGCATGGCTGTCAGGACCCTGCGCCACGCCGGCTTCGAGGTCAGCGACGCCGCCAGCGGTGAAGAGGCGCTGGCCTTGTTCGCCCAACGGCCTTGCGACCTGCTGCTGCTGGACGTGATGATGCCGGGCCTCGATGGCTTCGAGGTCTGCCAGCGGGTGCGCGCCATGCCCCACGGCGCGCGGGTGCCGGTGCTGATGCTGACTGGGCTGAACGACACCGAGTCGATCGAACAGGCCTACCGCCAAGGCGCCACCGACTTCATCACCAAGCCGATCAACTGGACGCTGTTGTCGCACCGCGTGCGCTATGCCTTGCGCGCCAGTGTGGCGGCCGAGGCCATGCGGCGCAGCCGCGAAGGCCTGGACCGTGCCCAACGCCTGGCCGGCATGGGCAACTGGTTGCTGCATGCGGACGGGCAGCTGGAGTGTTCGGCCGAATTGCTGCGGCTGTTCGGTGTGGCAGTCGATGGAGCGGCCGCCGGTGCGGCTGACCCTGGGGCCGATGTTGCGGGTGATGTGGCGGATGCTGTGGCGGATGCTGTTGCGGCGCCCAGCGCCAGCGGTCCCCTGCTGACCCATGTGGCACCGGCCGACCGCGACCGCGTTGCACAGGCCCGCGCGCTGCTGCGCGACGCGGGCACGCCCTACCAGCTGGAATTCAACATCCAGCGGGGCGATGGCGCGGTCCGCACGGTGTTCGAGCAGGCCGCACCCTTGCTGGACGAGCGTGGCAGCCAGATCGGCACCGAAGGCATCACCCAGGACATCACCGACCGCGTGCAGGCGCAGCAACGCATCCAGCAGCTGGCGCACTACGACGCCATCACCGGCCTGCCCAACCGGCAGTTCTTCACCGAGCTGGCCGGTCCGTCGCTGGCGCTGGCGCGGCGCCAGGCCACGCTGTGTGCGGTGCTGCATGTGGACATCGACCGCTTCAAGGGCGTCAACGATGCGTTCGGGCGCGCCGCCGGCGACGCCGTGCTGGGCGTGCTGGCCGAGCGGCTGCGAACCTGGACCCGCAGCAACGACCTGGCGTCGAGCAACGCCGCGCCGCATGAGCAAAGCGTGCTGGCCCGCGTGGGCAGCAATGCCTTCACGCTGCTGATCACCGACCTGAGCAGCCAGGAGCAGGCCAGCGTGGTGGCGCAGCGCCTGCTCAGCGCGGTGTCGCAGCCGCTGGAGATGGCAGCACAGTCGCTGGTGCTGACGGCCAGCATCGGCATTGCGATCTTCCCCGACGACAGCCCCGACATGGCGAGTCTGACGCGCTGCGCCGAGCAGGCCGCTTACGCAGCAAAAAGTGCCGGGCGGGCGCGCTACCGCTTCTTCGACGAGCGCATGAACCAGGAGGCGGCCAACCGCTCGCTGATGGAGGCGGAATTGCGCCGCGCCATCGCACAGGGCGAGCTGCTGCTGCATTTCCAGCCCAAGGTGGACGCCCGCAGCGGCCGCATCGTCGGCGCCGAGGCGCTGGTGCGCTGGCAACACCCGCAGCGCGGCCTGGTGCCACCGCTGGAATTCATTCCCCTGGCCGAGGACACCGGTCTGATCGGCCCGCTGACCGACTGGGTGTTCGCATCGGCCTGCGACACGCTGCGGCACTGGCAGGACGCCGGCCTGCCAGCGCTGCCGCTGTCGGTCAATCTGGCCGCGTCCAGCCTGGCCGACCCGGCGCTGGTCGACAAGCTGGCGGCGCTGGTGCAGCGCGCCGGCCTGGCGCCTGAACGGCTGACGCTGGAGGTGACAGAGACCATGCTGATGGCCGACATCGAGCGCAGCGTGGCGGTGCTTGATGTCTTGCGCACCCAGGGCTATGGCTTGTCGCTGGACGACTTCGGCACCGGTTATTCGTCGCTCGGCTACCTGAAGCGCTTGCCGATGCATGAGCTGAAGATCGACCGCAGTTTCATCACCGATGTGACGCGCGGCCACCGCGAAGCGGCGCTGGTCTCCGCCGTGATCGCGCTGGCGCGTGAACTGGGCCTGCGCGTGGTGGCCGAGGGCGTGGAGACCGCAGCGCAACAGGCCTTTTTGCTGGACCACGGCTGCCACCAGCAGCAAGGCTATCTGTTCTCCCGGCCGGTGACGGCGCAGGCATTTGCGGCCTTGCTGGGTGGATCGGCCTTGGGCCCTGCGGCCACCGCCACCGCCCCCGCCGCCGCCAACACCCTGCAAAGCGCGCCCCTTGCCAGCCCGGGGCGCCTGCAGCAGGCGCCGTTGCACACTGCTGGCCGCTGACCGCGGCATGCAAAGCCTCGCGAATCCAACCACGGTCTGCACCCAGCCCGCAGTTCACTATCATGGTGCGCGCGCACATCCGGCGCAGGCCCAACGGGATTCCATGGTTCAAGCAGTCTCACCATCCCTGCCGGGCGGCGGGGGCGCCGATGGCGATGCGGCCAGCGCGCCGGACCTGATCCAGGCCGCGCTGCAGGCGCTGACCGAGCCCGTGCGGCTGGAAACCGCGGCCCAGCAGGTGTGGTGGGCGTCTGCCAGCGCAGCGGTGCCCGGCCTGGGCCAGGCCGACACCGTGCTGGCGGGCACCGCCGGTGGGCCTGGTCCGGCTGCCTTGGCCCTGTGCCTGCGGGCACCGCAGCAGGCGGCGGGGCCGGCGGTGGCAGCCGCGCTGGCCGCTGCCAACGCCCTGCTGCAGACCCAGCAGGCTGCAACGCACTGGCGGCAGGAGGCTGAACGCTGCGGGCGTGCGGGGTCGGTGGCGTGCGACTGGTTGTGGGAGACCGACAGCGATGGGCGCGTTGTATGGATGACCGACAGCATCGCCCAGCTGACAGGCCGGCCCGCCAGCGATGAACTTGGCAGCACCACGCTGTCGGCGAACCGCCGCCGCCATGATGAGTTTGGCGCCAGTTGGGATCGCTATTTATTGGCCAAGGCCGAGCGCCGGCCCTTCCGCGACCTGGTGGTCGACCGCGACATGCCGCAGGGCACGGTCACCGTGTCGATCAGCGGCGACCCGCGCTTCGACGCCCAGGGTGTCTTCCTGGGTTACCGCGGTGCCAGCCGCGACATCACCGCCGAGTTGGGCGCGCGCCAGGAGGCCACCCGCGCCCGGCTGCTGCTGGAGAACACGCTCGAAGGCCTGCCGGCCACGGTGATGATCAGCGACGCCCAGGGCCGCATCCTGCTGACCAACAGCTACTGGCAGGCGCGCATCGGCCGCGACCTGCCCCCAGGCTGCAACACCTGGTTGCAGGCCTTGCACCACCATGTCGCCCAGGGGCACTACCCGGCGGCGCGGGGCCGTGCGGCGGATTTCATCGCCTGGCGTGTGGGATTGGTGTCCGACGCTCCTGTGCCGCAAGAGCTGCAGTGGCAGGACGGCTGGGCCCTGGTCATCGACCGCCGCCTGCCAGACGGCAGCGTGGTGCACCTGTCGATCGATATCGGTGAACGCAAGCGGGCCGAGGCTGCGCTGGCCGAAAGCGAGCTGCGCTGGCGCTTTGCATTGGAAGGCGCCGGCGACGCGGTGTGGGACTGGGATGCGGCCACCGACCGCACCTTCTTCTCGCAGCGCTGGAAGGACATGCTGGGGCTGGTCGACAGCGACATCGGCGAGGACTGGCGCGATTGGGCGCGGCGCATGCATCCCGATGACCGCGGCGCGGTGCTCGCGGCGTTTCAGCGCCACATCGACGGCGACAGCGATGTGTACGACACCGAGTACCGCATCCGCCATGGCGCTGGCCATTACATGTGGCTGCGCGACCGCGGCAAGGCGGTGCGCCGCGACGCCCAGGGCCGTGCGCTGCGGGTGGTGGGCACCCATTCCGACATCACCCGCCAGCGCCAGACCGCCGAACGCCAGCGCGAGCAGCGCGCCGCCGAACTGGCCAGCCAGAGCAAGACCGAGTTCCTGTCGCGCATGAGCCACGAGATGCGCACACCGCTGCATGCCGTGCTGGGCTTTGCCCAGCTGCTGCAGCAGGGCGCCTTGCGCCAGGACTATGTCGACCACATTCTGCTGGCCGGGCGCCACCTGCGCGACCTCATCAACGATGTGCTCGACCTGCAGCAGGTCGAGCAGGGCCGGGTGGCCCTGCAGCTGGCACCGCTGGACCTGGTGGCGGCGGTGTGCGACGTCAATGCCTTGCTCGGCCCGCAGGCCAGCGAGGCCGGCGTGCAGCGCCATGCCGACCTGGGTGGCAGCGCAGCGGTGCTGGCCGATGCCCAGCGCCTGCGCCAGGTGCTGCTGAACCTGGGGTCCAACGCCATCAAGTACAACCGGCCCGGCGGTGCCCTGCATTGGGCCCTGGTGGCCGCAGACCGGGGCGGCCAGCCGGGTTGGGCCTTGACACTGCAAGACACTGGCCTGGGCATGGATGCCTTGCAGATCCACCGGCTGTTCCAGCCCTTCGAGCGCTTGGGCCGCGAAAGCACGGGCATTGAGGGCACGGGGCTGGGCCTGGTGATCTCGCAGCGCCTGGTGCAGGCGCATGGCGGCCAGCTCGAGATCCGCAGCGAGGCGGGGGTCGGCACCACCGCCCAGGTCTGGTTGCCGCAGGCCGCGCAGCCGGCGCTGGCCGCGCCGCTGCAGCCGCCCGGGGCGCCCAGCGTCTCCGCCCCAGCATCCACCCAGCCACTGCGGGTGCTGTACGTGGAAGACGACGCCCTGAGCGCGCTGCTGTTCACCGAGGCCCTGGCTGCGCAGCCTGGCCTCAGCGTCCAGGTGGCCGGCGACGGCGCCAGTGCGGTGGCCCTGGCTGCCGCCTGGCGGCCCGATGTGCTGGTCATCGATGGCCACCTGCCCGACGCCCTGGGCCACCAGGTGCTGCATGCCGTGCGCCGCCTGCCAGGCCTGGCCGACACGGTGGCGGTGATGGCCACCGCCGATGCCATGCCGCGTGACAGCCAGGCTGCGCTGGCACGCGGTTTTGCGGCCCACTGGCCCAAGCCGCTGGACATGGCCGGCCTGGCCAGCCGTTTGCGCAGCCTCTACGACAGCGGGCCGGGCCGCTTGGATGGGCTGGCTGGCGACACCGGCACGGACAGCCGTGCCGATGTGGACCCCCGTGCGGACCCCCGCACGGACCCCCGCACGGCCACCCGCACGGGCAACAGCCCCAACTTCAGCGCCTGAAGCCGGCGGCCCGGCCTGGCCTGGGCTGGCTGCGGCGCGTGCATCGGCTGCATTGCCCGCTTGTTCTGCGGATTGCCCGCCAGCGCGCCGCTGCACACTGGGTTGCGGCTCGACCCGTGCTTCAGAAAGACCCGTGATGGCCCTCGACAAGCTCCGCATCCGCAACCAGATCGTGTGCCTGGAAGTGAGCGACGCGCGGCATGTCGCAATGGATGCCAGCGCCTACCTGCACGCGGCGCGCGAACTGCGTGAGGCGGTGCGGCGTGAACTCAGCGCCTTGCCGATGCGTGCGTTTCAGATCCGCTCGCTGCCGTCGCTGCAGACCACTGCCGAGAACGTGTTCTTCGATTTCCACGGCCGCTTTGCAGACCTGGATGGCAGCGGCACCGCCGGCCTGGCCCAGGGGCTGTCCGACAGCCTGTTGCAGCGCTTGCGCCGCGCTTAGGCTGCTGCCCTGCGCCGCACCACACCACACCAAGCAGCAAGCCGTCCCGGCCTGCTGCGCCGCCCACCCTTTGCCAGACCCATCGGCCCCGCGCCCTTGCCATGACCCGGACCCGCAAGCTGCTGACATCCCTGCGGGCCCACCCGCGCCTGGCCGCCGCCCTGGCGCTGTTGCTGGCTTTGTGTGTCGGCGCGATCGCGCTGCAGCAGCGCGCCGCTGGCGATGCCCTGGCGCGCCAGTTGCCCGAGGTGCGGGCCTTTGAAGCCGACCCGCAGGCCTGGCTGCAGAACGCGCAGGCCCTGGCCCACTTCAGGCACAGCCTGCGCACGCATGCCGTGGCAGCGGTCGGCCTGGCCGCTGCGCCACCCGGCCTGGTGCTCTACACCTTGCACAACGGCGACAAGGCCAGCACCACCGTGCCGGGCTGCACCGCACTGGGCTGCGCCGGCACCCTGCTCGACAGCCTGGGCGAGCGCAGCGCCGAGGCGGGCTTTGCGCTGGTGGCCGTGCAGGTCGACCCCCGCAGCAACAGCCAGCGCCTGCTGGGCGCGGCCGAGCAGGTGGCGCCCGCCGTGTTGCTGGTCGGCCTGGTGCTGGGCGTCTTGTTGGCTGCCACCCGGCTGCAGTTGGGCCGGGGCGGGGCGCCGATGCTGGCGGTGCAGCCGGCCACCCGATTTGCCGATGTGGTGGGCAGTGACGAAGCCAAGGCGGCGTTGGCGCGGGTGCGCGCCTTTCTCACCGCGCCGGCGCACTACGCCAGGCTGGGCGCAGCGCCGCCACGCGGCGTGCTGCTGGTGGGCCCGCCGGGCACCGGCAAGACGCTGCTGGCGCGGGCGCTGGCCGGTGAATGCCAGGCCAGCTTCATTGCGGTCGACGGCTCCTACTTCACCGCCATGTACTACGGCGCGGGGGTGGCCAAGGTGAAAGACTTGTTCCAGCTGGCACGCCGGCATGCACCCTGTGTGCTGTTCATCGATGAGATCGACGGCATCGGCCAGCGCAGCCAGGGCCGCGCTGGCGGCGGCGGTGTTGGTGGTGGTGCCGAGTCGGAGCTCAACCGCATCATCAACCGGGTGCTGGTCGAGATGGACGGCTTCGATGCGCTGCGCAATGTGGTGGTCGTCGGCGCCACCAACCACGAAGACAACATCGACGCGGCGCTGCGCCGGCCGGGGCGCTTCGACATGCTGGTGCGCCTGGCCCTGCCGATGCTGCCCGACCGCCAGCGCCTGTTCGCGCTCTACCTCGACCGCTTGCACCACGACGGCCAGGCCGACACCCTGGCGCTGGCGCGTCTGAGCGCCGGCATGTCGCCGGCCGACATCGCCAACACCGTCAACAAGGCAGCGTCGACGGCGGCAGAGCAGGGCGCTGACCAGGTGGGCGCCGAGCACCTGCTGCGCGCCATCGAAACCCAGCAGCTGGGTGGTGATGTGTCGCCGGTCAAGGCCTTGCTCAGCGAGGCCACGCGCCGGCGCCTGGCCTACCACGAGGCCGGCCATGCGCTGGTGGCGCACCTGCTGCAGGTGGGCGTGGTCGAGCGCGTCAGCATCGAGCCGCGTGGCCAGGCGCTGGGCGCCACCCACATCCACCGTGACAGCGAAGAGCCGCTGTACCAGAAGGCCGAGCTGTCGGCCCGCCTGGCCATGCTGCTGGCCGGCCGCGAGGCTGAGCTGATGGTGCTCGACAGCGTGTCCAGCGGTGCGTCCGACGACCTGAAACGCGCGTCAGAGCTGGCGGTGAACATGGTCAGCGCGCTGGGCTTCTCCGACCGCTTCGGGCTGTTGAGCGTGGCCGGCGTGCCCAAGGAACTGCTGGGCCCCGACCTGCAGGCCGCCGTGCTGGCCGAGGCCCGCGCCTTGCTGGACAGGCGCGCAGGCCCGCTGCCGCCGCTTGCTGGGCGATGGCCGGGCGCAGCTCGATGGCCTGGCCGCCAGCCTGCTGGACCACGAGGTGCTGAGCGGCGCGCCCCTGGCGCACTGGCTGGGCGCTGCCGAGGCGCCGCCTGCAGTGGCCGGCCCATCCGGCATGTCTGGAACATCCTGAACATGCGGCCCGTCCGGAACAAGCCGCACTGCCGATCGCGGGCGCGCCTGGCGCCGCAGCAGCAGCGCAGGCGGTGCGCGAACCCGCGTTCGCCTGAGCAGCACGCTGCGGCACTGACCGCCAGCGCACAGCAAGCAGACACAAGCCGGCAGCGCAGCCAGCGGGCCTGGCCAATCCTGGCTGTTGGCCGCCCACACGCCCAAGTCAGCCCCGTTGGCTGGAATCGCCCAGGGGGTGTGGGCTGCCGTTGCGGCGTCTGCGGTGTCGTCGCCATTTCCGCTATGCGCACAAGCACCGTGCCGGTGTCACCCATTCGCCGCGCCGGGACCGACCATGCCCGCAGCGGCAAACCCCCTGGCCGGTCGCGTGTTGCGCTGGCACCCAAAGCCGGGCGGTGACGCATTGCTACGTGTGTAATGGTCTAACAATAAAAAGTATTTGTCTTTAGTTGTCAAACAAGTACACTACATGACGACTTCAGGCCTGCACCAATGCTGCGCACCGCACCTGAACGCCGTCAGCCCAGCCCCGATCGAACCGCCCCACCAAGGACTTTCCACATGCAACGCCGACACCTCATCACCGCCTGCCTGGCGCTGTCCAGCCCCTTGGCTGCGCTGGCGCAAGCCGCGTTTCCTGGCCGGCCGCTGACCATCGTGGTGCCGGCCACGCCGGGTGGCGCCATCGACCTGAGCGCACGCCTGATCGGTGCCAAGCTGTCCGTGGCGCTGGGCCAGCCGGTGGCGATCGACAACCTGGGCGGTGCGTCCGGCATGCTGGGCACCGACCGGGTGGCCAAGGCCGCGCCCGACGGCCACACGCTGGCGCTGGTGGCCAGCAGCCATGCGATCAACCCCAGCATGTACAAGAAGCTGCCCTTCGACACGGCTCAAGTCCTTCGAGCCGGTGGTGCAGACCCATGCGGTGCCGCTGGTGCTGGTGGTCAGCAACAGCGTGCCGGCGCAAGACGCTGCCCGAGCTGGTCGCCCACCTGAAGGCCAACCCGGGCAAGTACAGCTTTGCCTCCAGCGGCAAGGGCGGCGCGCCGCACATGTCGGGTGAGCTGTTCAAGACCATGGCCGGCGTCGACCTGGTGCATGTGCCCTACAAGGGCAGCACCGCTGCCCATGGCGACCTGATCGCCGGCCGCGTGGCGCTGATGTTCGACACCGTGGCGGCCATCGCCGGCCAGATCAAGGGCGGCAATGTGCGCGCGCTGGCCGTGACCACCGCCACGCGCTCGGCTGCGCTGCCCGACCTGCCGACCATGGCCGAGGCCGGCATGAAGGGCTACGAGACCAGCACCTGGGGTGGCCTGCTGGCGCCTGCCGGCACGCCCAAGGATGTGGTCGCCAGGCTCAACGCCGAGGCCAACAAGGCGCTGGCCGCGCCCGACGTGCGCGAGAAGCTGGCGGCTGCCGGCATCGAGCCCGCCGGCGGCACGGCGGCGCAGTTTGCGCCTTCATCCAGAGCGAAATGCCCGCTGGGCCAAGGTCGCCGAAGCCGCCGGCGTGCAAGCCCGAGTGATGGCCCGCCGGCGGCCGCCAAGCGCCGCTTTAGTTGTCAGACAAGTTACCTAAAAAACGATCATCTCGCCATTGGTCAGATGATCGATCCCCGCTCACCTTTGGAGTCTTCCCATGAAAACCACTGCCATCACTGCTGCTGACCTCGCGCGTTCTGTCATTGCCGTGCCACCGCTGGCACGCAACGCCGACTACAGCCTCAACACCCACGCCAACCGGGCGCTGATCGCGCACATGGAGCAGGGCGGCATCCGCAGCCTGATGTACGGCGGCAATGCCAACTTCTACCACCTGCCCTTGTCGGAGTACGCCGCGACTGTCGACTTCCTGGCCGACGCGGTCGGCGCCGACACCTGGTTGCTGCCGTCGGTCGGCCCCGACTACGGCAAGATGCTGGACCAGGCGGCGATCCTGAAATCGCGCCCGTTCCCGACCGCGATGCTGCTGCCGATGGCCTTCCCCTACACCGACGAAGGCCTGGGCATCGGGCGTGCGCCGCTTCACCGACGCACTGGGCAAGCCGGCGGTGCTGTACCTCAAGACCAACAACTACCTGGCGCCGGCCACGCTGGCCGCCCTGGTCGACGAGGGGCGCATCGCCGCCGTGAAGTACGCCGTGGTGCTGGACGACCCGAGCGACGACCCCTACCTGCGCGCCATCCTGGAGGCGGTGGACATCAACTACATCGTCAGCGGCATCGGCGAGCGGCCGGCCATCGTGCACATGCGCGATTTCGGCCTGCTCAGCTTCACCACCGGGTCGGGGGTGGTCGGGCCGCGCGGGTCGATGGCGCTGCTGGCGCAGCTCAAGGCGGCCGACTACAGCGCAGCCGCTGCCATGCGTGAGCGCTACATCCCGCTGGAAGACCAGCGCGACGGCATCAGCCCGATCCGGGTGCTGCACGACGCTGTCACCCTGGCCGGCATCGCCGACATGGGCCCGATGCTGCCGCTGCTGACCGGCTTGCCCGAAGCCCAGCGCCGCGATCTCGCGCCCATCGCACAGCGCCTGCTGGCGCTCGACCAGGCGCTGCCGAAGCCCTCGGTCTGAGGCCAGCACCGCGACCACCACCACCCCCACCACCACCCCGGCCGCAGCCAGCGGCCACTCTGCCAATTCCGCACGGACGACACCATGACACTCGATCGCCTGATCTTCCGCGCCCTGGGCGCCACCACCCTGGCCCTGGCTGCCTGCAGCGCACTGGCCCAGGCCTACCCGACCCGCACCGTCACCATCGTCGTGCCCTTCTCGCCGGGCGGCGGCAGCGACACCGGCGCGCGCATGCTGGCGCAGAAGCTGTCCGAGAAATGGGGCCAGCCGGTGGTGGTCGAGAACAAGGCCGGTGCCGCCGGCATGGTCGGCGCCGACATGGTGTCCAAGGCCAAGCCCGACGGCTACACCTTGCTGGTGGGCAACATCGGCACCCAGGCCATCAACGGCTCGCTCTACAAGAAGATGGCCTACGACCCGGTGACCGGCTTCGCGCCGGTGAGCCTGATCGCCGAGCTGCCGCTGGTCATGCTGGTGCACGCCGTCGGTGCCGGTCAAGACGCCGCAAGAGCTGATCGCCTATGCCAAGTCGCAGCCGGGCAAGCTGTCGTACAGCAGTTCGGGCGCCGGCAGCTCGCTGCACCTGGCGGCCGAGTTGTTCCAGGCCCAGAGCGGCACCCAGCTGCTGCACGTGCCCTACAAGGGCAGCGGCGCGGCCATGGCCGACCTGCTGGCCGGGCACGTCAACATGTCGGTGACCACCGTGCTGGAGAGCTCGGCCCAGGTCAAGGCCGGCAAGGTGCGGGCGATTGCGCTGACCGGCGCCAGCCGCTCCAGCGCCTTGCCGGATGTGCCGACGCTGGCCGAAACCGCCTTGCCGGGCTTCAATTCGATCTCCTGGATCGGCCTGCTGGCGCCGGCCGGCACGCCCGATGCGCTGGTCGAGAAGATCTCGGCCGATGTGCGCGAGCTGATGGCCAGTGACGAGCTGAAGCGCCGCTTCATCGAGCAGGGCGCCGTGCCGGCGCCCAACACGCCGGCACAATTCCGGGCGCTGATCGAGACCGACCGCAAGCGCTATGCGCAGATCATCCGCGACAAGGGCATCACTGCCGACTGAGCCACTGCGGTCGGTCGGTCTGCCTCGCCAACCCCCAAGGGAAACGACCGACACCATGGCCCGCCGCGCTGCCGCCCCTCTCACGCCCGCCTCTTCGTCGGCCGGCCCGTCCGCGCCCCCTGCCGAGCGCAGCAGTGCCCTGGTGCTGGAACCCGGCCAGCGTGGCCGCCTGTCCGACCAGCTCTACGGCCAGATCTTCGACCAGATCACCTCGGGCAAGCTCAAGGTCGGCGACCAGCTGCCCACCGAGATGGACATCTCCGAGCGCTTCGGCGTCTCGCGGCCGGTGGTGCGCGAGGCCTTGCTGCGCTTGCGTGCCGACGGCCTGATCACCTCGCACCAGGGGCTGGGCACCTTTGTCAGCCACCAGCCGCCCACCCGCGTCAAGACCTTGGCCAAGGCGCAGGACATCGCCGCCTACCTGCGCTGCCAGGAGGTGCGCATCGCGCTGGAAGGCGACGCGGCCCGGCTGGCCGCCGAGCGCCACACCGCCGAGCAGCTGGCCGCCGTGGTCGCCGCCCATGAGGCCTTTGCCGAGGGCGTGCGCAGCGGCACGCTGTCGCCCGACGCCGATCTGGCCTTCCATGCCCGCATCGCGGAAGCCAGCGGCAATGATTTCCATGCCAGCCTGCTCGAGAGCATCCACGGCGCCATGACCGGCCTGATGCGCCTGACCCTGGGCCTGACCCGCACGGCGTCGCGCAAGCGGGCGCCTGACCGTGCTGGACGAGCACGAGGCGATCGTCGAAGCCATCCGCGCGCGCGACAGCGAAGAAGCGCGCACCGCCATGCAGTTCCACCTCAGCCAGGCGCGCCGGCGGCTGATCGACGGCCGGCGCCAGCAATGAGCGCCGGCTGACCGGATACCCGCCCGGCTGACAGCTGACAGCTGACAGCTGCCGGCCGTTGCTTGGCGCCAGGCCGCAGCCCGCAGGCTGCATGGCCCAGGCAACCCGAGACGCCACACCTGGCCCGGCCGAACGTCGGGCGCCCCCCACCCTTGCAGGAGACCTGATGATGACTTCCAACGACAGCAGCGCCGACCAGATCCGCGCCGCCTGCGCCGCCGCCGCCGCAGCAGCCCCCGCCTACGCCGCCCTGCCGGTGGCCCGGCGTGCGGCCCTGCTGCGCGCCCTGGCCGACGCGCTGCAAGCCGAGCGCGACCCCCTGGTGGCGCTGGCCGACCGCGAAACCGCGCTGGGTCCGGTGCGCCTGAATGGCGAGCTCGACCGCACCTGTTTCCAGCTGCGCGGCTTTGCCGACCAGGTCGACCAGGGCGCTGCCCAGCCGGTGCAAGACGACCCGGCCGTGGCGGGCGCGCCGCCGGCCGGCCGGCCGCACCTGACCCGCGTGCACCTGCCGCTGGGCCCGGTGGCCATGTTCGCGGCCAGCAACTTCCCGTTTGCCTTCAGCGTGCTGGGCGGTGACACCGCTGCCGCGCTGGCCGCTGGCTGCCCGGTGGTGGTCAAGTCCCATCCAGGGCACCCGCAGCTGTCCAACGCAGTGCTGGCACTGGCCAGCGCTTGCCTGGCGGCGCTGGACCTGCCGGCGGGTGTGCTGCAGGCGGTGCAGGGCGCC
Organism: uncultured beta proteobacterium; assembly: GCA_963844485.1. Lineage (GTDB taxonomy): Bacteria > Pseudomonadota > Gammaproteobacteria > Burkholderiales > Burkholderiaceae_C > Pseudaquabacterium. Next base: position 240,373 of record CAWJOQ010000022.1, read on the forward strand.
GGCACCGCCGTGGGTGTGGCGCTGGTGCGCGACCCGGCGATCGAGGCCGTGGCCTTCACCGGCAGCCAGCGCGGCGGTGTTGCCCTGTGGCACGAGGCCAATGCGCGGCCGCGGCCGATCCCGTTTTACGGTGAACTGGGCTCGATCAACCCGGTGGTGGCCTTGCCCGAGGCGTTGGCGGCCCAGGGCCAGTCGCTGGCCAGCGCGCTGGCGGCCAGCATCACGCTGGGCTGCGGCCAGTTCTGCACCAGCCCCGGTGTGCTGCTGCTGCGCGACGACGCCAGCGGCCAGGCCTTTGTGCGCCAGCTTGGCGAGGCCCTGGCGCTGAGCCGGCCGCACGCCATGCTGCACCCCGGCATCCGCGCCGGCTTCGACGCGGGCGTGGCGCGGCTGGCCAGCCACCCCGGCGTGGCCACCCTGCTGGCCGCGCCGGCCCAGGGCGCGGCCCCCGGTGCCCACCTGTTTGCCACCGACGCGGCCCGCTTCTGTCGCCGATGCGGCCTTGCACGACGAGGTGTTCGGCCCGGCTTGTGTGGTGGTCTGGGTGCGCGACCTGGACGACACCCTGCGTGTGCTGCAGGCCGTGCAGGGCAGCCTGACCGTGACGCTGTGGGGGGCCGACGCCGACACCGCCGACAACCGCCAGCTGGTGCGGGCGGCGCAGGCAGTGGCCGGCCGGGTGCTGTTTGGCGGCCTGCCCACTGGTGTGGCGGTGACGGCGGCGCAGCAGCACGGCGGCCCCTGGCCGTCGTCGACCCACGCCTTCAGCACCAGCGTGGGCTATGCCGCGCTGACGCGCTTTCTGCGCCCGGTGGCGCTGCAGGACGCGCCGGCCTGGCTGGTCGACAGCCGGGGCCAGGCCTGATTCAGGCCTCTGGCGCTGCGTCCAGCGGCGCCAGCAGGGCCTGCACATCGGCTGGCTGCAGCGCTGCCAGGCCCAGCCCGGCAGCGCCCAGCACCGCATCGGCCAGCGCGGCCTTGCGCTGCTGCAGCGCCAGCAGGCGCTCTTCGATGCTGCCGGCGGCCACCAGCCGGTAGACCATCACCGGCCGGGTCTGGCCGATGCGGTGGGCGCGGGCGCTGGCCTGCTGCTCCACCGCCGGGTTCCACCAGGGGTCGATGTGCACCACGGTGTCGGCGGCGGTCAGGTTCAGGCCCACGCCGCCGGCTTTCAGGCTGACCAGGAAGACCGGCACCTGGCCGGCCTGGAATTGCGCCACCACCGCGCCGCGCTGGGCGCTGGGCGTGTCGCCGGTCAGCAGCAGGTGCGGCAGGCCCAGGGCCTGCAGCTCCATCTGCACCAGGGCCAGCATGCGGGTGAACTGCGAGAACACCAGCACCCGCCGGCCTTCGGCCACCAGGCTGGGCAGGGTGGCATGCAGCCAGGCCAGCTTGGCGCTGCTGCCCAGGTCACCAGCGGGGCCGATGGCCAGGCTGGTGTCGAGCAGGCGCGGGTCGTTGCAGACCTGGCGCAGCTTCAGCAAGGCGTCCAGGATGCTGACCATGGCGCCGTCAAAGTGCTGCGCGTCCAGCACCCGGCGCACGCGTTCGTCGGCCGCCAGGCGCACGCTTTCATACAGCGCCCGCTGGGCGCCGGCCAGCGCCACGCGGTGCACCTGCTCGGTCAGCGGCGGCAGCTCGGTGGCCACCGTGGCCTTGTGGCGGCGCAGGATGAAGGGCCGCACCCGCTCGGCCAGCAAGCGGGCGCGGGCGGTCTCGCCGTTTTTTTCGATCGGGGTGCGCCAATCGCGTTGAAAGCTGCGCCGGTCACCCAGGTAGCCCGGCAGCAGAAAGTGGAACTGCGCCCACAGCTCGCCCAGGTGGTTTTCCATCGGCGTGCCGGTCAGGCACAGGCGGTGGCGGGCGTTCAGCCGGCGCGCAGCGGTGGCCGTGCGGCTGCCGGCGTTCTTCACCATCTGCGCCTCGTCCAGCACCACCAGATGCCAGGGCTGGCGCTGCAGCGCCATGGCGTCGCGCCACAGCAGCGGGTAGCTGGTCAGCACCACATCATGGTCGGCCATGCGGGCGATGCGCCGGCTGCGGTCGGGCCCGTCCAGCGTCAGCAGGCGCAGCGCCGGCGCCACGCGGGCGGCTTCGGCCTGCCAGTTGAACAGCAGGCTGGCCGGCGCCACCACCAGCGCCGGGCGGCCGTCGGCACCCCCCGCCAGGCGGCCGGCCTGCTGCTCCAGCAGCAGATGGGCCAGGGCCTGCGCCGTCTTGCCCAGGCCCATGTCGTCGGCCAGGATGCCGGCCAGGCCGTGGCGGCGCAGGTGCTGCAGCCAGGCCAGGCCGGTGTGCTGGTAGGGCCGCAGCGTGATGCCCAGGCCGGGCGGCGGCGCCACCGGCGGTGGTGGCCCGCCAGCGCCGCTGCTGTCCAGCCAGGCCAGGCCGGCGTCGCCTTGCAGGGCCCAGTCGCGCCGGGCGCTGGGGTGGCTGGCCATGGCGTCTTGCAGGCCGGCGCGCAGCAGGGCCAGGCGCTGGGCCTCCCAGCTGCTCAGCAGCAGGGGTTCATCGGCGCGCCGGCGCGGGCGGGTCAGCACATCCAGCATGCTGCGCACGATGGCTTTCAGCGGCGCGGCTTCGGCGTCGATCACCCGGCCGCCGGGGGCCTGCAGGCGGATCAGCGCATCGCCCGGGATGGCGGCCAGCGCGTCGGCATCGGTCCAGCGCCGGTCGTGCTTGATCAGCCGGGCCAGCAGCGGCACCAGGTCCAGGGTTTCGTGGCCGTCCGCAGTCTGCAGGTCCACGCCCAGGCTCAGCAGCCAGGAGCCCATGCCGCGCGGCTGGCTGAGCGGGCTGATGCGGATCTGCCAGCCGCTGACCGGCAGCGCCGCGTGGGCAAAGCCGGGGCGCTGGTCGATGGTCCAGCCCTCGGCCTGCAGCGCCGGCAGGGCGTCGGCCCAGAAGGCGGCGAAGTCGGCTTCACGCGGCAGGCTCAGCAGGCGGGCGCTGGTGGGCAGCGCCGGCGTGCCGCGCCACTGCAAGGCATCGGCCGGCAGCGGCTGCAGGCCAGCCGCCTGCAGCCTGGCCGTGGCGGCCACTGCGGCGGCCGGTGTCGGCCGGGCACCGGCCGGCAGCCAGTCCAGCCAGGCCACGGTCACTTGCGGGCCGCGGGCGCCGAACAGCGGCGTGCGCGCCGGCGGGCGCACCGGCCCGCAGGGCCGCAGGCCCAGCAGGCCGTCGCCGCGGTCCAGGGTCTGCAGGCACAGGCAGGGCCGGGCAGGGGCGGGCGGTGGCATGGGCGGGATTGTGGCTGCCGGCCCGGCAGAGCCAGCGCAGCCCATCGGGTATGGTTTGCCCATGCAGCCGCCGTGCCCCTGACCATGCCCCAGGACAACGACCAGCCGGTGCTGGTGTTTGTGTTCGCCGACATCGAGGGCAGCACCCGGCTGTGGGAAGAGCAGCCCGCCGCCATGGCCGCTGCCCTGGCGGGGCACGACCAGCTGGCCCGCAGTGCGGTGGCAGCCTGGCGCGGCCAGTGGGTCAAGGGCACGGGCGACGGCCTGCATGCGGTGTTCAGCGATCCCGCTGACGCCCTGGCTGCGGTGCTGCAATTGCAGCATGGGCTGGCGGCAGCGGCGGCTGCAGGCGGGCTGCCCCTGGCCTTGCGTTGCGGCTTGCATGCCGGCCCGGGTGAGGCGCGTGACAACGACTACTTCGGCCCCGCCGTGAACCGTGCCGCCCGCATCATGGCGGCGGCCCATGGCGGGCAGGTGCTGGTGTCGCAGCGGCTGGCCGATCGCTTGCTGCCGGTGCTGCCCGCCGGTGTGCAGCTGCAAGACCTGGGCGCCGTGCGGCTCAAGGACCTGGCCCTGCCCGAGCGCCTGTGGCAGGTGCTGGCGCCGCCCTTGCGCACCAGCTTTCCGCCCTTGCGCTCGCTGGCGGCCACGCCCAACAACCTGGCGCAGCAGCTCAACCCCTTCATCGGCCGCGAGACCGTGCTGCCCGAGCTGCGCGCGCTGCTGGGCCGGCAGCGCCTGGTCACCCTGCTGGGCACCGGCGGCATCGGCAAGAGCCGGCTGGCGGTGCAACTGGCCGCCGACCTGGTCGAGACCTTCCCGGATGGTGTGTGGTGGGTCGAGCTGGCGCCGCTGGACGATGGCCGGCGCCTGCCGCAGGCGGTGGCGGCGGTGCTGGGCCTGAAGGAAGAGCCGGGCCGCCCGCTGGACGCGGTGCTGCGCCAGCATGTGGCCAGCCGCCAGTTGCTGCTGGTGCTGGACAACTGCGAGCACCTGCTGGCGGCTGCGGCCACCCTGGCCAAGGGCCTGCTGCAGGCTGGCGCCGGCTTGCGTGTGCTGGCCACCAGCCGGGCGCCGCTGCACCTGGCGGGTGAGCAGGTCTACCCGGTGCCCGCACTGGGCCTGCCCGATGCCCAGCGCGGCGCCGCTGCCAGCACGCCCGCGCAGCTGCTGCGCCATGAGGCGGTGCGCCTGTTTGTCGACCGTGCCCGCAGTGCCGACCCGGGTTTCAGCCTGACACCGGCCAATGCTGCGGCGGTGGTCGACATCTGCCAGCGGCTGGACGGCATCGCCCTGGCGCTGGAGCTGGCTGCTGCCCGGGTGCGCACGCTGCCGCTGCCAGCCCTGGCCCAGCGTCTGCGTGACAGCTTTGCGCTGCTGCGCACCCAGGACAGCACGGTGGCGCCGCGCCAGCGCACGCTGCAGCAGCTGATCGACTGGAGCCACGACCTGCTGCCCGACCACCAGCGCGTGCTCTACCGCCGCCTGGCGGTGTTTGCCGGCGGCTGGACCTTGGACGCTGCCGAAGCCGTGTGTGCCGATGCTGTACCTGCCGACGCCTTGCTGCCGGCCGATGCGGTGCTGGACGCCCTGGCCGCGCTGGCCGACCAGAGCCTGGTGGGCCTGCTGCCCGCAGCCGACGGCAGCCCGCGCTACCGCTTGCTCGATACCGTGCGCCAGCATGCGGCGGCTTTGCTGCAGGCCGCCGGCGCCGAGGCCACCGCCACCCGCCGCCGCCACGCCCAGGCCCAGCTGGCGCTGGCCGAGGCGGCGCAGCAACAGCTGTCCGGTGCCGACCAGCCCGCCGCCTTGGCCCGGCTGGACCTGGAGCGCGACAACCTGCTGGCCGCGCTGGCCTGGTGCGCCCAAGACCAGAGCCGCCCCGCGGCGCGCCGTGCCGCCGCCGAACTGGGCCTGCGCCTGAGCTTTGCGCTGCGGCCCTACTGGTTGAACCGCGGCCTGCTCAGCCTGGGCCTGGACACCACCGAGGCCCTGCTGGCCCACCCCGGTGCCCAGGCGCGCGACGGCCTGCGGGCGCGTGGCTTGTTCAACCTCGGCCAGCTGGGCGCCTTCATGGGCCGCCATGCCCAGGCCCTGCCGCATTTGCTGGAATGCCTGGCCATCGCCCGCGAAACCGGTGACGCCGCGCGCGAAGCCGCCGTGCTGCAGCCCCTGGGCATGGTGGCCAGCGGCCTGGGTGACGCCACCGCCGCGCGCCGCCACAGCGAAGACGCGGTGGCTGCGGCACGCGCGCTGGGCAATGCACGGCAGCTGGCCAGCGCCTGCATTGCGCTGGCCCAGCTCGACCGCATGGCCCACCGCTTTGATGCGGCGCTGGCCCATTACGCCGAAGCGCTGCAGCTGGCGCGTGGCCTGGGCGACCAGGAATACGTGGCCGCCGCGCTGCTGAACCTGGCGATGCTGCAGCTCAGCCAGGGCCGCAGGGCGCCGGCCGCTGCCTTGCTGCGCGAGGTGCATGCCATCGTCGGCCAGACCGGGTCGCGCCCGGCCGCCATCGGCACCCTGGATGTCGCCACCGGGCTGGCGATGCAGGCCGGCGACGCCGCAGCGGCCGCCCGCCTGCACGGCCTGGCCGAACGTGAAAACACCGCGTCGGGCCTGCGCCGCGACGCCGCCGATGCCGCGTTTCTGGCGCCGTTTCTGGCGTCTGCGCAAGCCGCGCTGGGTGCCGGCTTCGGCCCGGCCCTGCAGGCTGGGTGTGACGCCGGCTTCGATGCGGTGTGGGCCGGCCTGCCAGCCTGGCTGGACGCGCTGCCGGCCGGCGCAGCCGCCTGACGCAGCCTTCAGGCAGCCGTCTGCCCGCCTTCAGTCGTTCATCACATACGGGTCCAGCGGCTTCAGCGGCTTGCCGTCTTCATTGACGTTGATGCCGTAGCGGTACACCCCGGGCCGGCTGTGCCGGTTCAGGCAGCTGAAGACGGTGTTGTCCTCGCTGCGCTTGCAGTCGGTGATCTCGCCGTCGGCAGCGCGCTCGAAGACCACGCCGTTTTCGGGGAAGGTCAGCCGCCCGCCCTTGCCCTCCAGCCGCCAGCGGATGGTGACATTGGTCTGGTCCTTGGCAAAGCGCAGCACGTCCTGGTCGACGCTGATGTTGCCGTTGTGCACCAGCACCCGCGGTGCCTTGGGGTCGCCGCTGCCGCCGGGCAAGGTGCAAGGCGCACAGGTCTGGGTCTGGTGGTAGTGGATGCTGCAGCCGCCCAGCAGGCTGGTGAGCAGGGCGCTGGCAATCAGCAGACGTCGTGTCATCGGTGCTTCCTTTGTCGGCCGTGCCGCCACAGCCCACTGCGTTTATACCGGTGGCCGCAGGCGCAGGCGGGCGCTTGGCCCCTAGAACGGCGGACCGCAGGCTGCGTGCACTGGCCACCTGGCAGCGCGCGGTCTGCGCTGGCCAGGCGGGTGCTGGCGGCCGACCGCTTGCCGATCGCTGGTGCATCGTCTGCCAACTTGTTGCGCCACCCGCGCCATGGGTGCCTGTGTTTTGCCGATTTGGTGGGGGCGGCCAGCGCAGCCGGGATGTATCCTGTCAGCGGCCATTCCCCCCATGCCCGGACAAGGGCCCAGCGCGCCAGCCACGGCCGCTTCGCCATCGTCCAGCGGTGGGCCGATCCTTGTGCTGTTCGCCCGCCAGGGCGCCACCCACTGCATGCATTGGTCTGCCCGTCCGCCGCAGTCGCTGAAGACCCGCCTCGTCCTGTCGACGCTGCTGGTGCTGGTGCTGGGCCTGTGGTCCATGGCCTATGACGTCGGCCAGGCGCTGCGCACCGACTTGCTGAAGCTGGTCGGCCAGCAGCAGGTCAGCACCGCCACGGTGTTGTCAGAACGCATCGCCGATGAGGTCGCGCTGCGGCTGGACGCGCTGGAGGCGCTGTCCACGCAACTGGGCGCCGCAGCGGGCACGGATGCCGGCGCGGGTGCGCGCCTGGTGGGTGCGCGCCTGGAGAGTGCGCGCCTGGCGGATGCCGCCTGGGTGCGCAGCGTGCTGGCCCAGGACCGGCTGGCCGACCGCCTGTTCAACAACGGCGTCTTGTTTGCCGGCACCGACGGTGTGGCCCGCGCCGCCAGCCGGCCGGCCCTGGGGCAGGAAGACGGCGACTACAGCGCCCAGCTGGCCACCGTGTTTGCCACGGGCCAGGCAGGGGTCGGCCCGCCCATCGCCGGCCGGCAGTCACGGCAGCCGCTGCTGGTGCTGGCCGTGCCGCTGCGCGACCGCAGCGGCGCGCTGGTGGGGGCGCTGGCCGGTGTGGTCGACCTTGCCCGTCCGAACTTCGTCGATCCCATCATCCGCCACCGCTATGGCGAGACCGGCCACCTGTTTCTGGTGGCGCCACGGCAGCGGCTGGTGGTGACCACCAGCGATGCCAGCCGCATCATGCAGCGGCTGCCACCACCCGGCGCCAATGCCGAGATCGACCGCGTGCTGGCGGGCTATCAGGGCACGGTGCAGCTGACCAATGCACAGGGCGTCGCGGTGCTGAGCTCGGGGCGCCAGGTGCCGCGCGCTGGCTGGGACGTGGTGGTGTCGATGCCGCTGCAAGAGGCGCTGGCGCCGGCCCAGCGTCTGGCGTCGCGCGTGCTGGCCGCCGCCGCGCTGCTGACGGTGGTGCTGGGCGGCCTGGTCTGGTGGCTGATCGGGCGCCAATTGGCCCCCGCCACCGCCGCCGCCCATGCCCTGGCCGCGCAGGCGCAGGCGCCGGGCCCGCCCCGGCCCTTGCCCGAAGGCCAGGCCGATGAAGTGGGCACGCTGATCGCCGCCTTCAACCGCACGCTGGCAGCGCTGGCTGCGCGCGAGGCCGACCTGCGGCTCAGCGACCTGGTGCTGCAGTCCATCACCGAGGCGGTGGTCATCACCGGCCCCGACCAGGCGGTGCTGTCGGTCAACCAGGCCCACGTCACGATCACCGGCTATTCGCAAGAAGAATTGATCGGCCACAACCTGCGCCTGCTGCAGGGCCCGCTGACCGACCCCGCCACCGTGGCCGGCTTGCGCCAGGCGCTGGCGGCGCAAGCAGCGTTTGCCTGCGAGATCCTCAACTACCGCAAAGATGGCCTGCCGTTCTGGAACGACCTGCTGGTGTCGCCGGTGCGTGACACCCAGGGCCGGCTGACGCACTTTGTCGGCATCACCCGCGATGTGACCCAGCGCAAGCAAGCCGAGCAGCAGATCCACCACCTGGCCTTCAACGACAGCCTGACCCAGCTGCCCAACCGGCGCCTGCTCGACGACCGGCTCGACCAGGCGCTGGCCGCCAGCCGCCGCCACGGCTGGTTTGGCGCGCTGATGTTTGTCGACATCGACGGGCTCAAGCAGCTCAATGACCAGCATGGCCATGCCCTGGGCGACCAGTTGCTGGTGCAGGTGGCCCAGCGCCTGCAGGCCAGCGTGCGCCAGATCGACACGGTGGCCCGCTTCGGCGGCGACGAGTTCGTCGTCTTGCTGGCCCAGCTGTCGGCCGATGCCAGCACCTCGGCGGCCGATGCCCGCGGCGTTGCGGAAAAGATCCGCAGCCTGCTGGCCATGCCCTATGCGCTGGCGGCGGCCACGGCCGACGGTGCCGCCGCCGGCCTGCCGGCGCTGGACTACAGCTGCTCGGCCAGCATCGGCATCAGCCTGTTCATGGGCCAGCAGCCCGATGCCCGCAAGGACGACCTGCTGCGCCGCGCCGATGCCGCGATGTACCGGGCCAAGCAGGCCGGGCGCAACACCATCGTGCTGGACGGCAGCACTGGCTGATGCACCAGGGCGGTGGAAAAAATCATCGCTTCCGACGACCCCGGCCGGCGGGCCGGCGGCGAACAATCCGCCATCGTGTCAACCCCAGGAGCCCTGACCATGGCAGAAGCCTACATCGTTGCCGCCGCCCGCACCGCCGGCGGCAAGCGCAACGGCAAACTCTCGGGCTGGCACCCGGCCGACCTGGCCGCCCAGGTGCTGGACGCGCTGATGGCGCGCACCGGCGCCGACCCCGCCCTGGTCGAAGACGTGATCATGGGCTGCGTCGGCCAGGCCGGCGAGCAGGCCGCCAACATCGCCCGCAATGCGGTGCTGGCCAGCCAGCTGCCTGAATCGGTGCCCGCCACCTCGGTCGACCGGCAGTGCGGCTCGTCGCAGCAGGCCCTGCACTTTGCCGCCCAGGCGGTGATGTCGGGCAGCATGGACGTGGTGATCGCCGCCGGTGTGGAAAGCATGTCGCGGGTGCCGATCGGCATGCCGATCAGCCTGCCGGCGAAGAACAATTTCGGCTTCTATGTCAGCCCGGCGATGCAGAAGCGCTACCCCGGCGTGCAGTTCAGCCAGTTCACCGGCGCCGAGATGCTGGTCAAGAAGTACGGCCTCAGCAAGGACATGCTCGACGAATTCGCCTTCCACAGCCACCAGAACGCGATCGCCGCCAGCCGCAGCGGCGCCTTCACCCAGGAGATCGTGCCGGTGGCGGTGCGCATGAACGACGGCACCGAAACCGGTGAACAGCACACCGTGGACGAAGGCATCCGCTTCGAGGCCTCGCTCGAGGGCATGCGCGGTGTCAAGCTGCTGCAAGAAGGCGGCGCGCTGACAGCGGCCAGCTCCAGCCAGATCTGCGACGGCGCGGCCGGCCTGATGGTGGTCAATGAGCGTGGCCTGAAGGCCCTGGGCGTGCAGCCGCTGGCGCGCATCCACCACATGAGCGTGCTGGGTGCCGACCCGGTGATCATGCTCGAAGCGCCGCTGCCGGCCACCCACCGCGCCCTGAAGCGCGCCGGCATGTCGATCAACGACATCGACCTGTTTGAAGTGAACGAGGCCTTTGCCAGCGTGCCGGTGTCCTGGCTGCAAGGACACCGGTGCCGACCCGGCGCGCCTGAATGTCAACGGCGGTGCCATCGCCCTGGGCCACCCGCTGGGCGGCAGTGGCGCCAAGCTGATGACCACCCTGGTGCATGCCCTGCACCGCCGTGGCAAGCGCTACGGCTTGCAGACCATGTGCGAAGGCGGCGGCTTGGCCAATGTGACCATCATCGAGCGCCTGTGACACCGCCAAGGGCGCCGCGCCGATGATCAAGCTGATGTTCTGCCTGCGCCGCCTGCCGGCGCTCGACCGTGCCGCTTTCCAGGCTTACTGGCGCGGGCACCATGCGCCGCTGGTGGCGCGCCATGCCAGCGCCATGCGCCTGCGCCGCTATGTGCAGTGCCACACCGTGGACGACCCGGTGGCGGCCAGCCTGGCAGCTGCGCGGGGTGCACCGCCGGCCTTCGACGGTGTGGCCGAGCTGTGGTGGGACAGCCTGGACGACCGCGCTGCAGCGCGTGGCGACGCGGCCCGGGCGGCGGCGGCTGCATTGCTGGCCGACGAGCGGCAGTTCATCGACCTGTCGGCCTCGCCGCTGTTTTTGGTCGCCGAGCATGGCGTCTTGCCCGGCGCGGCTGCGCTGCAGCCGCTGGCCGGCAGCCCGTTCCAGCCTTGATGGGCTTGCCTGCTGCCGAGTGCCTGCCCATGCCGCGCTGCCCATACCCGCTGCCCCTGGGCGATGGCCGATGACCGCGCAGCTTGACAAGCTGGCCGCCGGACTGGCGGCGCTGCTGGCCACGCCGGGCGGCCCGGCTGTCCGCGTCGGCCCGGTCAGCCGCCTGTCGGGTGGTGCCAGCCAGGAGACCTGGGCCTTCGATGCCGTGGTGAATGGCCAGACCGAGGCGCTGATCCTGCGCCGCGCCCCGCCCGGGGCCGAACTGCGCGCCAGCGGCAATGCCGGCCTGGCGGCCGAGGCCGAACTGATCCGCCGTGCCGCTGCCGTCGGGGTGCCGGTGCCGGCCGTGGTGGCGGTGCTGCAGCCGCAGCACCAGCTGGGAGACGGCTTTGTGATGCGCCGCCTGCACGGCGAAACCCTGGGCCGGCGCGTGGCCGCTGCCCACCGCCCGGCGCTGGCCTGGCAATGTGGTGCGGCGCTGGCGCGCATCCATGCGCTGGACATGGCCGGCGGCCCGGTGCTGCGCCAGCACCCAGCCGCGTGCCGAGGTGCAGCATCTGGCCGACTGGCATGCCCGCCACGGCACGGTGCGGCCGGTGTTCCAGCTGGCACTGCGCTGGCTGGCCGACCAGGCCCCGGCCGATGTGCGCGCCGACCCTGGTGCATGGCGACTTCCGCAACGGCAACCTGATGGTCGACCTGGACGCCGACGGCGGCCAGCTGGTCGGCGTGCTGGACTGGGAGCTGGCCCACCTGGGTGACCCGATGGCCGACCTGGGCTGGCTGGGCGTCAACAGCTGGCGCTTCGGCCGCCACCAGCGGCCGGTGGGCGGCTTTGGCCACTGGGCCCAGCTGTTCGACGGTTACCGCAGCGCCGGCGGTGCGGTCGACGCAGCGCGGGTGCACTGGTGGCAGGTGCTGGGCAGCCTGCGCTGGGGCGTGATCTGCGAAAGCATGGGCCAGGCCTGGCTCAGCGGTGCCGAGCCGGTGATGGAAAAAGCCGCCATCGGGCGCCGTGCGTCCGAAGCCGAGATCGACTTGCTGGACCTGCTGCTGCCGCGCCCGGCGCTGCACTGACCGCCACGGCCATGCACGACCTGCCCAAGCCCGAACAACTGCTGGCCGCTGTCGCCCGCTTTCTGCGGGAAGACGCCGGCCCCGCCCTGGCCCGCCAGGGCGACAACGCGCTGGCCTACCAGGCGCGGGTGGCGGCCAACATGGCCGACACCGTGGCGCGCCAGACCGTGCTGGCGCCGGTGGCCGATGCCGCCGAGCGCCAGCGCCTGCAGACCCTGCTGGGCCTGCCGCAAGAGGCCGACCTGGCGCTGCTGAACCAGCACTTGGCCAGCGGCCTGGCGGCTGGGCAGATCAGCACCAGCAGCCACCCCGGCCTGGCCGACCACCTGTGGGCCACCACGCTGGCCAAGCTGGCGGTCGACCAGCCCGGCTACGACACCTTCTTGCGCCACCAGCCGCCTGCGGCTGACGCCACCCCCTCAACCCCGCGAGTGCCATGACCCACGCCTACCCCGAGCTGCAATGCACCCGAGACGGCGACATCGCCATCCTGACCCTGGACAACCCGGCGCGGCTGAACCCGATCAGCGCCACGCTGCAGGCCAGCCTGCTGCGCGCCTTTGCCGATCTGGCGGCCGATGCCAGCGTGCGCGCCCTGGTGCTCACCGGTGCCGGGCGGGCGTTCTGCTCGGGCGCTGACCTGGCCAGTGGCATCGCCGCACCCGACCGGGCTGCCGACAATCCACGCAGCAGCCCCGGCAACCGCGCCGCCGATGCCATGCACGCGGTGACCAACCGCCTGGTGCTGGACCTGCGGGCGCTGCCGATGCCGGTGGTCTGCGCCATCAACGGCGTGGCCGCAGGCGGCGGCCTGGGCCTGGCACTGGCCGGCGACGTGGTGCTGGCCGCGCGCTCGGCCTATTTCTACCTGCCGTTCATGGCCAAGCTGGGCATCGTGCCCGACGTCGGCAGCACCTGGTTCTACCAGCGCCTGCTGGGCAGTGGCCGGGCCACGGCGCTGACCCTGCTGGGGGACAAGCTGCCGGCCGACAAAGCCGCTGCCTGGGGCCTGGTGTGGGACTGTGTCGAGGACGCGCAGCTGATGCCGCGCGCCCTGGCCGCTGCGCGCCAGCTGGCCACGCTGCCGGCCCATGCCGCGCTGGAAACCCGCCGCGCCTACGACGCGGCGGCCACCAACAGCCTGGCCGAGCAGCTGGCCTACGAGGCCGAGCGCCAGCGGGTGCTGATCGACAGGCCCGAGTTCGCAGAAGGTGTGGCCGCCTTCCTGGCCAAGCGCCCACCGGCCTTTGCGCCGCGTTAGAAACCTCGGCAGCAGGGCTCCGGGCCTGGATTTCTTGCGTCCACGCTCCTAGCATTGGCACAGCGCGGCAGCCACCGGGGCCGCACGCGCCCAGGGAGCCCCGTGATGAAGTCCATGGCCGCCGCAGCATCCCGCAGCACCGCAGCCGCCAGCAGGCGGCCGCGCCGCCCGTCTGCTGCGCCAGGCACTGGCGGCGTGGCGCTGCCGGCGCCGTTGCGCCAAGGCGTGGAAGCCCTGTCGGGCCTGCCCATGGACGCTGTGCGGGTGCATGCCAATTCAGCCGAGCCCGCGCGCCTGGGTGCGCTGGCGTATGCCCAGGGCAATGACATCCACCTCGGCCCGGGCCAGCAACGGCATCTGGCGCACGAAGCCTGGCATGTGGTGCAGCAGCGGCAGGGCCGTGTCAAAGCCACGCGGCAGCTGCGTGCCGCCGTGCCGCTCAATGACAACGCGGCGCTGGAGCATGAAGCCGATGTGATGGGCCGGCTGGCACTGCAGCAGGCGGCGGGGTCGAGCGCACCGGCGGTGCATGTGGCAGGCCTGGCTGCGCCAGTGACCGGCGCGCTGGCGGTGGTGCAGCGGCTGTCCGACAAGCTGGCAAGCAAATACAAGAAGTCGGACCCCGATCCCGCGATGTTGCGGGATTGGCAGGACGAGACCCGGCTCAGTGACAAGGAGCTGGACGCGCTAGACGCCTTGGGCAAGCTGGTCGATGCCTACAACCATCTGTCGGCCGACTTGGTGCCCAAAGCCGGCAACAAGCGCGTGGACGCCATCGTCCGCCTGTTGGACGCCACCGCCGACGCCAAGCCCGAGCCCGTGGCACCACCCAGTCTGCGCGACCGCCTGATGGACGCGCTGGGCATGTCCACTTTGTATGTCGATGCCTTGCTGTCGGGCAACCGGGCCAGCGACAAGGCGCTGGGCGCATTCCTCGACAGCCAGGCCCCCGATACCGAGGCGATCCTGCAGTGCGTGGCCAGCCGCCAGAACACCCTGCGGGGTGTGCAGCAGCTGCTGGCGGCGCATGGGGCCCGCTACAGCCCCGCGCAGTTGTTGACCTGGGCCAGCAGTTATGGCGATGCCGCGACCGCCCAGGCCGTGGCCGACACCAGCCACGAGACGGACATCGGTTATGTCACCCGTTGGCTGTCCTACGGTCTGAGCGCCGCCTCCCCGACCCAACTGCAGCAGCTGGTGCGCTTCCAGGCGTTGCTGGCTGGCGGCGCGCAACTGGGGGTGCAAAAGGCCGACAAGCGTTACCAGGGCAGCGATGCCAAACGCACAGGCTTTCTGCAGTACGCCTTCAACGACCGCACAGTAATGCGCATCCACACCCACTGGGCACGCGCCGACATGCGGCTGGTGTCGATGCATGTGCAGGACCTGCAGGGCGACAACGGCCTCGAGATGAACCAGTGGACCTGGTTTGCCGATGTGGCTGCGGAGGTGCTGGCCGCGCACAACCGGGCTGTCGGCCCGCTGCGGCCCAGCAAATCAGGCAGCGATGAGACCACCGTCTACGCGCCGCTGACTCTCTGAGGCCCCCCGCCTTGCGGGCCTCCCGGATTGCGGGCCCCCTGGGCCGGCTGCCCTGGCTAAACTGCAACGCATGCCCGACACCGCCAGCGACCCTGTGGACCTGGGTGACGCCACCACCTTGCTGCGCCGCGCCGAGGGTGGCGACGCCCAGGCCCGTGGCGCGCTGTTTTCCACGCTCTATGCCGAGCTGCACCGCATCGCCCGGCGCGAGGCCCACCGCCATGGGCCGCTGCCGTCGCTGGGCACCACCACGCTGCTGCACGAGGCCTATCTGGACATCGGCGGCCGCGACGGCCTGGTGTTCAACGACAAGACCCATTTCCTGGCCTATGCCGCACGCGCCATGCGCGGCCTGGTGATCGACCATGTGCGCAGCCGCCACGCCATCAAGCGCGGCGCCGGGCTGGACATCACCAGCTTCAGCACCGCCGTGGCCGAGCAATGTGCCGAGCCCGAGGGCCTGCAGACCCTGAGCGACGCGCTGGACGCCTTGGCGCAAGACGAACCCGCGCTGGCCCATCTGGTCGATCTGAAGTTCTTCTGCGGCTTTGCGCTGGTCGAGATCGCCGGCATGACCGGCGTGTCCGAGCGCACCGCACAGCGCCAGTGGGAAAAAGCGCGGCTGTTGCTGCGCCACGCCCTGGCAGGCTGACCTGGCGGCTGCGGGTTCGGCCGGCGTCGACCGAAACAGCGCGATTCTTTTTTGGCAGGGTGGCGGCTTTGCCGTCTGCACTGCGATTTCCCTGTTGAGGCCGGCATCCGCTGCGCCTGCAGACACAGGGAGATCAGCATGCACACCGGATTCCTCAGCCTCTTGCACGCCATGCGGCCGGCCTGGGCGGTTCGCGGCGGTCCGGCCACACCGACCACGCCCGCCACCCCCAGCCAGTGGCCAGCGCGCTGCGGCAGCTTGCTGACGCTGCGGCCCAGCCAGCCTGAAGACGCTGCGCTGCTGGACGGTCTGCTCAACGGCGGCCTGCTGGACGGTGGCTTGGCCGCTGGCAGCCTGTCACCGGCGGCGCGGCGCAACCGCTTCCACGGCAGTGTGGGCCGGCTGTCGCCACAGCGCCTGGCCTGGCTGGCTGGGGCGGACCAGCGCAGCCATGCGGCCTTTCTGGTCACCCAGGGTGCGGCCGGCAGCGAGCAGGCGGTGGCCGAAGGCCGCTGGATCTGCAGCGACGGGCAGCCGCAGGCGGAATTTGCGCTCTGTGTGGCCGATGCCTGGCAAGGCTGCGGGGTGGGCCGGCGGCTGCTGGCGATGCTGGTGCACACCGCCCGCCAGCGCGGGCTGCACAGCCTGGTGGGTGATGTGCTGCAGGCCAACCTGGCCATGCAGGCGCTGGCGGCCAGCCTGCAATTCAATTGCGACCACCACCCCGACGGGCAGGGCCTGTTGCGTGCCACGCTGGTGCTGCGCCAGCCGCAGCGCCGCCTGCTGCCTGCCACCACCTGGCTGCACTGACGCCATGCGCACACACCCGATCTGTGGTTTCACCCTGGTGCTGGGCAGCGGCGGCGTCAAAAGCATTGCCGGCCTGGGCGCCTTGCAGGTGCTGGAAGACGCCGGCCTGCGCCCCGCAGCGGTGGCCGGCTGCAGCGCCGGCGCCCTGTTTGGCGCGCTGGTTGCGGCCGGCCATGGCAGCCAGCAGGCCATTGCCATGGCCACACGCCTGTGGTCGCGCGAGATCACCAGCCGCCGCCGCCACCGTGCCCTGCTGCAGCTGGCACTGCCGCGCGTGGCTGGCTTCGACGACGGCTTTGCGCTGCGCGACGACAGCTTGATCATGGCGCGGCTGCAGCAGGCCTTTGGTGACGCCCGCATCGAAGACCTGGCGCTGCCGCTGCGCATCCACGCCACCGACGCCATCAGCGGCGCGGCGGTGGTGCTGCAGCGCGGCAGCCTGGTGCAGGCGCTGCGGGCCAGCATCGCCTTGCCCTTCCTGTTTGCGCCGCAGCCCTGGATGGGCCGCTTGCTGGTGGACGGCAGCTTGTCCGACCCCCTGCCGGTGGCCGACACGCCGCCGCACCAGATCGGCGTGGCATTGGGCTTTCGGGTGCCGTTTCCGCAGCGCGCCCACAGCGCCAGCCGGCTGGCCACGCGGGTGACGGCGGCGCTGTCGAACAACCTGCTGGACGCCCGGCTGGCTGCAGCCGACCCCCAGCGCCTGGTGCTGATGCTGCCCGAGCTGCCGCGCCGCATCGGCCTGTTCGACACCGAGGCCATGCCCGAGCTGATCGCCCTGGGCCGCGCGGCAGCGCTGGCCGCCTTGCCGCGCCTGCGCCAGTTGCTGGGCCCGCCGCTGCGGCTGGCGGCCACCGCCTGAGGGCCGCCGCCGCCGCCGACACGCGGCCGCTGTCACGGCCACAGCCATGGCCACAGCCGCTGCCGCTGCCGCGTAGACTGGGGCGGCAGCGGGCCCATCCGGCCCGGCGCACCCACCGCATGCTGCCTGCGCACTGGAAGACGCTGCAACCCTTGCTGGACGAGGCGCTCGACGCCAGCCCGGCTGCGCGTGCCGAGCTGCTGCAGCGCTTGCGCAGTGCACAGCCGGCGCTGGCCGATGGCCTGGAAGCCCTGCTGCTGAGCCACGCCCAGGCCCAGGCCGAGGATTTTCTGCAAGGCGATGCCGATGGCCCCGGGCTGTTCGGCAGCGCGCTGGTGGGGCAGCGCCTGGGCGCCTACACGCTGGAGCAGCCCATCGGTGAAGGTGGCATGGGCAGCGTGTGGCTGGCGCGCCGCGACGACGGCCGCTTTGAAGGCCAGGTGGCGGTCAAGCTGCTGAGCCTGTCGCTGGCCAGCGCCGCGCGTGCTGAACGCTTCCGCCGCGAGGGCCACATCCTGGCGCGGCTGATCCACCCGCACATCGCCCGCCTGCTCGACGCCGGTGTGTCGCCCAGCGGCCAGCCTTACCTGGTGCTGGAGCATGTGCAGGGCCAGCACATCGATGCCCACTGCGACGCCGCCCGGCTGGGCCTGGCCCAGCGCATCCGCCTGGTGCTCACCCTGCTGGGCGCGGTGCAGCATGCCCACAGCCAGCTGGTGGTGCACCGCGACATCAAGCCGTCGAATGTGATGGTCGACGCGGCCGGCCAGCTCAAGCTGCTGGATTTCGGCATCGCCAAGCTGCTGACGGCTGACGGCCTCACCGAGCCCGCGCTGACCCAGCAGGCCGGCGCCATGCTGACGCCGGGCTATGCGGCGCCTGAGCAATTGCAGTCTGGCGCGGTGTCCACCGCCACCGATGTGTATGCGCTGGGCGTGCTGCTGTATGTGCTGCTGCGCGGGCAGCACCCGCATGTGCGCCCCGGCCAGTCGGCCGCGCAGGCCCTGCACGCCACGCTGCACGGTGACGCAGCGGCCATGTCGGCCAGCGCCCGGGCTGACGAGGCCAGCGCGGCCGCCCGCGGCCTGCGCGCTGCGGCGTTCAGCCGGGCGCTGGCCGGTGATCTGGACAACATTGTCGCCAAGGCCATGCAGCGTGATCCGGCGCAGCGCTATGCCACGGCGGCAGCCCTGGCCGACGACCTGCAGCGCCATCTGGCCCAGCAACCGGTGCTGGCCCGTCCGCCCCGCCTGGCTTACCTGGCACGGCGCCTGGTGCAGCGCCAGCGTGTGCCGCTGGCGGCCCTGGCTGCCGCGCTGCTGGTGGCCGGCGGTCTGGGCTGGCAGACTTGGCAGCAGCGGGAGGCCGCCCGCCTGAGCCAGACCCGGGCGCAGACGGTGGACGGCCTGCTACAGAGCCTGTTCCGCGGCATGGGGCCCGACCTGGCCGACCGACGCAATTTCAGCGCGCGGGAGCTGCTGTCGCGTGCCCAGGCCTATCTGGACCAACGCCGTGATGTCGACCCGGCCACCCGCCGCGCCACCCGCTTGCGCATGGCCGCCCTGTACCGCGACATCGGCGCCTACCAGGAGGCGCTGGCCGGCTTCCAGGCCGAGGCCGAGGCAGCGCAGCGCAGCGGCCAGCATGCGGACCAGGCGCAGGCCCTGTGGCAAGCGGCCAATGTGCTGCTCAAACAGCTGGACACCGACGCCACCCAGCAGGCGCTGACCCGCTTGCAGGCGGTGGTGGCAGCCCTGCCCGCGGCCGACCCGGCCTTGTTGGGGCGGGTGGCGCTGCTGCAGGGTGAACTGGCACTGGTGCAGCGCCAGGCGGCGCAGGCGCGCCAGGCACTGGACCGGGCCGAAGCCTGGCTGCAAGGCGGGCCCGAGCTGGAGCTGGCCGCCCGCGCCGCCCATGCCCAGGGCCTGACCGCCCGGCTGCTGGGCGACCTGGACGCCGCCCGCCGCCACCTGCGCCGGGCAGCTGCCTTGCAGGCGCAGCGCGGTGACGATGCCGCCATCGACCGCCTGGCGGTTGCGCTGGACCTGGGTGGCCTGGAAAACACCGCCGGCCAGCATGCCGCCGCCGTGGCGGTGCTGGCCCCGGTGCATGCCGACATGCTGGCGCGCCTGGGCCAGCAGCATCCGCTGACAGTCAGCGCGGTGGCTGAACTGGCCCATGCCGCGCAGCGCCAGGGCCAGGGGCCAGCGCTGCAGCGTTGGCTGGCGCAGCTGCGCGGCGCCACCAGCCCGGCCGATGCCTGGCGCGAGAGCCATGCCGACACCTTGGCGGCAGCGGCGCTGGTCTCCACCGGCCAGGCTGCGCAGGCGCTGCCGCAGCTGGACCAGCTGCTGGCCACGGTGCTGCGTGAGGAAGGCGGCATCTCACCGGCCAGCGAGCCGGTGCGGCGGCTGCAGGCCGAGGCCTTGCTGCGCCTGGGCCGGCTGCGCGAGGCGCAGGCGCTGCTGCGCCTGACCGAGGCCAACCAGCGCCAGCTGGGCCAGGCAGGGCGCGCCAGCCTGGCCATCACCCAGGTGCTGCAGGGCGTGGCCCAGGCCCGAGGCGGCGACCTGGCTGCGGCGCAGCAGGCCTGGCAGGCGGCAGCCGGGGTGCTGGCGCAGCAACTCGGGCCGCGCCACCCCCAGGCCGTGGTGGCCGCCTGCTATGCCGCCCTGGCCGGTGGCGCGGCGCCGCTGCGCGCTGCGCTGGCCGATCAGTTGGAGGCCGCACTCGGCTGGCAGGACGGCGCCGGGGCGCTGGCGGCGCTGCTGCGGGCGCCGCTGCCGCCGGCCGATTGGCGCCAATTGCCGCTTGTGTTGTAAATAGTGGCCAATGGTTTGGCGGGTTTTGCGGTCGAATTCCGATTGTCTTGATGCAGACAAGCCGGCCGGTCGGCTTGGCTTTTGCAAAACAGGACGACAGGAGACCACCCATGTCCCAGCAAGCCACCAAACGCAATCGGGCCATCTGCTGCCTGGCCGCACGCACCCTGGCCGTGCCAGCCGCCCTGGCGCTGTTGCCAGCGGTGGCTGCCGCCTTCACTGTCTACGACGGCCCGGTCGACCCGCCGCCGCGTGACTGCAACTTCAGCGAGGTGATCATTCCCGACACTGTGCCGCGCACCCGGCCGCTGTTGCTGCTGGACCGGTCGGGCGCCACCAGCGCCCAGGTGGTGCCGCTGGGTGGCCTGGTGCCGGGCACGCGGCGGGTGGCCTACACCTATGCCTTCAGCCGCCTGGACTTCAAGATCCCGCCGGTGGTGGCCGGGGTGTTTGCGCCCAGTTCAGTGCGGGTGCTGGTGTACGCCGGCCGCACGGCCGCAGCGCCCTTGGCGTCTGACCAGACCCGCACTGGCACCAATGCGATTTCCTATGCGTCCAGCGCACTGGAATCGCGGGCCACGCCTTTCACCCCGTTTGCCAGCCAGTGGCTGGTGCGGGTGAGCACTGCCGGGCCTTGGCGGTCCGACCCCTACCTGCCTTGGGGGACTGCCCGGATCACCATGGACTGCCTGATGACCATCCAAGCGGCCGGCACCGCACCCCCGCTGGTCGGCAAATAGCGCCAGAGTCCGGGCGCCTGCGCGCCCTGGCGCCCTGGCGTCCAGCGCGGGCAGCGCGGGCAGCTGGCTGGTGCCGCTGCATGGACCCTTGCCGCGTTGCCCGTTGCTGCGTTGTCGCGTTGTCGCGTTGTGCGTTACCGCGCCCCGCCCAGCCAATGCGGCAGCAGGCCCTGGGCCAGCGCGGCGGCGTCTTCGGCGGCGGGCGGGCCAGCCAGTTGCACGGCAGCCCGGGCCTGGGTCGCCAGTTGCGCTGCCGGCAGGCTGCAGGCCTGGCAGCGGTCGAAGCGCACCGTGCCGTCGCTGCTGGCCGACAGCAATTGCTGGCCATCGGCGCCAAACAGCACCGTGGTCACCGCATCGGCATGGCGCTGTACCGCCACCAGCTCGCGGCCGCTGGCGGCGTCCCACAGGCGCATGCTGCTGTCGGTGCTGCCGGTCAGCACCTGGCGGCCGTCGGGGCTGAAGGCCACCGACGTCAGGGCGCCGGCATGCCCACCCTGCAGCACCAGCGGCGCCGCCGTGCCCGGCATCCCCCACAGCAGGGCCGTGCGGTCGCTGCTGGCCGTGGCCAATGCCTGGCTGTCCGGGCTGAACACCAGGCTGCGCAGATCGCCGCGGTGGCCGCGCAGTTCACGCGGCGGCGCCGTGGGCGCCTTGCGGTCCCACAGCAGGGCATGGTCGCCGCGTGCAGCGGCCAGCCAGCGGCCGTCGGCGCTGAGCGCGGCGGCGCTCAGGTGGCCCTGGGCGACGGTCAATTGCAGCAGCGGTGTGCCCGGCGCGTCGGCGTTGAGTGCCTGCTGCGGCCAGAGTGCCAGCTCTTCGGGTGCGCCGGGGGCATTGGGCGGGCGCAGTGTCACCAATTCTGGCCGGCCGGGCGCAAAGCTGGCCCAGGACCAGGCGTCCAGCCAGGCCGGGTTCAGGCGCTTGCGGCTGCCGGCATCCCAGAGCACCGGCTTGGTGGTCTGGTAGACGTCCTTGGTGACGCCCGTGCCCAGCACCCGCTGGCCGTCGGCGCTGAAGCTGGCGTGCACCACCGCGTCGGCGCCCACCTTGTCCAGCCATTCACTGTCGGTGTCGGCGCGGGTGGCCAGGTCGGCCAGCGGGCTGATGCGGCAGGCGCTGGGCGCGGCGGCGGTGGCTTCACCGCACAGCACGGCGCGCGCCTTGGTGGGGTCGATGGCGGCGGCCAGCTGCCAGGGCCGGCCGGCGGCCAGCATCACCGGCCGGGTGAGCTGCCAGCGGCGCAGCGTGCGGTCGCGGCTGACGGTGACCACCGCGTCATCGGCCGGGCTGAAGATGGCGCGGGTCACCTCGTTGCTGTGGCCGCGCAGCAGGGCCACGGCGGTGGCCGCGCGCGAGGACCACAGCTTGGCAGTGCCGTCGGCGCTGGACGCCACCAGCAGTTCGCCGTCGTTCGACGGGTTGGCGTCGGTCACGGTGTCGGCATGCAGGCGCATGTCGAAGTTGTCTTCGTCCGACCAGAAGAACACCCGCTTGTCGGACCGGGTCATCAGCAGGTATTTGTCGTCGGCACGGCGCACAAAGCGCACGCCCAGCGCCTGGCGGTCGTGGCGCAGCACACGTGGGTTGGCGATGCTGCCGTCCAGCCTGGCCAGGCGGCGGCCGTCCAGATCCAGCACCCAGACCCGGGCGGTGGTGTCGTCGGACACACTCGCCAGCAGCGTGTTGTCGGTCGGGTGGAAGGCGATCTCGCGCACGGCGGCCTGGTGGCGCAGTGGCGTGCTCTGCGGCGTGCCGATCCAGGCTGCGCCGGGCTGGCCGCGCTTCCACACCAGCAGGTCGCCGTTGGCATAGCCGCTGGCCAGGTACTGGCCGTCGGCTGAAAACGCCAGGGTGTTGAGCGTGGCCGAGCGGTCGTCGCCGGCCTGCAGTTGCAGCCGGGCCAGCACGCCCTGCGGGCCCAGGTCCCACAGCAGCAGGCTGCCGTTGTAGCAGCCCACCGCCAGCTGGGCCGGCTGGCCGGCACGCGGGCTGTTGAAGCCCACGCTGGCCACCAGGTTGCCCTCGCCGGGGCAGGGCAGGTCGGCGCGCAGCTTGCCGTCCAGCCCATGCAGGCGCACCTGGTAGTCGTCGGTGAAGCTGATGACCTGGTCCCCCAGCTGCCAGGCCCGCACCACCGCAGCGGGTGTGGCCAGCTTGTGCAGGGTCTGCAGGCTGGTGGCGTCCAGCAGCCAGACGCTGCGCCCGCCGGCCACCAGCAGGCGCTGGCCGTCGTCGCTGTAGCGCACTTCAGTGAGCGGCGCGTCCAGCGGCAGCAGCTGCGCGGTGCGCGCCACTTCCAGCGCCGACATGGCCTGGCGCAAGGCATAGTCGGCGCGCTGGTTGCTGCCGTCTTGCTGCAGGGCGCCCAGGGCCAGGCGGGCGCTGCGCACCGGGTCTTGCGCCTGGGCCAGCACCGCGCGGCTGACCAGCTCACGTGAGCGGGCCTGGCCCTGCAGCGTGATGCCGACCACCGCCGCCGTGACCGACACCACCACCACCGCCGCCACCAGGCCGCGCATGCCCAGTTTGCGCAGCCGGTTGCGCCGCCGTGCCTGCTGCTCGGCGGCGGTGCTGGCGTCGAGAAAGCGCTCGATCGCCTGCAGCCGGGTGGCGGCTTCGTCGGCCGTGCCGCCCAGGCACAGTTGCAGCCAGGCCGGGGTGGGCTGGTAGCGCTGCTGCCAGTTGCGCGCACGCACCAGGTCCAGGCCGTGGCGCAATTCACCAGCGCCTTGTGCCTGGGCCTGGGCCTCGCGCACCAGGTCGCCCAGCTCGGTGCTGGCATCGACCTCGGCCTGCACCCAGCGGCCCAGCCGCGCCCACTGCCGCATCAGGCTTTCATGGCTGATGTCGATCACCGGGTTGTCGGCCAGTGGCCGTTCGGTGCCGGGCACCAGGAAGGCGGTGTCGGCGCGGCGGTAGCGTTCCACCACCTCGGTGACGGCGGCGTTGCCGTCGGCCGTGCCGCCGCCGCAGATGGCGCAGAGCTGGGCAAATTCCAGCGGACGGCGCACTTCCGTGCCTTCGGCCACGCGTTCGGTCAGCGCGCGGAACACCCGCTCCACCGTGCCACCGGGCGCGCCCAGCGGGCCCAGCGACAACCAGGCTTCGTCGGCATGGTTGTTCAGCGCGCTGGCGGCGCCACCGGTGGCGTTGTAGTCGTCCAGGTCGATCGGCCGGCTGCCACCGGTGGCCTGGGCCCACTGCTGCCAGGTGCGCGACAGTGCATGCTGCATCACCGGCAGGTCGTCGAAATCGTCGCTCACATCGTTGAGCAGGCGCTGCACCAGGCGCGGTGCGATGCGGGCGCCGCGCAGTTCCACTGGCTTGACGATGGCTTCCTTGCGCTGCTCGCGCTTGAGCCGCGGCACCAGGTAGCCGCCGCGGCTGGCGGCCTCGGGCAGGTCACGGAAATCGGCGCAGGCGCCCAGGGTGTCGCTGCGCAGCGTGATGACCACGCTGATGCGCGAGTCCGGGTCGGCAGCAGCCTGCAGCAGCAGCTTGACGAAGGCGGCGGCTTCGTCGGGGTCGGCCATGCGCTTGAAGCGGAAGATCTCCTCGAACTGGTCGACCACCACCAGCACCCGCGCCGTGGCCGGCAGGCGCGAATTGCGCACCGCCTCGACCAGGCCCAGCCCGCCCAGGCGCAGCTGGCCGTACAGGGTGTCGGCGCGCGGTGTGGTGGTGTCGCTGGCCTGGCGCACGCCGGCCGGGCCGCTGGCCGGCGCCACTTCCAGCGCGTCGGCCAGCGGCCCGGCCAGGTTGGCGATGGGGCGGTTGCCCGGGCGCATCACCACCGGCCGCCAGTCGGTCTCGAAGTCTTCGTCGTGGCGGCGCTTCAGTTCGTTGAGCAGGCCGGCCAGCACCAGCGACGATTTGCCGCAGCCCGACGCCCCCGACACGGCGATGAAGGGCACGTCGGCCAGCCGGGCCACCAGTTCGTCGATCTGCTGCTGGCGGCCGAAGAAGCGGTCGGCCTCGCCGGGCTTGAAGGCGCGCAGCCCGGGGAAGGGGTTGGCCGCGATCAGGGCATGGGTGCCGGCGTTGCGCCCGGTGCTGCCCTCCGCGCTCATGACCCGGCATCCAGGAAGCGGCGCAGTTCGTCTTCGCCGGTGTTGAACACGGCGTGCACCATGCGCGCCTTCTTGGTGGTGAAGCTGGATTTTTCGGCCGAATCTTCACCGGCGGCCACGATGCACAGGCGGTCCGGCCCCAGGCGGTCGGCCAGGGCGTCCAGGTCCATCAGGTCGAAGACCCAGTCCTCGGACTGGCGGTGCCAGAAGATGATGGCCTGCGGGCAGGCGGCCAGCGTGCGCGCCAGGCGCTCTTCGTCCTTGGGCGTGGCGCGGCTGAACTTCAGCGGCCGTGGCTCCAGCGCCCAGCTGGTCGGCCAGCAGGGTCTTCAGCGGCCCCAGGTCGGCCAGGTCGCCGTCTTCGACCAGCAGCGCCACTTCACGCGGCTTGGGCGTGGCCTTGGGTGCGGGCTTGGGCAGCTTGTCGAGCATCAGCGTCTTCAGGTCTTCCAGGCTGCCCTGCAGGTAGTCGACGCCTTCATTGGCCAGCTCGCTCTCGATGTAGTCGACCAGGCTGCGGGCGCTGGGGTCGGTGTCGGCAGCGGGCTGGATCCACACCAGCGGCGCAGGCCGGCCGCGGCGCTTGCATCTCGGCATGCGCCAGCTCCAGCTGCAGCCGTGCACGTGCGGGCGCCAGCGGCTCGATCGAGGCCTGGCGCTGCACCAGGTGGATGCACAGCAGGGCTTCGCCCAGGTCACGCGCGATGCGCTCGCGGTGGTCGTCGGCGTTCCACAGGTATTCGTGTTCGGGCACCACCAGAAAGCCGCGCTGGCGCAGGTCGGTGCGCAGGCGTTCCCGCTCCTGCAGCAGCTCGGGCCCGACGTTGGCGATGAACACCTTGCCCAGCGCCTGCTTCTTCTGCAGGCCCTGCAGCTCTTCCAGCGCCGCCATCAGGTCGAACACCACCCGGCCCAGGCGCTCGTGGTAGTCGTCGTAGTCGCGCTTGGGGTCCAGTTCGCGCCAGGGCTTGGGGTTCAGGTTGAAGAACTCGTGGTGGCCGATCTCGGCCAGCTCACGCGGCAGTTGCTGGTCGGGCTTGGGCGGGTGCTTGTAGATCGGCACCAGCTTGCGGCCACCGCCCGGCACGCCGGCGCCGTCACCGCTCTTGAGGCGGCCCAGAAAGCGGTCCAGCTCCTTGCGGCATTCATCGCTGTCGAAGTAGGTGCGCGAGATCACCGCCAGAAAGATGCCGGTGGAATCGACCGCGTCGGCGATCTCGGGCCGCCAGGCATCGCCGGCGCGCAGCTCGGCGGTGTCGCGCCACATCTGCACATCACCCACCAGGTCGCGCAACTGGGCCCGCACGCTGGCGCAGAAGTTGTCGACCCAGGGGTCTTGCCCCTCGTTGGACGTGCGGCGGTAGCTGATGAACAGGTCGTTCTTGAATTGCGGCAGATAGCCCATGGGGATTGCCTGGTCAGGGGCTGGGGCGCCCGGGGTCGGCCGCAGTGTCGACGGCAGCATCGGGCGTGGCAGGGTCGGCGGGTTCGGCCGCAGATGGGCCATCCGGCTCGGCTGCGGCCGCTGTCGATGCCGTGGCTGCGGTTGTGCGGTTGTTGCGGCTGCCGTGGCGGCCTGCCGGGCCGACTGCTGCCAGTCGCTGACCCAGCCGCCATGTTCAGCGGCAATCGCGCGCTCCACCGCGTCCACCAGGCGCCGCACCCGGGCCGGGGTGTCGCGGTCGGGCGCCACCGCCCATTCGTCACGCAGGGTTTTCAGCAGGTCGTGGGTGGCAAAGTAGGTGGCCGCCAGCTCCAGGTTGCGGGTGCCGGCAATGTGGCTGCTGACCGCCGCCGCCGTGGTGGCGATCAATGCCAGCCAGGGCGCCAGTGGCGCGCTTTGCGCCAGGTCGGGTGTGGCGGCCGCCGGCAGCAGGTTGCCGGCCAGCGCGCCCAACAGCACCGTCAGCAGGCCCAGGGCAAATTCCAGCTGTTGCAGGCGCTGGGCCTGGGTGCCGGCCGCCAGGCTGCTTTTGCGGTAGTAGCTGATCTGGCCTTCCAGGCGGTCGGCCAGGTAGTCGGACAGCCCCATCACCGTCTTGCGCTGGCGCGGCTCGGGCTGGGCCGTGGCCGCCAGCAGGGCCAGGTCGGCCGTGCTGCGCTTGATGGCGCGGCAGCGGCGCACCAGGTTGCCCGGGCCGCTGGGGTCGGGCGCGTCGCTGCCGTCGTCCAGCGGCACGGGTGCCAGCGCGCCCATCAGGTGGCGGTAGATGGCTTCCTTGAGCAGTTCGGCCACGTGGCGGGCGCGGGTCCAGGCCAGGGTGCGGTCGGCCGACAGCAGCCGCTGTTGCAGGAAGGGCACCAGGGCCAGCAGCAGCACGCCCAGCGAGGCCACCACCTTTTGCCCGACGCTGCCGCTGGCCATGTTGCCGGCCAGCAAGCTGAGGAACAGGCCGGCCACACCAGCCACCGCCGCCCGTGCACGCCAGCGGCGGATGGAGTCGCCCAGCTGGTTGGCCACCTGCGACCACAGCGCCTGGTCGGCCCAGGCCGAGGCCACGGTCTGTTGCGGGTCGACCAGTGCGGCGCCGGTTGCAGCAGCGTGTGCAGGGGCAGGCACGGGCTGGGACGCGGCGGACGCGGGCGTGTTGACCATGGATCCTCCAACAGCTGTTCTGCATCGCAGCCGGTTCGCCAGCACCACCTGGGCAAACCGCATGCGATGGGTTGGCCTGCAAGCTGCTGCATGGCCGAGCAAAATTTAGTATTGCATAGAACACGCGGCCAACGGCCTCCGGGCCAGCCCCACAATCCAGCCGCCATGCCCCCTCCTGACCACGCCAGCCCGCCCCCCGCCCCGCTGCCTGCCACGCGGCACACCCGCATCTGGGAGACGCTGCGCCACCGCAGTTTTCGCAGCCTGTGGATCGCCAGTGCGGCCTACTTTTTTGCCAATGCGATGCACGGCATGGCGGCCAGCTGGCTGATGGTCGAGCTCACCGGCTCCAGCTTTCTGGCCGCACTGGTGCAGACGGCGGTGTTTCTGCCGATGTTCGTGCTGGCCTTGCCCGCCGGCGTGCTGGCCGACACCACCGACCGCGGCCGCCTGATCCTGGCGGCGCTGGCGCTGCAGGCGCCTCAGCGTGGTGGTGCTGGCGGCGCTGATGTTTGCCGGCTGGGGCGGGCCGGCCACGCTGCTGCTGTTCACCTTCATCACCGGCTGCTGCACCGCGATGATGTCGCCGGCCTGGAATTCGGCGGTGGGCGAGATCCTGCCGCGCGATGAGCTGCCGCAGGCCATCACCGCGATGAGCATTGCCTACAACGGCGCGCGGGCGCTGGGCCCGGCGCTGGCCGGCCTGGTGTTCGGCCTGGCCAGCAGCCTGGGTGGCGCCGGTGTGGGTGGTGGCGCGGTGTTTGTGCTGTCGCTGGGCGGCATCGTGGTGCTGGCGCTGGACTTTCACCGCCGGCCGCCGCGGCCGCACCCGCCCACCCGGCTGCCGCCCGAGCGCTTGTGGGGCGGCACGCTGGCCGGGCTGCGCTATGCCTGGCATGCCGAGACCATCCTGGCGCAGCTGGTGCGCACGGCGGCCTACAGCGCCGCCGGCTCGGCGCTGTGGGCGCTGCTGCCGGTGATCGGCCAGCAGCGCCTGGGCCTGGGTGCCGCGGGCTTCGGCGGCCTGATGGCCTGCCTGGGCGCCGGTGCGGTGGCCGCCGGGCTGACCATCGGCCCGCTGCGCCAGCGCCTGGGGCTGGAGCGGCTGGTGGCCGTGTGCTGCGTGCTGTTTTGCGGCGGTGATGGTGGTGGCGGCGCTGTCGCGCTGGGCCCTGCCGGTCTACCTGGCCCTGGTGGTCGGCGGCGGCGCCTGGATGGCGGTGATGAACACCTTCAACACCGCCACCCAGACCAGCGCGCCGCCCTGGGTGCGCAGCCGCGCCACTGCCATGCATGTGCTCAGTCGCGCTGGGGCCGTTTGCGCTGGGCTCGGCCCTGTGGGGCGCGTTGGCCGGCCTGCTGGGCCTGCAGGCGGCGCTGCTGCTGGCCGCGGCGCTGATGCTGGCCAACCTGCTGCTGGCGCGGCACTTTCCGCTGCGCATGGGCGCGCTGCACGAGGTGACGCCGGCACCGTTCAAGGACCTGCTGCTGGCCGACCAGCCCGACCCCGCTGCCGGCCCGGTGGCGGTGGAGCTGAGCTACCGCATCGACCCGGCCCAGGCCGACCGACTTTCTCAACGCTGGCGACCCAGCTCAAGGGCCCGCGCCGCCGCGACGGCGCCACCTTCTGGCGCATCTACCGCGACCTGGATGATGCCAGCCGCTATGTGGAGCGCTTCATCGTCACCAGCTGGGCCGACTACCTGCACCAGCGCGACCGCCAGACCGTGGCCGACCAGGACATCGAGGCGCAGCTGCGCGCCATGTTGCAGCCGGGTGAGCGGGTGGTGGTGCAGCACTACATCGCCGAGCGCTAGTGGTCGATCGTTTGGTGCCCGATCGGCAGTCGGCGGCGGCTGGTGCCCGCTGGCTCAGCCGCCCCAGCGCCGGCCGGCCCACCAGCCGCCCAGCGCCGACAGGGCACTGACCACGCTGCCCCAGGCGATGTCGGCCGCCGCCAGGCCGACCGGCCAGCCACGCAGGGTGGCCAGGTTGGTCAGGTCATAGGTGGCATAGGCAAAGAAGCCGAACAGTGCGGCCTGGCGCAGCACCGGGCCCGGGCCGCCCTGGCGCTGCGGCCAGACGCCGAACCAGCTGATGCCGGCCGCGTACACCAGGTAGAACAGTGCTGCGGCGGCCAGCCCGGGCGGATCACGCAGCAGCGGCCCCAGGCTGGCCTGGTACCAGTCACGCGCCAGCACGCCCAGCCACAGCGCGTCCAGCACCAACAGCACCAGCAGCACGCCGGCATAGTTGGTCAACGCGCGTCGCATCGTGGCCGTCCGGTGTGGGCTGCAGGGGCGGGTGCCCGTGGTCGGTGCATGCTTGCCGGCGCAAGGTGGCTGGTGCGGGTTTGCTGGTGCATGGTTGCCGCTGCCTGGTGTCTGGTGCCTGGTGTCTGGTTCAGGGTGCCGGCCGCGGCGAGACGCGCCAGACGGTGTTGCCGACATCGTCGGCCACCAGCAGGGCGCCCTGGCGGTCCAGCGCCACGCCCACCGGCCGGCCCATGGCCTGGCCGTCGGCGTCGAGGAAGCCGGTCAGCACATCGACCGGCAAGCCCTGCGGCCGGCCCTGCTGGAAGCCGACGAACACCACCTTGTAGCCGCTGTGCGGCCGGCGGTTCCAGGAGCCATGCAGGCCGACGAACAGGCCCTCGGCAAAGGCAGGCGGCAGCCGGTTGCCGGCGGCATTGGCCAGGCCCAGCGGGGCCGTGTGCGGGCCCAGCGCGTAATCGGGCACGCGGGCCTGGGCCACCAGGTCGGGCCGCGGTGGCTGCACCCGGTCATCGACCCGGGTACCGAAGTAGCTGTAGGGCCAGCCGTAGAAGGCGCCGTCGTGCACCTCGGTCAGGTAGTCGGGCACCAGGTCGCTGCCCAGTTCGTCGCGCTCATTGACCACCGTCCAAAGCCTGTCGGTGGCGCCTGCCGGCCCACCGACCCAGGCCATGCCGTTGGGGTTGCGCAGGCCGCTGGCCAGCACCCGGTGCGCGCCGGTCGCCACATCCACGTCCCACACGGCGGCGCGGCCGGTTTCGGCGTCCATGCCGCGTTCGCCCACATTGCTGTTGGAGCCCACGGTCACCAACAAGCGCTGGCCATCGGCGCTGGCAAGCAGGTTCTTGGTCCAGTGGTGGTTGATCGGCCCGGCCGGCAGGTCCACCAGCTTCTGGCCCGGCCCGCTGGCCTGCAGGCTGCCAGGTGTGTAGGCAAAGCCCAGCACCGCATCGGTGTTGGCCACGTACAGCGTGCTGCCGCGTGCGGTGTTCACCAGGGCCATGCCGAAAGGCGACTGCAGGCCGCTGAGGAACACGCTGCGCTGGTCGGCCACGCCGTCGCCGTCGGTGTCGCGCAGCAGGCTGATGCGGTTGGCGCTGGGCGTGACGCGCGCCGGCGCGCTGCATCACCAGGCGTGTTGCCCAGGCGCGCAGGTCCAGCCCAGCGTCGGGCTTGGGCGGCGCGTTGCTTTCGGCCACCAGCACATCGCCATTGGGCAGCACCAGCAACCAGCGCGGGTGGTCCAGGCCGGTGGCAAAGGCGGCCACCTGCATGCCGGCGGCAGCCACCGGCGTGCGCCCGGCTGGCCAGCCCCGGGCCGGCGCGATGTGCACCGTGGGCAGCAGGCTGCGCACCGGTGCCGGCAAGGTGGGCTGGGCGCCGCTGCCTTCGGCCACGGTGAGCCTGGCGGTCTCGCCGCAGGCGGCCAGCCCCAGGCCCAGCACGGTGCACAAGGCCAGCGTGGGCAGCCGGTGGCGCCAGGCAGGGCGGCCGTGGCTGGTGGTGTGGCGGGGGCGTGGTTGGTGGTCGGCAGCGTGCATGCGGCGATGCTAGGCGTGCAGGCCCGCCGCAGTCGTCGGCGGGGACTTGGCCGGCCTGTCAGACGATGCCGCTGGCGGCCCGGTGGGCTGCTGGTGCCTGGGCACCTGCCCGCCTTGCCCGGCGCCTTTGGGTCTTGCAGCCTGGCGTGTGGGACGGTTTGTGGGCGGGCGTGTGTGGGGGCGTGTTGGCCGGAGTGCAACACTACGCCGCACACCATTGCAGAGGAAATCAGATGTCGGCCATGCCGTTCGAGAGCCACACACCACCCAGCCTGCACCGCATCGTCATCGTCGGTGGCGGCGCCGGCGGGCTGGAACTGGCCACCCGGCTGGGCGATACGCTGGGCCGCAAGGGCCTGGCCCATGTCACGCTGATCGAGCGGGCGCGCAGCCATTTCTGGAAGCCGCACCTGCATGAGATTGCCGCCGGCAGCATGGACATGCATGTGCACGCCACCGACTATCTGGCGCAGAGCCACTGGCATGGCTTCCGCTACCGGGTGGGCGAGATGGTCGGGCTGGACCGGGCGCAGCGCCTGGTGCATGTGGCGTCGGTGGTGGATGAAGACGGCGTGGCGGTGACGCCGGCCTACACCCGCGGCTACGACACCCTGGTGATGGCGGTGGGCAGCGGCACCAATGATTTCGGCACGCCGGGCGTGGCCGAACATGCCATCGCGCTGGAGACGCCGGCGCAGGCGCTGCGCTTTCACCGCCGGCTGGTCAACGCCTGCCTGCGCGCCCACATGCAGCGCGAGCCCTTGGCGCCACGCCAGCTGCAGGTGGCCATCATCGGTGCCGGTGCCACCGGGGTGGAACTGGCGGCCGAGCTGCACAAGGCCACGCGCACCCTGGTGTCGTACAACCTGGAGCGCATCGACCCCGAGCGCGACATCCACCTCAACCTGATCGAGGCCGGCCCGCGCATCTTGCCGGCTTTGCCGGAGCGGGTGGCTGTCGCCGCCACCCAGTTGCTGCAAGGCCTGGGTGTGCGGGTGCACACCGACGCACGGGTGACGGCTGTCACCGCCGAGGGTGTGGTGCTGGCCAGCGGGGCCACGCTGCCGGCCGAGCTGGTGGTGTGGGCCGCTGGCGTCAAGGCGGCGGCTTTTCTGCAGGACCTGGACGGGCTGGAGTCCAACCGGCTGAACCAGTTGGTGGTCACGCCCACGCTGCAGACCACCCGCGACCCACGCATCTTCGCCATCGGCGACTGCAGCGCGGCGCCCTGGCTGGGCCGCGAGCCCGGCGTGCTGGTGCCGCCACGGGCGCAGGCCGCGCACCAGCAGGCGGCGCATCTGGTCAAGCAGATCCAGCGCCAGTTGCGCGGCCAGCCGCCCAAGCCCTGGCGTTACCGCGACTTCGGTTCACTGGTGTCGCTGGGCGAATACTCCACCGTTGGCAATCTGATGGGGTCGCTGGTGGGCGGCAACCTGTGGGTGGACGGCCTGTTTGCCCGCACGGTCTACCTGATGCTCTACAAGATGCACCAGGTGGCGTTGCACGGCTGGTGGAAGACGGCCTTGGGCTCGGCGTCGCGGTTGCTGACCCGCAGCACCGAGCCGCGGGTGAAGCTGCACTGAGTTGCTTGGGTGCAGCTGCTTGGGGCGCGTTGCGGTCGTTTTGTTTGAGCGACCGCGCCGGGCAGGGCGGGCCTGTTCTGCTCCATGTCCCCCGTCCTACACGCCGCAGGCGGCGCATAGGACTCCGCCTCTACTTCCGCAGAACAGGCCCGCCCTGCCCGGCGCTCAGCCACCACTGGGACCTCCGCCGCACGCGGAGGTGGTGGCTGGACGAGGACGGTGGGTGACTGGCCGACGCAAGTAGAGAAGGGAGGGCCGCAGGCCCGGAATGACATGGAGTCGGCCAGTTGCCCGCCGGCCTCGGCCTCGCAAAATTTGCTGACCGTCAGCAATCAGCGCATGGAAACGGCCGCAACGAGCCCAGCGCCAACGCCCAGCATCAGGCCAGTTGCGCCGCCGCCAGCAGTTCGCGGGTGTAGGCCTGCTGGGGCGCAGCAAACAGCGCCAGCGTCTCGCCTTCTTCCACCACGTCGCCGTTTTTCATCACCATCACCCGGTGCGCCATCGCGCGGATCACCGCCAGGTCGTGGCTGATGAAGATGTAGCTCAGGCCGCGGCGCTGCTGCAGTTCGGCCAGCAGCGCCAGCACCTGCTGCTGCACCGACACATCCAGCGCCGAGGTGGGTTCGTCCAGCACCAGGATCTCGGGCTCCAGCACCACCGCGCGGGCAATGGCGATGCGCTGGCGCTGGCCGCCTGAAAATTCATGCGGGTAGCGCTGCAGCACGCCATGGATGCCGCGTGCCGCCGACAGGCCCACCTCGTCGAGCATCGCCAGCACCTTGGCCTCGCGCTGCGCGGGGCTGAGCTCGGGCTGGTGCAGGGCCAGGCCCTCGCCGACGATCTGGCCCACCGTCATGCGCGGCGACAGCGACGCAAACGGGTCCTGCAGCACCACCTGCATGCGCTTGCGCATCGCGCGCAGCGGGCTGCGGTCGGCGTTGTCGATGCGTGTGCCGTCCAGCCACACCTCGCCACTGGCCAGCGGCTGCAGCGCCAGCAGGGCCATGCCCAGCGTCGTCTTGCCCGAGCCCGATTCACCGACGATGCCCAGCGTCTCGCCGCGGCGCAGCTGCAGCGTGGCCTGCTTGACGGCGCGGAACTGGCGCTTGCTGAACCAGCCGGTGGACAGCGTGAACTGCACCTCGGCGGCCTTGGCCTGCACCAGCACCGGCGCGTCGGCCGCCAGCGGCTGCACCACGCGCTGCGGGCCGGGTGGCCAGCAGGCGCTGGGTGTAGGGGTGCTGCGGGTTGGTCGAACACCTGCGGCGGTGTCGCCAATCTCCACCAGCTGGCCACGCTCCATCACGCCCACGCGGTGGGTGAAGCGGCGCACCAGGTTCAGGTCGTGGGTGATGAACAGCAGGGCCATGCCCATCTCGGCCTGCAGTTCGTCCAGCAGGGCCAGGATCTGGGCCTGGATGGTGACATCGAGCGCGGTGGTGGGCTCGTCGCAGATCAGCAGGCGCGGCCGGCAGGCCAGGGCCATGGCGATCATGGCGCGCTGGCGCTGGCCGCCCGACAGCTCGTGCGGGTAGGCGTCGACCCGGCGCTCGGGCTCGGGGATGCCGGTGCGCGCCAGCAGCTCGATGGCACGTGCCCGCGCCGCGTTGGGGCGCAGGGCCTCGTGCAGCTCCAGCACCTCGCCGATCTGGTTGCCCACGGTGTAGAGCGGGTTCAGCGCGGTCATCGGCTCCTGGAAGATCATGCCGATGCTGGCGCCGCGCAGGCCGCGCATCTGCGCGCTCGGTCTGGGTCATCAGGTCGACGCCGTCGAAGCGGATGGCGCCGCTGCTGGTGGCCGCATCGACCAGGCGCAGCACGCTCAGCGCGGTGATGCTCTTGCCCGAGCCCGATTCGCCCACCAGCGCAAACTTCTCGCCGGCGGCGATGGTGAACGACACGTCGTTGACGACCGTGGACGTGCCGAAGCGCACCGTCAGCTTGTCGACTTCCAGCAAGGTGCTCATCTCAAGACTTCCGCGTGTCGAAGGCATCGCGCAGCGCGTCGCCGATGAAGGTGAGCAGCAGCATGGTGAGCGTCAGCAGCACAAAGGTGGGCACGATGATCCACCAGGCGTCGAGGTTGGCCTTGCCCTGCTGCAGCAGCTGGCCCAGGCTGGGCGTGCTGGCGGGCACGCCCAGGCCCAGGAAATCGAGCGAGGTCAGCGCCAGGATGGCCGCGCTCATGCGGAAGGGCAGGAAGGTGATCACCGGCGTCAGGGAATTGGGCAGCACATGGCGCCAGATGATCTGGCCGTTGCTCAGGCCCAGCGCGCGTGCGGCCTTGACGAATTCAAGGTTGCGGTTGCGCAGGAACTCGGCGCGCACATAGTCCGACAGGCCCATCCAGCCCCACAGGCTCAGCAACAGCAACAGCAGCAGCAGGCTGGGCTCGAAGATCGAGGCAAAGATGATCAGCAGGTACAGCTCGGGGATGGCGCCCCAGATTTCGATCAGGCGCTGCAGCGCCAGGTCGGTGCGGCCGCCGAAGTAGCCCATCAGCGCGCCCATGGCCACGCCGATCAGCGTGCCCGAGATGGTGAGCGCCAGTGCAAACCAGATGCTGACCCGAAAGCCGTAGACCAGGCGCGCCAGCATGTCGCGGCCCTGTGCGTCGGTGCCCAGCCAGTTCTCGCCACTGGGCCGGGCCGGTGGCGGCAGCTTGGCGAAGTAGTCGGTGGACGTGGCCGAATGCGGATTGGGCGCGCCCACCGCCCAGTTGCCGGGCTGTGCCAGCAGCTGGCTGATGAACGGGTCTTTCCAGTCGGTGGGGGTGACGAAGTCGCCGCCCAGCGCCTGCTCCGGGGGGTTGTCGACCACCGGGAAGATCAGCTGGCCATTGATGCGCGCCACGTAGGGCAGATCGTTGCTGACCAGCTCGGCCAGGGTGGTGGTCACCAGCAGCAGCGATGAACAGCCACAGCGAGGCATAGCCCAGCCGGTTGCGCCGAAAGCGTGCCCAGGCGCGCTGGTTGGGCGAGGTGCCGCGTGCGGCGCGCAGGTGTCGGCCTGCGGCGCGCTGTCGGGCTGCTGCGGCGGTGCTGCTGGCTTGCCGGCTGCCGGGTTGGCGGCCAGGTCGGTGCTGCTCATTTCGCCACGCTCCCGAACTGCACCCGCGGGTCGACCACGCGGTAGAGCAGGTCGCTCACCAGCTTGACGACCAGGCCGATCAGGGTGAACAGGTACAGCGAGCCCAGCACCACCGGGTAGTCACGCCGGATCACCGCCTCATAGCCCAGCAGGCCCAGGCCGTCCAGGCTGAACAGGGTTTCGATCAGCACGCTGCCGGCAAAAAAGGCGCCGACAAAGGCCGCCGGAAAACCGGTGACCAGCGGGATCAGCGCATTGCGGAAGATGTGCTTGTAGAGCACCCGCTGCTGCGACAAGCCCTTGGCGCGGGCCACCAGCACGTACTGCTTGCGGATCTCTTCGACAAAGGTGTTCTTGGTCAGCATGGTGGTCACCGCAAAGGCGCCGATGGTCAGGCAGATCAGGGGCAGGGTCAGGTGCCAGAAATAGTCGGCAATGCGGGCCGGCCAGGCCAGCTCGGCCCAGTTGTCGCTGGTCAGGCCGCGCAGCGGAAACCAGTCGTAGAAGGTGCCGCCGGCAAACAGCACGATCAGCAGGATGCCCAGCACAAAGCCCGGGATGGCGTAACCCGTCAGCACCACCAGGGTGGTCAGGGTGTCAAAGCGGCTGCCCTCGCGCACGGCCTTGGCAATGCCCAGCGGCACGCTCACCAGGTAGGCCAGCAAGAAGCTCCACAGCCCCAGGCTGATGGAGACCGGCAGCTTCTCCTTGATCAGGGTCCACACGTCCTTGTTGTGCATGAAGCTGCGGCCCAGGTCGAAGCGGGCGAAGTTCACCAGCATCTCCCAGTAGCGCACATGCACCGGCTTGTCGAAGCCGTAGAGCTTCTTCAGCTCCTCGATCTGCTTCTTGTCGATGTCGCGGCCGGCGCGGTAGCCCTCGCCACCGGCCGATGCGCCGGCCTGGGCTTCGGCCAGGATCTGCTCGACCGGCCCGCCGGGCACAAACTGCATCACGATGAAGGTGATGGTCAGCGCGCCCAGCAGCGTGGGCACCATCAGCAGGATGCGCTTGAGGATGTAGATGAACATGGTCAGCGCCTCATTCCTT
Source organism: uncultured beta proteobacterium (assembly GCA_963844485.1). GTDB lineage: Bacteria > Pseudomonadota > Gammaproteobacteria > Burkholderiales > Burkholderiaceae_C > Pseudaquabacterium. The sequence goes on from CAWJOQ010000022.1 coordinate 277,051, forward strand.
GAAGGCCGGGATCGGTGCCTGGCTGGGCGCCAGGGCCTTGTCCCACCAGGTCATCAGCGGCCAGGGCTGGCTGTAGGACTCGATGAAGGTGTCGATGTCCATGTAGCTGGCCTGGTTGGCAGGGATGCCGAAGCGGTTCCAGTACGACACATTCTGGCTGCGCGAATACAGCATCGGGATGCCGTAGTACTGCCACATCACCACCCGGTCCAGCGCCCGGGCGGCGGTGCGCAGGTTCGTCCAGGCTGTCGGCCTTGGCGATGCGCTCGATCAGCATGTCGACCACCTTGCTCTGCACGCCGCGGAAGTTCGAACCACCTTCCTTCTTGGCCGATTCGCTGCCGTACAGGTTGCCCACGGTGCCGGCATCGGGCAGGGTGAACTTCGGCTCGACGATGATGACCATGTCGTAGTCGAAGGCGGCCAGCCGGCGCCGGTACAGCGCAAAGTCGACCAGACGCTCGGTGTATTCGATGCCCAGCTTCTTCAGGTTGCGGGCAAATTCAGGCAAGCGGCCGGTCTGGCTGGGCTCCAGCATTTCCACCGTCAGCTTGTCGCCAGCGGCATTGCGCAGCCAGCCGTCGGGGCCGGGTTTCCAGCCGGCCTCGGCCAGCAGCTCTTGCGCGCGGCGCAGGCTGTCGCGCAGCGCATGTGGGCTGCTGCCGTAGCGCGGCATGCGAAACGGCGGGCCGAACACCGCCGCTGGCAGCTCGGCACGGTGGGGCTCCAGCAGTGCCAGCTCGGCCGGGCTGGGGTCGCCCTGGGCTGCGAAGTCGGTGTTGTTGAACAGGCTGTCGCTGGCATCGAAGGTGCCGTAGCGGTTGTAGCGTGTCGAAGTCGTAGGCCCGCAGGATGGCTTCACGCACCCGGATGTCCTGGTACTTGGCACGGCGCAGGTTCAGGTTCATGGCCTGCGGCATGCTGCCGGTGCTGACCGTGTAGGTCTGCTTGGCGATGCGCCCGCTCTCCCACTTCGGCCCGCGGTGGCTGCGCACCCACTGGCTGGCGCGGTATTCCTTGTACAGGTCGAACTCGCCGCCCTTGAAGCCTTCACGGCGCACGTCCTGGTCGCCGTACATGCGGTAGATGATGCGGTCGAAGTTGTAGAAGCCACGCCGCACTGGCAGGTCCTTGGCCCAGTAGTCATTGCGGCGCTGCAGTTCCAGTCGGCGCGGCATCTGGAACTTGTCGATGACGTACGGGCCGGTGGCAATCGGCATGTCGGTGACGATCTCGTCGAACTTCTTGCCCGCGCCCCACTTGGCCGAGAACACCGGCAGTTCGGCGGTGGTGAACACCGCGTCCAGGCCCGGCTCTTTCAGATCGAAGCGCACGGTGCGGGCGTCCACCGCCACGGCCCGGGCGATCGGGGCCAGCGCAAGGGCGTATTCAGGCGATGCCTGCGGGCTGGTCATCAGCCGGAAGCTGTGCACCACATCGGCGGCGGTGACCGCATCGCCATTGGAAAAGCGTGCCTGCGGGTGGATGCGCCAGGTCACGGCGGCCATGTCGGCGGCGACCATGACTTCTTCGCCGATCAGGCCGTACACCGCCTTGGGCTCGTCCATCGCCACAAAGCCCAGGGTCTCGAAGATGAAGGTGCGCATCGCCGCCGGCGCCACACCCTTGATGGTGTAGGGGTTCCACTTGTCGAAGCTGTTGCGGCGGTCGGGGTTGCTGAGGTTCAGCGTGCCGCCCTTGGGCGCCTGCGGGTTGACGTAGGCGAAGTGGCTGAAACCACGCGGGTACTTGGGCGGCTGGAAGGCCGAGAGCGCATGTTCCCAGGTGCCGGTGGCCACCGGCGCCACGGCGGCGGCGCTGTGCATCAGGACCAGGGACAACAACAGCGCCAGGCAGTGACGGATGGCAGAGCGACAGAGGGGCATCTTGGGCGGCAACAGGACCGGGAAAGCGGCGCCATCATCAGCGCATCAAACCGGTGCGGCAATCGGGGTTGTCGCCCGGGGCATGCAAGCGCGGGGCCAGCCGGGTTGGCCCGGCGCCGGGCGCGCCGTCTGCGTCAGTGCCTGAAGTGGCGGGTGCCGGTGAACACCATGGCCACGCCGCGCTCGTTGGCAGCGGCGATGACCTCGGCGTCGCGCATCGAGCCGCCGGGCTGGATGACGCAGCCCGCGCCCTGGTCGATGACCACGTCCAGCCCGTCGCGGAACGGGAAGAAGGCGTCGCTGGCCACCGCGCTGCCGGCCAGCGACAGCCCGGCATTGCCGGCCTTGATGCTGGCGATGCGGGCCGAGTCGATGCGGCTCATCTGGCCGGCGCCCACGCCCAGCGTGGCGCCGCCGCCGCAGAACACGATGGCATTGCTCTTGACGAACTTGGCCACCTTCCAGGCAAACAGCAGGTCGGCCAGTTGCTGCGGCGTGGGCTGCAGGGCGGTCACCACCTTCAGCTCGGCCGGCGCCACGTTCTTGGCGTCGGCGCTCTGCAGCAGCATGCCGCCGCCCACACGCTTGAAGTCAAGCAGGTTGCCGCCCGGCGCCAGCGGCACTTCCAGCAGGCGCAGGTTGGGCTTGGCGGCCAGCAGCGCACGCGCCTCGGGCGTGACCGATGGTGCCAGCGCCACTTCCACGAACTGCTTGGCGGCATTGATGGCGGCCACCACGTCGGCGTCGAGCGGGCGGTTCAGCGCCAGGATGCCGCCGTAGGCGCTGGTGGGGTCGGTCTTCAGCGCCTTCAGGTAGGCGTCGACAGCACTGCTGCCCACCGCCACGCCGCAGGGGTTGGCATGCTTGACGATGACGCAGGCCGGCTCGTCGAAGGTCTTGACACATTCCCAGGCGGCGTCGGCGTCGGCGATGTTGTTGAACGACAGTTCCTTGCCCTGCAGCTGCTGCCACTGCGCCAGCGTGCCGGCGGCGGGCTTCAGCTCGCGGTAGAAGGCCGCGCTCTGGTGCGGGTTCTCGCCGTAGCGCATGTCCTGGGTCTTGACCAGTTGCAGGTTGAAGACCTCGGGGTAGTCGGCGCGCTGCGGCACGGCAGCGGGCCGCTCTTCGGCGCCGGGCGCCAGGGCGCTGAGGTAGTTGGTGATCATGCCGTCGTAGGCGGCGGTGTGGGCGTACACCTTGCGCGCCAGGCTGAACTTGGTGGCGCGGGTCAGGCCGCCGGCGTCCAGCTCGGCCAGCACCTGCGGGGTAGTCGGCGGGGTCGATCACCACGCCCACATCGGCCCAGTTCTTGGCCGCGGCGCGCAGCATGGCCGGGCCGCCGATGTCGATGTTCTCGATCGCGTCTTCCAGCGTGCAGTCGGGCCGGGCGGTGGCCTGGGCAAACGGGTAGAGGTTGATCACCAGCAGGTCGATGGTGGCGATGCCGTGCTCGGCCAGGGCGGCCATGTGGGCCGGCACGTCACGCCGGGCCAGCAGGCCGCCGTGGATGCGCGGGTGCAGGGTCTTGACCCGGCCGTCCAGCATCTCGGGGAAGCCGGTCACCTCGGCCACCTCGGTGACGGGCAGGCCGGCGTCGGCCAGCAGGCGCGCAGTGCCGCCGGTGGACAGCAGCTTCACGCCACGCGCATGCAGCGCGCTGGCGAAGTCGAGGATGCCGGTCTTGTCGGACACGGACAGCAGGGCAGTGGTCATTGCGAGGTCGATCTCGAAAGGGAAGGCGGCCATGCCGCTACGTCAGCAAGCGCCCGCCGCAGAACCGGCTCTGCCGGGCTGCAGGCGGCGCCCCCTGGAGGGGGAGCGCCGCAGGCGCTGCGGGGGTGGGTCATCACATCAGCTTGTGGTCGAGCAGCTTGCGGCGCAAGGTGTTGCGGTTGATGCCCAGCCATTCGGCGGCCTTGCTCTGGTTGCCGTCGGCATGCTTCATCACCACCTCGAGCATCGGTTTTTCCACCGTGCCGATCACCATGTTGTGCACGGCATGCGGCTCGGTGCCGCGCAGGTCCCGGAAGTACTGCTCCAGGCTGTCGCGGATGCAGTCCTCGATTTTTTTCTTGCTCATGCTTGCAGGGCCATCAGGCCGTCATTGGCCGCCACGGCGGTGGGCAGCAAGGTGTGGGCCAGGGCCAGGTTGTCGAAGTAGTCGCAGACGGCGTCGACCTGCGCGCGGGCATCGTCCAGGCGGTTCATGGCCTGGCGGAAGGTCTCGCCGCCCGGCAGGCCGCGCGCGGCCCAGCCGATGTGCTTGCGCGCACTGCGCACGCCGGTGAATTCACCGTACAGGCCGTAGTGCTGGTGCAGGTGCTCCACCAGCCACTGTTTCACGTCCAGGGTGGGCGGTGCAGGCAGCACCTGGCCGGTGGCCAGTTCATGCGCGATCTCGCGGAAGATCCAGGGCCGGCCCATGGCGGCGCGGCCGATCATCAGCGCGTCGGCGCCGGTGTGCTGCAGCACCTGCTGCGCCTTGGCCGCACTGTCGATGTCGCCGTTGGCCACCACCGGCACCCGCACCGCGGCCTTGACGGCGGCGATGGTGTCGTATTCGGCCGCGCCGGTGTAGCCCTGCTCGCGGGTGCGGCCGTGCACCGTCAGCATGGCCACGCCGGCCGCCTCGGCCGCGCGTGCCAGCGCCACGGCGTTGCGCTCGGCATGGCACCAGCCGGTGCGCATCTTCAGCGTCACCGGCACGCCGCGTGGCGCGCACACGGCCACCACCGCCTCGACGATGGCGATCGCCAGGGCTTCGTCGCGCATCAGCGCCGACCCGGCCCATTTGGTGCACACCTTCTTGGCCGGGCAGCCCATGTTGATGTCGATGATCTGCGCGCCGCGGTCGACGTTGTAGGCCGCCGCCTCGGCCATCATCGCCGCATCGGTGCCGGCAATCTGCACCGCGATCGGGCCAGGCTCACCGCTGTGGTCGGCCCGCCGGCTGGTCTTCAGCGAGGTCCACAAGTCCTTGCGCGAGGTGACCATCTCGCTCACCGCATAGCCCGCCCCCAGTTGCCGGCACAGCTGGCGGAACGGCCGGTCGGTCACCCCCGCCATGGGGGCGACAAACAGCCGGTTCGGCCAGCACATGGGGGCCGATTTGCATGGGGTGCACGAAGGGGTTGGTTGCAGCGCTGGCTGCTGAAAAAGGAGGCAGAGTATAGCGGCGGCCAGCGGCCCGATCGGCGCTGGCCGGCCTGCCTATGATCGCTGCCCATGGAAGCCTGGTTCGAAGCCCATTTGGCGTCGCTGTTGGCCTTGTTGGCCTTGCCGGAAGTCGGCCTCAGCACGGTGTTCGTGGTGTCGCTGCTGTCGGCCACACTGCTGCCGCTGGGCTCGGAGCCAGCGGTGTTCGGCCTGGTCAAGCTCAACCCGGCCTTGTTCTGGCCGGCGGTGGGGGTGGCCACCTTGGGCAACACCATCGGCGGCGCCATCAGCTGGTGGATGGGCTACGGCGCCGAGCGCGCCTATGAACGTGTCACCCACAAAAGCAGCGAGTTGCGGACGATCAGCTGGCTGCGGCGCTTTGGTGCCAAGGCCTGCCTGCTGTCGTGGCTGCCGGGCGTGGGCGACCCGCTGTGTGCCGTGGCCGGCTGGCTGCGCCTGCCCTTCTGGCCCTGCGTGGCCTACATGGCGATTGGCAAATGTGCCCGCTACATCACCATGACGGCGCTGTTGCTGTGGGTGTTTCCGGCCGCGCCGGGCTGAACACCCCCCGAAACCCGCTCTTTCAGGGGGACAGGCAGCACCGCCAGGCCCCGCAGAATTGGCGTCTCGCCCTTGCTGCCGGCCCCCTGGGCCGCCCCACCATGCCCCATGCCACCCCTGCCTACGACCAGCTGGCGCGCAGCTTCACCCGCCTGCACAACCTGGACCATCTGCAGGCCATGGCCTACTGGGACGAAGCCGCCGTGATGCCCGCCGGCGGTGCCGACGCCCGCGCTGCGGCGCTGGCCGAAGTGGCCACCGTGATGCACCAGGTCCGCACCGACCCAGCCTTGGCGCAGGCCCTGGTGCTGGCGGCGGACGAGCCGCTGGACGACTTCCAGCGCGCCAACCTGCGCGAGATGGCGCGTGAATGGCGCGCTGCCAATGCCCTGCCCGAAGCCCTGGTGCAGCGGTGCCAGCTGGCCACCTCACGCTGTGGCCAGGCCTGGCGCCAGCAGCGCCCGGCCAATGACTGGGCCGGATTTCTGGTCAATTTCCGCGCAGTGGTGGCCACTGCCCGTGAAGAAGCGCAGCTGCTGTCGCAGCGCAGCGGCCTGCGGCCCTACGACGCGCTGATGGACCGCTTCGAGCCCGGCATGACCTGCGCCCGCCTCGACCCGCTGTTTGCCGACCTGCGCCAGTGGCTGCCCGGCCTGGTGCAGCAGGTGCAGGCGCGCCAGCAGCAGCAAACGGTGCTGCTGCCGCAAGGGCCGTTTCCGCTGGAGGCCCAGCGCCAGCTGTGTCTGCAGGTGATGCAGTGGCTGCAATTTGATTTCAATGGCGGCCGGCTCGATGTCAGCACCCATCCGTTTGCCGGCGGTGTGCCCGAAGACGTGCGCCTGACCACCCGCTACGAGACCGGTGAATTCATCACCAGCCTGCTGGGTGCCATCCACGAGACCGGCCACGGCCGCTATGAGCAGGGCCGCCCGCGGGCCTGGCTGGGCCAGCCGGTGTCGCTGGCCCGGTCCATGGCCATCCATGAGAGCCAGAGCCTGAGCTTCGAGATGCAGCTGGGCCGCCACCCCGGTTTCATCGCCCGGCTCGCGCCGATGATCTGCCAGGCCTTTGGCGACCAGCCGGCGTTTGCGCCGGCCAACCTGCTGCGCCTGGTCACCCGGGTCCAGCCCGGCTTGATCCGGGTTGATGCCGACGAGCTGACCTACGCCGCCCATGTGATGCTGCGCTACGACATCGAGCGCCGGCTGGTGGAATGCTGAAATCGAAGCCGAGGACATCCCCGCCCTGTGGGATGCCGGCATGGCCGAACTGCTGGGCCAGGATTCACGCGGCAACTTCAAGGACGGGCCCATGCAGGACGTGCACTGGCCCGAATCGATGTTCGGCTACTTTCCTTGCTACACCCTGGGCGCGATGTACGCCGCGCAGTGGTTCGCCGCCATGCGGCGCGACCTGCCCGGGCTGGATGCCAGCATCGACGCAGGCGACCTGGCGCCGGTGTTCGGCTGGCTGGACAGCCACATCTGGCAGCAGGCCAGCCGCTGGACCACCGACGAGCTGGCGCGTGCGCGCCAGTGGCGAGGTGTTGAACCCGGCGCATTACCGGGCCCACCTGGTGTCGCGTTACCTGGGCTGAGTACCTGGGCTGAGTACCTGGGCTGAGTACCTGGGTTGAGCCGGCCTCAATGGCCGCGCTGCGCCGGTCTCAGCCGCTGGTGGGGGCCGGGCTCAGCCGCCTGTGGCCTTGCGGCGGCGGCGCACGGTCTTGGCCGGCGCATCGGCCGCCGGCGTTGCATCTGCGGCGGCAGCTGGCGTTGCGGCGGGCGCTGCAGGCTTGCGGGCGCGGCGGGCGGCCGGCTTGGGCGTGGTGGTGGCCGGTGCAGCCGCCTCAGCGGTGGCTGCCACCGCTGAGGCGGCGTCTGGTGCAGCTGCTTTGGACTTGCCAGCCGACTTGGGCGGTGCGGCCTGCAAGCCGTCCCGCAGCGCTTTGCCAGAGGCTGGACACTGGAATTTGACCTGTTGGAAAAGTTCACTGCCTTCTGGAGCGTGGATAGCCTGGCAATCGGCCACGGTGAATTGAATGTTTGGGAATTGCCGGGCGACTTCAAGAGCGAGCAGCGGACGGCGAAAGTATCGCATGTTGCCAACCCACAGCACGTATCCTTGCGCGGTTGTCAACGGACGTTCGGGATAGACGTTGGGCAGTACGGTTCCCGTGAGAGCGAAATTTTCTTTCAAGAGCGTGTTCTGTTGCTCGGATTGGACGACAATCACGTCCGCATGACGTAGTCCCCAGAGATAGGGGATGTGCTTGTGCAGGGGCACGTTTGGTCGAGGATAAAAATCCGAGTCATGGGCACCGGAATGCACAAATGTCCGTCCGTACTTACGACAAAATAGGGCGACAATCCCAGTCGCTCGATCGGCACATCGTTGATAGTACACCTCGGCATCGGCTCGCTTGAGTGCTTGCCAGATCGTCGTCAGACGCGGCGAAATCGCTCGTAGCCCCGGTAATCCGTCCTCGGCCGCGTAGGTTTTGAAGGACGCGCATTGCGTCAATGACCTCGTCATTTCCGCCTTGGTCGCTCAAGTACATGAACGTGACATAGGAGACTTGGTGTCCGTTGTCACGCATGCTCTCACCAATGATTGCCTGCTGAACCTCGGCACCACCGACAAACGACGCCGTGGTTTTTGTGAGCATCGGATAGATGTTATTGCAAACGATGCAAATCTTTTTCCTGACGCGCCGCTGAGCCCTGACGATCGGCTAGCGACGCGGCGAATTGCGAACCGGTCGCGGATTCAGTTTCAGATTCCTTGAGAATCGGAACTGAAATTTGGCTACTCGTCATCACCAGGCTACGCTCCCCTTGCCCGCAGTCACCTTATTGCATACCGCGCCGATTAAATTCACACCCGCGTGACGCAATCTCGCGACCGTCGATGCAGCGACTCTTCGATCCAGCCGATCCGTCTGGACGACAAAATAGACGCCGTCCAGTCGGCTTGCCAGCAGCACTGCGTCGGCACCGGATGCTGCTGGCGGCAGGTCGACGATGATCAATCTGAACGCATCTCGCCAATCAGCGATGATTTGATCCGCAGACGACGTGCAGAAGACGGCGGTTTCACTTTCGTCGAGCCGCCCATTGAGTACCAGAGAAAGATGCTCGATCGGCGAGGATGTGACACACTCCAATGGCGAGTATTGACCAGCCAGGGCGTTTTGCAAACCGATACGCCGATCAAGGTTAAAGGTCTTGTGCAAGCTCGGATTGCGATCATTCGCATCGACCAGTAGCACGGGGCCGGTGTCGAGACCCGTCGCCGTCAGTGCAATGTTCGTCGCAACCGTACTGGTACCTTCGGACGCGAGTGCGGTGCCCTCATCACACCGATCACGCACGAATCTTGGATGTGATCGACTCGCTCCAAAGAGAGGGCCTGCCGAACAAGCGAAACATAACGAGGATCGAGGTTTGCCACGCGAACTCGCTTTGTCGCCGCCGAGGTTCCGGATTCAACTACCACTCTTTGCACTCCCGGCGAACGTGGTGGAAGCTTTACCGGATTGGGCTGCTTGGGAATAGTCGCTAAGACCGGCATTCCCAAACCGACTCAACATCCACAGTGGATTTCATCCGGCCGTCTAGATACTCCATCGAGAACGCTAATGGATCGCTCCGAGGATCGCCAAAGCCAGTCCAGCTAGTCGCGATCAACGGCCGATTGGGTCCGATCGGCTCCACCACATAGGACGCCGGTTGAGCGATATTGATGTTGCTGATCTGTTGTGAGTCTCCAGTGAACTGCCGATACGCGATTGTTCCAGACTGTCTGAGTAGGTGTCATAGCTGCGGGCGAGGAACGCCACGTCTTGGGTCACTTGCTCCAGTTCGCTGGACGCAGAGTTGAGGCACTTCAGGTTTGTCAGCACGTTTTCCCATTGCTCATCGACCACCTTGACCTGCGCTTTCAAGTTGGCCGACGTCGATTGCTCCTGATCCAGTTCCAGCACCAAGGCTTCGCGTGAAAGGTTACGCGAACTTGGTCTCGGTGCGGTCTTCTTTCTCTTCTGAGTATTGCTCTCGCATCCCAGCCAGTTGTTCACGCAGTTTTTTCAAGCCAGGGTGACTTTCCGTGTACAGCTTCGACGCTTTCCCTTCCTCGATTTCCAGAGTGTAAAGTTGCTGTCGAATGCCCTCCGTGGCGGCATTGGGCATGTCCTCTCGAAGCGTTCGGTCAACACGACTTCGTCGGCCTCATTAATCGCAACTCCGAGGGTCTCGCAGTGCGCGATCGAACCGGCCATTTCACTGAGCCAACGATTGACGCAGCATCGCGAGGTTGGCCTTTTCTTCTTCAAGCCGTTGGAACTCCGCTTCGATGGAGCCGATGCCCATGTCGGTCTTTAACTCGCTGAGTCGCTGGCGCTTCTCATTCAGTTGCGTTGCGGTTAGCCGCTTTTGTTGGTCAAAGAACTCTTCCGATTTCGCGGTACTATGCAGACGCGCGTTCATGGGTGTAGACTTCGACGAGTGTCGCTGCCAGTGCTTGAGCCAACTCGGGCTGCGGGCTTGGGCGATAACCGAGATCACGGACGATTCTTTCGGAACCGTTGATTTCGATACTGTTTTCGAGGACTTGGATCGCCAGATCCTCACGCCCCGCTGAACACCGGCACCAACCGCTTTGGCTTCGTTAGCGAAAAATCCTTTGATCTTTTTCTTCAAGCCATCCTTGGAATCCATCGCGATTCGTTTCGTATGATCGTAGATGCCTGGATTTTCCGGCGGCTGCAATACGAAATCGGCACCCAACTGCTCGATGACCTTGGACAGCACTTCACGAGACCTCATCAAGTCTCGCACCGTTTTCATCTCTACCGCACGTGACGCTTCCATACTGATCATTTTTCCGGTGGAGACGATCGGATCCAATCCGACGCTCTCGCGTCCCACCAAAACCAGCAGTTTCGATTCCGAGGCAAATTTGGCGGGCAGAATCACGGCCACGAGGAATCCGCTGAATATCGCGATGACGCCAAACAGCATCACCTTCTTTTTATGACGCAAGACGACATGAATGATGTCGTGCAACGACAGTTCGTCGTGAGTGTGAATGGGCATATTAAGTGATTACTGGATGTGGAATGACGAATTCTTAAGTTGTGAGCTGGGCGACTTGTTGATCTGTCAAGACAAACTCTGCGATTGCACCAGCAACTCGCGAGACTTGCTCACGCGTCATCTCGGGATACATCGGCAGCGAGACAATCTCGTTGGCGACTTGGCTGCAGACGGGCAAGCCCAGCGGCATCGTGGGGGCATCGACGAAGGGCTGGGCGGTGCACAGCGGATTGGGATAGTGAATTCCGCACGCGATGTTCTTTGCCGCCAACGACGCGATCAACTCGTCACGTCGCGGTGATCGTACGACAAACAGATGGTAAACGTGACGCACGTCGTCGTGCTCTTGCGGCAGCATCAAATCGACGTCTGGCAAGGTCTTCGCGATACCAAGTCCGCCACGCCGCGTCGCTGCTCGGTCCACTTCTCGATGTGCTGCATCTTGGACAACAACACGCACGCCTGGAGCGTATCGAGCCGGCTATTGAAACCGAGCAGGTCGTGCCGGTTCTTTTTGCTTCTGACCATAGTTGCGCAGCAAACGCAGTTTCTCGGCAAGCTCGGGCTGTTGGTCACGTGGCTCCGCCGTCGCCGAACGCGCCCAGGTTCTTGCCGGGATAGAAACTGAAACAACCGATGTCACCGAACGATCCGCAGCGCTGGCCATCGATCTCGGCACCGTGACCCTGGGCCGAGTCTTCGATGATTTTCAAGTTGTAGCGGTCTGCAATGTCGCGAATCTCTTTCATCCTGGCGGGCTGACCATAGAGGTGAACCGGGATGATCGCCTTGGTTTGCTCGGTGATCGCCTGTTCGATCAACGTGACGTCGATATTGAAGTCCGCCGGATCGATGTCAACAAACACCGTGTTGGCGCCCGCGTGTGCGATCGCGAACGCTGTTGCCGCGAACGAGTTGCCCGCCGTGATCACTTCGTCGCCGCGGCCAATATCCAGCGCCCGCAAGCGCCAGGTGGATCGCTTCGGTGCCGTTGGCCATCCCGACGCAGTGATCGGTGCCGCAGTATGCCGCAAACTGTTCTTCGAATTCCTGAACCTCCTGGCCCAGGATGTAACGGGCACCATCGATCACGTCGCCCATTCGTCGCAGCACATCTTCCTTGATGGCGCGAGACTGCGTTTGCAGATCGACTAAGGGAGGTGTGTGCCAAATCAGAATTCGAACTCATGACACGTCGCTTTCGCAGCATTTCATTGGATATTACCGGTGTTGGATTGATGTTATTCACAAAGCGCAGTTAGCGAGCCAGAATCACTGGACGCCGATGCCCACCGCCGAGTCGGTACCGCGTGTGGATGCAGATTCACCGCAAGCGTTGCACTCGGATTCAGCAAAGTGCCCGTCGAGTTTTTGGCCACAAGTGCAGACGTATCCGACGTGCCGTGCTGGAGAACCCATCACGAGGCTGTACGGACAGCAAGACCAAAGATGAACCAAGCAGACTA
>CAWJOQ010000023.1:0-11879 GCA_963844485.1 uncultured beta proteobacterium
TGCACCGGCTCGGCGCGGCCACGCAGGTGCATCGTGCCCAGCGAGCGGAAGCGCGGCTGTGCAGGTCGGCAGTCCAGGCCGACGAGCACCTCGGCGGTGATCAGGGTCTCGTTGTCGCCGGCATGGTCGATCAGCCGGGCCGCCACGTTGACGGCATCGCCGAAGCAATCGCCGCCCATCTCGACCACCTCGCCGCGGGCCAGTGCCACCTGCAGGCGCAGGCCGCGCAGGCCCGGCCGACGCGCCGCGCTCGCGGCCGCGGCTGACCAGGGCGTCGAGCTCCTCGTGCATCTGCTGGGCCGACTGCAGGCCGTCGGCCGCGTTGGAGAACACCGCCATCAGGCCGTCGCCCAGGGTCTTGACCAGGGTGCCGCCGCAGGCCGGCACCGCGCGGCCCAGCGCAGTGACGGTGTGGGTGACCACCGAGGTGGCTTCGGCATTGCCCAGCGTCTCATAGAGCGCGGTGGAGCCCCGGAGGTCGGCAAACAGCACGGTGCGCTCAGCGATACGCGTCATGCAAACCAGTTTAATCGTGAAATCTGTCCGGGTTCTGGCGCGGCGCCCGGGTGCCGCGCCCATGAAAAAGGCCCCACAGCGGGGGCCTGGTTGCCATGGCGCGGGTCAGCGCCGCAGCCAGCGGTTCACAGGTTGTCCAGATAGGTGCGCAGTTTGTCCGAGCGGCTGGGGTGCTTGAGCTTGCGGATCGCCTTGGCCTCGATCTGGCGGATGCGCTCGCGGGTGACGTCGAACTGCTTGCCCACTTCTTCCAGCGTGTGGTCGGTGCTCATCTCGATGCCGAAGCGCATGCGCAGCACCTTGGCCTCGCGCGGGGTCAGGCAGTCGAGGATGTCCTTGACCACATCGCGCAGGCCGGCCTGCATCGCCGCCTCGATCGGCGCGGTGTTGTTGGTGTCCTCGATGAAGTCGCCCAGATGGCTGTCGTCGTCGTCGCCGATGGGGGTTTCCATCGAGATCGGCTCCTTGGCGATCTTCATGATCTTGCGGATCTTGTCCTCGGGGATCTCCATCTTCTCGGCCAGCGTCGGGGCGTCGGGCTCGAAGCCGAACTCCTGCAGGTGCTGGCGCGAGATGCGGTTCATCTTGTTGATCGTCTCGATCATGTGCACCGGGATGCGGATGGTGCGGGCCTGGTCGGCAATGCTGCGCGTGATGGCCTGGCGGATCCACCAGGTGGCATAGGTCGAGAACTTGTAGCCGCGGCGGTATTCGAACTTGTCCACCGCCTTCATCAGGCCGATGTTGCCTTCCTGGATCAGGTCGAGGAACTGCAGGCCGCGGTTGGTGTACTTCTTGGCGATCGAGATCACCAGCCGCAGGTTGGCCTCGATCATTTCCTTCTTGGCGTCGCGGCTGCTCTTTTCACCCGCGTTCATCTTGCGGTTGATTTCCTTCAGGTCGTCCAGCGGCACCACGGCATGGTTCTGCAGGTCGATCAGCTTTTGCTGCAGTTCCTGGATGGCCGGCAGGTTGCGGCCCATGATGGCGCTGTAGGCCTTGTTGGCCGCCACTTCCTTCTCGGCCCAGGCCAGGTTCAGGATGTTCGGCGGGAAGGTCTTGACGAAATGGTCCTGCGACATGCCGCAGCGGTCGACCACGATCTTGCGGATCTCGCGCTCGAAGCGGCGGATGTCGTCGACCTGCGAGCGCAGCACGTCGCACAGGCGTCTCGATGGTCTTGACCGTGAAGCGGATGGTCATCAGGTCGGCCGTCAGCTGCTGCTGGCACTTGGCGTAGGTGGCCGAGTTGTAGCCGTCCTTCTCGTAGGCCTTGCGCATCTTGTCGAAGTGGCTGCGCACCAGGGTGAAGCGCTCCAGCGCCTGGGTCTTGAGCTCTTCGAGCTTCTTGGTCAGCGCCTTGCTGCCGCCGTTGCCGTCGTCGTCGTCTTCTTCGTCGAATTCGTCGAAGTCTTCTTCGGCCACGTAGTCGTCGGCCTCGTCGTTGGAGACAAAGCCGTCGACCGCCTCGCTGATCTGCATCTTGCCGTCGCCGATGCGGTCGGCCATCGACAGGATCTCGGCGATGGTCTTGGGCGACGCACTGATGGCCTGCATCATCGACTGCAGGCCGCCTTCGATGCGCTTGGCGATCTCGATCTCGCCCTCGCGGGTCAGCAGTTCCACGCTGCCCATCTCGCGCATGTACATGCGCACCGGGTCGGTGGTGCGGCCGAACTCGCTGTCGACGGTGGACAGCGCGGCTTCGGCGGCTTCTTCGGCTTCTTCTTCGGTGGCGGTGGTGGTGGAGCCGCCGGCAATCAGCAGCGTGGCGGCGTCGGGCGCCTGCTCGTAGACCGCAATGCCCATGTCGTTGAGCATCGAGACGATGGCCTCGAGGATTTCGTTGTCGACCAGCTTTTCAGGCAGGTGGTCGTTGATCTCCTGGTGCGTGAGGAAGCCACGCGTCTTGCCCATCTTGATGAGGGTCTTCAGCTCCAGCCGGCGCTTGGCGACCTCTTCTTCGGTCAGCGTGGTCTCGTCCAGGCCGAATTCGCGCATCAGCGCGCGCTCCTTGGCGCGCGAGACCTTCATGCGCAGCGGCTTGGCCTTGGCTTCCACCTCCACTTCCACCACGCCCTCGACCACGCCTTCGTCGGCTGTGGCGTCGCCGTCGGATTCGGCTTCGGTGAAGTCGCTGTCGATGTCGCTCAGATCATCGTCGTCTGACTTCTTGGGGTCGGGCTTGGCCTTGCCGGTCTTGGCAGCGGGCTTTTCGGCCTTGGCCGCGGGCTTGCTGCTGGCCTTGGCCGTCTTGGCCTCGACCACGGCCTGCGCTGTCGCCTTGCCGGCGGGCTGCCCGCTGGCCTTGGCAATCGTCTTGGCAGCGGCTGCCTTGGCAGTGGCCACCTTGGCCTTGGGGTCGGCGGCGGTCTTGTCAGCAGCAGCGTCGGTCTTCTTGGCGGTCATGCGGGTCCTTGCGCGGGAGATCAACAGTTGATCGGCGGGTGATCGTCGGTGGAATGGTGTGGCAGCAGGCGGTGGGTCGACCAGCAGGACATGCCGACGTCAGACGCCGGCACACGCGAACAGCAACCGCGCGCTGGCGCGCGTTGCGTGTTCCCGGGCGCCCGGTCAGGCGGGTGGCGGGGGGTCCATGCTTGGTCGGGCAAGCTGGCGTGGACGTCTTTACAGGGCAGCCCTTGCGGGGGGTGTTGGCCTTATCGCGTATGCGGACCCGTGTCAGGGGTGGCCAGGACCGGAGGTACTGCTGTCACTCTTGCCGATGCAACCAATCCACGATTATCGGCGATTTTCAGTTTGTCCGTCAAAGGGCGCGGCGCGGGATGCCAGCTCAGCACGGTCTGGCGGTGTCCTGGCGCCCTGCGGCCCCGGCCACAGACCCCCATGCGTTCAGGTCTTCAGGCGGCGGCGCCCGCCAGCTTCAGCGCGGCCTGGCGGGCATACAGCGCCCGGATGTTGCGCTGGTCGTCCTCGGACAAGTCGCCCGACTGGATCAGCAAGCTCAGCTGGTCGGACAGTTCGCTGAACTCGATCTGGCCGATCACCGTGGCCAGGTCGGCCGCAGGCGGGTCGGGGTCCAGGGCATGGGCGGCGCGGATGCTGGCCAGCAGGGGCGCCATGGCCTCGGCGTCGGGCAAGGTGTCCAGATCGGCCAGCAGCGCGTCCAGCACCATGGCGCCATGCTCCTGCAACAGCCGCTCGACGCCGCTGAAGTACAGGCCATGCGGCGCGGGCTGGTCACACAGCATGCCGTGGCTGGCATCGGGCAACGCCGCCCACTGCTCGCTGTGGCGCGCCACCAGCCAGGCGGCACGGTCCAAGCGGGTGGCGGTCTGTGGATTGCGGCGGCCAGCTGCGTGGCGCCGGCCGCATGGCCTGGCGCGCCGGCTTGGCGCCGCCGGCAGCGTCGGCCGCCGTGCCTGCGGCTGCAGCGGCAGGCCGCCGCGCTGCGCTGCGCCGCGCCCAGTGCGCCTGCAGCACCTCGGGCGCAATGCCGCCCTGCTGGGCCAGCGTCTGCAGCACCTGCTCGCGCAGCAGGCCCTCGGGCAGCAGCGCCACCAGCGGGCCGGCCTGGGCCAGCATCTTTGCGCGGCCCTCGGCCGTGGCCAGGTCGCAATCGGCGCCGGCATGGGCGATCAGTTGCGCCGACAGCGGCACGGCCTGCGCCACCGCCGCATCGAAGGCCTCGGGGCCCAGGTCGCGGATGTAGGAGTCGGGGTCGTGCTCGCTGGGCAGGAACAGGAAGCGCACGCTGCGGGTGTCGGTGGCGTGCGGCAGGGCGGCTTCCAGCGCCCGGCCGGCGGCGCGGCGGCCGGCGGCGTCGCCGTCGAAGCTGAACACCACGGTGTCGGTGAAGCGGAACAGCTTGGTCACATGCTCGTCGGTGCAGGCCGTGCCCAGGGTCGCCACCGCATTGGGAAAGCCCCACTGCGCCAGCGCCACCACGTCCATGTAGCCCTCGACCACCAGCGCATAGCCCTTGGCACGCAGGCCCTGGCGGGCTTCGTACAGGCCGTACAGCTCCTGGCCCTTGTGGAAGACCGGGGTTTCGGGTGAATTGAGGTACTTGGGCTCGCCCACGTCGAGCACCCGGCCGCCGAAGCCGATGACCTCGCCCGCACCGAGCGGATCGGAAACATGATGCGGTCGCGGAAGCGGTCGTAGCGCTTTTCCTCGCCGCCGCCGTCCGCGTCGCCACCGCTGGTGATGACCAGGCCGCTTTCGGCCAGCAGCGGGTCGTCGTAGGCCGGGAACACACCGGCCAGGGTGCGCCAGCCCTCGGGCGCATAGCCCATGCCGAAGCGGGCGGCCACCTGGCCGGTGAGGCCACGTTTCTTGAGGTAGGCCACCGCACGCGGGTTGGCCTTGAGCGCGCCGCGGTAGTGGTCGGCGGCCTTGGCCAGCACGTCGCTGAGGGTGGCGCGCTGGCTGCGCTCGGCGTCGGCGCGGGCGCGGTCTTCGGGCGTGGCGGTGCTTTCGGGCACGGCCAGGCCCACTTGCTGGGCCAGGTCGCGCACCGCGTCCATGAAGGCCATGCCGTGGTGTTCGGTCAGGAAGCGGATGGCGTCGCCATGGGCGCCGCAGCCAAAGCAGTGGTAGGTCTGCCGCGACGGGCTGACGATGAAGCTGGGCGACTTCTCGCCGTGGAAGGGGCACAGGCCCTTGTGGTTGATGCCGGCCTTCTTCAGCTCGACATGGCGGCCCACCACCTCGACCACGTCGACGCGGGCCAGCAGGTCCTGGATGAAACCGGTGGGCAGCATCGGGCGAGTCTAGCGACTCGGACCCGCCGGCCTGGCGCCGGGGGCGTACCGCGCCGGCCGGGCACGTTCCCCTGCGGGCTCAGTCCCCCGCCTGGCCCTGGGGTGGCGGCAGCACCTCGTCGACCTTGCCGCCACCGTCCAGTGCGGCGCTGGCTGCGGCGCCGCCGGCCTTGGTCAGCGCAAACAGGCCTTTCCAGTTGCGGACCCAGGCCAGCACCTCGGCAGCTGGCATCGGCGCGGCAATGCCCATGCCCTGGCCGACTTCGCAGCCCATGTCCAGCAGCACCCGGGCCTGGGCAGCGGTTTCCACGCCTTCGGCCACCACCTGGCAGTCAAAGGTGCGTGACAAGCTGATCACGCCCTCGACGATGGCGCGGTCTTGCGGGTCGGCCAGCATGTTGTGCACGAAGCTGCGGTCGATCTTCAGCACCTGCACCGGCAGCTGCCGCAGGTAGGTGAGGGTGGAATAGCCGGTGCCGAAGTCGTCCAGCGCCCAGCGCACGCCCAGGCGGGCGCAGCGCTCCAGCACCGCCGAGGTGAAGCTGATGTCGGTGAGCGCTGCGGTCTCCAGCACTTCCAGTTCCAGCCGCGGGCCCAGCGGGCGGCTGTGGCGGGCCAGCAGTTCAGCCAGGCGCTGGGTGAAATCAGGCTCCTGCAGGTGGCGGGCGGTGATGTTGACGCTGACCGACGAGGTCCAGCCCCGCGTCCTGCCAGCTCTCCAGCTGGTCGAGCGCGCGCGCCAGCACATGGTCGCCCACCCGGGCCGACAGGCCGGTGTGCTCGATCAGCGGCAGAAACTGCGCCGGCGGCAGGATGCCGTGTTCCGGGTGGTTCCAGCGCAGCAGGGCCTCGAAACCCAGCACCACGCCGCGCCGCAGGTCGACCTTGGGCTGGTAGTACAGCAGCAGTTCGTGGCGGTCGAGCGCGTCCTGCACCCGGCCGATCGCCGTCACCCGCTCTTCGGTGCGGCGGCTGTGCTCGGGGTCGAAGAACAGGAAGCCGTTGCGGCCCGACTGCTTGACGCCGTACATCGCATGGTCGGCATGGCGCAGCAAGGTGTCGGCGTCGCTGGCGTCCAGCGGGTAGACGGTGGCGCCGACGCTGGCGGTCACGGTCTCGGGCGGCGTGCCGGGCCGCACTTCCACCGGCTGGGCCACCACCCGCAGCACACGTTGCACCGCCGACCGCGCTTCGTCCACCGTGCCGGCGCGCAGCAGCAGCACAAATTCATCGCCGCCCAGCCGCGCTGCGGCGTCCGACCACACCGTGCCGCGCACCCGCAGTGCGCCGCGCAGGCGCTTGGCCAGCTCGGCCAGGTACAGGTCGCCGGCCGCATGGCCGTGGCGCTCGTTGATGGCCTTGAAGTGGTCCAGGTCCAGGTAGCACACCGCCAGCAGGTAGCCGTCGCGGTCGGTGGCGGCCATGGCCTCGGCCAGCAGCTGGTCGAGCCGGGCGCGGTTGGGCAGCAGCGTCAGCTCGTCGACATAGGCCTGGCGCTCCATCAGCGCTCGCGCTGCTGGCGCTGCTCGGTCACGTCGCTGACCACCAGCACATGGTGGCGCAGCGCGCCATCGGGCGCATGCACCGTGCTGACGGTGATGTGCAGCGCACAGGGTTCACCGTTGCGGCGGCGTTCCACCACCTCGCCGACCCAATGGCCCTGGCTGCGCAGCGCCGCAAACAAGCTGGCCTGCTGCGGCCGGTGCAGGCCGTTGGCCAGGCCGGGGCGCAGCAGCGCTGGCACCTGGCCGATCAATTCCTCGCGCGGGATGCCGACGATGCGGCAGTAGGTCGGGTTGGCGTCGAGCACCTGCAGGTCGGCGTCGGTCACCACCAGGCCTTCATGCAGGTGCATGAACACGCTGGCCGACAGCTGCTGCCGCGCGGCCGCGTCGCGGCGGTCGCCCACGTCGGCCAGCGAGGCCACCACCCGCAGCGGCTGGCCTGCAGCATCCCGCTCGGCCACGCACAGGTGCAGGTCGAACCAGTGCCAGCCAGTACCGCGGCGCAGCCGCAGCTCACGCTGCAGGCCGGCGCCGGGCTTGTGACCCGTGCTGTGCGCTGCCAGCGCCGCGTCCAGGGCCGGGCGGTCGTCGGCATGCACCTGGTCGAGCCAGTGCGCCAGGCTGCGGCCCTGGGCGCCAAGCGGGTCGTCCATCTGCCGGCGCCAGCAGGCCGAGGTGAAACTTTCGCCGGTGCGCAGGTTCCAGTCGGCCACGCCCAGGTCCGACCCGGCCAGTGCCAGTTGCCAGCGTTCGTCCAAGCGCACCAGCTCGCCAGCCAGGGCATGGGCCACCAGCATCAGTGCGGCCAGCGTGCCCGCTGCGGTCCACAACAGCAGCTGGCCGCTGCCCGGCTGCAGCTGGTCGAGCTGGGCAAACGGCCCCAAGCCAGCCGCCGTGGCAGCGCCCAGCCCCATTGACATGGCCAGCACGGCGGCCGACGCCGTGGCCAGGCCGGCGCGCATCGCCAACGCGCACAGCAGCACCGGCATGGCCAGCAGCCAGGCCAGTGCACCCAGGCCCAGCCAGGCGGTGGTCATAAAGCTGGCTGCCAGCAGTGCCCCAGCGCCTGCCAGCAAGCCCAGGCTGAAGTGGCGGCGCTGTGCGGCCACGGCATTGGCCAGGCTGCGCCGGCCGAGCGTGAGCAGCGGCACGCCGGCCAGCAGCAAGCCCAGGGTGTCGCCCGACCACCACTGCAGCACGGTCAGCGGCCAGGCCGATGGCGCCATGCGCCCGGTGGCGGCCAGCCAACTGGCGCCATAGAGCGCGGTGCCTGCCGTGCACAGGCCGCCCACGCCCAGCAGCAGCCACAGGTCGCGCCGGCGTGTCAGCTGTGGGTTGAATCCGGCGCGCAGCAAGCAGCGTGCAGCCATCCACGGCACGGCCACCTGGCCCAATGCCAGGCCGAACGCCAACACCGGCGGCGCACCGGTCGCCCATTGCAATGCCACCGCGCCGGCAAACAGTGCCGGCAACGCGCCCTGACCCCAGCGCACCAGCACGGCCAGTGCGACCCCCAGGGCAAGCCAGAACGCATGGACAAACGCTGCTGTGCCGGACAGCGACCAGCCCAGCCAGCCGGCGGCCCCGTACACGCCGGCCACCGCCCAGGACCGCCACCACCAGCCTGTCATTGGCTTGGTACAAGGTGGTGGATGGCGCGGCGGCGGTGGCTGGATTCACGGTGAACAGCATGCAGATCGTTGGCATGGGGCAGGCAGATGCTAGCGGCCGGCGCCTGTGCCGCAGCCATGAAAAAGCCCGGCCAGGGCCGGGCGTTATTCGGCGCGCAGGGCGCCGGTATGCGCAGTAACCCGTCCTCAGACGGTGAAATCCTCGATCTTGGCGCCAGCGGCGAGCGCTGCTTTCAACCATTTGGGTTGCAGACCGCGCCCGCTCCAGGCCTCACCGGTGGCGGCATTGCGGTATTTGGCTGCCACTTTGCCGGTGGATTTGCCTGCACCGGGCGCACGCGGCGTGGTCGATTTGCCGGCAATATCCGCTGCGGTCAGGCCAAACTCGGCCATCATCAGCCGCACCTTGTTGATGGCGGTGCTGCGTTCTTCACGCTGCACATCCGCGATCTTCTTTTCAATCTCGGCACGTTGTGCCAGCAGGTCTTGCAGTGAGGACATATTCAGCTCCGGTGGAATCGACAGTGGCGCGAGTATATCTGCAGAAACCAGTCACGCGCTTGTCGGTCCGGCCTGTGCGTCAAACTGCCGGCGGCACATACCCCATCGGCTGGTCGGCGCCTTCGCCGAAGAAGAAGCGCTCCATCTGCCGCGCCAGGTATTGCCGGGCGCGCTGGTCGGCCAGATTCAGCCGGTTTTCATTGACCAGCATGGTCTGGTGCTTGAGCCACAGGCCCCAGGCTTCCTTGCTGACATTGGCGTAAATGCGCTTGCCCAGTTCACCGGGATACGGGGCGAAGTCGAGGCCGTCGGCCTCTTTCTTCAGATGGACACATTGGACGGTGCGGGCCATGGGGGTCTCCTGTGGCGGGGTTTGGGTCGGATTCAGAGTTTCTTGACCAGAACCTGCGAGCGCCGGTCCCAGTTGTATTTGCGCTTGCGCGCCTCGGGCAGCCAGTCGGGGTCGACCGGCGCAAAGCCGCGCTTGATGAACCAGTGCATGGTGCGGGTGGTCAGCACGAAGATGCTGTCAAGCCCCAGCGCCCTGGCGCGCTGCTCGATGCGCTTGAGGATGCGCTCGCCGTCGCCCTGGCTCTGCACCTGGGGCGAAATCGTCAGCGCCGCCATTTCGCCGGTGCGTGCCTCGGGGTAGGGGTAGAGCGCGGCACAGCCGAAGATCACGCCGTCGTGCTCGATGATGGTGTAGTTGGCGACATCGCGTTCAATCTCGGTGCGTTCGCGCCGCACCAGGGTGCCGTCACGCTCGAAGGGCTCGATCAATTGCAGGATGCCGCCCACGTCGTCGGCGGTGGCTTCATGCAGGGATTCGAGTTTCTCGTCCACCACCATGGTGCCGATGCCGTCGTGGGTGAATACTTCCTGCAATATGGCGCCGTCGACGCTAAACGGCAGGATGTGCGAGCGCTCGACGCCAGCGGCGCAGGCCTTCACACAATGTTGCAGATAAAACGCCAGGTCGGTGGGCAGGGCCGGCGGCGGCAGTTGCGCCAGCAGCCGGCGGGCGTCGGCCAGCGCCAGTTCGGTGTCGATCGCGCTGTCGGGGTCGTTGCGGTCCTCGGCAATGCCGGGAATCTCGGTCATGAACAGCAGTTTGTCGGCCTGCAGCGCAATGGCCGTGGCGGTGGCCACGTCTTCCATGGTCAGATTGAAGGCTTCGCCAGTGGGCGAAAAGCCAAACGGGCTGAGCAGCACCAGCGCGCCAATGTCGATGGCGCGGCGGATGGTCGAGCCATCGACCCGGCGCACCACGCCCGAGTGCATGAAATCCACGCCGTCGACGATGCCCACCGGCCGCGCCGTGAGAAAGTTACCCGATACCACCCGCACCGTGGCATTGGCCATCGGGGTATTGGGCAGGCCCTGGGAAAACGCCGCCTCGATTTCAAAGCGCAATTGGCCGGCAGCTTCTTGCGCACAATCCAGCGTCACGGCATCGGTGATGCGCAGGCCCTGGCTGTAACGGCTGGCATGGCCCTTGGCGGCCAGTTGTTCATTGACCTGCGGGCGAAACCCGTGCACCAGCACCAGCTTGATGCCCATGGCGTGCAGGATGGCCAGGTCTTGCACGAAGTTGTTGAGCTTGCCTGCGGCAATCGCCTCGCCGGCCAGGCCGACGACAAAGGTTTTGCCGCGGTAGGCGTGGATGTACGGCGCCACGGCGCGGAACCACGGAATAAAGGTGTGCGGAAAGACCAGGCTCATGGGGTGGTGTGCAGTTGCGCCGATTGTGCCGCAGGGGGTGGCAGGCCTGCGGTGGCCACACCAACGCCTGGCTTTGCGCTGCTGGCTTGAACAGGCGCCACTTGTTCACTATGGTGCAACACCGTTCGATCCACCGACACCAGGAGTGCATGTGACCGCTGCGACCGAGTTTCTGGCCCATGTGCAGGCTGAATTGCAGGCGCTGCAAGCAGGCGGCCTGCTGAAGGCCGAGCGGGTGATCGCCAGCCCGCAGGGCGCCGAGGTGGTGCTGGCCGATGGCCGGCGGGTGCTCAACCTGTGTGCCAACAACTACCTGGGGCTGTCGGCCCACCCAACGGTGGTGGCGGCGGCGCGGGCGGCGCTGGACAGCCACGGCTTCGGCTTGTCCAGCGTGCGCTTCATCTGTGGCACGCAAGACCTGCACACGACAGCTGGAGCAGCGGCTGGCGCGGTTTCTGGGCACCGACGACGCCATCCTGTATGCCGCTGCCTTCGACGCCAACGGCGGCCTGTTTGAACCACTGCTGGGCGAGGGCGACGTGGTGATCAGCGATGCACTGAACCACGCGTCCATCATCGACGGCATCCGCCTGTGCAAGGCCGAGCGCCGCCGCTATGCCCACAACGACATGGCCGACCTGGCGGCCCAGCTGGCAGCGGCACGCGCCGGCGGGGCGCGCCACATCCTGGTGTTCAGCGACGGCGTGTTTTCGATGGACGGCACGGTGGCGCAGCTTGATGTGATGCGCCGGCTGTGCGACCAGCATGGCGCGCTGCTGGCCATCGACGAATGCCATGCCACCGGCTTCATGGGCGCCAGCGGGCGCGGCACCCATGAACACCGCGGCTTGCTGGTCGACGGCCGGGCCGGCGTGGACATCATCACCGGCACGCTGGGCAAGGCCCTGGGCGGCGCCTCGGGCGGTTTCACAGCCGGGCCGGCAGCGGTGGTGGAACTGCTGCGCCAGCGTTCACGGCCCTATCTGTTCAGCAACACCCTGGCGCCGGCGATTGCCGGGGCCAGCATCGCGGTGCTGGACTTGCTGGAGGGCCCGGCGGACGCCGCGCTGCGCGACCGGCTGCAGGCCAACACCGCGTTGTTTCGCCAGGCCATTGCGGCGGCCGGTTTCGAGATCAAGCCGGGCGCACACCCGATCGTGCCCATCATGGTGCACGACGCGGTGCTGGCCCAGCGCCTGGCTGCGCGCCTGCTGGACCTGGGCGTCTATGTGGTGGGCTTTTTCTTTCCGGTGGTGCCACGCGGGCAGGCGCGCATC
>CAWJOQ010000024.1:0-6994 GCA_963844485.1 uncultured beta proteobacterium
GCTCGGACAAACTGCGCACCTATCTGGACAACCTGTGAACCGCTGGCTGCGGCGCTGACCCGCGCCATGGCAACCAGGCCCCCGCTGTGGGGCCTTTTTCATGGGCGCTGCACCCGGGCGCCGCGCCAGAAACCTGACAGATTTCACGATTAAACTGGTTTGCATGACGCGTATCGCTGAACGCACTGTGCTGTTTGCCGACCTCCGGGGCTCCACCGCGCTCTATGAGACGCTGGGCAATGCCGAAGCCACCTCGGTGGTCACCCACACGGTCAATGCGCTGGGCCGTGCGGTGCCGGCCTGCGGCGGCACCCTGGTCAAGACCCTGGGCGACGGCCTGATGGCGGTGTTCTCCAACGCGGCCGACGGCCTGCAGTCGGCCCAGCAGATGCACGAGGAGCTCGACACCCTGGTCAGCCGCGGCCGTGAGCGCGGCGCGTCGGCCGGGCTGCGCGGCTTGCGCCTGCAGGTGGCACTGGCCCGCGGCGAGGTGGTGGAAATGGGCGGTGATTGCTTTGGCGATGCCGTGAATGTGTCGGCCCGGCTGATCGACCATGCCGGCGACAACGAGACCCTGATCACCGCCGAGGTCTTGTCTGGCGTGACTGGCGACCTGCGCAGCCGGTTCCGGTCGCTGGGCCCGATGCACCTGCGCGGCCGCGCCGAGCCGGTGCAGGTGCATGTGATGGGTGGGCGCCGCGGCGTCGACCTGCCGCCAACCCAGTTTGGTGCCGTCACCAACACACTGGAGCCCGAGGCGGTGCGGCTGATCTGGCTGAACGTCAATGAAGTGTTCGACGGTGACCGCATGCCGGTGGTGCTGGGCCGCAGTCCACAGGCGCATTTTCTGGTCGACGACAGCCGGGTGTCGCGCTCGCATGCACGGGTGGACTGGCACGGCGGTGTGTTCCAGCTCACCGACCTCAGCTACAACGGCACCTATGTGCGCTTTGGCAGTGGCGATGAGGTGGTGACCCTGCGGCGCAGCAGCTGCACGCTGCACGGGTCGGGCTCGATCGGCCTGGGCGGTTCGCCCACCGACCCGCTGGCGCCCTGCGTGCGCTTCGAGCTGCTGAGCTTCACCGACACCGTGCCGCACCGGCCCTGAGCCAGCGCAGCGGCCAGCGCCGGCGCGCGCTGCTGCAGCCGATCAGCCCCAGGCGCCGGACCGGGCCTGCGCATGGCTGACAATCGCGCCCCATGACGTTTGCCGCAGAACCCCCGTACCGCCACGGCAGTGCCCCGCGCACTGCCGTGCTGCTGGTGAACCTGGGCACCCCCGATGCCCCCACGCCTGCGGCCTTGCGGCGCTACCTGGCCGAGTTTCTCTGGGACCCGCGGGTGGTGGAGATCCCCCGCCCGCTGTGGTGGCTGATCCTGCATGGCGTGATCCTGCGCACCCGGCCGGCCAAGTCGGCCGCCAAGTACGCATCGATCTGGACCGACCAAGGCTCGCCGCTGCTGCTGTGGTCGGCGCGCCAGGCTGCATTGCTGCAGGCCGAGCTGGCCCAACGCGGCCAGGCGGTGCTGGTGCGCCACGCCATGCGCTATGGCGCGCCGTCGGTGCCCAGCGTGCTCGACGGCCTGCAGGCCGACGGCGCCACCCGGGTGCTGGTGCTGCCGCTGTACCCGCAGTACGCCGCAGCCACCACCGCCAGCACCTTCGACGCCGTGGCGGCCTGGGCCCAACGATCACGCCGCATGCCCGAGCTGCGCTTCGTCAACCGCTACCACGACGACCCCGGCTACATCGCGGCGCTGGCCGCCAGCGTGCAGCGAGCATTGGGCGCGGCAGGGCCGTGGCCAGAAGCTGGTGATGAGCTTCCACGGCGTGCCCGCGCGCAGCCTGACGCTTGGGCGACCCCTACCACTGCGAATGCCACAAGACCGCACGCCTGCTGGCAGAGGCGCTGGGCATCGGCCGCGACGACTACATCGTCACCTTCCAGAGCCGGCTGGGCCGCGCCAAGTGGCTGGAGCCCTACACCGAGCCCACCGTCAAGCTGCTGGCCGAGCAGGGCGTGAAGCGCATCGACGCCATCTGCCCCGGCTTTGCCAGCGACAACCTGGAAACGCTGGAAGAAATCGCGATGGAAGCCAAAGAGGCCTTCCTGCATGCCGGCGGTGAGCGCTTCGACTTCATCGACTGCCTGAACGACCGGCCCGACTGGATCGGCGCCCTGGCCGACTTGAGCCTGCAGCACTTGCAGGGCTGGCCGCTGGGTGCGCCGGCGGCCGACGAAGCCCAGCGCCAGCGGGCGCTGGCGATGGGCGCGGCCGACTGACCCCAGGGCTTGCCGTTCAGGCCGCCTTGCGGCGGCGTACCAGCCAGCCCAGGCTGGCCAGGCCAGCCAGCAGCATGGCGGTGGTGCCGGGCTCGGGCACGGCCGTCACTTTGAAGTCGCTGGCGCCAGCGGCAGCACTGAAGCTGAAGTCGCTGATGCTGTAGGCCTGTGCACTGGCCTCGAAGGTCACCTGGTCGAAGAAGCTGTGGTCCAGCGTTCCTGGCGGTTGGCCAACAGCCTGCACCAAAAAGAAGGTGTCGGTGTCGAACTTGCCGCTGTCCTTGAACGCCACTGGGTCGGTGGCGCCGAGGAAACGGAACTCGATGTTCAAGCCGCGCAAGTCGACAGGCTGGTTGGCGTTGAACACCAGTTCATCGGTCTTGAAGCCACCATTGCCGTCGGACTCCACCTCCAGGATCAGCCGGCTGCCGGCCTCGGCCAGGAAGCCACCGTTGATCTCCAGCCGACCAGGCGAGTTGCCTGGCGCGAAGATGCCGCGGTTGGTGACCACGCCGTTGATGGTGCCGGTGCCGCCCAGAAAGCCGTTGCTGCCGATGACGATCTGGCCGGCGTTGAGCGTGCTGTTGATCAACACAAAGGTGCCGGTGCCGCCGTCCTCGTCACCGGTGGCGGTCTTGCGGGCGCCCACACCGACCCAGCCGGCAGTGATGCTGGAACCCTCGGAGGCGATCACCGTGCCGTCGCTGCCGCTGTTGCGGGCGATGGTGAGAATGCCATCGCCGGCGTCGATGCTGCTGGCACCGCGCACGCGGACCAGGGCGCTGCCGTCGCGTGCCACGTTCACCGATGCCAATCCAGGCGCAGCGACAAGGTTGATGCGCGAGCCACCGGCCAGCGTGAGGCTGCCGTCACCGCCCGGGAAGGCGTTGGGCGTGCCAGCGGTGCCACCCAGGGACAAGCTGGCGCCAGCACTGCCAGTGTTGCTGAGCGTCACCACACTGCCACGGTCGATCTGTGCCACACCGATGCCGCCACCCGTGCCGATGGTCAGGAACGCACCGGCCAAGTTGCCAGCAGTCTGCTGCCCGCTGAAGGACAGGCTGGCGCTGTCGACCTTGAGCACACCCACACCGCCCGAACGGCCGACGCCCATGCCGATGGCGTTGACATCGGCCTGGCCCAGCACATTGAGCTGGCCACTGGCCTGCGGGCCGATGCCAACGCCAATGAAGGTGTCAGTGCCAGTCAGTCGGATCTCCGACCCGGCGCCGGTGACGGTGGCCACGCCCTTGCCGCCCACTGCCGAGTCGCTCTGGCCGCCGATGTACAGCGAGGTGCTGCGCCGGTGGGTGGACGTGGACACCGCCCCACCCTCGAGCAGCAAGCGGCCACCGCCACTGATGTTCAGCACACCGGACCCGTCTTGCCCGACCAGCACCGATGGGTTGTCAGTCTCGGCTGCGGTGCCCGGGGCTGCGGAGATGCTGCGCAACAGCACTTCCCCACCCCCGGTGATCTGCAGGGTGCCGGCCGAATTCGCATCGCGGCCGAGGCCCATGCCCGTGCCGTTGCCGTTGACCGCGCCCTGGCTGGTCAACAGTTCGAGGCGGGCCCCATTACTGACTGTGACCGTGCCGTTGCCACCACTTCGGCCGATGTCCATGTAAGCCGGGCCGAAGTTGGTGTTGGCCGCGGCAGAGGCCGTGCCGTTGACATGAAACAGGCTGCCGGCGCCGTCCACCAGCAGGCCAGCGGTGGACCCGCCGCGGCCCACGGCGGCGTAGAACATGCCGTCGACCAGCCCGCCGTTGCGCACGTCCAGCGTGGCCGTGCCCAGCGAGCCCCCCACGTTGAGCACGCCCGACTGACCGGCAAACTGCAGCCGCGAGCCAGCGCCCGATACCAGCGCATCGGTGCGGCCCCCGCCGTTGGTGAGGCTGACCACGGTGTAGCGGGCGCCATCGCCTTCGATGCGCATCTCGCCGCCGCCGGTCATTGCCAGCGTGGCCCAGGCATTGCGGTGGGTCGCGGTCTGCACATTGGCGTACTGGGTGGGCTCCAGCGTGCCGCCAGTCACGCGCCACAGCGAGCCGACGCCATCGATGCTGACATCGGCAAAGCTGCGCTCGCTGCCGGTCGGGCTGCTGCCACCTGGCGCATTGCCCAGGCGGACGAAGTCGGTGACCAGGGTGCCGCCAGCCTGCACGTTCACCGTGCCGCGCGTGGTGCCCCCTGGGGTGCCGAACGTGAAGCTGTCGATCGGCGGGCGGAACACCGCCAGGCCACCAACGACAAAACTGCGCAGAAATCGGGCCTGCGACCCCGCACCGGTGACGGTGAAGGTACTGGTGCTGCCGGCCGCATTGCCGATGAAGCTGTTGCACGCATGGTTCACACCCAGGCATGCTGCGCTGTTGGCCCGGCCGTCGAGCAAGGCACCGTCGGCCACCGTGAACATGCCGGCGCCCCAGCCGCCCACTTCAAAGCGGTTCAGGCTGCCCTGGTCGAAGCCATTGCCCGTCAATTCGATGCGGCTGCCCGCACCGGTGAGGATGCCGGTGCCCGTGCCGGTCTGGTTGATGCCGAACACCAGCGACGCCACCTGTAAAAAGCTGCCGCCGTCCACCTGCAGGCTGCCCGGGCCGCCGCTGCCGACCCAAAGGCCCTTGGTCGGCAGCAGGGTGTCACCGGGCCCGACGGGCAGGTTGTCATTGGTGAACCAGTTGCCGTCGACCAGAACTGCTGCCCAGGCCGGGCCCGCAAGCGCAAGACAGGCTGCTGCGGCCACCTGGCGAGCGCGCATCTGGAAACAAGATGTCATGTGTCGCATCGGACCCTCCTGCTTGTGGAAGCCACCACGATACGCACGCAAGGGGAGACAGCATCAGTGATTTCTACGAGATACCCCCTGACACGGGGGGGGTGGCGATGCGGCTGGTGGCCTGGTGCCAGACCCGCCCCTGTCAGCCCGCCACGCGCCGCCGCTTCCACACCGCCATCAGCCGCGGCAACACCAGCACCGCCAGCACCACCAGCAGCAGGAACAGCGACATCGGCCGCTCGACAAACACGCTCCAGTTGCCCTCGCCGATGCTCAGCGCATTGCGCATCTGCGCCTCGGCCAGCGGGCCCAGGATCATGCCCACCACCACCGGCGCGGTGGGGAAGCCGTAGCGCCGCATCACCACGCCCAGCAGGCCGATGGCGTACAGCAGCACCAGGTCGAAGGCGCTCTGGCGCATGCCGTACACGCCCACGGTGGCAAAGATCAGGATGCCGGCATACAAGTGGCGGCTTGGGGATCTTCAGCAGCTTGACCCACAGGCCGACCATCGGCAGGTTCAGGATCAGCAGCATCACGTTGCCGATGTACAGGCTGGCGATCAGCGCCCACACCAGCGCGCCATTGGTGTCGAACAGCTGCGGCCCGGGCTGGATGCCGTAGTTCTGGAAGGCGCCCAGCAGGATGGCGGTGGTGTTGCTGGTGGGGATGCCCAGCGTCAGCAGCGGAATCAGCGTGGCGGTGATGGCGGCGTTGTTGGCCGCCTCGGGGCCGGCCACACCTTCGATGGCACCGGTGGTGCCGAATTCCTGCTTGTGCGGGCTGAGCTTCTTCTCGGTGGCATAGCTCAGAAAGGTGGGGATCTCGCTGCCGCCGGCCGGGATGGTGCCGAACGGAAAGCCGATGGCCGTGGCGCGCAGCCAGGCCGGCCAGGACCGGCGCCATTCGGCTGCGGTCATGTGCACCTTGCTCAGCTTGTTCTGCGTCTCCGCCACCCGGCCCTGGTACAGCACGGCATACAGCGCCTCGGCCACGGCAAACAGGCCCACCGCCACCAGCACCACTTCCAGGCCGTCCATCAGCTCGGGCACACCGCCGGTGTAGCGCGCCTGGGCGGTGATCTGGTCGATGCCCACCAGGCCCATGGCCAGGCCGACGCCCAGCGCCGTCAGGCCGCGCAGCGTGCTCTGGCCCAGCACCGCGCTGACGGTGCAGAAGGCCAGCACCATCAGCAGAAAATATTCGGGCGGGCCCAGCTTGACGGCATGGGTGGCGATCAGCGGCGCCAGGAAGGTGACGCCCAGCGTGGCGATGGTGCCGGCCACGAAGCTGCCGATGGCCGCCGTGGCCAGCGCCGCGCCGGCACGGCCGTGCTTGGCCATCTTGTTGCCTTCCAGCGCCGTCACCATCGACCCGGCTTCACCCGGCGTGTTCAGCAGGATGCTGGTGGTGCTGCCGCCGTACATGGCGCCGTAGTAGATGCCGGCAAAGAAGATCATGCTGGCGGTGGGCTCCACCTTCAGCGTGATCGGCAGCAGCATGGCCACGGCGGTGGCCGGGCCGATGCCGGGCAGCACGCCCACCGCCGTGCCGATGGTGCAGCCCACCAGGGCCCACAGCAGGTTGATCGGTGTGCCGGCGGTGATGAAGCCCTGCAGCAGGTTGTTCCAGATGTCCATCAAATCCCCTGCAGACCAGTGGTGGGTGCGGGCCGCATCACAGCCAGCCGGTGTTGGTGAGGCCGGGCAGGTTGATCGCCAGCGCCTGGGTGAACATCCAGAACACCGGCGCGGCAATCGCCATGCCGACCAGGGCGTCGGTGAGCCAGGCGCGGGCGCGCAGGTCCAGCCGGCCCTCGGCCGACTTGAAACCGCGCACCGCCAGCACGAAGCACAGCGCACAGCTCAGGATGAAGCCGATGGTGGTGATCAGCGCCGCATTCGCCAGGATGCCGGCGCTGACCCAG
>CAWJOQ010000025.1:0-19463 GCA_963844485.1 uncultured beta proteobacterium
AGCGGCGCGCTGTCCAGTGGCAAGGGCAGAAAGTTCATCGCCACCTCGCCCCGCACAGCCGCGCCCACCACGCGGTGGATGAAGTCGAGCTTGGCCACCACCGGCGGCGGCACCACAAAGGGATAGCTGTCGCGCAGGCCCAGGCTGCGGTTCATGGCGTTGCTGAACTGCGAGATCGGCAGCCATTGCGTGATCAGCGACGGTTCCAGCGATGCGGCCGTGGTCTCCAGCGCAAACGCCTGCATCGGCGGTTCACCTTGCGTGGCATTGTCCAGACGCAGCCCCCAGGCGGCGGCGGTCTCGAGGCCGTCGACCATGTGCAGATAGTGCGCCCAGCATTCGGCCCAGTCTTCCCAGGGGTGCGCGCTGGCGTAGGCGCTGATGTAGTGGCTTTGCCAGTTCAGCAGCGGGTTGGCGTAATGCTCTTGCAGCGCTTGTGTGTAGTCGAGGGTCTCGTCGCCGAAGAGCGCGCGGCATTCTTCCAGCCAGGGTGCGCCGTCGACCAGGCGGTCCCAGTAGTAATGGCCGGACTCATGGCGGAAATGCCCCAGCAGGGAACGGTAAGGCTCGTGCATGGCGGTGCGCATCTGCTCGCGCTGGGCATCGTCGGCTTCGGCGATGTTGAGCGTGATGACACCGGCGTCGTGCCCGGTCAGCACCCGGTCGTTCTGGCCCACGTCTTCGAGAAAGCGGAACGACAGGCCGTGCGCTGCATCGGCGGCCAGGCTGGGGGTGGGCAGGCCGAGACCGATCAAGGTGTTGAACAGCCGCCGCTTGGCCTGTTCCAGCTTGCGCCAGTACTGGCGGTTTTCAGGCTTGCCCAGCGCCGGGATCACGTCGGTGGTGCGGCAGGACACACACAGGTCCTGCGGGTCGTCGGCCGCCACCATCCAGTTGCAGACATGCTCGTTGGCGTAGTTGCCGCAGGGGCGCTGCGCCGGCCCGTCGCTGCCCAGCCGCTGCCAGCCGTCGGGCTGGCTGGCGTCAAAGGCGAGCATGTTGTGCTCAGCGGGCACAAAACCCAGCTGCGCACCACAGGCCTGGCAACTGGTGTTTTCGAAGAACACGCGCTGGGCGCACTGGGTGCAGTGGAAGAGCTTCATGGCGGGGCAGTGGCGCGGGCAGGCACTTGGGGCAGGGGTCCTGCACTATCACGCAGCCTGGCGCCGCAGCACAGCGGCATGCAGCGGGGCGGCGTGTAGGACAGCTTCCCGCGCGCCGGCGCCAGGCGTTCAGCGCACCGGGTTGCTGAGCAGGCCCACGCCTTCGATCTCGATCTCGATGGTGTCGCCCGCCTGCATCCACACTGGCGGGGTGCGTGCGTAGCCCACGCCCGAGGGCGTGCCCATCACCACCACGTCACCCGGCTCCAGCGTCAGCGCCTCGCTCAGCAGCGACACCGTGCGCGCCACGCCGAACACCATGTCCGACGTGTTGGCGCTTTGCATCACCTGCCCGTTGAGCCGGCTTTCAATGTGCAGCCCGGTGCAGCCGGGCGGCAGTTCGTCGGCCGTGACCAGGCTGGGGCCAAAGGCGCCGGTGCCATCGAAGTTCTTGCCGATGGTCCATTGCCCGGTCTTGCGCTGGTAATCGCGCAGCGTCGCGTCGTTGAAGCAGGCGTAGCCAAACACTTGGGCCAGCGCATCGTCTTCGCTGACAAAGCGGGCGCGGCGGCCGATCACCAGCGCCAGTTCGGCCTCAAAGTCGAGCTTGCTCGACACCGTCGGCACGCGCAGTGGCGCGCCCGCTGCCAGCAGCGATGTGCTGCAGCGCAGGAACAGCGCCGGGTAGTCGCCCACGGTGTTGCCGCCTTCCTTGGCGTGGTCGACATAGTTCACGCCCAGGCAGATGATCTTGCCCGGCCGGGGCAGCACCGGCAGCAGCGTCAGCCCGGCCAAGGGTGTGGGTGGCAGCGCGGCGGCCTGGGCCTGCAGCGCGGCGGTCAGCGTGGGTGACGCGGCGCAGGCTTCGATCAAGCCCTGCAGGGTGCTGGGCGCCGGATGCGGTGACTGTGCTGCTTGCGCCAGGCGGGCGTGTTCCACGATGCCTCCTGCGACCTGCACACCCCAGCTGTCTTGCCCGTCGGCGGTGGTGAAACTCAGTAAGCGCATGGTGGTGTTCCTGGGTTGAAGTGGTGTTGTTGCCAATGGCCTGCAGCAGGCCGGCGCATGGGGTGGGGTTGCCTGTCGAGCCGGCGGCCTGTGGTGGCCTGTGGTGGCCTGTGGTGCTGCAATCCAACAGCTGCGCTGGTCGCAACCGTTGCGCGGCGCAGTGTCGCCCAGCCGTGGTGGCCAGGGCCTTGGCGATCTTGGCTGGTTCAGGCCGGCGCCGGCCGCAAGGGGGGCTCCCAGGGCGTGGCATGCACCAGCCAGATCGACGCGCTGCCGTAGGCGGCCATGCCCACGGCCACCAGCGCGAACATCGTCCATGCCGGCGCTTGTGCCGCCACCAGCGCCGCGCCGCCCACGGCCACCAGCAGCAGCCGCAGCGTGCCGGCCAGCACCTGCCCGCCCACCCGGTTGGCCGCAATGGCCGACGAATACAGGCTGAGCCCGGCGCCATACAAGGCGTAGAACGGCCCAGCCCAGTGGAAGTAGGTGTCGGCTGCCGCCAGCACCGCCGGGTCGCTGGTGAAGCGGCCAGTCCACAGGCCAGGCACCACTGCCAGCACCAGGCCAGCGCTGCCCAGCAGCAGGCCGGCCATGGCCGCTGCCGTCCAGCCCACGCGGCGGGCCCGGGCCACCTGGCCTGCACCAATGGCCATGCCGATCAGTGGCACGGACGCCGCGCCAAAGCTGAAGGCCAGCGGCACCAGCAGAAACTCCAGCCGCGTGCCGATGCCGAAGCCGGCCAGCGCCTGCGGGCCGCTGCGCGCGACCAGCCAGGTCAGGATCATCATCGTGCCGATGGTCTGCAGCGGCGAGGCGCAGGCCTTCAGGCCCAGCTGCAACAGGTCACGCGCCAGCGCCGGCTGCCAGGTGGCGCCGCGCAGGCGCAGGCGGATGCGGGCGTTGCCGCTGTACAGATACCAGCCCAGCACCACGCAGCCGGCGGCATAGGCCAGCACCTGCCCCAGGGCGATGCCCGGCATGCCCAAGCGCGGGATGGGCCCGGCGCCCAGGCCGAACACGCCGGCCAGCGCCACTTGCAGCAGGCCCACGGCAATCAGGATGATCGACGGCACCAGCATGTTGCCGGTGGCCCGCAGCACCGCCGACATGGTGTTGAGCAACCACACGCCGGTGGAGCCAATGAAGGCCACGTGGGCATACGCCACCGCCTGCGCCAGCGGCGCGCCTTGCCCGCCCAGCAAGCTGAACACGGTGCCCGACAGCGTCAACATCAGCACGGTGGTGGCCAGGCCTGCCACCACCGCAATCCCCAGGGCATGCACCACCAAGGCCTCGGCCCGCGCTGTTTGCCCGGCGCCCAGGGCACGCGACACCAGCGACGCGATGCCGCCGCCCATGGCGCCGCCGGAGAACATCTGCTGCAGCATCAGCAGCGGAAACACCAGCGCGATGCCGGCCAGCGCTTCGACACCAAGCTGGCCGATGTACGCGGTCTCGGCGATCGCGGCCAGCGCACCGCCCACCATCGCCACCATGTTGGGCACCGCCAGGCGCCAGAGCGTCGGCAGCACTGCGGCCGTGAGCAGGGGGTTGGTGGAGCGTGCGGGAGCGGAGGCCATGGGAAAGTATGGCTTGCTGTGCCGTGCCGGCTGTCGCCGAAGCGGCAGGCTCACCGGTCTGTGCTTCACGGCGACCAATGCTTCGTATTTCGGCTGCAAACACGGCAAGCTGCAAACACGCCAGTGGAGCAGGCGCTTGCACGGCCTGGCTGTCAAGACCCGGCCGGGCCGTCCCCTGCCAGCACCAGCGCTGTAAACCCGGGCCCTTATCGCGGCTGCGCCGGCCCACGCACCAGCCGCGCCAGCAGCGCCGCCAGCAGCAGGCCCAGCGTGATACCCGCAGCGTCGGCCAGCAGGTCGAACCAGTCGCCCACCCGGGTGGCGGTGCGTGCCTGCAGGATCTCGATCAACCCACCATAGGCCAGCAGCGCCAGGGCCAGCCGCAGCCAGTGGGGTTGGAAGGCAAAGTACCCCACCAGCGCCAGGCTGGTGAAGGCCAGCAAGTGGTTCAGCTTGTCCCAGAGCAGGTCGGTCATGTTGGGCGGCGCCGGCATCAGCGCCAGCCAGCTGACCACGCCCAGCAGCAAGGCCAGCGCGGCGCGCCAGCACAGGGCTGCACGCGGGTCATCAGACAGCACAAAAGTCAGCGGCTTCAGCATGGTGGGTGGTCAGGCGGGGGGCATGGTGTCATGGCGCGGCAAGGTGGCGTGAACGTAAAGCGCCGGTGACGCCTGCATCGCCGCCGCTCAAGCCTGCAGCGGACGTTCGGCACCCGGCTTAGGAATGGGCGCGGCGCCTGCGGCCTCGATCGCCAGGTGGAAGGCGATCTCGTCGCTGTCGAGTGCATCCAGCACGCAGTCGGCCGGCAGATCTGGCAGGCCCGGCTTGAAGCCCAGGTACTGCAGCAGGCCGACCGAGCGGTGGTTGCGTGCCTTCAGCACCGCCACGGCGGTGTGCACCCCGTAGCGGGTGGCCAGTTCTTGCAGCATGGCGCGCACGGCGGCGCTGCCAATGCCCTGGCGCCAATGCAGGCTGGCCAGCTCGTAGGCCACCAGCGCGACACCGCCCGGCAGCACCGTGGCCTGCACCGCGCCGGCCAGCGCAGCGCCGGGCAGGCGCAGCGCCCAGTTCAGCCAAAGCTGGCTGGCGTCGGGTGCGCAGCGCGACTCCAGCCGCTGGTAACGCACACGCAATGCCTGCACCGAGCTGGGTGCTGCATTCTCAAATTCGTACAGCGCCGGGTCGGCCAGCACCTGGAACATGGCCTCGGCATGGTCCGCCACCAGCGGCTCCAGCGTGCAGCGGGGCGTGTGCAGGGTGTGCATGGCAGCGTGGCTGGCAGCCAGCGTGTGCGGCGGTGGGGGCGGGGCCGTCGGCATGGGCAGGGGTCTTTGAAGGTAGGCAAGGACGGTGCGGGGCATGGCTGGGCGCGCTGCACAGGCGCCTGGTCGGCAGCGGGCCAGCAGGCGCCAATTCAGGTCTGGCCGGCCAGTGCAGCGGCCAGAAAGCGGCGCAGCCCCTGCTTGGTCGCCTGCAGCTGGCTGCGCTTGTCGAAGCCGAGGTAGATCACCCCGTCCAGGTCGGCCGGCATCTTGGTGCCCGCCTCGCGCACGATCGCCACGCGGGCCTTGCCCCGCACCTGCATGAAGTAACCGGCCTCGAACAGCACGTTGTCACGCGGCACCGCCGTGAAGCTGGCCCTGGCACGCGCTTGCGGCGCCAGTTCGTCGTCCCGGGGGAAGACGAAAATCGCGGCCCGGCACAGCGATGCGGCGCGCTCGATCTCGTCGAAGATGGTGGCACCGCCGGGCTTGAAGTCGCGTGCCCAGTCCAGCACCGTATGGCCGGCCTGCTCCAGGTCACGGCGCAGCGCCAGGGCCACCGGGCTGCCCTTGCTGCAGTAGCCCAGAAACACATCCCGCCGCGCCTGGATGCGGCCCAGCCACTCTGGCAAATGGCTGCGGAAGGCCCGGCTGCTGGCCCAGGCCGCCGTGGCGCTGGCGGGAATTTCGGCGGGCTGGATGCCGCTGTCGAAGATGCCGTCGCGCAGCATGCCCTGTTCCATCACCACCAGCAGCGGCAGGCCCAGCGCCAGGCCGATGGCGCCCTCCAGGTGGTTGTAGGTGGTGGGCAGCGGCAGCAGGTCAGGCCTGCCGTCCGGCCCGGGCGCTGCCCCGGGCAGTTGCACATGCCGGCGCGCCAAGGCCAGCACCAGCAGGCCGTCACACTGGCGCAGCAAAGCCTGGGCACGGTCGACCGTCCAGGCCGACAAGGCCTTGGATGCGCCGGTGCCGAATTGCTCAGGCTCGAACCCCACCACAGCCAAGCCCTGGCTGGCGATCATCCGCAAGATGGCCCGCTTGATGCGCTGGCGCCTGGCATCCAGGTGCCGGTCATCGGGCACGCTGATGAAGATTCTGGGCAGCATGGCGGGCGGCCGCCCTGGCTCTAGGTAGTCCAACTCCGGGGGATGCGTCATGGTTCTTCAGATTGGCCCGACGGCATGTGTTTGACGGCATCGGTGGCAGCGCAGCTGCGGCCAGATCGTACCGGCAAGGGCAGGGCGCCACGACCGTAGCGCACCCGGGTGGCGTTTGTGTCTGTGCCATCGGGCGGATCCAGGGCCGCCAGCCCGATCTCTAAGCGATCTCTAAGGCCGCGGTGCCTAGGCTGCAAGTCCAGGGTCGCCACTGTGGTGGCCCATGACTGGCGGGAGATGGACATGCGGCAAGCAACCTGGTTTTCAGCGCGGACACCTGCACGGCCGGCAGGGTCGCAGCCAAGCCGCCCGGCGCCGCAGCGCGGTGCGGCCTGGCCGCTGTGGTCGGCCGGCTGCGCCGTGGTGTTGGCCGGCCCGGCGGCCGCAGCGGTCGATTTCGGGGCGGTGTTTTCACTCAAGGGCCAGAGTGTGTATGCGCCTGGCGACGCGGTGCTGCTGGACATCAACCGGCGCCTGGGCCCACCGGCCTTCGATATCGGCAAGCAATACGGTGGCATGTTCAATGCCTGCAGCCCGGTGGCCAACTGCCCCAGCGGTGCCGAGGCCGGCGCCAACACCAATGGCAGCTTCGGGCTGAACTACGGCGCCAAGTTCGACGGTGGCTCATACGACCTGCTGTACCCGGTGCTGGCCCGCATCGCCGAGCCGGCGGCTTACTCCAACACCGTGGGCAGTGCCTTCACCCTGGGCACCAGCTTCAAGATCCCCGGCTACGGCGCGCCGGCTTACCAGGAGATCTTGAACGGCCAGCGCATGGTGGCCAAGCTGACCACCCATTCCCCGACGCTGCAGGCCTATGTGGACCTGGATGCGCGCTTGCACGCCTTTGTCGGTGCGCGGGGCTGCGTCCTGGGGGTGTGCACCGGCCCGGCACTGGGCCCGCTGGACGGCGATGCCTCCCGCACCCTGGCCAGCATCAACCGCAACAACGATGGCCGCATCGTGCTGGGCAACGAGACCGTCGACCTGCGGCGCACCGTCACCCTGCTCGACGGCAATCTCAGCGCCTGGCTGAACATTCCCAACATCGACGCGGTGTCCAGCCCGGCCAACAGCACCGCCACCCAGCTACGCAGCCTGGGCCGCGACGGCATCGTGTCGCTGGGCGTCAATGTGGGCAACCTGGTGTCCAAGGCGGTGGGTGTGCCGCTGGTGGGCAATGCCGCGGGCATCGGCTACAACTTGCTGGGCATCAATGCGGGCCTGGGCCTGGATGTGGCGCAGACCATCCGCATTGATCTGCAGCCGAAGATGACCTTTGACTTCTTGAGCCCGGTGCAACTGCAGCTGGCCGACGGCGCGTGGGGTGCGCCGACCAAGCAGCTGAGCGTGCCGCTGGGGCAAAGCCTGGTGCTGAAATCGAATGTGCGCAACGTGGGCGTGCTGCCGTCCACCAGCTTGGCAGTGACGGTGTCGAACCGCACCGAACTGATCTTGCAGG
Source organism: uncultured beta proteobacterium (assembly GCA_963844485.1). Classification (GTDB taxonomy): domain Bacteria; phylum Pseudomonadota; class Gammaproteobacteria; order Burkholderiales; family Burkholderiaceae_C; genus Pseudaquabacterium. Next base: position 7,573 of record CAWJOQ010000025.1, read on the forward strand.
GCGATGTCAATGTGCAGGCACTGGCCGCCAATGTGTTCGGCCTGGACATCGGCCCGCTCTACGATTCAGGGCCGTTGAACGCTGGCGCCCTCAGCATTCCCTTGTTCGAGAACAGCTTCAGCTTTGCCATGGGGGCGATCACCGGGCTGCCCTTCAATGTGCAACAAGCGCTGCCGGACAATGTACTGGCCGAGCCTGGCTACCGCGCCTTGTTTGCAGCAGGCCCGCAAGATGCCCAGGGGCTGCAGTCGGGCGACATCCTGTCGCTGAACCTGGACTGCCCGTTGGTGCTCAGCTGCAACCCGGTGCGCGTGGCCAGCACCAACCTGTCGCTGGTCAACCAATTCGGCGAACGGGCCTTCCTGGTGGATGCCGACACCTTGCAACTGGCCGGCAACCAGGCCGTCGCCCCGGGCACCGATGCGTCGCAACTGGCCCTGTTGTTGGCCACCGGCTACCAGACCGAACGCCTGGCGCTGATCTCACCCATCGGCCTGCCCAGCCCGGTGCCCGAGCCGGCTGGCTGGGCCCTGCTGCTGCTGGGCTTGGCCGCCACGGCGCTGGTGGCGCGGCCCGGCCGGCCGGCGGTGCTGCTGCACAGCCGGGGGCCTGCTGCCTAGGAGGCCAGCGGCCGCGCCAGGTACACCCCTTCACGCCCGACGATGGCTGCCCGCGCCGGCATCAGCACGGTGCAGCCATCGGCCGGGGCATGCAGGGCGTCGGGCCCGTCGGTGGCGATCAGCTCGCCCGGGCCGAAGGTCTCGAAGCCGACCAGCGGCCGGCTGAAGCGGAAATCAGGCGTCTGGATCACCCAGGTCTGCAGCAGCTCGTAGCGCTGGGCCGGCGCGGCTGCCGCCGCCGTGCATCGGGCGCGATCAGGCCGAAGTGCGCCAGAAACCGGCGCGCCACCCGGATGGCCCGGTCGGCGCTGGCCTGCTGGAAGTGCTGGCCGCATTCGGCCACCAGGCCCACGCCGTGGAAATCGGCCGTGCCATGGCGGCCATGCTGGATCAGCGGGCGTGCCGCTGCCCAGGCCCTGCGGCATCACCAGGTGCACCGCCGGCTCGCCGATGGCCAGCGCAGCGGCGGCGTTGCGCGGCCGGTCGGGGTAGACCCAGAAGGGCTGCACCGGCTGGCTGGTGCTGTGGATGTCGAGGATGTGGTCGGCCGCGGCCACCACCGGGCGCATGGCGCGGGCACGCGCCAGCTCGGGGCTGTGCTCGCCGCCGTCCAGCCAGGCGTCTGGACCAGATGCGGTTGAGGTTGTGCACCAGCTGCCGGCTGTCGAAAGGCTTGCTGGTGTCGAAGCTCTCGTAGGCCGTCCACGTTGGCAAAGCTGATGGTCAGCATACCGGCCAGCGGGCGCACGCCGGCGTCCAGCAGATGGCAGGCCGCCACCATGCCGCAGAACTCGTTGCCGTGGGTCAGCGCGTTGACCAGCAGGTGCGGGCCCGGGCGGCCGCTGTCAAAGCGGTGCACATAGGGCACGCCGGTGTTGCCGCTGCGGTAGGCGCCCAGGTCGCGGGGCAGAACTTCAAAACTGGCTTGGGTTTGCATGGGGTACGCAATGCTGTGGGCGGTCGTCAGGCAATGCAGCTTAGGCTAGTCAGGCATAGGTTGCTGAGCGGTGGTTACTTTTGCTGGCTCATCATATGAGCTAGTGAACCGGTACTATCGACTACCGAACCCAACAAAGGCAGTCTGTGGTGGCATCGTTCCAGGCTCAGGACCTAAAGAGTATCTTGCACTCAAAGCGTGCCAACCTCTACTACCTGGAGCACTGTCGCGTGTTGGTCAACGGAGGAAGGGTGGAGTACGTGACGGATGCCGGCAAGCAGTCGTTGTACTGGAACATTCCCATCGCGAACACTACGACGGTGCTGCTGGGAACCGGAACGTCAATCACCCAGGCCGCGGTGCGTGAGCTTGCCAAGGCGGGCGTTATGCTGGGCTTTTGTGGCGGTGGTGGAACGCCCTTGTTCGCGGGGGTGGAGCACGAACAGGAAGTGGCCTGGTTTCCTCCCCAAAGTGAGTACCGGCCCACCGAGTACCTGCAGGCCTGGGTGCGCTTCTGGTTTGACGATGCGCTGCGCCTTGGTGCCGCCAAAACACTTCAGACGGCCAGGCTGGCGCGCCTGCAACAGCACTGGGCCAACAGCAAGAGCCTGAAAGAGCAAAGCTTCCAGCCTGACCTGGCGACACTTTCAAACGCCATTTCGAACAGCCTGGCCGCATTGGGCACAGCACCCGACACCATGAGTCTGCTCACCGAAGAAGCACGGATGAGCAAGCAGCTTTACCGCTTGGCCAGCCTGGCCACCGGATACGGTGATTTCACCCGGTCCAAGCGGGGCGACAGGACCGACGCCGCCAACCAATTTTTGGACCATGGCAACTACCTGGCCTATGGCTTGGCCGCCACGGCCACCTGGGTGCTTGGCCTGCCGCATGGCCTGGCCGTGCTGCATGGCAAGACGCGGCGCGGTGGCTTGGTGTTTGACGTGGCTGACCTGGTTAAAGATGCCGTGATCCTGCCACAGGCCTTTGCCTCGGCGATGCAGGGCCACAGCGAGCAGCAGTTCCGGCAGGCCTGTGTGGCGACCCTGATTCGCAGCGAGGCTCTGGATTTCATGATTGACACGCTCAAGGACGTGGCGCAGACCTTTGGTCGCCTAGCACAGGGATCTGCATCGACCAACGGCAGCCAGGGAACAGCATGAACGTGCTGCTGATCTCTCAGTGCGACAAGCGCGCGCTGACCGAAACCCGACGCATCCTCGACCAATTTGCAGAGCGACGCGGCGACCGAACCTGGCAAACCCCGATCACCCGTGACGGGCTCGACACGCTACGCCGGCTGTTACGCAAGACAGCCCGAAAAAACACGGCTGTGGCATGCCACTGGATTCGTGGCATTGACCACTCAGAGCTGCTGTGGGTGGTGGGCGACCACCGCCACTTCAACCACCAAGGCGCCGTACCCACCAACACCACCGAGCGCAACATGCTGCGTGCCGGCGACGAAAACAACTGGCATAGCGGCGAGCTGATCCGCTTGCTGAGTGACATGGCCGGGCTGATGCACGATCTCGGCAAGGCCGTCGACGCCTTCCAGCTTCGGCTGCGCGGGCAGCTGGAAGGCCGCAACTTGATCCGCCATGAGTGGGTTTCTCTGCGCCTGTTGGAGGCATTTGTGGGCACCGACAGTGACGCGATCTGGCTGGCACGCCTGGCTGCGCCCAGCGCTGAAGACGATGACTGCTGGTTAGGTCGGCTGCGATGTGATGACCGCCGCGGGGTCTTTGATTCACCGTTCAAGGCCTTGCAACACGCACCGCTGGCGGCTGCCCTTGGCTGGCTGGTCGTCACGCACCACCGCTTACCCGTGATGCCAGCCGGGCAAGACGGCATCAGCAAGTTTCAGATGTCGGGTCTGCGCGGGCTGATCACCCAGGTGCAAGCTGCGTGGAACGAAACCGCTTACGACACAGCCGAGCCCGCTGCCTTTGCGCCCTTTTGGCGCTTCAGCCACGGTCTTCCGGTCACGTCCAGCCTCTGGCGCCAGCGTGCCAGCCGCATCGCGCGCCGTCTGGCCGAATGGCAGGCTCGTCAGCCCAATGGTGCTACCGCTGACCCACCACTGAACGACCCATTTGTGATGCACCTGAGCCGGCTCAGCCTGATGCTGGCTGACCACCACTACTCCAGCCTGGATGGCGCCAGCGCTGAACGGGTGAAGGCTGATGCGGCCTACCCGCTGTGGGCCAACACCAAAGTGGCTGGCCAGCCCAACCAACGGCTGGACGAACACCTGCTGGGTGTCGCCCTGCACGGCGCCGAAGTGGCGCGCTTTCTGCCGCGCCTGGCGCAGCATCTGCCTCGGCTCGGGCGCCACCCGCGCTTGAAGCAACGCGCCAAAGTCGAACGCTTCCGCTGGCAAGACAAGGCGGCAGATCTTGCGGCCACCATGCGCGAGCGCAGTGCCCAGCAAGGCGCCTTCATCGTCAACATGGCGTCCACTGGCTGCGGCAAGACTCTGGCCAACGCCCGCCTAATGTATGCACTGGCCGACCCCCTCTTGGGCTTGCGCTGCGCCTTTGCGATGGGGCTGCGCACCCTGACACTGCAGACCGGCCAAGCATTCAGGGACATGCTGAGCCTGAGCGATGAAGACTTGGCCATCCGCGTGGGCGGCTCTGCAAACAAGGCCTTGTTTCAGTTCTACCAAGACCAGGCTGAGGCCACAGGCTCCGCATCGCGCCAAAACTTGCTGGAAGAAGACGGCCATGTTCTGTTTGAGGGCGCCACCGACCAGCACCCACTGTTGCGCCGTGCCGTTGCTGACCCTGAAGTGCGCAAGCTGCTGCTGGCACCGCTGCTGGTGTGCACCATCGACCACCTGACGCCCGCCACGGAAAGCCAGCGTGGTGGCCGGCAGATCGCGCCCATGCTGCGGCTGATGAGCGGCGACCTGGTGCTGGACGAACCCGACGACTTCGACCTGGCCGACCTGCCCGCGTTGACCCGCCTGGTGCATTGGGCGGGCCTCCTGGGTGCCCGGGTGCTGCTGTCATCAGCCACCCTGCCACCAGCCTTGGTGCAAGGCCTGTTTGAGGCCTACCGCAACGGGCGCCAGCACCACCAACGCAACTGCGGTGCGCGCCCTGGCGCTGCCGATACCCCGACGGCCATCTGCTGCGCATGGGTGGACGAGTTTGACCAACAAGCCCAAGACTGCGCCGACCCGGTGAGCTTTACCCAGACACACGCCGGCTTTGCCAAGCGCCGCCATGCCGATCTGAGCCGCCAAGCCGCAGAGCCGCGTCGCCGTGCTGCTCTGCTGCCCGCGCCCGTCGCGCACGGCACAGGGCGGCCCGATCTGCCTGGGCTTGCCCAGGTCTGGGCGCCCGCACTGCTGGCTGCCGCCCAAGGCCTGCACCAAACCCACCACAGCGTAGACCCGGTCAGCCAGCACCGTGTCAGCTTTGGCCTGATCCGCATGGCCAACATCGAGCCGCTGTACGAGGTGGCACTGGCCTTGTTCCGCCAGCAGGTGCCCGAAGGACTGCGGGTGCATTTGTGTGTCTACCACTCGCGCCACCCGCTGCTGGTGCGGTCGGCCATCGAGCAGCAGTTGGACCGTGCCTTGCAGCGGCACGAGCCCGACGCGGTGTTCTCACTGCCGGACATCCGCCAACGCTTGGACAGTTCGCCCGAGGCGGACCAGCTGTTCATTGTGCTGGGCTCACCTGTCACTGAGGTGGGGCGCGACCACGACTACGACTGGGCGGTGGTCGAACCCTCGTCCGTTCGCTCTTTGATCCAGCTGGCCGGGCGCGTGCGGCGGCACCGGCCCGGTGCCGTCAACACTGCCAACATCCGGGTGGTCGACCACAACCTGCGCCACTTCCGCTACCCCGGCCATGCCGCGTTCTGCAAGCCGGGGTTTGAAGACAGCGGGCCCGTATTTCGGCTGGCTTCACACGACATGAATACGCTGATCCGGGCCGAAGACCTGGCCGTGGTCGACGCCAGACCTCGCATCGTGCCCCCGGCAGCGCTGCAGCCGCAACAGCGCCTTGTGGACCTGGAGCACGCCCGATTGCGCAGCCAGATGCTGCCCGCGGACAACATCAATGCACCATCGGCCCAGACAGCAGCGCCCGCCCGTGGCCTGGTCAGCCGCGCCCGCAGCGTGGCTGCCGCCGAGCCGCCAGCGCCAACCCTGAACGCCAGTACTTGGTGGCACGCCGCCCCCCAAGACGCCACGCTCACTGCCGTGCTGCAGCGAGAGCAGCCGTTTCGCAAGGACCCTGTCCCGGCGGAAGTGACACTGGCCTTGCTGCCCGATGACGACGGCGAAATCGCCGTGCTGCACCGTGTGATGGATGGCGCGCGCCGTGGCGAGCAGCTCTACGTCCCGGCGAAGCATTCACAGCACCTTGTTGCAGACAGGGACGTACAAGGCGAACGCATTCAGCCTTGGGGCACCAGCGACTACCTGGCCGCATTGGCTGAACTGGCTGAGGCCCTTGATCTGCCCATGACGATTTGCGCCAGGCGCTTCGGTATCGTGTCCGTGCCCGACAGCGCTGATGGGTGGCGCTACCACCCGGCATTGGGCTTCACGAAAGCGAGGTGAAACGCAGTACCAATGACCCAGGCAACACGATCAAGAACTTTCAGGGAGAACTGAATGTCACCACCCGATCCCGCGCGATCCGCAGCAATTCGATCTGTGATCGCTGAGTTTCTTCAACAGCGGCTGGACACCAAGCTGGAAAAGCTCGCTGAAGACGACCCCAAGTGCGCCGAACTACGGGCGCAATTTCAACCGGCGGCCTGGCTGGACGACGCGGCCCGCCGCGTGGGCCAGATCCAGGCCGTGACCCACTCGCTCAAGCCCATTCACCCAGATGCCAAGGGCAGCAGCCTGTACCGGGAGCCTCAGGCGCTGGCTGCATTGGCCGAGGTGGGCAGCCATACCCTGGGCGCGCAGTTTGAGGCCGACGTGGTGGGCAACGCCGCCGCGCTTGATGTTTACAAGTTCTTGAAGCTGGCCCACCAAGGCCAAAGCTTTCTGAGCCTGTCGGTTGCGGGCGATGGCGACCTGAGCGCCGCACTCAGCGATGACCCGGCACAGTCCATCTCCTGGATGGCGGCCTTCGCAGCCTTGTCTGAAGCCCGTGGACACCTCAGCTCGCACACGCTGGCAAAACAGCTGTACTGGCAAGTCGGCACCGACCCGCACGACGATACGGGCTACCACCTACTGGCGCCGCTGTACCCGACGTCGCTGGTCCACCGTGTGTACCAGACGCTGCAGGACGACCGATTTGGCGACGCCGCCAAGGCTGCGCGCGACGCCCGCAAGGCCGGCAACTGGCACGAACGACCGGTGCGCGAGTACCCGCAATTGGCCATCCAGAAACTGGGCGGCACCAAACCGCAGAACATCAGCCAGCTCAACAGCGAGCGGCGCGGCGACAACTGCCTGCTGGCCTCGCTGCCGCCGATCTGGAAGTCGGCGGACATGTGAAGCCGGTGTTCGGGACCGAGTCGCTTGTTCAGCGTGTTTCGTTGCCGGCGGGACGTGCGCACGGCACGCCGCCCACCTGGATCGCTTTCTGGAAAGTGACCCGACCAACAACCTGGCCACCCGCGAGCGCCGGGATGAATTGGCAGAAGCCTTGCTGGACGAACTGATGCAGTTCACCGCCGAACTACACACGCTGCGAACCCGGCTGGACCACCGACCCGCGCTGCGAGTTGCGTCCAGTGCCCACAAGGCCTGGCTGGACCCTGACGGCGTCGAGTTCGTCGTCACCGACCTTGTGGACTCCCTGGCCAGCGACTTTGCCAACTGGTTGAACCACCAACTGCGCACCCCCTTGCTCCGTGGGCGACCCTGAATACCTGCACTGGCGCCAACAAGCCCGCGAGCTGTTCAAGGAATGGGAACGGGAGGGTTTTCATGAACTCGCTTGAAACCACCTCACTGCCGCACCACGCCGTGCTGGTGCTGCCCCGCATCCGGGTGCAAAACGCCAACGCCATTTCCAGCCCCATGACCTGGGGCTTCCCGGCCATCACCGCCTTCACCGGCGCGATGACGGCGCTGGAGCGCCGCTTGGGCCGAGATGCTGGCGTCGCGCTGTGGGGCGTGGGCGTGATCTGCCACGGCTTCGAAGCGCAGGTCACCACGCGGCGGTTACACCAAGGCCTTCCACCTCAGCCGCAACCCGGTACTGCAAGACGGCAGCACCGCCGCCATCGTGGAAGAAGGCCGTGTGCACCTGGAGATCACGCCTGGTTTTCGACGTCTGGCTGAGCGACGCCAACCGGGGTGAGGCTGAGCGGCAGGCCCTGGCCGACCGCATCCGACCATGAGCTGGCCGGCATGCGCCTGGCCGGTGGCAGCGTCATGCCACCACTGCCTTCCGCGCAGCCGCCGGCCCCAGCCGCCCTCGCTGGACCTGGTGGTGGACGACAGCCAGCCTGACGAGCAGCGCCAGCAGTTCCGGCGCCTGGCACGCCGCTGGCTGCCGGGCTTTGCGCTGGTGTCGCGCGACGACTTGCTGCAGCAGCAGCCTGGCCGAGCTGCACGCCAGCGGACACAAGGGCTACCGCGCTGGACGCCTGGTTGGACCTGTCGCGTTGGAACATCCGCGCCGTGGCGCAGCCCGCGACGCCGGTAGATGGCGGAGAAACGCCGAACTCTGTCGACTGGGTGACCGATCCGCGCGCCGGGCTGGATCGTGCCCATTCCGGTGGGCTTCGCCGCACTGTCGCCACTGCAGCCGCCCGGCAGCGTGGCCGGCGCACGCGACGCGCACACACCGTTTCGCTTTGTTGAAACCGTTTGGTCCATCGGCCAATGGATCAGCCCACACCGCCTGCAAGGCGCTGGGCGATCTGTTCTGGAGGCCGGACAACGACCCCAACCCCGGTCGCACGGACAACCACGCCTGTACCGCTGCGTCAACGGCTACGGCCTGCACCGCTGCTTCTGGAACACGCCGGCCGATCTGACAGCAGCACCCATCTGATCATTCAAGGAGAGAAACACCATGGCTACACAAAAAGACATCGCCCTCAAGACCGCTTCCGTTCTCGCCTTCGAGCGCAAGCTCGACCCGTCTGACGCCCAGTTCTTCGCGGGCAACTGGGACGACCCGCGACAGCCTGCAGCGTTGGGCGCCCGTGACGATCCACGAGAAGTCGGTGCGCGGCACCATCTCCAACCGCCTGAAGACCAAGGACCAAGACCCCACCAAGCTCGACGCCGCGATTGAGAACCCCAACCTGCAGACGGTGGACGTGGCCGCCCTGCCCGCCAGCGCCGACACGCTGAAGGTCAGCTTCACCCTGCGCGTGCTGGGCGGCACCGGCACACCGTCGGCCTGCAACAACGCCGACTACCAGGCCAAGTTGCTAGCCACGGTGAAGGGCTATGTGGACGACCAACGGCTTTGGCGAACTGGCCGCGCTATGCCCACAACCTCGCCAACGGCCGCTTCTTGTGGCGCAACCGCGTGGGGGCCGAGCAGGTGGAAGTGCAGGTGCAGCATCTGGTGCAAGGGCGAGGCCGCCAGCACTTGGACCTTTGATGCCTTGCAGCCTGTCCTTGCGTGACTTCGTGCCACGGCAGACGGCGCTAAAGGACGAATTGGCCAGCCTGCGCGAGCTGTCGGCACAAGGCCTGACCGGCCGCAGCCATGTGCTGCTGCAGGTGACTGCGTTCGCCCGCCTGGGTGCGGCGCAGGAGGTGTACCCATCGCAGGAGCTGATTCTGGACAAGGGCAACAGCAAGAAGAGCAAGACGCTGTACGAGGTGCAAGGCGTGGCCGGCATCCACTCGCAAAAGCTGGGCAATGCGCTGCGCACCATCGACACCTGGCACCCCGACGTGGCCGAGCTGGGCCCCATCGCCGTCGAGCCCTACGGCTCGGTCACCACGCTGGGCAAGGCCTGCCGCAAACCGACCGACAAGCAGGACTTCTACAACCTGCTGGACGGCTGGCTGCTGAAAGACAAGGTGCCCGACGCCGGACCAGCAGCACTTCGTGATGGCCACCTTGGTGCGCGGCGGCGTGTTTGGTGACGCTGGCAAGGATTGAGTGGCCAGCCATGCACCACTACATCGACATCCACCTGCGGCCGGACCCTGAGTTTGCGCAGCACCAGCTGATGGCAGCATTGTTTGCCAAGCTGCACCGCTGGCTGGTACGCACGCAGGCCACCCGCATTGCAGTGAGCTATCCGCACTACCAATTGGCGCCGGCCACCTTAGGCAACACGCTGCGCGTGATCGGCCCAGCAGAGGATCTGGCGCAAATGATGGCCGCCGACTGGCTGATGGGCATGTACGACCATGCCGATGTACAGCCCCTTGCCGTGGTGCCGGCCAACGCACCGCAGCGCAGCCTGAGGCGCGTGCAAGCCAAAAGCAGCCCCGAACGCCTGCGTCGCCGCCAGATGCGTCGCCATCAATTGACAGCAGAACAAGCGCTTGCGCAGATCCCAGACAGTTGCGCTGAAACTTTGAGGCTGCCGTTCTTGACACTGGCCAGCGGCAGCACTGGGCAGCGGTTTCAGCTGTTTCTGCGACTGGGCCCGCCTGCCACCACAGCGCAAGTGGGCGACTTCAACAGCTACGGCCTGAGCAGCACCGCTACCGTACCTTGGTTTTGACCCTTTTTGCTGGGCATGACGTAAGTGCCTGATTTGCAAATACTTTCGATTGGCATCCACTGAAATGGTGCAAAGCGCGCCTTCGGCAAAAAGGCCTGTCGTCTGAGGTACCTGCAATCAAACATGCTTAGTTCACTGCCGCACAGGCAGCTCAGAAAATTGGCCTTCAGCTGGATCAGCGTGCACATCGGTTCACTGCCGCACAGGCAGCTCAGAAAAGGCCAGCATGGCCGAATTGTGCGCCTGGCAAGTTCACTGCCGCACAGGCAGCTCAGAAAGGGCCGCGACATGGGTGCCAGCGCAGCAGCATGTTCACTGCCGCACAGGCAGCTCAGAAAAGGTAGACAGCGCCCGGTGCCAAAAAACGCCCGTTCACTGCCGCACAGGCAGCTCAGAAAACATCGCCGCCAGCAGGCACGCCCGATAGCGTGTTCACTGCCGCACAGGCAGCTCAGAAAGAAACGATCACGGTCGAGGTGGAAACGCTGGAGTTCACTGCCGCACAGGCAGCTCAGAAAAGCATGAAGTCCGCACAAAAGTGCGACGCCTGGTTCACTGCCGCACAGGCAGCTCAGAAAGCGGCCGGTCGGCCTCACGTTTCGCCCATGCCGTTCACTGCCGCACAGGCAGCTCAGAAAGCCCCAGGCCCCGCCGGCTGGCGCCGCGTGGCGTTCACTGCCGCACAGGCAGCTCAGAAAAGGCAGACCGGCCGGGGCGCATGGCCGCGCAAGTTCACTGCCGCACAGGCAGCTCAGAAAATTGCCATCGTCGCCGCCGGTTGTCTGGCCGAGTTCACTGCCGCACAGGCAGCTCAGAAACGTTGTGAATTGCCCGGTGCCGAATTGCTGCGGTTCACTGCCGCACAGGCAGCTCAGAAACTGTCCAGTCGGGCAAAGTCGCCCGTTGTGAAGTTCACTGCCGCACAGGCAGCTCAGAAAATACAGCACTGCCGCTTGATGCCGATGGCGGCAGTTCACTGCCGCACAGGCAGCTCAGAAAACGTGCCGCTCAACATAGGCATCCAGGGTGCCGTTCACTGCCGCACAGGCAGCTCAGAAAAAGCTGACAGACCGCAGCGTGGTCAGCGCAGCGTTCACTGCCGCACAGGCAGCTCAGAAAATTCGGGGCATCAAGCCGCACGCTCTGAGGGTGTTCACTGCCGCACAGGCAGCTCAGAAATGTCATGCAGCAGCGCCCTGAAGTTGTCGGTGGGTTCACTGCCGCACAGGCAGCTCAGAAAGCCAAGCCAGGCCCGCGCCCGGCGATCTGGTGCGTTCACTGCCGCACAGGCAGCTCAGAAATTGTTCATGTACCCGGCCCAGCGGGCCACCGGGTTCACTGCCGCACAGGCAGCTCAGAAATTAGCATGCGGACGTCAACAACTCGCGGACTATGTTCACTGCCGCACAGGCAGCTCAGAAATACTGGCGCAGCCGCGGCCGCCCCGACATGGCGTTCACTGCCGCACAGGCAGCTCAGAAAACTCCAGGCTGACGCCACTGCGCGGCCGAGAATCGTTCACTGCCGCACAGGCAGCTCAGAAAAAAATCATGCAGCTGACCACCGTTCCAGAACGTGTTCACTGCCGCACAGGCAGCTCAGAAAAATTTGAAGACGGCGGCGGCAAGGCCGCAGGTTCACTGCCGCACAGGCAGCTCAGAAAATACCGGATCACCGCACGACTCGCAGGCCATGGT
>CAWJOQ010000026.1:0-37634 GCA_963844485.1 uncultured beta proteobacterium
ACGGTTTCGTTGCGCACCGGCGCGTCCAAGGTCAGGTCGGCCTGCGCGCCCAGCGTCTGGATCTGCACGCCTGCACGGGCGTTGATGCCTGCCGCTCCGAATCCTTCGCCCACCCGCAAGCTGCCGGTGTTGGCCAGCTTCAGTGAGGCCACGTCGGCCGACAGCAGGCCCAGCTGCACCCGCTCGGCGCTGCTGAAGTCCACCGCCGCATGCGGTGCCGCCAGGGACAGGCTGCTGGCGACCAGCAGGCCAGGCGCTGAGAAGCTGGCGCCTTCGGCACCGTCCACGACGAAGACGGCATGCCCACTGGGCAGGTCGATGCTGCTGCCCGCCAAGGACAGGCTGTCCCTGGCGGCGATGCCCAACAGACTGTCCCCTTCTCCGCTGCCCTGCAGCATGAAGCTGCTGTCTGCGCTGATGGCGCCGGTGTCCGCGTGCAGGATCAACATCTTGTTGGCGCCCAGGTGCACGGTGCCTGCCAGGTGCAGGCCACCGCTGCCGCCTTGCACTTCCAGCTGGGACGCTTCCACGGTGTGGTCGAAGTCCAGGCCATGCAGGTAGCTGGCGCCGACCTGGTCAGCGCGGCCCAGCGTGATGCTGCCCAGGCCTTCGGACTGCCGCAGCAAGCGCTGCAAGGAAGGTGCCGCCAGCCAGAAATCGGTCTGTTCCTGGTCCAGGTCGTCATGCGGCTGGTCACCGCCAAACTGCGCCTTGGCCGCCGTGCTGTAGGCGCCCACGCGCAAACTCTGGCCCGTCAGCCGCACGCCGGCCTGCACCTGCAGGCTGCCGTCCTCGCTGTAGTCGATGTCACCGGCCCGCAGGCTGATGTGGCGGCCCTGCAGTGCCACGGACTGGTCCAGCGCCGCATCCCCCAGCCGCAACTGCCCACGGGCATGCAGCTCGAGATCGCCGCCCACTGCAGCCTGCAACTGCAGGCTGCTGCTGCCATTGGTGCGGATGCCGCCCACGGCATTCAGCACCGAGACCTGGGCACCCAGCAGGCTGCCCAGCACGATGTCACCACGCAGCGATGGGTCATCACCGGCTTGCACACGCAGCTGGATGTTGCCGGTGCCCGCGTTGATGCTGACGCCGTCCGCCATGCGGATGCCCGGCGCGCAAGTGCCGCAGTCGGCGTCCAGCACGCCGGCATCGGTGCCGACATTGGCCGTCGCCGTGAAATGGCCGTTGTCGGTGCGGATATCGGCCTGGATGTCGATGCTGCGCCCGGCTTGCAGCGTGAAGTCGCCACCGCGCCCGTTGCTGCTGTTGACCAGCACCGGTTTGGCCACGGTGATCTGGTTGCTGGCCTGCAGCGTCACTGCGGTGCCGGCGTTCAGCATGCTGGTGATCAGCCCCGGGGCGATCACCAGATTGTTGCCCGGCAGCGCGCCGAAGCGCACCGTGCCGTCCTGGCCGCCCACGGCCGTGAAGCCGGTCGCGTCGGCGGCAAAACCTGCACTGCGCCAGTCGGTGCCGTCGCCCGCCGCCTGGCTGGCGGCGGTCTGGCCCACCGTGCCCAGGGGCTGGGCAGCGGCCTCGTTCACCAGCGTCATCACCAGCGCCCGCGCATTGCCGTTGTTGGTGCTGACCAGCAGGCGGTTGCTCGGCAGTTCGCCAGCGCCCACCGCTGTCGGCAAGACCTTGAAGTTGGCGTAGGCCCAGCCGGCATTGCGCCTGGCTTCGCCAACAAAATCGAGCAGGCTGTTGCGCCAGCCCACCACACCGGTCAAGCCGCTGGCGCCCGGCATCAGCGTCACGCTGCCCTCCAGGCCGCAGTAGTCGGCGTCGTAGTACGACGTGGTGAACACGGTGTCCCCGGTCTTGACGCCGCCGGCAACCAAGGTGCGGTTGTCACTGCCCAGATTGCTGTAAGACCCTTCCAGGCCGACCAGGCTGTTGGTGGCCGACAACACGGCCGCGGGCGTCGTCTGGCCCGTGGCCCGTCCGGTCGATCCGTCGACCCAGGTCACCGCGCCCCGGCCATCGTGCCAGTCGGGGCTCAACACCAGGTAGTTGGTGTAGCTGCCGGCAACGTCGCTCACCACCCGGATGCCAGAGCCGCCGACGCGGTCATAGGCACGGTCGCCGACCAGGCTGTTGTCCGTGCCGACTTCACCAGCGATGCCACCTGCGAACCCGAAGGTCACGGCGCCCACCTGCTCGGCCTGCGCAGCCGACCAGTACGGGCTGGCCACCACATAACGGCCGTCGGCCAGGGCGACCACAGCGCCGCCGCCCACCTCGTCGCCGCCGCGTGCGCCCACCAGGGAATTGGCCGCAGCCACCACGCCGCCGCTGGCCCCATCCATCAGGCGGCCGCTGCCACCGTCCATCCAGGTCACCGCAGCTTTGCGGTTGTAAGGGTTGTCGACCTTGCCCCACTCGTGCGAAGCAACCACGAAGTTGCCATCGGCCAGGGCGTGCACGGCCGTGCCGACGCGGTCACCCATGTTGTCCGATTGAAGGTAAGCACCCTCGACGTACTCTCCGTTCGGCGCGTCATGCCAGCCGAAGGCCGGTGTCAGGGTGTCGGCCGTGCCGCCGACCAGGCTGTTGGCTGCGCTCACAGCGCCGCCCGTGCTGCCGTCCGACAGTTGCCCGGTGGCGCTGTTGATCCAGGTGGCCGCGCCGCGGCCCTGGCCCCAGCCCTCGGTGCGCACCACCACATGGCCGTTGCGCAGCGTCACGATGCCGGCTGTCGGGTTGCCGGTGTTGCTGTCGCCGCTGTCGTGGTCGTCCTCGTCCTCGTCGTCGTCGTCATGACCACCGCTGCTGTTCAATCCCTGGCGGCCGACCCAGTCGCCGCTCAGGCTGCCCACCAGGCTGTTCGCCACCGACACGGCGGCACCCTGGCTGCCGTCGGACAAGCGGCCACTGCTGCCGTCCATCCAGGTGACGGCGCCGGCACCAGCCTGGCCGGCATGGTTCCACAGCGGGCTGCGCACCAGCAGGTTGCCGTTGTCCATCACGTCCACGCCCAGTTCGGGCAAACCGGTGTACCCGAATTCCTGGCCGACCTTGATATTCCGGTTCTGTTGATACCACGGGCCAGGCAGGCTGGTGTCTTGCCATTGGTAATTGACATCGTAGGTATCGCCCAGGGCGTAAGGCCCGACGGTGCGCTGCAGATTGACCACGCTGTCGGGTGCGCCGTGCACATGGCTGCTGACCGGCACGGCATAGCGCAAGCCATTGCCCTGCAACCAGGCGCCCACATGGTCGCCCACCGTCAGCAGTGCAAGGCGACGCCCCTGGTCGTCGACCTGGTAGGTGTCCGGCGTGCTGCCGACCAGGCTGTTGGCCACCGACACCGCCTGTGCCGGCGATGCCGCGCCGCCAGGCCGGCCGGTGCTGCCGTCGACCAGGGTCACCGCACCGCGGCCGTCGTTCCAGAACGGGCTGACCACCGCAACGTTGCCATTGGGCAGGGTGCGCGCCAGCAGGCCCACATGGTCACCGGTCTGGGTGACGTAGTGGGTCAGGGTGTCGAAGCTGCGGCCGGTCTGGTCATGTTCAGGCGTGAAGCTGCCGGCCAGCGGCGCTTGCACCGTCGCACGCTCACCCACCAGGCTGTTGCCGCTGCTGACTGCACCGACCACGCCGCTTTGCCCACTGCCCCAGGTGGCGGCGCCGCGGCCGTCCTGCCAGCTGGGGCTGCGCACCAGGTAGTTGCCGTTGGCCAGCACATCCACCGTCGTGGTCAGCCGTGCGTTCCACGCGCCCACGGCGTTGGACACGCCGATGTTGGGGTCACTTTGTGTGCCCGTGCGAGAGTCGCTGTGGTGGAAGCTGCCGACATAGTCGCCGGCGCTGCCACCGACCAGGCTGTTGGCCGCACCCAGCTCACCACCGCGCTGGCCGTCGGCCATCGCGCCATTGGCGCCTGCCACCCAGGTCACGGCACCGCGGCCGCTGGTGCTGACCTCCGCGCCACTGCCCCAGGTCGGGCTCAACACCAGATAGTTGGCATGGCGCCCCTGCGCGTCCTGGCTGCCCACGCCGCGCACACCGCCGCTGCCGACAGCGTCGAAAGCGCCACTGCCGACCAGACTGTTGGCGGCCGACACTTCGCCGGTGGTTCCGGTGGCCGCGCCCCAGGTCACGGCGCCGGCATTGGTGGCCGCAGAGCCGTCCCAGTTCGGGCTGAGCACCGCATAGCGGCCATCGGCCAGGCGCTGGATGCCGCCCGAGCCGACGGCATCACCGCTGCCGCTGCCCACCAGGCTGTTGTCGCTGCCCAGCGTGCCGGCCAGCCCGGTGTCGCCCAGCCCAAAACTCACTGACCCCTTGCCACCACCACTGGTGGTGCTGGCAACCAGGTAGTTGCCGTTGTCCAGCACGGTGATCGCGCCACCCCAGGCAGACCGTCGTTCCGCAGAGCGGCTGCTTTCGCCTGTGAAGGCGTAGTAGCCACCGTTCCAGTTGTTGTACCAGGTGTAGCTCTGGACGGTGAACCAGGAGTCGCCGCCGCTGCCGTCCAGGCTGCCCAGCGCATCGCCGGTGCCGCCAACCAGGCTGTTGGCGGCGCCCACGGCCGCGCCGGTCGACGGGCTACCAAAAGCCTTGCCCGTGCCGCCGTCCACCCAGGTGACGGCACCCTGCGGGGTGTTCTCCAGGAAGCTGCCGCCACCGCCCCACAGCGGGCTGGCCACCACGTAATGGGCGCGCCGGCCCTGGGCGTCGGCGGCGCCGACAGGCGTGACACCGCCGCTGCCGACAAAGTCGAACGCGCTGCTGCCGTGCAGGCTGTTGGCCGTCGAGACCACACCGACCGTGCCGCCCGCCGCGCCATGGGTGACCGCGCCGACATAGGCCTGGCTGTCGTCGCCGCCATTGCTCCAGGTCGGGCTGTTGACGACATAGGCACCACCCGCCAGCACCGTGATGCCGCCGCCGCCGACCCGGTCGCCGTCTCGTTGCACCACGCGATCGACGGCAGGCCCGGCCTGCGGGCCGCCGCTGTTGTTGGCCGTGGCTGCGGTGGCCTCGTTCAGGCCCAGGACCAGCAGCCCGCCTTCACGCAGGGGCGTGGTTCGGTCTTGCAGGCTGCCGACCAGGCTGTTGAGCGCCGAGATCTCGCCACCGCCGCTGCCATCGCTGAGTTGGCCGGTGCTGGCATTCATCCAGGTGACGGCACCCGCACCATGGTTCCAACCACCCAGGCTGAAGAGCAGGTTGCCGTCGGACAGGGTCGTGGTGCCGGCATAGGCTGCGCGGTCGTCGCGCAAGGGGTCACCCACCAGGCTGTTGGCCGCGCTCACCGTGGCGGCCACGCCGCCATTGCCCAGCGCGCTCTGCCAGGTGATGGCACCGGCAGCGCTGCGCTGTTCTTGACCCCACTCATTGGTGCCAGTGACCACCGGATTCCAGCTCGAGCTGTACACCAGGTAATTCTGGTTCGCCAACACCTCGACACCGCTGCCCACGCTGTCGCCAGCATGGCTGCCGCGCAGCTGCCCCAGCAGCGCGCCGTTGCGGCTGTCGAACAGGTAGACCGCTCCGGTGTCGGCGATGCCCGCGGTGTCGGCCTTCACGGCCGTGATGACCACATGGCCATTGGACAGCACCTCCGTGCGCCCACCGAACTCCGACTGCGGGTCGCCGTCCGGGCTTTCCAGCGCCAGCGTCGCCACCGCCGTGCTGGCATCGTCGATGACGATGTCGCGCGGGTCCAGCAGCAGGCGCCCACGGTTGCCGTGGGCGGCCGACAGGTCGGCGCGGCCGGCAAAGGCCAGGCCTTGCTTGCCCGAGACTTCGGCCAGGCCGCCGTCACCACCCGCAGCACCGCCGCGGGCGCTGATCTGGCCGGCAAAGGTGGTGGTCTGGTCGCTCCACACCACCACCGTGCCGCCCTGGCCGCTGGCCTGCGCATCGGCGCGCAGCGTGGTCGCTGCATTGATGCCGACCTCGCGTGCATTGCGGATGTCGGCATCACCGCCCTGGTAGCCACCGCCCACACGCAGGCGACCGCCACCGGCCTGGCCGCTGGCGTCCAGCGTGGCAGCACGCAACTGCACACTGTCCGCGCCGAGGTCGATCTGCCCGCCCAGCGCGCCGGCACCCTGCCCGGTCGCGCTCAGCGTGGCCGAGCTGTAGATGCGGCCGGCGCCCATGGCACCCGGGGCGCCGTGGCCGCCGTCGATGCGCAGCGTTCCGCCGCCACTGGCGCCATCGGCGCTGAGCACCGCCGCCGCTGTCTGGATGACCTGGGCCGCAGCCAGCGTGATCTGGCCGCCAAGCCCGGCGCCCGCGTCGGCGCGCAGGCTGCCCGACTGCAGCACCGCATCGGCCTGCACCTGGATCTGCCCCGCAGCCTGGCCGGCCGCCTGGGTGCTGGCGCTCAGGCTGCCCGATACGTCGACCAGGCGGCCTTCGACCTGGATCTGGCCGCTGCCGGCGTCGATGCGGCCGCCGGCCGCCACCAGGCGCATCACGCCTTGGTCGTTGACCAGCTGGGTTGCACCGCCTGCAGCGGCAATCGCCTGGCCGGCCAGGCGCTGTGCCGCACCGGCCGACAGCAGCACCTGGCCGCCTTCGGCCTGGATCAGCTGGCGGTTTTCCACCAGGCTGGCCATCGTCGCGGGGTCGACCTTGACCGCCAGCAACTGCTGGCCGGCCAGGCTCAGCGTCACCGCGTCGCCGGCGGCCAGCGCCACCGTGCCCAGCGTGGCCTGCAGCACGCCTTCATTGCGCACTTCGGGCGCCAGCAAGGCCACATAACCGCCGTCGGCCGCGCGGATCTGGCCTTGGTTGACCACCGATGCGGTGCTGCCCGCACGCTCGAAGCGGTGGCGGCCGGCCAGGTAGTCAGCGTCGCTGATGCGCAAGGTGCTGGCGGCAATGCCCGCCACATCCACCTGCGACCCCCGGCCGAACAAGACGCCGTTGGGGTTGACCAGCAGCACCTGGCCATTGGCCGTGAGGCGGCCGAAGATCGCCGAGGGATCGGCCGACAGCACCCGGTTCAGCGTGGTGGCGCTGGCGCTGGGCTGCTGGAAGTTCACATGGGCACCGGCGCCGATGTTGAAGCTCTGCCAGTTCAGCACCGCCTGGGCGCTGGTCTGCCGCAGGTCCATGCGGGCACCGCTCTGGCTGATGCTGACCTGGCCGGCGGCCAGCTGCGCGCCCTGCGGCAGCGCCTGCGGGGGTGGCGCCTGGGCCGCCGCCGACAGGGCCGACACGGACAACAGCAATTGCGCCATCACCGCACCGGCGCTGCCCGCGCTGCTGCGCTTGCCGCGGCCCGCCGTGGTTTCTGCAACGGCAATGAAGCTGCCGCTGGCCTCGTTCCAAACCAATCTGTAGATGCGATTGAGTGCGCCGGGACCGGATTTCATGTGTTCTCCAAATCGGCCAGGTCGGCCGATGTCTGCAATGGGTGTGGGGGGTGTTGCGGCAGCTGCTGGGCCACCAAAGCGCGGCCAGGGCTCAGAGCGATTTGCTCAGCGTCAGCCAGACCCGCGGTGCGCTTCGCGTGCCATCGGCAGCCAGCAGGGCGGCTGCGGACAGCTTGTTGTCCTGCACTGGCCAGGCGGCGCTGGCGCTCAGATTGATGCCCTGGGGCGCGATCCAGCGCAGACCGACGCCAGCGCCAGCGACCACCAGCGTGTTGGGCTGGGCCGTGCCGGCAAACGGCCGGCGGTCACGCTGCACGCCGCCGCGGTCGTAAAACGCGCTGAGCTGCAGCGTGTCCAGCGGCGCCCAGCGCCATTCGGCGGTCAGCAGCCAGCCGTTGTCGCCGCTGGCGGCGCCGGCGCCGTAGGCGCGCACGCCACTGGATCCGCCCAGGCCGGTCTTCTCGGCCGAGTCCAGGTTCTTGTTGGCCGCCTGGCCATTGACCGACAGCCAGGCACTGTGCCGGGCATCGATCTGCTGCAGCCGCGCCAGGCTGAGCGCCAGCTTGCTGAAGCTGCCCTGGCGGCCGGCGCCGGCCTGGTCCACCGCCAGATCGCTGGCATTGCCCGACAGGTTCAGCCGGCCGGCACCCAGGCCCAGGCTGGCCGCCCAGTAGCCGCCACCACCCAGGTCGTCACGCTGGTCGCCGGACAAGGTCACCGTGCCCAGACGGATGGTCTTGTCATTGACCACTACACCGGCAATGCGGTTGCCAAAGCGCTTGTGGTCGGCATTGAGCAGCAGGTTCAGGTTGCGCGCATTGCCGCGCACCAGTGGGTAGATGGCCGACGCCGACAAGGTTTTGGCATCGCCGTCGAAGTGGCGGCCGTCGGCGTCGTAGGCATAGCGCAGCGCCGAAGCGGCCAGGCCCAGCCGCAAGCCATCACCGCCAAGCGGCAGGCCGGCGCCCAGCCTGGCGTAACTGGAATGCGTGGTCTTCAGCGCCGTCAGCGCCGCCTGGTCGCCCAGGCCGAGTGCACCGTCGAGCGCCAGGTTGGCCAGCAGCCGGGCGCTGCCGGTGCTGCGCACGCCGACGTTGTCGGCCTGCAGCACGCCACTGACCAGCGGTTTGTCGCGCAGCCGCACCACGGCGCGCGACTCGCCTTCCTGCGCGCCGGGCTCGAGCACCAGGTCGGCCTGCACGCCAGGCAGGTCATTGAGCAGATTGATCCCGCGTTGCAGATGGTCTGCGCGCAGCGGCTGACCCAGCTGCTGGCGCGCCAGCATGAAGCGCTGTGCCGTGGCCTCGCGCAGGCGGCTGCCGCCGCCCTGCAGGTCGGTGCGCACATCGGCCAGGCGGCCCTCGATCACGGCGATCGTCAGCACGCCGCTGGCCAGGTCTTGGGGCGGCAGCTGCGCCCGCACCAGATATCCCTGCTGGCTGTACACCGCAGCCACGGCGTCGGCGGCCTGCTGCAGGGCTTCGAAGCTCAGCGGCCGGTCGCGGTAGGGCGCCAAGGCGGCCTGCAACGCCGCCTCGGGCAGCAGGCGCACGCCGGTGAGGCGGAAGCTGCTGACCGTGACGGTGGCTGCCGCCGGGCCGGCGACCCGCGGCGCCGCCGGCGTGCTGACGGCTGCCGCAGGCGGCGCAGGCGGGGCCGGCAGAGGCCGCAGCTCACGCAGCAGGCTGCCTGCATCGGGTTGCTGGGCGGCGGCCGGCGGTGCCGTCCAGGCGGCGCAGGCGGCGCAGACGGCAAGCCAGGGCAGGGATCTCTTGAACTGGGGCATGGTGTGTTGGGTCGGTTGTCGGGTTGCGGGCATGTCGTGGTGTGCAGGCTTGGCCGGACACCCGGTGCAATCGGGCCAGTGTGGGCGCCGGCGGGCGCTGGCAAAGGCCGCTGAAACCAGCGAAGGGCCGCGCAAATCTGGCGACTGCGGTGGCGCTGGCGCGCCCGGGCGCCAGCCTGGCGCTTCCTACAATCCCCCCAAGATGCCACTGCACACCACCGCCTGATGCCCTGGTCCCGTTTCAGCGTGGCCGCTGATGGGCGTGCGCGGCCGGTGGCCTTGCTGGGCCTGTCGCAGACCCTGTCCTGGGGCTCGTCGTTCTACTTGCCGGCGGTGCTGGCCCACCCCATGGCCACCGACCTGGGGCTGGCAGCGCCCACGGTCTACCTGGCTTTTTCAGGCGCGCTGGTGGTCTCGGCCGCCGTGGGCCCGGCCGCCGGCCGCGCCATCGACCGCTTGGGCGGCCGGCCAGTGCTGCTGGGCTGCAGCGGCCTGTTTGCACTGGGCCTGGTGCTGCTGGCCCTGGCCCAGGGGCCCGTGGGCCTGTTCGCCGCCTGGGCGGTGCTGGGCCTGGCGATGGGTGCCGGCCTGTACGAGGCGGCCTTTGCCACCCTGGTGCGGCTGTACGGCGCGGCGGCGCGCAATCCGATCACCGGCATCACCCTGATCGCCGGCTTTGCCAGCACCGTGGGTTGGCCGCTCAGCGCCTGGATGCTGGGCGAATTCGGCTGGCGCGGCGCCTGCCTGGGCTGGGCCACGCTGCATCTGCTGCTGGGCCTGCCACTGAACCTGCTGCTGCCACGCAGCGTGCCACCCTTGGCCACCGCCATGCCGGCGTTGCCGGCCGCAATTGCAGGCCGATCCGCACCGCCAGCAGTGGCTGCGGCGCCGCCGCTGGCAGCCAATGCCGGTGGCGATTCCGGTGGCGATGCCGGTGCCGGCGCGCCTCGCGCGTCGCCGTGGCTGGCCGGGCTGCTGAGCCTGTTCTTCGCCGTCAGCATGTTCGTCGGCACGGCCTGGGCCACCCACCTGCCGCAGCTGCTGCAAAGCGTGGGCGCCACGCTGGCGGTGGCCATCGGCGTGGGCGCCTTGGTGGGGCCGGCCCAGGTGGCCGGGCGCTTGCTGGAATTCGGTTTTCTGCGCCGGGTGCACCCGCTGCTGGTCGGCACGGCTGTCGTCGCTGGCGCATCCGCTGGGCATCGCCGCTTTGCTGCTGCTGGGAGCGCCGGCAGCGGCGCTGTTCACGCTGCTGCACGGTGCCGGCAACGGCATCCTGACCATCGCCAAGGGCACGCTTGCCGCTGGCGCTGTTCGGCGCCCAGGGCTACGGCGCGCGCCAGGGCTGGCTGATGATGCCGGCACGGGTGGCGCAAGCCAGCGCGCCTTTTGCCTTCGGCCTGGCGCTGGACAGCTGGGGCCGCGGCGCGCTGTGGCTGTCGGGCGCGCTGGGGCTGGTGGCCTTTGCAGCGCTGATGGCCATCCGTCTGCAGCAGCATGCACCGGCAACACCCGCACACCATGCCCAAACCACACGCTGACCACCCGGGCCAGGCGCAGCAGCATGTGCATGGCGGTGCACACGAGCACGGGCACGGACACCAGCACGGGCACGGGCACGGGCACGGGCACGAGCACGAGCACGGGCACGGGCATGGGCACGCCCACCACCATGCGCCGGCCAACTTCGACCGCGCCTTCGCCATCGGCATCGGCCTGAACCTGGCCTTTGTGGCGGTGGAGGCGTTTTACGGCTGGCGGGTCGATTCCCTGGCGCTGCTGGCCGATGCCGGCCACAACCTCAGCGACGTTGCCGGCCTGGTGCTGGCCTGGGGCGCGGCGGTGGCCGCCAGGCGCCAGGCCGATGCCCGCCACACCTACGGCTGGCAGCGCGCCGGCCTGCTGGCGGCACTGGCCAATGCCCTGCTGCTGCTGGTGGCCATGGGCTCGCTGGGCTGGGAGGCGGTGCAGCGCCTGGGCACCCCGGTGGCCACCCAAGGCTGGACCCTGGTCGCCGTGGCCGGGGTGGGCATCGTGGTCAACAGCGCCACTGCGCTGTTGTTTCTGCGTGGCGCGCATGGTGACCTCAACATCCGCGGCGCCTACCTGCACATGGCCGCCGACGCCCTGGTGTCGCTGGGCGTGGTGCTGGGCGGTGCCCTGGTGCTGTGGCAAGGCTGGACCTGGGTCGACCCGGTGATCAGCCTGCTGATCGCGGCGGTGATCGTGGCCGGCACCTGGGGCCTGCTGCGCCAGAGCGTGCACCTGCTGTTCGACGGCGTGCCCGAGGGCATCGACCTGGCCGCCGTGCGCCGCAGCCTGCTGGCCCTGCCCGGTGTGGCCGGCCTGCACGACCTGCATGTGTGGGCCATGGGCAGCACCGAGAACGCTGCCACCGCCCACCTGGTGCTCGCTGACCAGGCCGATGCCGGCGCCGTGCTGCAGGCCGCCACCCGCGCGCTGCAAGAGGGCTATGCCATCGGCCATGCCACGCTGCAGCTGGAAACGGCCGACTTTGCCGCGCAGTGCGGCGTGCGGCATGGCGAATCCACCGGCTGACCTGGCCGCGTGCGCTGACCAGCCGGAACGGACCGCCCGATGCCACGCCAAGCCCTGCGCGCCCTGGTCGGCCACCAGCGCACCCGGCGCGCCAACCGCCAACTGGGGCTGATGCTGGCCTTTGTGGCCGGGGCCATCAACGCCGGCGGGTTTCTGGCCATCCAGCGCTACACCTCGCACATGACCGGCATCCTCTCGGGGGTGGCCGACGACCTGGCACTGGGCCGGGCCGGGCTGGCGCTGGCCGGGGTGCTGCTGGTGGCGGTGTTCATCAGCGGTGCGGTCACCACCACGCTGCTGATCCACTGGGCGCGCCGCAAGCGGCTGCACAGCGAATTTGCGCTGAGCCTGCTGCTGGAAGCGCTGCTGCTGCTGGCCTTTGGCCTGGTGGGCGCCAACCTGGCCCAGACCAGCGCCCTGCTGGTGCCGGCAGCGGCGGCGCTGCTGTGCTTCATCATGGGCTTGCAAAACGCCATGGTCACCAAGATCTCGCAGGCCGAGGTGCGCACCACCCACATGACCGGCGTGGTCACCGACCTGGGCATCGAGCTGGGCAAGCTGCTGTACTGGAACCGCACACCCGACAGCCCGGCCGCCCCGATGGTGCGCGCCAACCGCGACCGCCTGCGCCTGCATGCCGCGCTGCTGGCCTGTTTTGCCGGCGGTGGTGTGGCCGGCGCGCTGGCCTTCCAGTGGCTGAGCTTCGGCGCCACCGTGCCGATTGCCCTGCTGCTGGCCGGGCTGGCGGCGGTGCCCATCCTTGACGACCTGCAGGCGACCGGAGCAGGCTGAACCGTCCTCGCGTGGGTGCACGCTGGTTGGTGCATGGCAGCGGCTGACTACAGCGCCATGCGACCCGCCTGCGGTGGCAGCAGGACAACCGCGTCGGCCATGACTGGATGGCCCAGTGGCACCGATCAAGACACCAGCTTCAGCAATGGCGTGGATGTCGGGCGTCGACCAGGCGCGGGTATTGGCGAAGGGCCGCTCCACCGCATCTCGCTGGGAGCAATTGCCCAGCGACCGACGGGCTGGCGCCGGGGGCGGAGCCCTGGCTTGCAGGCACAGGAACGTGGGGATATTTTTAGTCGCCAGCTGCGCCAGGGTTGGCGTGGCTGCGGCTTGAAGTTCACGTCCCTGAGCAAGGTCACTGTTGCAGACATCACCGGTTGCCCAGGGACTCGACCGCGTGCCCCAAGGTTTCGACCACCTGTGCCGGTGAGTAGTGCGCATGCGCCTGGGCGAAGCGGCGGGCAGTGTTGCGGTAGCTGGCATTGCCCAGCAGCTCGGCAATCAGTGCGCCCAGGGGCTGGGGCGGTGCGTCGGGGTGAAACACGCGGCCAGCCCCCAGCGCCTCGACGCGGCGGGCGTGCAGCAGTTGCTCGATGTAGACCGGCAGCATCAGCTGCGGAATGCCCGCCAGCAGCATCGCCGCGGTCATGGCGGCCGAGCCGTAGTTCAAGGCCAGGTCGACGTCACCCAGGCTGTCCAGCCGCAGGGGCGTGGCCAAGATGTGCAGGCGGGGGCTTTCGAAGGCCTGCCGGTCGGCGTCGCGGATGCCGGGGGCGCACACCAGTGCGCGCACAGGCATCAGCCGCAGCAGTTCCAGCACACGCACAAATTCGCGGTGGTCCAGGCGCAGGTAGACGAAGACTTTGGGGCCGGCGCCCGCCGGCCACTGGGCCGCCTGTCCCATGGCCGTGTCGAAGTATGGCCCCAGGTAAGCGTCACCCTGACGGGCCTCGTAGGCGTCCAGCTCCGGCCAGCTGCACAGCCAACGGGCTCCAGGGGCCAGCAGGCCGCTCACCTGCGCCAACGGCGGGCGCTGATAGACCTGAAGCACATGGTTCATCACCTGCAGGGCCTGGGTGTCGGCGGCCGCCGCCTGCGCTTGCATTTGCGGCAACCAGGGGCGTAACAAGGGCATGGCGGCGCCGCACGGAGGCAAGGTGAACCCGGTGCCCACCGCCGCCGCGTGCACGCCCAGCGCGCGGGCCGCCAGCAGAGCCACGGGCGCGTGGTCGGCTACCACCACGTCGGTTTTCAACAGCTCGAACAGCTGCCCCCACGCCCGCACCAGCGCTTGCAGCAGTGCGGGGTTGCCAAAGCCGTGGGCCAGCAGAATTTCGCTGTAGTTGCTGAGCATTCCGGGCCGTTCTGGCGCATGGCTGGCGGGCGCCTGCAACACCTGCTGCCCGGGCACCGCTGCCCGGCCGGTGATATCACGCAGCACATGCGTCACTGTGTGGCCGCGCGGCGCCAGCCAGCGCGCCAGCGCGTCCAGCCGGCCGGTGTGCCCCAGGCCTTGGCCCAGCTCCCAGGCACACAGCACGCGCAGGGGTCGGCTCATGCGTCCGGCCTGTGAATGAAGAGCCAGCGGCGGGGCTGGATCGGCGGCAAGGTTGGGGAATGGGCCAAGGCAGGTTCCGGAATAAGCAGGTCAGAAAGCGGACGGGCAGGAGTCCACAGGGGCCCACACATTGAGGATAAACCGATCCCACGCACTGAGTCCGCCCTGGCGCCAAGGCCCTGGCTATCGGTTCAGTACAGAGACTTGCCCAGCAACCCCAACTTCAGAATCGCCAGCCAGCCGCGATCCACAGCCGAGGCTGACTGCTGCTGGGCTCGGACTGCGCCTCGCCGCCGTGGCCGCGCCAGGCCAGGCTGGCGTCTGCGCTCCAGGGGCCGCTGCTGTAACGCACCCCCAGGCCACCGCCTGACAGGCTGCGGGCCCGTGTGCCGGCATCCCAGGGTCGATGGTTGAACTTCACGCGGCCGCTGTCCCAGAAGACGTACGGCGCGGCGCTGCCCAGCTGGTAGCGCGCCTCCATTTGCACCACCCAGCCGTCATCGCCAAAGCCCTCGCCACCCGGGTAAGCACGCACACCGCCCGCCCCGCCCAGACCGAAGTCTTCCGACGAATCCAGGTTCTTGCTGGCCCATTGCGCCGTGGCACGGCCGTACAGGCTGAGCTTGTCGATGGGCGTGGCTTGCACACGGGCCACATCCAGCCCCCACTTGCGGAAGCTGCCATTGCTCTGTGCCGTGGCCGCATCGGCGGCCGCCGAGGCCCCGTCCAGCTTGAGCCGGCCCGTGGTCAGACTGACGCTGCCGTAAGTGATGCCGCCGCCGCCCAGTGCGTCGCGTCGGTCGAACTGCAGGGTCAACGGCAACACCTCACTGCGCTTGTCGCTGCGGGTGGCTGTGGCGCCGCGCTTGTCTTCCAGCTGCTTGTGCTGGTAGGTGGCCGCCACGCTCAGGTTGGCCATGGCCGTGCGGATGATCGGGTAGGACAGGCCGGCGCTGGTGATGCGGGCCGTGCCGCTGGCCTGCAGGTTGGCGAATTCCTTGGCCAGTTCGTAGTAGGTGTGCGCCACGCCGAGTTGGCCACGCAGCCCGGAGAAGCCCAGCGGCAGGCTGTAGCCCAGTTGGCCCAGCCATTGGCCTTCGGTGCTGTAGCTGCTCTTCAGCGTGGCCTGGTCGCCCAGCATGAAGGGGCTGTCGGCTTGCAGGTTGAAGCGCAAGCGGTCACGGCCGGTGTAGCGGCTGCCGGCGTTGTCGATGCCGACCTCACCCGTGATGGCCGGTGTGGCGCTGACCTCGACGATCAGATCGCCGCTGCCGAAGGCTTGTCCGGGACGAACCAGGGGTGCGGTGCGCGCACCGGGCTGGTCGCTCAGGATCAGCGTGGCCCGCGCCAGGCTTTGGGTGTCGATGACGGCACCAGGCTTGAGCGCGCCCAAGAAGCCTTGAGCGTCTGAAATGAACCGAGGTGCACCGGTGGCACTGACCTGACCGTAGCAGCCTTCCACGATAGCCAGTGTGACCTGACCGTCTGCCAGCTTCTGCTCGGGCACGTAGACACGCGCGAAGGGGTAGCCGCTGTCCCGGTAGTGGGTGCTGAGTTGTTGCGCCAAGCCGTTGAGGCCGGCCAGATCGAAGCTCTTGCCGACCACCCCACCCAAAACCGCTGCCAGTTCAGCATCGCTGAACACGCTGTGGCCCATGAACTTCAGCGAGCGCAGCGTGATCACCGCGCCGCCGGGCAGTGCCGTGGCTGCCAAGGGTGGCGGCAAATCAATGCTCGGGCCGGCCTTGGGCAGCACGGGCGCGGGACGGTTTTGTTGCAGCAACTGTCCCGCGTTGGGCGCCTGTTGCGCCAGCGTCGGCAGAGCCAGCAGGGCGAGAACGAAGGGGGACAGGCGCAAGCGGGTGCGCATGTGCATCGGAAGGCAGTTCATGCTGCGAAGGGCTTTCTGGGAGGGCTGGCTCACTGGGCGCCGCCTTTCTTGTCATTGACGCTGTTGTCGTTGCTGTTGCTGTTGCTGTTGCTGTTGCTGTTGCTGTTGCTGTTGCTGTTGCTGTTGCTGTTGCCGCCGCTGTTGTTGCCCAGGTTCAAGCCTCCCTTAACGACAAACACGTTCAGCATCCCCGCCGCACCGCGGCCACCGGTGTTCGAGCCTGTCGCCACTGCGGCGTCGACATCCACAAGCACCAGGCCGCTGGGGCTGACGCTGGTTGGAGCCGTGGCGTTGCCGCTGCTGACCGCGGTCACGCTGGCGCCATGCACGGTGGCGCTCGAACCCATCACATCCGGAGGCACCATCGGACGGATTTCCAGACTGCCGTCGACAAAACGCAGTGCGTAGTTGGCAGCGGTACCGCTGGCGGTGTGGGCATAGCTGCCCGCGTTGGTGCCCGTGCCGCCGGCTGTTCCCACACCAGGCAACACCGCCGTCGTCTCGCCATTGACCAGACCAGTGGCGCTGAAGCCGCTGACGTTCTGAGCCTGGCCGTTGTAGACCACGCTGCCGCTGTTGGCCGTCACCGTGGCGTTGGCCTTGGTGATGGTCAAGCTGCCGTTGTTGAAGCTCAGGTTGTAGTTGCCGTCGCTGCCGCTGGCAGTGTGCGTGTAGCTGCCCGCGTTGGTGCCCGTGCCGCCGGCTGTGCTCACACCCGTCAACACCGCCGTCGTCTCGCCATGGACCAGACCAGTGGCGCTGAAGCCGCTGACGTTCTGCGCCTGGCCGTTGTAGACCACGCTGCCGCTGTTGGCCGTGACCGTGGCATTGGCCTTGGTGACGGTCAAGCTGCCGTTGTTGAAGCTCAGGTTGTAGTTGCCGTCGCTGCCGCTGGCGGTGTGCGTGTAGCTGCCCGCGTTGGTGCCCGTGCCGCCGGCTGTGCTCACACCCGTCAACACCGCCGCCGTCTCGCCATGGACCAGACCAGTGGCGCTGAAGCCGCTGACGCTTTGCGCCAGCCCGGTGTAGACGCCGGTACCGCTGTTGGCCGTGACCGTGGCGTCGGCCTTGTGGATGGTGCTGGTGGCGTTGGGCGCATAGCTCAGCGAGTAGTTGCCACCGCCGTTGCCGTCGGCCACCGTCGCCGCGCTGGCGTTGACGGTCTTGTTCGCAGCGCCGGCGTCCTTGTTGGCAAAGGCCAGCGTGACAGCGCTGACGCTGTCACCGGCCACGCCCAGTTGCGCGCTCAGCGCGCTCAGGTCGGCCGGCAGCACGCCGTAGCTCACGCCGCCGTCGTAGGTCTTGCTCACCACCGGTGCGGTCAGCGTCACGGGCTTGGGCGTCACCGTCAGGGTGCCGCCCACAAAGCTCAGGCTGTAGTTGGCATGGGAACCGTTGGCCGTGTGCGCGTAGATGCCGGCATGCGTACCCGCGCCGCCGCTGGTGCTGACACCATTCAACACCGCAGTCGTCTCGCCGTTCACCAGCCCCGTGGCCGTGAAGCCGCTGACGTTCTGAGCCTGGCCGTTGTAAACCACGCTGCCGCTGTTGGCGGTGACGACCGCATCGGCCTTGGTCACCGTCAGCGTGCCGTCCATGAAGCTCAGGTCGTAATTGCCATCGCTGCCACTGGCCGTGTGCGTGTAGCTGCCCGCGTTGGTACCCGTGCCGCCGCTGGTGCTGACACCACCCAGCACTGCCGTCGTCTCGCCGTTCACCAGACCGCTGGCCGTGAAGCCAGTGACAGTTTGCGCCACCCCGCTGTAGACGCCGCTGCCGCTGTTGGCCGTGACCGTGGCGTTGGCCTTGGTGATGGTCAAGCTGCCGTTGTTGAAGCTCAGGTTGTAGTTGCCGTCGCTGCCGCTGGCGGTGTGGGCATAGCTGCCCGCGTTGGTGCCCGTGCCGCCGGCTGTTCCCACACCAGGCAACACCGCCGTCGTCTCGCCATTGACCAGACCAGTGGCGCTGAAGCCGCTGACGTTCTGAGCCTGGCCGTTGTAGACCACGCTGCCGCTGTTGGCCGTCACCGTGGCGTTGGCCTTGGTGATGGTCAAGCTGCCGTTGTTGAAGCTCAGGTTGTAGTTGCCGTCGCTGCCGCTGGCAGTGTGCGTGTAGCTGCCCGCGTTGGTGCCCGTGCCGCCGGCTGTGCTCACACCCGTCAACACCGCCGTCGTCTCGCCATGGACCAGACCAGTGGCGCTGAAGCCGCTGACGTTCTGAGCCTGGCCGCTGTAGACCACGCTGCCGCTGTTGGCCGTGACCGTGGCGTTGGCCTTGGTGATGGTCAAGCTGCCGTTGTTGAAGCTCAGGTTGTAGTTGCCGTCGCTGCCGCTGGCGGTGTGGGCATAGCTGCCCGCGTTGGTGCCCGTGCCGCCGGCTGTGCTCACACCCGTCAACACCGCCGTCGTCTCGCCATTGACCAGACCAGTGGCGCTGAAGCCGCTGACGTTCTGAGCCTGGCCGTTGTAGACCACGCTGCCGCTGTTGGCCGTCACCGTGGCGTTGGCCTTGGTGATGGTCAAGCTGCCGTTGTTGAAGCTCAGGTTGTAGTTGCCGTCGCTGCCGCTGGCAGTGTGCGTGTAGCTGCCCGCGTTGGTGCCCGTGCCGCCGGCTGTGCTCACGCCCGTCAACACCGCCGTCGTCTCGCCATGGACCAGACCAGTGGCGCTGAAGCCGCCGACGTTCTGAGCCTGGCCGTTGTAGACCACGCTGCCGCTGTTGGCGGTGACGGTGGCATTGGCCTTGGTGATGGTCAAGCTGCCGTTGTTGAAGCTCAGGTTGTAGTTGCCGTCGCTGCCGCTGGCGGTGTGGGCATAGCTGCCCGCGTTGGTGCCCGTGCCGCCGGCTGTGCTCACACCCGTCAACACCGCCGTCGTCTCGCCATTGACCAGACCAGTGGCGCTGAAGCCGCTGACGTTCTGAGCCTGGCCGCTGTAGACCACGCTGCCGCTGTTGGCCGTGACCGTGGCATTGGCCTTGCTGATGGTCAGTGCGCCCTCGGTGTTGCCGCTGTTGGCCAGGGCGTAGCCCGGTCTCAGGATGTTGATGCCGATGCCGCTGTAGTCGCCCGCATTGGTGAAGCCCGTGACCGTGTTGCCGTTGTACTGGAATGTGTAGTCGGTGCCGGCCACCCAACTGGTGTAGTCAGCCCCGAACACATCGCTAGGCGCCCACAGGCCGCCCAATGCATAGGCAGAACCTTGGTACGTGTAGGGGCCCGTCAGCGTGCCCAGGGTGAAGGGCAGCCTGGTGGCGCCCTTCAGCCACACTGGCGAGCCGCCAGCGGTCGACAGCCGCGGGTACAGGTAGGTGCCTTGGTAGCTGGCATCGAAAACGATGTCCCACCCGGCATTGTCGTAAATCGCGAAGGACTGCATCTGCGCCGTGGTCCGGCCCGTGCCGCCAGCGCTGGTGGCGATGCCACTGGTCTGGGTATCCCAGAAACTGTCGACGACCGTGCCGAAATTCTCCCCGACCAGGCCGCCGAAGTCTGACGAACCCGACACAGAGCCCGTGGAGTAACTGTTGCTGATACTGCCTTCGATCGACCCCACCAGGCCGCCGATGTATGACGAACCTGACACAGGGCCCGTGGCGTAGCTGTTGGCCACACTGACAGCGCCGCCATAGGCCAGTCCCACCAGCCCGCCGACATAGTGCCCTCCGATCACGGCGCCCGTTGCGTGGCTGTTGCTGATGGCGACTGCATCGCCTTTCCCTACCAGCCCACCGACCCACTCTTGATAGCCCCGCACGTCGCCGGTTGCATGGCTGTTGTTGATGCCACCCCTGCGGGCGTAACCCACCAGGCCACCAAGCCCTGAGAGGCCAATCACATCGCCGCTGGCATGGCTGTTGCTGATGGTGGTGTCCTCGGCGTACCCCACCAGTGCGCCGCCGTAACTGGCGGCCAGAACAGAGCCCGTGGTGTAGCTGTTGCCGATGGTGCCGCCGTAGGCATGCCCCACCAGTCCGCCGACATTGGAGGCGCCCCCCACGTTGTAGCCATTGTTGGCTGGAACCGGCCCGCTGTTGGTGGCGTAGCTGTTGCTGACGGAGCCGCCCTCCATGAACCCGATCAGGCTGCCTGCGTTGCCACCCTGGAACGGGTTGTTTTGGTCATACGCGGACACACTGCTCTCCAACAAGCCGACGTTGGAGATGGAGGCGTTGAAGGTGGCTCCAAACAATCCGACGTTACTCGCACCGGGGCGCAAGATCGTCACATTGCTGATGGTGTGGCCCAGGCCGTCGAAGCGGCCGGTCATGGGCGTGCTGGGCGATCCCACCGGCACAAAGCTGCCCTGGTAGGCGCTGCAGTCGGTCGAACTGCATCGCCACATCTCGCTGGCGTTGGCCAATGCCGGCCCCAGGTTGATGTCGCGCGCCAGCGTGTAGTTGGCGCCCAGGTTCATGCTCATCAGCTGCAGCTGGTGGGCGTTGCCGATGCTGGTGCTCCATTCGCTGCGCAGAAAGGGCCGCGTCTCGCCTTCCACCATGAACCAGTGGTCCGTGAAATTGAAGGTGGTGTAGGCAGACTGTGAATAGGCATTCACGGTACCGGTCATGCTCCGAATGCCGCTAGTACCCGTCGCTGGCCCCGAGCCAACGCCGAACGCCTGCATGGTGGTGTCGATGTCCCAGAAACCGTCCGAAATTTCGGCCTCGAAAATATCCCCCACCAGACCGCCGTGAGCGCTGGTTCCGTTGACGCGACCTGTGGCGTAGCTGCGGCTGATGCCGCCGCCGTGGATGTACCCGACCAGTCCGCCAATCGCGTCAGAGCCCGTGACACTGCCCAGCGCATAGCTGTCGACAATGTCTCCGGTACGGAGATACCCAACCAGACCGCCCACGCTGAAAAGGCCCGACACGGCCCCGGAGGCGTAGCTGTCCTCGATGCGCCCGACGTCGAACCGCCCAACCAGACCGCCGGCCTCGAACTCAGCAGTCACGCTGCCTGATGCGTGGCTGTTGCTGATGCTGCTGTTAAAGGAAGATCCGACCAGGCCGCCCGTTTCAAAACTCATGAAGTGCCTCTCGCTCACGTCGCCCGTGGCATGGCTGCCCGTGATGGACCCATCGGCGAGGTACCCGACCAGACCGCCGGTGCGGCTCTCCCCCATCACCTCACCCGTGGCGTGGCTGCTTGTTATGGCGACCCCGCTGGCATGCCCCACCAGCCCACCCGTTTCGTCATAACCGGTCACATCGCCAGTGGCCCAGCTGTTGCTCAGCGTCATCTGGTGGGCAGCACCTGCCAGTCCGCCAAGGGAACTGAACCCCTGCACAGTTCCCTCTGCGTAACTGTTGCTGATGGCGCCGCTGTTGGCGTAGCCCACAAGCCCGCCGAGGTTTGTATCGCCTGTCACCGCGCCGGTGGCGTGGCTGCTGCTGATGCTGGAGCCCCCAGACGACCCGACCAAGCCGCCGACATGTTCCGTGCCCGTCACGCTACCCGTCGCGTGGCTGCTGCTGATGCTGTCATTCCCCGACACCCCGACCAGGCCGCCGACGTCTCGTTCGCCGACCACGCTGGACGTGACAAAGCTGTTGGAAATGTTGCCCGTCAGTGATCTCCCCACCAGCCCGCCTACGGCATCGCGGCCGGTGACGGTGCCTGCCACCAACCCCACGTTGCGGATTTGATATGTCTGCGCAAAGCCGAAGAGGCCGACATAGTCTTCTGCCGGCCGGTTGATCGTCAGCCCGCTGATGGAGTGGCCCAGGCCGTCGAAGGACCCCGCGAACGGCGAGAAAATGGGAATGTTCACGGTGCCCACGGGCGTGAACCCGGCGCCGGCGTTCCAACTGCTGGTGGCCGAGGCATCGATGTCCGCGCCCAGCACGTACCGGCCGTAGCGGTTGCCGCGCATGCCTTGCAGGTCGGTGCCTGTGGACGAGTCCGAGCTGCCCAGCGCGGTGATCACCTGCCAGGTGTCGACCGCGCCGAAGCCGTCGCTGCCGTCAGTGCCGAGCCGGGTGAAGAAGTTCTCACCCGCCTGCAGGTTGATGCGTCCGCCGTTGTTGAAGCGGTAAGTGGCAGTGTTGCCGGCATTCACGGCACCTTGGCCATATTCCAGTTGCACCTGCCCGTTCGCATGCTGGGCCGTGATGGGTGAGTTGATTTCAATGTGGCGCTGCGCCGTCAGCGTGAGCTTGGTGCCAGCGTTCCAGCTCACGGCGTCGTTGACGAAGATGTCCCCGTTGCCACCGGTGGCGCCACTGACGCTTTGCAGCATGACATGGTTGCTGTCAAGTTGGATGCCCAGCGCCGTGCCGCTGATGTCACCCCCGCTGGCCGCGACGGTGAAGTCCACCGGGTCGATCAGCCAGGTGCCAGTGCGGCCCTGCGCTGCAGCGGTGGTGATGCGGGCCGTGTCGGCTACCTTCACGCGCGCGGCGCTGGTCTCGATGAAGCCGCCGTCGCCACCCTGCGGCGCGCTGGCATCCAGCCGGCCGGCCACCTGCACCGTGCCGCGCTGCAGGTCGCCCATCAGCTCGATGCGGCCGCTCTGGCCGGTGGCCAGCGTGCGCGCTTCGATGATGCCGCTGTGGTTGATGGCGCTGCTGGCCAGATCCCCCGCGGCCTGCGCCGTCAGGTAGACCACGCCGCCGTCGGCACGGATGCCGCCGCCTTGTTCGATGAGGGCATTCAAGGCGCCTTCTTCCACCTCGATCTTCACCGGCCCGCCCAGGTCCAGGCGCACGCGCTGGCCGGCGCCCATCAGCACAGCGCCGCGGTCGGCGCTGATCTGGCCGATGTTCTCGATGCGCGCGGCGATCAAGGCCACCGTGCCGCCCGCGGCGTTGATCTGGCCTTCGTTGCGCACAGCGGCCGTGGACGTGCCGGCAAAGCGGTAACGGCCGGCCAGGAAGTCGGCCTGCGCGATGTCCAGCGCCGAGGCCACCAGGCCGCCCACGTTGACCTGCGCCGTGGGCGAGAACAGCACGCCATTGGGGTTGACCAGGAAGACCTGGCCATTGGCGCTGAGCGCGCCCTGGATCACGCTGACCTCGCTTCCCAGCACCCGGTTCAGCGCCACGGCCGTGGCCGAGGGCTGCACAAAACGCACGGCATGGCCGGCGCCGATGGAAAAGCTCTGCCAGTCGGCGGCCAGGCGGTCGCTGCCCTGTGTCACCGTCAGCGTGGCGCCGCGTTGCGTGATGCTGCCCTGGCCGGCCGTGACCTGGCCACCGGTGGGCAAGCCACCCGCCGCAACCGCACCCGACGCGCAAGTCAGCAGCGCCAACACCACGGCGGCACTGCGGCCACTGCGGCCCCGCTTGCCACGCCCGCGGGCGGTTTCGGCCACCGCGATGAAGCATTGTTGGACTTCGCTCCAGACGAGGCGGTACTGATGATTCAAGGACGACGAATGCATGCAAGGCTTTCTTAGAGGCCAGTAGGGCTTTTGGAACCCTGGGGAGGATAGGAGCCCTGAGACGTGGCCAGGCCTTGAACAAGCCCTAGAACCAGCGCTACTTAGAGTCCGCTGATGGGGCCGCGCTTGCGCCGCGCCGCGGTGTTCTCGGCAACGGCCGAGAAAGTTTGGCTGGCAGCATTCCAGACGAAACGGGTTTGCTGGTGCACGGCAGGGGATCAGTTCCAAGGGTGGGATCGAACTAGATTCTTCGGCGTCTGCGCATGGGCCGCGCGTCAGCGATGGCCAGAGTTGCTGTGAGGCACGGCTGGCGCAGGGGTCAGGATTGCCTGACCCCGAACGAGGACCTCGCGCGGCGCCACCGGCGACGACTGCGTGAACGCGCTGCGTGCGCTGTCGCCTCCGCAGGCTGCGGCGGCCAGCCTGCCTGCCGTGCTGCATGTGTTGGCGCTGCCGACCATGCCCGCGCTACACATGCACGGGCTGCAGCACATCGCGCACCTGGTGGAAGTCCAGGTGTGCGTGTTCAACCCCAGCCAGGAATGCTGGTTCAAGCTGATCGACCTCGAACGCTTGCGCCACTTGGCGGCGCGCCAGCCTCAGCGGAGTGGCGCAGGGGGACGCGCCGACAGGACCTGGGGGCGGAAGACCCAGGGCATGGACGACAGCCTGGCCGACGCCGGGGACCAACACCCGGCAGCCCAGGCAGGCGACAACACGGACTTCGAGCCCCGCCTGCCGAGGCTCCCGAGGTGGTGCGTCCCAGCAACCTCACGCCGGGCATCGTGCCTCGATCGCGCGGAATGGCTCCCGCCCATGCAGGCCCACTGCTGCGGTGTCATCTTCGGGGCGCTGGTGTGGGCCTGAATGGCCGCTTGTGGACGGTGCGTTCCCGTTGGCTTGTGTGCCTTCAGGGTCGCTCAGCGCCATGCGCGACAGCACACGCACAGCCAGCGCTCCGCAGGCAAACGTGCATGCGCACCCCCCCACCGGGAACCACTGCCTTGAAGGCGCGCGCGCACCGCGCGCGGCGGGGCGGTCAGCCGCAGGCAGCCAGACCCAGCAGCCGCAACCCCCAGGTCCAAGCTGCAGGCAAGCTGGCGACTCACGTCTGGGGTCCAGTTGGCGAGTGGCTACGGACTGCCTTAACCTCGGCGTCGACCCAACACCATCAGGAGGCCCGCATGCCCACCGTCCACGTCCAGCTCTTCAAAGGCCGCACTGCCGACCAGAAACGCGCTGCTGCCGCGGCCATCACCGAGGCCGTGGTGGCCACCCTGGGCGGCAACGCTGCCAGCGTGCAAGTGATCTTCCACGACATCGAGCGCCACGACTGGGCCACCGGCGGCGTGCTGTGGAGCGACCAGCCGCCCGCTCCGCACCGGCGGCGCCTTGAGTCCGGCTGCGGTCGGCGCCGACCGCGCGCGGGCTCAGACCCGTTCCAGCACCACCGCGATGCCCTGGCCCACGCCGATGCACATGGTGCACAGCGCATAGCGGCCACCGCCGGCATGCAGCTGGCTGACGGCGGTGGTGGCCAGGCGGGCGCCGCTGGCACCCAGCGGATGGCCCAGCGCAATGGCGCCGCCCCAGGCGTTGACGCGCGCGTCGTCGTCGGCCAGGCCCAGATCGCGCAGCACCGCCAGGCCCTGGGCCGCAAAGGCCTCGTTGAGCTCGATCACGTCCATCTGCGCCAGGCTCAGGCCGGTCAGTTCCAGCACCTTGCGGGTGGCCGGCGCCGGGCCGATGCCCATCACCCGCGGCGCCACGCCGGCGGTGGCCATGCCCAGCACCCGGGCGCGGGGGGTCAGGCCGTGGCGGGCGGCGGCGCTTTCACTGGCCAGCAGCAGGGCGCAGCTGCCGTCGTTCACGCCGCTGGCATTGCCGGCGGTCACGGTGCCGTCGGGGCGCACCACGCCCTTCAGCTTGGCCAGCGCGTCCAGGCTGGTGGCACGCGGGTGCTCATCCTGGCTGACAACCACCGGATCGCCCTTCTTGGCGGGGATGGTGACCGGCGTGATCTCCAGCGCCAGGTGGCCGGCCTGTTGCGCGGCCACCGCCTTCAACTGGCTGGCCAGGGCCATGCGGTCTTGCGCTTCGCGTTCGATCTTGTGGTCGGTGGCCACGTTCTCGGCCGTCTCGGGCATGGAATCGACGCCGTACAGCTCTTTCATGCGCTTGTTGACGAAGCGCCAGCCGATGGTGGTGTCGTAGACGGCGTTGTTGCGGCTGAAGGCGCTTTCCGCCTTGGGCATGACAAAGGGCGCGCGGCTCATGCTCTCCACCCCGCCGGCGATCATCAGCTGGGCGTCGCCCGACCGGATGGCCCGCGCGGCCGTGCCCACGGCGTCCAGCCCCGAGCCGCACAGCCGGTTGAGGGTGCCGCCAGGCACGCCGATCGGCAGGCCGGCCAGCAAGGCGGCCATGCGCGCCACGTTGCGGTTGTCTTCACCGGCCTGGTTGGCGCAGCCGTACAGCACATCGGCCAGCTGGTCCCAGTCGACCTTGGGGTTGCGCGCCATCAGCGCCTTCAGCGGGATGGCGCCCAGGTCGTCGGTGCGCACGCCAGACAACGCGCCGCCGTAGCGGCCGAACGGGGTGCGGATGGCGTCGCAGATGTAGGCGTGGGTCATGGCGGTCTCCTGGCGCATGCGGGTTCTTGGGCTGGGCATGCTACTGCGGCGCCGGCCAGGCGGCGGTCACTTGCGGGTCAAGGGCACTGCGGCGCGCGCGTCAATACGTCTCCAAGTGCAGCCGCCCCTCGCGCTGCAGCGCCGCACCCAGGGTGGCCCAATCCAGCCCGGCGGCGGTGGCGATGTCGCGCAGCGCCAGCAACACGCCCTCTTCCATGCTCTTCAAGCCGCAGACGTAGAAGTAAGTGTTGGCGTCCTTCAGCAGCGGCACCAGGTCGGCGGCGCGCTCGCGCATCGCGTCCTGCACATAGCGCTTGGGCTGGCCCGGCGTGCGGCTGAAGGCCAGGTGGGTCTCGATGAAGTCCTTGGGCAGCTTCTGCAGCGGGCCGAAGTACGGCAGCTCTTGCTGGGTGCGGGCACCGAAGAACAGCAGCAGCTTGCCGCCCTCAAACTTGCCCGACTGGGGCCCCGAGGGGTGCCATGCGGCTTGGGACGGCTCGGCGCCGCCTTGGCGCAGCCGCCGGCGCCATTCGGTCATCGCCCGCATCGGCGCACTGCCGGTGCCGGTGCAGATCATCACGATGTGGCTCCTGGGGTGGTTGGGCATCAGGAAGCTGCTGCCGAAGGGGCCGATCACCTGCACGCTGTCGCCCACCTGCAGGTCGCAGAGGTAATTGCTGGCCACCCCGCGCACCGGCTGGCCCTGGTGGTCTTCGAGCACGCGCTTGACCGTCAGCGACAGGTTGTTGTAGCCGGGCCGCTCGCCGTTGCGCGGGCTGGCAATGCTGTACTGGCGTGCATGGTGCGGCCGGCCCAGCGCGTCCAGCCCCGGCGGCAGGATGCCGATGCTCTGGCCTTCCAGCACCGGGAACGGCATGGCGCCGAAGTCCAGCACGATGTGGTGGGTGTCGTAGTCGCTGTGGCCCTGGGCGCCGACCTCGGTCACCC
Source organism: uncultured beta proteobacterium (assembly GCA_963844485.1). Taxonomy (GTDB): domain Bacteria; phylum Pseudomonadota; class Gammaproteobacteria; order Burkholderiales; family Burkholderiaceae_C; genus Pseudaquabacterium. The sequence goes on from CAWJOQ010000026.1 coordinate 26,890, forward strand.
GCACATTGCCCACCACCGTGGCGGTGATGGAGGTCTGCGCCGCCTTGGGGCCGTACAGGTTGGTGAAGGCATGCGCGGCCGACCAGGGCGGCAGCGTGGCGCCGAAGGCACTGGCGTTGAACGCCGGCTCGCCACCGGCTGCCTCTGAAGCGGCAGCGGCTGCCTGCGGCCCGGCCGCCTCTGCAGCATCGCCCCCCACGCCAGCAGCGGCCAGTTCGTCGGCGCTCAGCTCGCTCGGCAGTTCGTCCCAGGTCAGCTGTTCTTCGGGCGTGTAGGCCCGCGCCAGCGGCATGCTGCGCCAGTTGTCGATGCTGCCGGTGGGGCAAGGCGAGATGCAGGCCATGCACAGGTTGCACTTGGCTGCATCGACCACGTAGTTGCGGTCGTCGTGGGTGATGGCGCCCACTGGGCAGGTGGCCTCGCAGGTGTTGCAGCGGATGCAGATCTCGGGGTCGATCAAGTGTTGCTTGATGACGGTCACGGCCATGTCCATTGAAGTCTCCTGAGCGCCGCAGAGTGTGGCACTTGAGCCGACGCCCGCAAGAGCGGGCGTCGCGCACCATCAAGCAAACGCCGCGGAACCGGCTTGGCCGGGCCGCTGGCGTTGCCCCCTTGAGGGGGAGCGCCGAAGGCGCTGCGGGGGTGGGCTAATTGAAGCGCACGTAGTCGAAGTCGACCGGCTGGCGGTTGATGCCCATCACCGGCGGCGCAATCCAGTTGGCGAACTGGCCCGGCTCGGACACCCGGCCCATCAGGCTGGCGACAAAGGCGCGGTCGCCACCGCTGGGCAGCCAGCGGTCGACGTTGGCCGCCCATTCGGCCTCGCTGACCACCTGGCCGGTGGGCGCCACCTTGACACCCTTGAGCGCGCCGATGTTGCGGTGGAAGGCCTTGTGCGGCACTTGCAGCCGGAATGGCAGGCCGGCTTTCTCGATCACCTTGTTCCAGCGGTTGACACCACCCACGCTGTCCTTGATGTAGTCGTCGCGCAGCACTTCATTCAGGGCATTGAGCATCGGCACCTCGCGCTCGACCAACGCGCCGCCCTGCACGGCCAGCACCTTGTAGGTCTGGCCCTTCAGCACATGGTCGTCCATGCGCTTGCCTTCTTCATAGCGGCCCTTCAGGCCGGTGCTGTAGAAGGTGGCGGCGTTGCTGCTTTCGTCGGCGCCGAACAGGTCGATGGTGACGCTGAAGTGGAAGTTCAGGTAGCGCTGCAAGGTGGGCAGGTCGATCACGCCGGCGGCACGCAGCTTGGCGGGGTCGTCGGTCTTCAACTCATTCATCGCCGCGCAGGTGCGGCTGATGACCCGGCTGATGCCGCTTTCGCCCACGAACATGTGGTGGGCTTCTTCGGTCAGCATGAACTTGGTGGTGCGGGCCAGCGGGTCGAAGCTGCTTTCGGCCAGCGCGCACAGCTGGAACTTGCCGTCGCGGTCGGTGAAGTAGGTGAACATGAAGAAGCTCAGCCAGTCGGGCGTCTCTTCATTGAAGGCCTGCAGGATGCGCGGGTTGTCCTCCTGGCCGCTGCGGCGCTCCAGCAGGGCTTCACCTTCCTCGCGGCCGTCGCGGCCGAAATGCTTGTGCAGCAGGTAGACCATGGCCCACAGGTGGCGGCCTTCTTCGACGTTGATCTGGTACAGGTTGCGCAGGTCGTACATGCTGGGCGCGGTCAGGCCCAGGTGGCGCTGCTGCTCCACGCTGGCCGGCTCGGTGTCGCCCTGGGTCACGATGATGCGGCGCAGGTTGGCGCGGTATTCGCCGGGCACGTCTTGCCAGGCGGCTTCGCCCTTGTGGTCGCCGAAGTGGATCTTGCGGTCGGCATCGCCCGGGTTCAGGAACACGCCCCAGCGGTAGTCGCGCATCTTGACGTGGCCGAACTGGGCCCAGCCCTGCGGGTCGACGCTGACGGCGGTGCGCAGATAGACCTCGCTGTCGGTGCTGCCGCTGGGGCCCATGTCGTCCCACCAGTTCAGGAAGTTGGGCTGCCACTGCTCCAGCGCGCGCTGCAGGGTGCGGTCTTCGCTGAGGTTGACGTTGTTGGGGATTTTCTGTGCGTAGTCGATCGTGCTCATGCTGTTGTCACTCCAGGGGTGGTGTGGGGGATCCGGTGGCCGCCGCGGGCGCAGCGCTTGGGCGCGGGGCGCGTCAGACGCGGTTCCAGTCGAAAGCGGCTTTTTCGCCCTTGCCGTAGACCTTCAGCGCGCCTTTGTCGCCCACGGCGTTGGGCCGCTGGAAGATCCAGTTCTGCCAGGCCGTGAGCCGGCCGAAGACCCGCGTGGCCATGCTCTCGGGGCCGTTGAAGCGCAGATTGGCTTCCAGGCCGGTCAGGGCGTCGGGGCTCATGGCCACGCGCTCTTCAACGGCGATGCGCACTTCGTCGGCCCAGTCGATGTCGTCAGGGTTGCTGGTGACCAGGCCCAGCCCGAAGGCGGCGTCGGCGTCCAGCGGCTGGCCGATGGCCGCACGCACCGCCGCCAGCGGCGCCGCTTCGTCATAGAAGCGGCGGCCCAGCCGGCTTTGGCCGGTGGCCATGGGGTAGAGCTCGAAGTTGGCGTCGCTGGTGGCGATCCGGGGCGACTGGGCGGCGTCGTCGGGCAGCATCAGCTGGTAGCTGCGGTCACAGGCCAGGGCCAGCTCCAGCAGGCTGCCGGCAAAACAGCTGCCGGGCTCGATCAGCGCAAACAGGCTGCGGCTGCTCAGGTCCAGGCGGCTGAAGCTGCGGCGCAGCAGGCCGATGGTCTCGCGCACCAGCCAATGGCCCGCGGTGCGCCAGCAGGGTGTCGTCCAGCGCCAGCGCGGCCGCCACGTCGCCCTGGGTCTTGACCAGCCAGGTGCCGATGGCCGGCTCATTGCTGCGCATCTGCAGGATCGCGTCTTCCAGCTCACGGCCCATCTGCAGCGGGTACCAGGCGGCACCGGCGGCTTCGATGCTGGCGATGTCGCCAGGCTGGGCGCCGGCCGGGCCGCGCACGCTGAACACCGCCGTGCGCTTGGCGCGGTCGATCTCGACGCTGACATGGGTGTAGCGCAGCGCGTCGGCGCTCGTCCACCCGGGCCAGCCGGGGCAGCAGCACGCCCTGGCCATCGGCCGGGCGGTCGCTGCCAGCGGCCAGTTGCAGGGCGCGCTCTTGCACCTTGGCGGCAAACTGGGCCGGCTTGGCAATGTCGTCGACCAGGCGCCAGTCCTTGGCCTTCTGGCCGCGCACGCCCTCGGCGCTGGTGCAGAACAGATCGGCCAGGTCGTGGCGCACCTTCTTCTTGTCGGTCACGCGGGTCAGGCCACCGGTGCCGGGCAGCACGCCCAGCAAGCGGCACCTCGGGCAGGCTGACGGCGCTGCTGCGGTCGTCGACCAGGATGATCTCGTCGCAGGCCAGCGCCAGCTCGTAGCCCCCGCCGGCGCAGGCGCCGTTGACGGCGGCCAGGAACTTCAGGCCGCTGTGGCGGCTGCTGTCTTCCAGGCCGTTGCGGGTTTCATTGGTGAACTTGCAGAAGTTCACCTTCCAGCTGTGGCTGCTCAAGCCCAGCATGAAGATGTTGGCGCCCGAGCAGAAGACCTTGTCCTTGGCGCTGGTCAGCACCACGGTGCGCACCTCGGGGTGCTCGAAGCGGATGCGGTTGATGGCGTCGTTGAGCTCGATGTCCACGCCCAGGTCGTAGCTGTTGAGCTTGAGCTTGTAGCCCGGGCGCAGGCCGCCGTCTTCGTCGAAATCCGCCGCCAGCGTGGCCACCGGGCCTTCAAAGCGCAGGCGCCAGTGCCGGTACTGGGACGGGGTCGGTCTGGTACTCGACACGCTCGGTCTGGTCCATCACTGCATCTCCGGTTAATGCACTATTGTGCTTTCATGCGCCAAGCGGCTGACGCATCATACTGCATGTCATCGCCAGGTCAAGCCGGCAGCTGCAGGGATTTGCCTGCCAGCGTGCCCAGCCAGGCGCGGCGTTCGCTGGCAGGGCCGGCGCGGCAAAATGCGGGTCCGCTGGCCACCCCTTCTTCGACATGCCTTTGCGCCGATCCACCCAGCACCTGCTGCAACTGTTCATCACCGGTTTGCTGGCGGCGCTGCCGCTGGCCGCCACGGTGGCCATCTTCTGGTGGTTGGCCAGCCTGCTGCTGCGCTGGCTGGGGCCCAACAGCCTGGTGGGCAGCGGCCTGACCGCCCTGGGTCTGGGCGTCGGTGGCTCGCGGCTGGTGGGCTATGCCCTGGGCATGGCCCTGGTGGCCCTGGGCCTGGTGCTGCTGGGGGCGCTGGTGCGCACGGGCTTCCAGCAAGGCGCCAGCCGCCTGCTCAACAGCGCCATGGGCCGCATCCCGCTGGTGCGCACCGTCTTCGACCTGACGACCAAGCTGGTCGACCTGTTGCGCCAGAAGGACCGCGAGGGACCGAAGTCGATGAGCGCGGCCTGGGTGCACTTTGGCGGCACCGACGCACCCGGCGTGGTGGTGCTGGCCTTGCTGTCGTCACCCGAGCCGGTGCTGATCGCCGGCCGGCCGCACCTGGCGGTGATCGTGCCCACCGCGCCGGTGCCGGTCGGCGGCGGCCTGCTGTTTGTGCCACTGGAATGGGTGCGGCCAGCGGCGGTGGGCATGGAGGCGCTGACCAGCGTGTATGTGTCCATGGGCGTCACCGCCCACCAGCATTTGCGGCAGCCGCCAGGCTGATAAGCGCAACGCTGACGCCCAGCAGCGGCTCAGCCCGGCAGCGCCAGGGCCTGCCGCACCTGCTGGCGCAACAGCTGGAAAGTGGCGGTCAGCGGTGCCGCGCTGGTGTCCACCACCATGTCGGCCTTGCTGTAGAAGGCGGCGCGCCCGGCCAGGATCTGGCGCAGGTCGGCCATGGCTTCGCGGCTGGCCGCCATCGGCCGCAGGTCGCCCTGCGCGGCCACCCGGCCCATGTGGTCCTCGGGTGCGGCCTGCAGCCACACCGTGGTGCAGTGGCTCAGCAGCAGGTTGAAGGCCGCAGCGTCGCTGACCAGGCCGCCGGGGGTGGCGATCACCGCCTCAGGGTAGAGCTGGATCGCCTCCTCCAGCGCCCGGCGCTCGTAACGGCGGTAGGCACTCTGGCCGTACAGCGCCTGGATCTCGGCGATGCTGCAGCCGGCAAACTGCTCGATCTGCCGGCTCAGTTCCACAAACGGAAAGCCCAAGTCATCGGCCAGCAGTTGGCCCAGGGTCGACTTGCCGGCGCCGCGCAGGCCGATCAGCGCCACCAGCTGCGGCCGGGCGCGGGCGGCATCGGCCGCGCCGCCGCCGGTGCCCAGCAGGTCACCCAGGGCCACGCGGGCGCGGCGCAGCGTGGCCTCGTCCCGGCCCTGCAGCAGTTCGCGGATCAACAGCCATTCCGGCGACAAGGTGGTCACGTCGCCGATCAATTCCGCCATCGGGCACTGCAGCGCGCCGGCCACCTGCTGCAACACCAGGAACGACGCATTGCCGATGCCGTATTCCAGATTGGCCAGGTGGCGTTCGCTGACGTCGGCCGCCAGGGCCACGGCCTTGCGGGTCATGCCGCGTGCGGCACGCAGGCGGCGCACCCGCTCGCCCAGGGCCAGCAGCGCGGGGTTCTTGTCGTCGCCGGCGCTGTCGACCACGGTGGCCGCGGCAATGGTCGGCGCGGGCGACAAGGCCGGCGCGCCATCCGCCCCGGTGCCGGCCGCAGCCTCGCCCTTCGGTGTTAACCCGGATGAATGCATTATAGTGCTTGACATGGTGGAGGCCTGGCGCTACCTTTCGGTGACTTGCACAATACTTCATATCGCTGGCCGCTGCAAGCCGGTGCAGCCCAGGAAAGCCGCCATCGTGCCCCAAACCACCACGCCACCCACCCAGGGCTGCCGCCGCTGTTGCCGCACCCGGCGCACGCTTCAACATTGCCGCGCACCTGCTGGCGGCCAATGCGCAGCGTGCCGACAAGGCCGCCTTCGTCGACGACCTGGGCAAGCTGACCTACGGCCAGCTGGACCAGCGCGTGCGCTGCCTGGGCGGCGCGCTGCGGGCGGCAGGCATCAAGCGCGAAGAACGGGTGCTGGTGCTGATGCTCGACAGCTGCGACTGGCCGGTGGCGTTTCTGGGCGCCATCTATGCCGGCCTGGTGCCGGTGGCGGTCAACACCTTGCTGACCACGGCCGACTATGTCTACATGCTGGAGCACAGCCGGGCGCAGGCCGTGCTGGTGTCGGGCGCGCTGCTGCCGGCGCTGCAGGCGGCCCTGGACCAGGCCGCCCATGAAGTGCAGACCGTGGTGGTGTCGCGGCCCCTGGCCACCCCGCCTGCCGGACTGCCAGCAGCAGCAGCAGCACCAGCGCCACAACCGACCGAGATTGCATTCGAGGCGTTTCTGGCCCAGGCCGCACCGCTGCAGCAACCCGCCGCCACCGGCGCCGACGACCCGGCTTTCTGGCTCTACTCCAGCGGCTCCACCGGCCGGCCCAAGGGCGCCGTGCACAGCCAGGCCAACCCCTACTGGACCTGCGAGCTGTATGCCAAGGCGGTGCTGGGCCTGGCCGAATCCGATGTCTGCTTCTCGGCCGCCAAGCTCTACTTTGCCTATGGCTTGGGCAATGGCCTGACGTTCCCGATGGCGGTGGGCGCCACCACCTTGCTGATGGCCGAGCGGCCCACGCCGGATGCGGTGTTCAAGCGCTGGACGGGTGCTGTGGGTGGCTTGCAGCCCACGGTGTTCTACGGTGCGCCCACCGGCTTTGCCGGCATGCTGGCCCACCCTGGGTTGCCAGCCGCCGCCCAGGTGGCGTTGCGCCTGGTGTCGTCGGCCGGCGAGGCCTTGCCGGCGGAACTGGGCACCCGCTTCCAGCGCCACTTTGGTGTCGACATCGTCGACGGCATCGGCAGCACCGAGATGCTGCACATCTATCTGTCGAACCGGCCCGAGCAGGTGCGCTACGGCAGCACCGGCTGGCCGGTGCCAGGCTACGCCATCGACCTGCGCAGCGACAGCGGCGGCCCCGTGCCCGACGGCGAGCCGGGCGACCTGTTCGTGCAGGGTCCCAGCGCGGCGCTGATGTACTGGGGCAACCGCGAAAAATCCCGCGAGACCTTCCAGGGCAGCTGGACCAAGAGCGGCGACAAATACGTGCGCAATGCCGACGGCAGCTACACCTACAGCGGCCGCGGCGACGACATGCTGAAGGTCAGCGGCATCTATGTCAGCCCCTTCGAGGTGGAGGCCACCCTGGTGCAGCACCCGGCGGTGCTGGAAGCCGCCGTGATCGGCGTGCCCGACGCCGAGGGCCTGACCCGGACCAAGGCCTATGTGGTGTGCAAGGCCGGCGCCAGCGTGACCGAAGACGCGCTGAAAGCCTTCGTCAAGGACCGCCTGGCGCCCTACAAATATCCGCGCTTGATCAGCTTCGTCGACGAGCTGCCCAAGACCGCCACCGGCAAGATCCAGCGCTTCAAGCTGCGCGAGCTTGAGGCCCACCCCCGAAGCGCCTTCGGCGCTCCGCCTCAAGGGGGCGACGCCACCGGCCCGGCATAGCCGGATCCGCGGCGTGCGCTTGGTCCAGACACCATGACTCCCACAGCCATCACCACGATCGACTGGGCCGGCCGCCCGGTGCAGATCGAGCATGCCTGGGTGGGCGTGCACGATGCAGCTGCGCCGCTGCTGGTGTTTCTGCATGAGGGCCTGGGCTCGGTCAGCATGTGGCGTGATTTCCCCGGCCGGCTGTGCGCCGCGCTGGGCTGGCGTGGCCTGGTCTATTCCCGCCCGGGTTATGGCTGGTCGACACCGCGCCCGGCCGGCGAGCGCTGGGGTCCCGACTTCATGCACCGGCAGGCCGAAGAACTGCTGCCGGCGCTGCTGCAGGCCCTGGGCGTGACTGGCCGCTATGCCTTGTTCGGCCACAGTGACGGCGGCAGCATCGCCTTGCTGCATGCAGCCCATGCGCCGGCGCGGGTGGCCGCTGCCGTGCTGCTGGCGCCGCACATCCTGGTCGAGGCCTTCAGCCTGGCCAGCATCCGCCAGGCACGTGCCCACTACATGCACGGTGACCTGCACCGCCGGCTGGCCCGCCACCATGCGGATGTGGATTCGGCCTTCTACGGCTGGAACGACATTTGGCTGGCGCCCGAGTTTCTACCGTGGGACCTGCGGCCCCGGCTCCCCTACATTCGGTGCCCGGTGCTGGCCATCCAGGGCGTGGACGATGTCTACGGCACGATGGCCCAGATCGACGGCATTGCCGACGCCCTGCCCGGCACCCGGCTGCTGCGCCTGCCCGCTTGCGGCCATTCCCCCCACCGCGACCAGCCCGAGGCTGTGGTCGCCGCCTGCCAGGGCTTCCTGGCCGGCGCTCTTTCCCTTCAGGAGACCTGACGATGAACGCTCCCTTCCTGCGCAGCAGCCTGGCCCTGGCCGCTGTGCTGCTGGCCTCTTCCACCGCACTGGCCCAGAGCGAGCCGCTGAAAGTGGGCCTGATGCTGCCGGCCACCGGCACCTTTGCCGCGCTGGGCACCGCCATCGAAAACGGCTTCAAGCAATATGTCGACGAGCAAGGCGGCAAGCTGGGCGGGCGCAGCATCCAGTACTTCAAGGTCGACGACGAGAGCGACCCGTCCAAGGCCACCGACAACGTCAACAAGCTGATCAAGCGCGACGCAGTCGACGTGATCGTCGGCACGGTGCATTCGGGCGTGGCCCTGGCCATGGCCCGCGCCGTCAAGGACAGCAAGACCTTGCTGATCGTGCCGAACGCCGGCGCCGACGCCATCACCGGCCCGCTGTGCGCGCCCAACATCCTGCGCTCGAGCTTCAGCAACTGGCAGCCGGGCTATGCCACCGGCGTGGTGGCCGCGCAAAAGGGCTACAAGAAGGCGATGACCATCACCTGGAACTACGCCGCCGGCACCGAGACGGTGAAGGGCTTCACCGAGGCCTTCGAAAAGGGTGGCGGCAAGGTGGTCAAGGACCTGAACCTGCCCTTCCCGAATGTGGAGTTCCAGGCCCTGCTGACCGAGATCGCGTCGCAGAAGCCCGATGTGGTGTTTGCCTTCTTTGCCGGCGGCGGCGCGGTCAAGTTCGTCAAGGACTACGACGCCGCCGGCCTGAAGAAGACCGTGCCGCTGATGGGCTCGGGCTTCCTGACCGACGGCACGCTGGAAGCCCAGGGCGCCAGCGCCCAGGGCCTGCTGACGGCGCTGCACTATGCCGACGGCATCGACACGCCGCGCAACACCGCCTTCCGCAACAAGTACGCCGTGGCCTACAAGATCCAGCCCGACGTGTATGCGGTGCAGGGCTACGACGCGGCACAGCTGCTGGGCGCCGGCCTGGTGGCGGTGAAGGGCGACTTCAGCAAGCGCGACGCCATGGTGGCGGCGATGGGCAAGACCGTGGTCGACAGCCCGCGTGGCAAGTACACCCTGAGCGCGGCGCACAACCCGGTGCAGGATTTCTACATCCGCGAAGCCAAGGGGCGCGAGAACCTGATGGCGGGCGTGGCGGTGAAGGTCCTCCCCGACCCCGCCCGCGGCTGCAAGATGTGAGCTAGGCCCACCCCCTACGCGCTGCGCGCGCCCCCTCAAGGGGGCACCGCCAGTGGACCGGCCAAGCCGGTTCCACGGCGGTCGTTTGGCTTGCCGCTGCGTCACATCTTGACCTTGCGTTTGGCACCCTGACTCCATGGACCTTGCCACCTTCCTCATCCAGTGCCTGAACGCACTGCAGTACGGCCTGCTGCTGTTTCTGGTGGCGGCCGGGCTGACGCTGATCTTCGGCATCATGGGCGTCATCAACCTGGCGCATGGCAGCTTTTACATGATCGGCGCCTACATGGCCTTTGCGCTGGCGCCGGTGGTGGCCAGCACCTTGGGTGGCGGCTTCTTTGCCACGCTGGCGGTGGGTGTGGTGCTGGCGGTCCTCCTGGGCTATGTGCTGGAGTGGGCCTTCTTCAGCTTTCTCTACGAGCGTGAGCACCTGCAGCAGGTGCTGATGACCTACGGCCTGATCCTGGTGTTTGAAGAATTGCGCAGCCTGCTGGTGGGCGACGATGTGCACGGCGTGCAGGCGCCGCCGCTGCTGGCCGGCAGCATCGCGCTGGGCGATGTCATGACCTACCCGGTCTACCGGCTGTTCATCAGCGGCGTCTGCCTGCTGCTGGCGCTGGGCCTGTGGTTCGTGTTCACCCGCACCCGGCTGGGCATGATGATCCGTGCCGGCAGCAGCAACCGCGAGATGGTGCAAAGCCTGGGCGTGGACATCAAGTTCCTCTACCGCGTGGTGTTTGCCGCCGGCGTGGCGCTGGCGGTGCTGGCCGGCATGGTGGCCGCGCCGGTGTCGTCGGTCTACCCCGGCATGGGCAGCCAGGTGCTGATCATCTGCTTCGTGGTGGTGGTGATCGGCGGCATCGGCTCGATCCGCGGCGCGCTGCTGGCGGCGCTGTTGATCGGCGTCGTCGACACCTTCGGCAAGGTGGTGTTTCCGCAGGCGGCCGGCGTGCTGGTCTACCTGCTGATGGCGCTGATCCTGCTGTGGAAACCCACCGGCCTGTTCAAGGCCGGATGACATGCCCCCCCGAAGCGACTTCGTCGCTCCCCCCCAGGGGGGCGCCCCCAGCGGCCCGGCAAAGCCGGTTCCGCGGCGGCCGCTTGCTGGCCTGCCTGACCGGCAGCTGTGCGCTTGAAGGCACCATGAACTTGAACTCCAAGGCCCTCTTCGTCGCCCTGTGCCTGGGCGGCCTGGCGCTGTACCCGCTGACCGCCGGCAGCTACGGCCTGGACCTGGTC
>CAWJOQ010000027.1:0-49985 GCA_963844485.1 uncultured beta proteobacterium
TTTAAGCCCGCTACGTCTACCTGTTCCGTCACCCGCGCCTGGATGTCGACAGCCGCAGTCTAGGGCAGCGCCAGGCACGCAGCCGGCGTGTGGCCGCCCAGCCAGCGCTGCGCCGCCTGCTGCAGCAGGGCCGGGTCGGCGGTGCTGAACAGGCGCAGTGCAGCCGGGCCGGTGGCGGCTGCACCACCCGGCGGGCGGGCCGCGACCTGTGCCGGCGGGCGGACCGCGGCCTGCGCCGGCGGATAGGCCAGGGCATCACTTGGCGAACGTGCTGCCGAACCACCCAGCAGGCTGGCGACCCGCCGCGCCACGGCGTCGGCGGTGTCCACCAAGGTGACGCCCGGGCCCAGCCGCGCGCCCAAGGCATCGGCCACCAGCGGATAGTGGGTGCAGCCCAGCACCACGGTGTCGGCCTGCAGTTGGCGCAGGGCCTCGGCAATCTGGTCGAGCTGGCTGGCCAGGTTGGCGGGGTCGTCCCCGGCGGATTCAATCGCGTCCGCCAGTCCAGGGCAGGGCAGTTGCAGCACTTGGGCGCCGCCGGCATGGGTGTGCACCAGCTGCTGCACACGCGCGCTGCGCAGGGTGCCGGTGGTGGCCAGCACGGCCACGCGCTGGTTGCGGCTGGCGGCCACGGCCGGCTTGATGCCGGGCTCCACCCCGACAAACAGCCGCCCGGGCCACCGCGCCCGCAGCGCCGCAATGGCCTGCGTGGTGCCGGTGTTGCAGGCCACCAGCACCAGGTCGGCGCCGTCGGCAATCAGCCAGCCAGCCAGTTGCAGGCAGCGCGCCTGCACCCAGGCCGCCGGCCGGTCGCCCCAGGGGGTGTGCAGGCTGTCGGCGATGTAGGTGAGGGCGGCCTCCGGCAACTGGCGCTGCACCGCACGCAGCACCGACAGGCCGCCGATGCCGGAGTCGAAGATGCCGATGTGGGGCGCGGTGGTGTCGGGCATGGCCGCGCAGTCTAGTGGCCCGCTGTTGTCGTGGCCCGCTGTAGTCGTGGCCCGCTGATGCACGGCCCAGCTGGGCAATGCTGCGGCCGGCCACGTCACTTGACCGCTAGCACTGCCAGTTGTCGCTTGGGGGACTCTGGCATCGGCTTGCGGGCCTGAACCCGCGCAGACGGCGGGAATACGCTGATGACGCCAGCCGGCCAGCGCGATTAATCTGGATTTTCTGAACGCATCCACCTGCCGGGAGTGTGCTGCATGGGCCCCATGATCGCGCGAAGGTTGCTGGTCTCCCTGCCTGCATTGGTGGGGGTGCTGTTCCTGTGTTTCTGCCTGCTGCAGGTGGTGCCGACCGACCCCGCGCTGATCATCGCCGGCGCCGACGCCAGCCCCGATGTGGTGGCCGGCATCCGCAAGGACCTGGGGCTGGACCGGCCCTTGCTGATCCAGTTCTTCGAGTACATCGGGCGGGTGGCGCAGGGCGATCTGGGCCGCTCCATCATCAGCAACAAGTCGGTGATGGAAGAGCTGCAGGCCACCGTGGGCCCCACCACCGAGCTGATGCTGGGCGCCATGGTGCTGGCCGTGCCGCTGGGCCTGCTGCTGGGCACGGTGGCGGCGGTGCAGCGTGGCACGCTGGTCGACCGGGCCATCGTGGCGCTGTCGGTGGCCGGGGTGTCGATGCCGGTGTTCTTCGTCGGCCTGGTCCTGATGCAGTACGTCGGCTACAAGTGGGATCTGCTGCCCTTCACCGGCCGCATCGGCCCGGTCTGGGACGGCGGCTTGCCGGCGCTGATCTTGCCGGCGCTGACGCTGGGCAGCGTGCTGGTCGGGCCGATCGCCCGGCTCACCCGCACGGCGGTGCTGGAGGTGCTGGGCGCCGACTTCGTGCGCACCGCGCGCGCCAAGGGTCTGAAGGAATGGGTGGTGATCGTGCACCACGCACTGCGCAATGCGCTGATCCCGGTGGTCACCCTGGTGGGGCTGCAGGCGGCGTTTCTGCTGGGCGGTGCGGTGGTCACCGAGACCATGTTCTCCTGGCCCGGCGTGGGCCGGCTGGCGGTGGGGGCCATCGTCAGCAGTGATTTCCCCACCGCGCAAGGCGCCATCATGATCCTGGCGCTGGCCTTTCTGTTGATCAACCTGATCGTCGATGTGCTCTACGTGGCGCTTGACCCGCGGGTGCAGCACGCATGAACACCCGCACCGCAGCTGTGGCCACTGCCACTGCAACAGCCACCACGGCCGGCCAGGCCGACCCGGGCGCCTTGCCCGACACAGCGGCCAGCCAGCGCCGCGCCGGCCTGCTGGCGCGGCTGGCGCGCGACCGGGTCGCCCTGGTCTCGGCGGTGCTGCTGTCGCTGATCGTGCTGGCCGCCCTGTTTGCGCCCTGGGTGGCGCCCTATGACCCGTACTACACCGACCTGAGCAAGGCCATGGCGCCGCCCAGCGCCGCGCATTGGTTCGGCACCGACAACACCGGCCGCGACCTGCTCAGCCGGGTGATCTACGGCGCCCGCAGCACCCTGGTGATGGGCCTGGCCGGTGTGCTGCTGGGTGGCGGCCTGGGCGCCGTGCTGGGCATCCTGGCGGCGTTCTACAAGCGCCTGGACCCCTGGATCATGCGGCTGGTCGACATCCTGCTGGCCTTCCCGGCCATCATGATCGGCCTGGCGGTGGCGGCCATCCTGGGCTCGGGCCTGTCGGCGGTGATCTTTGCGCTGGTGGTGTCCACCGTGCCCGACGTGGCCCGGGTGGCGCGCGGTGCGGCGGTGGGTGTCATGGGGCAAGAGTTCATGGAAGCCGGCCGCGCCGTGGGCTTGCGCAACGGCACGCTGATCTGGCGCTACCTCACGCTGAACTGCATTTCCACCATCGCGGTGTTTCTCAGCCTGCGCTTTGGCCAGGTGATCCTGGTCGGCTCGGCACTCGGCTTCCTGGGCATGGGGGCCCAGCCGCCGGTGGCCGAGCTGGGCATGATGGCCGCGCAGGGGCGCGACTTCCTGTTCATGGCGCCGCACATCGCCACCATCCCCAGCCTGGCCATCTTCGCCATCGTGCTCACCGCCAACCTGCTGGGTGATGCGGTGCGCGATGTGCTCGACCCCCGTCTGCAGCAGTAGTTCGAGCGGCCCGCCTGCGGGCCGTGGTTCCCGTCCCGACAACGATCAACGGAGACACGCATGACACTGATCCGACCCCTGGCGCGGGCCCTGGCGCTCAGCGCCGGCCTGCTGGCCGCCCTGGCCCACTTGGGTGCAGCACAGGCCCAGACCCTGAACATGGCCAAGGCCCTGGACAGCCCGCACTACGACAGCCAGCGCACCACCTGGAGCCCCACGTCGGATGTGACCCACATGATCCAGGACACCCTGGTGGCGCTGGACTGGGACGGCAAGACCGCCGTGCCGCTGCTGGCCAAGAGCTGGACGGTCAGCGCCGACGGCAAGCTCTACACCTTCAAGCTGCGTGACGACGTGCAGTTCTGCAGCGGCAAGAAGTTCACCGCAGCCGATGTGGTCTACAGCTTCAACCGCCAGAAGGACCCGGCCACCCGCGCGCCCTATGCCTGGCGTGCCGGCAAGATCAAGGAGCTGCGGGCGCCCGACCCCTACACGGTGGAGTACGAGCTGGTCGAGCCCTACTCTGACCTGATGGTGCAGCTGACCATGTTCAACAACAGCATCCACAACAAGGACAGCGTGGATGCCTTGGGCAAGGACTACGGCATCAAGGGCGTCGACGGCACCGGCCCCTGGTGCTGGGTGAGCTGGCAGCCGCGCACCGAGCTGCAGCTGCGCCGGCACGACGCCTACAAGTGGGGCCCCACGCCGATGTACAAGAACCCCGGGCCGGTGAAGTACGAGAAGCTGTCGATCAAGATCGTGCCTGAAGACTCCAGCCGCCTGGCAGCCATGATGAGCGGCCGCTTCGACATCACCACGCACTTTCCGACCCAGTTCATCGACCAGGCCAAGAAGAGCCCGATGTTGAATGTGGAAGAGGCCAATCCGAACTTCCAGCTGATGTACTTCGGCTTCAAGGCCGACCGGCCGCTGGTCAAGGACAAGCGGGTGCGCGAGGCCATGAGCATCGGCATCAACCGGGCTGAGCTGGTGCAGGCGGTGATGCTGGGCCAGGCCGGGCCGGCCTACACCTACATCCATGAAGGGGCGCTCGATTTCAACCCGGCCACCAAGGGCATCGTCAAGGAAGACGTGGCGCGCGCCAACAAGCTGCTCGATGAGGCCGGCTGGGCCAAGCGCGGGCCCGACGGCATCCGCATCAATGCCCAGGGCGAGCGGCTGGCGCCGATCGTCTACATCCCGCAGGTGACCTACTTTCCGCGCATGACCGAGGCCATCCAGGGCTACATGCGCAAGATCGGTGTCGACTGGAAGATCACCGCGCTCGAGTCCACCATCATGCCGGCCAAGCTGACCGGCCAGGACTTCGACCTGTGGACCGTGTCCGTGCCCTACCTGTCGGCGGGTGAATTGATGATCTTCTATTTCGATTCGGGCCAGATCCCCACACCGAACCGGATGAACTGGAAAGACGCGGCCACCGATGCCGCCATCCTGAAGGGCAAGACCGCGCTGACCGCTGCCGACCGTGCGGCCGGCTTCATGGCGGCGCAAGAGATCGTCATGAAAGAGCACCTCTGGATCCCGGTGATGAACCCGCGCATGTACCAGACCAGCACCAAGAAGGTGAAGGGCGCCCGGGCCCACATGCTGTTCCAGTACACCTTCTACAAGGGCCTCGACACCGGTCCCTGACCCACCCCCGAAGCGCCTGCGGCCCGGCGAAGCCGGTTCCGCGGCGTTCGCTTGCTTCGATCCCGGCGGCAGCCAATCCTGCGCGCTTCTTGTCATTGAGGATGAACATGGCTTCCGGTCCTGAGCCCGACGATGCGCCGCTGCTGGACGTGCGCAACCTGCGCACCTGGTTCCACACCGAGCGCGGCCTGTTCAAGGCGGTGGACGGCATCAGCTTCCAGGTGCGGCGCGGCCGCGCCGTGGGCCTGGTGGGTGAATCGGGCTGTGGCAAAAGCGTCACCTCGCTGTCGCTGATGGGCCTGGTGCCCCAGCCGCCGGGCCAGGTGCAGGCCGACGCGCTGGTGTTTGAAGGCCGCGACATGCTGCGCCTGTCGGCCGAAGAGCGGCGCCTGTTGCGCGGCGGGCGCATGGCCATGGTGTTCCAGGAGCCGATGACCAGCCTGAACCCGGTGCACACCATCGGCGCGCAGATCATCGAGGCCATCCGCGCGCATTCGGGCATGTCCTATGACGCGGCCCGCCAGCGTGCGCTGGAGGTGCTGGACCTGGTGCGCATCCCGTCGGCGGCGCAGCGCTTCGACGACTTTCCGCACCGCTTGTCGGGCGGCATGCGCCAGCGGGTGATGATCGCCATGGCCCTGGCCTGCGAGCCGGTGCTGCTGGTGGCCGACGAACCCACCACCGCGCTGGATGTCACCATCCAGGCACAGATCCTCGACCTGCTGCGCGATCTGCAGCAGCGCCTGGGCATGGCGGTGCTGATCATCACCCACGACCTCGGCGTCATCGCTGAACTGGTCGACGAGGTGATCGTGATGTATGCCGGGCAGATTGTTGAAAGCGCGCCGGTGCAGGCCTTGTTCGACGACCCGCAGCACCCCTACACCATCGGCTTGCTGGGCTCGATTCCGCGGCTGGACGTGGTGCGTGAGCGCCTGTCCACCATCGAGGGCAGCGTGCCCAGCCCGGCCTACCAGCCGCTGGGCTGCCGCTTTGCGCCGCGCTGCCCGTTTGCCGATGCCCACTGCCATGCCCAGCAGCCACCGCTGCGCACCATGGGCACCGACCACCACGTCGCCTGCTGGAAGGCGCCGGTTGAGCAGGCCTCGGTGCCGGCACAGGAGCTGGCCGATGTCGACCGTTGATGCTGCCGTGGCGCATGCCCCGCCTGCCGCCGCTGCTGCTGCAGCCGCTGCGCCTGTTGCATCTGCCGCCGCTGCGCCGGTGTTGTCGGTGCGCGGCCTGGTCAAGCACTTTCCGGTGCAGCGTGGGGTGGTGATCAGCCGCACGGTGGGCCAGGTGCGCGCGGTGGACGGGGTCAGCTTCGACATCGCCCGCGGCGAGACCCTGGCCCTGGTCGGCGAATCGGGCTGCGGCAAGTCCACCACCGGGCGGCTGGTGCTGCGGCTGATCGCCCCCACCGGCGGCTCGGTGCAGTTCCAGGGCCGGGAGATCGCCACTGCCAGCGACGAGCAGATGCGCAGCATGCGCCGGCATCTGCAGATCATCTTCCAGGACCCGTATGCGTCGCTGAACCCGCGCATGACGATTGCCGACCTGCTGACCGAGCCCATGGCCGTGCACCAGATCGGCAGCCCCGCCGAGCGCGCCGACCGGGTGCGTGAACTGCTGCAAGTGGTGGGCCTGCTGCCCGAGCATGCGCGCCGCTACCCGCACCAGTTCTCTGGCGGGCAGCGCCAGCGCATCGGCATTGCCCGTGCGCTGGCGGTGCAGCCCGATCTGATCGTCTGCGACGAGCCGGTGTCGGCGCTGGACGTGTCGATCCAGGCCCAGGTGGTGAACCTGCTGCAAGACCTGCAGCGGCGCTTCGGCCTGTCCTACCTGTTCATCGCGCACGACCTGGCAGTGGTCAAGCACATCAGCGACCGGGTGGCGGTGATGTACCTGGGCAAGCTGGTCGAGATCGCCGACAAGCAGTCGCTCTATGCCCGGCCGCTGCATCCGTATACCCAGGCGCTGCTGTCGGCCATTCCGCGGCCAGAGCCAGGCCTGCAGCGCAGCCGCATCCTGCTCAGCGGCGATGTGCCCAGCGCCATGCACCCGCCCAGCGGCTGCCGCTTCCACACCCGCTGCCCGCAGGCGCAAGAACGCTGCCAAAGGGAAGAGCCGGCGCTGCGCGACGCCGGCCCGGGCCACCGCGTGGCCTGCCATTTTTTCGAGACCCTGCCGCTGCCGGCCGGCGTGGCCGCCACCGAGAAGCAGGCGCCGGGCCGCTTTGCGCTGCGCCTGGCGGCGTTTGACGCCGCACGCCGGTCCGCGCTGCCGGGCTGACCCTTGGGCGACGGCGCGCGCCGGGTGGCTGGGGCACAATGGCAAAAAATAGCACGGTCGTTCGATTTCTTGCCATTCACTGCGGATCTGTCCGCTGCCTAGAATTTGGCGGTAGATTCCAGCGACAAAATTTCAATCTATCCAGGAGCAGCGTGACATGAAGGTATTGGTGCCTGTGAAGCGTGTGGTCGACTACAACGTCAAGGTGCGGGTCAAATCCGACGGCACCGGCGTCGACATCGCCAACGTCAAGATGAGCATGAACCCCTTTGACGAGATTGCCGTCGAAGAGGCCGTGCGCCTGAAGGAAAAGGGCGTGGTCACCGAGGTGATCGCGGTGTCCTGCGGTGTCACCCAATGCCAGGAAACCCTGCGCACGGCCATGGCCATCGGTGCCGACCGCGCCATCCTGGTCGAGACCACCGAAGAACTGCAGCCCCTGGCCGTGGCCAAGCTGCTCAAGGCCCTGGTCGACAAGGAACAGCCCGGCCTGGTGATCCTGGGCAAGCAGGCGATCGACGACGACTGCAACCAGACCGGCCAGATGCTGGCGGCACTGGCTGGCCTGCCGCAGGCCACCTTTGCCAGCAAGGTCGAGATTGCCGACGGCAAGCTGACCTGCACCCGTGAGATCGACGGCGGCCTGGAAGTGCTGAGCCTCAGCCTGCCGGCGGTGGTCACCACCGACCTGCGCCTGAATGAGCCGCGCTATGTCACGCTGCCCAACATCATGAAGGCCAAGAAGAAGACCCTGGAAGTGCTCAAGCCCAGTGACCTGGGCGTGGACGTGGCCAGCCGCATCAAGACGCTGAATGTCAGCGAGCCGCCCAAGCGCGGCGCCGGTATCAAGGTGCCGGATGTGGCCACCCTGGTGAACAAGCTCAAGAACGAAGCAAAGGTGATCTGACCATGGCTGCACTCGTCATTGCCGAACACGACAACGCGTCCATCAAGGGCGCCACGCTGAACACCGTCACGGCCGCGCTGGCCTGTGGCGGCGATGTGCATGTGCTGGTGGCCGGCCACAACGCCGGCGCTGCTGCCGCGGCGGCCGCCCAGATCGCTGGCGTGGCCAAGGTGCTGCATGCCGACGACGCCGGCCTGGGCCACGGCCTGGCCGAGAACCTGGCAGCCCAGGTGGTGGCGGTGGCCGGTGGCTACAGCCACCTGCTGTTTCCGGCCACCGCCGCTGGCAAAAACGTGTCGCCCCGCGTGGCGGCCCTGCTGGACGTGGCCCAGATCAGCGACGCCACCAAGGTCGTCAGCGCCGACACCTTCGAGCGCCCGATCTACGCCGGCAACGCCATCGCCACCGTGCAAAGCGCTGACGCGACCAAGGTGATCACCGTGCGCACCACCGGGTTCGACGCCGCCGCCGCCAGCGGTGGCAGTGCAGCCGTGGAGAGCATTGCCGCCGTGGCGGCTGCCGCCAGCACCAGCTGGGTGCGCAGCGAGATCGCCAAGAACGACCGGCCTGAACTGACCGCCGCCAAGATCATCGTCAGCGGCGGTCGTGCCCTGGGCAGCAGCGAAAAGTTCGACGAAGTGCTGACGCCCCTGGCCGACAAGCTGGGCGCTGCACTCGGTGCCAGCCGCGCGGCGGTGGACGCTGGTTATGCGCCCAACGACTGGCAGGTCGGCCAGACCGGCAAGATCGTGGCACCGTCGCTCTACATCGCCGCAGGCATCTCGGGTGCCATCCAGCACCTGGCCGGCATGAAGGACAGCAAGGTCATCGTCGCCATCAACAAGGACGCCGAGGCCCCGATCTTCAGCGTGGCCGACTACGGCCTGGAGGCCGACCTGTTCGTGGCCGTGCCCGAGCTGACCAAGAGCCTGTGACCCAGCGCGCGTGATGCGCCCCTGACACCCCGCCAAGGGCGCCGAAGTCGGCGCCCTTGCTGCATCCGGAGACTCAAAATGACCTACCTCGCCCCTGTCAAGGACATGTTGTTCGTGATGAACCAGGTCGCCGGCCTGGAGGCCGTGGCCGCACTGCCCGGCTTTGAAGACGCCGGCGCCGACACCGCTGCGGCGGTGCTGGACGAATGCGCCAAGCTGAACCAGGACGTGATCGCGCCGCTGAACTGGGAAGGCGACAAGGCGCCGTCGTCGTTCAAGGACGGCGTGGTCACCACCACCGCCGGCTTCAAGGACGCCTTCAAGCAGTACGGCGCCGGCGGCTGGCAGGGCGTGCACCACCCGGTGGAGTTCGGCGGCCAGGGCCTGCCCAAGCTGATCCACGCCGCCTGCATCGAGATGGTCAACAGCGCCAACATGAGCTTTGCGCTTGTGCCCGCTGCTGACCGACGGCGCGATCGAGGCCTTGCTGACCGCCGGCAGCGACGACCTGAAGGCGCGCTACCTGGCGCCCATGGTCGAAGGCCGCTGGACCGGCACCATGAACCTGACCGAGCCGCAGGCCGGCTCAGACCTGAGCATGGTGCGCAGCCGCGCCGAGCCGCAGCCCGACGGCAGCTACAAGCTCTTCGGCACCAAGATCTACATCACCTACGGTGAGCACGACATGGCCGAGAACATCGTCCACCTGGTGCTGGCCCGGGTGACCGGCGCGCCCGAGGGTGTGAAGGGCATCTCGCTGTTCGTCTGCCCGAAGTTCATGGTCAACGCCGACGGCAGCCTGGGCGCGCGCAACGACGTGCACTGCGTCAGCATCGAGCACAAGATGGGCATCAAGGCCAGCCCCACCGCCGTGTTGCAGTACGGCGACCACGGTGGTGCCGTCGGCTACCTGGTGGGCCAGGAGAACCGCGGCCTGGAATACATGTTCGTGATGATGAACGCCGCCCGCTTTGCAGTCGGCCAGCAGGGCATCGCAGTGGCCGAGCGGGCCTACCAGAAGGCGGTGCAATACGCCCGTGACCGGGTGCAGAGCCGGCCGGTGGACGGCAGCCTGAATGCTGCTGCGCCCATCATCCACCACCCGGATGTCAAGCGCATGCTGATGACCATGCGGGCCTACACCGAGGGCTGCCGCGCCATGGCCTTTGTGGCCGCCGCCGCGCTGGACGCCGCCCACGCCCACCCCGACGCCGCGGTGCGCAAGCAGAACCAGGCTTTCTATGAATTCATGGTGCCGCTGGTCAAGGGCTTTTCCACCGAGATGAGCCTGGAAGTCACCAGCCTGGGCGTGCAGGTGCACGGCGGCATGGGCTTCATCGAAGAGACCGGTGCCGCGCAGTACTACCGCGACGCCAAGATCCTGACCATCTACGAAGGCACCACCGCCATCCAGGCCAATGACCTGGTGGGCCGCAAGACCGCACGCGACGGCGGTGCCACGGCGCGTGCCATCTGCGAACAGATCCAGGCCACCGAGCAGCAATTGGCCGCCCGCACCAGCGGCGCAGCACAGGCCATGGCCAAGCGCCTGCAGGCCGCACGCCTGGCCTTGCTGGACGTGATCGGCTTCGTGGCCGGCGGCATCGGCAAAGACGCCAAGACCAGCCCCAACGCCGTGTTCGCCGGCAGCGTGCCCTATCTGATGCTGGCCGGCAACGTGATGGCCGGCTGGCAGATGGGGCGGTCCCTGCTGGCCGCCGAAGACCAGCTGGCCGCCGGTGTGGAGGCCGACTTCATGCGCGCCAAGATCACCACCGCGCGCTTTTATGCCGACCACATCCTCAGCAAGGCGCCGGGCATCCGCGACAGCATCGTCGACGGCGCCGAGGGCGTCACCGAGATGGCGCTGGACGCGTTCTGAGCCTTCACGTTGGCTGACCATGCCGGTGCGCCTTGTCGCACTGGTGATCGTGGCCAGCCCGCGTGCGCCCGCACACTGCCCCCGCTTTTTCACATCCTTTTTTCGTGGAGTCCGCCGTGCCTTTGCCCGCCGTCCTGTCGAACCTGCCGCTGCCCATCATCGGTTCACCGCTGTTCATCATCAGCACGCCCAAGCTGGTCATCGCCCAGTGCACCGCCGGCGTGGTGGGCTCGATGCCGGCGCTCAACGCCCGGCCGGCCGCCCAGGTCGATGAATGGCTGGCCGAGATCACCGAGGCCCTGGCCGCCTGGGACAAGGCCCACCCCGACCGCAAGGCCGCGCCCTATGCCATCAACCAGATCGTGCACAAGAGCAATGACCGGCTCGACCACGACATGGAGATGTGCGCCAAGTACAAGGTGCCGGTGATCATCACCAGCCTGGGCGCGCGGGTCGACATCAACGACGCGGTGCACGGCTGGGGCGGCGTGGTGCTGCACGACATCATCAACAACCACCATGCCCACAAGGCCATCGACAAGGGCGCCGACGGCCTGATCGCCGTGGCCGCTGGTGCCGGTGGCCATGCCGGCACCAAGAGCCCGTTTGCGCTGATCCAGGAGATCCGCCAGTGGTTCGACGGCCCGCTGGCGCTGTCGGGCAGCATCGCCACCGGCGACGCGGTGCTGGCCGCCCAGGCCATGGGCGCTGACTTCGCCTACATCGGCTCGGCCTTCATCGCCACCGAAGAAGCCCGCGCCATGGACGGCTACAAGCAGTCCATCGTCGACAGCAATTCCGACGACATCGTCTACAGCAACCTGTTCACCGGCGTGCACGGCAACTACCTCAAGCCCAGCATCCGCAATGCCGGGCTGGACCCCGACAACCTGCCGGTCAGCGACCCCAGCAAGATGAACTTCGGCAATGTCGACGGTGGCGGCGCCAAGAAGGCCTGGAAGGACATCTGGGGCTGCGGCCAGGGCATCGGCGCCATCGACAAGATCTACAGCACCGCCGACTACGTGGCCAAGCTGCGGCAGCGAGTACAACGCTGCGCGCCAGCGCCTGGGCCTGCCGGTGCTGGCCACGGTCTGAGGCGGCCCGCCATGGCCGCACGCCAGGTCATCGTCAACGCGCGGCCGTTCGACAGTGCGGCCGGCGTGGTCGGCCCCTTGTCGCAGATCATCGTTGAGGGGCAGCGCATCGTCGCCGTCACGGCACAGCCGGTGCAGGTCGACGACGCCCAGACCATCGACGCCGGCGGCCGGGTGGTGCTGCCGGGCCTGGTGGATGCCCATGTGCATGTCACCGCCACCAGCCACGACCTCACCACCCTGGGGCTGCAGCCGCCGTCGCTGATCACCGCCGAAACCAGCGTGGTGATGCGCGACATGCTGCACCGCGGCTTCACCACCGTGCGCGACGCCGCCGGCGCTGACTACGGCCTGCAGGAGGCGCAGGCCCGCGGCATCTTTGAAGGCCCGCGCCTGTTCATCGCCGGTGCGCCCATCAGCCAGACCGGCGGCCACGCCGACCAGCGCCCCAAGGGCGTGCGCCAGCGCAACTGGTTCTGCAACTGCGCCGGTCTGGGCCTGGTGGGGGCAATCGCCGACGGGGTGGGCGAGGTGCGGCGCGCGGTGCGCGAGCAGGTGCGCACCGGTGCCAACCAGATCAAGATCATGGCCGGCGGTGGGGTCAGCAGCCCGACCGACCCGCTGGAAGGCACGCAGTTCTCGCTGGAAGAACTGCGCGCGGCGGTGGAAGAAGCCGAGGCGGCCAACCTGTATGCCATGGCGCATGCCTATTCACCGCGCGCCATCAGCCGTGCGGTGCAGGCCGGGGTGCGGTCGATCGAGCACGGCAACCTGCTGGACGTGGCCACGGCCAGGTTGATGAAGCAGCATGGCGCCTACCTGGTGCCCACCCTGGTGACCTATGCCGCGCTGGCGGCCGAAGGCGAGCGTCTGGGCTGGAGCGCCGAGATGCTGGCCAAGCTGGCCAAGGTGCGTGCTGCGGGGCTGGAGTCGGTGCGCATCGCCCGCGCCGAGGGCGTGCCGGTGGTCTTCGGCACCGACCTGCTGGGCCACATGCATGCGCAGCAGAACCATGAATTGACGCTGCGTGCCGAGGCCATGTCGCCGGTCGAGGTGCTGCAGAGCGCCACCATCGTCGCTGCGCAACTGATGCGCGCCGAAGGCCAGATCGGCCAACTGGTGCCTGGCGCCTGGGCCGACCTGCTGGTGGTCGACGGCGACCCCAGCACCAGCCTGGCCATGCTGACCGCACCAGACACCGGCATCCGTCTGCTGATGCAGGCAGGGCGCACGGTGCGCAGCACGCTGCCTGCCTGACTGGGCGCTGCCAAGCATCCTTGTCGTTCAAAGATTCGTGCGGCGCGGCAGGCGGCAGCCGGCGGGGGCGCTGACTGTGGCGGTCGGCTGCGCCGACTGCGCTGCGATGCTCGGCTTGGGGTCGCGCCGCAGAACTCGCTCCGCGCCTTGCGGGCGCTGCGCTCGAACAGCTGCGGCGAGCTTGATGCCGACGCGCGCTGCGCGCGCCGACCCCAAGCCTGCGCTTCTCGCCGCCACACACAGCGCCCCCGCCGGCTGCCGCCTGCCGCGCAACACCTGGGTGGCGTGCGACGAGAAATCCCCTCGTCGATAGCCACGGTGCTTGTTGCAAGGCCGGGTGCGGGCAGGCCGGGGTGCGCCTCTGTGGCGCCGAAGCGCGCAGGCCCTGCGGTGGCG
Organism: uncultured beta proteobacterium; assembly: GCA_963844485.1. GTDB lineage: Bacteria > Pseudomonadota > Gammaproteobacteria > Burkholderiales > Burkholderiaceae_C > Pseudaquabacterium. The sequence continues at coordinate 13,496 of CAWJOQ010000027.1, forward strand.
CGCGCAGCGCGCTTCGTCAACACTTCCGCCGCAGCTGTCCGAGCGCAGCGCCCGCAGGGCGCGTAGCGAGTTCTGCGGCGCACCGCAGGGCCGAGCACTGCAGGGCAGTCGGCGCAGCCGACCGCCACAGTGAAGCACCTCGGCCTGCCCGCACCCGGCTTTGCCGCTCGGTCCAAGAACGCGGTTTGGTCAGTGGGCACAGCAATGACAGCTCAGAGCCCAAAGCCTTTGACCAGCGCCCCACGGCGTGTTGCCTCGGCTCAACGCGCACTGGGACTGCTGGCCGATACAAGGCGCAAGATGCGGGTGTTGGCGTGCTGCGGACGAAGTCTGGCGGTGCGCCCGCCACAGCCGGAGCCAGCATGCCCAATCTGATCGAAGCCGCCATCCGCAAGACCGTCACCACCGGGGTGATGAAGCTCGCCGACTTCAACCGGGCGCGCATGAAGGCGCCAGACCGGCCCAACCCTTTCATCACCGGGCTGAACGCGCCGATGGACCGCGAGTTGACCCTGGAGCAACTGGCGGTGCAGGGCAGCATCCCGCCGGGTCTGGACGGCCGCTATCTGCGCATCGGCCCCAACCCGATCCGCCCGCCCCAGGCGGCCAGCCACCATTGGTTTGTCGGCGACGGCATGGTGCACGGCCTGCGCATCGCGGGCGGCCAGGCACTGTGGTACCGCAACCGCTGGATCCGTTCGTCCGGGTCAGCGCCGCGCTCGGCGAGCCCCGGGCGCCTGGGCCGCGCCATTTCAGCGACACCGTCAACACCAATGTGCTGGGCCATGCCGGCAAGACCTGGGCGCTGGTGGAAGCCGGTGCCTACCCGGTTGAACTGGGCGATGAACTGCAGACGGTGGCGCACAACAACTTCGAAGGCAGCTTGCGTGGCAGCTTCACCGCCCATGCCCACCGCGACCCCGCCACGGGCGAACTGCACGGCATCTGCTACGAGGCCACCAATCCCGACACCATCCGCCATGTGGTGGTGGGTGTGGACGGCCGGGTGCGGCGCGAAGAAGCCCATTGCGGTCCAGCACGGCCCCAGCGTGCACGACTGCATGATCACCGCGCAGTACGTGCTGGTGCTCGACCTGCCGGTCACCTTCTCGCTGCCCACCCTGGTGGCTGGCTACACCTTTCCATACACCTGGAACCCGGCCCACCGCGCCCGCGTGGGCGTGCTGAAGAAAGACGCGCCGGGCAGCCAGATCGTCTGGTGCGATGTGGACCCCTGCTATGTCTTCCACCCCTGCAATGCCTTCGAGACGGCCGACGGCCGCATCACGCTCGATGTGGTCGCCCATGCCACGATGTTCGACCACAGCAAGGTCGGCCCGAACGCCGACACGTCGCGCTTCGAGCGCTGGACCATCGACCTGGCCGCACGGCAGGTCACGCGCCGGGTGGTCGACGCCAGCCCGCAAGAATTTCCCCGGCCCGACGAGCGCTTGCTGGGCCAGCCCTACCGCTATGCCTATTGCGCCAGCCTGCAGCGCGACGGCGCGGGTGAATTTGTCGGCGGCAGCCAGCTGATTCGCCATGACATGCAGACCGGCGCACGCGACCTGCATGACTTTGGCGCCCACTGCCATGCGGGCGAGTTTGTCTTCGAGCCCCGCCACCCAGGCGCCGCCGAGGACCAGGGCTGGCTGATGGGCCTGGTGGTCAATGCGGCGGCGCAGACCACCGATTTCGTCATCCTCGACGCTGCGCGCTTCAGCGGTCCGCCGCAGGCGGTGGTGACCCTGCCGCACCAGGTGCCCGCTGGCTTCCATGGCAACTGGGTGCCCACCGCCCCGGCTGGCTGACCCGCGGCCATCGCGCCCGGCCATGGCGCCTCGCTACACTGCCGGGCATGGAATGGTTGGAATCGATCACGCTGGGACGCCCAAGGGCTGGTGCCCGTCATCGCCCAGGAATCTGGCAGCGGCGACGTGCTGATGTTCGCCTGGATGAACCGTGAAGCCCTGGTGCAGACAGCCACCCGGGGCCAGGCGGTGTACTTCAGCCGCAGCCGGCAGCGGCTGTGGCACAAGGGCGAAGAAAGTGGCCACTTCCAGCAGGTGCACAGCATCCGGCTGGATTGCGATGCCGATGTGCTGCTGCTCAGCGTCACCCAGCTGGGGCACGACCCGGGCATCGCCTGCCACACCGGCCGCCACAGCTGTTTTTTCCAGCTGCTGCAAGACGGCCAGTGGGTCAGCACCACGCCGGTGCTGCAAGACCCGGCCACCATCTACAAGCCATGAGCCAGACCAGCCCGCACGACATGCCCGCCCAGGACGTCTTGGCGCACCTGGCCGCAGTGATCGAAAGCCGCCTGCCAGCCCAGGGCGGCGACCCCGAGAAAAGCTATGTGGCGCGCTTGTTTTCCAAGGGCACCGACGCCATCTTGAAGAAGGTGGGCGAAGAAGCCACCGAGACGGTGATGGCCGGCAAGGACGGCGACCGCCAGAAGATCGTCTACGAGGTGGCCGATCTCTGGTTCCACTCGATGGTTGCGCTGGCGCACTTCGGCCTGAAGCCAGCCGATGTGCTGGCCGAACTGGTCCGGCGCGAAGGTTTGTCCGGGCTGGAGGAATTTGCCCTGCGCAAGGTGGTGCAACGTGAACAGGACGGCAGCTGATGGCATACGTCGACAACCAAGCTAACAACGCGGGCAATAACGCGGGCAACCACGCGGGCAACCAGCCAACGGTGGTGCTCAGCGGCGAGACTGAAGCCGCGCTGCGCAGCGTGGGCCACATCAGCTATGCACTGCATGCCATCGTGGCGGTCGCTGCGGTGGTGCCGGGGGCCCAGGTCAGCGTGCTGCTGTTGCTGCTGGCCGTGTTCCTTGATCTTTACAAACGCGGCGACGCCCAGGGGTCCTGGCAGGAGAGCCACTTTCGCTGGCGCATCCGCAGCGTGGTGTTCAGCGCCATTGCCTATGCCGTCACCTTGCCGCTGTGGCTGTTGCTGATCGCGCCGGGCTGGATCGCCTGGGGCGTGATCTCGCTCTGGTTCCTCTACCGCGTGCTGCGCGGCTGGCTGGCCCTGAACGACCGCCGCGCCATGCCGGTCTGAGTCTGCAACCCCTCCACCCACAACGCTGCTGCGCCCATGTCTGCTGATCCCCACTGCATCTTCTGCAAGATCGTCGCCGGCCAGATTCCGGCCACGCAAGGTGTACGAAGACGATGAACTTCTGGCCTTCCACGATATCCACCCTTGGGCGCCGGTGCACATCCTCATCATCCCCAAGCAGCACATCGTCAGCATGACCGACGTGACGGATGCGCATGCCGGCCTGCTGGGCAAGATGATGGCGCTGTCGCCCAAGCTGATGTTGGAGCTGGGCGTCACCAACGGTTACCGCCACGTCATCAACACCGGCGCAGACGGCGGCCAAGAAGTGATGCACCTGCACTTGCATGTGATGGGTGGCCCGCGCCCCTGGCTCAAGGGGTGAAGGCAGGGCCTGGTGCAGGTGCACAGGCAGCGCTCACCTAGAATCATCGGTTTCGTCTTTTCAACTTTCCGCAGAGGCTCGACATGGGATCCTTCAGCATCTGGCACTGGCTCATCGTGCTGCTCGTGGTGGTGCTGATCTTCGGCACCAAGAAACTCAAGAACATGGGCAGCGATCTGGGCTCGGCTGTCAAGGGCTTCAAGGACGGCGTCAAGGACGGTTCCACGTCCGACACACCCACGCCCGCGCCGCAGCAGGTCAGCACCCACAAGGCGAACGACAGCAACACCGTCGACGTCGAGGCCAAGACCAAGTCATGAGCCCTGGGCCGCAGCGCGGGCCCGCCAGCATTCCTCAATGATCGATTTCGGTTTTGACAAGATCGCGCTGATCGGCGCCGTGGCGCTGATCGTCATCGGCCCTGAAAAGCTGCCGCGTGTGGCCCGCACCGTGGGCACGCTGATGGGCAAGGCGCGGCGCTATGTGGCCGACGTCAAGGCCGAGGTGAACCGCACCATCGAGCTGGAAGAACTGCAGAAGATGAAGTCGCAGTTCGAGACCGCCGCGCGGGATGTCGAGCAGACGGTGCAGACTGAAATGTCCAACGCCAACCAGGCCTTCAGCCAGCAGGCCAATGAGCTGCAGGCCGGTCTGCATGGCCATGGCGCTGACGGTTTTGGCAGCCTGGGCAGCAGTGCGCTGGCCAGCCCCGCACCCGAGTACAAGCGCCCCAACAAGCACTGGCGCCTCAAGCGCGCAGCCATGCCGCGCTGGTACAAGCAGCGTGCCGGTGTGCGCGGCCATGTGCAGTCGGGCGCTGCCCGGGTGGCGCGCTTTCGCCCGCCGGGCCTGAAATGATGCTTCAACACACCCATGGCTGACCCGCAAGACGAGCTGGCCGGCACTGAGCAGCCGTTTGTTTCCCACCTGGTCGAGTTGCGTGACCGGCTGATCCGCGCCTTTCTTGCGGTGGGCCTGGTGTTTGGCGCGCTGTGCCTGTGGCCCGGGCCGGCCGGCTTGTACGACCTGATGGCCGCGCCGCTGGTGGCGCACCTGCCCAAGGGCACCACGCTGATTGCCACCAATGTGATCTCGCCCTTCATCGTGCCGCTGAAGATCACGCTGATGGCGGCCTTCCTGATCTCGCTGCCGATCGTGCTGTACCAGGTCTGGGCCTTTGTCGCCCCCGGGCTCTACAGCCATGAGAAGAAGCTGGTGCTGCCGCTGGTGGTGTCCAGCACCTTGCTGTTCGTGGCGGGTGTGGCCTTCTGCTACTTTTTCGTCTTCGGCCAGGTGTTTGCCTTCATCCAGAGTTTTGCGCCCAAGAGCATCACGGCCGCGCCTGACATCGAGGCCTACCTCAGCTTCGTGTTGTCGATGTTCATCGCTTTCGGCGCCGCCTTCGAGGTGCCGGTGGCGGTGGTGGTGCTGGTGCGCATGAACATCGTCACCGTGGCCAAGCTCAAGGAATGGCGCGGCTACTTCATCGTGCTGGCGTTTGTGGTGGCCGCGATCATCACCCCGCCCGATGTGGTGTCGCAGCTGTCGCTGGCGATCCCGATGTGCCTGCTCTACGAGGTGGGCATCTGGGCTGCGCAGCTGTTCTTGCGCCACACCAAGGCGCCCGATGCGGACGCCGACGAGACCAAGTCCGCCAGCACCTGAGATCGGTGCGCTGGCTGCGGGCCAGCAGCGTCACCAGGTGCTCACTGCGCCGGTCGCATGACCGGGCGCTTGCGCTGCACGATGTCCAGCGTCAGTGCCATTTCGGTCTTGCCGCGCACGGCGGTCAGCTGGGCGGGCTGGCCGGGCTCCAGGCTGGCCACCGCATCCAGCAGCTGCGACACGCTGGCCACCGGCTGACCGGCCACCGCCACCACCACGTCGCCAGGGCGCAGGCCGCCCTTGCTGGCCGGGCCGTCCTGCAGCACACCGGTGATCAGCACGCCGGGCCGGTTGCCGATCTGCAGGCTCTCGGCGATCTCCGGCGTCAAGGTCTGTGGCTCCACACCGATCCAGCCGCGCCGCACCACGCCGTCTTTCAGCAGGCTCTGCATCACACGCATGGCCACGTCGGTCGGGATCGCAAAGCCGATGCCCTGGCTGCCGCCGCTCTTGGAGTAGATGGCGGTGTTGATGCCCACCAGGTGGCCCTGGGCGTTGACCAGCGCGCCGCCCGAGTTGCCCGGGTTGATGGCCGCATCGGTCTGGATGAAGCTCTCGAAGGTCGACAAGCCCAGCCCGTTGCGGCCCAGCGCGCTGACGATGCCGGCTGTCACCGTCTGGCCGACGTTGAACGGGTTGCCGATCGCCAGCAACGGCGTCACCCACCTGCAGGTCCTGCGAGCGGCCCAGGGTGATGGCCGGCAGCTGGGTCAGCGGGATGCGCAGCACCGCCAGGTCGGTTTCCGGGTCGGTGCCCACCACCTCGGCGCGCACCTGGCGGCCGTCGGGCAAGCGCACGTCGATGTCGCCGGCGTCTTCCACCACATGGTTGTTGGTCAGCAGCACGCCCTCGGGCGAGACGATCACGCCCGAGCCCACACCTTGCTGGCCGGGTCGCGGTTGCCGTAGAAGAAGCCGAAGGCCGGGTCGTCGGCATGCGGGTTGCGGCTGCGCGCCTTGTTGGTGACCACGCTGACCACCGCAGGGGCTGCCTGGCGGGCGGCGTCGGCCAGGCCGTAGGCACCAGAGGCGGGCACCGCAGCCGGTGCTGCCGTGCGCAGCGACACCACTTCGGCCACCACCGCGCCAAAGGGCTGGCTGCTGCCGCTCAGCCATTGCGGCTTGAGCGTGGCCACCACGAACAGCAAGGCCATGCCGACGGTGGCAGCCTGGGAGAATATCAGCCAGAGTCTTCGCATGGCGAACGGACAGTCATCAGGGAAAGGCGGGCAAGATGGCCCAGCGCACAGACATCGAATCCCACTTGTCGGCTCTGCTGGCGGTGGATCGCTTCAAGGATTATGGGCCGAACGGTCTGCAGGTCGAGGGCCGGCCCGAGGTGCGGCGGCTGGTCTCGCGGCGTCACCGCCAGCCTGGCCTTGATCGAGGCGGCGGTGGCCGACGCAGGCCGATGCCATCCTGGTGCACCACGGCCTGTTCTGGCGCGGCCAGAGCGGCTGCATCACCGGCTGGATGCGCCAGCGCCTGGCGCCGCTGCTGGCCCATGGCATCAATCTGTTCGCCTACCACCTGCCGCTGGACGCCCATGCCGAACTGGGCAACAACGCGCAGCTGGGCCTGCGCCTGGGCCTGCGGGCCGATGCCCGCTTCGGCGAGCAGGACCTGGGCTTCGTCGGCCCTGCCGTGCCCGCCGTGGCCGACGCCGTGGCGCTGGCCGCCCAGGTGCAGGCGGCCCTGGGCCGCGCACCCGTGCTGCTGCCGGGCGACGGCCGGCCGCTGCGGCGGGTGGCCTGGTGCACCGGCGGCGCGCAGGGCTACTTCGAGGCGGCGATCGCCGCAGGCGCCGATGCCTTCATCACCGGTGAGGTCTCCGAGCCGCAGGCCCACATCGCCCGCGAGACCGGTGTGGCCTTCCTGGCCTGTGGCCACCATGCCACCGAGCGCTACGGCGCGCCGGCCGTGGGCGCGCACCTGGCGCAGCATTTCGGCCTGGCACACCGCTTCATCGACATCTCCAACCCGGCATGACAGCGCCAGCCCGCTCCATGCCCGACCTCGGCACGGGCCTGCTGGCCATCACCCAGGGGGACCCCTGCGGCATCGGCCCCGAGACCATCGCCCGGGCGGTGGCGGCCGGCGCCACCGGCCCGGCGGTGGTGCTGGGCGACGTGGCGGTGCTGCGCCGCGCGGTGCAGCAATGCGGCCTGTTGCTGCCGGTGGCGCGCCTGGACGACCCGGCCGATGCCTGGCAAGCGCCGCCGGGCTGCATCGCCGTCTGGCAGCCGCCGGGCCTGCCTGCCGGCCTGGCCGATCTGCCGATGGGCCAGGTGCAGGCGGCTGCAGGGCAGGCGGCAGCGGCCTGCATCGACGCTGCGTGCCGCGCTGGCCTTGCGTGGCGGGGTGGCGGCCCTGGTCACCGCGCCCATCCACAAGGAGGCGCTGTCGGCCGCCGGCGTGCACTTTCCCGGCCACACCGAGATGCTGCAGGCCGCTGCCGGTGGTGCGCCGGTGCGCATGATGCTGGCCAACGACGAGCTGCGGGTGGTGCTGGTCACCATCCACATGGCGCTGCGCCGCGCGATCGACGCGCTGGATTTCGATGCCGTGCTGTCCACCTTGCGCATTGCCCACCGCAGTGCGGCGGCCTGGGGCCAGGCCGCGCCGCGCATCGCGGTGGCCGGGCTCAACCCGCATGCCGGCGAGGGCGGTTTGTTCGGCGACGAGGAAATCCGCTTCATCGCCCCGGCGGTGGCAGCAGCGCGCAGTCGAAGGCATCGACGCGCAGGGCCCGTTTGCGCCTGACACGGTGTTCATGCGTGCCCGCCATGCACCGGGCCACCCTGGCGAATTCGACCTGGTGGTGGCCATGACCCATGACCACGGCCTGATCCCGGTGAAGTATCTGGGGGTGGAGCAGGGCGTCAACGTCACCTTGGGCCTGCCCTTCGTGCGCACCAGCCCCGACCACGGCACCGCATTCGACATCGCCGGCAGCGGCCGCGCCGATGCGTCCAGCCTGGTGGCCGCCATCCAGATGGCGCGGCGGCTGGCTGCGGCGGCGCCGCTCGCGACACCGCCGGCTGCGTCCCGCTGAGGGTGGCGGCGCGGTTCAGCCCCGCCGGCTGAAGAACCCGCCCAGCGACCGCCGCAGCGCCGGCTCGGCCGGGTTGCTGGCGGGCGCTGCTGGCGCGCCTGGGGTGGCTGCGCCGGCAGCGCTGCGCGGCGCTGGGATCAAGCCCTCCAGTTGCCGGCGCGCGCGCGCTGTGGCGCGTTCCAGCAGGTAGGCGCTTTCCATGGCGCGGAAGCGGCCGGCGTCGCACAGCTTGACCAGCATGCGGTGTGTCATCGACACCGTTTCGCGCTGCTTGGCGCCGTGGGTGAAGACGAAGAAGCTGCGGCCCGGGCTGACATGCGCCAGCCGCACCTTCTGCCAATCGCCCTGCAATTGCATCTGGTAGGCAAAGCCGATCTGCACATGGTCGGCCAGCGACTGTGCCGCTGGTCGGTTCCACCGCCTCGGGCGTGGGCAGGCCGGCGATCTCGATGTCGACCGCCGTGACCTCGGCTTCGGCGCCCAGGTCGATGTCGACCGAGCGGCTCCAGTCCACCGCCGATTCGTCGACCAGGCCCACCGCCCGCGCCTCGGCCGGGGTGAACACCGCCGGTGAAGCCATGGCCTGCAGGGCCGCCACGGCGGCGCCCGAGGCCGCACCCAGCGCCGGCAGGTCGGCTGCGCGCGGCATCGGCGTGGCCAGCGCGCCTTCCACCTGGCGGGCCAGCAGGTTGTGCTCGAGCGTGCTGAGCGCCTGGCCCTTCAGCGATTCGGCATGCGCTGGCAGCAACTGCGCAAAGAAGTCTTGCCGGGTGGTCTCCGGGCAGCGCGACGCGGTCCAGACCGGCGTTCAGGTCCTTCATCAGCTGGGGCAGCTGGCGCAGGAACTGCTGCCGTGCGCCGGCGTGCCCTTGGGCTGCACGCTCATCACCAGCTCGCGCCCGACATGGCGCAGCCGGGTGGTGGTGGCGCCATCGGGGCCGTCGTCGGCCGCCACGCTGGCGATCACCTGGCTCCAGGTCTCGGCCAGGAAGCTGCGCAGGTAGTCGGGCACCGGCAGGCCCTTGAGCGCGGCCTCCAGCTCCTGGCCATAGCGGTGCTGGATGCGCAGCTGCTCTTCCTTGCGCGCCAGCACTGCGTCGGCTGCGCCCAGGGCCTGCACCTCGGCCTGGGCCTGGCCGAGCGATGAAACCTTCCAGCGCCTGCAGCTTCTGCTCGTAGACGGCGATCTGGTCGAACTCGCCGTCCACCACCTCCTGCACCAGCGCTGCCACCTGGGCCAGCAGTGCGCGGCCCTGCGGCGCCGTCGAAGTCATCGACCGCCGTGCCCAGCGAGGCGATGCGGTTGATGAAGCGCCGCACCGGATGCCGGCGCGACGAAAAGAAGCTGTTGTCGCCCAGCGCCGCGCGCAGCACCGGCAGCTGCAGGCGGGCGATCTGGCGCGCCATCTGCGGCGGCACCTTGGCGTCCGACAGGATCTGGTCGAACAGACCGGCGACCACGTCGATCACCATGTGGTCCAGCGAGCCGGTGGCCGCCTGGCGCAGTTCTTCGCGGTGCGCCAGGATCAGGTTGGGCGCCACCATGGGCAGGCCCTCGTCGCCTGGGCCGAAGTGCTGGGCGTCGCCCCAATGGCCCAGGTCGGCAGCGTGGTTGCCGTGCGCATGGCCACCTGGGTGGTGGTTGCCGTAGGGCTGGCCGCCGTCGGCATGACCGGGCAGGGCCGGGCTGTGCGCCAGGCGGCGGATCAGCGCCATCATCTCGCCGTCGACACGCCCCATGGTCGGGCCCAGGCTGCCGCGGCCTGATGCTGCAAACCCGCCGCGCGGGTAGCCAGGCGCGCTGCGCGGCGACAGGCGGCCTGAGCCGCTGAGCGCATGGCCAGCACCGTGGCCATCGTCACCGTTGTCCAGCGCCGCATGGCTGCTGCCCGGGCCGCGGGCGTCTGCGCCCGATGAAAGGCCGCCGTGCACCGTTGGCGTGCGGGCAGCCGTGCCACGCACGGCCATGCCCACCGGGCGCACGCCGGCATGGCGCAGGTCGGCCACGATGTCGCCATAGGTCTGGCGCATGGCGTGCGCCAGCGAGCGGCCGATTTCGGTGCCCAGCACCTTGCGCACCTCGGGCCGGTCGGCCACCGATTCGATGGCGCGGATCATGGCTTGGCCCACCACCTCGGCGCGCAGCGGGTTGCGGTCGTGGTCGGCCGCGCCCAGGTTCAGCAGCGTGCCCATGTAGGCGTCCAGCTCGCGGATTTCCCACTCGCAGGCGTGCGAGATTTCCAGCGCAAACCGGTCCGCCGAGATGTGGATTTCCAGCTCGTGGTCGTCGACCAGCGTCAGCGATTCCCAGCTGGCCACCAGGCCGTCGGGTGTCACGGCCGGGCCGGTGCTGGGTGTCAGCGTGCCGGCCTGGCGCGCGACATCGGTGTCCAGCGTCTCGTTGAAGGTGAGGGCGAAGATCGCCAGCTTGCGGTTCAGCTCGTACTGGGCGCCCAGCACGGCGTCACGCTGGACGACGTTGTTGGTGGCCAGCGCTGCCAGGCCCAGGCTTTCCACGGTGTGCTCGGCGGCCGATCGGGCGGCCATGCGCACACGCTGGACAGCGCTTTCCAGGTTGGCAGGCAGGCGGGGTGGCAGGGTCTGGTCCATGGGGCGGGCTGATGGAGCCGGCCGCTGGACACCCCGGGTTGGGGCGCCTCGCGGCCATCTTGGGCCTCTTCACCCCTGGTTTATCGGCCGCCAGCCGCCTGACTTGACCCGTTCCAGGGCTGCTAGCCCCGTGCTGGAAACAGCTTGTCACACACTGCGCATGCCTGCGCAGCCGCCGCGCCAGAGGCCTACTTCTTCAGCGCGTCGCGGATCTCGCGCAGCAGCAGCACGTCCTCCGGGGTCGGCGCCGGCGGGGCCGGCGGCGGCGGCGGCTCGGCGCGCTTCATGCGGTTCATCTGCTTGACCATCATGAAGATCACGAACGCCAGGATGATGAAGTTGATGGCAATGGTCAGGAAGCTGCCGTAGGCAAACACGTTGCCGACCTTCTGCGCCTCGACCAGCGCGGCGCCGGCTGGCACATTGCCCGACAGCACCAGGTACTTGTTCGAGAAGTCGATCTGCCCGCCGATGATCAGATTGACCAGCGGCATGATCAGGTCCTTGACCATCGAGTCGACGATCTTGCCGAAGGCCGCGCCGATGATCACGCCCACGGCCAGGTCCATCACATTGCCCTTGAGGGCAAATTGCTTGAATTCACTGGTAAAACTCATCGGTGTTCCTTGCTGGTGTTGAGGTGGTGCAGCCAGGGCCGTTGGCATGGGGCCAGTGCGCTGCCGCCGCAGTATCGGTGTCGCGGCATTGAAGTCAATCGCACCCCACCGCAACGGGGTGCGCATGCCGGGTCCGCTAGAATCTGGGGTTGTCCCTGAGACCATTGCGGCCTACAGCAGGGGTGAGCAACTTGAAACAACGCAACTGCGAAGCAAGCCCGGCAACCAACGGGCCAACCGAAAGAGGATTCCCATGAGCGACATCCCCACTGACAGCAGCGTCGACCAGAGCCGCCGCACCTGGGTGGCGGTCACGGCCGGCGCCGGCGCCATCGGCGGCCTGGCGGTGGCCGTGCCCTTTGTCAGCACGTTTGCGCCGTCCGAGCGCGCCAAGGCAGCGGGCGCCGCTGTCGAAGCCGATGTCAGCGCCTTGAAGCCGGGCGAGATGATGACCGTTGAATGGCGTGGCAAGCCGGTGTGGATCGTGCGCCGCACGCCCGAGCAGGTGCAAGCCCTCAAGGCGCTCGACCCGCTGCTGGCCGACCCCGACAGCAAGCGCAACCCCGGTGAACTGACGCCGGTCTACGCCCAGAACACGGCCCGTTCGATCAAGCCTGAGTTGCTGGTCGCCGTGGGCATCTGCTCGCACCTGGGCTGCTCGCCATCGGAAAAGTTCGCCACGGGTGCCCAGCCATCGCTGCCCGACGACTGGAAGGGCGGTTTCCTCTGCCCCTGCCATGGCTCCACTTTCGACATGGCCGGGCGCGTCTTCAAGAACAAGCCCGCGCCTGACAACCTGGAAGTGCCGCCGCACATGTACTTGTCCGAGACGCGCCTGCTGATCGGCGAGGACAAGAAGGCCTGAACGTCACCATCCCGCATTGAGGTCAATACGACATGGCAGATTTCAAGACAGCTCCAGCCGACGCGCCGGTGGGTGTGAAGCTGATGACATGGGTGGACAACCGGTTTCCGGCCACCAAGCTGTACAAGGAGCATCTCTCCGAGTACTACGCCCCGAAGAACTTCAACATGTGGTACTTCTTCGGTTCGCTGGCGCTGCTGGTGCTGGTGATCCAGATCGTCACCGGCATCTTCCTGGTGATGCACTACAAGCCGGACGCAGCGCTGGCGTTTGCGTCGGTCGAGTACATCATGCGCGACGTGCCCTGGGGCTGGCTGATCCGCTACATGCACTCCACCGGTGCGTCGATGTTCTTCGTCGTCGTCTACCTGCACATGTGGCGCGGCATGATGTACGGCAGCTACCGCAAGCCGCGTGAGCTGGTGTGGGTCTTCGGTTGCGCCATCTTCCTGGCGCTGATGGCCGAGGCCTTCATGGGCTACCTGCTGCCCTGGGGCCAGATGTCCTACTGGGGCGCCCAGGTGATCGTGAACCTGTTTGCCGCCGTGCCGTTCATCGGCCCCGACCTGGCGCTGCTGATCCGCGGTGACTTCGTGGTCGGCGACGCCACGCTGAACCGGTTCTTCAGCTTCCACGTCATCGCCGTGCCGCTGGTGCTGCTGGGCCTGGTGGTGGCGCACATCATCGCGCTGCACGAGGTCGGGTCCAACAACCCGGACGGTGTCGAGATCAAGGCCAAGAAAGACGCCAAGGGCATTCCGCTCGACGGCATTCCGTTCCATCCGTATTACACGGTGCACGACATCTTTGGCGTCGGCATGTTCCTGATGGTGTTCTGCGCCATCATCTTCTTCGGGCCGGAGCTGGGCGGGTATTTCCTGGAGTACAACAACTTCATCCCGGCCGACCCGCTGAAGACGCCGGCGCACATCGCCCCGGTCTGGTACTTCACGCCGTACTACTCGATGCTGCGCGCCACCACCGACCCGATGGTCAATGTGTTGTGCGGCCTCATCGGCATTGCCGGCGTGATCTCGCTGTTGTCGGTCAAGGGCAAGGCCCGCATCGGCATCGCACTGGGCGCGATCATCGGTATCGCCCTGCTCAAGACCTTCGACGCCAAGTTCTGGGGCGTGGTCGTCATGGGCGGTGCAGTGGTGATCCTGTTCTTCCTGCCTTGGCTCGACAATTCGCAGGTCCGGTCGATCCGCTACCGCCCGACCTGGCACAAGGTGCTGTACGGCGTCTTTGTGGTGTTCTTTGTGGTGCTGGGCTACCTGGGCATCCAGCCACCGTCCGACATCGGCACCTTGGTCGCCCAGATCGGCACCTTGTTCTACTTCGGCTTCTTCCTGTTGATGCCCTGGTGGAGCACCATCGGCACCTTCAAACAGGTTCCTGACCGCGTGGTTTTCGCGGCGCACTGAAGGCAGGAGCATCAAAGAATGAAAAGATTCATCGCAAGCCTGCTGGCCGCACTGGCCATGTGTTCGGGTGCCCTGGCCGCCGGAGGCGGGGTGGCCTGGGACAAGTTCCCGAAAGAGCGGCTGACCAACATGGCTGCGTTGCAGAACGGCGCCAAGCTGTTCGTCAACCACTGCCTGAACTGCCATGCAGCGGCCTTCATGCGCTACAACCGCTTGACCGACATCGGCCTGACCGAAGACCAGATCAAGAACAACCTGCTGTTCGCCAGTGACAAGGTCGGTGATCTGATGACCGTGTCGCTGACCGCCAAGGACGCCAAGGATTGGTTCGGTGCCCAGCCGCCCGACCTGACCGTGATCGCCCGGTCGCGGGCAGCACAGGGCAAGGGCAGTGGTGCGGATTACCTCTACACCTATCTGCGCACCTTCTACCGCGACGAATCACGCGCCATCGGCTGGAACAACCTGGCCTATCCCAACGCCGGCATGCCGCATGTGCTGTGGGACCTGCAAGGCGAGCAGCGGGCGATCTTTGCCGACGAAAAAGACCCGCACGACGCGGCCAAGGTGGTCTCGGTCTTCAAGGGCTTCGAGCAGACCAAGCCAGGGTCGATGAGCAAGGCCGACTACGACCTGGCGATGGCTGACCTGGTGGCGTACATGCAGTGGATGGGCGAGCCAGCGCAGAATCAGCGTGTGCGCATGGGTGTCTGGGTGCTGCTGTTCCTGGCCGTGTTCACCTTGATCGCCTGGCGTCTGAACGCCGCCTTCTGGAAAGACATCAAGTAAAGATTGCTCTGCGGGCCCGGCTGCCAAGCCCGGGCCTGGCGCGCAGCGGCTGACCTTCGGGTGCCCTGCGCGCATTGTTTTTTGTGCCACTGCTTCACTGGGAACCCGCTGCCATGATGGTGCTTTACTCCGGAACGACCTGCCCCTATTCGCACCGCTGCCGCTTTGTGCTGTTCGAGAAGGGCATGGATTTCGAGATCCGGGATGTCGACCTGTTCGCCAAGCCCGAAGACATTGCCTTGATGAACCCGTACAACGAGGTGCCCATCCTGGTGGAGCGTGACCTCATCCTGTACGAGAGCCACATCATCAATGAGTACATCGACGAGCGCTTTCCGCACCCGCAGCTGATGCCGGGCGACCCGGTGGCGCGGGCGCGGGTGCGCTTGTTCCTGTTCAACTTCGAAAAGGAACTCTTCGCCCACGTCAACTTGCTGGAGAGCCGGGGCGGCGTCAAGGCCAACGACAAGCAGCTGGAAAAGGCGCGCAGCCAGATCCGCGAGCGGCTCACCCAACTGGCGCCGATCTTCCTGAAGAACAAGTTCATGCTCGGTGACGACTTCAGCATGCTCGATGTCGCCATTGCGCCCTTGCTGTGGCGCCTGGATTACTACGGCATCGACCTGTCGAAGAACGCGGCGCCACTGCTGAAGTACGCCGAGCGCATTTTTTCGCGCCCGGCCTACATCGAGGCACTGACGCCGTCCGAGAAAGTGATGCGCAAGTAAGCCGCCGGGACCCGCGCATGCGCAAACCGCCCGCACCGGACGAGCAAGGCAGCTCCACCCGGCCGTATCTGATCCGCGCCCTGCATGATTGGTGCACCGACAACGGCTTCACGCCGTACCTGGCGGTGCATGTGTCCGCTGGCGTGCAGGTGCCGATGGAGTACGTCAAGAACAACGAGATCGTGCTCAATGTCGGCTTCGAGGCCAGCAGTGGCCTGCAGCTTGGCAATGACGTCATCGCGTTCAAGGCACGCTTCGGCGGTGTCTCCCGTGAAATCGTGGTGCCAGTCGACCACGTGGTGGCCATCTACGCCCGTGAAAACGGCCAAGGCATGGCGTTTCCGGTGCCCACCGAGCCGGCAGCGGCCGGCGCACCGCCAGCGGTGCCCGAGCCAGCCAAGTCTGGTTTGCGCCTGGCACGGTCTGCCGGTGACGACGAGGAAGCGGCAGCACCAGCCACTGCGTTGGTGCCCGCTGCAGATGAGCCACCGCCGGAGCCGCCCGCACCAGCCGGCGGCCGGCCCGCACTCAAGCGGGTCAAGTAGCCCGGTCGGCGGCATGCAAGTCCGCCGCCCGGCCTAGAATTCAAGTAAGCCGTGCCGGCTTAGCTCAGTTGGTAGAGCAACCGCCTTGTAAGCGGTAGGTCATCCGTTCGATTCGGATAGCCGGCACCATGCACAGACTGCGCAGTTGCTGCAGCTCCCTGGTCTGACAGCCCGTCATCCAGCAAGGCGTGGTGGCTTCGAGCCTTCGACACAACAGCCGCACCAGCCGCCTGCGCGGGCGCATTGCTTGTTGGCCACCAGGCCAGCCAGTTGTCTGGCGCCGGTGCCCAGTCAGCCTGGGCTCAGCAACTTCACCCGCAGTGGCGGGCCGTTCCAGCCCTGGGTGCGCAGGTGTGCTTCCAGTGCCGGCAGCATCTGCCGCAGCTTGGCCGCCACCGCATTGCTCGACGCCAGCAGGCTCCAGCCGGTGTCGTCGATCGGCCCGGCGCGCACCGAGGCGCGCATCGCCAGGGGCAACAGCGGGGTGATGGCGGCCAGGCGCTGCTGCGATTCCTGCATGCGGCGCGACAGCAGTGCCAGTGGCTCACTGCC
Source organism: uncultured beta proteobacterium (assembly GCA_963844485.1). Lineage (GTDB taxonomy): Bacteria > Pseudomonadota > Gammaproteobacteria > Burkholderiales > Burkholderiaceae_C > Pseudaquabacterium. Next base: position 29,803 of record CAWJOQ010000027.1, read on the forward strand.
GGCCAGGGCTTGGCCGATGGCCATGGTGTGGCTGGGCAGCGGCGAAGTGCGGGCACGGGTGGGATGGGTCGCCATCGCCGGAGAATACCCCGATGGTAGACTTCGCGGTTGCGTTTGACGGTCGTCGGCCCGAGACAGGCCACTGACCAAAGCCCAGCTTGCAGGCGGCCACAGCGGCCTCATTTGCTGGGGCAAGCGCTTCGCTCCAGCCGGCTTGCCGGCGCCCTAGACACACAAGCCAGGGTCCTCTGCTGCAGGGTTTCGCGTGCCGCCTCGGCGCTGAACCAGCTGGGACACCTGGCACACAGCCATCTGACGCCGCATGTTGCCCAATCTACTGACTTCGATTTTCGGCAGCCGCAATGAGCGCCTGCTGAAGCAGAAACGCCGCCTGGTCGACAAGATCAACGCGATGGAGCCGCAGTTCGAGGCCCTGGACGACACCGCGCTGCGCGCCAAGACCGACGAATTCCGCCAGCGCGTGGCGCAGGGCGCGTCGCTGGACGACTTGCTGCCCGAGGCGTTTGCCGTGGTGCGGGAAGCCGGCAAGCGCAGCTTGAAGATGCGCCACTTCGATGTGCAGCTGATCGGCGGCATGACGCTGCACAGCGGCAAGATCGCCGAGATGCGCACCGGCGAGGGCAAGACCCTGATGGCCACGCTGCCGGTGTACCTGAATGCACTGTCGGGCAAGGGCGTGCATCTGGTGACGGTCAACGACTACCTGGCCCGGCGTGACGCCGACTGGATGGGCCAGCTCTACCGCTTTCTCGGTTTGACGGTTGGCGTCAACGTGCCCGGCCTGTCGCGCGAAGAAAAGCAGGCTGCTTACGCCGCCGATGTGACCTACGGCACCAACAACGAATTCGGCTTCGACTACCTGCGCGACAACATGGTTTATGAGCTGCGTGAGCGGGTGCAGCGCGGCATGAACTTCGCCATCGTCGACGAGGTGGATTCCATCCTGATCGACGAAGCCCGCACGCCGCTGATCATCAGCGGCCAGGCCGAAGACCACACCGAGATGTATGTGCGCATCAACAGCGTCATCCCGGGCCTGAAGAAGCAGATCGGCGAGGCCGACCCGCGCACCGGTGAGGGTGTGATCGAGCCGGGTGATTTCACCGTCGACGAAAAGAGCCCACCAGATCTTCCTGACCGAAGAGGGCCACGAGAACGCCGAGAAGCTGTTGACCGAGGCCGGCCTGCTGGCCGAAGGCGCCAGCCTGTACGACGCCGCCAACATCTCGCTGATGCACCATGTGTATGCGGCGCTGCGGGCCAACCACCTGTACCACCGCGACCAGCACTATGTGAACCAGGGCGGCGAGATCGTCATCGTCGACGAGTTCACCGGCCGGCTGATGACGGGCCGGCGCTGGAGCGACGGCCTGCACCAGGCGGTGGAAGCCAAGGAAGGCGTGCAGATCCAGAGCGAGAACCAGACGCTGGCGTCGATCACGTTCCAGAACTACTTCCGCATGTACGCCAAGCTCGGCGGCATGACCGGCACGGCCGACACCGAGGCCTATGAGTTCCAGGAGATCTACGGCCTGGAAACCGTGGTGATCCCGCCCAACCGGCCCACCGCCCGCAAGGACGAGCTCGACCTGATCTACAAGACCAGCCGCGAGAAGTACAACGCGGTGATCGAAGACATCCGCAGCTGCCACCAGCGTGGCCAGCCGGTGCTGGTGGGCACCACCTCGATCGAAAACTCCGAGCTGATCTCGGGCCTGCTCAACGAGGCCAAGCTGCCCCATGCGGTGCTCAACGCCAAGCAGCATGCCCGGGAAGCCGAGATCGTGGCCCAGGCCGGCCGGCCCGGCGTGGTCACCATCGCCACCAACATGGCCGGCCGCGGCACCGACATCGTGCTGGGCGGCAATGTCGAGAAGCAGGTGCAACTGCTGGAGGCTGACGCGGCGATTGCCGAGGCCGACCGCCGCACCCGCATCCAGCAGCTCAAGGACGAATGGCAAGGCTTGCACGAGCAGGTCAAGGCGGCCGGAGGCCTGCGCATCATCGCCACCGAGCGCCATGAAAGCCGGCGCATCGACAACCAGCTGCGCGGCCGTGCTGGCCGCCAGGGCGACCCAGGCCAGAGCCGCTTCTACCTGAGTCTGGATGACCCGCTGATGCGCATCTTTGCTGGCGACCGGGTGCGCGCCATCATGGACAAGCTGAAGATGCCCGAAGGCGAGGCCATCGAGGCCGGAATCGTCAGCCGCAGCATCGAAGGCGCGCAGCGCAAGGTGGAAGCGCGCAACTTCGACGTCCGCAAGCAGCTGCTGGAGTACGACGACGTCAGCAACGACCAGCGCAAGGTGATCTACCAGCAGCGCAACGAGATCCTGGAGTCCGATTCGGTGCTGGCCCAGGTGACCAACCTGCGCAAGAGCGCCATGACCGGCGTGGTGCGCACCTGGGTGCCGGCCGAGAGCGTGGAAGAGCAGTGGGACATCCCCGCGCTGGAACAGGCGCTGGCCGACGAGTGGCAGGTGCCGCTGGCACTGGCTGCCGAGGTGGACAAGAGCGACACCATCACCGACGAGGACATCGTCGACAAGGTGGTGGCCGCGGCCGACCAGGTGTTCGAGGGCAAGCTGGCGGTGGTCGGCCAAGAGCAGTTCAACCCCTTCATGCGCATGGTGCTGCTGCAGAGCATCGACAGCCATTGGCGTGAACACCTGGCGGCGCTGGATTACCTGCGCCAGGGCATCCACCTGCGTGGTTATGCCCAGAAGAACCCGAAGCAGGAATACAAGCGCGAGGCCTTCGAGCTGTTCAGCCAGTTGCTGGACGTGGTGAAGATGGACGTGACGCGCCTGCTGCTGACCGTGCGCATCCAGAGCCAGGAAGAGGTGGCCCAGGCCGCCGAAGCGCTGGAAGCGCAGGCCACCCAGGTGGGCAATGTGACCTACACCCATCCGAACGAAGACGGCAGCGTCAGCCAGGAGACTGATCCGGCGACCGTGGTGGCCGAGGTGCCGCGTGTCGGCCGCAACGACCCCTGCCCCTGCGGCAGTGGCAAGAAGTACAAGAACTGCCATGGGCAGCTGGCGTGATGCGAAGGCAGCTCAGCGTCCAACCGAAGCGGGTCATCAGCATCGAGCTGGCTGGGTGCTGCCTGTCAACAGCATTGCCTTCATCCTCTCTGTAGCAATTGGATACGCTGGTTATCCCTTGCTTGGGGGGTGTGGCAAGTCTTTCGAAACCCTACACTCAGGCAGCAGTCCGCAACGGTCGGTAGAAGGCAGAACATTTGGTTCTAGTCCGATGTGTACAGATGCTTTTGTATTTCAATCTTCCAGGAGTTAATTGTGAAACTGAAAAATCTGGTTTTGGCAGCAGCGCTGTCCGTAGGCGGTACTTCGGCTTTTGCCGTTGGCCCTGGCGATCTCGGCATGTTGTCGTCAACCCCGATCGTGATCAGCAACACCATGGCTGGTGCGCTGCCCGTTACCGACTTTTATAAATTTACGTTGTCCGGCATGAGTAACGTCGCTGGCGGCATTGGCAACGTGCCTTTGTCCCCGTTGCTCGGTCTGAGTGGCTTGCAGGTCACGCTGTTCGACGGCATGCTCGCAACCGTTGGCATGGATACGACGCCGTTCGAATTCAGCTTCAACAGCCTTGCTTCGGGCACCTACTTTCTGGGCGTGACCGGCTTGCCGACCGGCACTGCTGGCGGCCTGTACGCCGGTGCCATTGCTGCACTGCCGGTCCCGGAACCCGAAACCTACGCCATGATGCTTGCCGGTCTGGCTGCGCTGGGCTTTCTGGCGCGCCGTCGCCAGAGCTGATCGCTTCCGGGTCTCGCCCGGTCTGGTCTGAAAAGCGGCTTCGGCCGCTTTTTTCATGTCTGGACAGCTCTTGGGTCGACTTCGAAGTCGACCGCGTTGCGGCCGTGGCCTGGCCAGCGGCCTTCTACAATCTTTGCTCTGTCGTTTCTGACCAAGGTCGCCCATGCCTGTGAATCTGCCGCCGATCGACCCTGCAGCCCTGCACGCCGTGCCCGGTGTGCGTCTGGGCATCGCCAAGGCCGGCATCCGCAAGCCCAACCGGGCTGACTTGGTGGTGTTGGCGCTGGACGAGGGCGCAGCAGTCGCGGGCGTGTTCACCCGTAACCGGTTTTGTGCTGCGCCGGTGCAGGTGTGCCGCCAGCATCTGGACGCCGGCCAGGGCATTCGGGCGGTGGTGGTCAACACCGGCAATGCCAACGCCGGCACCGGGGCCGATGGTCTGCTGCGTGCGCAGCAGACCTGTGCAGCCTTGGCTGGGCTGATGGGCGTGGCGCCGCAGCAGGTTTTGCCGTTTTCCACCGGCGTGATCATGGAGACTTTGCCGGTCGACCGCATCGAAGCCGGCCTGCCGGCGGCGCTGGCGGACTTGCGTGCCGACAACTGGGCTGCAGCGGCCCAGGGCATCATGACCACCGACACGCTGCCCAAGGCGGCGTCGCGCCAGCTGCAGATCGGCGGGCGCACTGTCAGCATCAGCGGCGTCAGCAAGGGTGCCGGCATGATCCGGCCGAACATGGCGACCATGCTGGGCTTCGTGGCCACCGACGCGGTGGTGGCGCCCGGCTTGCTGCAGGCACTGGTGACTGAAGCGGCCGATGCCAGCTTCAACCGCATCACCATCGACGGTGACACGTCCACCAATGATTCCTTCGTGTTGATCGCCACGCAGCAAGCGGGCCACGCGCCGATCACGGCACTGGATTCCGCAGACGGCCTGGCGTTGCGGGCTGCCTTGGTCGCCGTTGCCCAGCAACTGGCGCAGGCCATCGTGCGCGATGGTGAAGGCGCCACCAAGTTCATCACGGTGCAGGTGGAAGGCGGCCACACTGAAGACGAGTGCCGCCTGGTGGCCTATGCAATTGCGCATTCGCCGCTGGTCAAGACGGCGTTTTTTGCCAGTGACCCCAACCTGGGGCGCATTCTGGCGGCCGTGGGCTATGCCGGCATCGACGACCTGGACCAGGGCTTGATCGACCTGTACCTCGACGATGTGCATGTGGCCACCCAGGGTGGCCGCCACCCCGGCTACAGCGAAGCCGATGGCCAGCGTGTGATGCGCCAGAGCGAGATCACGGTGCGCGTGCTGCTGCACCGGGGTGCGGCCAGCACCACCGTGTGGACCTGCGACCTGTCGCACGATTACGTCAGCATCAACGCCGACTACCGCAGCTGAGCGCTGCGCCGATTTGCTGCGGTCGCCTGCAGTCCGCTGCAGTCGGTTGCGGTGCAGCGCGGCCGGGCCGCGGTGTTTGTCCTTCCAACGGTCTTGATGCGCATGAACGATCACATCACCGGTTCGAGCCGGCACCGCTGGGGCCTGGCGCCTGGTGACCTGCTGCGTGATGCGGTCTACCGGCGCTTGTGGTGTTCGATCCTGATCAGTTCGGTCGGCGGCCAGGTCACGCTGCTGGCCCTGCCGCTCACCGCAGCGCTGTTGTTGCAGGCCACACCCTTGCAGATGGGGCTGTTGACGGCGGTGGAGGTCTTGCCGTTTGCGCTGTTTTCATTGCCTGCCGGTGTGTGGCTCGACCGTGTGCGCAAGCTGCCGGTGTATGTCGCCGGTGAATTGACAATCGCACTGGCCGTGCTGGCCGTGCCATTGGCCTGGTGGCTGGGCTGGCTGGACATGGCGGTGCTGTATGCCGCCGGCTTCATGATCGGCGCGGTGAACGTGTGCGCTGGCAGTGCGGCCCAGATCGTATTGACCCAGGTGGTGCCGCGCACGCGCCTGGTGGAAGCGCATGCGCGCAATGCCCTGGCCAGCTCTGGCGCCGAGGTGGCTGGCCCGGGTCTGGCCGGGGTGCTGGTGAAGTTGCTGGGTGCGCCGGTGGCGCTGCTGGTGGATGCGCTGCTGCTGCTGTTCTCGGCGGCCATCCTGCGCGGTATCCGGGTGCAGGAGGTGCTGGCGCCACGGCCAGCCAGCCAGGGTTTCGGCCACGGCTTTCGGCAGGAACTGCGGGTGGGCCTGCAGTTTGTGCGGCGCCAGCGCCTGCTGGTGGCGCTGGCGCTGGCGGTCGGCGGCTGGCAGGCGTGCCACAACGCGGCGCTGGTGGTGCAGATCCTGCACGCCAGCCGCGGCCTGGGCCTGAGCGAGCAGGCCATCGGCCTGTGTTATGCCGGGCTGGGGGCAGGCACCATCGCGGCCAGCCTGTACGGCAACCGGCTCAGCGACCGCATCGGCCCGGGCCCATCGATGGTGGTGGGCATGGCCCTGTGTGCTCTGGGCTGGCTGCTGCCTTGGGGCTGGCCAGCCGGCACGGCAGGTGTACTGGCCTTTGTCACCATGCTGCTGCTGGGTGGCGTTGGCGGCGTGCTGGTCTTCATCAACTTTCTGGCGCTGCGGCAGGCGGTGACACCCGCGCCGCTGCTGGGGCGGATGACGGCCACGATGCGCTGGTTGATCTTGCTGCCGGCGATCCCGGGTGCCTTGCTGGGCGGCTGGATCGGCGAGCACGCCGGCCTGGTGCAGGCGCTGGGTGCCGCTGGCCTGGGGGCCGCACTGCTGGCGCTGCTGGTGTGGCGTGCCGGTGTCATCCCGGCGGTGCGTGTGCTGCCGTCCCCGGTTGAGGATGGGGCAGCCAGCCCGGTGGCCGACGACCCGCTTGCACGGCCGGCCTGAGTCAGCTGGGCAGGGTCTGCCCCTGGCGCGGTCGCCTGCCGATGTTGTTCGTGCTGGTCGCGCTGGTCACGCCAGCGCAGGTGCGAAGCGGTCTACCGCGTCGGTGATCAGCCCATCCACGCCCAGGGCCAGCAGGCGCTGGGCGTCGCCCGGTTCATTGACGGTGTAGACCATCGCCAGCCAGCCGGCTGCGCGGGCCTGGGCCACCAGGGCTGCGTCCATCAGCTTGTGGTTGGTGACGATGGCGACACAGCCCAGTTCTGCCGCCATGTCCAGGCAACCGGGCCACAGGCTGTCGAGCAGCAGGGCGCGCGGCAGCTGCGGCGCGGCGTCGCGCGCAGCCAGCAATGCTTCCGGGCGGAACGAGCTCAGCAGGGGTGGCACAGCAGTGCCGGCCCACCACGCTGCCGCCTGCTCGGCCACCACCCGGCCGGTGCTGGATTCCTGGCCCGGCGTGGGCTTGATCTCGATGTTGAGCTGCAGGCCGTTGCGCAACACAAAGCGCGCCAGCGCCGCCAGGGTCGGCAGGGCCTCCCCGGCGTGCTGGCGGCTGTGCCAGCTGCCGGCATCCAGTTGCGACAGGGCCGACCAGGCTTGTGTGCCAGCCACACCCTGGCCCGAGGTGGTGCGCTCCAGCGTGCTGTCGTGCAGCAGAAACGGCACACCGTCGGCCGACAGCTTGACGTCGCATTCAAACGCCCGGTAACCCAGTGCTGCACCCAGGCGGAAGGCGGCCAGCGTGTTTTCGGGCGCCAGCTTGCCGGCGCCGCGGTGGGCAATCCAGCGCGGGCAGGGCCAGGCGGGCGCGCCGGCCATCAGTCGGCCACCCGCAAGCCGCTGGTGGCGTCAAACCAGTGCAGGCGGCCTGGTGCGGCACGCAGCTGCACCACCTGGCCCACCTTGGGTGGCGTCAGCGTGGCGTCGACCCGCACGGTGAACATGCTGCCACCCAGGCGGCCATGCACCAGGCGCTCGGCGCCCAGCATCTCGACCGTGTCCACCTGCATCGGCCAGGCGCCGTCGTCGGCCAGGTCCACATGCTCGGGCCGCAGGCCCAGCACAAACGCGCCAGTCCGGGGTGCGGCTGCAGGCAGGGCCAGGGTGACGGCGTCGGCACCCGTGCCGGCGGTGAACTGCAGGCCGTCGGCCCGGCCGGTCAGCAGGTTCATCGGCGGCGAGCCGATGAAGCTGGCCACAAAGCTGCTGGCCGGCTTGCCGTACACCTGCTCGGGCGTGCCGATCTGCTCGACCCGGCCGGCGTTCATCACGATCATGCGCTGGGCCAGCGTCATCGCCTCCACTTGGTCGTGGGTGACGAACAGGCTGGTGACACCGAGTTCGCGGTGCAGTTTCTGGATTTCCAGCCGGGTCTGGGCGCGCAGCTTGGCATCGAGGTTGGACAACGGCTCGTCGAACAGGAAGGCCGCCGGCTGGCGCACGATGGCGCGGCCCATGGCCACCCGCTGGCGCTGGCCGCCCGACAGCTGGCGCGGTGTGCGCTGCAAAAACGGCCCGATCTCCAGGATCTTGGCGGCCTTCTGCACCCGGGCTTCGATCTCGGCCTTGGGCAGCTTGGCGATCTTCAGCCCGTAGGCCATGTTGTCGTAGACGCTCATGTGCGGGTAGAGCGCGTAGTTCTGGAACACCATGGCGATGTCGCGGTCGGCCGGCTCCACATCGTTGACGACCCGCCCGCCGATGCTGATCTCGCCTTCGCTGATTTCTTCCAGGCCGGCCACCATGCGCAGCAGCGTGCTCTTGCCGCAGCCGCTGGGGCCGACGATGACGATGAATTCGCCATCGGCGATGTCGGCTGACACGCCGTGGATCACCTGGTTGGCCTTGGGGCCATGCCCGTAACGCTTGACGATGTGGTGGATGCGGATGGCGCCCAAAATCAAATCCTCTGTCGCAGCCTGGCTGCTGAACTGTCTCGGTCGGAGGCCGGCAGACGCCGTGGAGCCGGCGTTGCCGGGCCACTGACGGTGCCTCCTGGGAAAAGCGCCGAAGGCGCCGCTGGGGGGATTATTTCTCGGTGTCTACCAGGCCCTTGACGAACCACTTCTGCATGCCGATGACCACCAGCGCCGGCGGCAGCATGGCCAGCAGGGCGGTCGCCATCACCAGGTTCCATTCATTGGCAGCGTCACCGCCGGAAATCATGCGCTGGATGCCCAGCACGATGGGGTACATCTTCTCGTCGGTGGTCACCAGCAGCGGCCACAGGTACTGGTTCCAGCCATAGATGAACTGGATGACGAACAGCGCAGCGATGGACGTGGACGACAGCGGCACCAGCACGTCCTTGAAAAAGCGCATGGGGCTGGCGCCGTCGATGCGCGAGGCTTCCACCAGTTCATCGGGCACCGTGAGAAAGAACTGCCGGAACAAGAAGGTGGCGGTGGCGCTGGCGATCAGCGGAATGGTCAGCCCGGCGTAGCTGTTGAGCATGCCCAGGTCACTGACCACCTTGTAGGTGGGCGAGATGCGCACCTCCACCGGCAGCATCAGCGTGACGAAGATGGCCCAGAAGAAAAACATCTTGAACGGGAAGCGGAAATAGACGATCGCAAAGGCCGACAGCAGCGAAATCGCGATCTTGGCGATGGCGATGATCAGCGCGCTGATCAGGCTGACCTGCATCATCTGCGCCACCGGGGCCTTGCTGCCCGGCCCCGAGATGTTGCCGCCCAGCGCGTCGAGGATGCTCTGCCAGAAATGCCCGCCCGGCAGCAGCGGCATCGGCGCCTGCACGATGGCCGCCGTGGTGTGGCTGGCCGCCACAAAGGTGAGGTAGACCGGAAAGGCCACCACCGCCACGCCCAGCAGCAGCACGGCGTGGGACAGCAGGTTCAGCCAGGGGCGGCGTTCAACCATGTTGCAGAGCTTTCAGAAGGGCCATCGGTGCGGCAGGGCTTCAGTAATTGACACGCCGTTCCACGTACTTGAACTGCACGATGGTCAGCAGTACCACGATCACCATCAACACCACCGACTGCGCCGCCGACGAACCCAGGTCCATGCCCTTGAAGCCGTCGTAGAACAGCTTGTAGACCAGGATTTCTGTTTCCTTGCCCGGGCCGCCGTGGGTGGACGCGTCGACGATGGCAAAGGTGTCGAGGAACACATAGACCACGTTGATCACCAGCAGGAAGAAGCTGGTGGGGGACAGCAGCGGGAAGATGATGGTCCAGAACCGGCGCCAGGGCCGCGCACCGTCGATGGCGGCGGCCTCGATCAGGCTCTTGGGGATGCTTTGCAGCCCGGCCAGGAAGAACAGGAAGTTGTAGGACAGCTGCTTCCACACCGCAGCCATCACGATCAGGCCCATGGCGTGGTTGCCGTTGAGCAGGTGGTTCCACTCAAAGCCATAGGCGCGCAGGTACCAGGCCACCACGCCGATGCTGGGCGCAAACATGAACAGCCACAGCACACCCGCCACCGCCGGGGCCACGGCATAGGGCCAGATCAGCAGGGTCTTGTAGAAGTTGGCGCCGCGGATGATGCGGTCGGCCATCACCGCCAGCAGCAGGCTGATGGTGATGCCCAGGCCCGCCACCAGCACCGAAAACACCAGCGTGGTCTTGAAGCTGTCGTAGTAGGTGGGGTCGGCGAACAGGCGCTGGAAGTTCTCCAGCCCCACCCATTCGACACTGGTGCCAAAGGCGTCCTGCTGCTGCAGCGATTGCACCAGCGCCTGGCCTGCCGGCCAGAAGAAGAAGACCGCAATGACGATCAACTGCGGCGCCAGCAGCGCCCAGGGCAGCCAGGACGACTGGAAGAGAACCCGCTTTTCTGCCGCCAAGATCAGCCCTTGTTGGCTTTTTGGAAGCGTTCGAGCAACTCATTGCCCCGGGTGACAGACGAATCCAGCGCTTCTTGCGCCGACTTCTTGCCGGACCACACCTGCTCCATTTCCTCGTCGATCAGGGTGCGGATCTGCACCATGTTGCCCAGGCGGATGCCGCGTGATTTGTCGGTGGTCTTGCGGATCATCTGCGTCACTGCCACATCGGTGCCGGGGTTCTTCTTGTAGAAGCCGCTCTTGTCGGTCAGCTCGAAGGCAGCGGTGGTGATCGGCAGGTAGCCGGTGCGCTGGTGGCTCTTGGCCTGCACCTCGGCATTGGACAGGTAGTTGAAGAACGCTGCCGTGCCCTTGTATTCGACCGGCTTCTTGCCCGACATCACCCACAGGCTGGCGCCGCCGATCACCGTGTTCTGCGGTGAGCCTGGCACATCGGGGTAGTAGGGCAGGGTGCTGATGCCGTAGGCGAACTTGGCGTTTTTCGACACGCTGGAGTACAGCGCCGACGAGCCGGTGTACATCGCGCATTCACCCGACGGGAAGGTGGCGTCGGGCAAATTGGCGCGGCCCTTGTAGACGAACAAGCCTTGCTTGCTCATGTTGGCCAGGTTCTCGATGTGGCGCACATGCAGCGGGGTGTTGATCGCCAGCCGGGTGTCCATGCCGCCAAAGCCGTTGTTCTTGGTGGCGAACAGGGTGTTGTGCCAGGCCGAGAAGCTCTCGAGCTGGGTCCAGCTCTGCCAGCTGGTGGTGAACGGGCACTTGTGGCCGCTGGCCTTGAGCTTGGCGGCCGCCAGCGCCACCTCGGGCCAGGTGCCGGGCGCCTTCTCGGGGTCGAGCCCGGCGGCCTTGAAGGCGTCCTTGTTGTAGAAGAACACCGGCGTCGAGCTGTTGAACGGGAAGCTCAACATCTGGCCGTTGGGCGCGGTGTAGTAGCCGGCCACGGCGCTGACATAGACCTTGGGGTCGAACTTGTAGCCGGCGTCGGTCATCACCTTGGTCACCGGCACGATGGCGCTCTTGCTGGCCATCATGGTGGCAGTGCCCACCTCAAACACCTGCAGGATGTTGGGTGCATTGCCGGCGCGGAAGGCCGCGATCGCGGCGGTCATGCTCTGGTCGTAGCTGCCCTTGAAGGTGGGCACGATCTTGTAATCCTTCTGGCTGGCGTTGAAGTCATTGGCCAGGTCGTTGACCCATTCGCCCAGGGCACCGCCCATGGAATGCCACCACTGGATCTCGGTCTGGGCGTGGGCGGGGGCGCAAAGCGCTGCGGCTGCGGCCCAGGCGGCTGCTTGAAGTTTCAGGTTCATGTCTTCTCCGTGAAGGCGTCAGGTCGGGAAAGTGCCCGAGTGTGTCGGTGTTTTGTGACAGTCGCGTTTCTGTCATGCCGACCCCCAACCGCGCAACAGGATTAACCCGCCAGCCGGTGCGGGCCGGGTGCCCCAGCCCACCGGCTGCGGGGGCAGCACTGCGATAATCATAGGCTGTCAACGCCTCGACGCCGACCGAGGCGGGTGCCCCATCCGATGCAGGCACCCGCGCACGGCCTTGTTTGCCGAGCAGGTGCTTGCCATGCCGTCATCGACCGTCAACCCTGAACACGGCACCCGCGCCCCATGAATGCTCCGATCGACCTGACCCAACTGGCCCAGCGCAGCGTGGACGAGGACCTGACCGCGCACCTGCCTCGCCTGCGCGAGATCCCGTACAACTACACCTCGTTTTCCGACCGCGAGATCGTGGTGCGGCTGCTGGGCGCGCGGGCCTGGGAGCTGCTGGACCTGCTGCGTGGCGAGCGCCGCACCGGCCGCTCTGCCCGCATGCTCTACGAGGTGCTGGGTGACATCTGGGTGGTGCAGCGCAACCCCTACCTCGAAGACGACCTGCTCGACAACCCCAAGCGCCGGCAGCTGTTGATCGATGCGCTGCACCACCGCTTGTCGGAAGTGGCCCAGCGCCGCACGCCGGCAGCCGATGTGCAGCGTGACAAGCATGTGGGTGAACTGCTGCAGATGGCAGGCGCTGCGGTCGAGCGCTTTGCGGCGCACTTTGCCACCGTGGCCAGCCTGCGCAACCGCAGCCGCAAGGTGCTGGGCCGCGCCACCGCCAAGGACAACATCAAGTTCGACGGCCTGTCGCGGGTGTCGCATGTGACCGACGCCACCGACTGGCGGGTGGCCTACCCCCTGGTGGTGCTGACGCCCGACACCGAAGCCGAGATGGCGGCCTTGGTGGCCGGCTGTGTGGAACTGGGCCTGACCATCATCCCGCGCGGGGGTGGCACCGGCTACACCGGCGGCGCCGTGCCGCTGACCTGGAAGAGCGCGGTGATCAACACCGAAAAGCTTGAACAGATGACCGAGGTCGAATTTGTCGACCTGCCCGGGCTGGACCGCCCGGTGGCCACGGTGTGGACGGGTGCGGGCGTCGTCACCCAGCGGGTGGCCGACGCCGCAGAGCGCGCCGGCCATGTGTTTGCGGTCGACCCCACCAGCGCCGAGGCCAGCTGCATCGGCGGCAACATCGCGATGAATGCCGGTGGCAAGAAAGCCGTGCTGTGGGGCACCGCCCTGGACAATCTGGCCAGCTGGAAGATGGTGACACCCCAGGCCAAGTGGCTGGAAGTGGTGCGCCTGAACCACAACCTGGGCAAGATCCACGACGCGCCGCTGGCCAGTTTCGAACTGCGCTGGTTCGACGCCAGCGGCAAGACCCTGGAAAAGACCGAACGGCTCGACATCCCCGGCAGCGTGTTCCGCAAGCAAGGCCTGGGCAAGGACGTCACCGACAAGTTCCTGGCTGGCCTGCCCGGCATCCAGAAGGAAGGCTGTGACGGCCTGATCACCAGCGCACGCTGGGTGGTGCACAAGATGCCGCAGCATGTGCGCACCGTGTGCCTCGAATTCTTTGGCAACCCGATCGTGTCGGTGCCATCTATCGTGGAGATCAAGAACTTCCTGTTCGAGGACGCCAAAAAGGGCGGCGCGATCCTGGCCGGCCTGGAGCACCTGGACGACCGCTACCTGAAAGCGGTGGGCTACACCACCAAGAGCAAGCGCGGCGGTCTGCCCAAGATGGTGCTGGTGGGCGACATCGTCGGTGACGATGAAAACGCGGTGGCGCGCGCCACCAGCGAGGTGGTGCGCATCGCCAACAGCCGCAGCGGCGAAGGCTTTGTGGCCGTCAGCGCCGAGGCGCGCAAGAAGTTCTGGCTGGACCGCAAGCGCACCGCCGCGATTGCCCGGCACACCAATGCCTTCAAGGTCAACGAGGACGTGGTGATCCCGCTGGAGCGCATGGGCGAGTACACCCTGGGCATCGAGCGCATCAACATCGAACTGAGCCTGCGCAACAAGCTGCTGCTGGTCGAGCAGTTGCAGGCCTTCCTCACCACCGGCAGCCTGCCGCTGGGCCAGGCCGACGACGCCAGCGAGATCCCCAGTGCCGAGCTGCTGCAAGACCGGGTGCAGCAGGCCCTGGCCGTGCTGCACGAGGTGCGCGACCAATGGCTGCACTGGCTGCACCACCTGGATGTGACCCCTGCAGCCGATGGTGGCGAAGGCGGCCGCAGCCACTTCGACCAGCTGCAAGACCACCAGCTGCGCGCCAGCTGGAAGCAGCAGATCCAGAAGCCCTTTGATCTGCTGTTTGCCGGCGCCGCGTTTGCGCCCGTCCGCGCCGAGTTCAAGCGCATCCACGCCGAGGTGCTGCGTGGCCGGGTGTGGGCGGCGCTGCACATGCATGCCGGTGACGGCAATGTGCACACCAACATCCCCGTCAATTCCGACAACTACGCCATGCTGCAGACCGCCCATGCGGCGGTGGCCCGCATCATGGCGCTGGCCCGCAGCCTGGGCGGGGTGATCTCGGGCGAGCATGGCATCGGCATCACCAAGCTCGAATTCCTGAGCGACGCCGAACTGGCCGCCTTCAGCGACTACAAGGCCCGCATCGACCCCGAAGGCCGCTTCAACAAGGGCAAGCTGCTGCGCGGCGCGGCCTTGCAGCGCCTGGGCGACGACGTGCACGCCGCCGACCTGAGCCATGCCTACACACCCAGCTTCGGGCTGATGGGGCATGAATCGCTTGATCATGCAGCAGAGCGACATCGGCGCCATCGCCGACAGCATCAAGGACTGCCTGCGCTGCGGCAAGTGCAAGCCGGTGTGCGCCACCCATGTGCCGCGCGCCAACCTGCTGTATTCACCGCGCAACAAGATCCTGGCGACCAGCCTGCTGATCGAGGCCTTCCTCTACGAGGAGCAGACCCGCCGCGGCGTCAGCCTGAAGCACTGGGAAGAGTTCGAGGACGTGGCCGACCACTGCACCGTCTGCCACAAGTGCCTGAGCCCCTGCCCGGTGAAGATCGACTTCGGCGATGTGTCGATGAACATGCGCAACCTGCTGCGCAAGATGGGCCAGAAGAGCTTCCGGCCCGGCAATGCGGCGGCCATGCTGATGCTCAACGCCACCAACCCGCAGACCATCAAGCTGGTGCGCAGCGCCATGGTGGACGTGGGCTTCAAGGCGCAGCGCTTTGCCAACGACCTGTTGAAGCTGGCGGCCCGCAAGCAGACCACCGCACCGCCGGCCACGCTGGGCACGGCGCCCATCAAGCAGCAGGTGATCCACTTCATCAACAAGAAGCTGCCCGGCGGCCTGCCCAAGAAGACGGCGCGTGCGCTGCTCGACATCGAAGACCGCGACTACGTGCCCATCATCCGCGACCCGGTGGCCACCACGGCCGAGACCGAGGCGGTGTTCTATTTCCCGGGTTGCGGCAGTGAGCGGCTGTTCAGCCAGGTGGGCCTGGCCACCCAGGCCATGCTGTGGCATGCCGGCGTGCAGACCGTGCTGCCGCCGGGCTACCTGTGCTGCGGCTACCCGCAGCGCGGCAGCGGCCAGTTCGACAAGGCCGAGCAGATCATCACCGACAACCGGGTGCTGTTCCACCGCGTCGCCAACACGCTGAACTACCTGGACATCAAGACCGTGGTGGTGAGCTGCGGCACCTGCTACGACCAGCTGCAGGGCTACCAGTTCGACAAGATCTTCCCCGGCAGCCGCATCATCGACATCCACGAATACCTGCTGGAAAAGGGCATCACCCTGCCCGGCGCGGCAGATGGCAAGGCCGCTGGTTATCTGTTCCACGACCCCTGCCACAGCCCGATGAAGCTGCAGGAGCCGATGAAGACGGTGAAGGCGCTGGTGGGCCCGAATGTGCTCAAGAGCGACCGCTGCTGCGGCGAAAGCGGCACGCTGGGCGTGACCCGGCCCGACATCAGCACCCAGGTGCGCTTCCGCAAGGAAGAAGAGCTGCGCAGCGACGAAGTGGCGCTGCGCGCCACCGGCACGGTGGCCGCCGGGGCCAATGTCAAGATCCTGACCAGCTGCCCCAGCTGCCTGCAAGGCCTCAGCCGCTACCAGGACGACATGCAGACCGGCCTGCTGGAGGCCGACTACATCGTGGTGGAGATGGCGCGCAAGATCCTGGGCGAGAGCTGGCTGCAGGACTACGTGGGCCGCGCCAACGCCGGCGGCATCGAGCGGGTGCTGGTGTAGCGGCGGCCTGCGGCACGGCCTGGCACAGGCCGGGTGGCGGCCGCTGTGCCTGGGCCGCAGGCCCGGGCTGATCAGGCTTCGAAGCGCCCCAGCCGCACCACGGTGTTGCCCGGCTTGGCATGGGCGGTGGACGGCATCACCAGCACGGTGTTGTCGTAGGGGGTGTGCCAGACATGGCCGCTGTCCTCGGCGATAGGCGGTGCCGGCGGTCGGCACCACGCCCAGGCCGTCGGTGGGCACCAGGAAGCGGAAGTCGCTGCTGCGCGCCACCACCGCTTCGGTCACCCGCACCAGCTGCTGCTGCGCCGGCAGCGGCAGCCGGGTGCGGGCGCGCGGCCCAGGCGGCATCCACCACGCCGGTCAGGTGCAGAAAGCGCACCAGGGTGTCGATGGCCACGTCGGTGGCGCCGCGCTCCCAGTGCTGGCCGCATTCCACCAGCAGCGCCTTGCGCGGGCTGGCCGGGTCGCCGAAGCCGCCGCGCTCGACCATGCGCAGGCCGGCGGGGTGGCCGGTGTCGATCAGCAGATCGGCCGGGCGTGCCCAGTTGGCGGGCGAAGGCGGCGTTCTTGTCCTGCGTGCCGCAGACCATCAGCGGCCGGCAGGGCTCGCTCATCGAGTGGATGTCGAGCAGCAGGTCGGCGGCGTCGACAAAGGGCTGCAGTGCGCGTGCGCGCCGCAGCTCCACCGAATCACGCGGACCGAACAGCATGGTCGTCGGCCCACACCCGGTTCAGGTCTTCGTCGACACAGCGCGAGGCATGCGGCGTCGGCCGGGTCGAAGCGCTGGAACGCCGCCACGTTGGCAAAGGCCAGCACCAGGCTGCCGCGCAGCGGCGCCAGCGGCTGGCTGAACAGCCACTGCAAGCGCCAGCGCGCCGCACAGCTCGTTGCCGTGGGTCAGCGCCTGCACCATCACCGTGGGCCCGGGCCGGCCGGAATCCAGGCGGTGCACATAGGGCACGCCGGTGTTGCCGGCTTCCCAGGCGCGGATGTCGGGGGCGTGCAGCTCGATCGGGGGCAGGGTGGACATGGTGGTGGTGTGGCAGGTGGTCAGGGTGTGGATGGTGGGTTCAGTGGCACCGGCCCGTCCAGCAAGCCCAGTGCACTGTCGTCCTTCAGGCCGACGCCAGTCAGCCGGCGGCGCAGCGCGGTGGTGGCCAGCCAGGCCAGGCGCTGGGCGGCGGCGGCCGGCGGCAGGCCGGCGGGCCGGATGTTGCTGACGCAGTTGCGCTGCGCGTCATGGCAGCCCAGTTGCGGCGCATGGGTCAGGTAGGCGCCCAGGCTGTCGGGTGCACTCAGGCCCGGCCGCTCGCCCAGCAGCACCAGCACCAGGCGGGCTTGCAGCAGCGCACCGATCTCATCGCCCAGGGCCACCCGGGCCTGACAGGCGATGACCGCCGGCGCCAGTGTCAGCCGGCCGGCCAGCGCTGCTTGCAGGGCCTGCAGCAGCGGCACGGCATGGCGCTGCAGTGCCACCGCCGACAGGCCGTCGCCCAGCACGATGGCCAGGTCCACCGGCCCGCTGGCCGCCGCTTGCAAGGCGTCGGCACTGTCGGGCGCCAGGCGGCGGCCGAGGTCGGGCCGGCGCAGGTAGGTGTCGCGTGTGGCCGCGCGGCTGTGCACCACGCAGCTGGCCCAGCCGGTGGCCGCCAGGTCGGCCTGCAGTGCCGGCAGGTCCAGCGCCACATGCACGGCGTCACGCGCCTGGGCATGGGCGGCGGCAAAGCGCAGCAACTCATGCGTGGGCAGGGCAGCACCGCTGCGGCCCAGGGCGATGCGGGCCGGCGTGTGGCGGCGCAGTTCGGCCCAGGGGTCGGGCGGCGGGGTGTCGGTGGTGTGGATGTCGCGCATGCGCTCGCTCAGCAGGCAGGCCCGTTCACTTCAGCGGGCAGGCCCGTCCAGCCAGGGGCTGAAGCCGGCGGCCAGGGCCGGGCGGCTGGCCACCGGCCGCAGCCGGCCCTGGTGGTCGGTCAGGCCCTGGCGCTGCAGCCAGGCCTCGAATTCGGGCGCACGCTGCAGGCCCAGCAACTGGCGCACAAACAGCGCGTCGTGGAAGGAGGTGCTCTGGTAGTTCAGCATCACGTCGTCGGCGCCTGGCACACCCATCATGAAGTTCAGGCCGGCGGTGGCCAGCAGCACCAGCAGGTTGTCCATGTCGTCGGAATCAGCCTCGGCATGGTTGGTGTAGCAGATGTCGCAGCCCATCGGCAGGCCCAGCAGCTTGCCGCAGAAGTGGTCTTCCAGCCCGGCACGGATGATCTGCTTGCCGTCGTACAGGTACTCGGGGCCGATGAAGCCGACCACGGTGTTGACCAGCAGCGGCCGGTAGCGCCGGGCCACCGCATAGGCGCGGGCTTCCAGCGTCTGCTGGTCGACGCCATGGTGGGCATTGGCCGACAGCGCGCTGCCCTGGCCGGTCTCGAAATACATGCAGTTGTCGCCGAGCGGGCCGCGCCGCAGTGACAGGGCCGCAGCATGGGCCTCGTCCAGCAGGGCCAGGTTCAGGCCGAAGCTGGTGTTGGTGGCTTCGGTGCCGCCAATGCTCTGGAACACCAGGTCCACCGGTGCGCCCTGGTCCATGGCCTGCAAGGTGTTGGTGACATGGGTGAGCACGCAGCTCTGCGTGGGCACCTGGTGGGTCTGGATCAGGCCGTCCAGCAGTTGCAGCAAGTCCACCAGCGCCGGCACGCTGTCGGCGGCGGGGTTGATGCCGATGACCGCATCGCCGGCGCCGTACATCAGGCCGTCCAGCAGGCTGGCGACGATGCCGGCCGGGCTGTCCGACGGGTGGTTGGGCTGCAGCCGCACCGCCAGGTGCCCGGGCAGGCCGATGGTGTTGCGAAAGCGGGTGAGCACCCGCACCTTGCTGGCCACCGCGATCAGGTCCTGGTTGCGCATCAGCTTGCTGACCGCCGCCACCATCTCGGGTGTCAGTCCGGGCGCCAGTGCAGCCAGCACCGGCGTGCTGGCGGCGTCGCTCAGCAGCCAGTCACGCAGGCCCCCCACCGTGAGGTGGGCCACTGGCGCAAAGGCGGCTGCGCTGTGGCTGTCGATGATCAGGCGGGTGACCTCATCGGCTTCATACGGCACCACCACCTGCTGCAGGAAGGTGGCCAGCGGCAGGTCGGCCAGGGCCAGCCGGGCGGCCACCCGTTGCGCCGCGCTGTCGGCGGCAATGCCGGCCAACTGGTCGCCCGAGCGTGCCGGCGTGGCCTTGGCCAGCAGCGTGGCCAGGCTGTCGAAGTGGAAGGTCTCGTGGCCGAGGCTGGCACGGTAAGGCATGCCGCAGTGTGCCGTGTTGTCGGCCGGCCTGGGCAATCAGGCCGGTTTGCCGGTGTCGCTGGCGCTGCCAGCGCACCGGGCTGTTCTTTTCCCTGGACATAATCCAGGCGCGCGCCGGGCCGTCCGGCGGCGTCGACCCGAAAGCCCCGCCGACCCTGCGGTGCAAGCGGTTCTGTGGTGACTGTCTGGTCCGCATTTGACCCATCTGCTCAATTTGCTCGCTGCGATTGCCCTGCTGGTCTGGGGCACGCACATCGTGCGCACCGGCATGCTGCGGGTGTTTGGCGAAAACCTGCGCAGCGTGCTGGCCAAGAGCTTTGGCAGCCGGCCGGCGGCGCTGCTGGCGGGGCTGGGCGTCACCAGCCTGGTGCAGAGCGCCACCGCCACCTGCCTGATCGTGGCCAGCTTCGTCGGCAAGGGCCTGGTGCCCACGGCGGCGGCCCTGGCGGTGATGGATTTTGCGGATATTTCAGCGATCGCTACCCTTAAAGTGGCAGCATATTTTGATCTTTGGGAATGTCAAAGGTTCTCTTTCGATGGCATTAGCGATTAGTTTGCCTTTCACCTTACCTGATCGGATGCAGATGATTGCGCTTGTATTTAGTACTGTATTTGTGTCGCTAGTATCTCAGGGCTTGAGTCTGCGCCTCTCTTTAGTTAGATGGTTGCAATTGTCTAAACCTTCACCAACTCGCCAAAAAATTCAAGCTTTACAACTCAATCTGATTGCCGCGAAAGCCGCGCAGGAGGAATTGAAGAATCTTTTACAATCTGGAAGCTTGCCGAAATTTCTGTATGAGGAGCTATTTGCATCCTATCAAGCACGAATTGCCACCTCTGAAAGAACTACGAGAATTTTACGATCAAAGGATTAATTACATA
>CAWJOQ010000028.1:0-2500 GCA_963844485.1 uncultured beta proteobacterium
TCAAAGTTATAGGGTCAAGCCTCACGAGCAATTAGTATCGGTTAGCTTAACTGATTACTACAGCTTCCACACCCGACCTATCAACGTCCTGGTCTCGAACGACTCTTCAGGGGGCTCAAGGCCCCGGCAAGACTTATCTTGAGACGAGTTTCCCGCTTAGATGCTTTCAGCGGTTATCTCTTCCGCACATAGCTACTCGGCGATGCCACTGGCGTGACAACCGATACACCAGAGGTGCGTCCACTCCGGTCCTCTCGTACTAGGAGCAGGCTCTCTCAATCTTGCAGCGCCCACGGAAGATAGGGACCAAACTGTCTCACGACGTTTTAAACCCAGCTCACGTACCTCTTTAAATGGCGAACAGCCATACCCTTGGGACCGGCTACAGCCCCAGGATGAGATGAGCCGACATCGAGGTGCCAAACACCGCCGTCGATATGAACTCTTGGGCGGTATCAGCCTGTTATCCCCAGAGTACCTTTTATCCGTTGAGCGATGGCCCTTCCATACAGAACCACCGGATCACTTTGTCCTACTTTCGTACCTGCTCGACTTGTCAGTCTCGCAGTCAAGCACGCTTATGCCAATGCACTATCAACACGATTTCCGACCGTATTTAGCGTACCTTCGAACTCCTCCGTTACGCTTTGGGAGGAGACCGCCCCAGTCAAACTGCCCACCATACACTGTCCCCAACCCGGATAACGGGCCAAGGTTAGAACCTCAAACACACCAGGGTGGTATTTCAAGGTTGGCTCCACGACACCTAGCGGCACCGCTTCAAAGCCTCCCACCTATCCTACACAGATCTGTTCAAAGTCCAATGTAAAGCTACAGTAAAGGTTCATGGGGTCTTTCCGTCTTTCCGCGGGGAGATTGCATCATCACAAACATTTCAACTTCGCTGAGTCTCTGGAGGAGACAGTGTGGCCATCATTACTCCATTCGTGCAGGTCGGAACTTACCCGACAAGGAATTTCGCTACCTTAGGACCGTTATAGTTACGGCCGCCGTTTACTGGGACTTCAGTCAAGAGCTTGCACCCCATCATTTAATCTTCCAGCACCGGGCAGGAGTCACACCCTATACGTCGACTTTCGTCTTTGCAGAGTGCTGTGTTTTTAATAAACAGTTGCAGCCACCGATTCTCTGCGGCCTCATTGGGCTCACCAAGTAAATGGATCACCTACTAAAGGCACACCTTCTTCCGAAGTTACGGTGTCAATTTGCCGAGTTCCTTCTCCAGAGTTCTCTCAAGCGCCTTAGAATACTCATCTCGCGCACCAGTGTCGGTTTGCGGTACGGTCGTGTGTAGCTGAAGCTTAGTGGCTTTTCCTGGAAGCAGGGTATCACTCACTTCGGCGGCAAGCCGCCTCGTTATCACCCCTCATCTAAGCCCGGCGGATTTGCCTACCAGGCATGACTACAGGCTTGAACCGGGACATCCAACACCCGGCTGAGCTAACCTTCTCCGTCCCCACATCGCACTACACATCGGTACAGGAATATTGACCTGTTTCCCATCAGCTACGCATCTCTGCCTCGCCTTAGGGGCCGACTCACCCTACGCCGATGAACGTTGCGTAGGAAACCTTGCGCTTTCGGCGAGGGGGCTTTTCACCCCCTTTAACGCTACTCATGTCAGCATTCGCACTTCTGATACCTCCAGCAGCCTTCACAAGCCACCTTCACAGGCTTACAGAACGCTCTCCTACCACTTGCAATTGCTTGCACATCCGCAGCTTCGGTAACTGGCTTAGCCCCGTTACATCTTCCGCGCAGGACGACTCGATCAGTGAGCTATTACGCTTTCTTTAAATGATGGCTGCTTCTAAGCCAACATCCTGACTGTTTTAGCCTTCCCACTTCGTTTCCCACTTAGCCAATTTTGGGGACCTTAGCTGGCGGTCTGGGTTGTTTCCCTCTTGTGTCCGGACGTTAGCACCCGGTGCACTGTCTCCCAAGCTGTACTCATCGGTATTCGGAGTTTGCAATGGTTTGGTAAGTCGCCATGACCCCCTAGCCATAACAGTGCTCTACCCCCGACGGTAATACTTGAGGCACTACCTAAATAGTTTTCGGAGAGAACCAGCTATTTCCAAGTTTGTTTAGCCTTTCACCCCTATCCACAGCTCATCCGCTAATTTTGCAACATTAGTCGGTTCGGACCTCCAGTACCTGTTACGGCACCTTCATCCTGGCCATGGATAGATCACTTGGTTTCGGGTCTACACCCAGCGACTGAACGCCCTATTCGGACTCGATTTCTCTACGGCTTCCCTATTCGGTTAACCTTGCCACTGAATGTAAGTCGCTGACCCATTATACAAAAGGTACGCCGTCACCCTTCCAGGCTCCGACTGTTTGTATGCATGCGGTTTCAGGATCTATTTCACTCCCCTCCCGGGGTTCTTTTCGCCTTTCCCTCACGGTACTGGTTCACTATCGGTCGATTACGAGTATTTAGCCTTGGAGGATGGTCCCCCCATATTCAGACAGG
>CAWJOQ010000028.1:5000-172809 GCA_963844485.1 uncultured beta proteobacterium
GCTATCCCCCACTATTGGGCACGTTCCGATATATTACTCACCCGTTCGCCACTCGTCGCCAGGTTGCCCCGCGTTACCGTTCGACTTGCATGTGTAAGGCATGCCGCCAGCGTTCAATCTGAGCCAGGATCAAACTCTTCAGTTCGATCTTGATACTTACTCAAAGAATTGAAGTGAACTTCACTTGCATGAAAATTCAATTCAGTGAGCGTTTAAAGTCACTCGGACCTCGAATCATCAGCAATGCCTTGCAGCACTACCAATTCTTCTTGGCACTCGCCTTCTTACGCCCACACTTATCGGCTGTTGATTTTTAAAGAACGCATTGCACTCGACTTATCGGTTGCAATGGTTTGATTGCCTGACTGCTTGTCACAACCCTACCAATCATCTGCCGTTTTTCGCTTGTCTTTCGACTTGCGCTTTTCAGCAGAGCCTGTGATTCTGGCACGTCTTGATGACCGTGTAAACCCTCTTTCGAACTTCTTTCTACCTGCGTTGCCTGCCTTTCGGCGCGCTTCGTAAGCAGCGAAGCCCTCTACTATAGCACCACTTTTCTGCCCGTCCAGTGTCTTGTCGTTGATGTTGTCACGGCGGGGGTGCGCCAGGGCTGGCCGCAGGCGTTGCGCTGACGCTCTGCGCGGTGGGCGCGATGGCGGCAGGCACCGATGAACCAATTGGAAACCGCCCGATGCTTTTGGTCCAGCGTCAGGGCGTGCGGGCGCGCTGGGCCCAGCGCTCGCTCATGGCCAACCAGGTGGTGGCAGGGTCAGGGCTCGCCAAGGTTGGGGCGATCGTCTTGGCAAGTCGGCCCGCATCGGCGCGCAACACACGCTGTTTGACCGACGAGATCTGGCTGGGGTGCATGGACAGGCTGCGCAAGCCCATGCCGAGCAGCAGCTCGGTGAACGCCACATCACCGGCCATCTCGCCACACACACTGACGGATTTGCCAGCTGCATTGGCCGCTTCCACCACGTCTGCAATCAGACGCAAGACGGCTGGGTGCCAAGGGTCGTAGAGGTGCGCGACAGCTTCATCAGCCCGGTCGATCGCCAGGGTGTACTGGATCAGGTCGTTGGTGCCTATCGAGACGAAGTCAAAGTGCTGCAGCAACAGCGGCATGGTCATGGCCGCGGCGGGCACCTCGACCATGGCGCCCAGTTCCACGTCTGTGAACGCAATGCCAGACTCCTGCAATTGCTGGCGGGCACGGTTCAGGGCGTCCATGGTGGCCAGGATCTCGCTGCGGTGGGCCACCATCGGGATCAACACCCGCACCTTGCCATAGGCGCTGGCCCGCAGGATTGCCCGCAGCTGCTGCCTGAACATGTCAGGTTCTGACAGGCTCCAGCGGATGGCACGCAAGCCCAGCGACGGATTGAGCGCGGTGTCATGCCGCAGGTCATGCACAGCCATGCGGTCCAGCGGCTTGTCGGCACCAATGTCAACGGTGCGGATCGTGACCGGCAGACCCGCCATGGCCAGCACGGCGGCCCGGTAGGCTTCAAACTGCTCGTCTTCGTCAGGCAGTTCACCGTTCCGGTTCATGAACAGGAATTCGCTGCGAAACAGCCCGACACCGACCGCACCTGCCTCTAGCGCAGTCACTGCGTCACCGGGCAGCTCGATGTTGGCCAGCAGCTCAACAGCCTGGCCGTCCAGCGTGACGGACGGCATGTGCCGCAGCCGGTGCAGCCGCGCACGCTCCAGTTCACTCTGCCGTTGGCGAAAGCGGTACTCCTCCAGCACGATGGCCGTCGGGTTGATGACGATCACACCTGCGTCGCCGTCGATGATCAGCCAATCATCCTGGCGCACCAGTCGACTGGCCTCACGTGCGCCGACCACGGCCGGGATGTCCATGCTGCGGGCCACGATCGCGGTGTGCGAGGTTCGACCGCCGACGTCGGTGACAAAGCCCTTGAAGACGCTGCCCTTGAACTGCAGCATGTCTGCTGGCGCGATGTCGTTGGCAACCAGCACCAAGGGGTCGCCACTGTCGAGATCGCGGATCTGGCCGACCTGTGGCAACAAGGCCTCCTGCTTGGCCAACACCCGCAGCACCCGCTCGGCCACTTGTTCGATGTCGGCCTTGCGCTCACGCAGGTAATCGTCTTCCATCTCGTCGAACTGCCGCGCCAGCACTTCGGTCTGTGCTGTCATGGCCCATTCGGCGTTGTAGTGCCGCGTCTCAATCCAATGCCGGGTGGCTTCGGTCAGCATCGGGTCGTTGCAGCAACATGAGGTGCACGTCGAGCAGCGCGGCCAGTTCCGGTGGCGCCTCCGGCGGCAGATCGGCCTTCAGCGTGGAGATCTCGCTGACGACCGTGTCGCGTGCGTGGCGCAGACGCGCGACCTCTGCCGGCGCCGTTGCGGCGTCGATGAAGTAGTGCGCCACGTCCACCCGGCTGGACGCCACCAGCACGGCGCGGCCAATGGCAACGCCGCGCGACACTGGTTGACCGAACACCTGAATGCTCATGCTTTGACTTTATCAGCGCGCATGGTTGGGCGCCCAGTGCAAACCAGCAGGCGGTGAAGACCCCAATGCAAGCCAGACGCCAGCAATCGAGGGCTGCCCTGCGCTACTGGCCCTCGCCGAATCTTGTCGCTGATCAACGCCAGCAAGGCGGCCATGGCTGCCTGTTCGTCGGCGCCGTCGGTCTCAAGCTCCACCTCACTGCCCATGCCGGCGGCCAGCATCATCACGCCCATGATGCTCTTGGCGTTGATGCGCCGACCGTTGCGCGCCATGTACACCTCGCACTGGAAACTGCCGGCCAGCTTGGTGAGCTTGGCAGACGCGCGGGCATGCAGGCCCAGCTTATTGCGGATGGTTGCGGTCGTTCGCATCATGGCTGGCGGGCTTCTGGGCCTGGTTCTGGGGTCGGGTGACGGCCACCTGCATCACACCCTGCGCAGCACCGGCCAGCGCCAGGGACACCAGGTCCTCCAGCGGTTTCTGGCGGTAATTCAGGGCACGCCACAGCATGGGCACGTTGACACCAGCGAGCACACGCACGCCGGCTTGCAGCGCCAGTTGGCGCGCGATGTTGCACGGCGTGGCGCCAAACACATCGGTGAGGATCAAGGTTTCTGCGGCGCCCAGTGCAGCCAAGCAGGCTGCCGCTTCTGCCTGCGCCAGGTCTGCACCGGCATCGGCAGGCACGTCGTACACCGCCAAGGCTTGCGCTGCTTCAGGAAAAGCATGCAGCGCAGCCGTACGCAAGGCACTGGCCAGCGGTGCATGGGCAATGATGAACAGACCAGTCATGGGCGTGTGGGCGGACAGCCGCCATTATCCTAGGGCGGCGCGCAGGTCGGCGGGCGGTTGGTCGTGCCAGCGCCGTGCATTGAGCCACAGGAACGACAGCACACAGGCCAATGCAAACGCGGCAAACGCCGCCCGGTAGGCCATGACCGGCGCCCAGCCGGCGGCCAGCAAGGCGTCAATGGCCAGGCCGATGCCCCACTGCAGCACAAACACGCCCGAGAAGATCACCAGATTGAAGGCGGACAGCGCGCGCCCGGCCAACGCCGCCGGAAACACCTGGGCCAGGGCCGGCTGGGACAGGGACACCACGCTGGTGCAGACACACCACAAAGCCCAGAGCCAGGCACTGGCCTGTTGCGCCTGCCAGACGATGGCGCCCAGCAACAGCACCCCCGGTGGCCAGGCCCAGGCAATCAAGCGCTCGCCGGCCCAACCCCGACGGCTGAGCCGCGGCATGACCAAACCCCAGCAGAAAAAGGCCAGCAACATCGCCAGATTGACCAGAAACAAGCCCTGCGCCGCTTGCGCCGGACTGCGGCCGCCCACCTGGGTGAGCCAGGGGCCGATCCACAAGGACTGCATCGCGATCAGACCGCCGTAGGCAATGAAACCCAGCGGCGCCACCCGCAGAAACGCCGGATGGCTGAACACCTGGCGGTAACCGGCAACTGCGGTGGGCGTTGCGGCTGCAGCCACCGGGGCCAGCGGCGCGACTTCGCCAGAAGCAGCCGGTACCGCGGCATCCCGTGGCACCAAGATGGCCACACCCAGCATGCCCACCACCAGGCACACCGCCACGGCGACGAACAGGCCGCGCCAGCCCAGCAGCGGCAGCAACCACTGCACGGGCAGCGTCGACGCCAGCATGCCCAGCGAGCCTGTCATCAGCATCCAGGAATTGGCCTGCAGCTGGGCGCCGACAGAAAAGTGGCGTCGAAAGCAGGTCAGCGGCGCCATCAGGCAGGCCGCCACCCCCATGCCGATCAGCAGCCGTGCCAGCAGCAGCTGCGTCAGCGAACCTGCGGCGGCAAAGGCCACGCAGCCGATCACCGCCACCGCTAAAAAACCCAGCAACACGCGCCTGGGGCCCCAGCGGTCCAGCGCACTGCCCAGCGGCAGCTGCATGGCCGCAAACCCCAGAAAGTAAGAGCCCGCCAGCAAGCCCAGCTGGCCTGCACCCAGACCCAGCTCGGCGCTGAACACCGGCGCCAGCGTGGCGGTGGCAGCCCGCAGCAGGGCTGCAAAAAAATAAACCGCTGCAAACGCCAGAAAAATCGTCAGCGCACGCCGCAACACGGCTGTGCCGGCCGGCGGGCTCACGGCGACACTTTCAGAGCGTCAAAAAACGGGCTGGCGCGGCTGTCATCTGCCGTGGGGCCGATCACCGCAGCCTGGAAGACCCGCGTGCCATGCGCAAACACCTGCACCTGCTCGGCCACAGCCTGGCCGTCGGGCAGGCGGCCTGACAAGCGCCAGCGCCGCGCCGCCGGATTGGGTGTCATGCCGGGCACAGCGGCCGCTTGTTCACCGGCCACACGGCCCTGCACATTGGCCTGGGCTGCCTGGCCCAGGGCCAGCAGCACGGCGCCGACCTGTGCCGGGTCGCCCAGGTCAGCCGATGCCAGGGCAAAGGTATGGCCGTCAGCGGTGCAGGCCAACATCGTCAGCACCATCGACTGGCCAGCCAACACCACCTGGCGCTGCTGGCTGGCGGGTTTGCAAGGCAGCGCAGCCACCAGCGACCAGCCGTCGGGCTGCAACTGGCGCCAATCCAGCACCGGCGCACAGCCGGCCAGCGCCGCTACTGCCACAGCCACAGCCACCGCCAGCGGTCGCCGCCAGCGGCCGGCGACCACGGGTTGCGCGCGTGATCGGCAGTGCGATCGATGAACTTGAGACATGCGACAGATTATCCCGGCGCCAACCGTGCAAGGCTGCCGTGATGCTTGTCACAGTGCGCCATCTGCGGGCTGAACCAGGCCTGATTGCGGGGATGGCAGGCAGCAAGATGCTGGCAGGCACGATGCCTGCGCGCCATACGCACCCCACAAGCGCCACCGACTCCCCACACACGCCCCCCCATCCACGCCGCCGGCCCACCGCCAGCGCCGCAACCGCCACGCTGCTGGAAGTGCCAGACCCCATGACCACACCCCGCCCACCGCTGTCGACGCCAACAGCGCTGATGCCCACTGCGCTGACGTTGGGCGATGTGGTGGCCCGCATCGCTGCCGAAGTGTCGGCGCCACTCACTGCGGCGCTGGACCGGGTGGCGACGCTGACCAGCACCGGCCAGATCGACCGCCCTGGCCTGCAGGCCCTGCGCATGGAAATCGACAGCGCCCGCCGGGTGGGCCTGCGCGGCCAGCAGATTGCACGCCTGGCCAGCGGCCAGGTGCGCCAAAGCATGGAGCGGCTGGACCTGCCGCATTGCCTGCGCGCCGTCCTGCAGGGCCAGTTGGTGCATGCCGACGGCGGGGCGATTGCCACGCCCCCGCCTCCGACCAAGGCCGAAGTGCTGGGCGACGCCAGCCTGCTGCACGCGGTGCTGGACGCTGCCGCCAACTGGAGCGGCGCCCTGGCGCGGGCCACGGTGGAGTGGCGCATCGACGTCAAGCCCTGGCCGGTGCGGGCCCGGGTGATCTGCCGCTTCGCCCATGTGCCGGCCGACCATGCGGCGGCCGGCAACCTGGCGCTGGATCGGCCTGGCGCGCAGCATGGCGCAGCAGCCGCCGCACACCACGCCAGCAAGCAGACCACGCAGCACGCAACACAAGGCGCCAACCAACGCCCCATCCCGCACGATCCACCGCACAGCACGACCGACAACGACAACGCGCTCGACACCCTGGACTGGCTGCTGCTGAACTTCACCGCCCACATCGCCGGTGTGCTGGTGCAGCGCCAGGACAGCGCCAGCCACAGCCAGCTGACGCTGGAGTTTCTCAACACCGTGAATGGCACGCTCGAAGGTGCGGCGGCGATTGACCTGGTGGCGTCAGCCGAGGGCGGCGCCCAGTCCATCGCCGGTTGCCAGATGCTGGTGCTGGCGTCGCAGCGCAGCACCCGCCAGCGCCTGCGTGAGGCGGTGCAGGGCCTGGACCTGCTGACCGACCATGTCTCGACCGTGGCCGACGCCAGCCTGTATTGCCGTGAGGGCGCGCCCCAGATGCTGGTGTTCGAATCTGCATTCCAGGGCGACGCGCTGACGGCCCTGCTGGCCCAGCTGACCCGGGGCGCACCAGGTGTGGTGCTGATCGAGCTGTTGCCCTCGGGCCAGGACTGCGAACTGAGCGTTGCGGGCGTCAGCCCGGTCACGCGGCTGGGCATCGACGCCCTGCACAGCATGCTGCTGCCGGTGTTGCTGCTGGAGATGGGGCGGGCTGGGGTGGCTTGAGCCGCACCGGCACCCAGCGGGCGCAGTCCTTGCGCCCCTGCGGTGCCCCTGTAGCGCCAGTCTCAGCCGCCAAACACCTTGCGCAAGATGGCGCTGCCGGTGGCCACCGGGTCCTTGCGGATCTTGCGCTCTTCTTCGCCGATCACCAGGAACAGGCCGTCCAGGCTCTTGCCGGTGACATAGCGCTGGATGTTGGCATCGTCGCCCTTGAGCAGGCCCATCTTGGCCGCCCGGCCAGCCACGGCGTTGAACTTGTCGGCCAGGTCCACCTTCTCGGTGGCGCGGGTGACGATGGGCAGGAACTGCTCGCCCAGCGGGCTGCGGGTCTTGCGGGCAAAAAAGTCGGTGACCGAGGTGTCGCCACCGCGCACGATCTGCACCGCGTCTTCGACCGACATCGCCTTGGCGGTGTTGACCAGCAAGGCCCGCGCCTGCGGCACGGCGGCCTCGGCGGCGCGGTTCATCGCGGTGATGAGTTCATCGACCTTGGCCTGGCCGCCGGTCAGTTTCAGCAGCTTGGCCGCATCGTTGAGAAAACCGGGCAGCGGGATGCGCACCTTCGGATTGCCCAGGAAACCGTCGCTGCGGCCGAGCAGGTCGACAGCGGCATTGGCGCCCAGTTCCAGCGCGCTGCGCACGCCCTGCACCGCCTCCGATTCATTGAAGCTGGCGGCCCGGATCGGGCCCGCCACCCACACGCCGCTGAACAACACCCCTGACGTAAACTGCCTGCGCTGCATACAAGGTCTCCCCATGGTTCTGTTCCGCCGCCATCTTGCCACCGCTGCCGTGCTGGTGGCCGCTGTGGCTGCAACGGCAGCTTGGTTGGCCCTGGGCCGCAACACCGCGCCCATGCAGGCGCCCCAAGTGGACTACATCCTGTTGGACGGGCAGGCGCGCAACATCGGCGCAACTGCAGGGCCAGGTGGTGCTGGTCAATTTCTGGGCCACCAGCTGCAGCAGCTGCGTGGCCGAGATGCCCGCCATCATGGCCACGCATGAAAAATACAAGGGCCGGGGCTACCAGACGCTGGCGGTGGCCATGCGCTACGACCCGCCAGCCCAGGTGGTGCGCTTTGCGGAAACCCGCCAATTGCCCTTCGGCGTGGCCATCGACAACACCGGCAACATCGCCAAAGTCTTTGGTGATGTGCAGGCCACCCCCACCAGCTTCTTGATCAACAAGCGCGGCGACATCGTCCAGCGCCATGTCGGCACGCTTGACTTCGACGCCCTGCACACCTTGGTGGAGCAGTTGCTGGCCGAGCAGGGCTGACTGCGCGCTGGCTGGCCATCAGCGGCCGGCTGTTGACCTACGGCGGCCAACACGCCAACCCAAGCCGCCGGCCGCAGCGGTCGGATCAAACGGTGGCGGTGACGCCCGCGCCAGCGGCCTGCTGGTCCGCGTGGTAGCTGCTGCGCACCATGGCACCCACGGCTGCATGGGTGAAGCCCATGCGGTGTGCTTCAGCCTCGAACATCTTGAAGGTGTCGGGGTGCACATAGCGCCGCACCGGCAGGTGGTGGCCACTGGGTGCCAGGTACTGGCCGATGGTGAGCATGTCGATCTGGTGCGCGCGCATGTCGCGCATCACTTGCAGGATCTCGTCATCGGTCTCGCCCAGGCCGACCATGATGCCGCTCTTGGTGGGGATGTGCGGGAACAGCGCCTTGAACTTTTTCAGCAGGTTCAGGCTGAAGGCGTAGTCGCTGCCGGGGCGTGCCTCTTTGTACAGGCGCGGCGCGGTCTCCAGGTTGTGGTTCATCACGTCGGGCGGGGCGGCCTTCAGGATCTCCAGCGCACGGTCGTCGCGGCCACGGAAATCCGGCACCAGGATCTCGATGCGGGTGCTGGGTGACTGCGCGCGCACCTGCCGGATGCAGTCGACAAAATGGCCCGCGCCGCCGTCGCGCAGGTCGTCGCGGTCGACGCTGGTGATGACCACATACTTCAGCCGCAGTGCGGCGATGGTCTTGGCCAGGTTGGCCAGGCTCCTGCACATCCAGCGGGTCGGGCCGGCCGTGGCCGACGTCACAGAACGGGCAGCGGCGGGTGCACTTGTCGCCCATGATCATGAAGGTGGCGGTGCCCTGGCCAAAACATTCGCCGATGTTGGGACAGCTGGCTTCTTCGCACACCGTGTGCAACTTGTGCTCGCGCAGGATCTGCTTGATCTCGTAGAAGCGGGTGCTGGGGCTGCCAGCCTTCACCCGGATCCAGTCGGGCTTCTTCAGGGTTTCAGCTGCCACCACCTTGATGGGAATGCGCGCCGTCTTGGCCTGCGCCTTCTGCTTGGCGGTGGCGTCGTAGCTGGCGGCCGGCTGGGCCTGGCGGGTGGTGTTGTCGGTGGCCATGGGTGTGCAGGAGCGTGAACATCTGCGCATGCGCGCAGACGTTGGGAGAGGTCAGGGCCTGAACTGCGCCGCCAGGCGTGCGCCCAGCTGCTGCGCCACAGTGGCCCAATCGGTGGCAACGCCGAGTCTAGCGAGGTCGACTGTCTGCAAACCGACATAGCCGCAAGGGTTGATGCCGGCAAAGGGCGCCAGATCCATGGCCACGTTCAAGGCCACGCCGTGGTAGGTGCAATGGCGGCTGACCTTGATGCCCAGCGCGGCCACCTTGCCCAGGCCGGCAAACGCATTGCCGCCGGCCGGCGGGCCGGTCAGGGCGGCATGGTTGCCGGGGTCGGCCAGGCGCACATAGATGCCGGGCGCGCCGGCCACCCGGTGGCCGGTGATCTGCTGCGCTTCCAGCAGCTTCAGCACCGCGTGCTCAAGCCGGTAGACGTATTCCTTGACGTAGATGCCCAGGCGCTTCAAATCGACCAGCGGGTAAGCGACCACCTGGCCCGGGCCGTGGTAGGTGACCTGGCCGCCACGGTTGGTGGCCACCACCGGGATGCCCCCGGGGTTGAGCAGATGCTCGGCCTTGCCGGCCAGGCCCTGGGTGTAGACCGGATCATGCTCGACCAGCCACAACTCGTCGGGCGTGTCGGCACCTCGCGTTTCGGTGAATGCACGCATCGCGTCCACCGTGGCGGCGTAGGGCTGGCGGCCCAGGGTGCGGATCAGCATGCTGCCACCCACCCCACCATCCGGCTACAACACCACCTTGACCAGCGGATGGGTGCTGAGCGTGCGGTACAGCGCGTCCAGCATCTCCCGGCTGGTGGCGTTGACGGTGAGCGTCAGGCCCAGGTACTTGCCGCCGCTGCTGGGGCGTTGCTCGATGCTGGCGGGGTCGAAGTCGGGGTCGAACTGGCGCGCCACCGCCACCATGGCGTCCAGGTAGCCAGGCACCTGGGCGCCCATCACCTTGATCGGAAAGGCGCTGGGGTAGGTGATCAGGGATTGATCAGGCGGAATGCTTGGCGGAACAGTGGCCATGGCTTGCAGTTGGGGATTCAAATCGACTGTTCAAGCTTGGCGCGCTGGTAGGCCTCATGCAGGCGGGCATAGACCGGGCCCGGCTTGCCACGCAGCGCACCATGGCCCACCGGCTCGCCGTCCAGCCGGGTGACAGCCAGCACCTCTTTGGTGGCCGAGCTCAGAATCACCTCGTCGGCGGCGCGCACGTCGCTTTCGGCGATGGGGCGCAGGTTGTAGGCAATGCCCACGTCGGCACACAGCTCGGCCAGCAGGTCGTAGCGGATGCCTTCGAGCACATGGTCGCTCTTGGGCGGGCCCAGCAGCGCACCTTCCTGCACCACCCACACATTGCTGGCGGCGGCCTCGGTGAGCCAGCCGTCGCGGAACATCACCGTCTCGGCCGCACCATGGTCGGCCGAGATCTGCCGCGCCAGCACATTGCCCAGCAGCGAGATGCTCTTGATGTCACCGCGCTCCCAGCGGAAATCACGCGCGCTGACACAGGCCACGCCCTGGTGGCGCTGCTCGGCTGAAGGCATCTTCAGCGCGCTGGTCATGGCAAAGACGGTGGGCGTGATGGCCTCTGGCATCACATGGTCGCGCAGCGCCACACCGCGGGTGATCTCGATGTAGACCATCTGGTCGTCGGCGGGCTGTGCGGCCACCAGTTCCCGCACCAGGGCCAGCCAGCCGTCACGGGTGTGCGGGTCGGGGATGCGCAACTTGGCCAGGCTGCGTGACAGCCGGGCCAGGTGCGCGTCGAAGCGGAAGCAGCGCCGGCCGTACACCGGGATCACCTCGTAGATGCCATCGCCAAAGATGAAGCCCCGGTCCAGCACCGAAATCTTGGCATCCCGCAGCGGCAGCATCTGGCCGTTCAGGTGGCACAGGGTGTCGGGCAGCACAGCGGTGGTCATGGCGGGCCTTTCAGACGGATAGGCTTGCCAGCTTAGCGGAAGGCTGGGCCGTGCCTGTGATGCAGGTCACTTGATCCACAGGCGGATCGAATCCCAGGCGCGGCCCAGCAGGCCGGCCTCGGGCACCGCCTGCAGCACCACCAGGGGCACGCTGGCCAGCTTGGCGCCCGTGGTGGTGCTGACCTCGATCGTGCCCACACGCTGACCCTGGGTCAGCGGTGCCACCAGCGGGTCGGTGCGGGAGATGGCGGTCTTGAGCTTGTCGCCCTCGCCCTTGGGCACTGTCACCAGCACGGTCTGCTGGGCACCCAGTGCGGCGGTCGAACCCTGGCCCTTCCACACCGGCACGCTGGCCACGGCCTTGCCACCCTCGAACAGGCGCACGGCATCCCAGGCGCTGTAGCCCCAGTTCAGCAGCTTCTGGCTTTCGCCGGCGCGGGCCTCCCGCGAGGCCGTGCCCATCACCACGCTGATCAGCCGGCGCTTGCCGTTGGGGAAATCACGCTGCGCACTGGCCACCAGACAGTAGCCGGCGGCGTCGGTGTAGCCGGTTTTCATGCCGTCGACCGCCGGGTCACGCCCCAGCAGCATGTTGCGGTTGTCCTGCTTGATGTTGTTGAAGCTGTAGCTGCGCAGCGCGTAGTAGGCGGCGTATTGCTCGGGAAAGTCGCGCACGATGCGAGCGGCGATGGTCGCCAGGTCACGCGCGCTGCTGTAGTGGCCGGGCTCGGTGAGGCCGGTCACATTCTTGAACTGGGTGTTCTTCAGGCCCCAGGCCTGGGACTGGCGGTTCATCATCGCCACAAAGCCGTCGAGCGTGCCGCCCACCCCCTCGGCCAGCGCCACCGCCGCATCGTTGCCCGACACGGCGATCATGCCGCGCAGCAGTTCATCGACCTTGGGCGTCATCTTGGGGTCGATGAACATCAGCGAGCCACCGCCCTTGCGCTCGGACCAGGCCCGCAGCGACACCGGCAGGGTCTGCTCGAGGCTCAGTTTCTTGGCCTTCAGCGCGTCGAACACCAGCCAGGCGGTCATCAGCTTGGTCAGCGATGCCGGATCGGCCTGCACATCGGCCTGGCGTTCGGCCAGCACCTGGTCACTCTGCACGTCCAGCAACAGGTAGGCCTTGGCGGCCACCTCGGGTGGCACAGGCGCCTGGGCTTGGGCAGGCAGCAAGGGGGCAAGGCTCAGGCACAGGGCCAGCAGGTTCAGCAGCAATCGGTTCATCAGCATCCGGAAAAAGTGGGGGAAACAAGGGCCAAGGGTGGATTCAACGGGTCCAGGCCTGCACGACCTGGTTTTTCAGCAAGGGCAGCTGGCCGTGGAAGAAGTGGCCGACACCGGGCAGCACGATCACCGGCAGCACCTGCGGGCGGGCCCAGTCCAGCGTGGCGGCCAGCGGCACCACGTCGTCGGCCTCGCCATGGATGAGCACGGTGTCGGGCGCCACGCTGGCGGGCATGGGGAAACGGCTGGTGGCCGGGCCGACCAGCACCAGGCGCTGCACCGGCACCGTGGCCTGCAACTGGTGCGCCGCCTGCGCAGCCACAAAGCCGCCAAAGGAAAAGCCGCCCAGCGCCAAAGGCAGCTGCGGGTGGGCGGCACGCTCGGCGGCGACCACCGCCAGCGCGTCGTCGACCTCGCCCCGGCCTTCGTCCCACACACCGGCCGACGCCCCGACACCGCGGAAGTTGAAGCGCACCGCCCGGTAGCCCAGCTGCAAGAAGGCGCGCGCCAGGGTCTGCACCACCTTGTTGTCGAGCGTGCCGCCGAATTGCGGGTGTGGGTGGCACAGCACCACCGTGCCCAGCGGCGTGCCGGCGGGCAAGTCGGTGGCGCATTCCAGTGCACCGGCCGGGCCGGCGATGCTGCTGCGCTGGGTGTCCTGCTTCATGCCGGCACCTGGCTCAGCGGCCCACGTCGGGCGGCAGACGCAGGCGCTCGACGGGCTTGCCGTTGCGCAGGTGCGATTCGATGATTTCATCGATGTCGCTGTTGTCGACAAAGGTGTACCAGGTCTCGTCGGGGTAGACCACCGCCACCGGGCCGCCCGCACAGCGGTCCAGGCAGCCGGCCTTGTTGACCCGCACACCACCAACACCGGCCAGGCCGGCGGCCTTGACTTGCTGCTTGCAGTGGTCAAAACCAGCCTGCGCGCCCTGGCCGTCGCAACAGGCCTCGCCGCTGCTGCGCTGGTTGAGGCAAAAGAAGATGTGGTGCTGGTAATAGCTCATGGGTGCAAGATTGTAGAGAGTGCCCTGGGCAAACCCTGAACGGACGGGCGGCACCGACACCTGCGCCGACACCTGCACCGGCGCCAGTGCGGCTCAGCGCCGGCCGGCGCGCACCAGCAGCCAGGCGATGGCGGTGTAGGGCCACAGCCAGCCCAGCCATTGCGCCACGCCGTGGAAGCGCACAAAGCGGCCCTGCTCCCAGCGCTGCAGACTGTCGGCGAAGTAGGGGTCGGTGGGTGCACCGTGCACCAGCACCACCAGGCTGCTGAGGGCCACCAAGGCCAGCGCGCCGGCCACCCGCGCACGCAGCCACAGGCCAGCCAGCGCCAACAGCAGGGCCACGCCCATCGCCGCCAGCGTGCCGGGGGTGCGCCAGGCCAGGGCATGGTCGGGCCCGAAGTTCAGCAAGGTCGACAGCGTGGTGGCGCCCGCCGCCATCGCAGCCGCCCACAGCGCCAGGCCCAGGCGGCGCCAGCCCGGCCGCGCAGCGGCAAACGCCAGCAAGCAGGGGCCGAGCAGGCCCAGCATCACCGCCAGCGCCGAGGCCTGGGGCGACAAGGCGGCCGGGGCCGCCAGCGACGGTACCAGCCAGTCGGACACCGGCTGGGCCCAGGGCACATCGACCAGCAGCGCCGCCAAGGCGTCCTGCAAGACCTCGCCCAGCTGGCCCAGGCCCAGGGGCACCGGGGTCGGAAACAGCAGCGCCACCGGCCACAACACCAGCAGGGCCAGCCCGCCGGCGTTGCCATGCTCCAGCCAGCGCTCGCGCGCAGCCTGCCAGCGCCGCAGCAGGCCCAGGGCCTGCGCCAGCCACGCCAGCAAGGCACCCAGCGTGGCGCCAGCTGCGTTCAGCACCCAATCCAGCGCAGACGGCACCCGTGGCGGCAGCAACTGCTGGGTCAGCTCCATCACGTAGGACAGGCTGGCGCCGCCCAGCACGCCCAGCGCCAGGGCCGCCAGCGTGCCGCGGCCCTGGCGCAGCCGACCCAGGGCCAGCAGCGCGCCCAGCGGCGCATAGGCCAGCAGATTGCCGGTGATGTCGAAGGGGATGAAGTAGCGCGGCCAGGGCAGGCGCAACAGCTGCCAGGCCGGCGTGCCCGGCGGCCAGCGCCAGCCGTCAAACGGAAACAGGCTGGCGTAGACGATCAAGCCAGCCCAGGCCCAGGCCAAGGGCACGGCCGAACTGCGCTCCACGGCAGGGCTGGCCCGCAAGGCTGGGCGCTCCGCGCTAGAACGGCTTGACGACCGCCAGCACAACGATGGCGATGAACAGCAGCACCGACACCTCGTTGAAGACCCGGAACCACTTGTGGCTGCGCTGGTTGCTGCACAGCTCGAAACGGCGCAGGTGGCCACGGCACATGTGCTGGTAGCCGATCACCACCACCACCAGTGCCAGCTTGGCATGCAACCAGCCACTGCCGGCAAAGCGGCCGGCGCCATAGCCCATCCACAGCCAGAAGCCCAGCGCCAGAGCCACCACCATCAGGATGTTCGAAAACCGGTAGAGCTTGCGGCCCATCAGCAGCAGGCGCTCGCGCTCGGCGTGGCTGTCGGCCGGCACCATCGCCAGGTTGACCAGGATGCGCGGCAGGTAGAACAGTCCAGCAAACCAGCTGGCG
This sequence comes from uncultured beta proteobacterium, assembly GCA_963844485.1. Taxonomy (GTDB): domain Bacteria; phylum Pseudomonadota; class Gammaproteobacteria; order Burkholderiales; family Burkholderiaceae_C; genus Pseudaquabacterium. The sequence continues at coordinate 19,820 of CAWJOQ010000028.1, forward strand.
ACGAAGACAAGGTGGAAGGCCTGGATCCACAGATAGGCTGAGCTCATGGCCGCATTATCGTGGCGCGCCGCGCCCGCCAGCAGGCTAACAAGCAGGTAGAGCGTCCGGGCAAAAAAGAACCCCAGCCACGGAGGGCTGGGGTGGGAAGCCTTGTCGCTGTCATCACGCCAAGACACCTGCTCAGGGAGGAAAAGCAGGGGGCAGCAACCTCGCGGCCGCCACCCGATTCGATATTAGCAGATTGGTTCCTGGCACCAAGGCCTGTTTCAAATGCGCCAGCGCCGTTGTCATGCTGGCGACCGCCGGCCCGCTGCCAGCACCGAGAATGCCGGGCACTTTCAACAGGAGCATTGACGCCATGGCCCTGCCACCCCTGCCCGCCTTTCCGGCCAGCCGGCCGCGCCGCCTGCGCCGCGACGCCTTCACCCGCGCGCTGGTGCGCGAGCACCAGCTGCACGCCAGCGACCTGATCCTGCCGGTGTTTGTGCACGACGGCCATGACAAGGTGCAGGACGTGCCCAGCATGCCCGGCGTGCAGCGGCTGTCGATCGACCGCCTGATGGGCCTGGCCGAGCAATGTGTGCAACTGGGCGTGCCGGTGATCGCGCTGTTCCCGGTGATCGCACCGGAACTCAAGACACCCGACGGCCGCGAGGCCACCAACCCCGACGGCCTGGTGCCGCGCACCGTGCGCGCGCTGAAAGACCGCTTCCCGGAACTGGGCGTGCTTTGCGACGTGGCGCTGGACCCCTTCACCAGCCATGGCCAGGACGGCCTGCTCGACGACACCGGCTACATCATCAATGACAGCACCGTGGCCGTGCTGACCAAGCAGGCGCTGGTGCAGGCCGGGGCCGGCGTCGACATCGTGGCGCCCAGCGACATGATGGACGGCCGCATCGGCGCCATCCGCCACGCGCTGGAAGGCGCCGGCCACATCCACACCCGCATCATGGCCTACAGCGCCAAGTACGCCAGTGCCTTCTACGGCCCGTTCCGCGACGCGGTGGGCTCGGCGGCCAACCTGGGCAAGAGCGACAAGAAGGCCTACCAGATGGACCCGGGCAACAGCGACGAAGCCCTGCGCGAAGTGGGCCTGGACCTGGCCGAAGGCGCCGACATGGTGATGGTCAAGCCCGGCATGCCGTACCTGGACATCGTGCGCCGGGTGAAGGACGAGTTCCGCGTGCCCACCTTTGCCTACCAGGTGAGCGGTGAATACGCGATGCTGAAGGCCGCCGCCGCCAACGGCTGGCTGGATGGCGACGCGGTGATGATGGAAAGCCTGCTGGCCTTCAAGCGCGCCGGCGCCGACGGCGTGCTGACCTACTTCGCGCTGGATGCAGCGCGCAAGCTCAAGCAGGGCTGAGCCCGGACGGTCGACAGTCCCTGCGGACTGTCGACCGCCTGGCGAAGCGGCCGAGCTCTGCGAGGCCGTGGGTGCGTCGCCATCTGCTCAGCACGCATACGGGTCATGCAGGCCCAGGCCCAGCAGGATGGCGCTCTCGCGCGCTTCCATCTCGGCGGCCTCGGCATCGTCTGCGTGGTCCAGCCCCTGCGCATGCAGGGCGCCGTGCACCAGCAGGTGGGCGGCATGGTCGGCCACCGGCAGCCCCAGGTCGGCCGCCTCGCGCTGCAGCACGCCGGTGGCCAGCACCAGGTCGGCGACCACCACCGGCGCTTGCTGGTAGTCGAAGGTGAGCACGTTGGTGGCGTGGTCCTGGGCGCGGAAGTCGTGGTTGAGCTGGCGCCCTTCGGCGTCCGTCACCAGCCGCACCGTGATCTCGGCCGGGCTGTCCAGCGCGGCGCACAGCCAGCGCTGCACCCGGTGCCTGGGCAGCAGCCGCGCGCAGGCTGGCATCGGCAAACTGCAGCGACAGTTGCAGGTCGGCGCGGCGGATCATGGCTGCGGCCTGCTGCTGCCCGCCGCGTCGTAGGCGTCGACGATGCGCGCCACCAGCGGGTGGCGCACCACATCGGCCGAGCTGAAGTGGCTGAAGGCGATGCCGTTCACACCCTGCAGCACCTGGGCAGCGTCGATCAGGCCGCTGTGGCTGCCCTTGGGCAGGTCGACCTGGCTGACGTCGCCGGTCACCACCGCCCGGCTGCCAAAGCCGATGCGGGTGAGGAACATCTTCATCTGCTCGGGTGTGGTGTTCTGCGCCTCGTCCAGGATGACAAAGGCATGGTTGAGCGTGCGCCCGCGCATGAAGGCCAGCGGCGCCACTTCCAGCAGGCCCTTCTCGAAGGCCACCTGCACCCGGTCGAAGCCCATCAGGTCGTACAGCGCGTCATAGAGCGGGCGCAGATAGGGGTCGACCTTCTGCGCCAGATCGCCCGGCAGAAAGCCCAGCCGCTCGCCGGCCTCCACGGCCGGGCGGGTCAGGATGATGCGCTGCACGCCGCTGCGCTCCAGCGCGTCGACCGCGCAGGCCACGGCCAGAAAGGTCTTGCCGGTGCCGGCCGGGCCGATGCCGAAGGTGATGTCGTGGCGCAGGATCTGGTGCAGGTACTGCACCTGGTTGGGCGTGCGGCCGCGCAGATCGGCCCGCCGGGTGTGCAGCTGGATGGCATCGGCGCCTGGCGGCAGGGCCGGGCTGTCGCCGGCGGGCGTCGCCGTGGCGGCACTGCGCGCCTCGACCAGGGCCAGTTGCAGGGTTTCGGCCGCGATCGGCCGGCCGGCACGCGCGTACAGCGCCTGCAGCAGGGCCAGGGCACGTGCGGCATCGGCCCGGCCGCCCTCGACCCGGAAAGCCGCTTCACGGCGGCTGATGCGCACGGCCAAGGCCGCCTCGATGCTGCGCAGGTTGGCGTCGAAGGCGCCGCTCAGGTGGGCCAGGCGCAGGTTGTCGGTGGGCTCGAAGTTGTGGCGCAGGATCACGGTGCTGGCCCGTCGGCGGCGGCGGGAATCTGGGGCTGGGGCGCGGATTCTCCGCCGTTTGGCGCGGCCATGCATCGCGCACAATCGGCCGCCATGCCCTTGCCTGCGCCACCCCCCTGCCTGTTGCAAGCCTGGTTGACGGCCGGCAGCGCCCCAGCCCGCGTGCAGCCACCAGGCCAGAGCTGGCTGCGGGCCCTGTTGGCCTTGCTGCTGGCGGCGCTGCTGCTGGTCGCCGGCAGCAGCCGGGCCGCAACCGGGCAGGTGCAGGTGCTGACACAGGCCCGCATGCTGCCCATGCCACTGGGGACGGCGGCGGTGTCGGCCGACTGGAGCGGCGCCCAGCCAGTGCAACTGCCCGATGACTGGGCCAGCCGCCAGCCAGCCCTGCACGGCCTGGTGGCCTACCAGCTGATCCTGCCAACCCCGCCGGCTGCCGCCGCTGGCAGCGCAGACGACAGCGACAACCAGCTTTTCGGGCTGTCGATCGAACGCGCCTGCAGCGTGCTGGCCGTCTGGCTGAACGGCCAGATGATCCACGACGGTGGCCACTTCGACGAACCGGTGTCGCGCCACTGCCACCGGCCGCAGCTGGTGGCCGTGCCGGCGGCCCTGCTGCTGGCCGAGGACAACCTGCTGGAGCTGCGCGTGCGCGGTTACGCCCTGGCCGAGGTCAGCGCGCGCCAGCGGGCGGGCGGGCTGTCGCCGCTGGTGTTCGGGCCCTACGAGACGGTGGCCGCCCACCATGCGCGGCAGCTGCTGTTCGCCATCCGCCTGCCCGAGGTGATGAGCGGCGCCCTGGTGCTGATGGGCAGCTTCATGTTCGTGATGGGCTGGTTCAACCGGACGCAGAGCTACCTGGCCTACTTCGGCGCGCTGATGGTGGGCTGGTCGCTGCTGCTGGCGCGGCTGTGGGCCAGCGACCTGCCGGTGGGCAATGCAAGCGCCGAGCTGGCGCTGGCCGCGCTGATGGCCTTCATCACCTTGGCAGCGGTGCAGTTCCTGATGCGCTATGCCGGCCACCGCATGCGCTGGCTGGACCTGGCCTTGCCGGCGCAATGCCTGCTGATGCCGGCCACCTTGCTGGCGCTGGGGCCGCAGCGCCTGCATCTGGCTTCAGGCGCCTGGTTTGCCGCGCTGTCGGTGCAGGCGCTGGCGGCGGCGGTGTTCTACCTGGTGCAGGTGCGGCGCCAGCGCAGCCGCCAGCTGTGGCCCATGGCCGCGCTGCTGGGCGTGGTGGCAGCGTCCTTGCTGGTCGAGCTGATCGCCCTGGGCTGGCGGCTGGACAGCCGGGTGCTGCATGTGGCGCAGCTGCTGCCGGCGCTGGGCTTTCTGGCGCTGGGCCTGCGCCTGGTGCAGCAGTACGGCCGCGCCTTCCAGACCGCCGAGCAGACCCGCGCCGAGCTGGAGGTGCGCATCCGCGAAGCCACCGCCCAGATCGAGCGCAACTTCGCCCAGCTGTCCGAGCTGAGGGTCGAGCAGGTGACCGACCGCGAGCGCAAGCGCATCGCCGCCGACCTGCACGACGACCTGGGCGCCAAGCTGCTGACCATCGTGCACACCAGCGACAACGAGCGCATCAGCACCTTGGCGCGCGAGGCGCTGGAAGAGATGCGCCTGTCGGTGCGCGGCCTCACCGGCAAGCCGGTGAAGCTGCTGGACGCGCTGGGCGACTGGCGTGCCGAGGTGGTGTCGCGGCTGCAGCAGTCGGGCGTGCAGGGTGAATGGAGCGCACCGTCGGACGACGAAGTGCCGCAGACGCTGTCCTCACGCGCCTATGTGCAGACCACCCGCATCCTGCGCGAGGCGGTGAGCAACATCATCAAGCACAGCGGTGCCTCGCAATGCACCGTGCGCTGCACCATCGACAACGGCGACTTCCAGCTGGTGGTGCAGGACAACGGCAAGGGCATCCCGACCGAGCTGGACGGCCGCCTCGACAAGGGCCACGGCATGGCCAGCATGAAGGGCCGGGCCAAGCAGTTGCAGGGCCAGTGCCTGGTGGAATCGGGCCCAGGCTACGGAACCGTGATACGCCTCACGTTGCCGCTGGAGCAGCACACCACAGCGCACTAGTGCCGCTGCTAGCATCGTTGGTGTGCGGCATGGGGCCGCGATGAACTGCGTTCCCATGAACAATATTTTGCTGCTCGAAGACCTGCCCGAGATCCGCGCCTGGCTGAAAAGCCTGGTGCATGCAGGTCTTCCCCAACGGCCCACATCACCGAGTGCTCACGGGTGCAGGATGCGCTGCAGCAGGTGCAGGCCCTGCGCTTCGATCTGGCGCTTGTGCGACCTGGGCCTGCCCGATGGCAGCGGCACCGACGTGGTGGCCAAGCTGCGCGATGTGCAGCCCGAGGCGCAGAGCGTGGTGGTCACCATCCACGACGACGACGAGCACCTGTTCCCGGCGCTGCAGGCCGGCGCCTACGGCTACATCCTGAAAGAACAATCGCGCGAGCTGATCACCGAGCAGCTGCAGCGCATCAGCCAGGGCGAGCCGCCGCTGTCGCCGTCGATCGCGCGCAAGGTGATCAAGTACTTCGCCAGCCAGAACCTGCCGCAGGCCAATGCGATGCCGGCGGTGTCGCTGACCGAGCGTGAAAGCGAAGTGCTGCTGCGTGTGGCCAAGGGCTTCACCCTGCCCGAAATCGGCGTGCAGCTGGGCTTGAGCCGCCACACCATCGCCGACTACGTGAAGCAGATCTACCGCAAGCTCAATGTGAGCTCGCGCGCCGAGGCCGCGCTGGAAGCGCAGCGCCTGGGTCTGTTCCGCCGCTGAACACGCCACCGCATCGGGGGGATACTCGCCCCCATGATCGGACGACTGACGGGCCAGCTGGCAGAAAAGACACCGCCCCAGGTGCTCGTGGATGTGAACGGCGTCGGCTACGAGGTCGATGTGCCGATGAGCAGCTTCTACAACCTGCCGGCATTGGGTGAGCGTGTCACCCTGCTGACGCACTTCGTGGTGCGCGAAGACGCGCAGCAGCTGTTCGGCTTTCTGACCGCGGCCGAGCGCGGCACCTTCCGCCAGCTGATCAAGATCTCCGGCGTCGGCCCGCGCATGGCGCTGGGTGTGCTGTCGGGCCTGTCGGTGGCCGAGCTGACCCAGGCCGTGGCCCAGCAGCAGGCGGCGCGCCTGGTCAAGGTGCCGGGCATCGGCAAGAAGACCGCCGAGCGCCTGCTGCTCGAACTGAAGGGCAAGCTCGCACCCGACCTGGGCCTGCCAGGCGCCGCCATCACCAGCGACGCCCAGGCCGACATCGTGCAGGCCCTGATCGCACTGGGCTACAGCGAGAAGGACGCTGCCGCCGCGCTGAAGCTGCTGCCGCCCGATGTGGGTGTCAGCGACGGCATCAAGTTGGCGATGAAGGCCCTGTCGAAGTAAATCCCACCCGGCGGGGCGCCCGGTTCGGTGGAGAATCACTGGATGGGCATCCAGACCGACGACTTTGCCGCCCCACACGGGACCACCGCGCCCCGGGTGGTGAGCGCGGCCCGCCAATCGCCGCAAGAAGAAGCGCAGGAGCGCGCACTGCGCCCCAAGCGGCTGGCCGACTACATCGGCCAGGCCAAGGCGCGTGAGCAGCTGGAGATCTTCATCGGCGCGGCCACGCAAGCGCGAGGAGGCGCTCGACCATGTGCTGCTGTTCGGCCCGCCCGGGCCTGGGCAAGACCACGCTGTCGCACATCATCGCCGCCGAGCTGGGCGTGAACCTGCGCCAGACCAGCGGCCCGGTGCTCGAGAAGCCCAAGGACCTGGCCGCGCTGCTGACCAATCTCGAGAAGAACGACGTGCTGTTCATCGACGAGATCCACCGCCTGAGCCCGGTGGTCGAGGAGATCCTCTACCCCGCGCTGGAGGACTACCAGATCGACATCATGATCGGCGAGGGCCCGGCCGCGCGCAGCATCAAGCTCGACCTGCAGCCCTTCACGCTGGTCGGCGCCACCACCCGCGCCGGCATGCTGACCAACCCGCTGCGCGACCGCTTCGGCATCGTCGCGCGGCTGGAGTTCTACACCCCGGCCGAACTGGGCACCATCGTGCACCGCTCGGCCGGCCTGCTGAAGGTGCCGATCCAGGCCGAGGGCGCATTCGAGATCGCGCGGCGTTCACGCGGCACGCCGCGCATCGCCAACCGCCTGCTGCGCCGGGTGCGCGACTACGCCCAGGTCAAGAGCGACGGCGTGATCACCCGCCACATCGCCGACCTGGCGCTGCAGATGCTGGATGTCGACCCCGAGGGCTTCGACCTGATGGACCGCAAGCTGCTGGAAGCCGTGGTGCACCGCTTCGACGGCGGCCCGGTGGGGCTGGACAACGTGGCCGCGGCCATCGGCGAAGAAAGCGGCACGATCGAAGACGTGATCGAGCCCTACCTGATCATGCAGGGCTTTCTGCAGCGCACGCCACGCGGGCGCATCGCCACCCTGGCGGCCTACCGCCACCTGGGGGTGACGCCGCCGCAAGCTGCAGGCGGGCTGTTCGGCGAATGACGGTGCCGCTGCCCACCGGGCTGGAGGCCAGGCCGCTGCGCCTAGCCCGTTCACGCGCCCTACTGCCAGCACTTCACCGCGCTGAGGCTGGCGTCGGTGCTGACGGTCTGGTCGCCGATCTGGTTGTACAAAAAGCTGGCGCAGACATCCCCGACCTGGCTGCCGCGCGGCGAGGCGCGCACCGTGAAGCCGTCCAGCGTCTGGGCGGTGATCGACAGGTCGTAGAAGCCGCCGCTGGTCACCGCCGGGTACAGGCCCGATGCGCCCAGCGCCGCGCCCACATAGGTGCCACGCTCGGTGTAGTAGCGCTCCATGCGCTGCGACAGCTCCAGCAGCGACTGCTTGGCATCGGTGCGGCGGCCCTTGGCCACCTGCTGCTGGTAGCTGGGGTAGGCCACGGCCGACAACAAGCCGATCACCACCACGGCGATCATCAGCTCGATCAGGGTGAAGCCTCGGTGGGACAAGCGTTTCATGGTCATCCGTCGATGTAGATCAGCACGATGCGCCGCGCTGGCGCGGCCGGGATGGCGCCCGGGGCAGCGGCCACCGGCGCAGATGCCGCCACCGCCGGCACGGCAGGCGCGGCAGGCTCCAGCGCCAGCCGCACGGCCTGGCCCGCCCGCAAACTGCGCGGGCCCAGCAGCTGGCCGCCGTTGCCCAGCACACGCAACTGCGCGGCATGCAGAGGCAAGCGCTGGCCACGCACCGTGACTGTGCCGGCCGCCAGATCCACCGCCTCCAGGCGCGCCGCCACCAGGTCGAGCGTGGGCGCCACAGCCCCTGCAGCGGGCGCCTCCAGCACCAGGCGGCGGCCTTGTTCGGCCGTGCCACCCGGGCCCGCCACGGCCATGGCACTGGCGGGCGCGCTGGCCATGGCGGCCAGTGCAGCCAGTGCCGTCAACGAAACCCAAGCCAGGCCAGTGGCCTGGCGCACAGGACGTGCAGCGGTCATTGCAGTTGCTCCCAGGAGGCGCGGCGCGATGGCACGCGGCCGCAAGATCCACCCACCCGCACGATCTTGCCTTCGGAGGTGTTGATCAGCTTGAACTCGGTGCAAGGCGTGGCAGGTGTACCAGGTGCCGCTGCAGGCTTGCGCACGATGGTGGCTGCCGCCGGCACCGCACCCACCTGCACCCCCGATGGCGCGGTGCCGTCCAGGTAGTCGGCGTTGTTGACGATGTTGTCGTCGGTCAGGTCCAGCGCTGCGGCACGGTTGCCGGTGAACACGTCGACCTCCATGATCCAGCCGTCACCGCCATACGAACACGCCGCAGTGCTGGGGATCAGGGTCGAGATCACCAGCCGGCCGTTGCGCACCGTGGCCTCGGTCACCACCCGCTCGCCGCTGGTCGGCAGCGTCAGGCGCCAGCCCTTCTTGCCGGCCTGGTAGTCGACCAGGCTGAGGGCGTTGTCACCGGTCAGCAGCGCGTCGGCCGGCTTGCCCACCGCGTGGGTGCTGAGCCGGTAGGTCTTGCCGTTGGCGCCGGCGGCGGTGCGCACCACGCTCTGCACTTGCAGGTCGGCCAGCGCCACCTCGCTGTTGTTGTCCCAGATGCCGTACATGGACTGGCTGCTGCCGGTGGCGTTGTCAGCGATGTCGACATAGCGGCCGCTGCCCACGGTCACCATGTAGCCGCCCTTGGGGTGGCGGGACACATCCGGGCGGGCGGTGATGGCCTGGCCGCTGGCCGCCGTGAACAGCGCCTTGGGCACGGCCGTCGTGCCGTAGGCCACCTTCCAGGCTGCGGGGCTGGTCGCGCTGACGTCGAACTTCCACAGGTTGCCGGCCAGGTCACCGGCATACACCGCATCGGCCACGCCGTTGTCGTTGGTCGACACCACCGTCACGGCCGACAGGCCATTGGGTGCAGCACTGCTGCCGGCCTTGGTGTCGATCTTGCTGATGGCCCCGGTCTCCAGGTCGACCAGCAACAGCACGGCACGGCCGTTGCTGCTGTTGTAGCCATTGCCGACGATGGCACGCCAGCGGCCGTCACGCATCTTGGCCAGGATCGGCCGGCCAAAGACATGGCCGACATCGGCGTCTTCACTGCCGATTTCCCAGCGCACCACCTCGGCTGCCTTGGCCTCGGTGAAGTTGCCGGGGTTGGTGATGTCCAGCGCATACAGGCCGGGTGCGCCGGCGTTCATGCCGGCCACCAGCATCGTCTTCCAGCCGCCACCCACATGCACGTCACCCACCGACGGCGACCCGTCGACGGTGAACAGGTGCACATAGGGGTTGCTGGTCAGTGACGACAAGCGGTTGCGCACGGCCCAGGGCACATAGGCGAACAGCTCATTGCCACTGCTGGCGTCAAACGCATGCAGCATGCCGTCGTTGGCGCCGACGAACAGGGCCGGCGCCTGGCCATTGCGGCCGGCAGCGTAGGTGGAATAGCGGCTGGACTCCATCGTGTCGCGGTACTCACCGGTCGGCCCGCCCACATAGGCCGGTGCCGAGTTGACGATGTCCCCGAGCACCGACACCGCACGGTTGCGGAAGACCGGCGCACTGCAGCTGCTGCAGTTGCGCTCTTCACGCGCCGCATTGCCACGCAGAAACTCGAGCCGCTGCGCTCCGAAGTTGTCAACGGTGCCGCTGCCGTTCTTGTTCAGCGCCGCCACCAGGCCAGCGTCGATCTCGCCGGCGCCCGGGGCCGCCGGGATGGCCGGCCAGCGGAACGGCACGCCGCGGCTGCCCAGCGCTGCCGATGGCTTGTAGGTCAGGATCTGCCGACCGGTGCTCCAGTGCTGCTGGTTCAGGCGCTGGCCCGCATCCCAGTCGGCCGTGCTGCCCGGCTCGCCGCTGGCGCCGACCGGGTAGGCCAGCAGTTGGCCAGCCCAATCGGCGCTGCTGAAGCGGCCCTGGAACACCTTGGTGCCATTGCTCAGCGAGCCGGAATTGAGCGACACCGACGACGCTGCGGCCGTGCGCGAAATGATGTCGACGCTGATCTTGCGGAAGGCATCGGTCAGCGCGTCGGCGTCACTGGCGAAGTAGGCGTTGCTGGTGCCGCCCAGTTCGGCCATGCGGTTGAGCGTGGCCACCGAACTGGCATTGGCCACCGAGTCGCCCAGCCCGATCACATAGCTCTGCACGTCGTAGTTGCTGCCCCCCATTGCGGTGCTGCGCAGCGCGCTGACCCGGGTGAACACATCGCTGGATGCGGTGCCGAAGGTCCAGGTCCCGGTGCCGGCGTTGAAGGTGTTGGCCATCTCCGCCAACGAGTACATGTTGCCGTTGGTCTTGCCGGTGGGGTTGCCATCGGTGGCCAGCAGCACGAAGTTCTTCTGGCAGGTCTGGCTGATCGGCGACGGGCGCCCGGAGATGGTGTTGGCGAAGTAGTCACGGGCGGTGCCAAGCGCCCCTGCAAGCGGCGTGAAGGTGGCCGCGTTCTTCAGCTCGCCGCTGTTGGTGTTGGTCTCCTTGGCCAGCAGCGCCATCAGGCTGTTGTACTGCGCCAGCGCAGACGCAGGTGCCGCCTCGGTTGCAGCGACGCCCTGGTTGATGATGCCGGCGCCGCTGATGTTGCCGGTGTAGCCCCAGGCGCGCTTGAGAAAATAGATGCGCGGGAAGTTCAGCTTCCTGGCTGGATCGTCAAATGTGCCAGGGATGAACCCGGCATCGGTCGGCGTGAATGCGCCGGTGAACCAGGCCGAGCTGAAATTGGCGTCGGCCCAGCCGCCGGTGTTGTCGCGGTTGAAGTACAGCTTGTAGGAGTTCGAATTGTTCACCCCGACGCCATAGATGTCAGGGCCGTTGTCACTGGTGTAGAGAACGTCGTTGATGTCGGGGTCGTCGCTGGACCGACCGTAGGTGATGAAAGCAAAGCCGTTGGTCGGAACCGGGTTGGCGACACAGCGCAGGCCGCTGTTGGTCAGCGAGACACCGGCGACGCAGTCATTGGTGTAGACCACCTCGGTGTTGGACCCCATGAAGTATGGGTAGGTGGTGCGCAGGCTGCTGCTGGTCAGGTTGAAGCTGGCCAGGCCCCAGTTGAAGGTGTTGCGGTACGCGGTGATGGTGCTGCGCAGCACCGAGCGCGCAATGTTGCCGCGGGTCGTGTCGTCGTCGCCGGCAATCAGCTTGCCAGCCATGGTGCCGTCCATCGACTGCGAGTTGTCGTAGATCACCAGCACATTGGGCTTGACCGTGGTGCCCAGGAACAAGGGTGCCTGCGCCAGGTTCAGCGCCTGCGCCAAAACCTGGGGCGATGCCAGCAGCGTGGCCGCGCCTGCTGCGGCCACCACGGCGCCATGCAGCGCCCGCTTGAAGATGGCTTGTTTCATTGTTTGACGTACACCGATTGAAGCATCACGACCGTCGTGGCCCGGATCCCGGACGCCCGCACCGTGATGCGGTAGGCCCGGGCGCGCGGCGCGGGTGTGGCGCCCCCGCCGATGGCCGCGCTTTCACCCGGCATGGGTGGCAGCACGGGCAAGTTTTCGATGAAGTAGCGCGGCTGTGCCGCCAGCGCCACGTTGCCGGGCCCCAGCAGGGCCGGTGCATTGGTGCGGCTGCCATAGGCGCGGGTGGCATCCCAGTTGATGGTCTGCCACAGTGGTGCCGACACCGGGTTGCTGGTGGAGTCCGACGGCGAGATGCACAAGCCGCTGGCGCAGCCCACCGCAAAGCCGACCGCCGCATTGAGATTGACCTCGATGTCGATCTCGGCATCGCGGATCGCTGACTCGGCCGCTTGCAGCGCCACCTGCCGGTCGCGCGCATTGCCGACCATGCGCTCCTGGACGATGCTGCTGTTCATCGCGCCCAGGCCCAGCATGGCCAGTGACACCAGCATCAGCAGGATGGCGATCAGCGAAAAGCCGCGTGCGCGGCCAGCGGTGCGGATGGGGCTCATGGCACGGTGTTGCGCAGCGAAACCAGCATGGACATGACCGAGCGCAGCTTCTTGTCGGTCGGCGTGATGGTCTCGCCGCCAAACACATACGGCTGCACACCCGTGGCCAGGCTGTCGGCAGCGCCAGACAGCACCATCTCCACCCGGGCGCTGACCACCTGGCCCCAGTTGGTCACCTGGTTGGCGGTGAAAAAGCGGTTGGCCGACAGATTGCCCGCGCCGTCCAGGCCATCGTTGTCGACGCCATAGGTCACCGCCATGCGCTCCACACCGGTCACCAATTCGCTGGTCTGCGCCTCGCCGTCGTAAGCCGGGCTGACCCGCAGCCACAGCGCGGTCTCGCCGCTGCGCCGGGCGCTGTTGGCCAGGTAGTAGATGCGGGTCTGCATGCGCCAGATGCGCGCGTCGTTGGAATAGGTGCGGGCCAGGTCCCCCGTGGCCACACCAGGCACCACGCCGCCGGTGCCGGCCACATGCTGGACGCTGCCGGCAGCGCCCGGCCCGACGTTGGTGGCCTGCAGCATCGACGCGCCGGCGCAATCGGCCACCATCAGCAGGTCACCACGCTGGAAGTTGGCCGTTGGCGTGATGGTCAGTGCCGCTGCGCGGCTGGGCATCTCGGCCACCAGGGACCAGGCCACACCGGCCGGCCGGCGCACCAGCAGAATGTCGCCGGCTGCCACAGCGCCCAGGCCGTCGACCGGGGTGGACAGCGCGGGCGACCAGGCACTGCCCGTGTTGCGCGACCCCCAGATCTGCTCATTGAAGTTGTAGCGCAGGTCGGTCGGCGTGGCCAGGCTGTTGTCAACGGCAGCCAATGGCCAGCGGCGCGGCACTGTTGCCGGTCGGCATGATCGGCGCGCAACCGCGGAAGCCCGACATGCGCAGGTCGTTGGCGATGGTGTCCATCGCGAAGCGGCCGTTCTCCTGCAGCCGCGCACCTGATTCCTGCGCCACAAAGGTGCTGCGGCTGCCCAGGTACATGGTGCTCATCACCGCCACCAAAAACAGGCCGATGGCCAGGCCGACCATCAGCTCGACCAGGGTCATGCCCCGATGGGCTGTGCGCCGGGTCATGGCCGCACCGCCAGCACCTGGCGCGCGGCCACGCCGCGCTCGGTCCAGAACACCTTGACGACCAGCATGGGGCCGGCGCCGTCACAGGCGGTGGCGGCGGCGGTGCCATCGTCGGGTGTGGCGTCCAGGCAGACCACACCGCTGCCACCCGGCAGCTCGGTGGCCAGGGTGGCATTCCATTGGGCGTGGTCGAGCTGGGCCATGCGCGCCGGCGAACAGTCAGACGCGGCGCCGCAATCGGTCACCACCTGGGGCGCGCCCAGGGCGTTGTAGGCGCCAGCCACTGCACCGGCGCGGTTGGCCCGCATGCGGTCGGCCATCTCGTAGGCCAGGTTGCTGGCCTTGCTGCGCCACATCGCGCTGCTGGAGGCCGACAACCCCTTCATCTGCAGCGCCGCATAGCCCAGCGCGCCGACGGACAGCAGCACGATGGCGATCATGGCCTCCATCAGCGCAATGCCGCGCCGCCGCCGGCGGCGGCTGCAGGCCAGCAGCAGAGGTGGCTGTGCTGTCATGGCGTGCAGGTGTTGATGCTGGCGACGTCGGCGATGCCGCTGGGCAGCACCGTGACGGTGTAGCCACGCGTGCCACCGCTGGCGCGGCACAGGGTGTAGGTCAGGGCCGAGGTGCCCACCAGCGCGCCACTGGCGCGGAAGCCCACGCTGGCCTCGCCGCCGAGCTTGATCTTGTCCAGCGCGACCGTGTTCTTGCGCACCCGGGTCTCGGTGCTGGCCACGGCGCCGTTGCCGTCGTCGTCGACCACGATCTCCCAGCCGTTGGCAAATTCATTGCCGGTGGGGCCGCTGCCCAGCGCCTGCAGCACCACCAGGCGGCCACGTTTGGCAGCCTCGGTGCGGGCCAGGGCCAGGGATGCTGCAAAGGTCGATTTGGTGGCCGCCAGCTGGTTGTTGGCAGTGAACTCCTGCATCGATGGCACGGCCACCGCCAGCAGCACCACCAGCACCGCCAGCGTGATCATCAATTCGACCAGGGTGAAGCCGAGCCGCCGCAGGGCAGGCAAAGGATGGGGCATGGACAGGATGGGCATGGGGCACCTCGGTAACGTTGCTATCGGCAGCGCACGATGACAACCTGAGCCCGCCAAGCCCCAAGCCCCTGCTTCAAGCGTGCAAAGCTGCACAGCCAGCGCGCGCTGCTCCACCGCCAGTGCGCAGCCGGGCCTCGCCCGGGGCGGTTGGCACGTGCAGCCCAGCGCAGCGCGCCGATGACGCTGCCGCCGCCGCTGCGGCCTCAGGCCGTCAGGTCGTCGGCGGCGCTGCCGTCGAGGTGGGCGCTGTCGTTCCAGCCCACCAGCGCCAGGCCCTGCGGCGTGTGCAGCAGCCGGTTGATGCTGGCGTTGCCCAGCAGCCAGCTGCGCGGCCGGTCCAGCGCCACATGGGTGGCCGCACGGTACAGGCCGTCGAGCACACCGCCGTGGCACACCAGCGCGATGGTCTGGCCGGCAAACGCCGCCGCCAGGCGGTCGACCGTGGCCAGGCAGCGGGCCTGGAACTGCAGCAGGCTCTCACCGCCGTCGGGTTCAAAGTCAGGCACACGCTGGCGCAGGCAGCGCGCCTGGTCGGGCCACCGGGCCTCGATCTCGGCATGGGTCAGGCCTTCAAGCACGCCGAAACAGCGCTCGCGCAGGCCGGGTTCGGTCTGCAGCGGCAGGCCCAGGCCCGTGGCCAGGGCGGCGCCGGTCTGCCAGGCCCGCAACAAGTCGCTGGCCACCACGGCGGCCAGGCCTTCGTCGGCCAGGGCAGCGGCCAGGCGGGCCGCCTGGCGCAGGCCCAGCGGGTTCAGCGGAATGTCTTGGTGGCCTTGCAAGCGGCCTGCTGCGTTCCAGGCCGTCTCGCCATGGCGGATCAGCACCAGCCGGGTGGCCAACATCGGCGGGTCAAGCCGCGCGCAGGCGCCGGTTCAAGGTGTAGGTGCCCGACAGCGTGGCCGCGCCCAGCACATGGCCGGCCAGGGCCTCGCGCACCTGGGCGCCGGTGAAGTCACCAGCCACGTTCAGGCGGGGCAGGTCCAGGGCATACAGCGCAAACAGGTAGTGGTGCACCAGCGAATCATTGAAGGGCGGGAACGGGCCGTCGTAGCCGAAGTAGCGGCCGGCATGGGCTGCATCATCGGCAAACCAGGTGGTGTAGTCGTTCAGGCCCTGGCGCACCGGGCCGTCGGTGGCCGGGCCGGGCTTGCCACGCGGGGTGAAGCCGCGGCTCCACTGGCCTTCGGCCAGGCTGGCCACGGTGGGCGGCAGATCGACCAGCAGCCAATGGAAAAAATCGACCCGCGGCAGGTCGACCGGCACTTCGCGGCCGGGCTGGTTGACATCATCGACCCGGCTGGGCACGTCGAAGTCATGGCACACCAGCACCAGCGAGCGGGTGCCGGCGGGCAGATCGCTCCAGGCCAGCGGCGGGCTCAGGTTGTCGGAAAACGCCACACCGGTGTCGGTCAGGCGCCCGGCGGCAAACCGCTCGGGGATGGCTTCGCCGTTGCTCCAGGCCGTGCTCCAGATCTTCATCGACCAGATTCCGCCAACGCGGCTAGACGCCCCAGACCACCGGCTCACCGGCGGCGCCTGCGCGCTTGAGCATGTCCAGCATGGGCCACAGGCGCTGGCGCAAGGCCACGCCTTCACGCGGGGGCAGCCGCTCGCCCCGGGCGGCGGCCTCGCGCTCGGCCTCGGCATGGGCGGCTTCATCGGCCAGCACGGCCTGCTCGATGGCGGCCATGGCGGCGGGCATGTGCGCTGGCTCGATGATGCCCTTGGCTGCGGGTGTGCGGCCAATCGCCCGCAGGAAGGTGTCCCCGGTGGCGGCCATCATGATGATGTCGCCGCTGGCCTTGCTCTTGAATTTGTAGATCATCGCCACCTCGGCCCCGGTCAGACCCGGGCAAAGGTCAATTGTGCACCCGTGCTCCGCCAGCGCGGCGGGCTCGGCGCAACCGGACCAGTCTCAAGCGCACCACCAGGCTCAGTTGCGGCCGGCCGCGGCCAAAGCGCGCCGGGCGCACCCGCTCCTCGAAACTCAGCGCATCCAGCGCCGGCGCATACAGAAAGCCCTGGAACTGGTCGCAGCCCAGCGCCAGCAGCAAGGCGCGTTGCGGCTCGGTCTCCACGCCTTCGGCGATCACCGTCATCGACAGCGCCTGGGCCAGTTGCACGATGGCACGCACGATGGCGCCGTCGCTCTCATCGGCGGGCAGGCCCTTGACAAAGCTGCGGTCGATCTTCAGCCGGTCGATCGGGAAGCGCTTCAGGTAAGCCAGGCTGGAATAGCCAGTGCCGAAATCATCGATCGCCAAGCGCACGCCCAGTTGCGACAACTGGCTCAAGCGCGCCAGCGCCTCGTTGGCGTCGTGCACCAGGATGGATTCGGTCAGCTCCAGCTCCAGCAGCGCGCCGGCCAGCTGGTGATCCCGCAGCACGGCGGCCACCCGGTCGGCGAAATCGGCCTGCTGGAACTGCAAGGCCGAGACATTGACCGACACCGGCATGGCCATGCCGGCATCGCGCCAGCGTGCCGCCTGGCGCACCGCCTGCTCCAGCACCCAGTCACCGATGGCGATGATGAAGCCGGTCTCTTCGGCCACCGGGATGAACTGCCCGGGCGACACCTCGCCCAGCTCGGGGTCGCGCCAGCGGATCAGCGCCTCGGCCCCCACCACATCGCCGGTCTTCATGTCGATCTGCGGCTGGTAGTGCAAACGGAAGCGCTGGCTGGCCAGGGCCTGGCGCATGGCATGGTCCAGCCGCATGCGCTGGCGCATGTCGGCGTCCTGGTGCGGCTGGTGGAAGCGGAAACAGCTGCGCCCGCCCTGCTTGGCCCGGTGCATCGCCGATTCGGCATGGCGCACCAGCACCTCGGCCTCGTTGCCGTCGGCCGGAAACAGCGCCACGCCCACACTGCAGGTCAGGGTGAACTGCAGGCCGTCGACCGAGCAAGGGTGCGACACCGCCTCCAGCACGCGCCGGGCCGCGGCCTCGGCACCGCGGCTGTCGGCCTCGTGCAGCAACAACGCGAACTGGTCGCCGGCCATGCGGGCCACCACATCGCCCTGGCGCAGGCAGGTCTTGAGCCGGTCGGCACAGTCGAGCAACACCCGGTCGCCCACGGCATGGCCCAGGCTGTCGTTGATCTGCTTGAAGCGGTCCAGGTCCAGCAGCAGCAGGGCCAGCGTGCCGGTGCTGCGCCTGGCCTGGTGCAGCGCGTCGCTGATGGACTGGGTCATCTGCCGGCGGTTGAACAGGCCGGTCAGCGCGTCGGTGTTCGACAGCGCCTCGATGCGCTGGCTTGCGCTGACCAGATCGGTGTGGTCGCGGAACGACCAGACCCGCCCGCTGGGCCGGCCACGGCAGTTCTGCGGCTGGGTCACGCGCTCGATCACCTGCCCCGACAGCAGGGTGATGCGCTCGCCGGCCTGCAGCAGCGTGGCCTCCTGGATCTGCGCCAGGCGGCGGGTGTAGGCCTCGGGGTCGACCACGTTGCGGCGCATCCAGTCGTAGACGGCGTCGTCCTGGCGCTCGGTCAGCAGACGTTCGGGCAGGCCCCAGATCTGCGCAAAGCGGCGGTTGAAGGCGCGGATGCGGCCGGTCAGGTCGGTGACCAGAATGCCGTCGGCAGTGGATTCCAGCGTCGCCTGCAGTTCTGACAGCAGCAGCTCACGCGCATCGGCCTCCCCTTGGGCGGCGCTGCGGTCGTGCACCACCACCAGGTAGGCCTGTGGCGCGGCAGCACCCGCGCCGAGTGCACGGATGCGCCGTGTCACCTGCACCAGGCGGCCAGCGGCGTCGACCAGGATGGTGTCCGACAGCAAGGGCCCGGGGCCGGGTTGGCTGGGCTGCTGCGCCGCAGCGCGGGCTTGCTCCCAGAAGGCCAGGTCTTCGGGCGTGGCGATCAGGCCGGCAGCGGACTGTCCCAGCACGGCCGGCGCCGTCAGGCCCAGCAGGGCCAGGGCCTCGGCATTGACGGCCAGCACCTGCAGGGCGCGGGCATCCACCAGCCAGGCCGGCTCACCCAGGGCGTCGAGCAGCGCGCGCCAGCCCGTCAGCGCGTCATGGTGCAGCGGCGGGCTCACGCGGCCAGTGCCTCGACGGTGGTGACGGCATCGGCCAGCACCGGCTCGAAGAAATACACCATGCGCTGGCGTGGCGACAGATAGTCACGTGCGGCGGCGGGCAGCTGGGTGGCCTTCAAGCTGCGGCGGATGCCCAGGTCGCTGCAGCCGTCCAGGTTCAGCAACAGCGCCTCGTCCACCGGCACGCCGGTGTCGCACACCAGCACCCGGGGCTTGAGCGGCCGGCTGGAATTGCAGCTGACCACAGCGGCATAGCGGTCGTCGGTCAGCTGCACCAGGGAGCCCGGCGGGTACACCCCCATCATGCGGATGAAGGCGTTCAGCATGGTGGCGTCGAACTTGTTGCGGGTCTGCGCAAAGATCAGCGACAGCGCCTCATGCGGCGTCAGCGCAGCGGCCAGCTGGGCCGGGTTGCAGAGGTTGTCGTAGCGGTTGATCAGCGAGACGATGCGCGCGCCGATGGCCATGCGGTCCAGGTTCAAGCGGCCCGGGAAGCCGCTGCCGTCGGCCATCTCATGGTGCTGGGCCAGCACGGCCAGCGCGCCTTCACGCAGGCCCATGCGCTCGCCCAGGGCCACGCCCAGGACCACATGCTCGCGGTAGGCCTGCAGCTCACGCGGGTTCAGCGTGGGGTCGGCATGGCGCACACGTTCCGGCAGGTCCATCTTGCCCACGTCGTGCAACAGCGCGCCCACGCCCAGGTCCAGCATCTCGTCGTCACTGAAGCCGAACACCCGGCCCATCAGCAAGGAGATGATGGCCACGTTCAGGGCATGGCCCGAGACAGCGTCGCCGCCGGCGTCGCTGATCACCCGCACACACATCTCGCGGTCGACCATCAGCTTGTCCAGCAGCGCACGGGTCAGGCCTTCGGTCACTGCACGGGCCTGCCCGGGTGCACGCGGCACCAGGCGCTGCGCCTCATGCCAGGCACGACCGGCCTCGCTGTATTGCTGCTCGCAGAGCGCCCGGGCGGTCTGCTGCGCGGCCACCGCCTGCAGCCGCGCCAATTGCGGGCCCGGCGTGGTGGGCACGGCCACCAGCACCGCAGCAGGCGGTGCAGCGGCAGTCGGCGGGCCGGCGTCGGCGGCGACCAAGGGCAAGTCGGCGTCCTGCGGGCTGGCTGGGGCCGGTGCGGTCGCTTGGGTGGCCAAGTCAGGGCTAGCGTCGGCAGCGTCGGCAGGCTGCTCGCCTGGCGGCTTGGCCGGCGCGGGCAGGCGGCTCTTTTCAGGGCTCCAGCGCAGCTGCTGCAAGCCCAGGCTGCGGATGGTGGTGATCTGGTCCGGGCTGGTGATCAGGAAGCTCGACAGCGCAAACGGGTGCGCCCACCAGCCCAGCTCGAGATGCACGAACATCCCGACTTGCAAGTCTTTGATGACAACCGTTTGCGACATGGGCCGTGGTCTTCCAGCGTGAAATCAGGGGCACGGACAAGCAGCCCGCATGGCCTGACTTTCGGCAGGCAGATGCCAGAACTTGAACCACACCAGGCGCGCTGTGACGGATCACACGGCAGCCGGGCGCAGGCAACATTGCACGGCGTGCCCGGGGGGCGCACGCCGCATGGCCTGGGCTGTTGCGCTGCCGCGCCTTAAGCTCGCCAGCTGTCAAGACCGACCGGATCCATGCCATGAAGACCCAGGTTGCCATCGTCGGCGCGGGCCCAGCGGGGCTGCTGCTGGGCCAGTTGCTCGCCAGATCCGGCATCGCCAACACCGTGATCGAGCGCCACAGCGGCGCCCATGTGCTGGCCCGCATCCGCGCCGGTGTGCTGGAGCAGACCACGACCGACCTGCTGCGCGAGGCCGGCGTGGGTGCCCGGCTGGACGCCGAGGGCCTGCCGCATGACGGCGTGGCGCTGTGCTTTGACAACCAGTGCCACCGCATCGACCTGTTCGGCCTGACCGGCAAACGGGTGGTGGTCTACGGCCAGACCGAGCTCACCCGCGACCTGATGGCTGCCCGCAGCGCCGCCGGCCTGCCCACGGTCTACCAGGCCGACGCCGTGACGGTGCAAGGCTTCGACACCGCCCAGCCCAGCGTGCACTACGTGCAGGACGGCGTGCAGCACACGCTGCAGGCTGATTTCATCGCCGGATGCGACGGCTTCCACGGCGTCTGCCGGGCCAGCGTGCCGGCCGCCGCAATCACCCTGCACGAGAAGATCTACCCCTTTGGCTGGCTGGGCGTGCTGGCCGACGTGCCGCCGGTCAGCGACGAGCTGATCTATGTGCACCACGACCGCGGCTTTGCGCTGTGCAGCCAGCGCAGCAAGGTGCGCAGCCGCTACTACCTGCAATGCAGCCTGGACGACCAGGTGGCGCAGTGGAGCGATGACGCCTTCTGGGCCGAACTGCGGGCCCGGCTGCCGGCCGACACCGCCGCGCAACTGGTCACCGGGCCGTCGATCGAAAAAAGCATCGCGCCGCTGCGCAGTTTTGTCGCCGAGCCACTGCGCTTTGGCCGGCTGATGCTGGTGGGCGACGCCGCCCACATCGTGCCGCCCACCGGCGCCAAGGGCCTGAACCTGGCCGCCAGCGACGTGGGCTACCTGTGGCAGGCGCTGCAGGGCTATTACGCCGGGCGGCCGGCGGAGCTGGACCACTACAGCCAGCGCGCGCTGGCCCGGGTCTGGAAGGCCGAGCGCTTTTCCTGGTGGCTGACCTCGCTGCTGCACCGCTTCCCGGAGGCCGCCGGCAGCAGCGGCCGCTTCGGCCACAAGATGCAGATGGCCGAACTGGCCTATCTGTGCAGCAGCCCGGCCGCCATGACAGCGCTGGCCGAGAACTATGTGGGGCTTCCCCTGGTGTCAACCTGAGGCGACACTCGGGCCATCCGGCGGCGGCGCCAGGCCCATGGTGGCTTAAGCTTCTGCCCGCCGGCAGCGCCGCCCTGCCGGCACCCCTGCGATGCCCGACACCCCCTTGCTGCCCCCTGACCATCCCGACCGCGCCAGCCTGGCCGCCGAGGTACACGCCCGCCCGCCGGAGCCGCTGTCGGCGCCCAGCCGCGCCAGCTATGTGGCAGTGCGCATCGACGGTGAAGCCCGCGCCGCCGAATGGGACCACATCGTGGCGCTGTGCGGCCTGACCGGCGCCGCCACACCAGCGGCCGGCGCCACCCAGTGGGCCACGCAGATGGGCCCGCTGCGCTTCAAGTGGGAGCGCCACGGCGAGTTCTCCAGCTACACCTTTTTCAGCGCCGGCGTCGGCAGCCAGCCGTTTGCCGACCCGGTGGCGGGCCTGCTGCCGCCGGGCTGGCTGGCCGCTGTGCCGGGGCAGACGGTGTTTGCCGCCCATGCCCAGCTGGTGGCGGCCGAGTTGCTGGCGGCCGACCCACAGGCGGATGGGCCGGCCAGCCCACCGTCGGCCACCCAACTGGCGGCGCACTTCAACCACAACGTGGTGGTGGGCGCCGGCATCGGCGACGGCTCGGGCCATGGCCTTCACCGATTTCGTCATCCACGCCGATGGCTTTGCGCGCTTTTTGCTGCTCGACCGCGAGATGACCGAGCGCCAGGCCGGGCGCATGCTGCAGCGGCTGTTCGAGATCGAGGCCTACCGCATGATGGCGCTGCTGGCGCTGCCGGTGGCGCGGGCCCTGTGGCCGCAGGCTGCAGGACATCGAACGCACCCTGGCCATGCTGACCGAGCGCATCGCTGCCGGCGCCAGCCAGGGCGCGGCGCAAGACGAATCCCTGCTGCAGCAGCTGATGGCCCTGGCCGCCGAGGTCGAAAGCGCGCTGTCGGCCAGCCAGGCCCGCTTTGGTGCCAGCCGGGCCTACCACGCGCTGGTGGCCACCCGCATCGCCGAACTGCGCGAAGTGCGCATCAAGGGCCTGCAGACCATCGACGAGTTCATGACCCGGCGGCTGAGCCCGGCCATGGCCACCTGCGCCACGGCCAGCCAGCGCCTGCACGACCTGAGCGAGCGGGTGGCGCAGGCCAGCAACCTGCTGTCGACCCGGGTCGACATCGCCCGCGAGCGCCAGAACCAGGCCCTGCTGGCCGCCACGGCGCGGCGCGCCAAGCTGCAACTGCGGCTGCAGCAGACGGTGGAAGGCCTGTCGGTGGCCGCCATCGTCTACTACCTGGCCGGCCTGGTGGGCTATGGCGCCAAGGCGCTGAAGGCCGCCGGTGCACCGATCTCGCCCGATCTGCTCACCGGCGCGGCGGTGCCGGTGCTGGCGCTGGGCGCCTGGCTGGTGCTGCAGCGGGTGCACCGCCGCATCTCGGCCGATGCGGGCGATCCAGGCCCGGACAGCAGCCGCAGCTTCCACTGATTTTTTGCCCCCGTCCCCGGAGTTTTGTTGCATGGCGATCGCCTTTCCCTTCTCAGCCATCGTCGGACAGGACGAGATGAAACTGGCCATCCTGGTGGCTGCCGTCGACCCCGGCATCGGCGGTGTGCTGGTCTTTGGTGACCGCGGCACCGGCAAGAGCACGGCCGTGCGTGCGCTGGCCGCCCTGCTGCCGCCGATGAAGGCCACGGTCGGTTGCCGCTACGCCTGCGACCCGGCCGCGCCACCCGGCGCCTGCGACCAGTGCGCCACGCTCAAGGCCGGCAAAGCAGCTGTCAAGAGCCACAGCGTGCCGGTGCCGGTGGTCGACCTGCCGCTGGGCGCCACCGAAGACCGCGTGGTCGGCGCGCTCGACCTGCAACGTGCGCTGGCCGATGGCGTCAAGGCCTTCGAGCCCGGCCTGCTGGCGCGCGCCCACCGCGGCTTTCTCTACATCGACGAGGTGAACCTGCTGGAAGACCACCTGGTCGACCTGCTGATCGACGTGGCCGCCTCGGGCGAAAACGTGGTCGAGCGTGAAGGCCTGTCGGTGCGCCACCCTGCGCGCTTCGTGCTGGTGGGCAGCGGCAACCCGGAAGAAGGCGAGCTGCGGCCGCAGTTGCTCGACCGCTTCGGCCTCAGCGTGGAAGTGAGCACGCCCAAAGACCTGGCCGCACGCATCGAGGTGGTCAAGCGCCGCGACGCCTTCGAGCGCGACCCGGTCGCCTTCACCGCTGCCTGGGCCAAGGAAGACGCCAAGATCCGCAAGCGCATCGTCGCCGGCCGGGCGCTGCTGCCACGCGTGGTGGTCAGCGACGCGGTGCTGGAGCACACCGCACGGCTGTGCATGGCGCTGGGCACCGACGGCCTGCGCGGCGAGCTGACGGTGATGCGCGCCGCCCGGGCGCTGGCCGCCTACGAGGGCGACACCACCGTCACCACCACCCATGTGCAGCGGGTGGGCCCGCCCGCGCTGCGCCACCGGCTGCGGCGTGATCCGCTGGACGATGCAGGTTCCAGCGTGCGGGTGGAAAGGGCCTTGGCCGACCTGTCCGCCGCATGACGGCTGCACCGGCCGCCATGGCCAGCGCCGCGATGCCAAGCGCTGACACCGACACCGAGACCACCGTCGACACCGACGCCCTGTGGGCCGACGCGCTGACCGCCGCCGCCTTGCTGGCAGTCGACCCGGTGGGCCTGGGCGGCGCCATGCTGCGCGCGCGCAGCGGCCCGCAGCGCACGCTGTGGCTGGCCGCCCTGCGCCACAGCCTGCCGCCGGGTGTGCCGCTGCGGCGGGTGCCGCTGGGCATTGCCGACGACCGCCTGCTGGGCGGCCTGGACCTGGCGGCCACCTTGCAGGCCGGCCGGCCGGTGGCCCAGCGCGGCGTGCTGGCCGAGGCCGACGGCGGCCTGCTGCTGCTGGCCATGGCCGAGCGCCTGCCCGCCGGCACCGTGGCCCGGGTGGCTGCGGTGCTCGACACCGGCCAGGTGCTGATGGAACGCGACGGCCTGACGCTGCGCCAGCCAGCCCGGCTGGGCGTGGTGGCCCTGGACGAAGGGGTGGACGCCGATGAAATGGCGTCGCCGGTGCTGGCCGACCGGCTGGCCTTCCACTTGGTGCTCGACGGCCTGCCGGCGCATGGCCCCGGCCCACGCGGGCCGGCGCACCTGCACTTGCACCTGCAGGCCGACGCCGACACCGGCGGTACAGCGCTGGACGCGCTGCTGGCCATCAGCGCTGCCGATGTGGCCGCTGCCCGCGCGCAGCTGCCGCAGGTGGCCAGCGGCGACGGCACCGCCGCCGCGCTGTGCCGGGCGGCCGCTGCACTGGGCGTCGATTCCCTGCGTGCCCCCTGGCTGGCGCTGCGCGCAGCCTGTGCCGCCGCCGCCCTGCAGGGCCATGCCGTGGTCGAGCCGGAAGACGCCGCGCTGGCGGCCCGCCTGGTGCTGGGGCCGCGTGCCACCCGCTTTCCGGCACCGCCAGAGGCCGCGCCGCCGCCCGACGACACGGCCCCGCCCGAGCAAGCACCTGCGCCACTGCCGCCGGACGACAGCCCGCCACCGGATCCACCGCCGCCGCCCCCACCCCCGCCCGAGCCCGAGGCCAGCACGCCGCCACCCGAGCCGCCGGTGGACGACGCCGCACCGCCCGACCTGCACCAGCCGCTGGACGAGCTGGTGCTGGAAGCCGCGCTGGCGACCATGCCCGCCGGCCTGCTGGCGCAGCTGAAGGCCGGCGCCAGCCAGCGCAGCCCGGCCCAGGCCGCCGGCCGGGTGGGTGCGCTGCAGGCCGGCGGGCCACGCGGCCGGCCGCTGGGCGCGCGCCGCGGCGAACTGCGCGCCGGCACCCGGCTCGACCTGATCGCCACGCTGCGTGCAGCCGCACCCTGGCAGCTGCTGCGCCAGCGCGACGCGGCGCGGGCGGCGCCAGGCGCCGCCGCCCGCCGGGTGCTGGTGCGGCCGGAGGATTTCCACATCAGCCGCCGCGCCCAGCGCCGCGAGACCACCACGCTGTTTGTCGTCGATGCCTCGGGCTCGGCCGCGCTGCACCGCCTGGCCGAGGCCAAGGGCGCGGTCGAGCTGCTGCTGGCCGACTGTTATGTGCGGCGCGACCGGGTCGCGCTGCTGGCCTTCCGCGGCGCCAGCGCCGAACTGGTGCTGCCGCCCACCCGCTCGCTGGTGCGCGCCAAACGCGCGCTGGCCGGCCTGCCGGGTGGTGGCGGCACGCCGCTGGCGCTGGCCCTGGACGCCGCCGCCGAGCTGGCCACCACCTTGCTGCGCCGTGGCGGCACGCCGGTGCTGGTGCTGCTGACCGATGCCCGCGCCAACATCGCCCGCAACGGCGCACCCGGGCGCGACCTGGCCACGGCCGACGCGCTGGCCAGCGCCCGCCAGCTGCGGGCACTGGGCCTGGGCATGCTGGTGGTGGACACCGCACCCGGCGCCGGCCGCGCCGGGCCGGGCGCCGGGCCCACGGTGGCGCGCCAACTGTCTGACGCGCTGCGGGCGCACTACATGCCGCTGCCCCAGATGGACGCGGCACAGCTGTCGCGCGCCGCCCGCGCCCTGGCCACGCCCGACAGCAGCCGGCGCCCGACCTGATGCAAGCGCCACAGCCGACACCCCGCAGCGGCTGTGCCCTGCAACCGGCCGACGGCCACCGCCCAGCATGAGCGACACCGCCACGCGCCCGACCAGCCCGACGCCCGCCACCCGCCCGGGCCGATCCACCCGCAGCCTGCGGGTCACGGTCTACGGCGGCATGCTGGTGTTCTTGCTCGGCGGTGTGGCGGCGGCCTTCTGGCCTTTTTATGCCGCCAAGCGGCAGCTGCAGGCCTTTTGCAAGGACCAACTGGCCGGCACGCCGCTGGACCAGGTGCAGGCCCAGGCCACGGCGCGTGCGTATGTGTTGACGCCGGCGGCCTCGGGCGCGGTCTTGGTCGACGACCCGCTGGGCTTTGGCCGGCGGCAATGCCTGCTGGCACTGGATGCCCAAGGCCGGGTGCTGCCACCGCAGTGAAGCGCTGACGCGCTGACCTTGGCTGCCAGCCGGCAGCAGCCCATTGCAAGTTGGCAGCCGGGCGCGGCGGCCCACGCCGGCCAGCCTCAGGCCGCTTGCCGCGTCGAGCGCCTTGCCAGGCCGTCCAGGCCCAGCGTGGCCAGCAGGTCGGCCACCCGCTGGGGCGCTTCTTCATGCGCCAGGTGGCCCAAGCCGTCGAGCAGCCGCACCCGGGTGGGCGGCAGCTTCAGGCGCACCCGCTGCGCCTGCGACGGGGGCACCGTGCCGTCCTGCGCGCCGACCAGCAGGGTCAGCGGCACAGCCAGCCGGGGCAGGTCCGCCCACAGGCGGTCCAGGTCCCAGTCGGCCATCATCGCCAGCGCGCCGGCCACATGGGCCGGGTTGCGCATCAGCCGGGCATACAGGGCCAGGCCCTGGGCGTCGAGGGTGGACCCGGTGGCCGCCACCAGGCGTTGCACGGCGGCGGCATCACTGGCGCGCCGTGCAAACAGCCAGGGCACCCAGGCCTGGCGTGCCATCAGCTTGGCCAGCGGGCCGAACACCCGGCCCGCCAGGCCTTCAAACGGCAGCAGTGCGGCGTTGATGCCGACCAGCTGCGCCGGCGCCAGCAGACCGTCCAGCACCGCGCGCGCCGCCAGCGCCGCACCCGCCGAATGGCCCAGCACCAGGGTCGGCGGCAGGGCCAGGGCATCGGCCAGCGCCGCCAGTGCACGCGCCATCGCCGGCAGTGATGTCTGCGGCAACGGGCCGCTGAACCCATGGCCGGGCAAGTCGGGCACCACCAGGGTGGCATGCGGCGCCAGCAAGTCCATCAGCGCCCGCCAGGAATGGCTGGCCGCGCCGGTGCCGTGCAGCAGCCACAGCACCGGCTGGCCGGGCGCCGCACGCAGCACCTGCACATGCCAGTGGCAACTGCCGGCATCGACAAAGCGGCTGGCGCCACGGTGCGGCCAATGGGCGCCGTCACGTGCCCAGTCCAGGGCCGCTGTCATGGGCTGCCCGCTATCATCTTGGGTTGGGTGGGCCATTCCGGCTGGCCCCTTGCAGCGTGAAGGCGCAGACATGTATGGGTTTGGCGCAGCGCCTGCGTGAAGGCACATGGGCATGGCACACCACCGCTGAACGCGCCGGCGTGATGCCCGCCTTGTTGCGCGGCGAGCTGCCGGCGGCCAGCTTCTGGCAGCTGCAGCACAGCCTGCTGCGGGTCTACCAGGCGCTGGAAGCGGGCCTGGCCCAGCACGCCAATCACCCGCTGCTGGCGCCGCTGCAGCTGGCACCGCTGGCCCGCTGCGCCGCGCTGCAGGCCGATCTGGACACCGCTGCCGGGCCGCATTGGCAAACCGCGCTGCCACCGGCGGCCGCTGCCCTGGCCTATGCCGAGCACTTGCAGGCGCTGACCCTGCACCAGCCCCCGGCGCTGGCAGCCCATGCCTATGTGCGCTACCTGGGCGACCTGGCCGGCGGCCAGGCCTTGCGCCGGGTGGCACAGCGGGCCTATGGCTTGCAAGGCGACGACGGCACCCGCTTTTTCGATTTCGGCCCGCCGGCGGTGGTGGCTGGCCTGAGCCAGGGCCTGCGGCTGGCGCTGGACGGCCTGGCGCTGGACGACGCCGCCCAGCAGGCCCTGGTGGCTGAATCGCAGTGGGCATTTGCGCAGCATGTGCGGCTGTTCGAGGAACTGGCAGGCGCTGCGCACTAGCCCAGCTGGCGGATGCGGGCGTAAAGCCCGGCCGCCCGGCGCGCCGACGCTTCCACCTCTTCCAGCAAGGGCGCCACGCCCGGGCCACCGCCGTTGTCGGCAATGTCCATCGCCGCCAGGCTGGCCATCGTGAGGATGGCGCTGATCACCTGGTCGGCTGGGTTGACCGCACTGGCAGCAAGCGCCGGCTGGCCTGCAAAGTCGGTGTCGCTGCGGCCGCCACGGCCGGCCTGGCGCAAGGCGTCTTCCAGGTGGCGGCGGGCGGCGTCAGCGCGGTGGCTGTCGCGCAGATCGCTCAGCACCAGGATGTAGCCCAGCACCTGGCCGTCGCGGCCGGGCACCAGCTCGATGCGCAAGCCGACGGGCAGCAGTTCATCGGCCGACGCAACCGCGCCAGGGCTGCCCGGCAGGACCCGGCGCAAGCCCAGTTCACCGCGCCAGGTCTGGTGCAGGCTGCGCACCGATTCCAGCCCGGCCTGCAACTGCGCCGGGTCGGTGAAGAGGGTGGCCAAGCTGTCCAGCGTGGACAGGCTGCCGGGCAAGCGGCCCAGCAGGTCGGTGAAGGCCGGGTTGGCAAACAGGAACTGGCCACCACCGTCGGCCACGGCCACCGGCTCGCGCGAGCTTTGCACCGTGGCGCGCACACCGGCCAGCTGGTGCTCGGCCACCAGCAGGCGCACCGCATTGACCTGCACGATGATGTCGACCAGCGACGCACCGATGGCCCGGCTCAGCGCCAGCTCGGCCGCGCTCCAGGGCAGTGCCGTGCCACGCACGATCTCGCTCCAGACCGCGAACGAGCGCCGCGGTGACAGCGTCAGTGGGTCGTTGTTGACGATGGGCTTGGCCGGGTCACCGGCCCAGGTGACGGTGTGCAGCTGCTCCTTGCGGAACCACAGCAGGTAGTCGGGCCGCTGGTTCGACAGCTTGACCGCGAGCACGCCGCTGGCCACCGGCGTGAGCGAGGCCAGCCCAGCGTCGGCCTTGCCCAGCGACGCAGTGGCGAAGGGCGCCTCGACATAGCGCCCATCGACCCAGTGCAGCAGCTGGCGCAATTCAGGCGTCGACGGCACCTCGCCAGCGGTCAGCCATTCGCCACCGAAATACAGCGCCGCGCCGGTGGCTTCCAGCGGCTGCAGCAGGACGCGCGGGTTGCGGAACAAGGCCTGGCGCCAATCACCCTCGGTGGAGGTGGCCTCGACCAGCCGCTGCTCCAGCCGGCGCACCAGGATGGCCACCTGGGCATGGGCATGGTTCTCGATGGCGGCGATGCGGGTCGCCGCCACCTCGGCCAGCAGATCACAGGCCGCACGCAGGCCCGGGCTGATGGCGCGCGGGCTGTCGTGGTGGGCGGCGATCAGCCCCCACAGCCGGCCTTCACGCACCAGCGACACCACCAGCGTGCCGGTGACACCCATGTTCTTCAGGTACTGCAGATGCAGCGGCGACATGCTGCGCAGCGCGCACATCGACATGTCCAGCTCTTGCGCCGCCGGGCGGCCGCCTTCGGCATCGGCCGGCAGCTGCTGCGGCACCAGCGGCACCGGCTGGTAGTGCACATCCACCAGCACCCGCACCCGGTTGGCCAGGTAGAGCGCACGCGCCCGCTGCGGAATGTCGGTCGACGGGTACTGGTGGCCCAGCAAGGTGTCCAGCCGCGGGTGGCGGGCCTCGGCGATGATCTTGCCGTGGCCGTCGGGGTCGAACTTGTAGACCATCACCCGGTCATGGCCGGTCAGGTCGCGCACACAGCGCACCAGGCCGTCGCACAGCGCAGGGATGCTGGCGGCCTGGCCAAACCGCTGCACAGCGTCGGCCAGCTGCGCCATCAGCGACGGCTGCTCGGTGACCAGCGCAGCTGCCGGGCCACCGCCGCCAGGGGCCTCCAGCTCCAGCACCAGCACACCTTGGCCGGGCACCCGGTGCAGCACCAGCGACCAGTCACGCGGCACGCGGCCGACCTGGGTGCGGACCCGCAAGGGCCGCGGTTCGGCCAGATCCGGCTGGGCCGCCAGCTGCTGCACCTGGGCTGCCAGGTCGCCGCCCAGCACCGACAGCGGCTGCATGCACAGGCGCTCGGCCGGCAGGCCCAGCAGCTGGTCGACATTGGCCGATGCCTGCACCAGCAGGCCGTCACGCTCTCGCAGCACCAGCAGCGCACCGTGCGGCTGGATCGAGCCGGCGAGGTGGATGAGCTCGCGCTCGCAATTGCTGAGGTCGGCCTGACCGAAGGCGGGGCTGTGGTCCACGGGCGGGAGGTTAACCCAGCCTGCCGCCGCCGCAGCGGCGGCAATCCCGGGCTTGCGCCAGGGCACCGGCTGGTGGCAGCGCGGTCGCAGTCAGTTCAGCAACTGGGGGCGTGCGCTGTCGGCGGCCAGGCCATGGCGCATCAGCCGCAGCGCCAGGCTGTCTGGCGTGATGCCCAGCAGGTCGGCGGCGGTGGCCGCATGGCCGCGGGCGCGGTCGAGCGCACTGCTGATCAGGTGGCGCTCGGCCAGGTGGGTGGCTTCCTGCATCAGCTCGGGCAGTGACACCCGGCCCAGCTGGGCCGCCAGGTTTTCGATGGCCTCGGCCAGGCCGTCCACCGACTGCAGCGGGGTCTCCTGGCGCGGCGTCAGGCGGCGCAGGATGAAGCCGATGCATTCCTGGTCGCCTTCGGCCAGCAGCGCGGCCGACACTTCCACCTCGTCGGGCTGGCCGCTGGCCCAGATGCCACGCGGCCCGCCGATCGGCGCCCGCACCTGGGCGGCGATGCCGTTGCGCCGCACTTCGGCCACCAGGCCAGCCAGGCGGTGGCCCGGATCGCCCAGCAGTTCACCCAGGGTGCAGCCCTGGATCTGGCTGTCGGTGGCGCCGGCCGGACACAGCAGCAAAAAGGCCGGATTGGCGCTCTGCAAGCGGCCCTGGCTGTCGGTGATGACGACGGCGTCCGGGGTCTGTTGCACAAAATCGGCCAGCCGGCGGGCGGTGTCGCTGCCACGGCGCTCGGTGCTGCGCACCCGCACCAGCAGCAGCAGCTGGCTGCTGGCCTCGGTGGTGGCGCGGAACGGCGTGGCCGTCACATCCACCGGCGCCAGCCCAGGCTGGCCACCCGGGGTGGCCAGCCGGGCCCGGATTTCGGCCGGCTTGGCCGCTGGCACGGGCCGCGCTGAGCAAGGCCTCGACCGCCGCGCGGGAGGCGCTGTCGATGCCGGCCAAGGCGGACTGGCCCGCCATTTGCGCCGGCGCGCTGCCGAACAGATCGGCGGCGGCGCGGTTGGCTTCGACGATGGTCAGCGTGGCGGCATCGACCACCAGCACGGCATCGGTGGCCACCTGGAACAGCAGGCGGTAGCGCGCCTCGGTCTGGCGCTGGCGCCAATAGTCGCGCTCCAGCGTCTGCTGGGTCTCGAGAAACTGTTGCTGGATGGCGGCAATGGCACGCAGATCGCGCCCCACCGCCAGCACCGGGCCGTCAGCGCCCAGGCGGATGGCGGCAAACGCCACCGGGATGCTGATGCCATCGAGCCCGGGCAGATTGACCTCACGCCGGCGCGACACGCCGGTGCGCTGCACATCGCGCAGCAGCAGCTCGATCTTGCTGCGGGTGTCCTCGGTGACGGTGTCGATGAAGGGGCAGCCGACCCATTGCTCGGCGCTGCGGCCGATGGCGGTGTCGCCCAGGGCCACATTGCGGATCACGCCTGCCGCGTCGATCACCAGGGCGATGTCGCCCGCAATCGAGGCGAAGGTGTTCGCCAGCGTGGGCGCCAGCCCGGCCAGCGCGCCCAGATCCGCAGGATCAACAGGGCTTGGACTCATGCCAGTGTCCCTTCTCCATGGGCCGCTGCCGCCAGACTTCCTGACCGGCTGTACCCACAGGGGCGCACCGGGAAGCTGGAACTTGCCCCATCGGCACCGCCCTGGATGGGCGGCGAGGAAGGTGGGCAACCCTATTGTCAATCAAACTAGACACAAATACTATCCACAAATGTTGACACACGCACTGCCAGCCCACGAGGCCCCGAACCAAGCCGCCACCGCAGCCAACACCGGCCGCGGCAAGACGCCGCCCCATGCGGTGGTGATCGGCAGCGGATTCGGCGGCCTGGCCGCCGCCGTGCGCCTGGGCGCACGCGGCTAGCGTGTCACGGTGCTGGAGCAGCTCGACGCCCCGGGCGGCCGGGCTTACGTGTACCGGCAGGACGGCTTCACCTTCGATGCCGGCCCGACCGTGATCACCGCGCCCTTCCTGCTGGAAGAGCTGTGGGCTCTGTGCGGCAAACGCCTGGCCGACGATGTGAAGATCGTGCCGGTCAGCCCGTTCTACCGCGTGCGCTTCGACGACGGCGAGGAGTTCGACTACACCGGCGACGCCGGCCCAGATGCGCGCCGAGATCGGCCGCTTTGCGCCCGGCGACGTGGCAGGGCTACGAAAACTTCCTGAAGGCCAGCGAGGCGATCTACAAGGTCGGCTTCGAGCAGCTCGGCGACCAGCCGTTCAGCCACTGGACCGACATGGCCAAGGTGCTGCCCGAGATGGTGAGGCTGGAGGGCTGGCGCACCGTGTGGCAGCTGGCCTGCAAGCATGTGCAGGACCCGCGGCTGCGCGTGGTGCTGACCTTCCAGTCGCTGCTGGTGGGCGGCAACCCGTTCGCCACCACCTCGGTCTACTGCCTGATCGCCTTTCTGGAGCGGCGCTTCGGCGTGCACTTCGCCATCGGCGGCACCGGCGCCCTGGTCAGCGGCCTGGTCGGCCTGATCGAGGGCCAGGGCAATGTGCGTGCGCTGCAACACCAGCGTGGCGCAGATCCTGGTCAAGGACGGCGCGGCCTGCGGCGTGCGGCTGGCCAATGGCGAGCAGCTGGCGGCCGATGTGGTGGTCTCGAACGCCGATTCGGCCACCACCTACCGCAAGCTGGTGGCGCCCGAGCACCGCAAGCGCTGGACCGACGCCAGATCGAGCGCGCGCAAGTATTCGATGAGCCTGTTCGTCTGGTACTTCGGCACCAAGCGCCAGTACCCCGACGTGGCGCACCACACCATCGCGCTGGGCCCGCGCTACCGCGAGCCTGCTGACCGACATCTTCGACCGCAAGCACCTGGCCGACGACTTCAGCCTCTACCTGCACCGGCCCACCGCCACCGATGCCTCGCTGGCGCCGCCGGGCTGCGACGCGTTCTATGTGCTGTCACCGGTGCCGCATCTGCAGGGCGACATCGACTGGACGACCGCGCGCCGAGCCCTACCGCCAGAAGATCGAGCGCCGGCTGGAGAGCACGCTGCTGCCGGGCCTGTCCAAAGAGGTGGTCAGCTCGCACATGATCACGCCGCAGGACTTTCAGGACCGGCTGTCGTCGTTCCGCGGCGCGGCCTTCGGCCTGGAGCCGGTGCTGCTGCAAAGCGCCTGGTTCCGCCCGCACAACCAGAGCGAAGACATCGCCCGGCTGTACCTGGTGGGTGCCGGCACCCACCCGGGCGCCGGCCTGCCCGGGGTGCTTGTCCTCGGCCCGCATTCTCGACACGGTGGTACCGCATGGCGATGAAGTCACAACCGCAGCCCGGGCTTGAGCCCGCCGACGAGGCCCGCGATCTGGCCGCCTGCAAGCTGTTGCTGGCCAATGGCTCGCGCACCTTTCTGGCTGCCAGCAAGCTGCTGCCCAGCGCCGTGCGCGACCCGGCCTGCGCGCTGTATGCCTTCTGCCGCCTGGCCGACGACGAGGTCGACGGCCAGACCGGCGGCGGCGCACCGCACGCGGCCGACGACGCCGAAGCCCGCGTCGCTGCCAGCCAGGCCGTGGGCCGGCTGCGCCGGCGCCTGCAGCACATCTACAGCGGCCGCCCCAGCGCCGAGGCCGCCGACCGCGCGCTGGCCGCGGTGGTGCGCGCGCTTCGACATCCCGGCGGTGCTGCCGCATGCGCTGATCGAAGGCTTCGAATGGGACGCCGCCGGCCGCCGCTACGACACCCTGCAGGAGCTGCAGGCCTATGCCGCCCGCGTGGCCGGCACCGTGGGCGCGATGATGGCCTTGCTGATGGGCGTGCGCAGCGCCGCCGGCCTGGCCCGCGCCTGCGACCTGGGCGTGGCCATGCAGCTGTCCAACATCGCCCGCGACGTGGGTGAAGACGCCAAGCTGGGCCGGCTCTACCTGCCGCGCCAGTGGCTGCGCGAGGCCGGCATCTGCCCCGACGCCTGGCTGGCCGCACCGCGCCACAGCCCGGCGCTGGGCGCCGTGGTGCAGCGCCTGCTGCGTGAGGCCGACGCGCTGTACGCCCGGGTCGATGCCGGCGTGGCCGCGCTGCCACTGGGCTGCCGGCCGGGCATCAACGCGGCGCGCTTTCTGTATGCGCAGATCGGCCTGGAGGTGGAGCGCCAGGGCCTGAACGCGGTGGACCGCCGCGCCGTCGTCAGCCGCCGCCGCAAGGCCGGCAGCCTGCTGCGCGCCATGGTCACCCTGCTGCCCGACGACAGCTGGCGGCCGCAGCCACCGCTGCCGGCGACCCGCTACCTGGTGGAGGCGGTGACCGGCCCGCTGCACGACGGCCACTTCATGCCACCGGCGCCCAAGCGCCTGGCTGCCGCGGTGGCGCTGTTCGACCGGCTGGAGCGGCGCGACCGCGGCTGGGCGATGGACGGCAATGCCCTGGCCGGCGGCGCTGAATAAGCCGCCAAAATTGCCGCCGAATCAGCCGTCCAAAAAGCCCACCGAATGACCACGCTGGCCCAGCCCTTGCTGCTTTTGCCGCCAGCGGCCGGCCCCGACGCCCTGTGCCCGCCCCGCCTGGGCCTGCCGTGATGGAATGGGAATTGCTGCTGTTCTTCGGCGCCCCACTGCTGTGGGGCGGCTGGCAGCTGTATGCGCTGCGGCGCGACCAACGCGCAGCCGACGCCAAGGCCAAGGCTGACACCCCCACCAAGGCGGCCGACGGCTGATCCGCAGGCCGGCCCCACCACCCCTGAGGATCTGCCGCATGCACACCATCACCGCCGTCATCCGCGCCAAGGCCGGCCACGAGACCACGCTGCGCGACGCCCTGCTGGCGGTGGCCGACAACGTGCAGCGCAACGAGCCCGGCACCATCAGCTTTTTCGTGTCGCAAGACCCGGCCAACCCCAGCGTCTTCACCACCCATGAGCGCTTTGTCGACCAGGCGGCGATGGACCTGCACAACAACTCGGCGGCGGTGGCCAGGTTCTTCGGCATCGCCCAGCCCCTGCTCGATGGCCCGGTGGTGCTGGTCACCGCGCAGGAAATCTCCGCCAAGGCCTGAACCGGCCGCCGCCTGCGCGCTGGCTTCAGCCGCGCCGCGGCATGCGAAACGGCAGCATGGCCTGCACGATCGGCTGGGTGAAGCGCCCCAGTTGCAGGCTTTCATGCACCGCCACCACCGGCTGGCCCTGCCAGTGCGCCGCCACCAGGCTGCGGTTGTAGAACGGCGTGTCTTCCAGCGTGGCCAGCACCCGGGGCGGCCGGCCGGCATCACTGCGCTGGCTGCGTGGCACGCGGAAGACTGCGGTCGGCGGCAAGGCCTGCACCAGCGGCGCAGCCGTGGGCTGGCAGCCGCCCCGGGCATCAAACTGCAGGGCGATGTGGCGGCTGCTGCCGTCGCGCTCCACCGCGTCGTAGGCGACGGCGCTGCGCTGGGCGTCGAGCGTGGCGCGGGCCCACTGCCAGCTGGCAAAGCTGTGTTCCAGCGGCGCACTGCCGCGGTTGCTGTCCAGGTAGGCCGCGCCTTGCCAGCGCCAGCCGGGCTGGGCCAGGTCGACCTCGATGCGGGCGCAGGGCGCGATCGGCCACCACTGGTGCAGGCCGGCGCTGTCCAGCTGCAGCGGTGCCGGTGCACCCAGCGCCTGCGGGTGCAGCCGCAGGCGGCCACGCAAACGGCGTGGCAGCGGCACACACCATTCGTCCAGCGTGATGTCCAGCGCCTGGCCGTCCCAGTGCAGCGCGCTGGGCCCGATGGCCAGCGTGGTGGGCACTGCGCTGCAGGCGGCGGCACTGCGCTCGGTCATGGCCCAGCGCTTGCCGGCACCGCCGCCCGGGGTGTAGAGCGCCACATTGATGGCCACATGCTGCTGCGGATCGGCGCCGCCGCCCTGGCCGAATTGGGCAGCTGCGCGGGCCCGGGCACGGGCGTAGTACGGCGAGAACACGCTGCCGATGAAGGCGATCAGCACCAGGCCGTGGCGGCCGTCGTCGCTCAGCGCGTCGAGGTACCACCAGGCATAACCGCCGGGCGCCACGGCGCGGTCGAAATCCGGCCAGGGCGCTGGGCCAGCACCTGCTGCGCCGCCTGCAGCCCCGACAGCGCCGCCATCGGCACCCCCGCGCCCGGATGGGTGCTGCCCCCGCCAGATACAGGCCCGGCACCGCCGTGGTCGCCGCCGGCCGGCTGAACGAGGCCTGCCAGCCGTGGGTCGCCTGGCCGTACAGCGCCCCACCCGTCGCCGGAAAGCGCTGTGCCCAGTGCGCCGGGCTGTGGCGCAGCCGCCCCGGGCTGTCGGGCTGCAACTGCAGGCCCAGCCGGGCCAGATGGGCGAAGGTGCGTTGCTCGCATGCGGCGATCTCCTGGTCGGTGGGCGCGCCGCTGTCGCCGCGCGCCGGGGCGTTGACCAGGCACAGCAGGCGCTCGGCCGGGCTGTCCGCAGGCAGGGGCTGGTCGGCGCGGTCTTGGGCACAGATGTAGACCGTGGGCTCGGTGGGCAGCACGCCACGGGCGAACAGCTCCTGGAACTCCAGCGGATAGTCTTGCGAGAAGAACACGGTGTGGCGCAGCAGCGGAAAGCCGCGTGCCGGCGTGCGCAGGTTCCAGGTCAGCGCCGACAGTGACCGGCTGGCCGCTGGCCGCAGCGGCACGGCACGGCGCACACCGTCGCCCAACAGGCCGGCACCCAGGGCCGCCGCGTCGCCATTGAACACCACACTGGACGCGGCCACGGTCTCGCCAGGCTGGCCGTCGGGGCCGGCCAGCTGCACGCCGGCCGCGCGCCCCTGGTGCAGCAGCACCCGCGCCACGCCCTGGCCGCAGCGGATGCTGACACCCAGGCGCTGCGCCAGACGCACCAGCGCCTGCGCCAGCTGGTGCATGCCGCCGTCCACGCTCCAGACACCGGCCTGCTCCACATGGGCGATCAGCATCAGCGTGGCCGGTGCGGCCAGCGGCGACGAGCCGCCATAGGTGGCATAGCGCGCAAACAACTGGCGCAGCCGCGGGTCGGTGAACTGGCGACCCAGTTCGCGCCACAGGGTCTGGAAGGGCGAGATGCGCGCCAGCGCCAGCCACTGCGCCAGGCCGCCCTGGGCACAGCGCCAGGCCAGCGACACCGGGTTGGGCCGGCTGCGGCGCAGATACGGCGCATTCAAGGTCTCGTAGATGGCTTGCGAACGGGTGCAGAACGCCGCGTACTGCCGCGCCGCCGCCGCACCCGAGAGCCGGCCGATGGCGTCCAGCGTGGCGGCCCGGTCGGCATGCAGGTCGAAGCAGCTGCCATCGGGCCAGGTGTGGCGCGCCAGCGTGCGCAGCGGGGTCAGGCGCAGATGGTCGTCCAGCCGCTCACCGGCCAGCGCGAACAGGCCGTCGAACACATCGCGCATGGTCATCACCGTGGGGCCGGCGTCCAGCGCCTGGCCGTCGATGTGCACCGGCCGCAGCTTGCCGCCTGGCGCTGCATCGCGCTCGATGACCTGCACCGCCTGGCCCTGGGCCGCCAAGGCCACTGCCGTGGCCAGGCCACCGATGCCGGCGCCGATGACGACCACCGGCAGCATCAGGCGGGCCCGGCCGGTGTGTGGCGGCGTGACAACCCGAGTTGACGCTTGGTGCCCATGTGTCTATCCTGCATGACACATCATA
Organism: uncultured beta proteobacterium; assembly: GCA_963844485.1. Lineage (GTDB taxonomy): Bacteria > Pseudomonadota > Gammaproteobacteria > Burkholderiales > Burkholderiaceae_C > Pseudaquabacterium. The sequence continues at coordinate 57,564 of CAWJOQ010000028.1, forward strand.
ATGTAATGCTGCGGTGACAACAGGCTTTGCGCCTGGGGTTTGCCCGGCATTCGCCGGAGGACACATGGACCCCATGCAACGCATCGAACAAGCGCTGTCGGCTGCTATTGCTGCCACCGAGGCGCCGGGTGGCCCGCCGCGACTGGCCGCAGCCGTGCGCCATGCGGTGTTTCCCGGCGGCGCCCGGGTGCGGCCCCGGCTGTGTGTGGCCGTGGCCCTGGCCTGCGGCGATGACGACCCGGCGCTGACCAATGCCGCCGCCGTGGCGCTGGAGCTGCTGCACTGTGCGTCGCTGGTGCATGACGACCTGCCCTGCTTCGACGATTCACCCATGCGCCGCGGCGTGCCCTCGGTGCACAGCGCCTTTGGCGAGCGCCTGGCCGTGCTGGCCGGCGACGCGCTGATCGTGCTGGCCTTCCAGGCGCTGGCCGCCGCGCCGGCGCGGCACCCGCAGCGCCTGGCCGGCTTGATCGGCCTGGTGGCGCGCGGCGTGGGCCAGCCGCATGGCATCGTCGCCGGCCAGGCCTGGGAATGCGAACCGCAGGTGTCGCTGCGCGACTACCAGCGCGCCAAGACCGGCGCCCTGTTTGCCGCCGCCACCATGGCCGGGGCCGAGGCCGCCGGCGGTGCACCAGCCCCCTGGCGCGCCCTGGGCGAATGGCTGGGCGAGGCCTACCAGGTGGCCGACGACATCCGCGACGTGGCCGCCGACCCGGTGCAGCTGGGCAAGCCGGTGGGCCGCGACCAGGCCCTGGGCCGGCCCAGCATGGCCGCCGCCCATGGCCTGCTGGGCGCGGTGGCGCACTTCCAGCAACTGGTGGAGCACGCCGCCGCCGCCGTGCCCGACTGCCGCGGCGCGGCACGCTTGCGCGCCCTGGTGCGGGCCGAATCCGAACGCCTGGTGCCCGCCGCCCTGTGTGACGCACTCGCCCAGCGCCACGCCCAGGCCGTGGCCTGAAGTTCGCCCGCCGTCCGCCGCCCACCGCCGCGCCCGTTACCAGCCACCCGCTCCAGCCATCGATGGCCGCCCTGCCCGCTCTGCCCACCGCGCCTGCAACGTCGGCAACGTCGGCACCGTCTGCGATGCCCGACAACGCCGCACCCACCGCCCCGCCGCCCCGCCTGTTCACACGCTGGCGCGACGCGCTGCAGCGCTGGGCCGACCAACAGGTGGCCAGCCCGGCGTTCCGCCGCTGGGCGGCCCGCTTTCCGCTGACCCGGCCGATCGCACGCCGCCGCGCCAGCCAGCTGTTCGACCTGGTGGCCGGCTTCAGCTACAGCCAGGTGCTGCTGGCCTGCGTGCAATTGAAACTGTTCGACCGCCTGGCGCAGGGCGCAGCCAGCATCGACAACCTGGCGCCAGCGCTGCAACTGCCGCCCGAAGGCTGCCGCAGGCTGCTGGATGCGGCCGTGGCCCTGCGGCTGCTGGCCCGACGCGAACGGCACGGCCAGGCCGCGCTCTACAGCCTGGGGCCGCTGGGCGCACCCATGGTCGGCAACGCCGCCATCGCCGCCATGGTCGAGCACCATGTGCTGCTGTATGCCGATCTGGCCGACCCGCTGGCCATGCTGCGCGCAGCACCCGGCCAGGGCGAACTGGCGCGCTACTGGGCCTATGCCCGCAGCCCGCAGCCGCACACCCTGGCGCGCGCGCAGGTGGCCGACTATTCAGCACTGATGGCCGCCTCCCAGCCCCTGGTGGCCGATGAAATCCTGGACGCCTACCCGCTGCGGCGCCACCAATGCCTGCTGGACGTGGGTGGCGGCGAAGGCGTGTTTGCCGCCGCCGTGGCGCAGCGCTGGCCGCACATGCGCCTGGTGGTCTTCGACCTGCCCGAGGTGGCGCACCGCGCCCGCAGCCGGCTGGCCGCACTGGGCCTGGCAGCGCGTGCCAGCGCCGTGGGCGGCGACTTCAGCACCGATGACCTGCCCACCGGCGCCGATGTGATCAGCCTGGTGCGGGTGGTGCACGACCACGATGACCAGCGCGTGATGACGCTGCTGCATGCGGCACGCCGCGCCCTGCCGCCGCATGGTGTGCTGCTGTTGGCCGAGCCGATGGCCGGCACCGCTGGCGCCCAGGCCATGGGCGACGCTTACTTTGGCCTCTATCTGTGGGCCATGGGCAGTGGACGGCCGCGCACGCTGGCCCAGCTGGGCGCCATGCTGCAGGCCGCCGGCTTCAGCGCGCCACGCCACCTGCGCAACGCCATGCCCTTGCAGACCCAGGTGCTGCTGGCCCGGCCGGTGGGCCCTTGAGGCCGCTGCAAGCCACGGCGCTGCAAGCCGGTGATTACCCGATGTCAAGTTTGCTTGACACTTTTTTAAGTCAGCGTAAAGTGACACCTGACCGATTGACCGCCCGCATGTTGACCCACCTCCACCCCTCACAACGCGCTTGCAGCGCTGCACTGGCATGAACACCACCGCCGTGCTGCTGGCCCGCCCCGACCGCATCCACCTGGCCGACCTGCAGCTGGTCGAGCCCACGGCAGAAGACGTGGTGGTCGATGTGCACTGGAGCGGCATCTCCACCGGCACCGAACGCCTGCTGTTCACCGGCGCCATGCCCAGCTTTCCCGGCATGGGCTATCCGCTGGTGCCCGGTTATGAATCCGTGGGCCGGGTGGTCGAAGCGGGTGACGCCAGCGGCTTGCAGGTGGGGCAGCAGGTGTTTGTGCCCGGTGCCAACTGTTTCGGCCCGCTGGACGGCGCGCCGGTGCGCGGCTTGTTCGGTGGCGCGGCCTCGCGCCTGGTGGTGCCCGGCCGCCGCGTCATTGCCATCGGCGAGACCCTGGGTGAACACGCTGTGCTGCTGGCCCTGGCCGCCACGGCCTACCACGCGGTGTCGGACGGCGGCCGCATTGCGCACCCCAAGGCACCGCAGCTGATCGTCGGCCATGGCGTGCTGGGCCGCTTGCTGGCGCGCATGAATGTGGCCGCCGGCTTCCCCGAGACCGTGGTCTGGGAAACCAACCCGGTGCGGGCCCAGGGTGCCCAGGGCTACACCGTGCTGCACCCCGATGCCGATGACCGCCGCAACTACGCCGTCATCTGCGATGTCAGCGGCGACGCGGCCTTGCTCGACAGCTTGATCGCCCGCCTGGCACCAGGCGGTGAATTGATCCTGGCCGGTTTCTACAGCCAGCCACTGCAGTTCAACTTTGCACCGGCCTTCATGCGTGAAGCCCGGTTGCGGGTCGCCGCCGAATGGCAGCGACCCGACCTGCTGGCCGTGCAGGCGCTGATCGCCAACGGCCTGCTGACGCTGGACGGGCTCATCACCCACCACGCGCCTTTCGCACAGGCCGATACCGCCTACCGCACCGCGTTTGGCGATGTGGCCTGTCTCAAGATGGTTCTCGATTGGAAACACTGACCATGACGCAACACAGCGGAATTCCTGCCACGGCCTCGATCCAGATCATGCGTGATCTCCAGTTGCGGGCAGAAGCAGCCATCGAGCCCGACGCGCCGTCCACCGGACCGGTGACCAAGGAAACCCAGATCATCGCCATCTACGGCAAGGGCGGCATCGGCAAGAGCTTCACGCTGGCCAACCTCAGCTACATGATGGCCCAGCAGGGCAAGAAGGTGCTGCTGATCGGCTGCGACCCGAAGAGCGACACCACCAGCCTGCTGTTCGGCGGCAAGGCCTGCCCGACCATCATCGAGACCAGCTCGAAGAAGAAGCTCGCCGGCGAAGCAGTCGCCATCGGCGACGTCTGCTTCAAGCGCGACGGTGTCTACGCCATGGAGCTGGGTGGCCCGGAAGTGGGCCGCGGCTGCGGCGGGCGCGGCATCATCCACGGCTTCGAGACGCTGGAAAAACTGGGCTTCCACGACTGGGGCTTCGACTTCGTGCTGCTCGACTTTCTGGGTGACGTGGTCTGCGGCGGCTTCGGCCTGCCGATTGCCCGCGACATGTGCCAGAAGGTGATCGTCGTGGCCAGCAATGACCTGCAGAGCCTGTACGTGGCCAACAACGTCTGCAGCGCGGTGGAGTACTTCCGCAAGCTCGGCGGCAATGTCGGCGTGGCAGGCATGGTGATCAACCGCGACGACGGCACTGGCGAAGCCAAGGTGTTCGCCGAGCATGCCGGCATCCCGGTGCTGGCCACCATCCCGGCCAATGAAGACATCCGCCGCAAGAGCGCCAGCTACGAAATCATCGGCCGCCCGGGCACACAGTGGGCGCCGCTGTTTGAAGAGCTGGCCCAGAACGTGGCACTGGCGCCACCGGTGCGGCCCAAGCCGCAGACCCAGGACCAGCTGCTGAGCCTGTTCTCGGCTGAAGTCACCGGGCGCGACTTCAAGATGGAACCGGCCACGCTGTTTGACATGGTCGGCAAGGTCGACATCGTCAAGCCGACGCTCGAAGTCATTTACGACGAAGTCTGAACATGGCCCCCCCCCGCAACGCCTTCGGCGTTCCCCCCAGGGGGGCGCACCCAGCGGCCCGGCAGAGCCGGATCCGCGGCTGCCGCTTGACGCCGTCGCGCCAGCCGGCGGCGACGGGCTGGGCTGCCACTCGGGCGCCGAGACCATGCTGGCTGCCGCCAAGGCAGCGGGCAAGAGCGAGACCCTGGCCGCAGTACGCGATCGACTACCCCAAGGGCCCGCACGACCAGCCGCAGAGCATGTGCCCGGCCTTTGGCTCGCTGCGGGTGGGCCTGCGCATGCGCCGCACCGCCACCGTGTTGAGCGGCTCGGCCTGCTGCGTCTACGGCCTGACCTTCACCAGCCACTTCTACGGCGCCCGCCGCAGCGTGGGCTATGTGCCCTTCAACAGCGAAAGCCTGGTCACCGGCAAGCTGTTCGAGGACATCCGCGACGCCACCTTCAAGCTGGCCGACCCGGAGCAATACGACAGCATCGTGCTGATCAACCTGTGCGTGCCCACCGCCAGCGGCGTGCCGCTGCAGCTGTTGCCCAAGCAGATCAACGGTGTGCGCATCATCGGCATCGACGTGCCGGGCTTTGGCGTGCCCACCCATGCCGAGGCCAAGGATGTGCTGGCCGGTGCCATGCTGAAGTACGCCCGCACCGAGGTCGAAGCCGGCCCGGTGCAGGCACCGCAGGGCGGGCGCAATGCCAAGCCCACCGTCACCCTGCTGGGCGAGATGTTCCCGGCCGACCCGGTGATCCTGGGCATGATGCTCGAGCCCATGGGCCTGGCTGCCGGCCCGGTGGTGCCCACCCGTGAATGGCGTGAGCTGTATGCCGCGCTCGACGGCAGTGTGGTCGCGGCCATCCACCCGTTCTACACCGCCAGCGTGCGCGAATTCGAGGCCGCCGGCCGGCCCATCGTCGGCTCGGCACCGGTGGGCCATGACGGCACCGAAGCCTGGCTGCAAGCCATCGGCCAGGCGGTCAACGTGCCCCAGGCCCTGATCGACGCGGCCAAGAACCGCATCCTGCCCGCCATCCGCAGCGCCCTGGCGGCCAAGCCGATCAAGGGCCGCATCACGCTGTCAGGCTACGAAGGCAGTGAGCTGATCGTCGCCCGCCTGCTGGTGGAAAGCGGCGCCGACCTGCGCTATGTGGGCACGGCCTGCCCGCGCACGCCCTGGAGCGATACCGACCGCCAGTGGCTGGAAGCGCGCGGTGTGCATGTGCAGTACCGCGCCAGCCTGGAGCAGGACATTGCCGCGATGCATGCATTCAAGCCCGATCTGGCGATCGGCACCACGCCGGTGGTGCAGGCCGCCAAGGAAGCCCGCATCCCCGGCCTGTACTTCACCAACCTGATCTCGGCCCGGCCCTTGATGGGCCCGGCCGGTGCCGGCTCACTGGCTGCGGTGATCAATGCGGCGATCGCCAACAAGCACCGCTTCGACACCATGGCCGACTTCTTCGGTGATGCCGGCCAGGGCGACAAGGCCGGTGTCTGGACCGACACGCCCAAGGCACGGCCGGAGTTCCGCGCCGACTTCAAGCGCCAGGTCATCAAACTCCACGCCAAGCGTAAAGCGGAGGCGATGCTGTGAAGCCCACCCCCGTAGCGCCTCCGGCGGCCTTGCAGGCCGCGCTGGTCCAGAGCCCCAGCCCATCGGCAGGCACAAACGGCGCGCCGTTTGTGTCCGGCCGCAGCCCCCTCAAGGGAGCCGCCCCTGCAGCCCGGCAAAGCCGGGTCTGCGGCGCGCGCTTGGTCACAACAGCGCGCTTGCAGGAGGCCAGCACATGCTAGTCCTCGACCACGACCGTGCCGGCGGCTACTGGGGTGCGGTGTATGTGTTCACCGCCATCAAGGGCCTGCAGGTGGTGATCGACGGTCCGGTGGGCTGCGAGAACCTGCCGGTCACCAGCGTGCTGCACTACACCGACGCACTGCCGCCGCATGAGCTGCCGATCGTCGTCACTGGCCTGGCCGAAGAGCAACTGGGCCGCGAGGGCACCGAAGGCGCGATGAAGCGCGCCCACGCCACGCTCGACCCCGACCTGCCCAGCGTGGTGGTGACCGGCAGCATCGCCGAGATGATCGGCGGCGGCGTCACGCCCGAAGGCACGGCGCTGCAACGCTTCCTGCCGCGCACCATCGACGAAGACCAGTGGCAATGCGCCAACCGCGCCATGTTCTGGCTGTGGGCCCAGTACGGCCTGCGCCACATCCCGGCGCGCAAGCCGCTGGCCGAGCGGCCGGTCGGCAGCAAGCCCCGCGTCAACATCATCGGCCCCAGCTACGGCAGCTTCAACCTGCCCAGCGACCTGCATGAGATCCGCCGCCTGGTCGAAGGCATCGGCGCCGAGATCAACATGGTGTTCCCGCTGGGCAGCCACCTGGCCGATGTGCAGCAACTGGCCGACGCCGACGCCAACATCAACCTGTACCGCGAATACGGCACCATGCTCTGCGAGGCGCTGGAGCGGCCCTGGCTGCAAGCGCCGATCGGCCTGCACAGCACCACCAAGTTCCTGCGCAGCCTGGGTGCCCTGCTGGGCCTGGACCCGGAACCCTTCATCGAGCGCGAGAAGCACACCACGGTCAAGCCGGTGTGGGACCTGTGGCGCTCGGTCACGCAAGACTTCTTCGGCACCGCCAGCTTTGCAGTGGTGGCCGGCGAAACCTACACCCGCGGTCTGCGCCACTACCTGGAAGACGAGCTGGGCCTGCCTTGCCAGTTTGCGGTGCCGCGCGTTCCTGGCGCCAAGACCGACAACGCCGCCATCCGCCAGATGACGCACGACAAGCCGCCCCTGGTGATGTTCGGCAGCTACAACGAGCGCATGTACCTGGCGGAAGCCGGCGGTGGCCATGGCCCGCGGCCCAGCTACATCCCGGCCTCGTTCCCCGGCGCCATCATCCGCCGCGCCACCGGCACACCGTTCATGGGCTATGCCGGCGCCACCTACATCCTGCAGGAGTACTGCAATGCGCTGTTTGATGCGCTGTTCCATGTGCTGCCGCTGGGCACCGACCTGGACCGGGTGCAGCCCACGCCGTCGCGGCTGGACGAGGCCACCAACAGCCCCTGGGACGACGACGCCCAGCGCCTGCTGGACGAACTGGTCAGCGCCCAGCCGGTGCTGGTGCAGATCTCGGCCGCCAAGCGCCTGCGCGACCGCGCCGAGGCCGACGCCCGCGCAGCCGGTGAAGCACGCGTCACCGCCGACCGGGTACGGCGCGCACGGGCCGCATTGACCAATGGTGTGCCGGCATGAACGCCGCGCACCCACCCCTTGATCCGGCACGCGGCAACGCGGGCCGGGGCAACCCAACCGCGCGGGCGCAGCGCGGTAACGGCAGCGCCACCAGCACCGGCTTCATCGCCGGCGCCGGCGGGGCTGTCAACGGCGGCCGAAAGGCCAATCCAGGCCGCGAGGCCCATTGAAAAAGGAAAGACGTCATGGCAAACGACCGACAAGGCTCGCTGTCCGGATTGACTGAACAGGAAGCACGGGAGTTTCACGGCTTGTTCGTGAGCAGCTTCATCGGCTTCACCGTGATCGCGATCGTCGCGCACGTCCTGGTCTGGAATTGGCGCTCGTGGCTGTAAGCCGCTAGCACCCATTTCGAACCCGCTCAACAAGGAGCAAACCATGGCAGCTTCAGCACTCAAGTCCGATGTTCAACACCCTGGCGGCGGCGCGCTGTCGCCCTTGGTGTTCTGTGTCGGCTTTGCCGTGTTTCTGGTGATCGCCCTCATCGCCCAGATGCTGACCATGCGCTGGCGGACCTGGTTGCCAGGCGCCGAGGGAGAGGGGTCGTTGATTGCAGGCGTCAAGTCGGCGGTCTACACCTTCATGTCCTACATCCCTTAAAGGAGTCTTCCCATGTGGAGATTGTGGTTGTTGTTTGATCCGCGCCGAATCCTGGTCGCGATGGGCACGTTTCTGTTTGGCTTGGCCATCCTGATTCACTTCATCCTGCTCAGCACTGACAAGTTCAACTGGCTCGATGGCGCGAAAAAGCCCAAGACAGCTGCCGTGCAAATGGAAATTCTGCCGCCCAAGGCCTGACGGCCCGGCTGCAGTGCTTCCATGCACAACCGCAGTCAGCGGGGCCTCCGGGCCTTGCTGGCTGCCAAGAATTCGCAAGACCGGCTGCCTGCCACCCGACGTGGTGACAGGGGCCAGCAAACCGGGAGCCGGCAATGGCCATGCTCAGCTTTGAAAAGAAATACCGGGTCCGTGGTGGCACCCTGCTCGGGGGCGACTTGTTCGACTTCTGGATCGGGCCGTTCTACATCGGCTTCTTCGGTGTCACCGCCGCGCTGTTCTCGATCCTCGGCACTGCGCTGATCATCTGGGGCGCCAGCATGGGCGACACCTGGAACATCTGGCAGATCAACATCGCCCCGCCTGACCTGAGCTACGGCCTGCGCATGGCGCCCATGGCCGAAGGCGGCTTGTGGCAGGTGATCACGATCTGCGCGACCGGTGCCTTCATCTCCTGGGCCCTGCGCGAGGTCGAGATCTGCCGCAAGTTGGGCATGGGCTTCCATGTGCCGATCGCCTTCAGCGTGGCCATCCTGGCCTATGTCACGCTGGTGATCTTCCGCCCGCTGCTGCTGGGCGCCTGGGGCCATGGCTTCCCCTACGGCATCCTGAGCCACCTGGACTGGGTGTCGAACACCGGCTACCAGTACCTGCACTTCCACTACAACCCGGCGCACATGCTGGCCATCACGTTCTTCTTCACGAACGCGCTGGCGCTGGCGATGCACGGCGGCCTGATCCTGGCCATGACCAACCCGCCAGTCGGTGAAGCGGTGAAGACGCCGGAGCACGAAAACACCTTCTTCCGCGACACCATCGGCTACTCGATCGGCTCGCTGGGCATCCACCGCCTGGGCTTGTTCCTGGCGCTGTCGGCAGGCTTCTGGAGTGCGGTGTGCATCATCATCAGCGGGCCCTTCTGGACCCGCGGATGGCCCGAATGGTGGGGCTGGTGGCTGCGCTTGCCGATCTGGGGTTGATCACGCCCCCCCGAAGCGCCTGCGGCGCTCCCCCCCAGGGGGGCGGGCGCCGGCGGCCCGGCCAAGCCGGATCCGCAGCGCCTGCTTGGTTTGGATCTGCGCGTATTCATTGAGTTAGGAGCCTAGAGATGGCTGAGTACCAAAACATCTTCACCCGGGTGCAAGTGCACGGGCCGTCGTACCCCGGGGTGCCGCTGAGCTACCCGGGCGAAGAGCAGCAACGCCAGGGCCCGCCGCTGCATGTGCACCTGCTGGGCCGCATCGGTGACGCGCAGCTGGGCCCGATCTACCTGGGCTGGCTGGGTGTGGTGTCGCTGATCTGCGGCTTCATCGCCTTCGAGATCATCGGCCTGAACATGCTGGCCCAAGTGAACTGGGACCCGGTGCAGTTTGTGCGGCAGCTGTTCTGGCTGGCGCTGGAGCCGCCGGCGGCCGAATACGGGCTCAGCATTCCACCGCTGGCCAAGGGCGGCTGGTGGCTGTTGGCCGGCTTCTTCCTGACGCTGTCGATCCTGCTGTGGTGGCTGCGCATGTACCGCCGCTCCAAGGCGCTGGGCATCGGCACCCACATCCCCTGGGCCTTTGCCGCAGCGATCTGGTTGTTCCTGGTGCTGGGCTTCATCCGCCCGGTGATGATGGGCAGCTGGAGCGAGGCCGTGCCCTTCGGCATCTTCCCGCACCTGGACTGGACCGCCGCGTTTTCGCTGCGCTACGGCAACCTGTTCTACAACCCCTTCCACATGCTGTCGATCGCCTTCCTCTACGGGTCGGCGCTGATCTTCGCGATGCATGCGGCCACCATCCTGGCGGTCAGCCGCTTCGGCGGCGAGCGTGAAATCGAGCAGATCTATGACCGCGGCACCGCCAGCGAGCGTGCCGCCTTGTTCTGGCGCTGGACCATGGGCTTCAATGCCTCGATGGAATCCATCCACCGCTGGGCCTGGTGGTTCGCCGTGCTGACGACCGTGACCGGCGGCATCGGCATCCTGCTGACCGGCACCGTGGTCGACAACTGGTACCTGTGGGCGGTGGAGCACGGTGTTGCGCCGTCCTACCCGGCCGCCTACCCGACCGGCCCAGATCCGTCGCTGGCACCCAAGTGAGCCTGCGGCCTGGCGCTCCAGGCGCCCCCCGACCCGGGGGCGCTGCCAACGCACCGGCACAGCCGGCAGCCAGGCACCCCTCTGGCCGCTCTGGCGGCCAGAACTTCCCCAACGCAAAGAGGTGATCCGCATGAAGCGCATCCACACCGCCCTGCTGAGCACGATGCTGGGCGCCCTGCTGCTCAGCGGCTGCGAGCGCCCGTCGATGGAGAGCACGCAGACCGGCTACCGTGGCACCGCCATGGGCGCCGTGGTCAACCCGCGCATCGCCGGCCCGATTGAAGCGGCACAGACCCTGCCGGCGGCTATCCCCGCGATCCCGGTGGCCGCAGGTGCACCGCTGTCCAAGGACGTGTACCAGAACGTGCAGGTGCTGGGCGATCTGCCCGCCAGCGAATTCACCCGCACCATGCTGGCGATCACCGCCTGGGTGGCACCCAAGCAGGGCTGTGCCTACTGCCATGCCGAGGGTGAGGCCCTGTCCTCGGACAAGCTCTACACCAAGGTGGTGGCGCGCAAGATGATTGCGATGACACGCCACATCAACAGCGACTGGAAGAACCACGTCGCACCGACCGGCGTCACCTGCTACACCTGCCACCGCGGTGCGCCGGTGCCGGAAAAGGTGTGGTTCACCGCGCCGCCCACCCGCTCGTCGGGCGGCACCACGGCAGAGTCGGGTGGCCAGAACCAGGTGTCGATGGCAGCCGGCTACACCAGCCTGGGCCTGGACCCGTTCACGCCCTACCTGCTGGGCAATGAACGCATCCGTGCGGCCGGCACCACGGCGCTGCCCACCGGCAACGTGGCCAGCATCCGCCAGACCGAAGGCACCTTCGGCCTGATGGTGCACATGAGCCAGTCGCTGGGTGTCAACTGCACCCACTGCCACAACACCCGTTCGCACGCCGAATGGGCCGAGAGCCCGCTCACCCGCACCCAGGCCTACCACGGCATCAACATGGCGCGTGACGTGAACAACGCCTACATCGTGCCGCTGACCCCGGTGTTTCCAGCCAACCGGCTGGGCGAACTGGGTGATGTGGCCAAGGTCAACTGCGCCACCTGCCACCAGGGCCTGAACAAGCCGCTGAAGGGTGCGCCCATGCTCAAGGACCACCCGGCCCTGGCCGGCCCCTGGGGCAGCGCTGCAGCGGCCACCGCCGCTGCAGCCGCAGACAGCACGGCTGTGGCGGCAGCTGCAGTGGCCCAAGTGGCCCAAGTGGCCCAAGTGGCCCAGACCGTGGCCGGCGGCGACAAGACGCCCGCCAAGCCCTGACCCTGGCCACGCCAGCCGCGGCAGATCCACCCACCGCCATGGACATGCGCGTCGCCCCCGCCGACCTGCTGCTGGCCCAACCCCGCGGCTTTTGTGCCGGTGTGGTGCGGGCAATCGACGTGGTCGACCAGGCGCTGGCCCTGTTCGGCGCCCCGGTCTATGTGTTCCATGAAATCGTGCACAACGGCCATGTGGTGCAGGACCTGCGCGCGCGCGGGGCGGTGTTTGTCGACCAGATCGACCAGATCCCGCTGCAGGCGGTCACCATCTTCAGTGCCCACGGCGTGGCGCAACAGGTGGTGGACCAGGCGCGTGCGCGCCAGCTGCGCGTGATCGACGCCACCTGCCCGCTGGTGGCCAAGGTGCAACTGCAGGCCCAGCGCTATGCGCAGGCGGGCCGCACGGTGCTGGTGATCGGCCATGCCGGGCACGACGAGGTGGTCGGCATCCTGGGCCGCATCGACGGGCCGGCGCATGTCATCGCCACGGCCGCTGCGGTGCGTGCGCTGGATCTGCCAGCCGCCACACCGCTGGCCTATGTCACCCAGACCACACTCAGCGTGGACGACACCCGCGACATCATCGACCTGCTGGAGGCGCGCTTTCCCGGCATCGAAGGTCCGGCGCTGGCCGACATCTGCTACGCCACGCAGAACCGCCAGACCGCCGTGCGGGTGATGGCACAGCGGGTCGATCGCCTGCTGGTGGTGGGCGCACGCAACAGCAGCAATGCCTGCCGGCTGCGCGAGGTGGGTGAGCAGCAAGGGGTGCCGGCCTGGCTGGTGGAAGACGCCAGCCAGATCGAGCCCAGCTGGTTGCTGGGTGCGCGCTGCATCGGCGTGACCGCCGGCGCCAGCACGCCCGAAACATTGGTGCGCGGGGTCTGCGACCGGCTGCAGGCCCTGGGTGCGCGCCAGCGTGCGCCAGCTGCCCGGCAAGACGGAGAGCGTGCGCTTTCGCATGCCTTCAGACCTGATCGATGCCCGTGCCAACGCTGACGCCCCCGGCCTGCCGGCCTGAACCCGGCCCCGCCCGCAGGCGGGCCTGCGGCGCAGCGCACACATCGCCAGCCGCCCGGCGCCCCAATTTCTCGCCATGAATTCCCTGAGCAAAAAGATGATGCGCGCGTGGGTGGATGCCGGCCCGCGCTTTCTGCCCTTTGCCGATGCGGCCACGCCCGAGCTGCCGCTGGGCCGCTTGCTGCGCTTGTCGCTGTTCCAGGTGTCGGTGGGCATGGCGCTGGTGCTGCTGGTGGGCACGCTCAACCGGGTGATGATCGTCGAGCTGGGCGTGCCTGCATCGCTGGTGGCGGTGATGATTTCGCTGCCGGTGCTGTTTGCACCCTTCCGTGCCTTGGTGGGCCACAAATCGGACAACCACCGGTCGGCGCTGGGCTGGCGCCGCGTGCCCTTCATCTGGAAGGGCACGATGGTGCAGTTTGGTGGCCTGGCCATCATGCCGTTTGCCTTGCTGGTGCTGTCTGGCGGCGGCAACTCGGCCCAGTGGCCCACCTGGGTCGGCCAGGCCGGCGCTGGCCTGGCGTTCTTGCTGGTGGGTGCCGGGCTGCACATCACCCAGACCGCCGGCCTGGCCCTGGCCACCGACCTGGCACCCGAAGCGGCCCGCCCCCGCGTGGTCGGCCTGATGTACGTGATGTTGCTGGTGGGCAGCATCGTCAGCGCGCTGGTCTTCGGTGCCCTGCTGCAGGACTTCAGCCCGGGTCGCCTGATCGAGGTGATCCAGGGCTCGGCCGTTGCCACCATCGTGCTGAACATGCTGGCACTGTGGAAGCAGGAGCTACGGCGACCGCGGCGCGGCGCGCAAGACGACAAAGCAGCCCCCAGCTTCCGCGACAGCTGGGCCTGCTTTGCCAGCGGTCCGGGCGCACGGCGGCGCCTGGTGGCAGTCGGCCTGGGCACGATGGCTTTCAGCATGCAGGATGTGTTGCTGGAGCCATACGGCGGGGACATCCTGCACCTGAGTGTCAGTGCCACCACCTTGCTCACCGCCACGCTGGCCACGGGCGGCCTGCTGGGCTTCTGGCTGGCCTCGCGGGTTCTGACGCAAGGCGCTGACGCATTCCGCATCTCCAGCCAGGGCGCCCTGTGCGGCGTCGCGGCCTTTGCAGCGGTGATTGCGGCGGCAACACTGCAATCGACCCTGCTGTTTGGTCTGGGCGTGCTGCTGATCGGCTTTGGTGGCGGGCTGTTCGGGCATGGCACCCTCACTGCCACCATGCACCTGGCCCCCAAGGACCAGGCTGGCCTGGCACTGGGTGCCTGGGGCGCGGTCCAGGCCACCGCCGCCGGCGTGGCCGTGGCCCTGGGCGGCCTGGGCCGTGATGCGGTCCAGGCCCTGGCCAACCACCAGATGCTGCCGGACGGCTGGAGCGGACCAGCGTCGGGCTACATCGCCGTCTACAGCCTGGAAGTGCTGCTGCTGCTGGCCACGCTGGCAACCATGGCCCCGCTGATCCGCAAGGCGCGTCGCCACAGCGCAGTGCTCGGCGCCACACCCGACTGAGCGTCCGCGCGCCTGCCTGGCGCGCGACACCGGCATTGCCAGCGCCTGCGGCGGCCCCAGCAAAAACGGGCACAGGCTTGGGCCGCTGCGCCGCAGCAAGCGTGGGCCACAAGGCGCCGCCAGACAGTTCAGTCTGCGTCGTCGGCAAATGCCGCCAGCACACCGTCCACAAAGCGGGTGCTACCCGTCAGCGTCAGCGTGACCCTGTGCCACCCCCCGGCTTCGATCACCACCTGCAGGTCGTGGTCCCAGTGCATGCCATCGTCCACCGGGCCGTGGGTGTCTGGATAGGTGCGCCAGGCCCAATCCAGGACCGCCTGCACTTCAGCCATGACCGCCGCATGCTGGGCGGCCATGGTGGACGCCATCGCCTCCAGCACGGCAAAGCCATCGCCGATGTCCGCCTGTTCAAAACTCAGATAGTTCACGGGACATCCATTGGATCAGACATGCCGAGAAGCGCCAGGGGACTTGGAGACAGCAGCCTGCGCCGGTCCGGCGGTCAGTGCCTTGGTCTGCACCTGTGTCCGCCATGGTGGGTGCGGGAGCATGCTGCGGCTGCCTTCCATCGATCCATCCATCGATCGATCCATCCATCGATCCAGTCAACCAGACAGAACAGGGGCCGGGATCTTGCGATCCCGGCCCCTGTCGGACCTGCGGCCATCCAAACCTCACTAGGGTTTGGGGGCGTTGGCCTTTGCCACCAGCGTTGTTGCGTCGGCCGGGGCTGTCGCCACTGGCGCCGGCGTGACCGCTGCTGATTTCGGCATCACGGCCGCCACAGCAGCCTTGCCGCTGTAGTACGCCGGGTACCAGGCCGTTGTCGTCAGCACAGCGGTGTGCACCGCCAATGCGATGACGGCCACGCCGCCCAGAAACAGTGGCAGGCCCACGCTGGGGTTGACCACAAGCCAAATCTTGCCTTGGTTCATGTTCTATCCCTTCAGTGGAGCCACGGCGTATAGATGTACGCCAGCAGGTGCGCCAGTGCGGCGATGAAACCGAAGATGCGCGTGCCTTCAATGACGTGGCGGTGCAGTTCTTCGCTTTCGGCCAAGGTGAGCCCTGTGGGCCATACCCTGTTCGGATCAATCTCCATACCGATCTCCTAGTCAGATCTTTCGATCACTCCCGTGCTGAACCCGCACGTGGGTCATGGCTCTTGAGGCCATCTGGTCTCCCTCACAGCCGCGTGTATCGCTACCTTGACATGCTGTAGTGTTAGTTTAACTTGACACTATTGGCAGGGTCAACCAATCTGAGTGCAAGTTGCAAAGCTTGTTGTGGTATCTGGTCCCATGCGGTAAACCCGGCTCGACAAATGCGCAGAAGCAGCACTTTGACAGGCTTGAAATCTGCTGAATATGCAGCGGCGCCCGCTGCGCGATCAGCACCAGCACCAGTACCAGTACCAGTACCAGCACCAGTACCAGCAGGTTGAGAATGCCCAGCTAATGCGTTAGGCAAGCGTGCTGTAAAACCGATTCCAGGCCGACGCCATGCATCAGACCGGTCGCTCATTTCGACGAGATCGCAGGCCGCAGACCGCAAACCGCGACAACATCCAAGCCAGGGCCCGCAGCGGCCCGGCGCGCCTGGCCAGGTTCAGCCCGCCTCGGACGGCAGCGAGCCAGGCACTGCTGGCGCGGCATCGGCCGCTTTTTGCTGTGTCTTCCGGTGCGATTGCATGCTCCAGCGCCACAGCGCTTCGCTGGGCAGGGGCAGCACCAGCAGCCAATGCTCCAGCGCACCCAGGGCCAGCATGGTGCCCACCAGCGACAGCCCGGCGGCATCAAACGCGCTGACCTGACCTTCCAGCAGGTGCCACCACACCAGCACGGCAGAGCCGGTGGCCAGGGTGACCGACACCGGAAACAGCGGGTTCATCGGCGCGCGCTTGAAGTAGCTGGCCATGTAGCGCAAATGCGGCGGCAAGAAGTTGTCGCCGATGTTGCGCACGCCCAGAAAGATGTTGAGCTTGGCACTCTGCCGCATGCCCCACAGCGCCATGAAGGTCCAGATGCCGACCCGGTTTTCACCCGTCCCGACACAGGCCACCACGGCAATGGCCAACAAGATCAGCGCCAGCTCGTGGTACAGCACGGCCTGCACCGCATAACCGGTGCGCCGCCAACCGCTGGCGCCGGGCGGGCAGGCGCTGCGACGCGGGCCCGTCACCACACCCAGCAAGAACGCCACTTCCTGCCAGGCCCAGACCAGCAGCGCGCAGGTGAAGGCGCAATACGCACCCGCCACCGACGTGTCGTTGCGGGTGTGCACCAAGGCATACAGCGCAGCACCCAGCATCAGCGTGGCGGCCTGCAGCGTCAGCGGAAACGTACGCCGGGGCAGCCCATCCAGATACAGGATCACGCCGGTGCTGAACCACCAGACAAACAGCGTGTAGACGATGGGCAGCACCAGGTCAGACATGGCGGCCTTGGCGCAGGCTGTGGCCCACGGCGATCAGGGCACAGCCACTCACCACACCGGTGCCATGCGGATGGTGGCAGGCAGCTCGTGCTTGTGCACCGGCAGCAGGTACAAGCGCGCAAAGCTGCCAAAGGCCTGCACGGCGCACTTGGCCTGGATCAACTTGCCCCACACACCACCGCGCTGCTTGGCGGCGTCCACCTCGGTCTGCAGATCGCAGAGGCGGCGCAAGCCGGCGCGGAAGCTCGGGTGGTCGGTGTCCAGCGACAGCGGGAACACCTGCTTGGTGCAAGCGTTGGTGATGCGGTAGACGTCGAAGTCGTAGGCGTCGGCGTCCAGGCCCATGGCCTGGTGCATCTCCGGCCGGTTGTGGTCGCGCACAAACATGGTGGCGTACACCGCCACCAGGAAGAACCGGATCCACAGCTTGTTGACCCCGCTCAGCAGCTTGGGCTGCGAACGCATGATCAGGGCAAAGGATTCGCCATGGCGGAATTCATCGTTGCACCAGCGCTCGAACCAGCGAAAGATCGGGTGGAAGCGCAGCTCAGGGTGACGCTCCAGCTGTCGGTAAATGGCGATGTAGCGCGCATAACCAATCTTCTCCGACAGGTAGGTGGCGTAGAAGATGTACTTGGGCTTGAAGTAGGTGACAGCCTTGGTGCGCTTGAGCGTGCCCAAGTCGACACCCAGCCCATAGTCTTTCAGTGCGCTGTTGATGAAGCTGGCATGGCGTGATTCATCCCGCGTCATGAAGGTCATCAACTGTTTGATGTCGGGGTTGCTGACGTTTTTGCGGATCTCGTTGTAGAGCAGGCAGCCCGAATACTCGGAGGTCATCGAGCTGACCAGAAAGTCGAGAAACTCCTGCTTCAGCGCCGGCGGCAGTTCCTGGATCTCGGCCTTGAATTGCTCGTCGCGCTGGAAGTGGTCGTGGTTGTTGTCGCCTTCGTACTCGGCCATCATCTTGTCCCACTCGGCGCGCACCGGCGAGATGTCCAGCCTGTCCATGGCCTTGAAGTCGGTGGTGTAGAAGCGCGGCGTCAGCAGTGATTCAGCACGGGCGCGGTCGATGGCGGCCGTGGGGCTGTCCAGCGATGCGCTGACGGCCAGGGTGTCGACGGTGCTTGTGGTGTTCATGGGGTTCTCCGGGGATCAACGGGCGGCCAGCAACTGCGCAAACACCGCAGCGTTGGCAGGGCCAAAGGATTCAAGGTCCAGCCGCTCGTTGGTGGCGGGGTCGACCAGGGTGAGGCGGCCGTCGGCGCGCGCGGTCAGCACAAAAGGTGCCTCGGCACCGACGCCGGCGGCGCGGCGCTGGCGCACCAGCGCACGCATGGCGCCGCGCAAAAAGCCGCCCGCGCCCGCATCCACCACCTGCAACACACGCGCCGCTTCGCCGTGGCGTGGCTCCAGCACGCGCACGCTGCCGTCGGCCTGGTCTTCGAACTGCAGCACCCGCTGGGCCACGACCGCAGCCTGGCTGCGGGTCGAGATGTCCACGCCCGTCGCGCGGACCGTGGCCACACCGATCAAGGTCGCGACCACCAGTGCAGCCGCCGCCAACAACGGTGCGCGCGGTACAGGCTGGTGCTCGCCGTGCAGCAGGGGCAGGTCGGACCGGGTCAAGGGGGCTTGGGACATCAAGTGGATCTCGCTGCAGTGACTATCAGTGTGGGCGGCGCTGTGCGTGCCAGGTCAAGCCTGG
Organism: uncultured beta proteobacterium; assembly: GCA_963844485.1. Classification (GTDB taxonomy): domain Bacteria; phylum Pseudomonadota; class Gammaproteobacteria; order Burkholderiales; family Burkholderiaceae_C; genus Pseudaquabacterium. Next base: position 76,032 of record CAWJOQ010000028.1, read on the forward strand.
GGCTCAGGCGGCGTTCGCAGCGCCGGCCATCGGCGGGCGATTGCCGTGGCTGGCCTCGGCGGCAGCCCTGCCGCCGACCACTTCGGCCCCGGCGCGCTCGCCATGGACCCGCACCGGCGTGACCAAGGACTGCTGTAGCGCATCGGCCAGCAGCCGTGCCACCGGCGCAGCATCCGGCAAGGCGCGCAGCATCGGCTCGGTGCGGGTGAAGCACCAGGGACGCGCATGCGGCCACAGATGGATGTAGCCGATGCGGTCCTGAGGATTCAGCACCAGGGCGATGTCGCCCGCACCGTTGGGCAGGGCATGCAGGCGGGCGGTCTCGATGCGCCGCAACGGCAGATTGAAGGTGACCGTCAGCACGATGCCCACCCGCATCACCAGGCGCCGGTCGGTCAGGGTGTACACGGTGTTGGTGGCCGCCAGCCAGGACAGCAGGGCAATCAGGCCCAGCGCCATGCCCGCCATCGGCACGGTCCACAACAGCGTCGCCGCTGCGTCGACCGGCGTACCGCCATCGACCAGGCTGGTGACGATGCGCCAGACGATCAACACGGCAAAGTAGGCGGCCACCTTGCGCAGGTGGAAGCTGTAGCGGGCGAGCACACGCCAGTCGGGCGCGCCACGCCACAGCAGACGCTCACCGGCGGGCAGCGGCGACGGCAGGCCTGGCAAGGCCTCGTCGTCGTGCTCGGTCACATGGGGGAGGTTGCGCTTGGCTTTCACAGCAGCGGCTCCTGGCGGCCCGGGGTGGCATAGAGGGTGCCAGCGCCGTAATAAGCCATGACCTTCTCCTCTTCCAGGCGGGTGACACGGCCGGGCTGGCGCAGGCCAGGTACATCGGCAAAGTGATCGGCCAGGATGGACCGGACCTTGACGAAGGTGTGGGTGACACGGGCAAAGTTCATCGGCAGCAGCACGCGGCGCTTGCCTGCCGGCGCATCCACTTCCAGTTCGATGTAACGGAAGATCGCTTCCGAACGGTCAACCCACAGGTCGACCACAGTACCGCCCACCTTGCCGTCGGCGCCCAGCACTTGCATGCCGCGCGGGTCCGGGTCCTGGTGGGCGACGTCGTAGTCGGTGGTGTCGCGCAGCGGCACGATGCGCAGCGTCGCCTTCCAGGGTCATGTCCGGCACATCGGCGCGCTGGGCATAGGCGCCGGGGCCCACACCAGCCAGCATCGGGTTGCCGATGGGCACGATCGGCGACCCCGGGATGCGGGAAGTGAATTCACCGCCCTTGAGTTCCTCGTGCGCCGAGTTGGGACCGGGCGCCAGCCACACCTCGCCATTGGCCAGCGTGTAGGTCTTGGGCTCGGGTGTGGCGGGAAAGCCTTCATAGCGGTTGCGGCCCATGCCGGTGTCGCTTTCAAGCGGATAGCCTTCGCGCTTGCTCTCGCGGTGCAGGTAATAGACCAGGCCGAAGAAAAACACCCAGAAGATGTAGAGCACGACCTGGGCAACGTCGATGGTGGAGGTGATGGCACCGGAGTACATGGATTTCTCCTTGAAAGCGTGAAAACAGGCGTGGCAGCGTCAGGGGCGCAGCGGCTCAGCCGGGGAACTCGGCCAGGCCGAACTTGGGGTTGCGATGACGGTGGTCGGTCAGGCTGAGCGCCGCGCTGGCGGCGCACCAGCGGGCCCAGCGCCACCAGGGTCGCAAACAACAAGAAAATTTCGAGGTGGTAGACCACGCCGTAGCCGGTGACCGGGCTGTTGAGCGCGCCACCGATCCAGCCACTGTCGACCAAATGGGACACCAGGTCACGCAGGCCACCGCCCAGCGCCACCGCCACGCCCATGGCCGTGGCCTGCACGGCCCCGTAAGGCGCCCAGCGCAATGCCGTGGCCCAGCCCGGTGCTGGCGCCGGCGCTGACATCCAGGCCCATGGCCTCGGTCAGCGTGCACACTGCAAACAGGCCACCGCCCAGGCCGATGAGCACCGCACCGGTGTAGAACACCAGCGGCATGCCCAAGGGGTTGGCGAAGATCACCGCCGCAAAGGCCACCACGCCGATCAGCGCACCGTGGGCGGCCAAGCGCACCGGGTCAGCGCCTTGCTGCAGGCGCCTGGCAGCCACCATGAAGGCGACCAGCGCACCCCAGGCGGTGAGCGCCGTCAGCGCCGAGGTGTTGCCCACGCGTCAGACCCAGGATCTGGCCGCCATAGGGCTCCAGCAGGATGTCCTGCATGCTGAAGGCTGCGGTGCCCAGACCCACGGCCCACATCAGGCGGCGCGCACGTGGCAGGTGGATGAACACCGCCCAGGCTTGCCGGAAACTGGCCGCCGGTGCGTCGACCTGGCGCGCAGCACGCGGCCGCCGCGGCTCTTGTTTCCACAAGGCCACGGCGTTCAGCAGCGATGGCCAGCACAGCGGCGCCCTGCACCACCTGCACCAGGCGCGTGCCGCTGAAATCCGCCAGCAACCAGCTGAAGGCCAGCGAGCTGACCACCATGCCCAGCAGCAGCGACACATACAGCAGTGCCACCACGCGCGGCCGGGTGTCGGCCGGCGCCAGGTCGGTGGCCAAGGCCAGGCCGGCGGTCTGGGTGGTGTGCACACCGGCACCCAACAGCAAGAAACCAAGTGCCGCGCCGGCATGGCCCACCCAGGCCGGGCCTTCGCCCTGGCCGGTCAGCACCAGCACCGCAAACGGAATGATGGCCAGACCGCCGAACATCATCAGCGAGCCAAACCAGATGTAGGGCACACGCTTCCAGCCCAGCGCGGACAAGTGGTTGTCGCTCTTGTGGCCGATCAGGGCGCGCAGCGGCGCAAACACGATGGGCAGCGCCACCATCAGGCTGACCAGCCAGGCCGGCACCGCCAGCTCGACGATCATCACCCGGTTGAGCGTGCCGTTGAGCAGCGCCAGCGCCATGCCGACCGACACCTGGAACAGCGACAGCCGCAGCAAGCGGGCCAGCGGCAGGTCGGTGCTGGCGGCATCGGCAAACGGCAGGAAGCGCGTGCCCAGCCGCGTCCAGCCCTGGATGGCGCGTTGCTGCAGGCTCATTGCGGCACCTGCGTGCTGCGCATGGCGCAATGCGCCTCTGGGCGGCCCGGCGCGTTCATCCCTGCTGCCCCGGCGCCAGCCACTGCAGGGCTTGCGACTTGTAGAAGCCGCTGTTGACACGGTGGGTCTTGCCGCCGTGCCAATGCTGCAGCACCGCATCGCGTGCGCGCATGGCCGCCAGCCGGTCAGCGGCCATCGGGTTGAGCCAGGGCGCGCGGTCGCCACGCGGGAACAGGCGGCCGACGCTGATCATGGCGGCCAGCAGCGGAGTGCGCGGCGCGAAGGTGAAGTTGATCGAGCCACGGGTGCGCTCGGCCAGCTTGGACAAAGCGGCCACGGCGTCGTCGGTGGCGTAGTGGATGATCGAATCCATCGCCACCACATGGTCGAAGGGGCCCAGGGCCGGATCGAGCATGTCGCCGCTGCGGAAGTCGATGCAGCCGCCGCCCAGATCGGCCGGCGCGCGTGCGCGGGCCAGGTCCACCAGGGTTGGCGACAGGTCGATGGCCAGCACCTCGGCGCCGCGCCGCGCCGCCTCGATGGCCAGGGCGCCGGTGCCGCAGCCGGCATCCAGCACACGCTGGCCACGCAGGTCGGCCGGCAGCCAGGCCAGCAAGGTGGCGCGCATCTGGTCACGGCCCGCCCGCACCGATGTGCGGATGCGGCCCACCGGCGCGTCGCTGGTCAGCTTTTCCCAGGCCGCCACGGCTGTGCGGTCGAAGTAGTGCTGGATCTCGCCGCGGCGGGTGGTGTAGGTGCTGCTGTTCATGGCGTCAGGCGGTCAGGGCAGGCAGAAGGTGGCGTGGCTCAATCAAAGCCCAGCAGGTCGAAGATGTCGCGGTCTTTCATGGGCACGGCGCTGTATTCCTTGCCACCCAGCCACATGTCGGCGGCCAGGCGCATGTACTCGCGCTGCACCTTCTCCAGCTCGGGCGAGTACTCCATCTCGAACAGCGTGCTCTTCTTCAGCCGGCTGCGGCGGATCACGTCCAGGTCGGGGAAGTGCGCCGCCAGTTCCAGGCCGATCTTGGCGTTGTACTTGTCGATCTGGTCGGTGCCCGCGCTGCGGTTGGCGATGACACCGCCCAGGCGCACGTTGTAGTTCTTGGCCTTGGCGCCGATGGCCTGCACGATGCGGTTCATCGCGAAGATCGAATCAAAGTCGTTGGCGGTGACGATCATCGCCCGGTCGGCATGCTGCAGCGGCGCGGCAAAACCACCGCAGACCACGTCGCCCAGCACGTCGAAGATCACCACGTCGGTGTCTTCCAGCAGGTGGTGCTCCTTCAGCAGCTTGACCGTCTGGCCGACCACGTAGCCACCGCAGCCGGTGCCTGCCGGCGGACCGCCGGCTTCCACGCACATCACGCCGTTGTAGCCCTCGAAGACGAAGTCTTCGACGCGCAGTTCCTCGGCATGGAAGTCCACCGTCTCCAGCACGTCGATGACGGTGGGCAGCATCTTCTTGGTCAGGGTGAAGGTCGAGTCGTGCTTGGGGTCGCAGCCGATCTGCAGCACCCGCTTGCCCATCTTGCTGAAGGCGGCGCTGAGGTTGCTGCTGGTGGTGCTCTTGCCGATGCCGCCCTTGCCGTAGATGGCAAACACCTTGGCGGTGCCGATCTTGACCGACGGGTCGAGCTGCACCTGCAGGCTGCCCTCGCCGTCCAGGCGTGGATGGCCCGGCTTGGGGCCGCGCGCGATCTGGCTCGGGGAGATGGTGGTGGTGTTCATGCGGCAGCCCTTTCAGTGGCCGGGTCCTTGACGGACGGTACAAAGACGCCTTCGAGGCGGTCTTCCAGTTCTTCACCCACCCGGCGCAAGGCGTCCAGGGTGGCGGCATCGGGTTGCCAGTAATTGCGTTCGGATGCTTCGATCAAGCCGGTTGGCCACCCGCGCCGACGCGGTGGGGTTCAGCTTGGCCAGGCGGTCCCGCATGGCGGGGTCGAGCATGAAGGTGTCGGTCAGCTGCTGGTAGACCCAGGGCTGCACCTGGCCGGTGGTGGCCGACCAGCCCATGGTGTTGGTGACATGCACCTCGATCTGGCGCACCCCTTCGTAGCCGTGTTCCAGCATGCCCTCGTACCACTTGGGGTTGAGCATGCGGGTGCGGGTTTCGAGTGCCACCTGCTCGTGCAGCGTGCGCACCGCGCCGTCGCCCTTGGTCTGGTCGCCGATGTAGACCGGCGGCGTGGCACCGCCCTTGGCCACCTTGACGGCCTGGGTGATGCCGCCCAGGGTGTCGAAGTAGTTGTCCACCGTGGTCACGCCCAGCTCCACCGAATCCAGGTTCTGGTAGGTCAGCTGCACATCGGCCAGCGCGCTCTTGCAGCAGTGCGGTCTGCTGCACTGCGCGGCCGGTGCGGCCGTAGGCAAAGCCCTTGCGGCGGGTGTAGGTCTCGGCCAGTTCACCTTCGTCGTCCCACTTGCTGCTTTCGACCAGGTTGTTGACGTTGGAGCCGTAGGCGCCTTCGGCATTGCCGTAGACCCGCAGTGCGGCGATCTCCAGCGTGCAGCCATGCTCTTGCTGGTAGTCCAGCGCGTGCTTGCGCACCCAGTTCATCGCCAGCGGTTCGTCGGCCGACGCGGCCAGGAAGGCGGCTTCGGCCAGCAGGCGGATCTGCAGCGGCATCAGGTCGCGGAAGATGCCCGACAGCGTGATCACCACGTCCACCCGCGGGCGGCCCAGGTCGGCCAGCGGGATCAGCGTGGCACCGGCAATGCGGCCGTAGCTGTCGAAGCGCGGCAGCGCGCCCATCAGCGCCAGCGCCTGGGCGATTGGCGCGCCTTCGTTCTTCAGGTTGTCGCTGCCCCACAGCACCATGGCGATGGACTCGGGCGCCGGGTGGCCCTCGGCCAGGTGCCGGTCCAGCAGCAGCTGGGCCTGCTTGGCACCGTCTTTGACTGCAAAGGCGCTGGGGATGCGGAAGGGGTCGAAGCCGTGGATGTTGCGGCCGGTGGGCAGCACCGCCGGCGTGCGCAGGATGTCGCCACCGGGCGCCGGGCGGATGAAGCCACCGTCCAGCGCATGCAGCAGGGCCGACACCTCGGTGTCGACGGCCAGCAGGGCATCGGCGTCGGCCAGTTCCTGCAGCAGCGCCAGGGTGGCGTCGTCGCGGCGCAGGCCACCGGCCTGCAGGGCCAGGTCGGCACCCCGGCCGGCCACCAGCGCTGCCACCGTCTCGCGCGGCAGGCTGCGGCCATGCGATGCGTCGGCCATGGCCAGCAGCATGTCGGTGCGCTCGGCCGGCGACGGCGCGCGGCCGGTCACATGCAGGCCGTGCGGGATCAGGGTGTATTCCAGCTCCAGCATCTGCGTCGCCCAGGCGCTGCACCCGGGCGTCGGCATCGCCGGCGGGCGTGGCGTCCCACAGCGGCTCGGCGTCGGCCAGGTTCAGCTCGGCCGCCTGGCTTTGCAGCAGCAGGGCCAGCTCGGCGCGCTCAGCGGCAAGCGGCGCCAGGCCGCGCCAGCGCTCGATGCTGCCCTTCAGGTCGTTCAGGCCCTTGTACAGACCGGCCTGGGCGATGGGCGGCGTCAGGTAGCTGATCAGCGTGGCGCCCGAGCGGCGTTTGGCGATGGCGCCTTCGGACGGGTTGTTCGACGCATACAGATAGATGTTGGGCAGGTCGGCGATCAGCCGGTCGGGCCAGCAGTGGCCGCCCATGCCACTTTGTTTGCCGGGCATGAATTCCAGCGCGCCATGGGTGCCGAAGTGCAGCACCGCATCGGCGGCAAAGTCTTCACGCAGGTAGCGGTAGAAGGCCGAGAAGGCATGCGTGGGTGCCAGGCCCTTCTCGAACAGCAGGCGCATCGGGTCGCCTTCATAGCCGAAGGACGGTTGCACCGCCACCAGCACATTGCCGAACTGCCGGCCCAGCACCCAGATGGCGCGGCCGTTGCTCAGCTGGCGGCCCGGCGCCGGGCCCCACTGGGCTTCGATCTCGGCCAGCCAGCGCTCGCGGCGCACATGGTCGTCGGCGGGGATCAGCGCATGCACATTGGCGTCGGCACCATGCTGCTGGGCGTTGCCCTGCAGCACCGCGTCGCGCAGCGCGTCCACGCTGGCCGGCAGGTCGACGCTGTAGCCCTGGGCCTGCATCGCCACCAGGGTGTGGAACAGCGACTCGAAGACCGACAGGTAGGCGGCGCTGCCGATGTTGCCGGCGTTGGGCGGGAAGTTGAAGATCACCACCGCCACCTTGCGCTGGGCGCGCTGGCTGCGGCGCAGGGCCACCAGCTTGCCCACCCGGGCGGCCAGCATCAGGGCCCGCTCGGGACAGGAGGCCATGTCCTGGGCGGTGTCGGTCGCCTTGAAGGTGCAGTGGTGGTCGCAGCCCTGGCAGGTGACACCGGCCGCGCCGGGCCGGCCACCGAAGACGATGGGGCCGGTGGAGCCGTCCAGCTCGGGGATGGCCACCATGATGGTGGATTCCACCGGCAGCAGGCCGCGGTCGGAGCCGCCCCACTGGTCCAGCGTCTGGAACTCGACCGGATGCGCGGCCACATAGGGCACGTCCAGCGTGGCCAGCACGTCTTCGGCGGCCTTGGCGTCGTTGTAGGCCGGGCCACCCACCAGCGAGAAGCCGGTCAGCGAGACCACGGCGTCGACCACCGGCCGGCCGTCCTGCAGGAAGAACTGGTCGATCGCCGGGCGTGAATCCAGCCCGGCTGCAAACGCCGGGATGACACGCAGGCCGCGTGCTTCCAGCGCGGCGATCACACCGTCGTAGTGGCCGGCGTTGTTCGACAGCAGGTAGCTGCGCAGCAGCAGCACACCGACCGTGCCCTGCACCTGCGCCGGCTGCGGCAGAGCGGCGGCATCCGCCGACAGGCGCCCGGCCATGCGCGGGTGGTAGACGCCGACCTCGGGATAGTCGACCGGCGCGACCGGCTTGACCAGGCCGCGCAGGCCGTGGCGCGCACCGGCGGCACCGCGGTCGATCACATGCCGCACCAGGTTCAGCATGTTCTCGTCGGACCCACCCAGCCAGTACTGCAGGGTGATGAAGTAGGCCCGCACGTCCTGCGCCGTGCCAGGGATGAAGCGCAGCATCTGCGGCAGGCGGCGCAGCATCTTCATCTGCGCGGCACCGCCGGTAGCGGGCTTGTCCTTGCCGCCGCCGCGCAGCTTCTTCAGCAGCGCCATCGGCCCGCTGGCCGGCTTGCTCATGTCGAAGTGGCCCAGCCGGGTCAGCCGGGTGACTTCGGCCGCCGAGGCCATGCAGATCATCGCGTCGCAGTGGTCGCGGCGGGCCTGCAGCGCCGGCAGCACCGGCAGGAAGTGGTCTTCCAGGAACAGCATGCCGGCGACGATGATGTCGGCCGCTGCGATGTCGGCAATGCAGCGTGCGGTGGCGGCGTCGTTGCCGGCATATTCCGACGCCGCATGCAGCGTCAGTTGCAGGCCGGGGAAGTCCCGGCGCAGGCCAGGCCGGGCCCGCTCGACCGCGCTGGCCAGGTGCGAGTCCATGGTGACGATGACCAGCCGCAGCGGCGTGGCCGCCACGGCCCGCTTGGCCTCAACGGCTGAAATGGGCTTTGGCGTCATACAGTGTCTCGACGGTGATGGTGGCCAGGCCACGTTCCAGCGCGTAGCGCTCGGTGTTGCGGCGGGCCTTGCCACGCACGAAGAATGGAATCTTCTTCAGTTCGATTTCGGCATCGCTGGCCCAGGTGCTGACCAGCGGAGCGCTGTCACGCTGTGCGGCGGTGGCCAGCACGGCGGCGGCTTCCACCGCAGCGGCGGCCAGCATCGGCATGGCTTGCAGCGTGGCCGCGCTCGGCGCTGTGGCCGGTGTAATGACGGGTGTTGTGCTGTCCGGCGTTGCCGCTGTTGCTGTTGCCGCTGGTGCAAGCTGCGCTTGCGCCAGCGTCGGCGTACCGGCGCGGCCCAGGTGCGACGGTGCGGCGTCTTCGTGGAATTCCACATCGCCCTTGAACATGCCCAGCAGGTGCTCTTCCAGGCCCATCATCAGCGGGTGCACCCAGGTGTCGAACAGCACGTTCGCGCCTTCGATGCCCATCTGCGGTGAATAGCGCGCCGGAAAGTCCTGCACATGCACCGGCGCCGAGATCACCGCGCAGGGCACGCCCAGGCGCTTGGCGATGTGGCGCTCCATCTGCGTGCCCAGCACCAGCTCGGGCAAGGCTTCGGCGATGGCTGCTTCCACCTCCAGGTAGTCGTCGCTGATCAGCGGCTCGACACCGTAGAGCTTGGCGGCCTCGCGCAGCTCACGCGCAAATTCGCGGCTGTAGCTGCCCAGGCCGACCACGGTGAAGCCCAGTTCGGTGGCGGCCACCCGGGCTGCGGCCACGGCGTGGCTGGCGTCGCCGAAGACAAAGACACGCTTGCCGGTGAGGTAGGTGCTGTCCACCGAGCGTGCATACCAGGGCGCGCGGGTGCCACCGGCGCCCATGTCGGCGTCGATCTCGGCCAGCAGCGGCGCGGCATCCACGCCGGCCAGCTGGGCCACCTCGGCGATGAAATCGCGGGTGGCGCCCATGCCGATGGGCACCACGCTGGTGTGCGGCAGGCCGTGCGTGCGCTTGAGCCAGGCCGCGGCGATGCTGGCGATCTCGGGGTACAGCACGACGTTGAAATCGGCGTCGGCCAGGCGGCGCAGATCGGCCACGCTGGCGCCCTGCGGTGCGCTGACATGCACATCCACACCCAGGCGGGCCAGCAGCCGGGTGATCTCGGTCACGTCGTCGCGGTGGCGGAAGCCCAGGGCGGTGGCGCCCAGCAGGTTGCAGCGCGGGCGCTGGCCGGCCGGGCGCGCGGCGCTGCGGTCCAGCCGTTGCGCCGGGGCGGGGCACAGCTTGCGCACCAGCTGGTAGAAGGTTTCGGCGGCGCCCCAGTTTTCCTTGCGCTGGTAGCTGGGCAGTTCCAGCGGCACCACCGGCAGCGGCAGGTCCAGCGCCAGCGCCAGACCACCCGGGTCGTCCTGGATCAATTCGGCAGTGCAGGACGAGCCGACCAGCATCGCCGCCGGCTTGAAGCGCGCATAGGCGTCGCGGGCGGCGGTCTTGAACAGCTCGGCGGTGTCGCCGCCCAGGTCACGCGCCTGGAAGGTGGTGTAGGTGACCGGCGGGCGCTTGTCGCTGCGCTGGATCATGGTGAACAGCAGGTCGGCGTAGGTGTCGCCCTGCGGTGCGTGCAGCACGTAGTGCACGTCCTGCATCGCGGTGGCGATGCGCATGGCACCCACATGGGGTGGGCCTTCGTAGGTCCAGAGCGTGAGCTGCATGGGTCAGACCGTGTTCAGGGGGGCGGCGTGCAGGGCCGGGCGCACCACCGGACGCACCAGCGGGGCAATGCCCAGCTTGTGGCGGCGCAGCAGCGGGCGGGCAAACAGCTCGGCCAGGTCGCCGGCCTGGTCGAAGCCCTGGATCGGGCTGAACACCAGCTCGATGGACCATTTGGTGGTCAGGCCTTCGGCTTCCAGCGGGTTGGCCAGCCCCAGGCCACAGACCACCAGATCGGGCGCCTGGTCGCGGCAGCGGTCCAGCTGGGCGTCGACATGCTGGCCTTCGGACAGCGTGGTGCCAGCCGGCAGCAGCGCCAGTTCAGCCGCCATGTGGGCGCGGTGCAGGTAGGGCGTGCCGACTTCGGTCAGCTGCATGCCCATCTCGCGTGCCAGGAAGCGCGCCAACGGCAGCTCCAGCTGCGAATCCGGGAAAAAGAAGATGCTTTTGCCCGCCAGGCGGGGCCGGTGTGCCGCCGTGGCCTGCAGCGCACGGGCCCTGGCCGGCGCAATGCTGCGTTCAAACAACAGCGGGTTGACAGCGAAGGCAGACGCTGCAGCCTGCAACCAGGCCTCGGTGCCCTCGGCCCCCAGGGGGAAGGGCGCCACCAGGCGCTGGGCGCCGCGGGCTTCCAGCGCCCGGGCGGTATCGGCCAAATACGGCTGGGCCAGCAGCAGGCGGGTATTGGGGCCGACCGCCGGCAAGGCACCAGCCCGGCGCGGCGGAAAGAACTGCACCGGGCCCAGGCCCATGGCGTTGAACAGGCGCATGAACTGGTCTTCGACCACGTCGGCCAGCACGCCGGCCACCAGCAGCGCCGGCGCGGCGTCGGCGGCGGCCGCCGGCATCTGCGGCACCAGCGCCGCCAGGCAGGCGTCTTCACCCTGGGTGAAGGTGGTCTCGATGCCGCTGCCCGAATAACTGAGCACCCGCACATGGGGCAAGTGCTTGGTCGACAAGCGCTGGGCGGCGCGCGACAGGTCCAGCTTGATCACTTCAGACGGGCAGCTGCCCACCAGAAACAGCAGCTTGATCTCGGGCCGGCGCGCCAGCAGCTGGTGCACCACGCGGTCGAGCTCGTCCTGCGCATCGGCAATGCCGGCCAGGTCTCGCTCGTCGATGATGGCGGTGGCAAAGCGCGGCTCGGCAAAGATCATCACCCCGGCGGCCGACTGCAGCAGGTGCGCACAGGTGCGCGATCCCACCACCAGGAAGAAGGCGTCCTGGATCTTGCGGTGCAGCCAGACAATGCCGGTGAGGCCGCAGAACACCTCGCGCTGGCCACGTTCACGCAGCACCGGTGCGTCGCTGCAACCGCCGCCGGCTGCCGGCGCGGCCTGGATCGGGATCACCGCGCTCACCGTGCTGCTCCTGCCAGTGCCAGGTCGGCACGGGCCATGTCCAGCCGGGCCAGGCGCAGCTTCCAGATGAACTGGCCGGCATTGACCACATAGCTGGCATAGGCGGCCAGCGCCAGCAGCATCTGCCCCCGGGCGTCCAGCGCGCCGGTGAACACCGCCACCAGGTAAGCGGTGTGCAAGGCCAGCACCAGCATGCTGAAGACGTCTTCCCAGAAGAAGGCCTTGGCAAACAGCCACTGGCCGAACACCACCTTCTCCCAGATGCAGCCGGTGACCATGATGGTGTAGAGCAACAGGGTTTTCACCAGCACGGAGGCGGTGGCGGCCTCAAGGCCGGCGCCGGTGACCAGGTAGCGCAGCACCAGCACCAGGCTGACCGCAAACACCAGAAACTGCAACGGCGCGAGCAGGCCTTGCACCAGCGTCCACTTGCTGGCGTCACGCCGCAGGCGCTGCTCTGGTGTGTACAAGCGGCGGGCGTGCGCTGCTGCCGCCGGCTTGGCGAATGGGGGGGCTGGTCCGGACACTGGGCATGGACCGGAATCTAGAGGGACACCCAGAAAGTGTCAACTAGGGTTGACGTCTTTTATTCTTGACAGTAACCTTGCTGTCAACTCGGCGTTGGTCCCAGCTTGACGCGCCCTGGGCCGGGACGGACATTGATTACAGTCCGGGAGTGAAATGCCAGACAAGTACCCGGGATGCGCAGCGGCTGCCGCACTGCCTCGGCACGCACCAGATCCACGGCTGAGGAGATTGCAGTGAGCCGCATGCAACCAGAAAACACCAGCAACAGTGATGCCCCAGCGGCCGAATGGCACCGCCCGGAGCAGGCCGATTGCTGGGCCGAAATGCAGGCCGCTGCCGCCGACCAGGGCCACGCCGCCTGGGCCAGCCTCGCCAGCCAGCGCCCCGCGGTGGAAGAACGCCTGTCCCGGCTGGTCAACACGATCGAGCGCGACATCATCCCGCGGCTGGTGCGTGCCCACGCACCGGTACCGGGCGACGGCCAAGGCGCGCAACTGCCCAGCCGCGCCGAGGTGCTGGCCTTCACCGAGCAAGTGATGGCGCGCGACGATGCCGCCGTGCACGGCCACCTGGCAGCCCTGCGCAACCGCGGGGTCAGTGTCGAAGCGCTGTATGTGCATTTGCTGGCGCCGGCGGCACGCTACCTGGGCGAGCTGTGGGACGACGACCGCTGCCACTTTGCCGACGTCACCGTGGGCATGGGCCGGCTGCAGCAGATCATGCGCAGCCTGAGCACGGCCTTCGGCACCGAGATCGACCCCCCGGCCGGCGGCCGGCGGGCCCTGCTGATGCCCGCCCCGGGCGACCAGCACACCTTTGGCCTGTCGATGGTGGCCGAGTTCTTCGCCCGGGCCGGCTGGGAGGTGGTGGGCGTGATGGACCCGCAAGCCACCAGCTTCGAAGACCGGGTGAAAGAAGAATGGTTCGACCTGGTCGGCATTTCCGCCGGCAGCACCACCCGCCTGGACAGCATGCTGGCCTGCATCACCAAGGTGCGGCGCTCATCGCACAACCGCGCGGTCGCGGTCATGGTCGGCGGGCCCTTGTTCGCCCTGCACCCGGAACTGGTCGAGCAGCTGGGCGCCGATGGCGTGGCCACCGACGGCCAACACGCGCCGGCCTTGGCCGAACGGCTGCTGGGCCGCCGCCTCAAGGGGTTCTGAGGCGCAGCGACAGCAGCCATCAGGAAAACCCGGCATGAAAAAGAAAACGCCGGCAGGTCCACGCGCCATCGGAGAGTTCAAGCAAGCGGAGCAGACGCTGTCCAATCTGGACGCGCAGGCCATTTCAGCCCTGCTGTGCACCGCTGCCGACCTCACCCTGGTGCTGGACGCCAGCGGCACCATCTGCGACATCGCCTATGGCGACGAAGCCCTGGCCGCCGAATTGGGCGACCACTGGATCGGCCAGCGCTGGCTGGACACCGTCAGCGAGGACAGCCGCGGCAAGGTCAGCGCTCTGCTGGCGCCGCCGGCTGGCAGCGCCATGCGTTGGCGCCAGATCAACCAGTCGACCCCCAGCGGCGGGTCCATGGCCTTGAGCTATGCCAGCCATGCACTGCCGGCCCAGGGCCGCCAGACCGCGCGCTGGTTCGCCTTCGGGCGCGACCAGCGGGTGACGATCGCCCTGCAACAGCGGCTGGTGGAAGCCCAGCTGTCGGTCGAACGCGACTACGCCCGCTTCCGCCAGGCCGAGTTGCGCTACCGCCAGCTGTTCCAGATGACCGGCGAAGCGGTGCTGGTGGTCGACGCCGCCAGCGGGCGTGTGCTGGAAGCCAACCCGTCTGCCGCCACGATGATGGGCATGCCGGCTGAAAAAATCGTCGGCCAGGTCTTCCCCTTGGGGCTGACACCACGCAGCACCAAGCAGGTGACCACGCTGCTGGCGGCCGCGCGCCGCACCGGCCGCAGCGACCCGGTGGCCGCAGAGCTGGCCGACAGCCGGGCCGCCGTGCAGGTGTCGGCCACACTGCTGCACCAGGACCAGTCGCACCTGCTGCTGGTGCGCCTGTCACGCAGCGACAACGCAGCTGGCCAGGCCCACGGCGCTGAATCCGCGATGCTGCTGCAACTGGCCCAGGGTGCGCCCGACGGCTTGGTGGTCACCGACCTGGACGGCCTGGTGCAGGCCGCCAACACCGAATTCATCAACCTCTGCCAGATGGCAGGCGAAGAGCAGATGCGCGGCCAGTCGCTGGAGCGCTGGCTGGGCCGCAACGATGTCGACCTGGGGGTGCTGGTGTCCAACCTGCGCCAGCGCGGCGCGGTGAAGTTGTTCGCCACCACGCTGCGCGGTGAATTCGGCGCCAACACCGAGGTCGAGATCTCGGCGGTCACCGTCACCCGGTCCGACCCGATGCTGCTGGGCTTCACCGTGCGCGATGTCGGCCGCCGGCTGCAGCCCGAGGCCGCCGCCGCGCAGGCACTGCCGCGCTCGGTCAACCAGCTCACCGAACTGGTGGGCCGGGTGCCGATGAAGGACATCGTCGGCGAGACCACCGACCTGATCGAGAAGCGCTGCATCGAGGCCGCGCTGGAACTGACCCGCGACAACCGCGCCTCGGCGGCCGAGATCCTGGGCCTGTCGCGCCAGAGCCTGTACGTCAAGCTGCGGCGCTACGGCCTGGGCGATCTGGGCCCCGGCGTCGACAAGTAAGCCAGGCGCCGGCGGCAGCCGCCTGCGAGCCGGCAGCCCGGCAGCGTGTAAATCCTGGTTGACACTTTAGAGTGTCAAGTTGAAGAATGGCGCATGTCCAGGCCCGCGCTGTCCACTGTCGCCGAATTGCTCAAGCCCATCACCTGGTTCCCGCCGATGTGGGCCTTTGGTTGCGGGGTGGTGGCCTCCGGTGCGCCGGTGGCCGAGCGCTGGGGCCTGGTGCTGGTGGGCGTGCTGCTGGCCGGCCCGCTGGTGTGCGCCACCAGCCAGGCGGTGAACGACTGGTTCGACCGCCATGTCGACGCCATCAACGAGCCCAACCGGCCGATCCCGTCGGGCCGCATGCCGGGCCGCTGGGGCCTGTACATCGCGGTGCTGTGGACGCTGCTGTCGCTGGCCGTCGGCCTGGTGCTGGGCCCGGTGGGCTTTGCCGCTGCCGCGGCCGGCCTGCTGCTGGCCTGGGCCTACAGCGCGCCGCCGCTGCGCCTGAAGCGCAATGGCTGGTGGGGCAATGCCGCCTGCGGCCTGTCGTATGAAGGCCTGGCCTGGATCACCGGTGCGGCGGTCATGGCCGCCGGCGGCTGGCCCAGCGAACGGTCGATGCTGCTGGCCTTGCTCTACAGCGTGGGCGCGCACGGCATCATGACGCTCAACGACTTCAAGTCGATCGAAGGCGACAAGCAGATGGGCATCGGCTCGCTGCCGGTGCTGCTGGGTGTGGACGGCGCGGCGCGCGTCGGCCTGCTTCTTGATGGCCGGCCCGCAGGCCGTGGTGGTGGTGCATGCTGGCCGAATGGGGCGCCACCGGCCACGCCTGGGCGTGGCCGGCCTGCTGGCCGTGCAGATCGGCCTGATGTGGCGCTTTCTGGCCGCGCCGCGGGAGCGCGCCACCTGGTACAGCGCGCTGGGCATCAACTTCTTCGTGATCGGCATGCTGGTCAGCGCCTTTGCGCTGCGCGGCGCGGCGGGGCAAGCGGGATGAAGCCCCTGCAGGCGGCCAGCACTGGCGATTTTTCATGGGTGCAGATCCTGCGCCTGGGCCTGGTGCAGGCCTGCCTGGGCGCGGTGGTGGTCACCACCACGTCCACCCTGAACCGGGTGATGGTGGTCGAACTGGCGCTGCCGGCGCTGCTGCCCGGCGCGCTGGTGGCCCTGCACTACCTGGTGCAGATGCTGCGCCCGCGCCTGGGCCATGGCAGCGACGTGACGGCCCGGCGCACGCCCTGGATCATGGGCGGCATGGCGGTGCTGGCTGCCGGTGGCTTCCTGGCCGCGCTGGCCACGGTGTGGATGGGCAGCAACGCAGCAGCCGGCATCGCGCTGGCGGTGGCCGCCTTCGTGCTGATCGGCCTGGGCGTGGGTGCCGCCGGCACCTCGCTGCTGGTGCTGCTGGCCAAGCGGGTGGTGGCCGAGCGCCGCGCCGGCGCTGCCACGACGGTGTGGCTGATGATGATCGTGGGCTTTGCCGTCACTGCCGGCGTCAGCGGCAAGCTGCTCGACCCGTACACACCGGCCCGGCTGCTGCAGGTCAGCGGTGGCGTGTGTGCGCTGGCGCTGCTGCTGTCCTGGCTGGCGGTGTGGGGTGTGGAGACGCCGCCAGCGCCGCTGGCGTGCCGGCGGCGGCGGCTGCAAGCCAGCCAAGTTTCCGCGCCGCGCTGGCCCAGGTCTGGGCCGACGCCGACGCCCGCCGCTTCACCATCTTCGTGTTCGTGTCGATGCTGGCCTACAGCGCGCAGGACCTGATCCTGGAACCCTTTGCCGGCCTGGTGCACGGCTACACGCCGGGCGAGAGCACCCAGCTGTCGGGCGTGCAGCACGGCGGTGTGCTGCTGGGCATGCTGCTGGCGGCGTTTGCCGGCCGGCGCCTGGCCGGGCGCGCCCTGGGCTCGCTGCGCGGCTGGGTGGTGGGCGGCTGCATCGCCTCGGCCTTGGCCATGGCCGGCCTGGTGGCTGCCGGGCTGCTGGGGCCAGCCTGGCCGCTGCGCCCCACGGTGTTTCGTGCTGGGCGTGGCCAATGGCGCGTTTTCGATTGCCGCCATCGGCTCCATGATGGCCTTGGCCACCCAGGGCGCCCCGGGCCGCGAAGGCGTGCGCATGGGCCTGTGGGGTGCGGCGCAGGCCGTGGCCTTCGGCATCGGCGGGCTGCTGGGCGCAGCCGCCAGCGATCTGGCGCGCTGGGCTGATCGGCAGCACAGGCGCCGCCTATGCCCTGGTGTTTGCGCTCGAAGGCCTGTTGTTCCTGGTTGCCGCCGGCCTGGCCTGGCGTGTGGCCATGCCGGCCACGCCGGCCGCCCCAAGCCGTGCTGCCAGCCTGCCGCACGGCCCCCGCACCCCTGCCAATCCATTCGGAGCAGCGACATGACACCGATCCCCAGCGCCACGGCGCAGACCGAGACCTTCGATGTGGTGGTGGTCGGTGGCGGGCCCGCCGGCGCCACCGCTGCCGACGACCTGGCGCGCCAAGGCCGCAAGGTGCTGCTGCTGGACCGCGCCGGCCGCATCAAGCCCTGCGGTGGCGCCATCCCGCCGCGCCTGATCAAGGACTTCGCCATCCCCGAATCGCAGCTGGCCGCACGGGCGCATTCCGCCCGCATGGTGTCGCCGGCCAACGTCAAGGTCGACATCCCGATCGAAGGCGGCTTTGTCGGCATGGTCGACCGCGAGCACTTCGACGAATGGCTGCGCGAGCGCGCCGCCACCCATGGCGCCCAGCGCCGCAGCGGCCGCTTCGAGCGGCTGGAGCGTGACAGCGACGGCACGGCCGTGATCCTGTACCGCCCCGCTGGCGGCGACGGCGCCGACACCGACGGCCCGCTGTGGTCGGTGCGCGCCAAGGCCGTGATCGGCGCCGACGGTGCCCGCTCGGTCGTGGCCCAGCAGGCCCTGCCGGGCATCAAGAAGGTGGCCTGCGTCTTTGCGTACCACGAGATCGTGGCCCTGCCCGAGCAGGCACCCGCCGGCTACGACGCCACCCGCTGCGATGTGGTCTACCGCGGCAGCCTGTCGCCTGATTTCTACGGCTGGGTGTTTCCGCACGGCCAGACCTTGTCGATCGGCACCGGCAGCGCCGACAAGGGCTTCAGCCTGCGCGGCGCAGTGGCCACGCTGCGCGCCGATGCCGGCCTGACCCATGCCCGCACCATCCGCCGCGAAGGTGCGCCCTTGCCGATGAAGCCGCTGAAATGCTGGGACAACGGCCGCGACGTGGTGGTGGTGGGCGATGCCGCCGGCGTGATCGCACCCTCGTCGGGCGAAGGCATCTACTACGCCATGGTCAGCGGCCGCCACGCCGCCACGGCGGTGGGTGCGCTGCTGGAAGGCGCGTCACCGCGCTGCCTGGGCCAGGCGCGCAAGCTGTTCATGCGGGAACATGGCCGCGTCTTCTGGGTGCTGGGCATCATGCAGCGCTTCTGGTACAGCAGCGACAAGCGGCGCGAGCGCTTCGTGTCCATCTGCAAGGACAAGGACGTGCAGCAGCTGACCTTCGACGCCTACATGAACAAGCGCCTGGTGCGCAAGAAGCCGATGGCCCATGTGCGCATCTTCTTCAAGGACATGGCGCATCTGCTGGGCCTGGCCAGGGTGTGAGTGCAGCGCTGGCCACGCTGTGGCAGCAGTTGTTCGACAGCCGGGCGGCAGCCGCCGTGCCGGCCTGGCTGCCGCTGCTGGTGGCGGGGGCCCTGGCGGCGATGCTGCTTGAAGCCCTGCTGCTGCTGGCCTGGCACCGGCGCTGCGGCGGCGGCCTGCCCCCGCGCAGCCTGCTGCCCACCCTGGTGGCTGGCGGCGGCCTGATGGGCGCCCTGCTGCTGCTGCTGACCGGCGCACCGCTGGCCTGGCTGCTGGGCCTGCTGGCCGTGGCCGGCGCCGGCCATGTGCTGGACCTGCGGCGGCGCTGGCAGCCTGGGCGCCGCCAGCGCTGACGACGGCGCTTGTGACGGCGCGGCCCGCCAATAACACCGACACTCGCTAGGCCTGCCCGCCATCGCCACGGTGCCCTGTCACCGGCCTGCCGCATGGCAGCCTCCACAACAACAGCCCGCAGACCGCCCATGAACCGCTTCAAGCAGATCCTCCAGCTGACCCCACTGGCCGCGCTGTGCGCCGCCGCGCTGCCCGCGCTGGCCACCAACGGCTACTTTCCACACGGCTACGGCATGAAGGCCAAGGGCATGGGCGGGGTGTCCACGGCGCTGGCGCAAGACAGCCTGGGTGGCAGCAGCAACCCGGCGGGCATGGTGTGGGTGGGCAAGCGCATGGACATCGGCGCCGAGGTCTTCATGCCCCGGCGCGACGCCGAGCGCAGCGCTGCGGCGATTGCCACGCTCAATGGCCGTGTGGTCAGCGGCAGCAACAGCTTTGTGGTGCCCGAGTTCGGCTACAACACCCTGCGCGGCGACAGCCTGTCGCTGGGTGTGTCGGTCTACGGCAATGGCGGCATGAACACCGACTACCCACAGGGCAGCTTCAATTGCGGCGGCGGCGCGGCCAACATCCTGTGCGGCAGCGGCCGCATCGGGGTCAACCTGGTGCAATTGATCGTTGCTCCCACGGTCGCCTACAAGCTGAACCCCAACCACGCCGTCGGCATGTCGCTGCTGCTGGGCTACCAGCGCTTCCGGGCCGAAGGCCTGCAGGCCTTCGACAACGCGCCGGGCTTTCCGGCCTTCACCAGCGCACCGGGCAGCGTCACCAACAAGGGCAATGCCAGCTCGGTCGGCGCGGGGCTGCGGCTGGGTTACCAGGGCCGGCTCAGCAACATGGTGACCATCGGCGCCAGTTATGCGCCGAAGATGAACATGGGCAAGTTCGACAAGTACAAGGGCCTGTTCGCCAACCAGGGCGAGTTCGACATCCCCGCCCACTACAGCGTCGGCGTGGCCGTGATGCCCACCCCCGACTGGACGATCGCCGTCGATCTGAGCCGCACCCTGTATTCAGGCGTGGCAGCGGTGTCCAATTCCAGCGCGGCACCAGCCCCGCTGGGCGCCGCCAACGGCCCGGGCTTCGGCTGGCACGATGTCCAGGTGCTCAAGGTGGGCGCGGCCTGGAAAGCGTCTGACACCTGGACCCTGCGCGCTGGCTACAACCGGGGCGACAACCCGATCCGGCCCAGTGACGTCAGCTTCAACATCCTGGCGCCGGGCGTGGTCAAGTCCCACTACACCGCAGGCTTCACCTACGCCATGGGCCCGGCCGGTGAGTTGACGGCGGCCCTGATGGTGGCGCCGCGGGTGGCCGTCAGCGGGCCATCCCTGTTCAATTCGCCGGCCATCATCGCGCCGGGCGGCCTGGGTGGCAACGAGACCATCGGCATGCGGCAGACCGCATTCGGGCTGAGCTGGGGCAAGACGTACTGAGCCTTTGCGCGCCCGGGCGCCGCCCGGTCAGGCGCCGCCGTAATGCGCTGCAAAGCGCTGCCGCAGGTCGCGCTTGAGCAGCTTGCCGCTGGGGTTCTTGGGCAGGCTGTCGACGAACACCACCGCCTTGGGCGTCTTGAAGTGCGCCAACTGGCTGGCGCAATGGGCGATGACCTGGGCTTCGCTCAGGTCGGCGCCGGGCTTGGCCACCACCACCGCGGTCACGGCCTCGATCCAGCGCGGATGCGGCAGGCCCACCACCGCCACCTCGCTGATGCCGGCCAGGCGGTACAGCGCCTCTTCCACCTCGCGGCTGGCCACGTTTTCGCCGCCGGTCTTGATCATGTCCTTCTTGCGGTCGACCACGCTGATGTAGCCCTCGTCGTCCACGGTGGCCAGGTCGCCGCTGTGGAACCAGCCGCCCTGCGAAGGCCGCCGCCGTGCGCTCGGGGTCGTTGAAGTAGCCCAGCAGCAGCTGCGGGCTGCGGTGCACGATCTCGCCGATCGCGCCCAGCGCCACGTCGTGCATCTGGTCGTCGACCACGCGGGTCTCGACGTTGATCGCCGGCCGGCCGGCCGACCCCGGCTTGCGCAGCTGGTCTTCGGGCTTGAGCACGGTGGCCAGCGGTGCAATCTCGGTCTGGCCATAGAAATTCCAGAGGCGCATTTGCGGAATGCGCGCAATCAGCTCCTGCATCACCGCCACCGGCATGATGGACGCGCCGTAGTAGCCCTTGCGCAGGCTGCGACAGGTCGGTCTGCGCAAACAGCGGGCTGCGCAGCACGGCGATCCACACCGTGGGCGGCAGGAAGAACTGGCTGATGCCGTGCCGGGCGATCAGCGGCAACAGGTGTTCGGGCGTGGGCTTGGCGGTGATGACGCTGGTGCTGCCCAGGTAGACGCTGGGGCCCAGGAACACATCGAGCTGGGCGCAGTGGTACAGCGGCAGGGCATGCAGCACCACGTCGGCTTCGGCCATCTCGCCTTCGATGATGCAGCTGACGTACTGGTCGATCACCGCAGCCGTGGGTCAGCATCGCGCCCTTGGGCAGGCTTTCGGTGCCGCTGGTGTAGACGATCTGCAGCAGCTGCTGGCTGTTGAAGCCGGGCTCCGGGCAGGGATGCGAGGCCAGGTCGGTGGCGGCCAGGGCGTCGAAGTCCAGGCAGTCCGGCGGGCAGCTGCTGGGGTCTTCAGACGGCAGCCACAGGAAGCGGCTGATCTGGGTGTCGCGCTGCGCAGCGGCCTGGCCCAGCGCATGCAGGCCGCTGTCCACCGCCAGCAGCTGCACCCCGGCATGGCGCAGGATGTAGGCCGCTTCGTCGGCATTGAGCATGAAGTTCACCGGCACCAGCACCGCGCCCAGCCGGGCCAGGGCAAAGCGCAGCGCGGCAAAGCCGTGGCTGTTGCGCGCCAGCACGCCCACATGCTCGCCCGCTGGCCACGCCCTGGGCGTGCAGGCCAGCGGCCAGCCGGCTGACCAGCGCGTCGAATTCCCGCCAGGTCCAGCGGGTGTCGCCGCAGACGATGCCCAGCTTGTGCGGCAAGCGGGCAGCGGTGCGGTGCAGCAGGTCCGACAGCGTCTGGCGGCGCAGCGCGGGGTGGGTGGTGTCGTGGGTCATGCAGGCGTCTCCAGCGTGCTTGGTGGCAGCAGCACGGCGGGGCTGGCAGCTGCGCAGCCCGCGTGCGCCGGTCAGTTCATCTGCCGAAAGGCGTGCATCAGGTCCATGCAGCGCTGCGGCGCTGGCTGGAAGGCCTCGCCGCGCAAGGGCAGGTCCAGAAAATCGGTGTAACCGGCGGGCAACGTGCCGGCGGGTGCGTTCAGGTCAAAGAAGCCCATGGTCCAGTCGCTGAACTGGCGCTGCATGCTGTGGCCGCTGTGCAGCGTGACCATGCCGTGCTGCCGGCGGTCGGCCGCAATGCGGGCGGCCAGCGCCCGCACCGTGGCTTCTTCGCCTTCCAGCGTCTGCATGAAGTTGCCATCCTTGTAGAGCAGCATGCCGGTGATGCCGGCCTGCGCGTTGCTGAGCCGGCTCTGCGCCAGCAAGGCTGCGCAGTTCACGGTCGGAAAACCAGGTGGCTGCTGCGCTGACATAGACCAGGAAAAACATGCACTGCCCTTCTGCTGCGCCCGGTCAGATGGACCCGGCTGCTGCAGATCAAGTATGCCGTCGGCCTGCTGTTGTGCGCAGTCTGTCAAACCCGTGGCGGGTACAGTGACTGCCATGTATGAAACGCCACTCACGGCCCTGGTGTTGAGCGGCGGCGGTGCGCGTGCGGCCTACCAGGTGGGCGTGCTGCGCGCCATCGCCAGGCTGCGGCGTGCCCACACCAGCCAGCGGGCCCGCTTGCGCAACCCCTTCGGCGTGATCGTCGGCACCTCGGCCGGCGCCATCAATGCCGCTGCCCTGGCCTGCCAGGCCGACCGGTTCGAGGCGGCGGTGGAGTTGCTGGCGCGGGTGTGGCACCAGTTCCGCAGTGACCAGGTCTACAACGCCGACACCATGGCCAGCCTGCGGCCGGAAGCCAGTTGGCGCGGCCTGGTGTCGATGGGCCGGGCGGTGGCGCGCTGGCGGCGCGAGCAGCCCCGGTCGGTGCTGGACAACAGCCCGCTGGCCGCACTGCTGCAGCGCCTGATCCCGATGGACCGGCTGCCGCAGTTGCTGGCGCAGCGCCATCTGCATGGCCTGGCGGTGACAGCGTCGCGCTACAGCACCGGTGAGCACGTCACGTTCTACAGCATGTACAAGCCGGTGGCGCCCTGGCTGCGCCAGCAGCGCATTGCCGTGCCGTCGCCGATCACGCTGCCCCACCTGATGGCGTCGTCCGCGATCCCGTTCATCTTTCCGCCCACCCGGGTGGACAGCCCGGGCAACGCCGGCTGGTATGGCGACGGCTCGATGCGCCAGACTGCGCCGCTGTCGCCGGCCATCCATCTGGGCGCCGAGCGGCTGCTGATCATCGGCGCCGGCCGCATGCACGGCCCGCCGGCGCCGCCCCTGCCCGACGAGGCGCCGCCCACCCTGGTGCAGGTGGCCGGCCATGCGATGGCCAGCATCTTCCTGGACGCGCTGTCGGTCGACATCGAGCGCATGCAGCGCATCAACCGCACCCTGGCCCTGCTGCCCGACAGCGCCCGCCACGACACCCCACTGCGGCCGCTGGAATCGCTGGTGATCGCTCCCAGCGAGCGCATCGACGACATTGCGGCCCAGCACTTCGGCTGCCTGCCCAAGGCCGTGCAGGCGCTGCTGCGGGGCGGCGGCAGCACCGTCGACGCGGCTGCCGCCGCCCAGGGCGCCCCACGTGGCGCGTCGCTGGCCAGCTATCTGCTGTTCGAGCCGCCCTACACCCGGGCGCTGATGGACATGGGCGACGCCGACACCATGGCCCGCCGCGACGAGGTGGTGCAGTTCTTCCGCTGGGACCTGACCCGCCGGCAGGAAGCCCTGGCCCATCCCGACATCGCCCTGCCCTGATCCAGCCCCAGCAGGCCCGTTGGGCCGCCGGAACGCAGGGGCCGGCACGCCAGGACGGCATGTGTGCACAAGCGTCTGGCGCCTGGCATGTCGCAGGCATGACAGCCGGGCCTGGCCCTGGCGGCGACCCTCGATCCATGGGTTGATACGCACGCTGCGTGCCCAGCAAGCCCGCCGCAAGGCCCCGCGCCACACGGCCCCCCGCATTTCCCCCGCCACCCCGATCCAGCCCGTGCGCCCATCTGTGCGCCAGTCCCCGTCCCGATGCCCTTCATGACCTTGTCCCGCTACCAGCAGGCGCTGGCGCGGCGCAGCCAGCACTGGAGCCCGACCACCCGCGGCCTGCTGTGGACCTCGGCCGCCGGCTTCATCTTCAGCATGCTCAATGCGCTGATGCGGCTGCTGACCCAGCAGATCGACCCCTTCCAGGCGCAGTTCCTGCGGTATTTCTTCGGCCTGCTGGTGATCCTGCCGCTGGTGTGGCGCGGCGGCGTCGCCAACTTCATGCCCAAGAACATGCGCGACCAGTTCAGCCGCGGCCTGGCGCACACCGTCGGCCTGTGCCTGTGGTTCACCGCGCTGCCCCAGATCCCGCTGGCCGACATGACGGCCATCGGCTTCACCGGGCCCGATCTTCATCATGATCGGCGCCTACCTGGCCTTCAAGGAGCCGATGCACTGGGAGCGCTGGGTGGCGGTGGCCTTCGGCTTCTGCGGCGTGCTGATCGTGGTGGGGCCCAAGCTGTCGGCCACCGGCGGCTGGTACCACCTGATGATGCTGGCCTCGGCGCCGGTGTTTGCCGTCTCGTTCCTGCTGACCAAGGCGATGACGCGCTACGAGACACCGGGCGTGATCCTGGTCTGGCAGTCGATCACCGTGTCGCTGATCACGCTGCCGCTGGCGCTGTGGGTGTGGGAGCCGGTGAGCGCCTGGCAGTGGGCCGGCTTCCTGGTCAGCGGCTTTCTGGGCAGTGCGGGCCACTACTGCCTGACGCGCAGCTTTGCCGCTGCCGACATCTCGTCGACCCAGTCGGCCAAGTTCCTGGACCTGGTGTGGTCGGCGCTGATGGGCTTCCTGCTGTTCACCGACATCCCCAGCCAGAGCACCATCGTGGGCGGCGTGGTGATCGCCAGCGCCACGCTGTGGCTGGCGCGGCGTGAATCGAACAAGGCGCGCAAGCGCAACGCCGCCGAGGTGGAAGCCGAGGCCGAGGCCAACGGCAGCCCCTGACCGACCGCAATCTGCCGACAATCGGGGCATGAAGACCTTTGACATCGAAATCCAGCGGGTGAAATCCATGCACCAGGGCCACGGCCTGGTCTACATGCGGCTGGACGCTGCGGTGCAGCCCCAGCCGCGCGCGCGCGACGACGACGGCACGCAGGAGCCGTCGACCGTGCTGAAGCTGAGCGAAGAGAACGCCCGGGTGCTGTTCCTGCTGCTCAAGCAGCAGATCGCCGACTTCGACAAGAAGAAGGCCAAGAGCCGGTTTTGACCCGTGCCGAGCGGGCCGGGCGGGCCGAAAGCCCCAGTGAACCCAAAGGCCATGCAATCTCGGCGATCGAAGATTGCGGGTAAACCCTAGTATCGCTGCTGGGCTGATGAAGGCGCGATCCCGTCGCCTCGGTCCCAGGAGCAAAGACCATGTCGGTATCGATCACCAGCGGCACCTACCCCCGTGCCGGCCGTTCCACGCCCAGTGGCCTGCGCCGTGTCGGTGCAGCGATCTGGCAGGGGCTGTTCACCATCGGCGCGCACCGTGCACACCCCGAACTGATGCGCATTGCGCGTCTGAAGGCCCACAGCGACCCGGCCCTGGCGCGGCAGCTGCGCGATGCTGCGCAAGAACTGATGAAGGCTTGACGGCCCTGGATGGTGACCGCTGTGGGCGCGTTGCCCCCGCCGTGGTTGTTGTTTGACGCCTTGCCCGGGCGTCGCCGGTGCGTTGCAGCCCGCCGGGTCCCGCCCCGGCTGGCGGGTACCTTTCTTGTTGCTCCGGCTGGATGGCCTTGACCCGGCAGTACTCAGCCACCTCCGCTTCACTCAGAGGGGCGCTTTCCAAGACGGCCCTGAACTTGTCAGCGCTCGACCACCGACCTTCCCGCTTACCGCTACCCGGCATGTCCGCTCCCTGTGCTTTGGCCGCGTCGCGCCAGGTCCGCAGCGTCACTTGCGTGATACCCGTCTCCTTGGCCACTTCGACCACGCTTCGCCTCAACGGCGCCGACAACTGCTCCAGCACCCAGGCCTTCTCCTCGGCCGTGTACCGCCTGTGTTCCATGTCGTTCTCCTTCGCCCTCTACTTCCGTTGGAAAGGGACGCGACAACTAGCCTGACACAGAGGGCCGGCGACAAGAAAGGCACCAAAGAAACGCCTGCCAAACTGGGCGTACACCACCGCGTGCTTGCAGCGGACCGGGCGCTGCGCCTCGCCTGTCCGGCTCGAACACCTTGCTATAGACGACCGCAGTCGCTTGGGCGCTGGTGAGGCTCAGCAGACCGCCATCTGAACAAGTTGCCGCATGCCATGCGTGCCTTGCCGGGGTCTGCGCCTCACAGCCCTGACCGGGGTGGCACGGCCGTGGAATGTGCCGCACTGCTTCCGGCTGACGCTGTTCGAGCCGGACAGGCGAGGCGCAGCGTCTGGGTCCCGACAAGCACTGGGTGTGGATCGCGCAGTTTGGAAAGCGCGTTTTGGGCCAGCCTTTTGGCGCGACAAAAGGCTGGTCGCCTGCCGGGGCGAGACCCGGCGCGCTGCACCGCACCGGCGACGCCTTCGGAAAACCGCTTCAGCACAAGGGCAGCAACGCGCCCCAAGCTGTTTCTACACCGGCAGATCCACGGTCCGCACGCAGGCCTGGCCGGCGCTGTCGAACAGGTGCAGTGCCGCAGGCAGCAGCCGCAAGGTCAGCGCGCTGCCAGCGGCGCGGGCCACGCTGCCGTCCATCTTCACCGTCATCGTGGGCAGACCAGGGCCGACGTTGACATAGAGCAGCGATGCATCGCCCAGCCGCTCCACATGCAGCAGGGTGGCGGGCAGCGCCATGCCGTCGCCGTGGTCGGCCACCACCATGTGCTCAGGCCGCACGCCCAGCTGCACACGGCTGCCGACGGCCACGGCACGGGCATCGACGGCCGCGCTCAGGGTCTGCCCGGCCACAGCCACCTGCGCCAGGCCGGCCTCGGCGGCCACCAGCGTGCCGGGCAACAGGTTCATCTTCGGGCGAGCCGATGAACTCGGCCACAAAGGTGCTGGCTGGCCGGTGGTACAGCGTCATCGGGCTGCCCACCTGCGCCACGCTGCCGCGCTGCTCGATCAGGTCGCCGGTGTGCAGCAGCACGATCTTGTCGGCCAGGGTCATGGCCTCGACCTGGTCGTGCGTCACATAGATCATGCTGGCCGAGCCCAGGTCATGGTGCAACTTGGCGATCTCCAGCCGGGTCTGCACCCGCAGCGCGGCGTCCAGGTTCGACAAAGGCTCGTCGAACAAAAACACCTTGGGCTCCTTGACGATGGCCCGGCCGATGGCCACGCGCTGGCGCTGGCCGCCCGACAAGGCCTTGGGCAGGCGGTCCATCAGCGGCCCGAGCTGCAGGATGTCGGCCGCCGCCTGCACCTTGCGGGCGATGGCGGCCTTGTCGGCACCCATCACCTGCAGGCCGAAGGCCATGTTCTGGGCCACCGTCATGTGCGGGTACAGCGCGTAGCTCTGGAACACCATGGCCACACCACGCTTGGCCGGTGCCAGGTCGTTGACGCGCACGCCGCCGATGGACAAGTCCCCCGCGCTGATGTCTTCCAGCCCCGCCACACAGCGCAGCAGGGTGCTCTTGCCGCAACCCGACGGCCCGACAAAGACGCAGAACTCGCCGTCTTCGATGGTGAGGGTGGCGTCCTTGATGGTCAGCGGCAGGCTGGGGCCGTAGCGCTTGCTGACCTGCTTGAACTCGATGCGCGACATGCCGATCAGCCTTTCACAGCGCCGGCGGTCAGGCCGGAGACGATCTTCTTCTGGAACGCCAGCACCAGCAGCAGCAGCGGCAGGGTGACGATGACGGAGGCAGCCATGATCGAGCCCCAGGGGATCTCGAAGGTGGTGGCGCCGGCAATCAGCGAAATGCCCACCGGCACGGTGCGCTGGTCGTCCTCGACGATGAAGGTCAGCGCAAACAGAAATTCATTCCAGGCCCCGATGAAGGCCAGCAGCCCGGTCGACACCAGGGCCGGCCACAGCAGCGGCATGAACACCTGGAAGATGATGCGCAGCGGCCCGCAGCCGTCCATGATGGCGGCCTCCTCCAGCTCGTTGGGCAACTCGCGCATGAAGGTGGTGAGGATCCACACCGTGAACGGCAGCGTGAAGATGGTGTACGGCACCACCAGACCGATGGCCCGGTTGAACAGGCCCAGCGACTGGATCAGCTCGAACATGCCCGAGAGCACCGCCACCTGCGGAAACATCGACACGCCCAGCAGTGTCAGCATCAGCAGGCCCTTGCCCTTGAAGCGGATGCGGCCCAGCGCGTAGCTGGCCGTCACACCCAGCAGCATGGCGCCGCCCACGGTCAGCGTGGCCACCATCACTGAATTGAGCAGGTGCCGGCCGAAGGGCTGGGCGCCTTCAAACAGCGCGGTGTAGTTGGCGATGGTCGGGTTGCTCGGCCAGATGCGGGTGTCGAACAGCGCCGACCCGGTCTTGAACGAGGTCGCCACCATGTAGAAGAACGGGGCCGACCGCGATGAACACCACCAACGCCGCGGCGCCGTAGAGCGCCACGCTGCCAAGCCAGGGGCGCTGCTGCATCAGGACTCCGCCAATTTGACGCGGGTGACCCGCAGGAACACCAGTGCCGACAGCATGATGATCAGGAACAGCGAGGTCGACGCCGCCGAGCCGAAGCCGACGTTGCCGGCATCGACCATCTCGCGCATCACCAGGCCCGACATGCTGATGGTGCTGCTGTCATTGGCTGTCAGCACATAGATCAGGTCGAACACCCGCAGCGCATCGAGCAGGCGGAACACCACCGCCACCAGCAGGGGTTGGCGGATCAGCGGCAGGGTCACTTTCCAGAACAGGCGCAGCGGGTGCACGCCGTCGACCCTGGCCGCTTCGTAACAATCCTTGGGCAGGGTCTGCAGCGCCGCCAGGATCAACAGCGCCATGAAGGGCGTGGTCTTCCAGACGTCCACCGCCACCACCGACCACATCGCCGTGCTGGCGTCGGCTGTCCAGGCAATCTTCTCGGCGATCAGGCCCCAGTCCAGCAACACCTGGTTGACCACGCCAAACTGGTCATGCAGCATCCAGCCCCACATCTTGGCCGACACGATGGTGGGGATGGCCCAGGGCACCAGCACCGCCGTGCGCACCAGGGTGCGGCCCTTGAATTCCTGGTTCAGCAGCAGGGCCACGCCCAGGCCGGCCAGGGTCTCCAGCGCCACCGAGACAAAGGCGAACCAGAAGGTGTTGCGGATCGCCGTGCCCCAGTCGCTGGCCCAGAAGCCGTCGGCGTAGTTGGGGTTGAAGAACAGGCCATAAGGACCGAAGAAGTTCTCCAGCCCGATGAAGCGGCTGGCCGCCAGGTTGTTGATGTTGGTCTCGGTGAAGGCGAACCAGACCGAGCGCAGCAGTGGCCACACGGCCACCACGCACATCAGGGCCAGCATCGGCGCCAGAAACAGCCAGGCAGTGCGAACGCGGTTGTGCATGATGGCCTTCTCCTGCGGTGCGTCACCAGCGCTCGCGCCGCACCAGCTTCAACTGGCCTTCGAGCTTGCGCAGCGCAGCTTCGGGCGTGGCCTTGCGGGCCAGCACATCATGGGCAGCATTGGTCAGCGCCAGGCTGACCGACGGGTACTTCAGGCCTGCCACGCCCGACGGCCGCGCCACCGACTCTTCGAAGGTGGTCAGCAAATTGGCCATGAAGGCGTTGGCGGCGATCACCTCGGGGTCCTTGTACAGCGCGGGCCGGGTCGGGTTGAAGCTGGCGCGGATGGCGCGGTCCTTCTGCACTGCGGCGCTGGTCATGTGCAGCACCAGGTCGGCGGCCACCGCCGGGTTCTGGCTGTAGCGCGACACCGCCAGCTGCCAGCCGCCCAGCGTGCCCGCATGGCGGGCGCCGGGGCCGTCGCCACGCGGCAGGGCCGACACGCCGACCTTGCCGCGCACCAGGCTGTCGGGGCTTTCGGCCAAGGACCAGGCATAGGGCCAGTTGCGCATGAACAGCGCCTGGCCGGTCTGGAACACGCCGCGCGCATCTTCCTCGGCATAGTTGAGCACGCCCACCGAGCTGATGCTGCCCAGCCAGGTGGACGCGGTGGCCAGGGCCCGCACCGCCTGCGGGTTGTTGACGGTGATCTGGCCTTGCGCGTCCACCAGCTGGCCGCCGCCGAAGCTGGCGATCCATTCCAGCGCATTGCAGGTCAGGCTCTCGCTGCTCTTGGCCTGGAACACAAAGCCCTGGAAATCCTTCTGCCCGGCCGCCCGCTCGCCGGCCTGCACCAGCGCGGCGGTGGCAGCCAGTTCGTCCCAGGTGGTGGGCGGCGGGCGCTTGTATTTCTGCAGCAGGTCGCTGCGGTAGTACAGCAGGCCGGTGTCGGTGTACCAGGGCATGCCCAGCAGCCGGCCGTTGACGGTGTTGTTGGCCACGATGGCCGGAAAGTGCTCGGCTTCGCTGCCCTGGCTGTAGGGCTTCAGGTCGACCAGGTGGTCCTTCAGGATGCCGGGCCAGATGATGTCGACACGGATGATGTCGATGTCACCGCTCTTGGCGGCAAACAGCTGGCGGTAGACCGCCAGCGCCGCCGTGGCGCTGCTGGGCTGGCTGTAGTTGCGCACCGTGTGGCCGGTCTTGCGCGCCCAGGCCTCGGCGTGCTGCATGCAGTGCGTGATCTCCGGCGCACTGGCACCGCAGGCAATGGTGACGGTGGCGGCCGGCGCGGTGGCAGCCGCCACGGCCAGGGTGGTGGCGGCCAGCAGCCGGTGCAGGGCAGAGGGGATCACGCGGGCAGGTCTCCGGTCGTCTGTCGGGTGCGGTTCAAGCGGCCAGCACAAACACCACCGCCGTGCGCCCCGGCACATCGAAGCGGCCCAGGCCGCGGTCGAAGCCGGCTTGCATGGCAGCGCGGCGGTCGGCCGCAGTGGCAGCGCGGTGCACCGGGTGCAGCACCCAGGCCTGGCCACGCGCGCTGTCGATGCGGAGGGTCTGCGCGGTCGGGCTGGTGTTGAGCAAGTAGAGCACGCGCCGAAAGCCCGCCCCCGGCAGGCCGCGGCCGTCCAGTTCGGCGGCGATCAGCGCCGGGTTCTGGCTGGGGCCGGTGCCGTGCAGCACCAGGCGCTGCTGCACGGCGGCGGCGGTGTCGAGCCGGAACAGGCTGGAGCTGGCGCGCATGCGCAGCAGGTCGCGAAAGCCGTCGCGCACCAGGGCGATGTCGGCCGCTGCAGCTTGCAGGCGCGCATCGCGCAGGCGCGGCGCAGCCAGCGGCCACAGGGCCTGGTTGTCCGGCGCGGGCGGCAGGCCGCTGCCGAAATGGTTGCTCTGGTAGGACCAGTCCAGCCGGTTGAACCAGTCCCCCGCGTCGTAGCTGTTGCCGTCGAGGGACTTGCTGCGCAAGATGTCGACACCGGCATGGAAATAGGCCACGCCCTGGCTGAAGGCGGTGGTGGCCAGGGCCAGCAACTGCACACGGGCGCGCTCGGTTGCCGGCGTGTCCAGCGGCAGCTTGTAGGCATTGACATCCCACAGGGTGTGGTTGTCGTGGTTTTCCACATAGTTCACCACCTCGCCAGGCGCGTCGGCATAACCCGCCGGCTGGCCGGCATAGCGCAGCTGGTCACCGCGCTGCAAACCGCCGGCGTAGGTGGTGAAGCGGTAGTCGCGCAGCGTGCCGGCCAGACCCAGGCGCACCAGGTCGGCGGCGGCTGCGGCGGCCGCCCGGTCTGCGCTGTCGGCCTGGCCATTGAGCCAGCCCTGGCGCGCCACCACGGCCGCCGCACCGTCGCCCACGCGCACCGCCGCGCAGCGCATCGCGGGCCCGGTCGCTGAAGGTGGCGATGCCGGTGCCTGACAGCAGGCCTTGCGCGGCCTGCACAAAGCGCGCGCCGTCGGCCACCTCGCCGAAGTTCCAGCCCTCGCCGATCAGCTGGACAGTGCGGCCGTTGTCGGCGCGCAGCTGCTGCTGCAGCGCCAGCATCTCGGCACGCGGCTGGTGGCCCATCAGGTCGAAGCGGAAGCTGTCGATGCGGTAGGCGCGGGCCCACAGGCGCACCGAGTCACGCATCAGCTTGCCCATCATGCGGTGCTCGGTGGCGGTGTTGTCGCAGCAGGTGCTGCGGGTGATGCGGCCCACGGCGTCCAGCCGGTGGTAGTAGCCGGGCACGATGCGGTCCAGCACCGACTGCGGGTGCTGGCCGGCAGCGGCCATGTGGTTGTAGACCACGTCCATGCCCACCCGCAGGCCGGCGCGGTGCAGCGCCATCACCATCTGGCACGGAACTCGCGGATGCGGGTGGCGCCGTCGTCGGCCCGGCTGGCGTAGCTGCCTTCGGGCACATTGAAGTGCAGCGGGTCGTAGCCCCAGTTGAAGCAGTCGGTGGCGGCGCCGGCCACCACGGCGGCCTGCTGCGCCGGGCTGTCGGGCTGCGGCGTCGGGCACGCTGGGCGTGCTGCAGCCGGCTTCGGGCACGCTGGCGATGTCGAAGACCGGCAGCAGGTGCACGTCGGTCAGCCCGGCCCGCGCCAGCGCCTGCAGATGGCGCATGCCCTGGCTGCCGGCCTGGGTGAAGGCGAGGTACTTGCCACGTTGCGCCGGCGGCACGCTGGCGTCGCTGATGGAGAAGTCGCGCACATGCAGCTCATAGATGGACAGGCCGGTGTTGCCGCTGCGGGCGCCGCGGCCGCGGTGCCCCGGCCCAGCCCGCCGGCTGGGTGGCGGGGTCGTCCAGGCTGCCGATCCAGGTGTGCTGGCTGTCCGTGCCCAGGCCGAGCGCATAGGGGTCGGTCACCCGTTGGCGCACCAGGCCGGTGCCGGGCACCCACACGTCCACCAGGTAGCGGTAGAACTGGCCAGACAGGCGCGCCGGCAGCTGCAGCCGCCAGCTGCCGGTGGCGCGTCGCGCTGCAGCGCGGGCACCACAGCTTGGGCGGGCGCGCTGTCGCTGGCGTGCAGACACAGGTGCACCGCCTGGGCGGTGGGCGCCCACAGCCGGAAGCGGGTGTGGCCGGTGTCCAGCTGCACGCCCAGGTCGGCCAAGTGCCCGCCGCCGGGTACAGGGCATCCAGCGCTGCGGCGGCCTGCAAGCCGGTGGCCTGCAGCACCCGGCCGGCGGCGTCTTCCTGCACCAGCAGCAACTGGCCCTGGTGCAGCGCCTGCCACGCAGCCGGCGTGGTGGTGGCCGGCAGCGCCAGGCGCACGCCATCGCCCAGGTGGCGGTGCTGCAGCAGCAAGGCGGGCGGCAGGGCCTGCGCCAGGGCGTGCAATGGCAGCGCCTGGTCAGCGCCCGTTGCGGGCTGGCCCGGTGTGGCGTCGATGCCACCGGCAGCGGCCTGCAGCAAGCGGTAGTGGCCAGCCAGGGGCGCGCCCGGCCATTGCAGGCTGCGGGCATCGAGCCAGACCGCAGCCGCCGTGTGCTGCGTGGCATCGGCACGCAGCACCGTGGCATGGCCGGGCGCGTTGCAGGCCAGGCCCAGCGCGGAGCGGTCTGCCGCGTGCAGTGGCAGCGCCGCACCTGCCGGCGGGGCCAGCAGCGCCAGCAGTGCCAGCGGTGCCAGAAATGCCCGAAGTGCCCGAAGTGCCGCAGGCAGCAAGCGGCTGCAGACCTGGCCGGCAGCGGCAGCGCACAAGGCGGGACAACGGCAGCAAGGTCATGGCACGACAGGCACCCGGGCAGTCAGCCCGGCTCATGTCGGGGCGCGAAAATCATAGCGTAGCAAAACTACACAACAGCCAAATCTCCCGACCGACACAGGGTAAACACTGGCGATTAGCCGTGAAACAGCCACTGTTAGAGTGTAGTTTGCCTACATTGTTCAGATGCAGTCCGCACTCCGCTCCGTTGACCGCTGCCTGCACCGGGCGGCATCCTTGCTGGCCGCGCTGCTGGCCGGCGCTGCTGCCAGGCTGCAGCAGCACGGCAGGGCCGGGGGCCACGCCAACCAGCATCACCGCCCCCACCGCAGCCACAGCGGCCGCCACCCACGCAGCAAGCACCGGCTGCCGCGCGCCGCCGCTGGGCGACACCGCGCTGTACCTGCGCGGCAGCATGAACCAGTGGCAGCCCGACGAAGCGACCGAGTTCCGCTGGGTCTGCCAGGCCTACCTGCTGAACATCCAGCTCGACGGGGAACACCGGTTCAAGATCGCCGACGACAGCTGGCATGCCGCCAGCATCTACGGCAACGCCCCAGGCCAACGTGCCGACGGCCTGCCGGCGCTGCTGTCCACCGGCACAGACACGGCCGAGCTGGTGGCCCGCTTTGCCGGCGCGCAGACGCTGCGCCTGGCGCTGGATGGCGCCGGCCGCGCCAGCCTGCAGCTCTTGCCCGGCCATGCCCATGGCACCAGGCCGCCGCCCGTCACCGACCCGGTGGCGCTGAGCCTGCGCCACGACAGCCGCGCCGCCAGCGACAAGTCGCCGTTCGGCGCGGTACCGGCCGGCACCACGGTGCAATTTGCGCTGCAGGCCTTGCCCGGCGTGGAATCGGCCACGCTGGTGCTGGAACGCCGCCAGCTCCAGGGCGACCAGACCCTGCTGGCCTACACGCCGCTGGCGCGCATCCCCATGGCGCGCGGCCCCGGCAGCACGCCGGGCACCGAGCGCTTCGTGGCCAGCCACCGCTTGGACGCCGTCAGCGTGCATGGCTACTGGTTTGCGCTGCGCATCGGCGGGCGCGACTATGTGCTGCAGAACAACCGCGACAGCATCCACTGGACGCGCGAGCGCGGCAGCAACGGCCTGGCGGTGGTGGACTGGCAGCCCCAGGCCGACAGCCGCGTCCGCCGCCTGCGGCTCAGCGTCTACCAGCCTGACTTCCAGGTGCCCGACTGGGCGGCCGACGCGGTGTATTACTACCTGTTCCCGGAGCGCTTTCGCAACGGCGACCCTGGCAACGATCCCCAGCCTGGCAGCCGCCGCTACCAGACCCACGGCATCGAGCTGCATGCACGCTGGAATGCACTGCCCTTCAAGCCCGGCAGCGGTGATGGCTCGGACAGCGCTTTCAACAACGACTTCTTCGGCGGCGACCTGGCCGGCGTGATCGACAAGCTCGACCACATCCAGGCCCTGGGCGCCAACGTGCTCTACATGACGCCGGTGTTCCAGGCCGCCAGCAACCACAAGTACGACACCGGTGACTTCCACCGCATCGACCCCGCCTTTGGCAGCAACGCCGATTTCAGCCGCCTGACACAGGAAGCGGCCCGGCGCGGCCTGCGGGTGGTGGTCGACACCTCGCTGAACCACACCGGCAGCGATTCCCCGTACTTCGACCGCTATGGCAACTACAGCACCGGCGCCGACGGCCGGCCGATCACGGGCGCGGCGGTGGGCGCCTTCGCCAACGGCCGCATCCGGCCCGATTCACCTTGGGCCAGCTGGTACCGCTTCGACCCCACCCAGACCGACCCCGACCGCCAGTACAGCGGCTGGTCCGGCACGCCCGACCTGCCCGAGGTGGACAAGAACGCGCCCGCCTGGCGCGACTTTGCCTACCGCGCGCCCGACAGCGTGACCCGCCGCTGGCTGCAAGCCGGCGCCAGCGGCTGGCGCATGGACGTGGCGCCCTGGGTGCCCGACGACTTCTGGCGCGAATGGCGCAGCGTGGTCAAGGCCACCGATCCGCAGGCCATCACCATCGCCGAGACCTGGTGGGACGCCAGCAAGCACCTGCTGGGCGACATGTTCGACGCGACGATGAACTACATCTTCCGCAACGCGGTGCTGGACTACGCCGCCGGCGGACCGGCCAGCGCCAGCCTGCGCCACCTGGAGCTGGTGCGCGAGCAGTACCCGCCGCCGGCCTTCCATGCCCTGATGAACCTGCTGAGCACACACGACCAGCCGCGCGCCCTGCACCACCTTGGCGACACCCGCATCGGCGGGGCGATGGTCGATGCCGCCACTGTGGCCCTGGCCAAGCGCCGGCTGTTGCTGGCGGTGCTGCTGCAGATGGCCTACCCCGGCGCACCGGCCATCTATTACGGCGATGAGGTCGGGCTGACCGGCGGCGACGACCCCTACAACCGCGCGCCGTTCCCCTGGGCCGACCAGGGTGGCCAGCCCGACGAAGGGCTGCACGCCCAGTTCCGCCGCATGACGGCGATGCGCCATGCCCACCCGGTGCTGCGCCGCGGCAGCCTGCTGGCGCCGCTGGCGCTGCAGGTGCCCGACGAGGCGGTGCTGGTGCTGGCGCGCCGGCTCGGTGATGGGCCCCAGGATGGCCCCAGGCCACCTGGGCGATCACCGCCTTCAACAATGCCGACACGCCGCGCACGGTGCGGGTGCAATTGCCGGCAGGCGCACCGGCCGGCACCTGGGCTGCCGCCTGGGGCGACGGTCCGGCCACGGCGCAGGACGGCTGGATGACACTCACCCTGCCCGCCGTGGGCGGGCGGGTGCTGGTGCAGCAGCACTGAAACAGCTGGGCGCCGAGCCGCCCAGGCGGGCGATCAGCGGCAGTGGTTCGATCCTTGCTTTTCACACTGATTCCAACCCCGGTGTGCCCATGACCAAATCGCTGATCGCTGCCCTGCTGCTTGCCTGTTCGCTGCAGACGCAGGCCCAAACCCCCGCCCCCTACCCTGCCAAGCCCATCCGCGCGGTCGTCGCCTTCGGCACCGGTGGCGCCACCGAT
The DNA here is from genome assembly GCA_963844485.1 of uncultured beta proteobacterium. Classification (GTDB taxonomy): domain Bacteria; phylum Pseudomonadota; class Gammaproteobacteria; order Burkholderiales; family Burkholderiaceae_C; genus Pseudaquabacterium. Next base: position 112,536 of record CAWJOQ010000028.1, read on the forward strand.
GTGATTGCGCGCATCGTGGCCACTGCGCTGTCAGAGTCGCTTGGCCAACCGGTGGTGATCGACAACCGGCCGGGCGCTGACGGCATCATTGCCGGCGGCTATGTGGCCAAGGCCGACCCCGACGGTTACACCCTCTTTTTTGCCACCGCGACACAGGCCTCCGCACTGCCGGCACTGCGCAGGAACGTCCCGTTCGACCCGCTGACGGACTTCACCGCCATCGGCGGCATCGGCAACTACAGCTTCTTCTGGGTCGTGCGTCCCGATCTGCCGGTGCGCACGCTGAGCGAGCTGGCCGCCTACGGGCGGGCCAACCCCGGCAAGCTCAATGTCGGCAGCTCCAGCGCCATCGGATCGATTGCGCCGACCGTGCTGTCCAAGGCAGAGAAGTTCGACCTCCAGGTCGTGCTCTACAAGAGCGAAACCACGGCGATGACCGACCTGCTGGGTGGCCGCCTCGACGCCATGCTGATCACCGGCACCCTGGTGCCGCAGGTCACCAGCGGCAAGGTGCGTGGCCTGGCGACCCTGCTGAACCGGCGCAGCGCCGTGCTGCCGGATCTGCCCACGCTGTCGGAGGCGGGCATGCAGCCGTTTCCTGCCACCTCCTATCTGGGCCTGTTCGGGCCGGCCGGCATGCCCAAGGCGGTGGTCGACCGCCTGTCGCGTGCATTGACCACGGCGTTGCAGACGCCCGAGGTGCGCCAGCTGATCGAGCGCCAGGCGATGCAGATCCAGCCGCTGTCTGCCGACGCGATGGCCGCACTCGCCCGCAGCGAGGCTGCGGTGTGGCTGCGCCTGACCAAGGAAGCCGGCATCGTGGTGGAATGAGGCGATGACCACCGCCGTCATTTCCGCCAAGTACGTGCTCGGCATGCGCGACGGCCAGCAGGCGCTGCTGCAGGGCCACCATGTCTATGTCGACGGCACACGCATTGAAGCCGTGACCCAGGACGCGCCGGCCGCTGGCCAGACCGTGCTGCACTACGACGAAGGCCTGGTCGTGCCGGGCTTCGTGAACCTGCATGCCCACTGCCTGCGCGGCGGGCTGTTCCGGGGCATTCCGGACGACCTGGACATCGAACCCTGGGCGCCCAAACTCGTCTACCAGATCCTGCTGCCGCTGACGGCGATCGCCGCGCAGGCACTGAGCGCCGACGAACTGCGCGCGGTCACGGCCCTGGGCATGATCGACCTGCTGCGCGGTGGCACCACCACCGTGGTCGACATGTGGCACCACGGGCAGGAGGTCTTCTTCGACGTGGCGCGCGACCTGGGCCTGCGCACGGTGGGGGCGCCGTTCATCCAGTCGGCGTCCAACGCGCGCCTGGGGCCCGACGGCCATCCGGTCTGGGACTTTGGCAACGACGGCCTGGCCCAGCTCGCCAAATCGATCGCACTGTTCAAGGCCCGCGACCAGGGCCACGACGGCCTGGCGCAAGTGGCGATCGGACCGCATGCCACCGACACCTGCCTGCCCGAGCTGCTGCGCGCCTGCCGTGCCGCCGCCGACGACCTGGGCTGCCTGCTGACCACGCACTTTGCCCAGACCCCGCAAGAGCTGGCGCTGCTGCGGTCACGCTACGGCATGGGCGCGTCCGACTACGCCCAGGCCACCGGCCTGCTGGGGCCGAACGTCATCTTGGCCCACGCCGGCTGCGCCACCGACGACGACCTGCGGGTGCTGGCCCAGACCGGCACCCATGTGGCGAACTGCGCCTTGAGCTTTGCCCGCGAAGGCCGCAATTTCCCCTATGCGCGCTTTGCCAATGCCGGCATCAGCACCGGCATCGGGACCGACTCGCACGGCATGGACCTGATCGGCGAGCTGCGCAACACCGGCCTCTTGTCGAAACTGTTTTACGGCAAGGCGGGCATCGGCACGGCGCACCAGTTGTTGCGGGCCGCCACCTTGGTCGGCGCCCAGGCCCTGCGCCGGCCCGACCTGGGGCGCATCAGCCCAGGGGCCAAGGCCGATCTGCTGGTCTACGACCTGTTCAAGCCCCACCTGCAACCGGTCTGGGACCCGATCAAGAACCTGGTCTGGAAGGGCCATGCCGGCGACCTGGCCCTGGTGATGGTGCACGGCGATCTGATCGTGCAGGATGGGCGCTTCCTGAAGGCCGACGAAGGCGCCGTGATGCGCCAGGCCGCCGGGGCGGCGCACAAGATCTGGGAGATCGGCGTCGACCGCGGCATCCTGCCCAGGTCGACGCTGTCCCACTGACGGGCCAGGGCTGGCAGGGCGCCAGCCCCGCCGCCATCACGGCGCGATGGCGATGCCCCACAGGGCGCGGCCGTCACCCACCGTGCCCAGCAGCGTGGCCGCACCGGTGGCCAGGTTGACCAGGTGCAGGCGGGTGCGGCCACCCTGGCGCAGCGCGGCCAGGGCCGTGTTGTCGGTGTCGGCGATGTCCAGTGCGGCGGCATCCACCGGGCCGGTGCCCAGCGGGCCCACACTGCGTAACTGGCCGGTGTTGGGCGACACCGCCGGCACCACGCCTTCGACCGTGCCCTGCGTCACCAGCGCACCGGTGGCGCGGTCGATGGCGTAGTTGGTGGTCAGCTTGTCGTTCTGCTTGTTGTAGGTGTAGGCGGCGGCGGCCAGGCGCGGCGCCACGCCGTGGCGTGCATCCCCGGCCATGTAGGCCACGGCCGGGTCGGTGGCAGCCAGGGCGCCGGTGTCCGGGTGCAGGCGCAGGTTCTGGCCGCTGTCGGTCACCACCCGGATGCGGTCGGCCACCGGGTTGAAGTTGACACCCACCGTGTCGCCCTGCAGCGCCACCGGCGGCGCCGCGCCCACCGCCTGCAAGGCGCCGCTGGCGGTGTCGATGGTGTAGAGCCGGCCGCTGGCCGACAGTGCATACAGCACACCACGCGCCACCCGGTAGTCGATGCCCACCAGCTTGTCGCCCGCCGCCAGGCCCTTGAGCGGCTGGCGCGCCAGCACCCGCTGCGGCTGGCCGGCATTGAACTGGATCAGCTCGGCCGCGTCGGTGACGGCAAACACCAGCTCCTTGCGGGGCGGGCCCACCGGCTCGGTGGTGGCGCAGGCCGACAGCAGGGCCGCAGCGGCCACGGCCAGTACGGCCAGATGGCGTTGGCCGGGACGCCGGCGGGCGGGGCGGGGGATGGTGGACTCAGGCATGCGGGCTCCAGGGCGTGGTGGCAGCGCCAGGGCGGCGCGCCGACAGCGGCGCGCCGCCTCGGCAGGGCGCCATGCCGCTAACTTCGGCCGCAGCAGGCCAGACTTGAGCGGGCAGCCACAGCTTGCGGCAGCGCAAAAAAAACACCCCCGCCAGCCTGGGCCGGACGGAGGTGTGGCCTTGCGCTTGCCGGGCTTAGAACTTGTAGTTCACGCCGGCCAGGATGCTGCGGCCCCACTTCTGGTATTCCAGCTGGCGGTCCTTGGTACCGGCATAGGTCTCGTAGGCCGCATTCGTCAGGTTGTTCACCTGCAGCAGCATGCCCAGGCCCTTCAGGCTGCCGCTGTTGAAGGTGTAGCCGACCTGCGCATCGATGATGCTTTCGCCGACCACGTAGCGCAGCGTGCGCGCACCGTTGAAGTTGCCGATCTCGCCGATGAAGTCAGAGCGCTTGCGCTGGCTGATGCGCGCCTCGAACCCGCCCGACTCGTAGTAGGCCGTCAGGTTGAAGGTGCGCTTGCTGAGGCCCGGCAGGCTGATGTTGCCGCCACCCACGCTGGACGCACTTTCCGGGTCCTGGATCGACACATTGCTGTCGTTGAAGCTGGCGCTGGCGACGATGCCGAAGCCGTCGAGTGCCGGGGTCAGCATGCGCAGTGGCAGCGACGCCGACAGCTCCAGACCCTGCAGCCGGCCGCCCTTGCCATTGAACGGCGCGGTGTACTTGCCGGTGAACAAGGCCGCCGGGCAGGGCTGGTTGGTCAGCGCACCCACGGTGCAGGTGCTGGGCGGCACATAGCCCTGTACAAAGCGGGTGAAGTCGTAGGCCTCATTGCTCTGGGTGTAGATGTAGCTGGACAGCTGCTTGTAGAAGCCGGCCACCGACACATAGGCGCGGTTGCCGAAGTACTTCTCGTAAGAGAGGTCCAGCGCATTGGCGCGCCAGGGCTCGAGCTGGGAATTGCCGCCACTGGCGCCGGGCTTGCCCGTGCCGGTGTCGATGCCGAAGTCCAGCGACGACCGCAACTGGTCCACCCGGGGCCGGGCCATCTGGCGCGCCAGCGCAAAGCGCAGGGTCTGCTCATTGCCCAGCGACATGGCCAGGTTCAGGCTGGGCAGCACATCGGTGTAGGTCTTGCTGTCGGTGACCGGGAAAGTGGCATTGTTGGTGAAGCGGATGCCTTCGGACGACTGCTTGGAATGCACCAGCTGCAGGCCCAGATTGCCACGCATGTCCAGACCGAACAGCTGGCTGTCGAGGTTGCCCTTGAGGAAGGCGCTGGTGATCTTTTCAGTGACGGCCCAGGACTTGGCCACCAGATACGGCTGGTCGATGGCCGGGTTGAACACCATGTACTGGGCCACCGCGCCCGGCACATTCCAGGCCGGGATCGAGCCCAGGCCGGCAAAACCGAGGTTGACGCTGCCACGCAGGAATTCAGGGCCGATCTGGGCCGCGCTGACACCGGCCGGCAGGTTGATGTTGCCCTCGGGCTGCATCTTGTCCTTGGTGCGGTCGGTCAGCGACAGGCCGGCCTGCAGGTCGGCAAACATGGCCACCGGCGAGCCGAAGGTGGCCACCAGCTTCAGGCCTTTCATCTCGTCGCTGACCTGCGGCACCTTGCCGTAGCCCGAGCCGTAGATCGTGCCCGACAGCGGCAGGTTGGCCAGGCTGGAATAGTCGCGTGTCAGCCCCATGGTCGAGTAGCTGCCGCGGTTGAAACGCAACTGCGCCACGTCAAAGGGCACCGCGCCGGCCACATTGGCCAGCTGGGTGTTGTTTTCGAGGTTGGTTTCCTCGCGCTTGGCCTTGGACCAGCTGAGGTCGGCTTCCAGCGCCACGCCCGCCAGCTTGAAGCGGTTGTTCAGGCCCACCGACGAGATGTCGTCATCGCGGCTGTTGTACATGCCACGCACCAGCGGCCGCACGCTGGTCAGCTGGGCGGCGGTCACGGTCTGGTTGCTGTTGATCGTGGTACCGCTCCAGACGCAGGCCGGGTCGCAGGGGAAGGCACCGTTGTAGTTGAGGTTCATCTCCAGCTGGTTGGCCGTGTCCACCTGCTTGGCCTTGCTGTGGAAGACGTCGAGCACGCCGGTGTAGTCCTTCGACGGCCGCCATTCGACGCTGGCCATCAGGCCGTCACGGGTGAGCTCGCCGGTGCGGCGCAGCGCCTTGATGCCGCCGGTGCTGAAGGTGCCCACCGGCAGGCCCGGCGTCACATTGGCGGCCTTGGCTTCCCAGGGCTCATAGAGGCCCACCTGGTCTTCCTGCACCGGCGTCTTGAGGTGGGCAAAGCCCAGCACCACGCCCACCGTGCGGTTGGCAAACTGGTCGACATAGCTGACGCTGAAGCGGTTGCCATTGGCCGACACACCAGCGGCGGACCCCAGCGAGTTGCTGCTGCATGCGGGCGTTGAGCGACAGCACCCGGCTGTTGAAGTTGAGCGGCCGGATGGTCTGCATGTCCAGCGTGCCCGACAGGCCCTGGCCGATCAGGCCGGCATCGGGCGTCTTGTAGACCGTCACGCCGCTGAGCAGCTCCGACGGGTACTGGTCGAACTCGACGCTGCGGTTGTCGCCGGTGCTGACCAGCTCGCGGCCATTGAGCAAGGTGGTGGCGAAGTCGGGCGACAGGCCCCGCACGCTGATCACCTGGGCCCGGCCGGCCACGCGCTGGGCTGACAGGCCGGGCAGGCGGGCGATGGACTCGGCAATGCTGGTGTCGGGCAGCTTGCCGATGTCTTCGGCCGACATCGCCTCGACGATGTTGTCGGCGTTCTTCTTGACCGAGATGGCGCTCTCGATGCCGCGGCGGATGCCGGTCACAGTGACTTGCTGCGTGGCCTGCTGGGCCAGGGCCAGATCGCTGGCGCCCAACAGCAGCAGCGTGCAGCTGAGGGCGACGGGCCGCAGGCGCCAGGCCGGGCGGCGGGGCGCAGCGCGCTGATTTTCGGTGCGGGTTGTGGTCATGGTGTCTCCTCTCGAACAGGGTGTTCTGCAGGTCGGGCGGGCTGCTCTGGGGGTGGCTTGGGCGACACCGCCTGCATCGTTTGCAAAACTTTGCAAACCAGATGCTGTACTAAAACTAGATCCCTGACCAGAGGAGATGCCCCAGACTGGCGCGGCTGCGGCAGCACGCCATCGGCCGCCAGTTTGGCCCGTGATTGGACCCTTAACGGCGCTGTTCGGGCGCAAATGGCGGCGTCTATGCCGGCATGCAGCGCACTGCTGACCGCCACGATGTAGCCATACTACAAACCGGCAGCGCGGCCTTGGACTGCAGGCCGGTGGCGCGGTGCCACGCCGCCGGTGCCGGTCAGCCCCGCGCCACCGCCTGCTCGATGGCCAGCGCCGAGCCACCCAGCGCTGCCAGGGTGTCGGTGATCAGGGCCGTGGGGATGGCGGCCAGATAGGGCTGGAAGCGGCCCTTGGCCTCGAAGCGCTGGCGAAAGGCCGACTGGAAGAAGCGGTCGGCCATGCGCGGCACGATGCCGCCACCGATGAACAGGCCACTGCGCGCACCGACGGTGAGCGCCACATTGCCGGCAAAACCACCGAGCAGGGCGCAAAACACATCCAGCGTCTGGCTGCACAACGCATCGGTGCCCGCCTCGCCGCGGTCGACGATCTCGGCCGCTGTCAGCGCAGCGGCCGGCTGGCCCTGCACCTCGGCCAGGCCCTGGTGCAGCACCGGCAGGCCGATGCCCGACAGCAGGCGCTCGGCCGACACATGGCCAAAGCGGCTGCGCACCGCGGCCAGCAGGGCGCTTTCCAGGTCGTCGACCGGCGCCAGCGTGGCATGGCCGCCCTCACCCGGCAGCGCCACCCAGGCGCCGCGGCCGTCGGGCACCACCGCGCCCACGCCCAGGCCGGTGCCCGGGCCGACCACGGCCAGCGCGCCACCGGCCACGCCGGGCGCAGCTGGTGTGGGCCCGCACCTGGTCGGCGCCCAGCCCGGGCAGGGACAGCGCCAGCGATTCGAAATCATTCAGGATCAGCAGGCCCTGCAACCCCAAGGCCGCCTGCACCGCACGGCGTGAAAAATCCCAGGGGCTGTTGGTGAACTGGATGCGGTCGCCGGCCACGGCGGTGGCCACCGCAAACGCGGCATGCTGGGGCGGCCGGCTGTCGCCGCCCGGGGCTGCCGCCAACCAGGCCAGGTAGGCCAACGCGGCTTCCGCCGGGCCGGCGTGGTCGCGCACCGGCAGCTTGTGCACCAGGCTGACCGCTGCGCCCGGCGCCGCCACCCAGCCAAAGCGCGCATTGGTGCCGCCGATGTCGGCCACCAGCCGTGGGTAGCTGGCGGCGCCAGCCGGCGGGGTGCCAGCGGCACCAGGGTTGCTTGCAGACAGGGTCGGCACGGTCAGCTCTTGTGGGTGGATTGGGGCTGGGCCGGCGGCCCGACCCTATGACCAGTTGCATGCAAACTGGCCACGGGGCGGGCCGCCGGAGCGCAGGGTGGACACGTAGCGAAACTACACGGATTGCGCTGAAAAATCCATCCCCGCGATCCACCAGCAGGCCATTTTTGCCTCTGTCAGACCGCACTCCAGCCAAAATTCGCCAAGCCATCCCAGCCAGCAACAGTGCATGTAGTTTCCCTACACATTGTGCAATACTGGCCTGCGATGCATGGCCCGGCCAAGGCCCATCCAGGGCCCGCCACGGCAGCCTGGCGCCCCACCCTCCCGGCACCGCAACACACCGCATGGCGCCTGACGACACCCCCCGCCTGATCGCCGACATCGGCAGCACCTATGCCCGGTTTGCGCTGGAGACGGCGCAGGGGTGTTTCAGCGCCCAGGCATCGCTGCGCTGCGCCGACCACGCTGATTTCGAAGCGGCGGTGCGGGCCTACATCGGCACCCTGCCGCCCGGCACCGTGCTGGCGCATGCGGCGGTGGCCATGGCCAACCCGGTGGACGGCGACCGGGTGCGCATGACCAACTACCACTGGGAGTTTTCGATCGAGGCAGTGCGCCAGCGCCTGCAGCTCGACACCCTGCTGGTGGTCAACGACTTCACCGCGCTGGCGATGTCGCTGCCACGCCTGGACAGCCAGGGCATGCGCCAGGTGGGCGGCGGGCAGGCGGTGGCCAAGAGCGTGATCGGGCTGCTCGGCTCGGGCTCGGGCTTGGGCGTGTCGGGGCTGATCCCGGCCGGTGACGGCTGGGTGTCGCTGGGCAGCGAGGGCGGCCACGCCAGCGTGGCCCCACGTGACGAGCGCGAGCTCGTGGTGCTGCGCCATGCCTGGCGACAGTTCAGCCATGTGTCCTTCGAGCGCCTGCTGTCGGGCCCCGGCCTGGTGCTGATGCACAGCGCCCTGGCCGCCCAGGCCGGCGCGCCGGCCGAGGCACTGACCGCGCCCGAGATCACCCGCCGCGCCCTGGCCGGCAGCTGCCCGGTGTGCCTGGACACGATCGAGGTGTTCTGCGCCATGCTGGGCACCGCCGCCGCCAACCTGGCCGTGACCCTGGGCGCCTTTGGCGGCATCTACATCGGCGGGGGCATCGTGCCGCGGCTGGGCGCCTACTTCGACCGCTCGCCCTTCCGCCAGCGCTTCGAGGACAAGGGCCGCTTCAGCAGCTACCTGGCGTCGATTCCCACCTTTGTGATCACCGCCGAGCATGCCACCTGGGTGGGGGCCTCGGCCATCCTGGACAGCCAGCTCAAGGCCCGGAAAGCCACGCCGGGTGCGGCCATCCTGGGCCAGATCCGCCGCGCCTGCAGTGCGCTGTCGCCAGCCGAATTGCGGGTCGCCGAGCATGTGCTGGCGCACCCGCGGGCGGCGCTGAACCAGCCGATTGCCGAGATCGCCCGGGCGGCACAGGTCAGCCAGCCCACCGTGATCCGCTTCTGCCGCAGCCTGGGCTGCGAGGGCCTGAGCGATTTCAAGCTGCGCCTGGCCTCGGGCCTGACCGGCACCGTGCCCATCACCCATGTGCAGGTGACCGACGACGATTCGTCGGTGGAGCTGGGCAGCAAGGTGCTGGGCAACACCGCCAGCGCCATCCTGCAGGTGCGCAGCCAGCTCAACAGCGACATGATCGACCGCACCATCGACCTGCTGGTGCAGGCCAACCGGGTCGAGTTCTACACCGTGGGCCAGGCCAGCGGCGTGGCACTGGACGCCCAGTTCAAGTTCCTGCGCTTCGGCATCCCCAGCGCCGCCTACACCGACCCGCGCCTGCAGCGCCTGGCCGCCGGGGTGCTGAAGCCGGGCGATGTGGCGGTGGTCATCAGCAGCGGCGGCCGCCTGCCCGAGCTGCTGGAAGTGGCCGACCTGGCCCATGCCCGCGGCGCAGCGGTGGTGGCCATCACCGCCAGCCAAAGCCCGCTGGCGCGCAAGGCCGACACCGTGCTGGCGGTCGACCATGTGGAAGACGCCAACACCCATGTGCCGATGGTCAGCCGCATCCTGCAGTTGCTGATGGTCGACATCCTGACGGTGGGCGTGGCCGTGCGCCGGCCCGTGCCGGCTGCCGCAGCAGCAGATGCCGACGCGCCGGCGCCGGGCGGCCAGCCAGCACCGCAGCTGCCGCGCAGCGCCGCGCCAGCGCCGGGCCCTGATGCGGCGGCGCCGTTGTCGCGCATGACCCTGCACAGCCGCTGAACACTGGCCGACCGGCCGACCAACCCGCGTCAGCCGACACCCCGGTCAATGCGCTGCGGCGGCGCGCAACGCCTGCAGCTTGCCGGCATACAGCGCCTGCTCGCCGGTGGTGGCACTGTCCGCCAGCGCACGGCGCAAGGCCTGCTCGGCCTGCGCCTGATCACCCCGGGCCAGATGCACCCGGGCCAGGCCGAACCAGGCCGCGTGCGATGCAGGCTGGCTGCGCAGTTCACGCCGGAAATGCGCCTGCGCCTGGGCCAGATCACCCGCCGCCAGCGCCGCCTGGCCCAGCTGCAGAAAATGGAAGGGGGCCTGTGGCTCCAGCGCCGCGTGGCGCTGTTCCAGCGCCAGGGCCTCGGCCACGCGGCCCTGGGCGCGGCGCACCTGGGCCAGGTTGGCCATGGCCGCCAGGTGGTCGGCATCGAGTGCCAGCACCTGGGCATAGGCGGCGGCGGCCGGCGTCAGATGGCCTGCACGCTGGTACACCACGCCCAGGGTGTTGTAGCCCGCCGCAAAGCCGGGGTCGTGCTGCAGCGCCTCGCGCGCCCAGGCATAGGCGCTGGCCGGCGCCTGGTCCAGCAGCGATTCCACCGCCCGGTTGTTCATGAACATCGCCAGCACTTCGGCCTGGCTGATCGGCGCTGCGGGCAGGCCACGCGCCGTGTCCTGCGGCAGAAAATCGATCACCAGGTGGCGCTGCTGCAGGTCGGCGCTGGCGCTGCGCCAGGCCTGTGTCGGCCGGCGTGCACCCAGCACCAGGTTGACATGGCCGCTGCGCAGCGTCAGGTCGCCAGCCTGGCGGAACAGGTCGGCGCTGTGCACACGCTGGAAGCCAACCTCCAGCCCCAGTGCCTGCGCCAGCGCGGTGGTCATCACCACCAGCGACAGGCAGTTGCCGCTGCGCGCGGCAAAAGCCTGGGCCGCATTGCGGGTGATGCTGGCGTCGTAGTCCAGCTGCAGGCCACCAGGCTTGTAGAGCGATTGCGCCAATGCCAGCGGCCAGTCGCCCGGGCTGCTGACCTGGCTGCGCAGCATCTTCAGGTGGGCCTGCATGGCCGGGCTGAGGGCCAGCACCGCATCGGCCTCGGCCGGGCGCGGCGGGTGGTCGAACAGCGCGTCGTGCAGCAGCAAGGCTGGCGACGGCGGCGCCAGGTTGGCGCAGCCAAACAGCCCGACGCACAGCAGCAGCCACAGCAGGGCCGACAAGCGCCGAAAACAGGGCGAAGCGCTCATGTCCGAACCTTCCAGCCAAACCAGGCCACGGGCCGCTAACCACGGCCAATCAAGGCCAACCACGGCCAACCACAAACGATCAGCCGCTTGTACCCTGCCGGCGGTCGCCTGAGAAGCCCACCCGCACCAGCGGCAGTGCCGATCCATGGCATCGTCGGGCCGACATGGCTGACTTTCCCCGCACCCTCAAGCACATCACCCTCTGGCTGCTGCTGGGCACCGGCGTCTTTCTGGGCGTGCAGGCCTGGCAGGCGCAGCAGCAAAAAAGCCGCTTCAGCAGCCAGGGCGGCGTGATCGAGCTGCGCCGCGCTGCCGACGGCCACTTCCATTGGCCCGGGCGGGTGAACGGCGTGGCGATCGAATTCCTGGTCGACACCGGCGCCACCCGCACCGCCTTGCCCGAGGCCCTGGCGCGCGCCGCCGGACTGGTGGTCGAAGGGCGGACGCAGTCGGCCACGGCCGGCGGCGTGGTCAGCGGCTGGGTGGGCCGCGGCGACCTGCAACTGCAGGGCGGCGTGCGGGTCGACCGCCTGCCCATCACCGTGCTGCCGGCGCTGGGCGCGCCGCTGCTGGGCATGGACGTGCTGGGCCGCCTGCCCTTCAGCCAGGCCGACGGCGTGCTGCGCGTGCAGCCACCGGCAGATTGACCCGCGCAGGACCGCTGCCGAAAAGCCGCCGAACACCTGCCGAACACGCCCCAGACACCTGCCGGACCGGTACCAGGCCCGCGCAGACAGGCGCAAGACAGGCGCCCACCCCGCACCGCAGCAGCGCGCCACCCGGGTGTGACTTCAGCCCGGCCGCCGGCTACCATGGCCCGGCAGCGCCCCTTACAAGCACCCCAAAAGCACTACAAAAGCACCACAACACCCCAGGAGATGCCATGACCGACCCCACCGCCGCATTTGCCAAGATGGTCCCCGGCTTTGATTTTCTGCAGGGCCTGGTGAAAAACGCCGGCGCGGCGATGCCCGGCGTCGGCCAATGGATCGCGCCCACGCTGGACCCGGAAGAACTGGACAAGCGCATCAACGACCTGCGCACGGTGCAGTACTGGCTGGAGCAAAACGCCCGCATGCTGGGCGCCACCATCCAGGCGATGGAGGTGCAGCGCATGACGCTGAGCACCCTCAAGACCATGAACGTCTCGTTCAGCGACCTGACGGAATCGCTGAAGATCCGCATGCCGGCCGCCGCGGCGGAACCGGCGGCAGCGGCGCCCGCCCCTGCACGCCGGCAGCATCACTTTGGCCCAACCCGGCAGCGTCCTGGGCCAGCGCCGCAGCACCCGTGCCTGCCGCCCCGCCGCCTGCGGCCGCTGAACCCGCACCCGCTGAGGCTGCCGCGCCGGCCACGGCCGCCGTGCCCAGCGGCGTGATCGACCCCATGCAGTGGTGGGGCGCCCTCACCCAGCAATTCACCCAGCTGGCGGCCAACGCCATGCAGGACGGCGCCACCGACTCGGCCCGCAACCTGGCGGGCAACCTGGTGCAGCAGGGCCTGGATGCCGCCGGCGAGACCTTCCGCCAGGCGGCCGCCACCACGGCCACCCCCCAGCGCGCGGCCGGCACCAAGGGTGCGGCCAAGGACGCTGACAAGGCCACCGCCCGGTCCGGGCCCAAGGCCGGGGCCAAGGCCAGCCGCAAAGCCACCAGCAAGACCACCACCAAGACCGCCGCCGCCAAGCGCCGCGCCACCAGCCCGCGCTGAGCTCCCCACGCACTGCGCCACCGACCGACCCCCACGCCATGCAGGCATTCATCACCGGCCACGCCACCCACCCCGACGGCCACATGGCGCTGGCCCTGGCCGCCGCGCAGATCGAGGCGCGCCGCGCCACGCGCCAGCCGGCCTTCCAGCCGACCCTGGGCCTGGTCTACCTGACCGACGCACTGGCACCACAGGCCGACGCCCTGCTGGCCGAGCTGCAACAGCGCTGGCCCGGTGTGCACTGGGCCGGCACGGTGGGCGTGGGGGTGTTGGCGGGCGGGGTGGAATACATCGACGAGCCGGCCCTGGTGCTGATGCTGTGCGACCTGCCGCCGGCCAGCTTCCGGCTGTTCAGCGGCCGCCAGCCCATGCCGGCGGGCTGGGCCGACAGCGCCCTGGTGCACGCCGACCCCGGCACCCACGACCTGGACGACCTGCTGGTGGAACTGGCCGGCCGCACCGACAGCGGCTACCTGTTCGGCGGCCTGGCTGCCGCGCGCAAGCGCCGGCTGCACATCGCCGACGGCGTGTTCGAAGGCGGCTTGTCGGGCGTGGCCTTTCTGGCCCACGACCCCATCGACCCGGTGCCCGCACCGCGCCTGGTCTCGCGTGTCACCCAGGGTTGCCAGCCGCTGGGCCCCACCCGCCACATCACCGCCGCCGACGGCAACCTGGCGCTGACGCTCGACGACCAGCCCGCCCTGCCACTGCTGCTCGATGAACTGCAGGTCAGCCTGCAGCAGCCCCAGCAGGCGATGGCGGCCCTGCGCGCCACCCTGGTGGGCCTGACCGACGATGGCGACCCGGCGCTGAACCGCGGTGGCCAGTTCGGCAGCGACACCCGGGTGCGCCACCTGATCGGCATCGACCCGGCGCGCCAGGGCATCGCCATTGCCGAGCACCTGCAGCTGGGCCAGCAGTTCGCCTTCTGCCGGCGCGACGTGGCGGCGGCGCGGCGCGACCTGGTGCGCATCTGCGCTGAAATCCGCGAAGAGATCGAATCCGCCGCTGATGGGCTGCCGCCAGACAGCGGCGCGCCGGCCAGCCCGCCGGCGGTGCCACGCATCGTCGGCGCGGTGTATGTGTCCTGCTCTGGGCGCGGTGGGCCGCACTTCGGCGCCACCCATGCCGAAGCCCAACTGGTCCAGCACGCCCTGGGCGACGTGCCGATGGTCGGCTTTTTTGCCGCCGGTGAAATTGCCCGCCACCACCTGTACGGCTACACCGGGGTCTTGACCGTCTTCACCGCCCAGTGAGGGGGCCTGCGTCGTACAGTCCGGGCACGCCGCGCACTGCCCGCCGCCGGCGAGGACCCCCCCGATGAATGCCCCCACCGCCCACCCCGCCATCGGCGCTGCCGTGCAGGCCGCCGCCACCGCTGCAGACCGCGCCGCCCGCCAGCAGCAGGTGGTGGCCGCGCTGCGCCCGGTGTTGCCGGCCCATGCGCTGCTGCACCACCGCGAAGACACCGTGCCCTATGAGTGCGACGGCCTCACCGCCTACCGCGCACTGCCGCTGGCCGTGGCCCTGCCCGAGACCGAAGCCCAGATCGCCGCAGTGCTGAAGGCCTGCCATGCGCTGGCCGTGCCGGTGGTGGCCCGCGGCGCCGGCACCGGCTTGTCGGGCGGCGCCATGCCCCACACCGATAGGCGTGGTGCTGTCGCTGGCCAAGTTCAACCGCATCGTCAAGCTCGACCCGTTCAGCCGCACGGCGGTGGTGCAGTGCGGCGTGCGCAACCTGGCCATCAGCGAGGCGGCGGCGCCGCACGGCCTGTACTACGCGCCCGACCCCAGCAGCCAGATCGCCTGCACCATCGGCGGCAACGTGGCCGAGAACTCCGGCGGCGTGCACTGCCTGAAATACGGCCTGACCCTGCACAACCTGCTGAAGGTGCGCGGCTTCACCGTCGAAGGCGAGCCGGTGGAATTTGGCAGCGACGCGCTGGACGCCGCCGGGCTGGACCTGCTGGCGGTGGTGGTGGGCAGCGAAGGCATGCTGGCGGTGACCACCGAGGTGACCGTCAAGCTCTGCCCCAAGCCGCAGCTGGCGCGCTGCATCATGGCCAGCTTCGACGACATCCGCCAGGCCGGTGACGCGGTGGCCGCGGTCATCGCCGCCGGCATCATCCCGGCCGGGCTGGAGATGATGGACAAGCCCATGACCGCCGCGGTCGAAGACTATGTGCACGCCGGCTACGACCTGGACGCCGCCGCCATCTTGCTGTGCGAAAGCGACGGCACGCCCGAAGAGGTGGAAGAAGAGATCGGCCGCATGCTGGCGGTGCTGCAAGCCTGCGGCGCCAGCCGGGTGGCCGTCAGCGAGAGCGAGGCCCAGCGCCTGAAGTTCTGGAGCGGGCGCAAGAACGCCTTCCCGGCCAGCGGCCGCATCAGCCCCGACTACATGTGCATGGACAGCGACCATCCCGCGCAAGAAACTGGCCGACATCCTGATCGCGATCGCCGCGATGGAGAAGAAGTACGACCTGCGCTGCTGCAACGTCTTCCATGCCGGCGACGGCAACCTGCACCCGCTGATCCTGTTCGATGCCAACGACCCCGACCAGCTGCACCGCTGCGAGCTGTTCGGCGCCGACATCCTGGAAACCAGCGTGGCCCTGGGCGGCACCGTCACCGGCGAGCATGGCGTGGGCGTCGAAAAGCTCAGCAGCATGTGCGTGCAGTTCAGCCCCGAAGAGCGCGAGCAGATGTTCGGCGTCAAGCGCGCCTTCGACGCCGCCGGCACGCTGAACCCCGGCAAGGTGATCCCCACGCTGCACCGCTGCGCCGAATACGGCCGCATGCATGTCAAGAAGGGGCTGCTGCCCTTTCCGGAACTGGAAAGATTCTGAGCATGACCGACCTGGCGCTGGCCGCCCTGATCGACCAGGTGCGCGCTGCGCGTGCCGACAAGACGCCGCTGGCCATCACCGGCGGCGGCACCAAGGCCTTTTACGGCGGCCCGCTGCAGGGCCGGCCGCTGGATGTGCGGCCGCTGGCCGGCATCAGCAGCTACGAGCCCAGCGAGCTGGTGGTGACGGTGCGCGCCGGCACGCCGCTGGCCACGCTGGAAGCCGCGCTGGCCGAAGAAGGCCAGTGCCTGCCCTTCGAGCCGCCGCGCTTTGGTGCTGCGTCCACCGTGGGCGGCATGGTGGCCGCCGGCCTGGCCGGCCCGGCCCGGGCGGCGGTGGGCGGTGTGCGTGACTATGTGCTGGGCGCCACCTTGCTCAACGGCCGTGCCGAGCTGCTGAGCTTTGGCGGCCAGGTGATGAAGAACGTGGCCGGCTACGACGTGTCGCGCCTGCTGGCCGGCAGCCTGGGCGTGCTGGGCGTGCTGTGCGAGCTCAGCATCAAGGTGCTGCCGGTGCCGGTGGCCAGTGCCACGCTGCGCTTCGAGCTGGACCAGGCTGCGGCGCTGAAGCAGCTCAACACCTGGGGCGGCCAGCCGCTGCCGGTCAACGCCAGCGCCTGGTGGGACGGCATGCTGGTGCTGCGCCTGTCAGGGGCGGCGGCGGCGGTGCAGTCGGCCAGGCGCCGCCTGGGCGGCGAGCCCGTCGACGACGGCCTGGCGGCCGGCTTCTGGCAAGGCCTGCGCGACCAGACCGACGAGTTTTTTGCCGGCGCCCACAAGGCGGTGGCCGGTGGCGCCACGCTGTGGCGTCTGGCCGTGCCGCAAACGGCCCCACCGCTGGCCCTGCCCGGTGAGCAGCTGGTGGAATGGGGCGGCGGCCAGCGCTGGGTGGTGACCACCGCCGCAGCGGCCACGCTGCGCGAGGCAGCGCAGCGTGTGGGCGGCCATGCCAGCGCCTTCCGCGGTGGCGCGCCCGGCGACGCCTTCAGCCCGCTGGCCGCGCCCTTGCTGCGCATCCACCAGGGCCTGAAAGACGCGTTCGACCCCGACCGCATCTTCAACCCCGGCCGGCTGTACCCGGGGCTGTGATGGCGGCACGGGCCGCCCCGAGGGCGTATTCCGCAATGCGCAGCACGCTGGGCGCCCCGTGAGCCTGCTGCACGGCCTGGCGATCCTGCTGCTGTGCCAGTCGGCCGGCGAGGTGGCTGCGCGCCTGCTGCACCTGCCGCTTGCCCGGCCCGGTGCTGGGCCTGCTGCTGCTGATGGCGCTGCTGCAGCTGGCAGCGGCTGCGCGCACCGGCCGGCCTGGCGGCCGATGCCCTGCTGCAGCACCTGTCGCTGCTGTTCGTGCCGGTGGGCGTGGGCGTGATGACGCACCTGGCGCTGATCAGCCAGCATGGCCTGCGCATGGCAGCGGCGCTGCTGCTGTCGACCTGGATCGGGCTGGCCGTCACCGCCGGTGTGCTCAACGCCCTGTTGCCGGCCAGCGCCGAGCCCGGCCCATGAACAGCGCGCCGGCCATGGCCGATTTCGTGCAGCTGTGGGTCTACCTGTCGGCCACGCCGCTGTTCGGCCTGACCGCCACGCTGGCGGTGTACCTGGCGGCCCAGGCGGCCTACCAGCGCCTGGGCCACGCCCCCTGGGCCAACCCGGTGCTGTGGACGGTGGTGGTGCTGGCCGGCCTGCTGCTGGCCACCGGCACGCCCTACCCCAGCTATTTCTCGGGCGCGCAGTTCATCCACTTCCTGCTGGGTCCGGCGGTGGTGGCACTGGGCTGGCCGCTGTGGCAGCGCCGCGCCCAATTGCGGCAGCGCGGCCCGGCGCTGCTGGCGGCCGCGCTGGCCGGCGGCGTGGCGGCCAGTGCCAGCGCAGTGGCCATCGGCTGGGCGCTGGGCCTGCCGGCCGAGGTGCTGGCGTCGCTGGCGCCAAAATCGATCACGGCGCCGGTGGCCATGGGCATTGCCGAGCAGCTGGGCGGCATCCCGGCGCTGGCAGCGGTGCTGGCGGTGCTCACCGGCCTGGTGGGCGCCATCAGCGGCAAATATCTGTTCGACCTGCTGCGCATCCGCCGGCCTGCGGTGCGCGGTTTTGCACTGGGCACCGCCAGCCACGGCATCGGCGCGGCCCGCGCCATGCAGGTGCACCCCGACGCCGGTGCCTATGCCGGCCTGGCCCTGGGCCTGCAGGCGGTGCTGGCAGCGCTGCTGATGCCGCTGCTGGCGCGCTGGCTGCTTTGACCCCATCGACACCCGTCCACCCGAGACCACGCCCCCGCCATGCAAACCAACCTGGCCCCTGAATTCAAAGGCACGCCCGACGGCACGGCGGCCGAGGCCATCCTGCGCAAGTGTGTGCACTGCGGCTTCTGCACCGCCACCTGCCCCACCTACCAGCTGCTGGGCGACGAGCTGGACGGCCCGCGCGGCCGCATCTACCTGATGAAGCAGGTGCTCGAAGGCACCGCGCCCACCCGCGCCACCCAGCTGCACCTGGACCGCTGCCTCACCTGCCGCAACTGCGAAACCACCTGCCCCAGCGGCGTGGACTACGGCCACCTGGTCGACATCGGCCGCAAGATCGTCGAAGCCAAGGTGCCGCGCCCCACCGGCGAGCGCACTGTGCGCTGGCTGCTGAAAGAAGGCCTGACCTCGCCCTTGCTGGGCCCGGCCATGGCCATGGGCAAGCTGGTGCGGCCGCTGCTGCCCGGCAGCCTGAAGGACAAGGTGCCCGGCAGCCGCCATCCGCGCGCCAGCCAGTGGCCGAAAAAGGAACGCAAGCGCAAGGTGCTGATGCTGGCCGGCTGTGTGCAACCGGCCATGCTGCCCAACATCAATGCCGCCACCGCCCGGGTGCTGGACGCCATCGGCATCCAGACCGTGGTGGCCGACAAGGCCGGCTGCTGCGGTGCGCTGCGCACCCACCTGGCCGACCCGGCCGGCGGCCTGGACGACATGCGCCGCAACATCGACGCCTGGTGGCCGCTGGTCAGCGCCGGCACGGTGGAAGCCATCGTCATGAACGCCAGCGGCTGCGGCGTGCAGGTCAAGGACTACGGCCATGCCCTGGCCGGCGACACCGGCCTACGCCGAGAAGGCCGCCCGCATCAGCGCACTGACCCGCGACCTGAGCGAACTGCTGCCCGAGATCGTGACCGTGCTGCAAGCCGCGCATGGCCGACGCCCAGCCCGGCATGCTGGCCTTCCACCCGCCCTGCACCCTGCAGCACGGCCAGCAACTGCGCGGTGGCGTCGAGGCCGGCCTGAAGGCCCTGGGCTTTGACGTGGCGGTGGCTCTGAACGAGCCGCACCTGTGCTGCGGCTCGGCCGGCACCTACAGCGTGCTGCAGCCCACGCTCAGCCACCAGTTGCGCGACCGCAAGCTGGGCCACCTGGCCGACCTGCAGCCCACGGCCATCGTCTCGGCCAACATCGGCTGCATCCAGCACCTGCAGAGCGGCACCAGCACGCCGGTCAAGCACTGGGTGGAAGCCCTGGACGAGGCGCTGCATCCGGCGCCTTGAGGCGCGGTGCCTGCGTCAACGGCAGGCTGGCATCACCACGACAAGCGTGCCCTGGGGCGCGAAGCGAGCAGCAGCCGTGCGGCCGGCGACGGTCACACGCACTTCTGCACCCGTGATCTCTGCGTCGGACACCGTGATGCCACGCGGACCGACGGTGTCGTCGACGTCGATGGTGAAGGCGATGCGCGCGCCCGCCGCGAGGCTGCGCACCGCCAAGCGGATCTGCCGGTCGCCATCGGCGACCTGGGGCAGCACGGCGAGCGCGTCGGCACCGGCCACCAGGGCAAAGGGCTGGAACACCTCGACGCCCGCGCCGCTGCCCGTGACGTCGAAGACCAGGCCACCAGCCGATGCGCCCAGGTCGATGACGAGGTCGGCCGCGACGACGGCACATGCCGCCAGGTTGGTGATCTCGAAACGGTCCTTCGGCGCGCCTTCGGTGAAGCGCACGGCGATGTCGGCGGCCGCCGGCAGGCTGGCAAGCCCGAGCCCAAGCCCGAGTCCCAGGGCCCAGGCGATGGCCAGGGCCTTGCATGCAGATTGTATTGGTGGCTTCAACGGGTCTGGCCTTGCTTGGTTGGCGTGCGGCCGACATGGCCGCAGCCCACCGATGATGCCGCATGCCGATGGGGCGAGTGCACGGCAAGCACGCTGGTGCGATCGCCTCTATAGTCGCGCCCTTTTGCCACCCGCGCGGCCAGGGCTGAGCCATCTGCCCAGCCCGCGCGCCGCACGACCTGCCGCATGCACGACCCCACCCCCATCGACATCGTCTACCTCTGGGTCGACGGCAACGACCCCGCCTGGCGGCGCAAGCGGCGGGCAGCGGCCGCCAAACTGGGCCTGGGCCAGCAGCAGGCGATGGGTGCGCACGGCAATGTGGAAGGCCGCTTTCGCGACAACGGCGAGCTGCGCTTCAGCCTGCGCGCGCTGGAACGCTTCTTCCCGGGGCACGGCCACATCTACCTGGTGACCGATGCGCAGACACCCGCCTGGCTGCAGCCCTCAGACCGGCTGACGGTCATCGACCACAGCAGCCTGATCCCGCCGGCGTCGCTGCCGACCTTCGACTCCGGCCACATCGAGTCCTACATCCACCGCATCCCGAACCTGTCGGAGCGGTTTTTCTACCTCAACGACGACGTCTTCTTCGGCGCGCCGCTGCAGCTGGACGACTGGTTCTGGGACGGCGGTGTCTACGCCGCCTGGTCGGACGACCCGCAGGTCGACGACGGCCCGCTGCGCCCCGGTGCCGATTCGATGGAAAACGCCAGCCGGCTGTCCAAACAATGGCTCAGCCGGGCCTTTGCCACGCCGCCGGCCGACCAGCCGGTGCTGCCTCTGCCCCTGATGCCGGGGCTGCCGCGTGCCGTGCCCTACGAGCACACCTTCAGCACCTTTGCCCATTCACCGCGGCCGATGCGGCGCTCGGTGCTGTTCCACCTGGAGCAGCTGGCGCCCGAGCTGTTTGCCGGCGTGCGCTCGACCGTGTTCCGCAGCTGGGACAAGCCGACCATCGTGGCCGACTTCGTCATCCGCTGGGCGCTGGCGCACGGGCTGGCGCGCATCCGCGCCCACACCCACTTGCATGTGCAGACCGGCAGCGGCGATGTCGCCTACCAGCTCGATCTGCTCAGCTCGCTGGTCGGCGCGGTCGACTTTTTCTGCATCAACGACACCACCGACGACGCCGACCCCGGCGACCCCCGGCTGGGCCAGGTGCGGGCAGCGCTGGAGGCGCTGTTTCCGCATGCCGTCGCAATACGAGCGGCCCACGGCCACCGCGCAGGCACGCACCACCGTGTGAGTGCTGGGCAGCGCAGGGCGCGGCCCAGGGACAGGAGCGCAGGCGCGGCGCCGGATCTGACCCCGGACCGCACCCGGCTGGCAGCAGAGACCGTAAGATACTGTCAACTTTGACTGACACTATCCGGCCATGACCTCCCACGCCCAAGCCATCGTCTTTGACGCGCCGCAGACGCTGTCGGTGCGCCCGCTGGAACTGAAAGCCTTCGAGGACGCCGACGTCGAAGTGGCGGTGCAGCACAGCGGCATCAGCACCGGCACCGAGCGCCTGCTGTGGGACGGCAGCATGCCGCCCTTCCCCGGCCTGGGCTACCCGCTGGTGCCGGGCTACGAGACGGTGGGCCAGGTGGTGCGCGCCGGGCCGCTGGCCACGCTGGCGCTGGGCAGCCAGGTGTTCGTGCCCGGGTCCTACAGCTTCCAGGGGGTGCGCAACATCTTCGGCGGCGCCGGCGCGCGGCTGATCGTGCCGCAGGACCGGGTGGTGCCGGTGGCCGCCGACCTGGGCCCCAAGGCGGTGCTGCTGGCGCTGGCAGCCACCTGCTACCACGCCATCGCCATTGGCGGCCAGCGCCAGCCGCTGGTGGCGCCGGGCCTGATCGTCGGCCACGGCGTGATGGGCCGGCTGCTGGCCCGCATCACCCTGGCACTCGGCATGCCCGCGCCCACGGTGTGGGAGCAACAGCCCGCGCGCCAGGGCGGCGCCAGCGGCTATGCGGTGGTGGCGGCCGACAGACGACCCCCGCAAGGACTACGCCGCCGTCTACGACGTCAGCGGCGACGCCAGCCTGCTCAACAGCCTGATCGCCCGCCTGGCACCGGGCGGCGAGGTGGTGCTGGCCGGTTTCTACAAGGCCGACCTGGGCTTTGCCTTTGCGCCGGCCTTCATGCGCGAGGCCAGCATCCGCATCGCGTCACAGTGGAAGAAGCCCGACCTGCTGGCCGTGACGGCCCTGGTGGCCAGTGGCGCGCTGTCGCTGGACGGCCTGATCACCCACACCCTGGGCCCGGGCCAGGCGCGGGACGCCTATGCGCAGGCCTTTGGCGACCCGCAGTGCCTGAAGATGATGCTGGACTGGCGCACATGAGCCCGCCTGGCCGCCCCCAGGGCGAATTGCGCAGTGCGCAGCACGGAGCGACCCCAGTGGCCCCCCAAGGCGCAGCGCAGCGGGTGCTGGTGCTGGGCGCCACCGGCACCATCGGCCAGGCCACCGTGCGGGCGCTGCGCCGCCACGGCCATGCGGTGGTCTGCTTTGTGCGGCCGCAGGCCGGCCCGGGCGGGCGGCTGGCGCGCGACGACATCGCCAGGCTGCTGCCCGGCGCCACGCTGCGCTTTGGCGATGTGACCAGCGCTGCATCGCTGGCGCAAGACGCCTTCTGCGGTGAACCGTTCGACGCCCTGGTGTCCTGCCTGGCATCGCGCACCGGCGCGCCGCAAGACGCCTGGGCGATCGACCACCAGGCCCACTTGCAGGCGCTGGCGGCCGCCAAACAGGCCGGCGTGGCGCAGATGGTGCTGCTGTCGGCCATCTGCGTGCAAAAGCCGCTGCTGGCCTTCCAGCAGGCCAAGCTGGCCTTTGAGCAGGCGCTGCAACAGTCGGGCATCACCTGGTCGATCGTGCGGCCCACGGCCTTCTTCAAATCCCTGTCTGGCCAGGTGGCACGGGTGCAGCAGGGCAAGCCTTTTCTGCTGTTCGGCGACGGCACATTGACGGCCTGCAAGCCGATCAGCGACGACGACCTGGGCGACTACCTGGCCGGCTGCCTGACGCGACACCAGCCGCCACAACCGGGTGCTGCCGATCGGCGGGCCGGGCCCGGCGCATGACGCCGCGCCAGCAGGGCGAGCAGCTGTTTGCGCTGGCGGGCAAACCGCCGCGCTTCAAGCAGGTGCCGGTGGCGCTGATGGACACCATCATCGCGCTGCTGGGCACGGCCGGCCGGCTGCTGCCGGCGCTGGCCGCCAAGGCCGAGCTGGCGCGCATCGGCCGCTACTACGCCACCGAATCCATGCTGGTGCTGGACCCCGCCACCGGCCGCTACAGCGCCGACGCCACGCCGTCCCACGGCAGCCAGACCCTGGCCGACTTCCATGCCGACCTGCTGAGCGGCCGGGTGCAGATGGAACGTGGTGACCATGCGGTGTTTTAAGCCGCAGCGGGTTTGTTGAACCAGGCCACCTGCGGCGCCGGGCCGGCGGTCAAGCCGGCACGGGCTGTGCCAGCGCCTCCAGGGCGCAGTCGACCCCCAGCAGCTGCATGCGCTGGCCTTGCACCTGCAGCCCGGCAGCGCGGGCGCGGGCCAGCACCGCCGCCGGGTCGACCACGGCCAGCGTGAAGCCGCAGATGCCGTCCTGGCTGGCCTGGCCATCCTGGGCGGCCTCCAACGGCACCACATCGGCAAAGCCCTGGTCCAGCGCCACCCGCCAGCCGTCGCCCTGGGGATGGGGCAGCGGCCGGCCCAGCACCTCGGCCCAGCGCCGTGCCAGGGCCTCGGGTGCACGGGCGCGCAGGGTCAGGCCCAGCACCCGCTGGCCGCCGGCGGCGCCGGGCTGCAGCTGCCAGCCTGGCCCGCCCCAGCGCCAGGCGCCGGCGGGCTGCGGTTCGTCGACCGAGACGATGGCGCCGCCGATGTCCTTGGGGTGCAGGTGCATGGCCGCAATGTCGTCGTACTCGGCTTGCCACACCCGCCGCACGCCCAGCGCATCAAACCGCGCACGTTCCCGCGCCAGGTCGTCGGTCTGCAGCAGCAGCATGTAGCCGCTGTCGCCCTGGCGCGCCAGGTGGCGGCTGCAGGCGGTGTCGGCCCGGGTCGGCGAGACCACCTCGATGAACTGGTCGCCGAACACGAACACCGCGTTGTCGAGGCCGAACTCGGCCACGCCGGGGTCGCGAAAGGGTGGCGCCAGCTGCAGCAGGCTGGCGATCAGGTCGCGGCTGGCGGCCAGGTCCTGGGCGGCAAAGACGATCTGGCGGATGCGCATGGCGGTCTCCTGCGGGTGGATGGGCGGGGATGTGGGGGATGGGTGGGTGAGGCAAGCTGCGGCCACTCTATGCGGCCGCAGCCAGTGCACCTGGTACCCGGGTGACAGGCGGGCACGGCCGTGCTGCGGCGATCCGACCGCCGGTCCTGCGGCCGGTCAGCCCAGCAGTTGCACCGCCTGCACCGGCACGGCAGCAGCGCCGGCATCGGGCTCCAGCAGATCGGCCAGCCAGTCGGGTTGGCCTTCCAGCGCCAGCGGGTCCTGCGGCAGCAGCCGGGCGCGCAGCGCCCACTGCGCCAGGCGCATGCGGCGGGCGCAGCCCATGCGGCCGGCTTCCCAGGCCATGCTGGTGGCGGTGGTGGCGTGGTACAGCGCCGACGCCGCCTGGCGCGCCTGGTGGTCCGCCGCCTGGCCGGCATCGGCCACCTGCGCAGCGGTCGCGGCCACACGCGCCAGCGTGGCGTCGAACACCGCCCGCGCCGCCGGGTGCAGCGCAGTGGCGTCCAGCAGGCCTTGCCAGTGCTGCTGCAGCACCGGCAGCGCAGCGTCGCGGCGGATGGCGCGCATCACGTCCAGCGCCACGATGTTGCTGGTGCCTTCCCAGATCGAGCCCAGGTGGGCGTCGCGCACCAGGCGCGGGTCGGCCCATTCCTCGATGTAGCCGCAGCCGCCGCGCACCTCCATCGCGTCGCCGGTCACCTGGCGCGCGTCGCGGCAGGCGCGGAACTTGATCAGCGGCGTGAGGATGCGCGCCAGCGCGTAGGCGCCGGGCGTCACCGGCGTCGGCCGCGGCGCAGCGCCTCGGCGGTCTGGAACACCATGCTGCGCGCCTGCTCGGTGGGCAGCATCAGCTTGAGCAGCTGGCGGCGCATCAGCGGCAGGTCGATCAGGCGCGCGCCGAAGGCGCGGCGCTCGCGCGCGACGAACAGCGCCTCGGTCAGCGCGCGGCGCATCAGGCCGGCGGCGCGCATGCCGTTGGACAGGCGCGAGTTGTTGACCATGTCGGCCATCTGCTGGAAGCCGCGGCCGGCCTCGCCCACCAGCCAGGCGCGCGCACCTTCGAGCCGGATCTCGCCGCTGGCCATCGAGCGGGTGCCCAGCTTGTCCTTCAGCCGCAGGATGCGGTAGGCGTTGGCGCTGCCGTCGGGCAGCGTGCGCGGCAGCAGGAACAGCGACACCCCGGCCATGCCGGCGGGCGCACCGTCGATGCGCGCCAGCACCATCGCCAGGCCGGCGTCGGGGTTGGAGCAGAACCACTTGTCGCCGTACAGCCGGTAGGCGCCGTCGGCCGACGCGGCATCGGCCACGGCGCGGGTGGCGGTGGCGGCCACGTCGCTGCCGGCGCCCTGCTCGGTCATGAACATCGCGCCCTGCTGCAGGTCGTCGAACACCTGGGTGGTCAGGCCGGGCAGATAGCGCGCCACCAGCGCCGGGCTGCCGAACTTGCGCAGCGTGCGCGCCAGCGAGTCGGTCATCGACAGCGGGCAGCACAGGCCGAACTCGGCCTGCACGAACAGGTAGGTCAGCGCGTACTTGACCGCCGGCGGCATGGGCTGCGGCCAGCCCAGCACACCGCCGCGGTGCGACATCGCCGCCAGCCCCAGCTCGCTGAAGGCCATGCGCTCCAGCGCCACGTAGTCGGGGTGCTTGACGATGCGCTGGGCGTCGATGCCGCTGCGGCTGCGGTGGGCCAGCGTGGGCGGGTGCTGGTCGGCGCTGTGGGCCAGCGTGTCCAGCACACCACCGGCCAGGCCGCCCAGGCGCTGCAGGTGGGCTGCAGGTGCGCCAGCAGGTCCGCCGGCAGGTACAGCGGCAGCAACTGCTGCAGCACCGGGTCGGCGGCGTACAGGTTCTGGCCGTTGGCGTCGGGGACGGGGTGGGTCGGGGCGGGGCGTGTGCCGGTTGCGGGCAAGTCAGACAGGTGCATGGTGGCTCCAGGGACGGCCGAGGCAGTATCGGCAGCGCGGAAACCACTGCCCATCAGCGCCAACCCGGCCGGTGCTTTTCGAGCCTTGACGCCGGGGCCGTACGCTTAGGACACATGTGACGGTTCGCCACGAAGCCGCACCGCTGACCGCTCCGCGCTAGCGAATCTCGATTCGGGCAGAACAACACAGGCCTCGCCATGCTGGGCACTGGTACGACCGACTGGCTGCCGGGCGAATCAGCCCGCCCGAGCAGCAAGTTGGCAGTGGAGGATAGGGAAGCCCGGACCGGAGCACACCAAAAAAAAGGGCCCCGCTGGGGCCCTTGGATCAAAACCTGAATGCTTTGCTTCAGCCGCGACGAGTCCGGCGGGTCAGGCCCAAGCCGGCGAGCGCCAAGCCAACCAGCGCCAGTGAGGCGGGTTCCGGTACAACGGCCGCGCCGCCAGTCCCCTGGATGATCTGGATATCGGTCCGTGCCACCTCCCGTCGTTGCTCGTCGTAAGCCGCCAGGAAGAAGTTGTAAGTCGCGTTAGCGGTTGGGGAGTAACCCGGAATCAGCCACGTCCCTTTCTGCGAATTTTGAGCAACATTGAACATGTCGATATCCGCCTGGTAGTCAGCGAGACTGCTCGACTTGTTGCCATTGCCACCGCAGCCCGAGTTGGTGTTGGTGCTGTTGCACTGCATCGTGCTGTTGGTCCCCATGGCGTGGTCCCAATAGGCCGTTCCGAAACCCGGGCTGCCGGGGTTGTTGCCATTGATCACGTCGATCAAGGCGAAGCTCGTGCCCTGGCTGGGATCGATATCAATCCCGAACGCGTAAGTCAGGCTGCTCAAGAACAAACCGTTGGTGCCTGACGTGTTCGTGTTGATCGCGTATTCCACGCTCCAGACGCCGGTGGTGGCGCTTTGGCCGGCGGCCTGCTGGGCCACGAAGCTGTAGGTGCCATCACCGTTGCTGTTGAAGATGTTGGCCGGATTTCCAGGGGGCATTGAGCTGGGGTTGTGACGCAGTTTGCCGCGCAAACCCAACTCCACGCCGCTGCTGCTGCTGTCAACAGTGAAGCTGCCGTTGGCATTGCCATTGCCGAAAATCACACCGGGGTTGACATTGGCGTCAAAGGTG
Source organism: uncultured beta proteobacterium (assembly GCA_963844485.1). Lineage (GTDB taxonomy): Bacteria > Pseudomonadota > Gammaproteobacteria > Burkholderiales > Burkholderiaceae_C > Pseudaquabacterium. The sequence goes on from CAWJOQ010000028.1 coordinate 139,447, forward strand.
ATTGCGGCGTGCGCGGTTGCAGTCAGCACAACGGCCGCAGCCGCCAGCCCAAACTTTAGAACATTGGTTCGCATGAAATCTCCTTGGGTTCTTGCTAATCGTTCAAGCGGCTCGAAGACCGAGTCACCCACCCAAAAAGCAGATTTCGTGCCCAGACCGGCGCAGAGTAAAAAAAGTGAATCGAATCAATGAGATGAGCGCTTTGGAACCGAGATTCATGGACTCAATCGAACACGATACAACATTGCAATGTCAAATTTTTCGACGCGTCTACGCGCGAGGTGATCCGTTCCACGGCGCATTTGGATCAGGTTTTTGGATAAATCTTGATCTCTTTAACGCGGAGCCCTGCAACAACTGCTGACGCCGAACGAAAGCTGAGCCGCTTTGGTGTCGGCCCCAAGAGCAAACAGGTGAACCAACTGGTCCGCCCTGCGAACCAAGTCGCCGAGCGAGCCATGACAGACATGTCGACTGTTGGGCAGCATGCGCCAGCCTAGCGCGGCCAGAGTCTCGGCGACGATCAGCTGGCCCGCCAGCGCAATGGACAGGCGGTAGCTGACCTTGTCCGAGCAAAGCGTGCCCAGCCAGCTGGGAAAAGGCCAATGTTCAACATCATGACCAGAAAGACCGCAGACGGCGGACCCCGCAGCATCGTCAGGCTGCTGCTCGATGCCGCGCTCCAACACTAGAAATCCATGTAGCGCCGGAGCTTAGCCAAGCCCTGGACGGTGGCGCAGGCGCGCAGGCTGCGTTCGGTTTGGCAGCCGCAGCCAGTCGGCGTTGCGCAGCGGGTGCCAGGCCCAACAGGCCAGGGCGTCCACCGTCAGCAAGATGCCCAAGGGAAAGCGGCGGATGGCGGCTGCGGAGTCGCACCGTCGGGGAGGCGCTGATGGATGCCCGCAGCTGGGACAGCTCCCCTAAATTGACACAGCCGAGGCCTGTGGCAATCAGCCCGAGTGATGGCAACAGCCTCAGCCAAGGCCGTCGGCCAGTCTGCCGCGCATCCCGCAGTTTTCCGCTGATGGCGATGTCCACAGTCATCGCGCCGATCACCATGGTGGGCAGCGGCTCGCCGGCGCGCGCAATCGCGCTGACCGGAAACAGGCAGTACCGTATGTTGCCCACCAGGCCGCGCTTGGCCTCCTCCGGCCAGTCGGCACGGTTTAACTGCGCCAGCGTGCGCCGGTCCATCCAGGCCAGCGGCAGCGCGATCAGGCCGAGCGCGAGATAGCGGCCCAATCTCAGCAGCGCGGCCAGACAACCAGGCAGCGGTTCGATGAACGCCAGGACCCACCGCAGGCCGGCGCCCAGCGCAAATATGAGCCCGAAACCATGACGGTCACGGGTACCTTGGTCTCCGCAACGGTCGCTCAGGCGGCTCTAGCGACGACGCGGGGTATACGTAGTGCGCGGCGCAGGCGTGCCAGGCGCCAATGGATAGCCGCACTGCAATTGGGCTGGTGCAGACGCCACATGGCAAGCCAAGCCAAGCTGCGCTGAGGGCAGCGCGGCCCGGTCGCCCCGGCCTAGCCCGGATCGGTGGTGGTCGGCATGCCGCGCTGCTCGCGCAGGCCGTCGTACCAGATGCCCTTGATCAGCGCGATGCCCATCAGCACCATCACCAGGCTGAACGGCAGGGCACCGATGACCATGGCTGTCTTGATGGCGCCCAGGCCGCCGGCCACGATCAGGCCGCCCACCACCAGCGCCAGCGCCACGCCCCAGAACAGGATGTGCGGCCGCGCCTTCGGGCCTTCGTCGCCGGCAGCGTTGATGGTGTTGATGATCAGCACGGCGCTGTCGGCCGAGGTCACCAGGTAGGTCAGCAGCAGGACCACCACCAACACCGACATGGCCCAGGCCAGGTCGGGGCTGAGCATCACGCCCAGCATGGCGAACAGCTGCGATTCCTGGCCGGCGCCGGCAATGGCGCCTGCGGCCTTGCCCGCTCAGTTCCAGGTCGATGGCGGTGCCGCCGACCAGGGCAAACCAGATGAAGCACATGATCGCCGGCACGATCATCGCGCCCAGCACGTATTCGCGCACCGTGCGGCCGCGCGAGATGCGCGCCAGGAACAGACCGACAAAGGGCGCAAAGGCGATCCACCAGGCCCAGTAGAAGATGGTCCAGCCGCCTTGCCAGCCCGCCAGGGCATCACCCACCGGCGTGCCGTCCTTCGACCAGACGGTGAAGAGGTTGCCGGGGATCGACACCACGTAGTCCCAGAGGCCCACAAACAGCGCCTGCAGGCCGAACAGCGTGGACCCGAAGACCGACGAAAAAGGCCAGCAGGAAGAAGCTCAGCCCCATGTTGATGTTCGACAGCCACTTGATGCCCTTGCCCACGCCCGACAAGGCCGACAGCGTGGACGCCCCCATGATCACCAGCAGCGCCACGACGGTGCCGGCGGTGGACGACGACCCGGCTGCCGTCGGCCGCCGTGGTGTAGAGCCAGTCGCCCACGCCGATGCGTGACAGGCCCGAGACGAATTGCTCGACGCCAAAGCCCAAGCGTCTGCGACACGCCCAGCACGGTGGCGACCACCGCCACCACGTCGACCACATGGCCCAGAAACCCGGACATGGCGCCGGCCGAACAGCGGTGTCAGCCCGGAGCGGATCGTCAGCGGCAGGCCGCGGCGGTAAGAGAAGTAGCCCAGCGACAGGCCGACGATGGCATACGCAGCCCAGGCCGCGAAGCCCCAGTGCGTGAACGACCAGATGTAGGCGTCACGCACATTGCCCAGGGTGCTGGGCTGGGTCAGGCCCTGCATCGTGGCCGGGTTCTTGGCGAAGTGGTACATCGGCTCGGCGGTGGCAAAGGTCAGCATGCCGATGCCGATGCCCGCGCCGAACATCATCGAGAACCAGGAGAAGTTCGAGAACTCGGGCTTGTCGCCGGGCAGGCCCATCTTCAGCCGGCCCGACGCTGGCCAGAGTGCCAGACCCAGGCACAGGATGACGAAGAAGGCCATGGCATAGACATACCAGCCGCCGAACGACGCCAGGATGAAGTCGTTGATGCCGCTGAGAAACGCGCTGGACCGTTTGGGGAAGACGATGGCCCACAGGATCAGCGCGCCCACCAGCAGCTTGGCCGTGATGGTGACCTTCTTGGTGAAGCCGCTGTAGAAGCCGCTTTCTGAGGTCTTGATGGGCAGGTCCATCAAGGCGGGTTTGACTTTCACTTTCATCAGGGTCTCCCAAAGCCGGGCATGCGCTGCAGCGCCTGGTGGGAGCTGCAACCGCGTACCTTCAGTTCAAAATGTGACCAACAGTCTAAACTATGACCGCTGCGGGATGTGTCACAAACTACGCAGCAGCTCGCTGAGCCCGTCCCAGACGATCTGCACGCCCAGGCACAACAAGATGAAAGCGCTCAGGCGCAAGAACACCGTGGTGCCGGTATCGCCCAGGGGCTTGAGCAGCTGGGTGGCGTAGCGGAAGGCGATGTACATCACCAGGCCGATGGCCACCAGCCCGGCAAAACCGCCGGCAAAGCGCGCCAGCGACAGCACCAGCTGCTGCTCATGCAAGGTGACGCCGATGGTGATGGCCGCCGCCAGCGAGCCAGGGCCACAGCTGATCGGAAAGGTCATCGGATAGAAGGCGTGGGTGCGCGCCATCTCGGGCGTGAAGGCGTCGGCCAGCGACTGCCGGCTGTCACGCGATGACGGGCTGACCGCCAGCAACCGCCAGGCATTGGCGGCAATGATGCTGCCACCCGCCACCCGCACGATGGGCAGCGAGATGCCGAAGGTGTCGAGCACGTACGAGCCGACCAGCATGGCGCCGGTGATCAACAACACCATGTTGGTGGCGATGCGCCTGGCCAGCACGCGCCGCGTGTGTGCGCTGGCGCCTTCGGTCAGGCCGAGAAAGATGGGCGCGGTTGCGGCCGGGTTCAGGATCGGCAGCAGGGTGGCCACCACCAGCAAGAAGCTCTTGCCGGCGGCCAGGACGAGGGAGACGACATCGATGGTCATGGTGGGAGCGGTCTGCAGCCGGCGGGGCCGGCCGCATGGAGACGCGCGATGGAAGACGGGGAAGGGCTGCGCCCATCATGCCTGCCCACCACAGCGGGACAGGCCGGCCCGCCTGCGCCGCGCCAGTGCGTCAGGCCGGGTGCGCCGCGTCTGCCAGCGGCACGGGCCTGACCCGCAGCGCCCAGGCCACCCCGGCCACCAGCAGCAGCACGCCCAAGCCGGTCAGCAGCGGCGGCATGCTGCCGCGCAGCAGCAGCGCATAGCCCAGCGCGGCCAGTGTCTCGAAGACGATCAGCTGGCCCGCCAGCGCGGTGGGCAGGCGCTGGCTGGCCTCGTTCCAGCACAGCGTGCCCAGCCAGCTGGAGAACAAGCCGATGGTGAACATCATGGCCACAAAGACCTCGGGCCGCGGCCCCAGCGGCATTGCCAGCGGGCTGCCCGATGCTGCGGTCCAGCCCCAGAAACCCAGGTAGCCCAGCAGCGCCAGCGGCAGCGTGGCCACGCCCTGGGCGGTGGCCCAGGCACGCGGGCTGCGGTCGGGGTGGTGGCGCAGCCAGTCGGCATTGCGCAGCGGGTACCAGGTCCAGCAGGCCACCGCGCCCACCGTCAACAGGGCGCCCAGGGCGTAGCGGCGGGTGGCGGCTGCGGTCGGCGGCTTGGTCGGCATCCAGGGCGGCGCTGGCGGAGGCCCGCAGATGGTCCAGCTCCACCAGGTTGACGCAGCCGATGCCGGCGGCGATCAGCCCCAGCGACGGCAACAGCTTCAGCCAGGGCAGGCGGCCGTCACGCCGCGCATCGCGCAGGTTGCTGCTGATGGCGATGACCACCGGCAGCGTGCCGATCAGCATGGTGGGCAGCGGCCCGCCGGCGCGCGCAATCGCGCTGGCCAGAAACAGGTAGTACAGGATGTTGCCCACCAGGCCCAGCTTGGCCGCTTCGATCCAATCGGCACGGCTGAACTGCGCCAGCGTGCGCCGGTCCATCCAGGCCAGCGGCAGCGCGATCAGGCCAAACGCCAGGTAGCGGCCGAAGCTCTGCAATGCGGCCGGGTAATCGGGCAGCAGCAGCGGGCCGATGAACACCAGGCCCCACAGCAGGCCGGCGCCCAGGGCAAACAAGATTCCAGAAGCCATGGCGGGCGAGGGTACCCCGGCCGCCCCTGCGGTGGCCCGGCCGGCAGCACCGCACGCAGCGCGCCGGTGCTAAGCTGGTTGCCCCCCAGGTGACTGCCCGGGGCCACAGCGGCCACCCTGGCCACGACCACCTGGAGATCCCCATGCCTGGACTGCTGCCCACTGTCGACCCCGATGGCCTGCTGGAATATTCGGTGGTCTACACCGACCGCGCCGTCAACCACATGTCGGCCAAGTTCCAGGGCGTGATGCGCGACATCTCGGCGCTGCTCAAGGGTGTGTACAAGGCCCGCTCGGCCATCGTGGTGCCGGGCAGTGGCACCTTCGGCATGGAAGCCGTGGCGCGCCAGTTCGCCACCGGCAAGAAGACCCTGGTCATCCGCAACGGCTGGTTCAGCTACCGCTGGACGCAGATCTTCGACATGGGCGGCATCCCGGCCAGCAGCACAGTGCTGAAGGCCCGCCGCGTCGCCGAGCAGCACCAGTCGGCGTTTGCGCCCGTGCCCATTGCCGAGGTGGTGGCCACCATCCACGCCGAGCGGCCCGATGTGGTGTTTGCGCCGCATGTGGAAACCTCGGCCGGCATGCTGCTGCCCGACGACTACCTGCGCCAGGTGGCCGCCGCCACGCATGCGGTGGGCGGCTTGTTTGTGCTCGACTGCATTGCCAGCGGCACGCTGTGGGTCGACATGGCCGACATCGGCGTCGACGTGCTGGTCAGCGCGCCCCAAAAAGGCTGGAGCGGCCCGCCCTGCGCCGGCCTGGTGATGCTGGGCGAGCAAGCCCGCCAGCGCATCGACGCCACCACCAGCAGCAGCTTTGCCTGTGACCTGAAAAAGTGGCTGCAGATCATGGAGACCTATGAGGCTGGCGGCCATGCCTACCACGCCACCCTGCCCACCGACGCCCTGACCCAGGTGCGCGACGTGATGCAGGAAACCCAGGCGCGCGGCTTCGACCTGGTGCGCACGCAGCAATGGGCGCTGGGCGAGGCGGTGCGCGCGGCGCTGGAGCGGCGCGGCTTCAAGAGCGTGGCCGCACCCGGCTTCAAGGCGCCAGGCGTGGTGGTCAGCTACACCGACGACGCCGGCCTGCACAGCAGCAAGGCCTTTGCCGCGCTGGGCCTGCAGACCGCTGCCGGCGTGCCGCTGCAGTGCGACGAGCCGGCCGATTTCAAGAGCTTCCGCATCGGCCTGTTCGGCCTGGACAAGCTGGCCGACGTGGCCGGCGCGGTGGCCCGGCTGGAAGCCGCGCTGGACCAGCTGGTGCCCGCCGAGCGCCGCGCCAGCGCCGCCTGACTTGGGCCGTCTGACTTGGGCCGTCTGACCTGCGCCGCCTGACCTGCCCGCCTGCGGCCCGCATGGCCGGCCGCAGGCGGTGCGGGCTCATTCCGGCTGCATGCCGGCGTCCTTGAAGGCCTTGGCCCAGGCCACCAGCTGCTCTTGCAGAAAGTTGCCCATTTCGTCGGGTGTGGACCCGGCCAGGTCGAAGCCCAGCGCGGTGATGCGTTCACGCACCTCGGGCTTCTGCAGCACGGCGTTCAGTTCGCGGTTCATGCGCTGCACGATGTCGGCCGGCACCTTGGCCGGGCCGAACAGCGCCGCCCAGGTGCCGGCGGTGAACGGCGGCAGGCCGGCCTCGGCGCCGGTCGGCACGTTGGGCAGCAGGCTGGATCGGCTGGGCAGCAGCACGGCCAGCGCGCGCAGCTTGCCGTCCTTGATGTGGCCCAGCGTGCTGGCCGGCGTGGCAAAGGTGAACTGCACATGGTTGCCCAGGATGTCGGTCACCGTGGGTGCCTCGCCCTTGTAGGGCACCAGGGTGGTGTCGGCCTTCACCATCTTCAGGTTGGTGTGCATCAGCTGGGTCACGCCGCTGTAGCTGCCGAAGCCCAGCTTGCCGGGGTTGGCGCGGGCATAGGCCAGCAGCTCGCTGACATTGGTGGCGGCCAGGGCCGGCGTGCTGACCATCACATAGACATAGCGGCCCACCAGCGACACCGGCGTGAAGCTCTTCACCGGGTCGTAGGGCGGGTTCTTGCGCAGCAGCGGCACCTGCATCATGGGCGTGTTGCTGGCCAGGAAGTAGGTGTAGCCGTCGGGCTCGCTGCGGGCGACAAAGTCACCGGCGATGGCGCCATCGGCACCCGGCCGGTTTTCCACCAGCACCGGCTGGCCCAGGCTGGCCTGCAGCGCCTGCGCCAGCACACGCGCCACGGAGTCGGTGGACCCGCCGGGCGGGAACTGCAGCACGATGCGGATCGGCTTGCTGGGCCAGGCCTGGGCCCAGGCCGGAGCGGTGGCGGTGGCTGCAAGCAGCAGGCACAAGGTCGACAGGAGGCGCTTCATCGGGGGAGTCCTATTCGGAAGGCGGGCACGGAACGTGCCGCTGCGATTCTCGCCAGGGGCCAGGCCCGGCCGGTCGCGCCGATGACAGGGGCCGCCGGCATCAGCCACCGACCAGAGACGCCTGCAGCAGGCCGGCCAGCGGCGCCTGCAGCAGCACCAGGCGCACGCTGCTGTCCTGGCTGCCGGCGCGCCACACCCGCTCGTCGGGCAGGGCCAGGCTGTCCTCGGGCTGCGGCGGCTGGCCGTCGCCGTGCACGCTGAGCAGCAGCGGCTCGGGCAGCACGGTCCAGCGGCCGGCCTGCTGCACCGCCCGCACCAGGGCAAAGCCCACCGGGCCTTCGGGGTCCAGGCCCAGGCCCAGGTCGCCCTGGGGCACCAGGTCGCTGATGCGCTGGCCCAGCAGGCGCAGCAGGCGGTGGCCGTTGAGCACTTGGGTGAGGGTGAGTGTGAGGGGGGGCGGTGGCATGGTGGCAGTCCTGTTCAGGGGGTGGCGTGTCGCAACCCATGGCAACGGCCACCCTAAACGCCGGGCCGTGGTGCAGCATCAACAAGCCATAGGACCTGCCCAAGCCAAGACTTCTGCCACCGCGCAGCGGCACACGACAGCAAACGGTGTTACACCGCAGGCAGACGGTTGCTTGAGCAACCCAGCCGGGGTGAGGGGGATGACGGTGTCGCAGGTGCTGGTCTTTGGCCGCTTTGCGTTGCGCACAGCGGAGCGTGTATTGCTGGAAGACGACCAGCCGGTGGCCTTGGGGGCGCGCGCCTTCGACGTGCTGCAGGCCCTGGCCGAGCGCTGCGACCGGGTGGTCAGCAAGGCCGAACTGCTGGACCTGGCCTGGCCCAGCCTGGTGGTCGAAGAGAACAACCTCACGGTGCAGATCTCGGCACTGCGCCGGCTGCTGGGACATGAGGCCATCGCCACCATCACCGGCCGCGGCTACCGCCTCACGCTGGCGCCGACAGCCGCAGCGCCACCGCCGCCGCCCGGCGCCAGCCCGGCAGCGCGCCTGCAGCGCCGCCTGACCACGGTGGTGCAGGCCGACGTGGTGGGCTGGGCGCGCATGGTCGAGCGCGATGCACCGGGCGCGGCCCTGGCCTGGCGGCGGGTGCGCACCGAGCTGGTCGAGCGCGACGTGCCGCGCTACGGCGGCCGGCTGATCGAGCTGACGGCCGAGCGGGTGCAGATCGAATTCGGCAGCACGGTCGAGTCGGTGGCCTGGTCGCTGGCGCTGCAGGCAGCGCTGGCCAGCCGGCGCGGCGCGCCCGGTGAAAGCAGCGACAGCGCGCTGCACATGCGCGTCGGCATCGCTGTGGATGACGTGCTGGTCGACGACGGCAAACTCGTCGGCGACGGCGTCAGCGTGGCGACCGATCTCCACCTCAGCGCAGGGCATGACGACGTGCTGGTGTCCCAGAAGGTCCGTGATTTCGCCTACGGCAAGCTCGACGCCCGGTTTGAACCGCTGGGCGAACGGCTGATGCGCCGCACCCGCCGGCCGATGCAGGTGTTCCGCGCGCTGTCCAGCCTGGACAGCACGGCGGCTGCGGCTGCCGGCACCCGCAGCCGCCAGCCCTTGCAGATGGCGACGCTGGCGGTGCTGCCGCTGGTCAGCGACCCAGGCAGCAACAGCTACTTCGGCGACGGCATCACCGAAGAGATCATCGCCGCGCTGTCGCTGAACCGGGCGCTGTTTGTCATCGCCCACGGCTCCACGCTGCACTTTCGCAGCCGCCAGGACGACCTGGCCAGCGTGGCCGACGAACTGGGCGTGCGCTACCTGCTGACCGGCAGCGTGCGCCAGGCTGGCGCGCAGCTGCGCATCCATGTGCGGCTGCTGCATGCGGCGGACCAGCGCATCCTGTGGCAGCAGCGCTACGACGGCAGCAGCGACGACGTCTTCAGCTTCCAGTCGGAGATTGCCGCCAGCGTGGCCGCAGCGGTGGCACCGCCGCTGCAAGACGAAGAGGTGGCCCGCGTGCGGGCCCGCCCCACCGAGCGCTATGGCGCCTACGACTGCGTGCTGCGGGCCCTGGCCGGCATCTACCAACTGGGCAGCGACGAATTTGCGCAAGCCGGCGACCTGCTGCGCCGGGCCATCACGCTGGACCCCGACTACGCCCAGGCCCACGCCCACCTGGCCTGGTGGTACAGCCTGGCCTCGGCCGAGGGCCGCGCGGCACTGCAGGGCGAAGAAAGCCGCCTGGCGCTGGCGCATGCCCTGCAGGCGGTGCGCCTGGACGGACGGGACGCCTGGGCGCTGTCGGTGGCGGGCTACTTGCTGTCGCTGCACAAGAAAGAGCACGAGCAGGCGCTGGAGCTCTATGACCAGGCGCTGTCGATCAACCCCAGCTGCGCCGCTGCCTGGGCCCGCAGCGGCGCCACCCTGTCGTATCTGGGCCGCTGCGACGAGGCCCTGACCCGGGTGCAGCAGGCCATGCGGCTGAGCCCGTTCGACCAGCACCTGTTCTGGCACTACACCATCTGCGGCAGCGCCTGCTTTGGCGGCGGCCGCTATGACGAGGCGGTGGCCTGGCTGGGCAAGGCACTGCGGCTGAACCCGCGCTACATCGGCGCGCGCCGCTTCCTGATCGGCGCGCTGGTGCGCACCGGCGACCTGCGCGAGGCGCGTGATCTGGCGCAGGAACTGCTGGCCGAGCTGCCCGATTTTTCTCTGCAACGCTTTGGCCAGTGGTCGCCGCTGCAGCAACCCATGCTCGACAACCTGCTGCAGGCCTTGCAAAGCGCCGGACTGCCGCCCTGAACCGGCGGCACCTGCAAGCGCCGAGCCGCACCCCATTCAACGGCACCAAGGAGGCCCCATGGTCTGGAATGCACAGAACCTGTTTCCGCTGGCCAGCGGCAACCATGCCGCTTACAGCGCGCCCAACCATGCGGCCTACAGCGCGCCCAACCACGCGGCGTACAGCGCACCCAACCACGCCGCCTACAGCGCACCCAACCACGCCGCGTACAGCGCACCCAACCATGCGGCGTATGCGGCACCCAACCACGCGGCCTACCCTGCTGCGCCGGGGCCGCTGTGGGGCCCACCTGGCGCGGGCACGGGGGCTGGCGGCGCCAGCGGTGCTGGCTTCCAGGGTGGTTACGGGCCGGTGGCACGCAGCGAGTACGCCACGCCGGCCGCGCTGGGCCCGCTGCCCTGGACACTGGACTTCGCGGTGGGCAATGGCTGGCCGCCGTTGCCGGTGGACCAGCGCATCAACCCCTATGCCTTCGACCCGCCACTGCAGTGGCAGGCCGGCGATTGGGACCCAGGCCTGCGCTTCTGGAGCCTGCCCTTTGACGACCAGCTCACCGAGTGGCTGCAAGACCTGAACCTGGCAGCGCCAGCGGTGATGGCGGCGCGTGAGTTTGCCGCCCGCGACAACCAGCGCACTGGCTGCGCGCCGTGCCGGGCCACCAGGTCAGCGACAGCCCCCAGTCCCTGCTGGAAGACGACGACGATCTGATCGGCTGGCGCGTCGGGGCCCAGACCGGGGGCGCGCCCACCAGCCCTGCGCAGGCCTGGAACTTCATCGAGCGGAACTGGGTATGCTGGTCGACATGCTGCGCGACGACCGCCAGCGCTACCTGCCTGAACTCGAGCCTGCAGTCTGCCCACATCGTACCCTACTACGTGCATCTGATGGGCATCGACCCGGCCAGCAAGCCCTGGACGATGGAGTTGATGCACTGCGCCACCGCGATCGCCAACTGGACGAAGATGCAATACAAAGTCGGTCTACCGCCGGGTGCGCCCATCGCTGCTGTGCCCGGGCCTCACGCCACCGTGGGGGCCGCCGCAGCATCCGGCCTTCCCCAGCGGGCATGCGATGGTGGCGCAACTGATGGCGCTGCTGCTGCTGTCGGTCCCCGGCATCGCACAGCGCTTCGGCATGTTTGCCGAAGGCGCGACCGAAGGCAAGCGCCCCCGGATCGCTGATTTCATCGGCGACAAGGCCGCCCGCTACGGGCAGGACCAGCGCTCACCGCTGCTGTGGCTGGCCTGGCGCGTGGCCAAGGGGCGAGAGCGCCTTGGTGTGCACTACCCCAGCGACAGCGCAGCCAGCCGCAAGCTCGCTGCCAAGCTGTGGGACATGTGTGTTCCTGCCGATGCGAAGGCCCGCAGCCAGTTGCAGATGCCCACGCTGCACAGGGTGCTGGCCATGGCCAGTGCTGAATGGCCAGTGCTGACGCCACCTGACAACAACAGCGGTGCCAAGCGCACGCGGACTGCGTCAAGACGAGCGGCCGCCTGACCTTGGCCAGCGGCGGCCGTCAAGCATCACGCGGCAGGCAGATACAGCAAGGCCAGGTTGTTGTCGGCCGCCACCAGATGCATCAGCGCATCGGTCTGCGTGGGCGGGGCCTCGCCAAGCGGCAGGTTGGACGGGTCGGCCGCGGCGTCCAGCGCCACCAGCAACCAGCCCGCCCCGGCACTGGCGCCGGCATTGGTATTGGCACTGACATCGGCACTGACATCGGCACTAGCAGGCTGCGGGGACGGCATCTGCACGGCCAGCGGCGCGGCGTCGGCGGCGGCCAGGGCATCGTCCAGCGACTTGGTCGACGCCGCAGACCACTGCAGGCCGTGCAAGCCGGTCGCCGCAGCGCCGGCGGCCGCTGCTGGCGCCCACCAGGCCCGCAGCGACAAGCCGGTGGCAAGCTGCCGGCCCCGGTTGCGCAGCTGCAGCCGCAGGACACCGGATGCCTGCTGCAGCGCACCCGGGTCGGCATGCCAGGGCGCAGGACCCTCCGTCCAGAACAGCGGCACCGGGGCATAGCCTCCCGGGTGGGCATCGGGGCCGTGGGCAGGCCGGTCGTCGGCGATGAACACATCCACCTGCGGCGGCCGCCCCGGGCCATCGGCGGTGGCGCAGGGGTCGTCGGTGGCGTCCAGCCCCTGGCGCTCGAAGGCCCAGCGGATGAGCTTGTGCGAGCGGCCGCCCTGGCGGCACACCTGGCGCTCGCCGGCATCTTGTGGCCACCGCGTGGTGATGGTCCAGACACCGGTACCCAGGTCGGCATCGACCAGCGCACTGACGAACTGGTCGGCAGTGCGCGCCGGCGCCACGCTGTCTGGCCCCAGCAGGGAAATCGCCCGCATCACTAGGTAGATGCACCAGTCGGCCGCCGCGAGGCGGGTGGCGGCATCAGACGGCAGGCTTGCCCCGGCCTGCAGTGCAGCGGCCAGCGGGTCGTGGCCGCCGGTGTCACCGCCCAGGCTGCGGTACAGCCGGAACAGCGACGACGACAGGATCTGTTCCTCGAAGTAGCCATGGTGGTGGCGCTCGAGCGGCGCATTGAAGTCCAGGCGCAGCAGGTTGCGGCGCCCGCACCAGCAGTAGCCGTCGATGGCGCGGCGGCCATGCAGGCGGCCGGGCACCTCGATCCACGGAAAGGTGTGGAAGCGCAACGCGGACTCGGGGTTGCCGGCCGGGGCCAGTGCCGACAGCGGGTCGGATGGCGATCGCGCCCAGCGCGTCGCCGGCACTGTGGGCAAACGCGAACTCCAGCTCACCGGTGCTGGCGAAGTTGAGCACGTGGCCGAACTCATGCCAGGCCCAGCGCGGGTCGGACGCCACGCCGAGATATTGCGCGCGGCAGCGGCCGGTGGCCGGCCCGCCCGCCTCGGGCGGCACCGGCACCAGGCGCCGGTGCATCGGGTCGGCCGAGCCCGTACTTCACCAGCAACTGTGGCCGGTCGCTGGGCGACGCGTCGCTCTGCGGCCGCGGCAGATCGCTGTCACCCAGGAACGGCCGCACTTCGGCACCCGGCATGTCGCCGTCGGGCACCCACTGCAGCGCCGCACGGGCCCGCTGCACCAGCGGCAACCGGGCAAAGCGGAAGTAGGCCTGCGGGTCGATGCCATAGGCGGCGAACCGGTCGAACAACTCGGTGGCCCGCACATGGGCCTCGACCGAGGCCTGGGCATCGGTCCAGAACGGGTCGCCTGCGGCAGGTCCGGGGCCGGTGCAGGGCCGGCAAGCTGGGCTGTCGGCGTCTGCCGGTCAGCACCTGGACCGCCCGACCCTGGCCCGGCAGCGCCCGCCCTGGCCGGCGCTGCAACGCCCACCAATGCTGCGGCCTGCACCACGGCAGCAGGGCCGACCGCCATGGTGCTGGCCGCCAGCACTGACTTGCTGCGGCGCGGGCCGCGCACTTCATGCAGCACGCGCACCTGGCCATCCCGCGCACCGGCGCTGTCGACCTGACGCAGGCTGCCGTCGGCGTCCAGCGCCACAGGAACGCGGCGCCGCAACGGCAGCAGGTCGGCCTCGGACCGGGTCGGCCGGCGCCAAAGCAGGCCAGCATCGGCCGGCGCCGGGCGCGCGCGCGGCCGCACCGCCTGGGTCCCGTCCGGCGTTGCGGCCGGGGACTGGGCTGCGCCGTCGGCCAGAAAGGCCTGCAGGGTCTGCCCTGGCGTGGCCGCACTGCCGGCAAATTCATTGCGGCGCACAGTGACGACCTGCAGAGCACCACCCGGCGGCGCGTCGACATCCACCGAAAAGTCATGCACGCGGGAACGAAAGCCGACCGGCTGCTGGCCAGCCGTGCGTGGCCCCCGCCGCATGAAGCCGGTGACGCGCAGGCGGTGTGCGGGCGCATCGGGCTCGCGCGCACGCTCGAGCCCACTGATCCACACACCCAGGTGCTGGTCCTGGCCCTGCACCTGCGGCTTGCCCTGGCCGAGCGCCAGGCCGATCGGTGCGCGCAGGGCGTTGACCAATTGAAACAATTGGCCGGCACTGGCTGCATGCGCGGGCGGGCACTGCAAGGCACGCTCACCGCCCAGGCCTGCCAGGGTGACGCCATGCACAAACACCAAGTTGCCGCGCAAATGCAGGGTGACGCGCAGGCCCATGTCGGTGCCCAGCAGCAGGCCGTAGGCCCTGCATCCAGCCAGCAGCACCAGGCTGCGATCGACAGTGCCAGCTGATTGCATGCGGTCGACCCAGAAGCTGGCACCCGGATCGCCAGTCACCAGGCGGCCATCGGCGCCGCGCCTCCAGGTGATCGGCAACCAGGCCAGCTGGCCTGGCCGCGGCTGGGCCCGATCGGCCTGCTGGGTCTGTTGGGCCTGCTCCAGCGGGGCCAACAGCGCTGCCCAGATGCCGGTCGGCAGCCAGTCGCCGGTGCCCGCTTCGCGCTGCAGCGCTTCGGCCAAGGCCACCAGGTAGCGGGCGCCCAGGGCGCTCCAGCTTGCTGACGCAACATCCACAGCGCCACCGGCCTGCGGCGCCTGCATCACGAACGCATGGCTGGCATGCCGCACCATGCCGATGGTCTTGGTGAGGGTGAAGGGATCGACCACCCACTCGACATGGAATGCCTCGCGCAAGGGTGCCTGGCGGTGGGCAGTCTGCCAGCCCAGCGTGGAATCAGCCATGGTGCGTGTCCTCCTGTCCCGACGCCGATTGTGCGGGTGCGTGGCAGGCGCCAGCGCCACCGCAGCATCATGGCTGGCGCCGGCCCCCAGCGCATGGTCAGACTGTTGGACAGCCTGCAACAAGAAGGGCCGTGCGCCGGCAAACACCAGCACACGGCCCCATTGCAGCGACCGGGCAGCCGCGCTCGGCGCGGCCGCGCTCAGGCCATCAGCGCACCTTGCCCGCCTTCCAGGCGTTCAGCAGGGTGTCATAGGCGATGGTCTCGCCCTTGGGCTTCTCGTTGGCCAGCTTGGCCCAGGGGGCGCCCTTGTCGCTGAGGTACTTCTTCGGGTCTTCCTTCTTGTTGAGCTTGGGCGCGCACTTGGCCATGCCGGCGCGCTCCAGGCGGGCCATCACCTGGTCCATCTCCTCGGCCAGGTTGTCCATGGCTTGCTGCGGCGTCTTCTCGCCCGTCACCGCCACCGCCACGTTCTTCCACCACAGCTGGGCCAGCTTGGGGTAGTCGGGCACGTTGGTGCCGGTGGGCGTCCAGGCCACCCGCGCCGGGCTGCGGTAGAACTCGACCAGGCCGCCCAGCTTGGGTGCCAGGTCGGTCATGGCCTTGCTCTGGATGTCGCTCTCGCGGATGGGCGTCAGGCCGACGATGGTCTTCTTCAGGCTGGTGGTCTTGGCGGTGACGAACTGCGCGTACAGCCAGGCGGCGGCGGTCTTGTTGGCGTCATGCGCCTCGAAGAAGGTCCAGCTGCCCACGTCCTGGTAGCCGTTCTGCATGCCCTGCTTCCAGTACGGGCCGTTCGGGCCGGGCGCCATGCGCCACTTCGGCGTGCCGTCGGCATTGACCACCGGCAGGCCGGGCTTGGTCATGTCGGCGGTGAAGGCGGTGTACCAGAAGATCTGCTGCGCGATCTGGCCCTGGGCCGGCACCGGGCCGGCCTCGCCGAAGGTCATGCCGATGGCTTCCTTGGGCGAGTACTTCTTCATCCAGTCGACGTACTTGGTCAGCGCGTAGACGGCGGCCGGCGAGTTGGTGGCGCCACCGCGCGACACGCTGGCGCCCAGCGGCGTGCAGCCGTCGGCGCTGGCGCGGATGCCCCACTCGTCGACCGGCTTGCCGTTGGGGATGCCGATGTCGGCGGTGCCGGCCATGCTCAGCCAGGCGTCGGTGAAGCGCCAGCCCAGGCTGGGGTCCTTCTTGCCGTAGTCCATGTGGCCGTAGATCGGCTTGCCGTCGATCTGTCTTCACGTCATTGGTGAAGAACTCGGCGATGTCCTCGTAGGCGCTCCAGTTCAGCGGCACGCCCAGGTCATAGCCGAACTTGGCCTTGAACTTGTCCTTCAGGTCCTGGCGGGCAAACAGGTCGGCGCGGAACCAGTACAGGTTGGCGAACTGCTGGTCGGGCAGCTGGTAGAGCTTCTTGTCGGGCCCGGTGGTGAAGCTGGTGCCGATGAAGTCCTTCAGGTCCAGCCCGGGGTTGGTCCACTCCTTGCCCTTGCCCGCCATGTAGTCGGTCAGGTTCATGATCTTGCCGTAGCGGTAGTGGGTACCGATCAGGTCGGAGTCGCTGATCCAGCCGTCGTAGATCGACTTGCCCGACTGCATGCTGGTCTGCAGCTTCTCGACCACGTCGCCTTCCTGGATCAGGTCGTGCTTGACCTTGATGCCGGTGATCTCTTCGAACGCCTTGGCCAGGGTCTTGCTCTCGTACTCGTGGGTGGTGATGGTCTCGCTGACCACCGAGATCTCTTTCACCCCCTTGGCCTGCAGCTTCTTGGCGGCGTCGATGAACCACTTCATCTCGGCCATCTGCTGGTCTTTGCTCAGCGTGCTGGGCTGGAATTCGCTGTCGATCCACTTCTTGGCCTCGGCCTCGCCGGCCCAGGCCGATTGGCCCAGCGCCAGGGCCGCTGCGGCAAACGCCACGGCATGCATGCGGTATTTCATGTTGATGTCTCCTCTGGTGCTTCCCGCTGGTGTTGCTGGGCGGTCCGGCTGGGAAGGGTGGCCGGCCGCCGTTTCGAAAATCGCTGGGCTCAGCCTTTGCGCATGACCAGCGCCAGCAAGCCCATGGACGCGATGAAGCTGATCCAGATCGACGGCTCGGCGTCCAGGCTGAACCAGGTGATCATTTCCTCGCTGACGGCGACGAAGGCCAGGTTCAGCCAGGCCGCGCTGAGCAGGCCGATGAACAGCCGGTCGCCGCGGGTGGTGGCGATCGGCAGGAAACCGCGCCGCTCGACGGTGGGCGACTTGATCTCCCACACCGTCATGCCGATCAGCATCAGCACGATGCTGATGAAAAACACCGCGACAGGCAAGGTCCACGCCATCCACTCAAACATGTGTGCCTCCAAATCGCACCGTTGCAAGAAGCGCGCTGCCCAAGGCAAGCGGCCGCCGCGGAACCGGCTTCGCCGGGCCGCTGGGGGCACCCCGGGCCCGCAGGGACCGTTCGTGTCCAGGGGGAGCGCCGAAGGCGCTTCGGCGGGGCTTCATACCCGGCCCATCGCAAAGCCCTTGGCGATGTAGTGCCGCACAAACCAGATCACGATCGCGCCCGGCACGATGGTCAGCACGCCGGCCGCCGCCAGCACACCCCAATCCATGCCACTGGCGCTGACGGTGCGGGTCATGGTGGCCACGATGGGCTTGGCGTTCACGCTGGTGAGTGTGCGCGCCATCAGCAGTTCCACCCAGCTGAACATGAAGCAGAAAAACGCCGCCACGCCCACGCCGGCCTTGATCAGCGGGATGAAGATGGTGACGAAGAAGCGCGGAAAGCTGTAGCCGTCGATGTAGGCGGTCTCGTCGATCTCACGCGGGATGCCGCTCATGAAGCCTTCCAGGATCCACACCGCCAGCGGCACGTTGAACAGCAGGTGCGCCAGCGCCACCGCGATGTGGGTGTCCATCAGGCCCAGCGTGGTGTAGAGCTGGAAGAAGGGCAGCAAGAACACCGCCGGCGGCGTCATGCGGTTGGTCAGCAGCCAGAAGAACACATGCTTGTCACCCAGAAAGCGGTAACGGCTGAAGGCATAGGCCGCCGGCAGGGCCACGCTGACCGAGATCACGGTGTTGATGGCCACATAGATCATCGAGTTGATGTAGCCGGAATACCAGCTCTCATCGGTCAGGATGGTCTTGTAGTGCGCCAGCGTGAAGTCTTGGGGCCAGAGGCTGAAGACCGAGAGGATTTCCTCGTTGGTCTTGAAGCTCATGTTGACCATCCAGTACACCGGCAGGATGGCAAACACCAGGTAGGCGATCAGGAAGATCACCCGCTTCTTGAATCGACGCTCATCCATGGCAACCCCCTGGGCGCTGCGCGCTGTCCCCCCAAGGGGGAGCGCCTGTCTTGAGACGGCTCGGCGACAGGCTATGCATGGCCAGCCTCCCCTGCCTTGTTGGCCTGGTCGGCCGTGCCCACCCGCTGCATCCAGTTGTAGAGGATGAAGCTGAGCAGCAGGATGATCAGGAAATAGATCAGCGAAAACGCCGCCGCCGGCCCCAGGTCGAACTGGCCCACCGCCTTCTGCGTCAGGTACTGGCTCAGGAAGGTGGTGGCATTGCCCGGGCCGCCGCCGGTCAGCACAAAGGGCTCGGTGTAGATCATGAAGCTGTCCATGAAGCGCAGCAGCACCGCAATCACCAGCACGCCGCGCAGCTTGGGCAGCTGGATGTAGCGGAACACCGCCAGCTTGCTGGCGCCGTCGATGCTGGCAGCCTGGTAGTAGGCATCGGGGATGGCGCGCAGGCCGGCAAAACACAGCAGGGCCACCAGCGGCGTCCAGTGCCACACATCCATCAGCAGCACGGTGAGCCAGGCGTGGGTGGCGTTGCCGGTGTAGCTGTACTCGATGCCCAGCGCCGCCAGCGTGGCGCCCATCAGGCCGATGTCGGCGCGGCCGTAGATCTGCCAGATGGTGCCGACCACGTTCCAGGGGATCAGCAGCGAGATGGCGATGGTCACCAGCACCGCGCTGCTCTGCCAGCCCTTGGCCGGCATGGCCAGGGCCAGGGCGATGCCCAGCGGGATCTCGACTGCCAGCACCGCCAGCGAGAAGGTGATCTGCCGCAGCAGCGCACCTTGCAGGTCTTCGTCACGCATCACCGCCTTGAACCACTCGGTGCCGACAAACACCCGCCGCTCGGGGCTGATGATGTCCTGCACCGAATAGTTGACGACCGTCATCAGCGGCAGGATGGCCGAGAAGGCCACGCACAGCACCACCGGCAGGATCAGCAGCCAGGCTTTCTGGTTCACCGGCTTCATGGCAGCAACTCCTCGGCAGCGTTGTAAAAGCAGGTGTGCGGACCCAGCAAGGCCAGCCACACGCTGTCGCCGGCCGACGGCACGGCCTGTTCGGGCCGCAGCCGCACACGCACCACGCTGCCATCGGCCAGCGCGGTGGTCAGCAACCAATAGGTGCCGATGTCCTGCACCTGGCGCACGGTGGCCGGCAGCGCACCAGCGGCTTCAGGCGCGGCCAGCTCCACATATTCGGGCCGCACACCCAGGGTCTGGGCGCCGGCAGGCGCGCCGGGCAGCAGGCCGGCAGGCAGGAAGTTCATGCCCGGCGAGCCGATGAAGTGGCCGACAAAGCAGTGCTGCGGCCGCTCGAACAGATCGGACGCCGTGCCCACCTGCACCGCCCGGCCGCGTGTCATCACCACCACCTGGTCGGCAAAGGTCAGTGCCTCCACCTGGTCGTGCGTGACATACACCAGGGTGAGCTTGAGCTCGTGGTGGATCTGCTTGAGCTTGCGCCGCAGCTGCCACTTCAGGTGCGGGTCGATCACCGTCAGCGGCTCGTCGAACAGCACGGCCGACACGTCCTCACGCACCAGGCCGCGGCCCAGGCTGATCTTCTGCTTGGCGTCGGCGGCCAGGCCGGCGGCGCGGGTGTCGAGCTGGGCGCTGAGTTCCAGCATCTCGGCGATCTTGCCCACACGCTGGCGGATCTTGTCGGCCGCCACACCGCGGTTGCGCAGCGGGAAGGCCAGGTTCTCGGCCACCGTCATGGTGTCGTAGATCACCGGAAACTGGAACACCTGGGCGATGTTGCGCTGCTGCGGCGTGCGGGTGTTCATCACCGTGCCGTCGAACTTGACCGTGCCGTGCGACGGCGCCACCAGGCCCGAGATGATGTTGAGCATGGTCGTCTTGCCGCAGCCCGACGGGCCCAGCAGCGCATAGGCACCGCCGTCGACAAATGACATGTTCAGCGGCAGCAGCGCGTAGTCGGCGTCTGCCTGCGGCTTGGCCTTGTAGCTGTGGGCCAGTTCCAGGTCGATGCGGGCCATCAGGTCAGGCCTCCTGTGGGGCCGCCGCAAGGCAGGCCTGCGTCCCCCAAGGGGGACAGCGAACGCAGTGCGCGTGGGCGCGTCATGGCTTCCCTCCGCGCGCCGGGGCGCGCAACAAGCGGCCGTCGGCACCAAACACATGCACCTCGGCCGGGTCGACATGCAGGGTGATGGGTGCGCCCAGGTCGAAGAAGTGCACGCCGTTGAGCTGGGCCACCAGTTCGCCGGCGGCGGTGTGGGCATGCACGAAGGTGTCGCTGCCGGAAATCTCGGCCAGGTCCACCGTGCCGGGCAGGGCGATGTCGCCGGGCCGGGCCTGCACCCGCAGCGCATTGGCGCGCAGGCCGACGGTGGCGTCGGCCGGCACCACCGCCGGCGGCAGACCCAGGCGCTGCGCGCCTTGCGCCAGCAGGTTCATCGGCGGGTCGCTGAAGGCCCTGGCCACACGGATGTTGGCCGGCTGGTGGAAGACCTCGGCGGTGGGGCCGTACTGCAGCAGTTCGCCAGCGTCCATCACCGCCGTCCAGCCGCCCAGCAGCAGGGCTTCGGTGGGCTCGGTGGTGGCGTAGACCACGGTGGAATTGCCGGCGGAAAACAGCGCCGACAGCTCCTCGCGCAGTTCTTCGCGCAGCTTGTAGTCCAGGTTCACCAGCGGCTCGTCCAGCAGCATCAGCGGCGCGTCCTTGGCCAGCGCGCGGGCCAGCGCCACACGCTGTTGCTGGCCGCCCGACAGCGCCGCCGGCAGCCGCTGCAAGAACGGGTCGATGTGCAGCTTGTCGGCCAGCTCCTGCACCCGCCGGTTGATGGCGGCACTGTCCATGCCGCCGCGCAACTTCAGCGGCGACGCGATGTTGTCGAACACCGTCATCGACGGGTAGTTGATGAACTGCTGGTAGACCATGGCGACATTGCGCTGGCGCACCGGCACGCGGGTCACGTCCGCGCCGTCCACCAGCACCTGGCCGCGGCTGGGCACGTCCAGCCCGGCCATCAGCCGCATCAGCGTGGTCTTGCCGGCCTGCGTGGCGCCCAGCAGCACGGTCACCGTGTCGGGCTGCAACTGCAGGTTGAGCGGGTACAGGTGGGTGGCAGGCCCCACCTGGTATTGCAAGCCGGTCAGCGTGAGCTGCATGCCGCCTCCTGGTTGCCGGCCGGGTCGCTGGCGGGCTTGCCGAAGCGTGCGGCCCACCACTGCGCCACCTGGGCTTGTTGATCCGGGCGCAAGTGCAGGCCCAGCTTGGTGCGGCGCCACAGCACGTCGTCAGCGCTGCGCGCCCATTCATGGTCGTGCAAGTAGGTCAATTCACATTCAAACAGGCCTGGCGCCACCTCGGCACCCAGCGTGCCCATCACCCAGCACCTGTGCCACCAGGGCCCCGTAGCAGCGCGCCCAGCGCTGCAGCAGCTTGGCGGGCAGTTGCGGGTGGCGCTTGCCCAGCTCGGCGATGAAGCGCTGGATGTCCAGGTCGGGCCGCTGCGGCGGGCCGATCCAGGCCGACAGGTCGCCGCCGGGCAGCAGGGCCGGTGCGGTCCAGGCCGGGCGCTGTTCGCCCAGGCGCTGCACCAGGCCGTCGGCCGCTTCTTCAGCCAGCTTGCGGAAGGTGGTGATCTTGCCGCCCCACACCGACAGCAGCGGTGCGCCGGCGGCGGCGTCGAATTCCAGCAGGTAGTCCCGTGTGACGGCCGACGCGTCGCCCGATGCGTCGTCCAGCAGCGGCCGCACGCCGGCGTAGGACCAGACCACATCGGCCGGCAGCACCGGCTGGGTGAAATAGCGGCTGGCCTGGGCGCACAGGTAGGCGGTTTCGTCGGCATCGACCCGGGCCGAGCCCGGCGCGCCCTGGATCTCGACATCGGTGGTGCCGATCAGGGTGAAGTCGCCTTCGTAGGGGATGGCGAAGATGATGCGCTTGTCGGGGTTCTGGAAGATGTAGGCGTGGTCGTGGTCGAACAGCTTCTTCACCACGATGTGGCTGCCCTTGACCAGGCGCAGTGCCCGCGCACTGGTCTGGCCGGCCCGCTCGCGCAAGAACTCACCGGTCCAGGGCCCGGCGGCGTTGACCAGGGCCCGGGCCTGCACCTGCAGCGGCGCCGCACCGGCGGGTTGCAGCGTGGCCTGCCAGCCCTGCGGCGTGCGCTGCGCTGATTCACAGCGGCACTGGGTCAGCACGGTGGCGCCATGGGCCACGGCGTCCAGCGCGTTCAGCACCACCAGGCGGGCGTCGTCGACCCAGCCGTCGCTGTAGACAAAACCGCGGGTGTAGCCCGGCTTCAGCGCTGCGCCAGTGGCGTGGCTGCGCAGCGCCACCGCGCCGCTGGCCGGCAGCCATTCGCGCTTGGCCAGGTGGTCGTAGAGGAACAGGCCGATGCGCACCATCCACACCGGCCGCATCGACGGGTCGTGCGGCATCACAAAGCGCAGCGGCCACATGATGTGCGGCGCGCTTTTCAGCAGCAGCTCGCGCTCGGCCAGCGCCTTCTTCACCAGGTTGAACTCGTAGTACTCCAGGTAGCGCAGGCCGCCGTGGATCAGCTTGGTCGACGACGACGAGGTGTGGCGCGCCAGGTCGTCCTGCTCGCACAGCAGCACGCGCAGGCCGCGCCCGGCCAGGTCGCGCGCAATGCCGGCGCCATTGATGCCACCGCCCACCACCAGCACATCCACCTGGGTGGGCGCGTTGGTGGCCAAGGGCGTGGCGGGGTCGGTGGGGCGGGGTGCTGGCATCAGCATGGTGTGCAATGGGCAGCCTTGCGGGCGCGCAGGGGTGGGTCAAACAAGGGGCGTGCAGCGGTTCGGTTGTCGTTCGTTTCAGCGCTGTATTGTTCGCTTGTGTTCGTTTGTAGCGCAAGTTCCCCGGTCAACGCAAGCTGGTTGACCCTGAGCCGGTGCCGGCCCGCATCCCGTACGCTTGTGCCTGGTCTGCTGCCCCACCATTGCGCCCATGTTGATCCCCAACCCCCGACAAGCTGGTGTGCTGAGCGCCGTGCGCGCCCAGGGCTCGGCCACGGTGGAAGCCCTGGCCGAGCGCTTCGGCGTCACCTTGCAGACGGTGCGGCGCGACGTCAAGCTGCTGTCCGACGCCGGGCTGCTGGCGCGCTTTCACGGCGGCGTGCGCCTGCCGTCCAGCACCACCGAGAACATCGCCTACCGCCAGCGCCAGGCCCTGAACGACGGCGCCAAGCGCCGCATCGCCCTGGCGGTGGCGGCCCAGGTGCCCGAGGGCTGCAGCCTGATCCTCAACATCGGCACCACCACCGAGGCGATTGCCCATGCCCTGGTGCACCACCGGGGCCTGCGCGTCATCACCAACAACCTGAACGTGGCCGCCATCCTCAGCGACAACGCCGACTGCGAAGTGATCGTCGCCGGTGGCCTGGTGCGCAGCCGCGACCGCGGCATCATCGGCGAGACCACGGTCGAGTTCATGGCCCAGTTCCGGGTCGACATCGGCCTGATCGGCATCTCGGGCATCGAGGCCGATGGCAGCCTGCGCGACTTCGACGTGCGCGAGGTCAAGGTGGCGCAGGCCATCATCCGCGCCAGCCGCCAGGTGTGGCTGGCCGCCGACCACAGCAAGTTCGACCGCCCGGCCATGGTGGAAGTGGGCCGGCTCGACCAGGTGGACCAGCTGTTCACCGACCGCGCGCCGCCGCCGGCCTTCAGCAGCTCTGCTGGTGGAGGCCGGCGTGGCCTGCACCGTGGCCGACGACCCCACAGCCAACGCCGGCAACCCGGACACCCCGGGCGATGCCCTCGGAGACAGCCCATGACCTATCTGCTCGCCCTGGACCAGGGCACATCCAGCTCGCGCAGCATCGTGTTCGACGCGGGCGGCCGCATCGTCGCCATGGCGCAGCGTGAATTCCGCCAGATCTACCCGCAGCCGGGCTGGGTCGAGCACGACCCGGACGACATCTGGCAGAGCCAGCTCGCCACCGCGCATGAGGCCCTGGCCAAGGCCGGCATCACCGCAGCCCAGGTCAAGGCCATCGGCATCACCAACCAGCGCGAGACCACGGTGGTGTGGAACCGCCGCACCGGCCAGCCCATCCACAACGCCATCGTCTGGCAAGACCGGCGCGGCGAGCCGCTGTGCGCCCAGCTGCGTGAACACGGCCATGCCGAGACCATCCGCCAGAGCACCGGCCTGGTGGTCGACGCCTATTTCTCGGCCACCAAGATCCGCTGGATCCTCGACCATGTCAGCGGCGCCCACATCGCCGCAGCGCAAGGCGAGCTGGCCTTCGGCACCGTCGACAGCTGGCTGCTGTGGAAGCTGACCGGCGGCCGGGTGCATGCCACCGACGTGAGCAACGCCGCGCGCAGCATGCTGTTCGACATCCGCCACAACGTCTGGGACCATGAACTGCTGAAGCTGCTGCATGTGCCCGACAGCCTGCTGCCCAGCGTGCACCCCAGCAGCCATGTGTTCGGCGAAACCGATGCCGCGCTGTTCGGCGCCGCCATCCCGGTGGCCGGCATCGCCGGCGACCAGCAGAGCGCGCTGTTCGGCCAGGCCTGTTTCCATGCCGGGCTGGCCAAGAACACCTACGGCACCGGCTGCTTCATGCTGATGCACACCGGCAGCCAGTTCCGCACCAGCCAGAACGGCCTGATCACCACCGCTGCCGCCCAGCCCGGCAGCACGCCGGGCTATGCCTTGGAAGGCAGCGTGTTCATCGGCGGCGCGGTGGTGCAGTGGCTGCGCGACGGCCTGCAGGCCATCCAGAGCAGCAGCGAGGTGCAGGCCCTGGCCGAGAGCGTGCCCGACGCCGGCGGCGTGGTGTTCGTGCCCGCCTTCACCGGCCTGGGCGCGCCCTACTGGGACACCCAGGCCCGCGGCACCATCACCGGCCTGACCCGCGGCAGCACCGTGGCCCACATCGCCCGCGCCGCGCTGGAAAGCATCGCCTTCCAGAGCGCCGCCCTGCTGCAGGCCATGAGCCGCGACGCCGTGGCCGGCGGCGGTGCGCCGGTGGCCGAGCTGCGGGTGGATGGTGGCGCCTGCGTCAACAACCTGCTGATGCAGTTCCAGGCCGACCTGCTGGGCATCCCGGTGGTGCGGCCCCAGGTCACCGAGACCACCGCGCTGGGCGCGGCCTACCTGGCAGGCCTGGCCACCGGCGTCTTCAAGAACCTGGACGAGCTGTCGGCGCTGTGGCAGGTGGAGCGGCGCTTTCACCCCACCCTGCCCCGTGCGCGCGCCCAGGCTCTGATGGCCGAGTGGGACCATGCGGTGCGCCAGGCCAGCGCGGCGTGACCAGCGCATCGGGCAGCGGCTTGCTGCACCTGGTGCTGCGGTGGCTGGGCAGCTGGTGGCAGATCCTGCACCTGGGTGCGGTGATGGGCGTGCTGGCACTGTCGGCAGGCGGCCGCCGGCAGGCGCGTGGCCGTGCGCTGACCGGCCAGCTCTACCGGGCCAGCGGGCCGATGCTGCTGGCCTTCACCCTGGCCACGGCGGTGCTCAGCCTGGTGGTCATCCGCATCGTGCTGGTCACGGCGCAGAGCTACGGCCTGTCGCAGTACGCGCTGGAAATGGTGGTGCGGGTGCTGGTGCTGGAACTCATCCCGCTGGCCGCAGCGCTGTTTGGCGCCCTCAACGCCACGCTGCCGATGGCCGATGAGGTGGCCACGCTGCGCCGCCGTGGCCGCTGGGACGCCCTGCAGCAGCAAGGCCTGGACCCGCTGGCCACCGAGGTGCTGCCGCGCCTGCTGGCCGGGCTGTTTGCGGTGCTGCTGCTGGCCGCCCTGAGCTGCGTGGTCACCCTGGTGCTGGCCTATCTGTCGGCGCATGGCTTCAGCCTGGGCGGCTTTGCCGGCTACACCCGCACCGTCGGCCGGGTGTTCAGCCCGTCGGTCAGCCTGATCTTCAGCCTGAAGGTGTTTGCACTCGGTGTGGCGGTGGCCTGGATCCCGCTGGTCACCGTGCTGCAAAACCCGGCCGGCCGACGCTCCCGCGTCAGCACCGAGCTGCAAGGCCTGGTGCGCCTGTCCATGGTGGTGCTGGCCATCGAGGCCCTGTCCCTGGTCGGCAACTACTATTGACCGCACCGATGCCCGCCTCCGACCTGCCACCACCACCCGCGCCACAGCCGGCGCCGCCACCGCCGCGCCGCAGCCTGACAGCGGCGCCCCTGCCGTGCGCCACCTGGAGGCCAAGGCCGCCGGCCTGCTGCTGCTGCTGGCGCTGCTGCTGTGCAGCGCCATCGGCTACCTGCTGTACGCCCGCGGCGCCTTCGAGCCCACCCAGCGCCTGGTGCTGGTGGCCGACGACGCCGAGGGCGTCACCGTCGGCATGGACCTCACCTTCTCGGGTTTTCCGATCGGCCGGGTGCAGCGCATCGAGCTGTCGCCCGCAGGCAATGCCCGCATCCTGATCAATGTGCCGAAGAAGGACGCACGCTGGCTGCGCAGCAGCAGCATCTTCACCCTGGTGCGCGGCATCCTGGGCAACACCAACTTGCGCGCCTACAGCGGCCAATTGAGCGACCCGGAGTTGCCCGACAACGCCGAGCGCCGGGTGCTGGCCGGTGACGCCGCCGCCGAACTGCCGCAGATGCTGGCCGCCGTGCGTGAACTGGTGCAGCGCGTCAGCAGCCTGGCTGCGCCCAATGCGGCGCTGGCCGGCAGCCTGGCCAATCTGCAGGCCGTGACCGACCAGCTGACTGGCCCGCGCGGCGCGCTGGGCCTGCTGATGGGCAATGAAGCCGACGCCAAGAAGCTGCTGACCACGCTGGACCGGACCAATGCGCTGCTGCTGCGCGCCGACGCCCTGACCGCCAGCCTGGACCGCCTGGCCGGCAAGACCGATGCGCAGGTGTTTGGCGCCCAGGGCCTGCTGCCCGAAACCCGCGCCACCGTGCTGCAGCTCAATGCCTTGCTGGGCGACGCCCGCAGCCACGCTGACCCGGGTGGACGGCGTGCTGGCCGAAGCGCAAGGCATCGCCAGCAACACCCGCAGCGCCACCACCGACCTGGGCGCGCTGCGCGCCGAGGTGGAAGCCAGCCTGCGCAAGGTGCAGCAACTGGTCGACGAGATCAGCCGCAAGTGGCCGTTCGCCCGCGACACCGAGCTGAAGTTGCCATGAGCGGGCCAACGACACCGTGGGCAGCAACGGCGGGCGCCAGGCTGCGCATGCGGGCCTGCACCAGCCTGCTGGCTGCAGCCGCCTTGCTGGCCGGCTGCGCCAGCCGGCCCGGCCCGACCGACTGGCAACTGAGCGCCCGTGCCGCACTGGACCAGGCCATGGCGGCTGAATTGCGCGGCGACAGCCGCATCGCGGCACTGGAATTCGACCGCGCCCGCAGCGCGCTGGCCCGCACCGGCCGGCCCGACCTGCTGGCACGGGCTGAATTGCTGCGCTGCGCGGCGCTGCAGGCCAGCCTGCAACTGGAGCCCTGTGCGCCCTTCGAGCGCCTGCGCGCCGATGCAGCAGCGCCTGAGCTGGCCTATGCCGACCACCTGGCCGGCCGGCTGCAGGCGGCGCAGGCGCCGTTGCTGCCGCCAGCCCAGCAAGTGGTGGCTGCGCTGGGCCCGGGCACCACCGACAGCGCGGCCGCCGCAGCGCTGCAAGGCCTGGCCGACCCGCTGTCGCGCCTGGTGGGCGCGGCCGTGCTGCTGCGCAGCGGGCGCGCCGGCCCGGCCGTCACCGGCCTGGCGGTCGACACCGCGTCGGCCCAGGGCTGGCGCCGGCCCCTGCTGGCCTGGCTGGGCCTGCAACTGCAACAGGCCCAGGCTGCAGGCGACAGCGCTACAGCGGCGCGGCTGCAGCGCCGCATCGATGTGGCAGGGGGCCCGCGCTGAAGGTCGGCAGGCCAGCGTGGCGACAGCCGCGCGGTCAGGGCGCCGGGCCTGCCTGGCGCGCCGCGCTGCCGCCCGGCAACCAGCGTTCCAGCTGGTCGACGATGCGCTGCAGCCGCTGCTGCGCATCGTCCCCGGCATAGCGGGCCTGCAGCGCACGCGCGGCCGTGCCAAAGGCCGGCTCGCCGACCAGACGCTTGAGCAAGCGCTTGTAGTCGGGCGCCGGCTTTTCATAGTCGACCACCACGGCCAGACCCAGTTCGGCCGCGCGGCGCGCCGTCATCATCTGCTCCACATGGGCGGGCAGCAGCAACATCGGGATGCCGGACGTCGCCAGCAACTGCGTGGTGTTGGCGCCGGCATGGCAAATGCCGATGGCCGCCTGCTGGCAGACATCGGCCATGCGCAGCGGCGCGGCGTGCAAGCGGATGTTGGCCGCCAGGTGCCGGCGCTGCGCCGCCACCGACAGGCCCGGCGCATGCACCGCCACCGCCACCGGCAAGGCGCGCAGGGCGTCCAGCACTGCGTCGAAATCACGCGCCTGCGGCTTCAGGTAGGCAAACACCCGCGGGCCGTCCACCTGGGGCCAGTCGGGTGCCACGCCGGCGTCCAGCCCCGGCAGCACGCCCCAGTAATCCAGGCCTTCAGCCGCCGCGTCGCGGCCGGGGTACTGGTCGAATTCAGCAAACGCGGTCGCAATCTGGCCGTCGGCCTGGTACAGGTCGGCCAGGCGCGCCAGCGGCGGCTCGCCCAGTTGCGCCAGCACCGCATTGGCGCCGGCCAGCGCGTGGCGCTCAGAGTCGGCCAGACGCAGCAGTGGCTCGCTGCGCCACCAGCGGTAAGGCGGCAGCGGCGCACGCTGTGGCGGCATCGCGAAGGTCTCGCCAAGCAACACCCGCGGCAACCCCAGGCCGCGGGTGGCCAGCAGCGCGGTGGGCGCCAGGTCCAGCACCAGCAGGTCGGGCTGCACCTGGGCCAGCAAGGCACGCCAGCCCCGCACGATGCCTGCCAGCGCTTGCGGGTGCAAAAAACCGACGCGCAACAGGGTTTCAGCCGGCCCCAACGGGGACGGCAGGCCGCTGACGCTGCCCAGGAACACTGGCGCCTGCAGCACGGTGAACGGCGTGTCGCCCAGCAGTGCCTGCACATGCGTCAGGTCGCGCAGCGCAAACACCGGTGTGTGGCCACGCCGGGCCAACGCCCGGCCGAGTGTGGCCAGCCGCATCACATGGCCGTAATCGGCACCAAATTCCCAGGCAAGCAGCACACGTGACATGGCGGCAGATTCTAGGCAGCCAGTGTCGGCAGACTTGACACTTGGCAAGCGCCAGTTGACCAGCGGCAAGCGCTGCGACAAAAAACCAAGCCAGAACAGGCACTTGCAACAGCCAAGCAGATGGGTACTGAAATTGCTTGTTCTGTGATTTACGCCATGAACTTGCGGCCCTGGCAACACAGACGCCCTGCTGCACCCCGTCCGCCCGCGCCATATCAGGAGCCACCCCGATGTTCAAACCCCCGTTTGCCGCCGCCACCACTGCAGTGCTGATCACGCTGTCCGGCGGCCTGTTTGGTCTTGGTGAGGCGCATGCACGGGCGATTTACACCGGCACCTTTGATCCGTCAGGGCCCAAGTACGCATGGAGCGGAACGCACCAGTTCAGCGTCGATTTTGCTTGTCTGGCCACCGACGGCTGGAAGGCTGTGAACGGCGCGGTTGTTTACGACGCTGCCAGTGGCCAGTTCGACTATGGCGACTGCGGATCGGAGTCGGGTGGTCAAGTCGGTTTGCTGGGCGGCAGTCTGACCTTGCTGGACAGAAGGGCCGACGTTCAGGAGACCGTCGCGTTTCAAGACCGCGGAGAGGGCACTTTCTCGGACATCTGGGGCATCTTTGTCAAGAATGGGCAACTTGCCGGCGTCGACACCGACGCCATCTTGGGCCTGGTGAACTTTGCTGACCCTGCGCTAAGCGCCATTGATTGGAACTTGCGCTGGGAATCAGGCAAGGCGCCCGACTACGCCTACAACGTTCGTCCGGTCAGCCCCTACAGCTACCTCTACGCGCCCAGCACGATCGACCCGGTCTACTTGGTCGGGTGTACCGGAATGTTTCCTGATCCGGTCAACTGTTTCGCGGCCACAGACCAGCCAGCCCGAGACGTCACCTTCGCCCGCGTTCCCGAGCCCGGCACATTGGGCCTGGTGGGCGCCGCGCTCGCTGGCTTGGCCCTGGCTGCACGCCGGCGCAAGACCAGCTGACCCATCGAGCCCGCCGCGCTGCACCCGCAGCGCGGTCACCGGTGATCAGGCGGCGACCAGCGGCACGCCCGCCAGCGCCGCCTTCACCGCATCGCCAGTCTCCAGCCGGCGCCCGCGCTGCCAGGCCATGTCGTAGTGCGCACCACCCAGTGTGTCGCGCAACGCTGCCAGCAAGGCCTGCCAGCTTGGCTCGGTGCGCGGCTGGCGCGGCAAAGCCAGGCGACTGCGCGACTGCGTGGCGACAGCGGCCAGCTCCACAGCGACAGCCGGTGCGCCTTCTGCCAGCTGCAGCGCAGCATGGTCTTCCAGGCTGCTGAGCAACTCGTCGTTCATCTCGAATTCGCGGAAGGCGCGCAGTGCCTGCGTCAGCCGTTGGCGCGCGGCGTCCAGGCGCCCCGCTTCCAGATCGGCCTTGCCGAGCCAACGCAAGGCGTCCGCTTCACCGCGCTTGTCCTCGGCCGCACGGCACACTGCCAGCGACGCCTCAAACTGCGCGACGGCGGCCGTGGCGTCGCCCGCCAACCAATCCAGCTGGCCCAGCCGGAGTTCGGACTCGCCTTCGACTTCAAAATGTTCAATCGTGCGCGCCAGCGCGCGCGCCTGCTCCAGGCTGGCGCGCGCGGCCACATCGTCGCCCTGTTGCAAGGCGATCTGGCCCAGGTGCAGCAAGGAAATCGCCTCACCCACCTGGTCGCCATGGGCGCGGAACAGCGCCAGCGCTTCGCGCTCGCCTGTGGCCGCCGCTGCTGCGTCACCGCCTTGCAGCCGCGTTTGCGCCAAGGTCGACAACGTGGCCGCGATCTGGATCGGGTTGCCCAGCGTGCGCCGCAAGGCCAGGCAGTCCTCCAGCATGCGCCGCGCCTCGGCATGGGCGCCCTGGGCACCGGCCAGGCCGGCGCCGGCATACAAGGCCCAGGCATGCGCCAGATCAGACGCCTGCACTGCCGGCAAGGCCAGTGCCTGCGCCACGGCAGCGCGGCCTTCACTGGCGCGGCCCCGCAGCATCCAGAAGCCCATCAGGTTGACCGCCAGCTTGGCGGCGATCAGCGGGTCGATGCCACCGGCCACGGCCAGCGCGCGGGCGGCGCGCAGGTTGTCGTTGTCCGCCTCAAAGCGGCGCAGCCAGCGGGCCTGCTCGGCGCCGGCCAGGCCACGGCTGCCGTCCTTGGACAAACCAAAGAAAAATTCACCGTGGCGTGCGGCGGCCGGCGCCGCGTCGTCACTGCGCTGCAGCTTGTCTTGCGCGTAATCGTGCAAGGTGTCCAGCATGCGAAAGCGCTCGCCATCTGGCGTGTTCACCCGCATCACCAGCGATTTGTCGGCAAGGGATTGCAACAGCGCTTCCACCGACGCGGCAGCCACCGGCTCGGCCGCGCACACTGCCAAGGCCGCCGGCAGGTCGAAGCCACCGACAAACACACCCAGCCGGTCGAACACGCAGCGCTCGTCGGCTGCCAACATGTCATAGGACCAATCCACCAGCCCACGCAGGGTCTGCTGGCGCGCCTGCAGGCGGCGGCTGCCGCCAGACAGCAGCTCGAAGCGCTGGCGCAGGCCGGCATTGATCTCTGCCACGTTCAGCGTGCGGATGCGTGCTGCCGCCAGCTCGATGGCCAGCGGGATGCCTTCCAACCGCACCACCAGATCGGCCAGGTCGGCGGCGCCTTCTGCTTGCACGTCGAAATCTGGCCGGTGCGCCAGCACGCGGCTGACAAACAGCCGCGCTGCCGTGGACTGCATCAACACCGCCATGCTGTCGCCGCGCTGGGGCAAGGGCAGCGGCTGGATCGGAAAGCTTTGCTCGCCCGGCACGTCCAGCAATTCGCGGCTGGACGCCAGCACCTGCACATGCGGCACCGCCTTCAGCAGCGCATAAACCATGTCGCCGGCCGGCTCGACCAGGTGTTCGCAATTGTCGAAGACCAGCACCGTCCGCCGGGGCTTCAGGTGCGCGCACAGCGTTTCGATCAGCGGGCGGCCGGGCTCCTCGGAGATGTCCATGGCGCGCGCTGTCTCGCTGACAACCAGCGCCGGGTCGCGGATCGCGGACAGGTCGATGAACCAGGCACCATCCGGATAGGCATGCAGGGTCTCGGCCACCACCTGCAGGCTGAGCCTTGTCTTGCCCAGGCCGCCCATGCCCAGCAGGGTGATCAACTTCGCACCGCCCGCCAGCTTGGCCTTCAGGTCTTGCAATTCCTGCTCACGTCCGATAAAGGGTGTGGGCTGCTGCGGCAGGTTGTTCGGAATTTGCGCGACCGGCAACCAGCGGTCGCCGCTGCGCACCACGCGGTAGACCTTGTCGCTGTCACCAGGGGCTTCAAAGCGCGCCGGATCATGGCCCACCTCAAACAGCTCGATCGGCTCGGCGACGCCTTTCATGACCCAGTGGCCATGGCTTTGGTGCTGCAGATCGGCACTGGCCAGGGCAGCCAGCGCATCGGGCGTGACCAGGGTCTGCCCGCCATTGGCCAGCGACATCACGCGCGCGGCCATCGGCTTGGCCAGGCCGTCCACTTCCAGCGGCTTGGCACCGCGGGCGACGTCTTCGGCCAGGTTCTCACGCAACAGCACTGGACCCACATGCAGCCCGGCACGAGCGACCAGCGGTACAGGCAGGGCGGCCAATGCGCGGTGGTAGGCCAGCGCATACAGCGCGGCATCACCGGCGTTGGCAAACAACAGCAGCATGCCGTCGGTCTTGTCGATCTCGCGGCCGCGCCACACCGGCAGCAGGTCACGCGCAGCACGGTCATGCGCGGCCCAAACACCGGCCATGGCTGCGTCGCCCAGCGCCTCTGACAGCTTGGTGCTGCCCACCACATCGGTGAGCAGCAGGGCGCGGATCTGTACGTCAGCGGTGGGGCCGCTGTCTGCGGTGCAGGTCGTCAAGTCAGTCATCCCGCCATGATGCCTTGGCCGAGCGGCGGCAGGGTGTGCAAGCGACGTTCGCGCCGCAAAGGCTTCACATCCGGACACGGCCTGTGCCATCTGGCGTGCTTCGTTGCTGCGGTCAGGCGGTCGTTGCGACGCTGCCCGATGCAGCGTGGTCAGAACCGTTGGTCAGACCAGGGCCAGCAGCGTATTGAGGCAACCCGTCACACCACAGCAGTGGCCATGCCAGTTCCGAAA
>CAWJOQ010000029.1:0-59007 GCA_963844485.1 uncultured beta proteobacterium
CTTCCGACAGCTTCAGGTTGTATTCCATGCCACCACGCGGGTCGGCATGGCCTTCGATGCGGAAGGCAAAGCCGGCCAGCCGGTCCGATTGCAAGGCCTTGGCCACGGTTTCCAGCACCCGGATGGTCTCGGGCGTCAATTCGGCCGACCCGGTGGCAAAGGTGATCAGCAAATTGGCCTTGCCCGGCGCCGCCGGCTTGGCCGGCCCGGCGGCCTTGGCTGGCTGGAAAGTGGACCCACCCGGGCGGACCGCCGGGCGAAAGCCGCGGGTGGCGCCACTGGCGGCGCCGTCAGCCGGCTCGGGCAGGTCGATCGCCAGGGCATCGACCAGCACATCCTCGGTCACCTGGTTGTTTCTCAGCAGCGGCGTGGGGGCGGTGTCCTGGGCCCAGACAGCAGGCGCACAGGCCGTTGCCAGCGCCAGGGCCAGCGCCAACCGGGGCCACAGGGGGACATCAGCAGTCATCTCAAGCTCCATCAGTTCAGACAGGCCCGCCCGGTGGGCGGCCCACCCGATGATGCGCCAGCGCGCCAGCCATTGCACGCGCCAAGGCAACCGCCCGGGTGGGCACCGGCGCGCCACCAGGGCCGTCATCGGCTCGTCAATTCTCGCTGCTCGAACAGGTAGTCGGCGCCGGGCTCGTGGCCACCACCGCGGCTGGCGCCGTACTGCGGGCGCTGCGGCAGCTTGCGTGCGACCGCAAAGCGCACCTGCTCGAACAGATTGCTGCCAGGCGTCCAGTTGCCCACCTTCTGCAACGACTGCATCAGGTTCCACGCAAACGGCGAATGCCCGTTGGAGCCGGAATCAAACACCGGCTCGTTGCCGCCGGAGGTCATCACCACCACCGCCCGCTTGTCCAGCATGGCGGCGGCGTCGGGCGTGCTGGCCACACCGCGGATGCGGTCCCCCGACACCAGACTGCCCGAATAGCAGCTGTCGGACACCATCGCCAACTGCTGGGCCGGCAGCTGGCGCAGCATGCGGTCGATGTCGGCATTGGAGATCCAGGTCTCGGGCCGGCTGGCGTCGGCGTCGGCCGGCTGCCAGTAGCCCAGGCCGGTTTTTTCGACCCGCTCGCCGTGGCCGGCGTAATACACCACCACCGAATCGTTCGGCCCCACCTGGGCCGCCAGCTGGTTCAGCGCCCGGAAGATGGTGGCCTTGCCGGGGTTTTCCAGCACCACGGTCTCATAACCCAGGCTCTGCGCCAGCGTGCTGGCAACGGCGCGTGCGTCCTTGCCGGCATTGGCCAGCTGGGGAATGCGCGCATCCAGGTAGCTGTCGACCCCGATCAGCACCGCGATCTTGCGCTGGATCTGCGGCACCGCGGCGCGCGCCACGCTGCGGCGAGGCGGCAGGTTGACCTGCAGGTCGACCGGCAGCGGCTGCACCCGCAGCGCGGCCGCTGCCGCCGGGCGCGGCGCTGCGCCCGCCACGGCCGGTGCAGTGGGCGCTGTGGGCGCTGTGGGCGCGGCGGCCGCCGGCACCGGTGCGGCGGCAGCAGGTGCGGTGGCAGGGGCGGCGGCGGGCGCCGGGGCGCGGCCAGGGCCGCACGCTCGACCACCCGCGCATTCGAGATGTCCAGCCCGGTGCCCAAGGGCTGCATCACCAGGCACTGGCCGCTGGCCGCCTGCTGGGCCGTGGCGCAGCCGGCGGCATCGGCAGCTGCCGGGTTGGCTTCCAGCTCGTTCAAGGCCTCGCGGAACACCTCCTTCTTGAAGGCATCGCGCGCGGCCAGCACGGCGGCCACCGCACTGGGCGACAGCGTGTCCAGGTCGAGCGTGCCAAAACTGTTGTTGCGGCTGTTTCCCAGCAAGCCGGGCAAGACGTCCAGCGTGCGGCCGACCCCAGCCGCACTGCCCTGGGCGCTGGGCAGCACGGCCGCCACCGCCGCCCGCGTCACCAGGGTGTTCACCGGTGCCGGGCTGGTGGGCAGGTCTGAGGGCAGCGCGCTGATCACCAGTGCCGTGGCATTGGACGGCGCCTGGCTGAACTGGTAGTTCTGTGCCGTCAAGCCGCTGCCATTGATGGCGTAGAGCCCCGGCTCGGACGCACTGCTGGCCGTGGTCTGGAACAGCAGTTGGCCCTGGGTGGCGCTGGACAAGGTGTCGGCGCCGACCAGGCCCAGCACCGTGCCGGTCAGCGCGGGCAAGCTGTCGCCGCGCAGCAGGCGCAGCCGATCGGCCTCGTAGCGCAGCATGGCGGGGCTGATGTCGGCCGTGGTGCTGATGGTGGTGGTGGCGTTGGTGGAGTTGCTGCTGGCCAGCCGGTAGTTGCCGGCGTCCAGCCCGCCCAGGGCGGTGGCACTGGCGGTCACCAGCTTGGCGTTGCCGACATTGGCGTCGCTGAAGTTGGCACTGCCGCTGGCCACCAGCACCTGGTCGCCTTCGAGCACGCCCGACAAGGTCCAGCGCGTGATGGCGGCGCTGCTGTTGCCGTCGTAGACCTTGTTGGCCGCCTGCACCGCGCTGAGATTCAAGGTCAGCGGGGTCACGCTGACCTGCAGCGTGGCCGCGTCGAAGGCGTAGCCGAAGACCGGCGTGCCGTCGTCGGCCACCACCGTCTGGCCCAGGCTGCCCAGGCCGGGCAGCAGCGGCCTGGCCTCGCCGGCCGCACGGTCGGCCAGCTTCAGGTTGCCCGCCAGCGCCTGGCCCGGACGCAGGCCTGTGACCGCCAGGTTCAAGCCGGCCAGATCCACGGCGTCGCTGCCGTCATAGGCCTTGGCCAGCGCCGGCCCATCGGCGGACTGCAAGCCCAGCACCGGGGCAGCGGCAAACAAGAAGCCGTTGCCGGCCGCCGCCGGCGCACTGCCGGGCGCGGCGCCGTACTGCCAGAAGTCGGCACGCAGGCCACCGGGCTGGAAGCCCGCGCCCGCGCCATCGGCTGAATCAGCCGCTTCCAGCTGCCAATGGCCGTTCGGGGTTTGCAGTGCGCTGCCACCGCCCTGGTTGACGAAGCTTTGCACCGGCGTGCCCGTGTTGCTGCCGGTGATGCGCAGCGCCGTGCCGGCGGCGCCGGCGTACAGGGTCTGGTCATCACCCAGCAGCACCGTGTCGGCAGCGATGTCCAGGCGGCCGCCAGTGGCCAGCACGGCCAGGCTGTCCAGTGCCGGCAAGGCCACGTCGGCCAGGGCGCGCTTGCGGCCCAGCGCCCGCTGCTGGCCGGTGCGCGCACTGGTCTGGAACTGCTCGCCGTCTTCTTCGTTCAAGGTCTGCAGGCCCATGGCGAAGCTGCCTGCACGCACCGACACCAGCGCATCGCTGCTGAATTCCAGCCGGGTGCCGCCGTCACCGTTGGTGCCGATGCCCAGGGTCGCAGCATTCAGCGTGACCGTGGCCGGTGCGCCATCGATCAGCGCGTCGTCGATGCTGAAGCTGCCGCCGGCCAGCAGGTTGAGGCTGCCATTGTTCGGCGCCCGGATGCGGCCGCTGAGCCGCATGTCGTTGGCCGTCTCCAGGCGCAGCGCGCTGCCGGCAGACGCATCGATCTCGCTGCCGTTGCCGTCCATCAGGATGCCAAGGCTGCCGCCCGGCGCCGTGCTGTCACCCAGGATGTCGATGCCGACACCACCCAGCGCCACCAGGCGGGTGCCGTTGTCCGCCAGGCGCACAGCAGCACCCGGCAGACCGAAGCTGTTGCCGCCCTGCACGACCAGCTTGCCCTGGACCAGCAGGCCGGGCGCAGTGCCCGGGTCGGGCGCTGCGGTGTCCGCCACACCCACGCGCAGCAGGCTGTTGCGGCCGATGTCCACCCCGTAAGCCGTGACGCCGCCGCCGTCTGATTGGTCGCTGTGCACGCTGCCGGTGATGCGCAAGGCCTCGGTGGCGGCCAGGCCGCTGTCGGTCACCACCACCCCCTGGCGGCTGCCGCCACTGCTGAAGACAGCGGCATCGACCGTGCCGTGCATGCTGATGCGGCTGCCTTCCAGCTGGCTGCCTGCCTGGATGCGCACCCCGGCGGTGTCGGTGAAGCCGACCAGGCTGTGGCCGTCGATCTGGATGCGTCCGCTGCCGGCGCGCAGCGTGCTGCCGCTGATCGACACACCGTCGAACAGCGTGCTGCCTGAATGGGCCACCGCGCCGGTGTTGCCCGCGCTGCAAGCCAGCACCGGGCCACAGGCCAGGGTGGGCCCGCCCAGGATGATGTCGCCGCCGGCGGTGGCGATCGACGCCGCGCTGAGCGCGATGCCGCCGCCCTGCCCGCCGCCGCCGTCCTGCGCCGGATCGACGCGGCCACCCAGCGCACCCGCCACCAGCTGCACCGTCAGCGGCGCATTCAGTGTCTGGATGCTGGCGTTCTGCATCAGCAGGCTGCCAGTGGCATTGATCGTCAGGCTGACAGGCTGGGTGGGCGCCACGTTGAGAAAGGCATTGCGCAGCGTGATGTCGCCCCGGCCCGGAAAGCCGGTGCTGTTGCCTGCGCTGTCGCTGGTCGCGATGGTGACGTTGGTGTTGGCATTCAGCGCCTGGCTGATGCTGAAGGTGCTGAGCGTGGCCGGGCTGCCGGTGGTGCTGAAATCGGGGCCCGCGCTGACGCTGGTGTCGAAGCCGTCGCTGGTGATCAGCAGATCGTCGGGGTCGATCAGCCACTGGCCGGCACGGCCGGCCGGCGCACGGGTGTCGACCGCCTGCGGGCGCACGTCGATCCAGCCGCCGGATGTCTCGATGAAGCCGCCGTCACCGCCCAGGGCACCACCGCGGGCGCTGAAGCTGCCGTAGGCGCGGCTGCTCTGGCTGCCCCACAGCACCACCAGGCCGCCGTTGCCGCGGACCAGGGCGTCGGCGCGCAGCGTGGCGCCGGGCGCCACATGCACCGCATCGGCCAGGCGCCAGCCGGGCTCGGTGCCGCGCAGGCCACCGCCCACCCGCAGCGCGCCACCACCGCTGGCGCCAGAGGCATCGGCCAGCGCGCCGTCTTGCAGGCCCACCTGCCGGCCCAGCAGCGCCAGGCTGCCGCCCAGGCCGCTGCCACCCACGGCGCTGATCTGGCCGGCAGCCAGCAGCGTGCCGCCACCGGCGTCCACCTGCACCTGGCCGCCACCGGCGGCACCATCGGCACTGGTGCGGCTGGCCGCGCCCAGGTTGATGCCCTGGCTGGCGCTGATCAGCACCTGGCCACCGCTGCCCTGGCCCAGGCTGTCGGCCCGCACGATGCCT
Source organism: uncultured beta proteobacterium (assembly GCA_963844485.1). GTDB lineage: Bacteria > Pseudomonadota > Gammaproteobacteria > Burkholderiales > Burkholderiaceae_C > Pseudaquabacterium. The sequence continues at coordinate 5,161 of CAWJOQ010000029.1, forward strand.
TGCTGGTTGACCAAGGCGGCCTGCAGGTCGATGCGCCCGCCGCTGGCCGACAGCTGGCCCAAATTCAGCACTTCGCCCTGCGGCGCGCGCAGTTGCAAACCCAGGCGCGGCGTGGCGCTGTCGACCAGGTCGACCTGGCTGCCGGCCGCCAGCACCACCTGGCCATCAGGCGCCTCGATCAGGCCGGCATTGCGCACCCCGCCGGCGCCGCCGATCAACAGCACCCGGCCGCCGCTGGTGCTGCGCAGTGCACCCTCGTTGACCACTGCCGCGCTGAAGGCGCCGTCGGCCGCACCGCCCAGGCTGACGCGCCCGCTGGCCAGGCCGGCGCGCCAGGCGCCGTCATCCACGCGCAGCGTGCTGGCCACCAGGCCGGCCACGTCGACCCGGGCGCCGGCACCAAACAGCACACCGTTCGGGTTGAGCAGCCACACCTGGCCATTGCTCGACAGGCTGCCCAGGATGGTCGACGGGTCTGGCCCGACCACCCGGTTCAGCACCTTGCTGCTGGCCGTGGGCTGCACAAAGCGCACCGCGTCGCCGGCACCGATGGAGAACTGCTGCCAGTTCAGCAGCGCGCCGGCGCTGTTGGTGACGGTGAGCTGGCGGCCGCTGGTCTGCAGCGTGGCCTGGCCCTGCTGCACCTGCAGACCGGCCGGCAGCACCGGGCCGGCGGCCTGCAGCGCACCACCGGCACAGAGGCTGGCCACGGCCAGGGCCAGCGGGCGCAGCGCACGCAGGCGGGAGGGGATGGAACAAAAGCTTGCGGTCATGGTCATGGGTCCGATCAGAGGCTGGCGATCCAACGCGGCCGTCAAAAACTGGCCGACAGCGCGACGTGGGCGCGCCAGTCGCCGCGCGCGGTGCTGGCGGCGTCCTGCAGGGCGCGGGCCGCATCGGCGCGTACCTGCACCGGGCCCCAGCCCAGCCGCAAGCCGACACCCACCGCGCTGGCCCGGCAGCGCGACGCATTGGCGCGGCAGTCGGTGCCCAGCCGGTTGCTGACGGCGCCAGCATCGGCAAAGGCCAGCAGGCGCAGGTCGGTGCCGGGCGGCAGCCCGCCGGCACCCGCCTGCGGGCCCAGTCGCGGGCTCAGCAGTTCCAGCGACAACTGCCAACCGCCATCGCCCGCCAGCGCACGCTCCTGGTAGCCGCGCACCGACTGCGCACCGCCCAGGCCAAACTGCTCGCCCGAGACCAGCGGGTCAGCGCTGTGCTGCAGGCTGAAGCGCGCGGCCAGGCGGGCATCGTCCAGCACCGCCATGCTGGCCTGGGCGCCGGCCCGCAGCACGGTGTAGCGGCGCGGCGCGCCGGGCCGCACGGCGTCGAAATCGGCCTGGGCGCCGTGCCTGCCGCCCAGCGCCAGGTTGTGGCTGACCGCCAGGGTGAACAGCATCGGCGTGGCGCCAGCCTGCTGCGCCGCCCATTCCAGCGACAGCGGCTGCACCGCCACGCTTTCACCCGCTGCGCCGCAGGCGCCGCCGGGCAGGCCCGAGACACTGCAGTCGTTGAGGTAGGCGCGGGACTCCAGGCCAGTGGTCAGGCGCTGGTCGAATTCACCCAGGCGTGGCAGGTACCAGACCATGCGCGCACCGGCAATGCGGCCGGCACCGGCAAAGCGCAGATCGCCGGCGGCGATGGTCTGGCTGCCGCCGTCGACGTTGGAATAGGCGGCAAACAGGTCGACCGCCGCCCGCAGGCCCGGCAGCGGCCAGCGGTAGCCGGCACTGGCCACCCGCACCATGCTGGGCGCCGTTGGCGATGTCTGCAGGGCCAGGCTGAGCAGGTCGTCATGGCCGCTCAGGTCGGCATGCTGCCAGCCCAGGCCCAGCCGGTAACGGCCGGTGTTGCCACTGCCCGAGTTGTCGAGCGACACGCTGAAGCGCTGCAGCGGCTGCTCGTCCACCTGCACCGTGGCCTGCACCTGGCCTGGCGCAGCGCCCGGGCCCAGCAGCACGGCCATGCTGCGGCCGGGGTTCTCGTTGGCGATCTGCAGTTCAGCGTCGATGCGGCGCACCCGTGGCGTGGCACCTTCCACCAGCGACGGCAGCGCCGCCCGCACCCGTTCAGCGCTCAGGCGCCGTGCACCCTGCACCTGCACCGTGGCCAGCTTGCCTTCGACCACGTTGAGCGTCACCACACCATCGGCCACGGGCTGCGGCGGCAGATAGACCACCACCGCCGCCCAGCCGGCCTGCCCGTACAGCGCCTGCACCGCCTGCGCCGCGCGCTGCAGGTCGGCCAGGCTGCGCAGACCCGCATAGGGTGCCAGCGCAGCCTGCACGGTGGCTGCGGCGAGCAGCGTATTGCCTTGCACCTGGAAGCTGCGCACCTGCATCTGTGCCGGCGCCTGGGTTTGCTCTGCCGCTAACGCCTGGGCTTGGGCCTGCGCTGGGGCCTGGCCGGCGGCCAGCAGGGCCACGGCGGCCGCCAGCGGCAGCACATGGCTGCGTCGCGGGCGCACCGCACAGTGGGTCATCTTCATGGCGTCTCCTCGGACTGTCGACAGGGCCGGACCTGGGCGCGCCGCCCACCCGACAAGGCGCCATCTTGCCTGCCAGTGGCACGGCTGCCCATCCCGTTGTCCACCGGAATGGAGAGGTGCGGCCTGGGCGCGACAATGCGCCCAGCCTGGGCAGGCTGCCCCGGCCCGGCCGCGCGACCGCCCGCAAAGCCATCCACACAAGCCTCCACAAACCGCTCCGCAAACCCCTCCGCAACATCGGCGGCCAGCGCCCGCACCAGCCCTGCCCGCAGACCACCTGCCAGATTGCCACACCATGCTGCAGCACCCGCGCCTGCCCCGCCCACGGGCCACCCTGTCCGGCCTGGCGTCGACCATCGGCAGCATCTGCCGCGTTTGCCAGTGAACCCACCAGCCAGCATGGCAGCCGCAACACCAGCGCGCCCACCAGGCGGCGCAGCCACCCGCCCGGCGCTGCAGCTGCAGGGCCTGCGCTACCGCTGGCCCGGCGCGGCGGCCGACACCGTCCACATCGACGCCCTGCAGCTGGCGCCGGGGGACAGCGTGTTCCTGCGCGGGCCCAGCGGCTGCGGCAAGAGCACGCTGTTGAGCCTGTGCGCCGGCGTGCTGCTGCCGCAGGCCGGCAGCGTGCAGCTGCTGGGGCAAGACTGGGCGACGCTGGGCGCCAGCGCGCGCGACCGCCACCGCGCCGACCACCTGGGCTACATCTTCCAGCAGTTCAACCTGCTGCCCTACCTCAGCGTGCTGGACAACGTGCGCCTGCCGCTGCGGTTTTCCGCGCTGCGGGCGCAGCGCGCCGGGCCGCAGGCGGCCGAGCAGCTGCTGGAACGCACGGCGCTGCCGCCGGCCTTGTGGGCCGCGCCCGCCGGCACGCTGTCGGTCGGCCAGCAGCAGCGGGTGGCAGCGGCACGCGCGCTGATCGGTGCGCCGGCGGTGGTGATCGCCGACGAGCCCACGTCGGCGCTGGACGAAGCCCTGCGTGAAGCCTTCATGGCCCTGCTGCTCGACAGCTGCGCTGCCGCCGGCAGCGCGCTGCTGTTCGTCAGCCACGACGCCCGCCTGGCCCAGCGCTTTGCCCGGGTGGTCGATCTGCCGCACGATCAACCGCGCCACGCCGGCCGCACTGCCATGAAGGCACTGTTCAACCTGGCGGCGCGCAGCGCCTGGAACCGCCGCTTCGTGCTGCTGCTGGTGGTGCTGTCGATCGCGCTGAGCACCTTGCTGCTGCTGGGCATCGAGCGCATCCGGCAGGATTTGCGGGCCAACTTCTCGCAGGCGGTGTCGGGCACCGACCTGATCGTCGGCGCCCGCACCGGGCCGGTGCAGCTGCTGCTGTACGCGGTGTTCCGCATCGGCAATGCCACCAACAACATCCGCTACAGCAGTGCCGAGGCCATCGCCCAGCACCGCGGCGTGGCCTGGATGGTGCCGCTGAGCCTGGGCGACAGCCACCGCGGCTTTGCGGTGCTGGGCACCACCGGCGCCTATTTCGAGCACTTCCGCTACGGCCAGAAACAGCCGCTGCAGCTGGCCCAGGGCCAGCCCTTCGATGCGCTGTACGACACCGTGCTGGGCGCCGAGGTGGCGCGCCGCCTGGGCTACAGCCTGGGCCAGCGCATCGTGCTGAGCCACGGCGACGGCGCCATGCAGGCCAACGACCATGCCGACAAGCCCTTCACCGTGGTCGGCATCCTGGCGCCCACCGGCACGCCGGTCGACCGCACGGTGCACATCAGCCTGCAGGGCATGGAGGCCATCCACCTGGACTGGCAGGCCGGCGTGCCGCTGCCCGGGCAGATCGGTCAGCGCCGAACAGGCCGCCGCAGCAAGACCTGACACCGCGCAACATCACCGCCGCGCTGATCGGCCTGAAGAGCCGGGCGGCGGTGTTTGCGGTGCAGCGCGATGTGGCCGCCTACCGCGCCGAGCCGCTGCTGGCCATCCTGCCCGGCGTGGCGCTGGACGAACTGTGGGACGTGGTCGGCCTGGGCGAACGCGGCCTGCAGGCGATGAGCGCCCTGGTGGCCGCCGTCAGCCTGGCCGGCCTGGTGGCGGTGATCCTGGCCGGGCTGAACGAGCGCCGGCGCGAACTGGCCATCCTGCGCGCCGTGGGCGCCGGCCCGCGCCAGATGCTGGCCCTGCTGGCAGCCGAAGGCCTGCTGGTCACTGCCAGCGGCGTGGCGCTGGGCGCGCTGGCCTGCTGGAGCGCGGTGGCCTTGCTGGGCGGCTGGGTGCAGGGCCGCTTCGGCATCAGCCTGCAACTGCTGCCGCCCGGCATTGCAGAATGGCAGCTGATGGCCGCTGTGCTGGCGGGTGGCCTGCTGGCCAGCCTGGTGCCCGGCTGGCGCGCCTACCGCCTGTCGCTGGCCGACGGCCTCTCGCCCAGAATTTGAACCCAGGCTCTGACCCCATGCCCTGCAATGCCCTCCACCGCCGCCGCTGGCTGCAGACAAGCGCCGCCCACCTGGCCGCCGGCCTGCTGGCAGCGCATGCCCTGCCACTGGCCGCGCAGCCCAAACCCAGCGCCAGCAGCAGCGGCTACACCGAAATCCGCTGGGACGACCTGGTGCCCAAGGGCTGGGACCCGAACAAGGCCTTCCGGACAAGGGCATCGACCAACCTGGACATGCTCAACGACGGTGACCCCAAGGCCGCCGCGCTGATGGCGCAGCTGCGCGAGGCCTGGGACAACGCGCCCACCGAGCCGCAGCTCGACGGCACCCGCGTCAAGCTGCCCGGCTACCTGGTGCCGCTGGAAGAAGTGGCCGCCGGCCACACCGAGTTCCTGCTGGTGCCCTACTTCGGCGCCTGCATCCACACCCCGCCGCCACCGGCCAACCAGATCGTGCTGGTGCTGCCGGCCAAGCCGGCGGGCGGCTTTCGCAGCATGGACACGGTGTGGGTCAGCGGCACGCTGAAGGCCACCCGCAGCAATTCACCCATGGGCGCCAGCGGCTACCGGCTGGAAGCCGCCCTGGTCGAGCGCTACAAGGCCCCGCCGCGGTGAACCTGGCCGGCTGGCTGGGCGAGCGCAGCCTGGTGGTGGGCCCAGATCACCCGGCTGGGCGAGGCCCAGATCCTGCTGCCGGCGATGGCGCTGGCCCTGCTGTGGCTGCAAGCGCCAGCCTGGCGGGCGGCGGCTGGCCCTGGCCTGGCTGCTGGCCACCAGCGTGGCGGCCGGCATCACCACCGCCAGCAAGGTCGCCTTTCTGGGCTATGGCATCGGCCACGCGCCGCTGGATTTCACCGGTTTCTCAGGCCATGCGATGTTTGCTGCGGCGGTGATGCCGCTGCTGGTGCGTCTGGCGGCCGGCCCGGGCAGCGCCGACGGCCGGCGCCGGGTGCTGATCCTGGGCTATCTGCTGGCGCTGGCGGTGGCGGTGTCGCGGGTCAAGGTGGGCGCGCATTCGGTCAGTGAAGTGGTGGCCGGCTTTGCGCTGGGGGCGGCGGCCAGTGCCACCGCACTGCGCGCCGGGCGCTGGCCCGCGCTGCAACTGGCACGCTGGATGCCGCTGGCGCTGCTGGCCTGGGCGGTGGTGGCGGTGGTGGGGGCGCCGGCATCACGCACCCATGATGCGGTCACCCAGCTGTCGCTGGCGCTGTCAGGCCGGGCCAAGGCCTACCAGCGCTGGGAACTGCACCGCGACCACCAGCGGCGGCTGTCGCCGCCAGCGGTGTCACTGCCACCGGGCTGAGCCGGCAGCCGCCGGGGCGCCCAGCGCCGCGAACCACAGCGCGGCCAGCGTGCCGTCGCTGTCGGGCAGCTCGCTGGCACCCAGCTCCTGCACCGCCAGGCCCTGGCGCAGCGCCCAGCTCGATTCAAACCAGCCGCAGGCCGGGCCGCCATCGTCGGGCGCCGCTGCATCAGGGGCAGGCACCTTGGGGATGCTGACATGCACGGTGCGGCGGGGGCGGATCATGGGGGTCATCGGTGGCTCCTGGCTGGATGGCTGGGGTGTGGTGTGATGGTCGCGGCCCGGTGCGCGCAGCACCATCACCCAGCCGGCGGTGCTGAGGGGGGGCACCCTGACAGGGGAGATGTGCAAACATCACAACCCGAACCAGCACATCCACCCAGCACCCCGCCATGTGTGGCCGTTACGTCGTCGCCTATGACCCGCAGACCCTGGTCGCGGGCTTCAGCCTGGCCCGCAGCCAGCCCTTCGGCCCGCGCTTCAACATCGCACCGCAATCCCAGGTACCGGTGGTCTACGAGACCAAGGACGGCGAGCGCATTGCCGAGACCATGCGCTGGGGCCTGGTGCCGCACTGGGCCAAGGACCCGGCGCTGGGCGCCAAGCTGAACAACGCCCGCAGCGAAGGCATGGCCGACAAGCCGTCCTTCCGCCAGGCGGTGCGGCGGCGGCGCTGCATCCTGCCGGCCAGTGGCTTCTATGAGTGGCAAGCCAGTACCGGACCCGGACCCGGACCCGAGCCCGGGCCAGGGCCCGCTGGCAAGCCGGCCAAGCAGCCGCACTACATCAGCCCGGTGGGCACGCCCTTCTTCGCGATGGCCGGCCTGTTCGAAGCCTGGCGCGCACCGGCAGCGGCAGGCGCCGAAGCCGGGGACTGGCTGTTGACCTGCTGCATCATCACCACCGCCGCCAATGCCCTGATGGCGCCCATCCACGACCGCATGCCGGTGATGCTGGCGCCGCAGCACTGGGCCGCCTGGCTGGCCCGCGACAACACCGACCCCGCCACGCTGGCGCCGCTGCTGCAGGGCTTGCCAGACGCTGCGATGCAGGCCTGGCCAGTGGGCCGGGCAGTCGGCCGGTCCAGTGCCGAAGGGCCCGCGCTGACCAGCCCGCTGCCGGGCGACTGAGCGCCGCCACACTGGCGACTACCTCGGCGCACCCAACGCACGGCCTGACACACGCGGCCGCGATACTCGGCGCTGCCATGCGTCGTCCTGTCCTGTCCCTGCCATGGGCCCTGTGCCTGGCCCTGTTGCTGCTGCTGACGCAGCAGCTGGGTGTGCAGCACGTCTTGTCCCATGTGCTGCACCCCGGCGGGCACGGGCCGACCCCACTGGCCCAGGCAGGCCCTGCGGCCCGCATGCACGCAGAACCGGCGGCGCTGGCGCAGGCGGCGCCCGCTGCGCTGCCGGCCCAGGTGCCCGCGCGCGACAGCAGCCATTCCGAAGCCGCCGATGCACTGTGCCAGGTCTGCCTGGTGCTCGCCGCGCTGGCCGCTGTGGGCTTGCCTGCGCTGTGGCGCTGGCGCGCGCCAACACTGCGGGCTGCCGGTCCCGCGCTGCCGGCCTGGCCGGCGCCGGCCTGCCAGGCCAGCCTGCCCTACCACGCACGCGGCCCACCCGACCTGCCTGCACTGCGCTGAACCGTCCCGCCCGGGCCACTGCTGCCCGCAGCGCTTGCCTGCCTTGCAAACCTGGCAGGCAGCGCCCTGGCAAGCACCGCCCGCATCCTTTGCCGGCGGCGCCCGGGCCCATGCCATTTCTGCAGGAATTCCCCATGCCACTGTCTTTGCATGGCGCACGCCCACGTGCGCCGCGCCGGGTCCGCCCCGGCTCCCCTGTTTCCTTCCTGGCCCTGGCCCTGGTGGCCAGCCTGCCCGGCCGGGCTGCCGCACAAGCCACCGCACAAGCCAGGCCGCACAAGCCGCAGCGCCAGCCACCGTGGTCGTCACCGGCAACCCACTCGGCACGGCCATCACCACGCCCAGCAGCGTGCTGGCCGGCGATGGCCTGGCGCTGCGCCGCAGCGGCACCCTGGGCGATACCCTCGACGGCCTGCCCGGCGTGGCCGCCAGCGGCTTCGGCCCGCAGTCCAGCCGGCCGGTGATCCGCGGCCTGGACGGTGACCGCATCCGGCTGCTGGACAACGGCGGCGCCTCGGCCGACGCGTCCAACCTCAGCTTCGACCATGCCGTGGCGGTGGACCCGCTGGTGGTCGAGCGGCTGGAGGTGCTGCGTGGCCCGGCCGCCCTGCTGTATGGCGGCAACGCCACGGGCGGTGTGGTCAATGCCATCGACAACCGCATTCCCCGGTCGCCGCTCGGCGCCCTGGGCGGCCGGGCCGAACTGCGCCAGGGCGGCGCCGCGCGCGAAACCGCCGGCGCAGCCTTGCTGGAGGCCGGCGCCGGTGGTTTCAATTGGCATGCCGATGTGGCGCGGCGCCTGAGCAGGACCTGCGCACGCCCGGCTTCACCCGGCCGGGCGAGACCGGGCGCAGCCACAGTGTTGCCAACAGCGACGGCCGCAGCGAGGCCGCCGCACTCGGTGCGTCCTGGGCCGATGCGCAAGGCTTCGCTGGCGCTGCGGTCGACGGCTACCGCAACCAGTACGGCGTGGCGGTCGACCCCGAGGTGCGCATCCGCATGCAGCGCGACCGGCTGCAGCTGGCCGCTGAGCGCCGTGGCCTGGCGGGCCCGTTCAGCAGTGTGGCGCTGCAGGCCAGCCACACCCGCTACCAGCACCAGGAGCTGGAAGGCGACGGCAGCGTGGGCACCACCTTCAGCAGCACCGGCCAAGACCTGCGGCTGCAAGCCAACCAGGCGCCGCTGGCACTGGCCGGCGGCACACTGCGCGGCACGCTGGGCCTGCAACAGGAAACGCTGGACTTCACGTGCACTGGGCGCCGAGGCCTTTGTGCCCGGTACCCGCACACGCAGCCAGGCGCTGTTCAGCCTGCAGGAACTGGCGCTGGGCGTGGCCACGCTGCAGGCCGGCGTGCGGCTGGAGACGGTCAAGCTGCACGCGGACGGCGACGCCGCCGGCAGCCCCGCCCTGAAGTTCGGTCCGGCGCTTGAACGCGCGCTTTCAGCCACGCAGCCTGTCGCTGGGCGTGCTGGCGCCGCTGGGCAGCAGCGGCTGGCGGGCGACGGCCTCGCTGGGCAGCACCCAGCGGGCGCCGGCCTACTACGAGCTGTTTGCCAACGGCCTGCATGTGGCCACCGGCGCCTACGAGCAAGGCGACGTGGACCAGCGGCTGGAGCGCAGCCGCCATGCCGAGCTGGGCCTGCAGTGGCAGCAAGCCGGCCGCAGCCTGCGCCTTGCCCTGTGGCAAACCCGCTTTGCCAACTACATCGCGTTGGATGCAACCGGCGCCACGGTCCCGGCCGAGGCCGAGGACGGCAGCGCCACCACCGTGCCGGTCTACCGCTTCAGCGGCGTGCCGGCACGCTTGCAAGGCGGTGAGATCGAGGCCCGCAGCCGCATGGCCAGCGCCGCCTGGCTGGCGGGCTGGACGCTGGACGCCAGCGCCGGGCTGGACTGGGTGCGGGGCGACAACCGCCGCAGCGGCCAGCCACTGCCGCGCATCGCCCCGCTGCGCTTGCAGGCCGGGCTGGAGGCGGCCCGTGGCGCCTGGCGCGGCGGCCTGCAGCTGCGCCAGGCGGCCAGCCAGCGCCGCGTGCCCAGCACCGATGTGGCCACCCCTGGCTGGACCCAGCTGGACCTGTGGGCCAGTTGGGTCCAGCGCCTGGGCCCCGGCACCGATGCGCTGTGGACGCTGAAGCTCAGCAACCTGGGCGATGTGCTGGCGACCAACGCCAGCGCGCTGCGCACGGCCCGCGCCTTGTCGCCGGCTGGCGGCAGAGCGCTGCTGGCCAGCCTGCGCATCGGGTTCTGAGGGCGGGCGCTGTGGGTGTTGCTGCTGCGGATGTCTAGGTGGTCGCGTCCGGCACTGTTGCCGGCGCGTCGCATCCTGCACTGTTGCCGGCGCGCCGCATCCGGGTGCCGTCAGGCAGCAGCGCAGCTCAGCGGCCGAAAGGTTTCACGCCAAACAGCAGGGCGTGCAGCCCGAATGCAAACAGCGCCCACAGCGCCACCCCCAGCACCACCACCAGCGCCGTGCGGCCGGCCGTGCCTGCCGGGTAGACCGTGCCGGCAGCCCGGTCGCGCTGGCGCGACGACCGGAAGTCCAGCACCGCCCAGACCAGGAAGCTGCCGAACAGCAGCAGGTCGGCCAGCGTGTTGTTGGCCAGCAGATGGGCCAGGGCCCAGACCTTGACACCCAGCACCATGGGGTGGCGCAACTTGGCCTTGATGCTGTTGCCCGGCACCTGCGCCGCCACCAGCAGCACCAGGGCCACCAGCACCAGCACAGCCGCCAGATGCCGCGTCCACAGCGGCGAGGCCCACAGCACCACCGGCTCCAGCCGGGCCTGGCCGTAGCCCCAGACGATCAGCCCGAAGCCGACCAGCGAGACCACGGTGTAGAGGCCTTTCCAGGCGGCAGGCCCACGCTGGGCGATCACCTGCGTGCGCCAGCCCTCGGCCACGATGCGCGCCGAATGCATGCCCAGAAACATCAGCAGACCCAGGATCAAGGCACTCATCGTCGAACTTTCAGCAGTGGGGGGTCAAAGCGGGGCGCAGGCACGCTCACTTGCGGGCCGGGCTGTCGATGTAGAGGCTGAACAGGCTGGCCAGGTCGGCCGTGCCGTCCGCGCCCTTGACTGCGGCGAATGCAGCCTTGGCCTGGTCGGTCTGGCCGGCCCGCAAGGCCACCACACCCAGGTGCAGCTGGGCGTCGTCCGGCCGGCGCAGGCCGCCCTTGGCCAGGCCCTGGCTGACCAGCGCCAGGCCGCGTGCATGGGCGCCGGTGGCAGACACCGCCATGCCCAGGCCGTACAGCGCATTGCCGTTGGCGGCCTTCAGCGCGGCAGCCTCGCTGTCGGCCAGCGTGGCGCGGTCCTGGGCCGCAGCCTTGGTGGCGGATTCCCGCAGCTTCTGGTCGGCAGCCGCGTTGTTGCCCTTGCCCAGCAGACCCGAGGCGTAACCGGCGTCCAGCAGCGCCTGGGCTTCGGCCGGCAGGCCGGCCTGGTTGGCGCGGTGGGCCATGTCGCCGATCTCGTCGGCCTCCAGGGCGATGCCCACCGTCTGGCGCAGGCGGTAGACATCCAGGCGCAGCCGCTCGTCGGCAAAGCCCGCCTTGCGCACCGTGCGGTTGATCAGTTCATCCCAATAGGCGGTTTTGCCGGTGCTGCTGGCCAGGCGGGTGAGCGTGGCCAGGTAGCCCACGCTGTCCTTGACCTCGTTCTGGCTGGCGGCCAGCAGGCGCAGCGTGGCCTCGGGGGTCACCCGCTTGGCTGCCGCGTCGGCCGCCACTTGCGGCAGCAGCGCGGCGATGACACCGGCATGGTCGCCCTGCACGCTGAGCACCTGCGGGTACAGATTGGCCACCTCGGCAGACGGACCGCGGTCGGCCAGATAGGCCTTCATCAGCTGCAGCGCGGCGTCGTATTGCTTGAGCTGCAGCGCCAGCTTGATGGTGGTCTCGGACAGGCCGAATTTCTCGGCCGTTGGCAGCAAGGGCGACGCCACCACCTGCTGGAACGCCGCCAAGGCGCCGGCCTGGTCACCGCTGCCAAACAGCGCCGGCGCCTTGAGCCGCAGCACGATGTACTGCTCATAGGGCGTGAGCGCCGGCACCGCCTCGGCCTCGGCAATGCGGGCCAATGCGTCGGCAAACTTGCTGGCCCGCAGCGCCTCTTGCGCCGCCACCAGCGGCTTGGCGGCCTCGGGCCTCAGGGTCGGGCCCGAGGCGGCGGGTGCTGGTGCGGCTGCGGCTGCGGGTGCAGCAGCCTGCGCCCAGGCCGGCCCACCGGCCACGGTGGCAGCCAGCACCAGCACGGCGGTGCACAAAAGAGGGCGGGCAGATTTCATGGACAGCACCTGGACGGCTCAGGTCGGAACGGCAAGGCCCGCAGTGTATGCAGGTCGAAAAAAAGCGGCCCGCAGGCCGCTTGGCTGGCTGTGGCAACAGCCCTCATTGCACCGGCGTGATGCCGGCAATCGCCCATTCACCCTGGCCATCGGCCGGGCGCACCAGGTGCCACAGCTCGTTGAAGGGCTCGGCGCCGGCGTCGGCAGCTTCGCGGATCAGGCCGTGGAAGCGCACGCTGACGATGTCCTGGCCATTGTCTTGCGCCACTTCCACCACCTGGGCGTCGATCTGCACCACGTCGGTCTGCTGCTGGGCCGCGCCGCGCTCTTGCAGGTCGAGGCGCAGCGAGGCAAACAGCTCGGGCGTGGTGAACCGGCGCAGATCGTCGACATTGCCAGCGTCATTGGCCGCCTGCATGCGGATGAACACCATCTTGGCCAGGCGCTCGAAGTCCGCCGCCGGCATGCCGCCCGGCAGTTCGGTCACCGACGCGGTGGCAGCGGGCACGGCCGCAGCTGCGGCAGCGCCGCCCAGGCCGGAGGTTTCTTGCAGCGCGCTGCGCTGCATGGGTGCCGGCTGGGTGGCGCTGGGCGTGGGTGCTTGCCATGCACTGGCATTGCCCATCGGGGCACCAGCGCCGGCGCCTGCCAGCTGCGGCCCGCCCTGGCCGCCCTGACGCTTGGCACCGCCGCCAAAACGTGCCAGCAGGAAGCGGATGACGAAGAACGCTGCCACCGCCATCAAGGCCATCATCATGAAGTTGGCCAGGCCTTCACCCATGCCGAGGTGGCTGAACAGTGCGGCGATGCCCAGACCAGCGGCCAGACCGGCCAGCGGGCCCATCCAGTTGCGCTTGGGCGCAGCAGCGGCGGCTGCGGCGCCGGTGGTGGCGGCTGCCGGGGCAGCGGCCGCAGCGGGTGCATTGGCCGTGGGCGGGGTGGAATTGGGGGTCGCAGACGGCGGCGGCGCCTGGCGCTGCATGCCAGCCGACTTGCCGCCTCCCAGCCGCTTGGCATCGGCATCACTCGGGGCCAGGCCCAAGGACACGGCAGCAACAGCCACAGACAAGGCAACCAGCAGGTGTTTCACAGTGAGAGTCTCCAGAAATTTTGGACGGACCACCCGACAAGGGGCAGACACGCTCTGAGTGACAAACGGGCGCGCAGTTCCCGGCAGAACATGAAAATTTCAGGGCAGCCGGCGCCGGACGCTGGGCGTGGACTTCAAGCGCCGTCCGGTCCATGATCTGAGCCCAAGCTTAACGGAGCGCCGCCATGACCAGCCCCGAACGCCATGCCCTGCAACTGCAGGCCACTGCCGGCCAGGCGCTGCTGATTGTGCTGGACGCGCAACCCAGTGCCGGCCTGCTGTGGGAGGCGCCACCAGCGCCGGCCGGCTGCACCCTGGTGGCCGATGGCCAGGTCGCGGCTGGAACCGGTGATGGCGGCGGTGTGCAACAGCGCTTTCAGTTCACCGCCGCCGCCGCCGGCAGCCACACCCTGCAATTTGCCTTGCAACGCAGCTGGGATGCGCAGCCGCAAGTGCGCCAGCCGGTCACCATCCGCGTGCGTTGACACGGCGGCCTGCGCACGCGGGCGCTAGCCGGCAAAAAAACGCTCCACCAGCGCAAATTGCGCCGGCGTGTTCAGCGCCGGGGCGTGGCCGCAGCCTGGAATCGTGACCACCACCGCCCGCGGGCCGCGGTTGCGCATGGCTTCAGCCTCGTCTGGCAGCAGCAGGTCGCTGTCTGCACCACGCAGCACCAGCACCGGGATGGGCAAGGCGTCCCAGGCCTGCCATTGGTCGCCATCCTCCGGGTGGGTGCTGCACTGGCGCGCCAGGGCCGGGTCGTGGTGCGGCGTCACCCGGCCGTCGGCCAGCCGGCGCAAGCTGGTGTCGGTGAGGCGGCGCCACTGGGCATCGGTCAGCGCGCCGCAGGGTGCGTAGATGCTGCGGAAGTACTGCTCCAGCCCGGCCACCGTGGCAAAGGCCGGCGGGTTGCCGGCCTGCGCATGCAGGCGGGCCACCGCCGGCGCCAGCAGCGCCGGGCCGGTGTCGTTCATCACCAGGCGCTGGATGCGCCCGCGCAGCACGCCAGCCGCCGCATGCAGGCCGACCGCGCCACCCAGCGACGTGCCCAGCCAGTGGCACTGGGCGATGCCCAGCTGGTCGAGCAGGTCCAGCGCCTGGGCGGCATAAAAGCCCAGGTGGTATTCGGCGTCCGGTGCCGGGCTCCACTGCGACAGGCCGCAGCCCAGGGTGTCGGGGCAGATGACACGCCAGCGCTGGGCCAGGTGGGCGGCGATGTCGTCCATGTCGCGCCCGGTGCGCGCCAGGCCAGGCCAGGCCACCAGCACCTCGGCATCCGGGCTGCCCCACTCGGTGTAGTGCAGCTCACGGCCCTGGCAGACACGGTAGTGCGAGCTGGCAGCCATGGCAGCGGCGGGCTGGCGGATCGGGCAGATCAGTCGGGCACGACCAAGGTGTTGCCGGTCAGGCGAATGGCGTCGGCCACGGCCGGTGTGCTGGCAAAAGCCGGCACATTGGCGGCTGACAGCGCCGGTGCGGCACCCGGCACGCCGCCACGCGGCGTGGTGCGCAGCACCTGGCTGCCCGGCAAGGGCGTGCCGTTCTTCAGATGGGCGTACACCGCGTCCAGCGCCCGGTTCAGGTACAGGTGCAGCGGCACATAGCGGCTGTCATAGCCCGGCAGCACCGCCGGCAGGCCGATGAAACCGTCAAAGTGCTGGGCGTTGGTCACCTCGATGTAGCGCAGCTGGCTGGCGGCACCATCGGCCAGCATGCTCAGCGCGGTGTAGGGCCGCGAGGTGTGGTTGACCGGCAGCAGGGCGTCGTCGCGGCCGTGCACGATCAGCGCCGGCTTGCCGCCCAGCTTGCCGTTGCGGCGGGTGGCGTCCACGCCCGCCTGCAGCGCCCGGGCAGTGGCGTCGCTGCCGGTGACCAGGTTGCGCAGGCACAGCGCGCCGTCGAGGTTCCAGTCCTGCACGCCGGTGCTGGGCGAAAACGAAAACAGGTCGCGCAGGGCCGCGCCGGGGCTGCGGTCGTTGATCAGCTGCACGCCTGCGGCGGGCGGCACGCCGTTGCCGGTGGCCGCCATGGTGGGCAGGCCCGCAGCCAGCGCATTGGGCAGCCCCTGGGCGGTGGTGCTGCCGAAGCTGAAGCCGCACAGCCTGTCCTGCACGCTGGCGCCTGCCAGTGCATTGGCAAAGGTGACGGTGACCGCCGGGGCCACCTCGAACGCGATGTGCGACGCATGCAGCAGATTCGACTCGGCCTCCCAGCCGTAGTCGCGCAGCTTCTGCAGGGCTTCATCGGCCTGCGCAGCCGTGGTGGTGGCGCTCAGCAAGCCCTTGGCTTTGAGCGATGCACAGCGGTTGCCGGCAAAACTGGGGAACACATAAAACCCGCCGGGCGAGCCCGCCAGCTGGGCCGACAACGAGGCGCAGGCCTGGTACAGGTTGGCATGGCTGGTGAAGTCGACCAGGGTCTTGGCGGTGGTGGCCACCAGGGTGTTGCCACGCTGCACCAGCACGCCGGGGTTGGCCGGCATCTCGATGGCCGGCTCGGCCACGGCCACGCCGTCGATCAGGCCGCCGCGGTCCAGCTCGGCAGCAGCGATGGCCGCACCGCCGCCGTTGGACACGCTGGAGGCGATGACCAGGGTGTTGCCCGGGTGGATGTCGCGCCGGCGCAGGTTGCCATTGACCAGCGGGCTGTACTGCTCGTTGAGCACATAGAAGGCAAATTCCACCGCCTGCAGCGTGAAGTGGCCCCAGTCCTTTTCAGGGTTGCGGCCCGAATGTGCATGCTTGAAGGCAAAGCGGTTGGGCGTGGCGGCATTGAAGGCGGCCAGGTCGGCGGCGCCCAGGCCGGCGTTGAACTGCGCTGCGCCGCCAGCCGCAGCCGCCGTGCTGCGTGTGCCGTCGATCAAGGGCACGGTGTCGTTCTGCAGGTCATGCGGTGCGGCGCCGGTGCCCTTGTCGGTGTAGGCCACCGCGCAACCGCGCTTCAAGCCCCATTC
This sequence comes from uncultured beta proteobacterium, assembly GCA_963844485.1. Classification (GTDB taxonomy): domain Bacteria; phylum Pseudomonadota; class Gammaproteobacteria; order Burkholderiales; family Burkholderiaceae_C; genus Pseudaquabacterium. Next base: position 21,320 of record CAWJOQ010000029.1, read on the forward strand.
GCCGGTGCTGATGCCGCCATACACCCCGCGTGAGCCCGAGCTGGTGGCGGTGATGATGCAAGGCTGGGCCGGGTTGAAGCTGTCGGGCACCTGCACCATCAGGACGACATTGCGCGGGCCGGCGCCGTCGTCGCCCGGGTTGCCGCTGAAGGTGGTGTATTCGGTGCCGGCGATCTTGCCTTCGGCCGTGCCGGCCACGCCGGCTGCGTCGACGTTGGGGCCGTAGAAGACGCCATAGCCACCGGCAGCGGTCATGTCGACCAGGGCACGGTAGTTGTTGTAGATGGCCAGGCGGCGCAGTTCGGCTGCGGTGGGCGTGGCCGACGTCGCCGGCACGGCCGCTGCGGCCAGGCCGGTCTTGCCCAGGCCGGCGGTGAGCAGGTCGTCGCTGTTGCCGTCGTAGCGCTGGCTGGCCACACTGCCCGCAAACGCGGGCTTGACGCTGATGGCAACGCCGTCGCCATCCAGCCAGCAGGCCGACAGCAGGCTGGTGGCGGCCAGCGTCAAAGCGCTGCACTGCAGGCGGCGCAGCCCAGCGCGGACGGGGATTGGTGGCGTCATGGTGTCTCCTTGCGGTGTCAGTGGCGGTCAGGGTGGCGGTCAGCGGTGGCGATCAATGGCGGCGGTCAGGGCTGGCGGCGCAAGGCCCGCGCCCGCAGCCGCCCCACCACACCGGTGGGGAAGTGGTAGACGCTCAGCACGAACAGCAGGCCCAGCCACAGCAGCCAGCGGTCCGGCGTGACCACGGCGCTGAGCAGCGGCACGCCGTCCAGCGCGGTGGCGCCCAGCTTCAGCAGGTCTTGCAAGTAGTTCTGGGCCAGCACGAACAGCACCGCACCGACCACCGCGCCATAGACCGTGCCCATGCCGCCGATCACCACGATCAGCAGGATGTCGAGCATGATCTCGAAGCTCAGCGTGGTGTCGGGACCGGTGTAGCGCAGCCACAGCGCCAGCAGCACACCGGCCAGGGTGGCGAACAGCGCCGCCAACACATTGCTGAGGGTGCGGAACACCACCGTGCGGTAGCCGATGGCCTCGGCGCGGAAGTCGTTTTCACGGATGGCCTGCAGCACCCGGCCAAATGGCGAGTTGACGATGCGCAGCAGCACCAGAAACGCCAGCAGCACCACCACGAACAGGGCGTAATAGCTGAAGATGCGGCCGTCGATCGACACCCCCAGCAGCGGCTCCGAGAAGGGCGCGAAGGACGGGCTGAAGAGCGCCGGGTTCTTGAAGCTGAGGCCGTCTTCACCGCCGGTGAAGTCGCTCAGCTGCGAGGCCAGGGTCTGGAAGGCCGAGGCCACGGCCAGCGTGATCATGGCGTAGAAGATGGCCTTGACCCGCAGCGAAAACAGGCCGATCACCAGCGACAGGACCAGCGACACCGCCAGCGCACAGACCGTGCCCAGCGCCAGCGCCGGCCAGCCTTCGCCCATGCGGGTGCTGGCAATCGCCACGCCATACGCGCCGATGCCAAAGAACATGGTGTGGGCAAAGCTGACGATGCCGGTGTAGCCCAGCAGCAGGTCGTAACTGGCGACCAGCAGGATGAACACCAGCACCTTGGCCGCCACGTTCAGCGAGCGGCTGCCCGGAAAGGCAAACGGCGCCACAGCCAGGCCAATCAGGATGATCAACAGCAGCGCCGCCAGCCAGCGGCTGCGTGGCAGGTCATGGGACAACAGGCGGTGCAGCATCGGGGTCATCGGTTGGTGACGGGGTACAGGCCCTGCGGCCGCCACAGCAAGATCGCCACCATCAGCCCGATGTTGGAGAACAGCGCCACCTTGGGCGCCAGAAAGCCGGTGTAGTTGGCCATCAGCCCGACCAGCAGCGCGCCGACAAAACAGCCCAGCGTGCTGCCCAGGCCGCCGATGATGATGACGATGAAGATCAGCACATTGACCTGGGCGCCGATCTGCGGCGTCACGTTCTGCTGGTACAGGCCCCACAGCACGCCGCCCAGGCCCGCCAGCGCCGAGCCGGCCACAAACACGCCGACAAACAGCCGGCGGATGCGGTAGCCCAGGCTTTCGACCATCTCGCGGTCTTGCACGCCGGCACGGATCAGCAGGCCGACCTTGGTGCGGTTGAGGGTGAAGGCCAGCGCCGCAAACACCAGCAGGCCGATGCCGGCGGCCAGCACCCGGTATTTTTCAACCGAGGCCTCGAAACCCGGGCCCGCCACCAGCCACGACCCGGTCAGCGACGACGGCAGCGGCAGCGCAATCTGCTGCGGGCCCCAGAGGACCTTGATCACCTCTTCGCCGACGATCATGCCGCCCATGGTGATCAGGATCTGCTTGAGGTGCAGGCCATAGACCGGCCGCACGATCACCCGCTCAAAGGCCCAGCCCACCGCGCCGGCCACCACCATGGCCACCACCATGGCGCTGAACACACTGAGCAGTTGCCGGGCGCCCGACTCGCCCGCCCAGGGCGCCATGCCGGCCATCACCGTGGTGGCCATGAAGGCGCCCAGCGCGATGAACACGCCGTGGCCGAAATTCAGCACATCCATCAGGCCGAAGACCAGCGTCAGGCCCGAGGCGATGACAAAGATGATCAGCCCCATGGCCAGGCCGGCCACGGTGAGCGTGACCCAGGTGCTGGGGGACCCGACGGCCGGCAGGGCCAGCAGCATCAGCGCGGCCAGCAGCGCCAGCGGGCGCCAGTCGAATTGCGCTTTCGGCACCGGGGACGTCTGCCCCTCACCCGCCGGGTGCGGTGGGCGGTCCCCCGAGGGAACGCGGGCCGGCGTGGGAGCGGCCCGGCGCCCGTCCCGCCCCGCTTCGATCACGCTCATTGGTGTGCTCCCAGGGACAGACCGAGCAGCCGCTGCTGCAGCGCCTCGTCGTCCGCCAGCGCGGCCATGGGGCCGCGGTGCACCACCTGGCCGTTGTCCATCACCGCCACCGTGTCACCCAGGGCCTTGGCCATCATGAAGTTCTGCTCCACCAGCAGGATCGTGGTCTTCTGGCGTTTCAGCTCGGCGAAGGCATCGATCAGGTTGCGAATGATGGACGGCGCCAGACCCTTGCTGGGCTCGTCGATCAGGAGTAGCGCGCGCGGCTCGATGATGGCGCGCGCCACCGCCAGCATCTGCTTCTGGCCGCCGCTCAGCTTGCCGGCCGGGTAGAGCCAGAACTTCTTCAGCGCCGGGAACAGACTGAAGATCCAGTCCAGCCGCGCCGTGTCCAGGTCGCCGGCATGGCGCGCCTGGCGGGCGGCCAGCACCATGTTTTCCTTGACCGACAGATCCGTGAAGATGCCCATGCTCTCGGGCACATAGGCCATGCCCAGGCGGGCGATGTCGGGCGTGGCCAGGCCCCGCAGCGACTGGCCCTGGAAGCGCAGCTCCCCCTGGCTGGGTTGCCACAGGCCCATGATGCTGCGCAGCGTGGTGCTCTTGCCGGCGCCGTTGCGGCCCAGCAGCATGGTCACGCCGCCGGCCGGCACCACCAGGTCGACCCCATGCAGGATGTGGTACGCCCCGATGTGGGTGTGCACGCCCGTCAGTTCCAGCAGGGGCTGGGTCATGGGGGCAGCTTCGTGCTGCGCACTGCGCAATTCGCCCTTGGGGCGGCCCGGCGGGCTCATGCCGGCTCCTCCGCCACGATGCCCAGATAGGCCTGCTGCACCACCGGGCTGGCGATCACCGCCGCCGGCTCACCGTCGGCCACCAGCTGGCCGTTGTGCAGCACGATGATGCGGTCGGCCAGTTCACGCACCACGTCCATCTTGTGCTCGACCAGCAAGATGGTGCCGCGGCCGCTGGCCCGCAGCTGCGCCTTCAAGCTGCGGATCAGGTCCAGGATCACCGGCACCTCGTCGACCCCCATGCCGGCGGTGGGCTCGTCGAACATGTAGACCTTGGGGTCGAGCGCGATCAGCATGGCCACTTCCAGCTTGCGCTGGTCGCCGTGCGGCAGTGCCGACGGCCAGCAGCATCGGCCTTGTCGGCCAGCCGCACCTGGGCCAGGATGGCCTGGGCCTCGTCGATCCAGGCCCGGCGGTCCAGCCACACCCGGAACAAGTCGACCCCGCCCCAGCCACCGCCCTGGCCCCGCCCGGCTTCACGCGCCTGGATCGCCAGGCGCACGTTTTCGCTGCACGCTGAGGTTGGCAAACAGCTGCGTCAGCTGGAAGGCCCGGCCCAGGCCCAGCCGGGTGCGCAGCGGCGCCGGCAAGGTGGTGATGTCCTGGCCGTCCAGCAGCACCTGGCCGGCGCTGGCCGGCAACTGCCCGCTGATCAGGTTGAAGTAGGTGGTCTTGCCCGCGCCATTCGGCCCGACGATGGCTGTCAGCGTGCCGGGCGCAAACGCGCAAGACACCGCATCGACGGCCACATGCCCGCCAAAACGGATCGTCAGGTCTCGGGTCTCAAGCAAAGCGGGCTTTCAAGCGCTGGCCAAGCCAGCGCATCGTCAAACTGCCTGGAGCCCCCTCCCGGAGGGGGCTGGGGGAGCACAAGGGACGGGCACCCAGGTGCCGACCGCAAGCAGCGCGTCAGCGCTTGTTGCGGATCGGCACCTGCATCTCTTCAGCCTTGATCTCGCGCACCAGCTCGGGCACGCCCCAGGCAAAGGCCGGGTCGACCTTGATCTTGAAGTGGTACATGTCCTGCAGCGCCTGGTGGTCTTCCTTGCGGAAGGTCATGCGGCCCTTGGGCGTCTGGAAGCTCATGCCCTCCATCGCGGTGATCAGCTTCTCGGTGTTGGTGTCGCCCTTGGTCTTCTTCAGGGCTTCCACCACCGCGATCGCCGCGCTCATGCCGCCGGCGGTGAAGAAGTCTGGCGGGGTCTTGTACTGGGTGTAGTGGTTGGCCACCAGCCATTCATTGACCGGGTTCTTCGGGATGCCGAAGTAGTAGTACAGGCCGCCTTCCATGCCGGGGAAGTTCTTGTAGGCCGCCATCGCCGGCAGGATGTTGCCGCCGGTGGCGATCTCGATGTTGTGGCGCTTGAAGTCCAGCTCGGCGATCTTGAACGGGTTGCCACCGGCCCAGATGATCCAGACGATCTTGCGGCCGGGCTGGTCCTTGAGCTTGTCGATGATGCGCTGGGCGGCGGCGGTGAAATCGCTGGTGGCCGCGGGCAGGTATTCCTCATGCGCCAGCTTGGCCTTCTTGATGGCTTCCTTGAAGGCCTTGACGCCGTCCTTGCCAAAGGCGTTGTCCTGCGCCAGCGTCACCAGGGTGGTGCCGGCCTTGTCCAGCGCCACGGCGTTGGCGATGGCGTCCTGGCTGGAGTTGCGGCCGGTGCGGAAGATGTAGCGGTTCCACTTGTCGCCGGTGATGCTGTCGGCCACAGCCGGCTCGACCAGCAGGATCTTCTTGTACTCCTCGGCCACCGGCAGCATGGCCAGCGCCACCGGCGACGCGGTCGGGCCCACGGCGATGTCGACCTTGTCGTCGGCGTAGGCCGCGGCCAGCAGGCTCTTGCCCACGTCGGGCTTGCCCTGGTCGTCCTTCTCGATGACCACCAGCTTCTTGCCGTTGACCATGCCGGTGCCGCCGGTGGCGTAGTTCAGGCCCATGGTGAAGCCGACGATGGTCTGCTTGGCAAAGGCCTCCAGCGGGCCGCTCTTGCTGCTGATCAGGGCGATCTTCACTTCGCCCTGGGCCAGGGCGGCGGCCGGGGCCAGCAAGGCGGCGGCGGCCAGCGCCAGCGGGCTGAGGCAGGCCAGGCGGCGGGTGGTCAGACGTGGGGTCATGGGGTCTCTCCTTGGGGATGGGTTGGCCGCGCTGGGCGCTGGCCACAGCGGGAGGATTGCAAAGCGGATGCCAACTTGCACCACACCAGTGCAAACCCTGGTATTTCAGACCCATTCCAGCCAAAAAGCGGCTTCTCGCCCGCCATGGCTGCCCGTCCTCCCGTCTGTCAGCCCGACAAACGACCAATTTCCAGACATTGCATGGATTGATATGTCTGCTTTGCAGGCAATGCCTGAAAAGCAGACACAGCTCAGCGCCAGGCCGCTGGCAGCTTGTCGTACAGCGTGGCGCGGGCAATGCCCAACAGCCGGGCCGCCGCCACCTTGTTGCCGCCGGTGGCTGCCAGTGCGGCGTCGATGGCGCGCGCCTCCAGCTCGGCGATGGCCTGCGGCAGCGGCTGAATCGCCACCGGCAATACAGCGTCTGGCCCGCCGGCCAGCGCAGGCGCCGCGGGCACCAACGGGGCCAGCGGGGCCAGCGGTCCCGGCTGCGCTGATGAGACTGGCGGCACCGGCAAGGCCGTCCCGCTGCGGGGCGCCGCCGCCAGCGCGTTGTCCAGGTCGGCGGGCCACAGCACCGGCGCGTCGGTCATCAGCGCGGCCTGCTCCAGCACATTGCGCAGCTCGCGGATGTTGCCCGGCCAGTCATGCCCGGCCAGGCGGTCCAGCGCGTCGGCGGACAGGCTTTTGTGCGGCAGGCTGCTGCGCCGGGCGATGTCGTCGAGCAAGGCGTCGGCCAGGGCCTCGATGTCGGCCAGGCGGTCGCGCAGCGCCGGCAGGCGGATCGGCAGCACATTGAGCCGGTAGTACAGGTCGGCACGGAAGCGGCCGTCGGCCACCATCGCGGCCAGGTCGCGGCTGGTGGCGGCGATCACCCGCACGTCCACCTTGAGGACCTGGTTGCTGCCCAGCGGCTCGACCTCCTGCTCCTGCAGGGCGCGCAGCAGCTTGGCCTGCAGCGCCAGCGGCATGTCGCCGATCTCGTCGAGGAACAGCGTGCCGCCATCGGCGACGCGGAACTTGCCGTCGCGGCCCTTGCGCTCGGCGCCGGTGTAGGCGCCGGCGGCCACGCCGAAGAATTCGGCCTCCAGCAGGGTGTCGGGCACGGCAGCGATGTTGACGCCGACAAAGGGCTTGCCCGCCCGCGCCGACGCCGCATGGATGGCATGCGCCAGCAGCTCCTTGCCGGTGCCGGTCTCGCCCAGCAGCAGCACGGTGGACCCGGTACTGGCCACCCGCCGCGCCTGGCGCTTGACTTCCAGCGCCGCCGGGCTGGTGCCGATGTAGGCGGCGATGGTGTACTTGGGCCGGCGGTTGCGCACCTGCTCGGCTGCCAGCTGGCGCTGGGTGTCGGCCAGCTCCCGCTGCAGCTGGGCAAACTTGGCCATCAGCGGCTGCATGTCGCTGTCGGGCGTGACGTCGGACTGGTCCATCAGCACCATGCCCAGCGCGCCGATCACCTGGCCGGCGGCGTCGCGCAGCGGCACACGGCTGACCAAGAAGGTGCCGGCCTTGTTGGTCAGCAGGTCCACCATGATTGGCTGGCCGCTGTCGATGACCTGGGCCAGCAAGGTGTTGGGCACCACCTCTTCGACCCGGCGGCCGACAAATTCATGCGCGCCAGCAAAGCCCAGCGCCGGCAGAAAGCGCTTGTAGCCTTCGCTGATCCACACCACCCGGTGGGCCCGGTCGACCACCAGCATGCCCTGCACGGTCTGGGCGTAGAGGTCGAACATCGACTGCGCCGCCAGCTTCAGCAGGCTGTCGGCGTCTTGCGGCAGCGTCGGCAGGGGCGGCATGTGGGCAGGCCAGGGCAAGGGACGCTGCACTGTACGGCAGGCCTGCGCGCAGATTGCCCGCCCTGCCATGCCGCGACACAGGCCGCGCTGCGGCTTCAGCGCGGCGGTGGTGCGCTGTCGGGCGGGTCAGCCGGCACAGCGGCGTGCAGCGCTGCCGCTGCAGCGGGACGGCCCATCAGGCGGCGCAGGCCCTGGGCGGCGCCGTCCACCTGCTCGGCCAGGCGCTGGGCCTCCTGCGCCGACAGGCCAGCCGCGCGGCCTGGCTGGCCACGGCGTGCGGTGGCCACCGCTTCGTTCAGCGCGGCCAGGTGCTGCTGGGCTGCAGCAGCCGCATCCGCCAGCTTGCCGGGCGCCGAGGCTGCCGACGGCCTGTCGGCCGGGTCGAACGGATCAAACGGATCGGACAGGTTGGTCGGGTCGGCCAGCTTGCGCAGGCTGGATGACGGCGCCGCTTGCAAGGGCAGGCGCAGCAGGGTCCAGGCCACGGCCAGTGCCAGTGCGGCGATCAAGGCCAGCGCCCAGACCACCATGGCGGTTTGCTGGGCCGCCGCCCGGGCGAGGCTGGCGGCCAGGCCGGCAGCCTGCGCGCTGTCGGCCCACCAGGCCTCGATGTCGGCATGCAGGCGCACGTAGGCTTGCTGCGCCTCGCCGGCCAGCAGGCTGCGCGCCAGGGCCACCGCGGCTGGGTCGCGCGCGGCAAGGCGCGACGCGTCCAGCAGCTTGTCCTGCGCGTCCCAGAAATTGCGCAGGCCGGCCTGCACCGTGGCATGGTGGCGCCGGTCGCTGTCATGGCGCAGCCGCTGGCCGAAGGTGGCCATGCGGCGTTCCAGATGCAGGCGGCTGGCCAGCAGCCGGCCTTCCAGCGCCTGGCGGTCAGCGTCACTGCGCAGGGTGATGTGCAGGGCGGCCATGCCGCGCTGCTCGTCCACCTGCACGGCCAGGCTGTGCAGCTGCTGCAGCGCCGGGCAACAGCACGGTCTCGGTGTGGATGGCCTGGTTCTCGACCCCGCGGCTTTGCGACACCGACATGCCGGCCAGCAGGCCCAGCGCCAGCAGCAGCAAGACCAGCAGCTGGCGCAGTCGGGTGGCGGGCGGGGCAGAGAAGAGCAGGGGCATGGGCATGGGCAGGGCGTCGGCCACGATGATGGCCGTGACCCCGCCCGGCCGATGGGCCGAAGTGCGCGGCTGCGCCCGGTCTGATCGGGCTCAAGCCCGGGGCCGGCGTGGCCGGCGCGTTGGCCGCCCGGCCGCCGCGCCAGCGCCGGTCGGCAGCGCCGCCTGGGTGCCGGGGCTGTCGGACAACATCGCCGCTTCGGCATCGGCAACGATGCGGGCCAGCCGGTCGGCCAGCTTCTCGGTCGACTGAGCTGCTCGCGGAAGCGCTCGACCATCAGCGCCAGCGCCAACGGGCTGGGCGCGCGCAGCTGCACCGCCGCCAGCCGCCAGGCGCGCAGCCGCGCCAGGCTGGCGGCCAGCTGGCGCAGGTTCAGCTCTTGCGCCAGCACCTCGGCATCGGCCTGGTGCAGCAGGCGGTTGGCCGGGTCGTGCTGGCGGAACACGTCGTAGAACAGGCCCGAGCTGGCCTGCAGCTGGCGCGTGCTCTTGGGCGCGCCGGGGTAGCCGCTGAACACCAGGCCGGCGACCCGGGCGATCTCGCGGAAGCGCCGGCGCGCCAGCTCGCTGCTGTTGAGGCTGGCCAGCACATCGGCCAGCAGGTCGGGGCCGGGGTCGAACACCGACTGGTCGAACACCGGCGCCAGGTCCACCGCTTCGGCGGCCAGCAGCTCGAAGCCATAGTCGTTGACGCTGATGCTGAAGGTGTTGGGCTGCCGCTGCGACAGCCGCCAGCCCAGCAGGCTGGCCAGGCCCAGGTGCACATGGCGGCCGGCAAAGGGATAGACGAACAGGTGCCAGCCTTCGCGCGAGCGGTACTGCTCCACCAGCAGGCTGCCGGTGGCCGGCAGCTGCGACAGCCGGCGCTGGGCATCGAGCATGGGCGCGGCCGCCAGCAGCTCGGGGTCGGTGGTCTCGACCTGGCCTGCTGCATGCGGCAGCGCTGTCGGCTGACCGCTGTCGGCCTGGCCACTGTCTTGCGGCGCCGCGGCCTGCTGCAGCCCGCCCAGCACCGCCAGCGTGGCGTCGGCCAGTTCGCTGGACAGCGGCATCTTGCCGCCGCCCCAGCTGGGCACCACGCCGCGCTTGCCGGTGGCCTTGCGCACATAGGCCGCCATGTCCTGGGTGCGCACGTATTCCAGCACCCGGCCGCCGAAGACGAAGCAGTCGCCCTTGTTCAGGCGGGCGATGAAGCTCTCTTCGACCTGGCCCAAGCTGCCGCCGCCCGACCCCGCCTTGGACCACCACTTCACCAGCATCGCGGCATCACCGACGATGGTGCCCACCTGCAGCCGGTGGCGCAGCGCAATGCCTTTGTCCGGCACGCGGTAGCGGCCGTCCTCGCCCAGCACCACGCGGTGGTATTCCGGGTAGGCGCCCAGTGATTCGCCACCGCGCACCACAAAGTCCAGCGCCCACTGGAAGCTGGCGCGCGGCAGGTCGCGGTAGCTGTGGGTGCGGCGCACCTCGGCATACAGCGCATCGGCCTCGAAGCCGCCGCCCAGCGCCATGCTGACCAGGTGCTGCACCAGCACATCCAGCGGCGCCTCGGGCGCATGGCGCGGCTCAACCTGGCCGGCGGCCACCGCGCGGCGCGCCGCCACCGCCTCGATCAATTCCAGCGTATTGGTCGGCACCAGGGTGATGCGGCTGGGCCGGCCGGGCTGGTGGCCCGAGCGGCCAGCGCGCTGCAGCAGCCGCGCCACGCCCTTGGCCGACCCGATCTGCAGCACCCGCGACACCGGCAAAAAATCCACCCCCAGGTCCAGCGACGAGGTGGCCACCACCGCTTTCAGCGTGCCGGCCTTGAGCCCGGCTTCCACCCATTCGCGCACCGACTTGTCCAGCGAGCCGTGGTGCAAGGCAATCTCGCCGGCCCAGTCTGGCCGGGCGGCCAGCAGCAGCTGGTACCAGGACTCGGCCTGGCTGCGCACATTGGTGAACACCAGGGTGCTGCCGCCGCCGTCTGCTGCGCTGGCCGCCGCCGTGCGGGCAATTTCGTCCGCCACCGGCTGCTGCATCTGTGCGCCCAGGTGCCCGCCCCAGCTGAAGCGGCCCGGGTTGGGCGGCAGCAGGGTGTCGATGACCAGGGTCTTGTCGACGCGGCCCTGCACCAGCAGCGGCGGCGCGTCGCCCGGCGGCTGCGGGCCTTGCAGCATGGCCAGGGCGGCGTCCAGATTGCCCAGCGTGGCCGACAGGCCCCAGACCAGCAGGCGCGGGTTCCACAGCGCCAGCCGGGCCAGCAGCAGCTGCACCTGCACGCCACGCTTGTTGCCCACCAGCTCATGCCATTCGTCCACCACTACGGTGTGCACGCCAGCCAGGCGGTCGGCGGCATCGGCCCGGGTCAGCAGCAGGGTCAGGGATTCGGGTGTGCTGACCAGCACCGTGGGCAGGCGCCGGTCTTGCCGGGCACGTTCGGCGCTGGGCGTGTCGCCACTGCGCTGGCCCAGGGTCCAGGCCGGCGCCAGGTCGGCCAGCGGTGCAGCCAGGGCGCGGGTGGTGTCGGCCGCCAAGGCGCGCATCGGCGTGATCCACAGCACGCCTAGCGGCCGGCGCGGCCTTGCCGGTGGCCGGCACACCCAGGCCGGCGGCGCGGGCCAGCGCGCCCAGGGCCACGGCATAGGTCTTGCCGGCGCCGGTGGTGGCATGCAGCAGGCCACCCCGGCCAGCGGCCATCGCAGCCCAGACCTGGCGCTGGAAATCAAACGGCGCCCAGCCGCGCTTGGCAAACCAGGCGTCGGCCCATGGGAGATCGGCGAGCGGCATGCGGCCGATTGTGCGCAAGGGCCGGGCGGCGGCCTGCGGTGACCAAGCAAACCGCCCGAACTGCCCGAGCCGCCTAAACGACCTGCTGCCGCGCTGCCCTGCTGCCCTACCGCTCAGCCACTCATTCGGCCAGGCCGGCCAGACCCAGGGCCGGCAACAGCTGGCCGGTCAGCGCCAGCTGGCGCATGCGTGCGGCCAGCAGGCGGTGCAGCTGGTCGGCATGGCGCTGGGCCACGCCAAACCGGCTGTCACGCAGCTGGATCAGCTGCTGCAGGCTGCGGCGGCCGGCGTCGTACTGGATTTCAGCGGCCTGCAGCAGCCGCTGGTACTGCGCAATCTGCTTGTCGAGCTGGGCTGCCGCCCGTTCGGCAATGTCGATCTGTGCGGTCAGCGCCTGCAGGTCGGCCTGCACACCGCGCGCCTGGCGCTCGGCATCGGCCTCGGCCGCCTCGGCACGCCGCTGGCCCTCGTTGCGCCGGGCGATGCTCTCGCCCATCACCGGGAATTCCCAGCGCGCGGTGAGCAACCAGTTGCGCTGCTGTTCGGTGGTCAGCACCGGCAGGGTGCGGTCGCTCAGGCGGTGGCGCAGTTCCAGGTCGATGCGCGGCGCCAGCAGCGACACCCCCGGCCGCACCCGTTCACGCGCAGCATCGGCGCGCAACCGCGCCGAGGCAATGGCACCGGGCACGCTGTCGGGCGCGGCCTGGGCAGGCAGCGGCGCCAACACCACCGGCAACACATTGCGCACTTCGCTGCCGACCTGGGCCGCCAAGCGGGCCCGCGCGCTGGCATGGTCGGACAACAGCTGCTCATAGACGATCTCCGCGTCCAGCAGCGATGCCTCGGCCTGGGTGCTGTCGGCGTCGCTGGCCTTGCCGGCCTCGTTCTGGCGCTGCACCTGCGCCGCCAGTTGGCGCACCATGGTCAGGCGCTCGGCGGCCAAGGGCAGCTGGGCTTGCACATGCAGCAGACCGACATAGGTTTCGGCGATGCGTTCGGTGGTGTCCTCGCGGGCACGGCGCAAGTCCTGCACCGCTGCGGCCAGATCACGCTCGGTCGCCCGCCATTCGGCCGCGTCATTGCCACCGTTGTAGAGGTTCCAGCGCAGGCCGGCTTCAGACCGGTCGGTGCGGCGGTCAATGGCACGGCCGAACTCGGTTTCATCGCCCTGACCCGCCACCACCGACACAAACACCGATGGCCCCAGCCGCGAACGCGCCTGCTTGCGGCGCTCTTGTGCGGCCAGCATCAGCGCCTGCGCGGTGCGCACCTGGGGGTCGGCGGCCAGCACCCGGGCCAGCAAGTTGGGCAGGGATTCGGCCTGGGCGGCATCCGGCGGCGGCACAACCCACTGGCGCGGCAGCGGCGCGGCTTCCAGCTGCAGCGGCGCCGCCGCTGGCGGCAGCGCCTCTTGCGCCTGCAGGCCCAGGGCCAGCAGGGCCGCAGCCAGGCCCAGTGCCAGCCGCTGCGGGCGGAGAAGAAGTCGGTCGGCCACGTTCATCGTTCCTGCAAGGCGCCCTGGATGCTGCGCAACACCGGCTTGAGCAGATACTGCATGACGCTGCGCTGGCCGGTCAGGATGCCGACATCCACCGGCATGCCGGGTGTCACCGGCAAGGGCTTGCCATGCAGCTTGAGCTGGCCGCGCTCAGCGCTGAGCACCACCTCGAAATAGGGCTCGCCCTTTTCATCGATCACCGCGTCGGCGCCCACCCGGTCGACCGCCGCGTCCATCTGGCCGTAGGTCGACGAGTCATAGGCCGTCACCCGCACATGGGCCTGCTGGCCGGCATGGATGAAGCCGACGTCGGCCGGACGCACCCGCACCGTCATCAGCAAAGACGACTCGGCCGGCACGATCTCGAGCACCGCCTTGCCGGGCAAGGCCACGCCGCCCCGGGTCGGCACCAGCACCCGGTTGACCACGCCGTCAACCGGCGACACCAGCTCACGCCTGGCCACCTTGTCGCTTTGCCCGCCCATGGTGGCCTGCAGCGCCGCCGCCTTGGTCTCGAATTCAGAGCGCTGCGCCCCCCAGCCGGCGCGGCCACGGGCCTGTGCCTCTTGCGCCGCCGCCTGGGCTTCCGCCAGGCCTGCGGCCAAGCGCGGCAGCGACTGGCGCAGCGCATCCAGTTCGGCCTTCTGGGCCAGCAGGCGCTGCTGCGCGGCCAGGTAGTCGGCGCGGGCGCCCGCGCCCTGCTTGAACAAGGCTTCTTCGATCGCCAGGCTGTCTTCCCCCAGCTTGACCTGGCCCAGCAAGGCCTGGATGCGGGCCTGGGCTTCCACTTGTTCGCCGCGCCGGCGCTCCACCGTCTCACGCAGCACCGCGCCATTGGACTGCGACTCACGCAGGGCGTCGCGCCAGAGCTGGGTTTCCTTGGCGATCAGGTCGGGCGCCTCGCGCTGCCAGTCGGGCTCAAACTGCGGCGGCTGGCCTGCCAGCAAGGCCTCGACCCGCGCCCGGCCGGCCAGTGCCGCCAGCTGGAGCTGCCGGCTTTCGCCGAGGCTGGCATTGACCTGGGCGGTGTCCAGCCGCACCAGCACCTGGTCCTTCTTCACCTGGTCCCCGGGCGCCACCAGCATCTGCTCGACGATGCCGCCTTCCAGGCTTTGTACTTCCTGCAGGCGGCTGGGCGGAATCACCGACCCACGCGCCTGCACCGCCACATCCAGCTCGGCGAACTGGGCCCAGACCAGGGCGACCACCAGAAACACGCCGACCAGGGCCACCATCGCCAGGATGGTGCGCCGCGGGCCGCGGTCAGGGTCTGGGTGGCTGGCCGGCAGCGGGCGCACCTCGACAGTGGCGCTCATGCCGCGCCTCCGGGCTGCACCGCTGCAGAAAATCCGGCTGCGGCCGTTGGCGCGGGCCGGGCTGCAGCGTCATCGGGCAGGCGCTTGGCCAGGGCCTTGAGCACCTCGTCACGCGGGCCGTCGGCCACCACACGGCCGCGGTCCATCACCACCAGGCGGTCCACCAGCGCCAGCATCGCCATGCGGTGGGTGACCAGCACGATGGTGGTGTCGGGCAGCGCCCGCAGCCGCGCGATCAGGCGTTGCTCGGTGGCCGGGTCGATCATGCTGCTGGGCTCGTCGAGCAGCAGCAGCCGCGGGCGCGCTGAGCAAGGCGCGGGCAATCGCCACGATCTGGCGCTGGCCGCCGGACAGGCGCTCGCCGCGCTCGCCCACCTGGGTGGCCACGCCTGCCGGCAGCTGGGTGATCACCTCGTCCAGGCAGGCGGTGCGCATCGCCGCCATCAGCGCGGCGTCGTCTGGCCTGCACCCGGCCCAGTTCGATGTTCTCGCGCAGCGAGCCGTGGAACAGGGTCACGTCCTGCGGCACGTAGCCGATCTGGCGGCGCAGGCTCAGCGGCTCCAGCTGGGTGTTGACCATCTCGTCGATCAGCACGCTGCCGGTGGTGGGTGCGTACTGGTTGAGGATCAGCCGGAGCAGCGTGCTCTTGCCCGAGCCCAGCTTGCCGATGATGGCGACCCGCTCGCCGGGCCGGATCGACAGGTTCAAGCGCTCGATCACCGGCGGCAGATTGGGGTAGGCAAAGGTCGACGTCGCGGAATTCCAGGCGGCCCGACAAGCGGCGGCGCCTGCAGGCTGGCAGCGGCTTCGTCGGTGCCGGCGGCCATGATCTTGTTCAGCGCCTCGTAGCTGAGCTTGGTCTGCTCCCAGCGCACCACCAGGCCGGCGATCTGGCTGACCGGCGCCAGCGCGCGGCCGGTCAGCATGCTCACCGCGATGATCTGGCCCAGGGTCATCGCCTGCTGGCTGACCAGCATCGGCGCCCACGGCCACCACGGCCATGCCGGCCAGCGGCCAGCACCGCCGTGTTGGCGTAGTTGACGCGGGCCATGATCTCGCGGGTTTCCAGGCTGTTGTGGGCGATCGCCTGGGTCAGGCTTTCCCACTTGCGGCGGCTCCAGGCTTCGGCGCCCAGGGCCTTGACGGTGTCGATGCCGTTCATGGTCTCGAACAGGTGGGCGGTGCGCTGCGAGCTTTCCTGCATGGCTTCATTGACCTTGCGTGACAGCGGCTTGCGCGCCAGCAGGCCAATGGCCAGCAGCAGCGGAATGCACACCAGCGGCACAAACGCCAGCCAGCCGCCCACCAGGGCGATCACCAACAAGTACAGCAGCATGAACGGCAGATCACCCAGCACGGTGAGCGTGCTGGTGGCGAAGAATTCACGCACCGCTTCAAAGTCGCGCACGGTGTTGGCCAGCACGCCACCCGACGCCGGGCGGCTGGCTGCGCGCATGCGCAGGCACTGGCTGAAGACCTGTGCCGACAGGGCGATGTCCATGCGCCGCGCGGCGGTCTCCAGCAGATGGCTGCGCAACAGGCGCATCACCAGCTCGAAGCCGATCACCACCAACGCAGCGGTGGTCAGCACACCCAGGCTGTTGACCGCGTTGTTGGGAATCACCCGGTCGTAGACCGCCAGCGCGTAGAACGGCACCAGGGCGCCAAACAGGTTGATGACCAGCGTGCCCACCAGCGCCCAGGCAAACATCCAGCGGTTGCGGTTGAAGGTGTCCCAGAACCAGCGGCCGGCCTGGGGCAAGGTGTAGAGCAGGCTGCGCTGGTCAAAGTGCAAGGCCGGGCGCACCGCCAGCCAGCGGGCATTGGGCAGTTCAGCCGCGATCGCATCGGCATCGAGCCAGCTGCTGCCGTCAATGCCGGGCAGATGGCACTCGAAGCGGCCGTCCTTCAGGGTGATGGCCACCAGCGTGCGGCCACCATCGCCGATCAGCAGGGCCGGCAATTCGGTGCCGCGCCGGCGCTGGCCCGCCGGCAGCGGCGACGCCACCAGGCCGGCATGGCGCAACAGTGATTGCAGCGCGTCGGCCGACAAGGACGCACTGTCGGCCTGGGGCTGGCTGGCCAGGCTGTCGCGCAAGCGTTCCACCTGCACCGGCGTGCCCAGAAACTGCGCCAGAAACACCACGCTGTCATGCAGGGGCACGGCGGGCGCCGCCGGCAGCGGCGGGGGCACGCCTTGGGCATGCGCATGGACAGAGGCAGTTGCGGTCATGGAAGCAGGACAGTGGACGCGCAAGTATCAAGCAGCGCGCCGGGGGCAAACCCCGCCGTAACGCGGCCAAATACCGCCTTTCCCAGTGTTTGTCCCGTTGGCGCAAAGGTGAGCACCGGCCCGGCGGCAGACAAGAAAAAAGCGCCAGTTGCTGCAAGAGCACCTGGCGCTGCACCCTGCACCCGGCGCCACCGAAGGCGCCAGGTCAGGCGGTTCGACGTCACATGGCCGGCATCGAATGGCTGTCCTCGCGGGACAAGGCGGCCAGGCGGCGCAGCATCTCGGCGTTGTCATGGCCTGACTGGTCGTTGCCGGCGTCGGCGGCTGCTGCCGGCGCTGCCATGCCGGTGTTGCCACCCAGCACGGTGTCGAGCGAACGGTCGTCGCCCAGCAATTCAGCCATGGTCGGCAGCTGCACACCGGCGGCATTGGCGTCGTCGACCGAGACGTTGAAGTACACGTCGGTCATGTCGGCCACGCGGCCGTCTGCCATGGTGGCGCTGCTGCGCTCCAGGTGCAGGTTGCCTTGGCGATCCAGGAACGGCAGTTCCACGAAGCCCGCATTCAGGCTGCGCACACCTGCCTCGGCCAGCGTCATCAGTTCACCGGCGTCGGTCTGGTGGTTGCCGTTGGCGTCGCGCCAGACACGCAGGTCGGCAAAGGCGCTGTCATTGGCATCGACCACGCCGTCACCGTTGCTGTCGTAGGCCGCCAACTGCGCAAACCCGGCGCCCTTGGCATTGCCGCCGAACAATTCGCCGATGCTGTCGATCTTGCCGTTGCCGTTCTTGTCGACCGCCAGGAAAGCCTCGCCTGCAGCGATCCATCCAGACTGGATGGCAGAGCCATTGCCGAACAGGTCGAAACTGCCGCCCGCCGCCGCCAGGCTGGTGGTGCGGATGCCGTCACCGTCGAGGTCGATCACGATCGGCGTGATGCCGGCATCGCGCGTCAGGTCGTTCTGGCCCGAGACCAGGGTGAAGGCATCGGTGAATGTGACATTGGTCAGGATGCGGACGCCGACGGTGCCAACGTCGGAATCGGTGGTGTCGTTGCTGCCCTGGTCTTTGCCCGCCCAGTACCAGGTGTTCATGTTCACGCCGGCATAGGTCACGTTGCTCTTGTCGAACTGCAGTCGGTATTGGCCCGGGTCGAGGTTGCCGAAGCTGTAGTTGCCAGCGCTGTTGGTGGTGGTGCTGGCCACCAGCACGTCATCCGACGTGCCGACGGCCCCGTCAAGACCTGCGCCATACAGCTTGATCTTGATGTTGGCGATGCCTGCTTCGCCGATGTCTTGCAGGAAGTTGTGGTTCTTGTCTTCCCAGACCTTGTCGCCGACGCTGGCCTTGCGGTAGAGGCCCGCATCCCAGCGCGTGTCGTTCTGACCGGCGACCAGGGCCGTGACAACGGTGTTGCCGGCGCTGTCGATGTCCGAGTCGATGTTGTCGTTGCTGCCGACATCGCGCTTGGTGGCCAGGTAGCCGCTGGGCGCCACCACCTGCACCGAGTAGCTGGCAGGGTTCAGGTTGCTGAACAGGTACTGGCCATTGGCGTCGGTGGTGGTCGATGCCACCACCGTGCCGGCGCTGTTGCGCAGGTTGACGGTGACATTGGCAACGCCCTTTTCGCCGGCATCCTGGATGCCGTTGTAGTTGGCGTCTTCCCACACGAAGTTGCCGATGCTGGCCTTGGCCACCGGCGGGGCCACATCGGCCGCGCACAGCACCAGGTGCTCGAGCTTGAAGCGGTCTTCTGGCGACAGGTCGGTGGTGTCGGCAGCAATGATGAGCACATTGCCCAGCGCATTGTTGGCATTGAAATCGGCCCAGCGGGCACTGCTGCTGTCGGTGGCGTCGACCTCGGTGAACGACATGCCTGCCAGCACGCTGTTGTTCATGGTCGTGATCGGGGCTGCGGCGTTGCCGATCCAGATCTGCAGGTCGCTGTCGTTGACGACATAACCCAGGTAAGCCTTGTCCACCGTCACCGCCTGCGAGAACTGCAGCACGATGTAGTTGTTGCGGCCGATGTTGTCGACCGTGTGCATGTCGCCGCTGCCCGTGCCCTCGGTCGAATCGGTCACGCCCAGACCACCGCCGTAGGCGCCCAGCCAGGCTGCCTGCCAGTTGTTGCTGCCCTTGTCCTGGCTGAAGGCCCGCGCCGTGACCGACACGCCGGTCAGCGCGTCGGTCCAGCTGCGGCTGTTGCCATGGGTACCGCTGGTGCCTGAATTGCCGCTGAAATCGAAGCTGACCAGGCGGCAATCGGCGGTCAAGCCCGCATCCACACTGCGATCGGTTTGACCAGAGCTCAGCGTGACTGCAGCTGTCTTGCCGCTGGCGTCTACGTCGGAATCCGCCCCGTCGTTGCCGCCGGCATCCTGGGTGGTGAACTTGTAGCCAGCCAGCGGCGTGAAGGCCACCGAATAGCTGCCCGGCACCAGGCTGGAGAACAGGTAGTTGCCGTTGGCATCGGTGACCTGCGTGGCCTGCACGGCCCCAGCGGCATTCAGCAGCTTGACCGTCACACCGGCCACGCCGACCTCACCACTGTCTTGCACGCCATTGCGGTTGGTGTCCAGCCAGACGCGGTCGCCAATCGCTGCGGTCTTGTAGTAGCCGGCGTCAACCGTGGTGTTGCTGCTGCCCGCAGCCACGGTGTAAGTGCCGGTGACACCGCTGGTGCTGATGTCGCTGTCGGTCTGGTCGGACGCGCTGGTGTTGCCACCGGCGTCCTTGCTGGTGATGACGTAGCCGTCAGGGGTGACGAAGGACACCGAATACGTGCCGGCCGCCACATTGAACAGGTAGTTGCCTGCGCTGTTGGTGGTGGTGGTCTGCACGACAGTGCTGCCACTGAGCAGCTTGACCGTCACGCCGCTGATGCCGGATTCGCCGTTGTCTTGCACGCCATTGGCGTTCAGGTCGTGCCAGACGCGGTCGCCGATGCTGGCCAGCGCCTGCCGCAAGCCGGCGTCCACCGTCAGATTGGTTTCGCCTGACAGCAGGGTGTAGTTGCCAGTCTTGCCGGTGACAGTGTCAGCGTCGCTGTCGGAGGTATCGCTGCCGATGTCCTTGCCCGTGAAGCTGTAACCACTGGGGGCAACAAACTGCACCGCATAGGTCCCGGGTTTCAGGCTGGAGAACAGGTAGTTGCCGCTGCTGTTGGTGGTGGTGCTGGCGACTGTTGCGCCGCTGGTGTCGAGCAGGCGCACCGTGACACCGGCCACACCGGCTTCGGCTCCGTCCAATTGGCCATTGCCATTGCTGTCCAGCCAGACACGGTCGCCCAAGGACGCGGCCTGGTACAAGCCAGCGTCCACGGTCAGGATGTTCTGGCCGGCGTTGACCGTGACCACATTGCTGTAGCCCGTCACCTGGTCGAAATCACTGTCGATGCTGATGTCGGCGCCGGCGTTTTTGCCGGTCAGCAAGTAACCCGTGGGCAGCACGATCGACACCTGGTAACTGCCAGCGGCCACATCGAACTGGTAGTCACCGTCGGCGTCGGTCATGGTGGTTTGCAGCACGGCGCCGGCTGTGGTGCGCAGTTGCAGCGTGACACCGGCCACACCAGCTTCACCGGCGTCTTGCAAGCCGTTGCCGTTGAGGTCCAGCCACACCCGGTCACCCAGGGACTGGCCCACGGCGCCCGTGATGAAGTTGGCGTCGTCGCGGTCCATCACCGTCACACCAGACACGGCGTCGGTGCCCAGCGCCGTACCGGTGTTGGTGTACTGGCCGGCAGCCGTGATGGCTTGCGTGGCCGTGTAGGTCCAGGTCTCGCTGACGTCGAGCTTGCCGTCGTGGTTGGTGTCGCCACCGACGAACACCAGATTGGCCAGCTTGTTGTCGCTGACGAGGATGTTGCCCAGCGCAACCGAGCCGGTATTGGTCACCACATAGGTGAAGATGGCCTGGCCACCGACCGGGATCGACGGGCCATCAGGCAGGTCGGCGTCGTAATCTGGCGTTTCAATCCAGGTGCCGACCGTGCTGGTGGCCGGCGTGTTGAGGTCAGCGCCAAGTTCGTTCTTGACCGCAAACAAATCCTTGGTCGCCTCAAGCTGGCCACTGGCAATTGCCGCCTGGGTCATGGCGATGACCTGGGCCTTGGTGTAAAAGTAATCGACGTTCGGGTTCGACGCATTCAACAGGGCGGCAGTCGAGTGGCGCATCAAGGCATTGATGCCACCGCCACCTGCACTGAGTGCCTGGAACAGATTGGGCGTGCCGGGCACGTCCACGCCGAAGATCGTCTCGTACTTCTGGTCTGCGGTGTAACCGGTCTCGGCCCAACCCTCACGCGACGACGAGTTGCCGTAGATCGAGTGGTTCTTCCAGTAGCCCGGCGTCAGGCCTTCATCGCCCACCCCGGTGTGCTCATGCAGGTAGCGGCCACGCACGTACTTTTCAATGTCGATGCCGACCTGCGCCTGGATGCCCATGTCCCAGCTCAAGTCGGTCTCACCAGACTCGAGGGTGGTCACGACTGTGCGGCCCGTGCCGACGTCCGCATCGCTGTCGATCAGGTCAGACGTCAGCGTGTTGCCGCCGGCGTCCCGGGTGGTCACGGCATAGCCGGCCGGCAGCGTCGACAGGTCGAAGCGGATGCTGTAGTCGCCCGGCGTCAGGTTGCTGAACAAGTAATTGCCGTTGCTGTCAGTGGTCTGCGGCCCGCCCAATTGGTTGCCCAGGGCGTCGAGCAGGAAGACCTTGACGCCGGCCACGCCGGGTTCGCCCGTGGTCTGCAGCCCGTCTTTGTCGGTGTCGACCCAGACGCGGTTGCCGATGGCAGCTGCTTTCAGTTCGCCGAAGTTGTTGTCGGTGCTGTTGGTGCCTGACCCCAGCGTGATGTTGCTGATAACGTCATTGCCTGCCGTGCCACCACCGATGGCACCCGCCGTGTCTTGGCCGTCGAGCTTGCCTGCTGGCTGCGTCGTCTCGGTCACCGTGTAGGTGCCCGGGCGCAGATCACCGAAGCTGTAGCTGCCGTCGGCGTTGGTCAGCACCGAGATCGGCGTGATCGCACCTTGGTCGTTGCTGCCCGTCAGCGTCACCGTCACGCCACCCAGGCCCAGCTCGCCGCCGTCTTTGACGCCATCGTTGTTGGTGTCGCAGTACACGAAGCCCGAGATTGAACCCGGCTTGATCTCACCGAAGTTGTTGCCCGCGCTGGTCTGGCCGCTGCCCACCGTCACGCCCGAGATCACCTCGTTGACGGTCGTGTTGCCGCCGGTCGAGCCCGCTGTCTCCTTGCCGTCGAGCTTGCCCGCTGGCTGCGTCGTCTCGGTCACCGTGTAGGTGCCCGGGCGCAGATCACCGAAGCTGTAGCTACCGTCGGCGTTGGTCAACACCGAGATCGGCGTGATCGCGCCCTGATCGTTCGTGCCCGTCAACGTCACCGTCACGCCAGCCAAGCCAACTTCACCGGTCTCCTGGATGCCGTCGTTGTTGTCGTCGCAGTAAACAAAGCCGCTGATCACCGCCGGCTTGATCTCGCCGAAGTTGTTGTTCACGCTCGTCGCCGCCAGCCGGCAGCACGATGGCCGAGATCACCTCGTTGCCAGCGGTGCCTGCCGCGCCCCCGACAGGCGCCGTGCCCGCCGTGTCCTTGCCGTCGAGCTTGCCCGCCGGCTGCGTCGTCTCGGTCACCGTGTAGGTGCCCGGGCGCAGATCACCGAAGCTGTAGCTGCCGTCGGCATTGGTCAGCACCGAGATCGGCGTGATCGCGCCCTGATCGTTCGTGCCCGTCAGCGTCACCGTCACGCCGCCCAGACCCAGCTCGCCGCCGTCCTTGACGCCATCGTTGTTGGTGTCGCAGTACACGAAGCCCGAGATCGAACCCGGCTTGATCTCGCCGAAGTTGTTGCCCGAGCTGGTCTGGCCGCTGCCCACCGTCACGCCCGAGATCACCTCGTTGACGGTCGTGTTGCCGCCGGTCGAGCCCGCTGTCTCCTTGCCGTCGAGCTTGCCCGCTGGCTGCGTCGTCTCGGTCACCGTGTAGGTGCCCGGGCGCAGATCACCAAAGCTGTAGCTGCCGTCGGCGTTGGTCAGCACCGAGATCGGCGTGATCGCGCCCTGATCGTTCGTGCCCGTCAACGTCACCGTCACGCCGGCCAAGCCAACTTCACCGGACTCCTGGATGCCGTTGTTGTTGTCGTCGCAGTAAACAAAGCCGCTGATCACCGCCGGCTTGATCTCGCCGAAGTTGTTGTTCACGCTCGCGCCGCCAGCCGGCAGCACGATGGCCGAGATCACCTCGTTGCCAGCGGTGCCTGCCGCGCCCCCGACAGGCGCCGTGCCCGCCGTGTCTTTGCCGTCGAGCTTACCCGCTGGCTGTGTCGTCTCAGTCACCGTGTAGGTGCCCGGGCGCAGATCACCGAAGCTGTAGCTGCCGTCGGCGTTGGTCAGCACCGAGATCGGCGTGATCGCACCTTGGTCGTTGCTGCCCGTCAGCGTCACCGTCACGCCACCCAGGCCCAGCTCGCCGCCGTCCTTGACGCCATCGTTGTTGGTGTCGCAGTACACGAAGCCCGAGATTGAACCCGGCTTGATCTCACCGAAGTTGTTGCCCGCGCTGGTCTGGCCGCTGCCCACCGTCACGCCCGAGATCACCTCGTTGACGGTCGTGTTGCCGCCGGTCGAGCCCGCTGTCTCCTTGCCGTCGAGCTTGCCCGCTGGCTGCGTCGTCTCGGTCACCGTGTAGGTGCCCGGGCGCAGATCACCAAAGCTGTAGCTACCGTCGGCGTTGGTCAACACCGAGATCGGCGTGATCGCGCCCTGATCGTTCGTGCCCGTCAACGTCACCGTCACGCCGGCCAAGCCAACTTCACCGGACTCCTGGATGCCGTTGTTGTTGTCGTCGCAGTAGACAAAGCCGCTGATCACCGCCGGCTTGATCTCGCCGAAGTTGTTGTTCACGCTCGCGCCGCCAGCCGGCAGCACGATGGCCGAGATCACCTCGTTGCCAGCGGTGCCTGCCGCGCCCCCGACAGGCGCCGTGCCCGCCGTGTCTTTGCCGTCGAGCTTACCCGCTGGCTGTGTCGTCTCAGTCACCGTGTAGGTGCCCGGGCGCAGATCACCGAAGCTGTAGCTGCCGTCGGCGTTGGTCAGCACCGAGATCGGCGTGATCGCACCTTGGTCGTTGCTGCCCGTCAGCGTCACCGTCACGCCACCCAGGCCCAGCTCGCCGCCGTCCTTGACGCCATCGTTGTTGGTGTCGCAGTACACGAAGCCCGAGATTGAACCCGGCTTGATCTCACCGAAGTTGTTGCCCGCGCTGGTCTGGCCGCTGCCCACCGTCACGCCCGAGATCACCTCGTTGACGGTCGTGTTGCCGCCGGTCGAGCCCGCTGTCTCCTTGCCGTCGAGCTTGCCCGCTGGCTGCGTCGTCTCGGTCACCGTGTAGGTGCCCGGGCGCAGATCACCGAAGCTGTAGCTGCCGTCGGCGTTGGTCAACACCGAGATCGGCGTGATCGCGCCCTGATCGTTCGTGCCCGTCAACGTCACCGTCACGCCAGCCAAGCCAACTTCACCGGTCTCCTGGATGCCGTCGTTGTTGTCGTCGCAATAGACAAAGCCGCTGATCACCGCCGGCTTGATCTCGCCGAAGTTGTTGTTCACGCTCGCGCCGCCAGCCGGCAGCACGATGGCCGAGATCACCTCGTTGCCTGCAGTGCCTGCCGCGCCCCCGACAGGCGCCGTGCCCGCCGTGTCCTTGCCGTCGAGCTTGCCCGCTGGCTGCGTCGTCTCGGTCACCGTGTAGGTGCCCGGGCGCAGGTCGCCGAAGCTGTAGCTGCCGTCGGCGTTGGTCAGCACCGAGATCGGCGTGATCGCACCAGGTCGTTGCTGCCCGTCAGCGTCACCGTCACGCCGCCCAGGCCCGTCTCCGCGCCTTGCTTGATGCCGTCGTTGTTGTCGTCGCAGTACACGAAGCCCGAGATCGCGCCGGCAGGATCTCGCCGAAGTTGTTGTCGGTGCTGTGCGTGCCCGCGCGCCAGCACGATGTTGCTGATGACTTCGTTGCCGGCCACGCTACCGGCCGGTGGTGCCGGCCGTGTCCTTGCCGTCGAGCTTGTCGGCCGGCTGCGTGGTCTCGGTCACCGTGTAGGTGCCCGGGCGCAGGCCTGCGAAGCTGTAGGCTGCCGGTCGGCGTCGGTGCTGACGGTGATGTCCACCGCCTGGCCCAGGTCGTTGCTGCCCTTGCAGACGCACCGGCACACCGGCCAGACCCGCTTCGCCGCTGTCCTTGACGCCGTCGTTGTTGTCGTCGCAGTAGACGAAGCCCGAGATCGAGCTCGGCAGGATCTCGCCGAAGTTGTTGTCGATGCTCTGCGTCCCGGCGCCCAGCACGATGTTGCTGATGACTTCGTTGCCGGCCACGCTACCGGGGGTGTTGCCCGCCGTGTCCTTGCCGTCGAGCTTGTCGGCCGGCTGCGCAACTTCAGTCACCGAGTAGGTGCCCGGGCGCAGGCCCAGGAAGCTGTAGGCGCCGTTGGCATCCGTGTTGACGGTGGTGTCCACCGCCTGGCCCAAGTCGTTCGTTCCTTGCAGGCGCACCGGCACGCCGGACAGGCCTGCCTCGCCAGCTTGCTTGATGCCGTCGTCGTTGTCGTCGCAGTAGACGAAGCCGCTGATGGAGGCCGCCCGGACCTCGCCGAAATTATTGTTTTGGCTGTGCTGGCCCGCCAACAAGGGAATGCCGCTGATCTGGTCGTTGCTGACCGAACCGCCGGTGGTTCCGGCGGTGTCCTTGCCGTCCAAAAATGCTGCTGGCTGTGTTTCGGTGACTGTGTAGGTGCCAGGCCGCAGATGGACGAACTGGTAAAAGCCCTGCGCATCTGTGCTGGTGCTGAGATTCACCGTCTGGCCGAGGTCATTCAGTCCGGTGAGTTGCACCACAACCCCGGCAATCGGCGGCTCCGCATTCCGGATGCCGTCGTTGCCGATGTCTTCATACACATAACCCGACAGCTTTGCCGCCTGGATCAGACCTGCATCCACCGTTTGGTTGGATTGACCGGCCGCCAGGCTCACCACCTGGCTCAGGCTGGTGATCAGATCAGCGTCGCTGTCGATCGCATCCAGGGTGTTTCCGAAAGCATCTTTGCCGGTGAACAGCGTGCTGGTGGGCGCGATGAACTTCACCTGGTAATTGCCAGCCGACAGACCGGTGAACTGGTAGAAGCCCTGCTCGACAGCGGCGGTGCTGTAGTCGTCACCGGTCAGCGTGGTGGCCACCAGGCTGCGGTTGCCCAAGCTGTCGACCGAATACAACTCAACGACAACACGGTCGACCCCAGCTTCGCCAGCGCTCTGCAGACCGTCGCCGTTGCTGTCTTGCCAGACAAAATTGCCCAGTTTGGCGCTTTGCAACTGGACGACGAGCGGCTGCTGGTTGCCTGCCGGGTCGATGACGGTGGAGAAAAAGGTGTTGGGCGGGGCAGCCAGGTTGCCTGCGGCGACGGCGGTCTGCGCCGCATTGACCAGAAAAGCGGCGTCGGCAGCTACCACGGTCTGCGCACCATTTGCTGACAGCAGCCCGGGGTTCAGCCCCGCATTGATTTGCGCATCGGTGAAGCCCAGCAGTTTCCAGATCGCTGTCTGCACCTCACCAAAATTGTATTTACCCACATAGGCCGGGTCGGACGTGAAATTCTGTGCCAACAACCAGTTGATCTGGTCAACCTTGGTTTGGCTGAGCGCCACCCCCAAGCCAGCCGTCACACTGGCTGTTTGGAACGAACCCAATTGCCCGCCAGCCAAAGAAGTGCCGGTGGTTGTTGTTGGCGAAATGGGTATGCCCAGGGTGGGATTCAAGCAGTAGGCGTCATAAACACCATTCGGCAAGTTTGGGTCTGTGCTGTTGGTGATGTACAGATCCCAAAAACTTGGCGCCAACAAATCCGGCTGGGTTCCGAAACCCGTGCCCAAGGGATTGACGCCAGGTGTTGTGACTCGAATGGTGAATGTGGACATTTAGCCAAACCTCAAAAATCAATGATTGCTGCTGACACTATTGCGCGGAGCAGACTGGTCTGCGCGGCTATCGCTCAACTCGAAAAAATAGGCATGAGCCGATCAAAATAAGATCGGTGCATGCCAGTTTCGGGCTGATCGAAGGCTTCTTACCTAAACTGCCAGTCAGCGCTCGGTTCGTAAGCCTCGGTAAATTACTTCTTTCGAGAGACCGCCACCAGGCCAGCGATCGCCAAACCCACCAACGCAAGCGTGCCGGGCTCGGGCACCTGGTTGAAATCGATCAGAGTCGCTAACGCCGAACCGGTGGCTGCGGCATAAATTGCAGCGACTGACAAACCAAACTTTGCAAAACTCTTCATATATTCTCCGGTTAAATTGAACCCGATGATGTGCCGGCACCGAACCAACCACCGACCACCACCAACGTCACTAGGACAAACCCACACTAGCAAAAGACATGCCCAACAAAATTAGCCTTGCCGATCAAGCACTTGCGGTCGCCAGCATGGTCGCCCAGACCTAAAGTGTAAGAATTTGCGACAGCTGCAATCGGCCACTGCCTCTCCACCGACCGGAATGCCCTGCACATCCACCCTTGAATCATCCAACGGATGGTGTAGAGATTCGCCGATCGGCGCCCCCTTGCCTAGGGGGGCAGCAACCAGGAAGCGCAGCGCCGCGTGACGAAATGGACGTGCGGTAAATCGGCCGCACGTCTGCAGGCGCCTCTGGGCATCGACGCGTGGCGCAGACCCCGAACCAGATCGCAGCGCCAGCACGAAGACCGGCAAACACAAGCTTGCGGGTCTTGGGGCACCGCCCGCCAACCTGGATCTGCGGTACCGAACCGCACCGGACCAGCGCCCGGATCAGCGCAGCGGGGCAACGTCAGCACAGGCTGCCAGTGGCACGGCTGCGCACCACGCCGGACGCCGATGGTCCGCCGGCGCAGACACAGCGGGAGATGCAGCAGCTCATCGCGGCCAGGCCGGCGGTGCTGGCTTGGCCTGGCGCCAACGCGCCGGCGCCGCCACAGCGGCCGCCGGCCCCTCAGGGGAACCGGCTGTACACCCGCAGCGCGTTGTCCTCGGTGTCGCTTGTCGCATCGCCGAGCAGGTTCAACTCGGCCAAGGGCGTCAGCTGCCGGTGGTCGCGGCGCGCGGCCAACTTGTCGCGCGCGGCTGCTGGCAGATCGGTCATGTTGAGCACGTGCTTGTTGACCAGCACGTCGATCAGGTCTTCCAGCACGCGGATGAAACCCGCGTCCAGTTGCTCAAAGCCCAGTGGCACGGGCTGACTGAGAAAGGCGCGCACGTCGGCATCGTCGTCCGCCACCCACTCGGTGGCATCGCCTTCGACCTGGCGGTGCAGGCTGATCAAGGCGCCTTCGGGGTCTCGGCGAACAAAGGGCATGGCGCCACTTTAGGGTGGCGTCGCAAGTTGGTATCGCGGCAACAGCAGGCGCTGTTGGGTGCATTTCCACCAGTTGCGTGCCGGTGCGTGGCTGCTGTCCTGTGCTCCTAGAATCCAGTGATGTTGCGATATCGGGGCAGTTGCCCACACCCCTGCCGGACCGCCGCCACCCAGCGGCAGACCACACGCGACCGAATTCCGCGCTCGCCTGACTGAGCGTCGTTGGCCAGGGCTCGCCCTTGCCTGCCTGCCGGGCACCGGCCTACTTGCCCCGCCCCGACCCACCGTGCGCACCACGTGCACCCCAGCGCGAGCCCAACCCATGACCGATACCACCCCCGCCCAAGCCGGCGCCACCGACTACCGCGCCACCCTGAACCTGCCCGACACCCCGTTCCCGATGCGGGGCGATCTGCCCAAGCGCGAACCCGCCTGGGTCAAGCAGTGGGAAGAAGAAGGCCTGTACCGCCAATTGCGTGAGGCACGCGCCGGTGCGCCGCTGTTCATCCTGCACGACGGCCCGCCCTACGCCAACGGCCAGATCCACATGGGCCATGCCGTCAACAAGGTGTTGAAGGACATGATCGTCAAGGCCCGGCAGCTGTCGGGCTTCGATGCGCAATATGTGCCCGGCTGGGATTGCCACGGCCTGCCGATCGAAAACGCGATCGAGAAGAAGCACGGCCGCCAGCTCAGCCGCGACGACATGCAGGCCAAGAGCCGCGCCTATGCCACCGAGCAGATCGCGCTGCAAAAAGCCGATTTCCAGCGCCTGGGCGTGCTGGGCGACTGGGGTCGGCCCTACCGCACCATGGACTTTGCCAACGAGGCCGGCGAGATCCGCGCCTTCAAGCGGGTGATCGAGCGTGGCTTTGTCTACCGCGGGCTCAAGCCGGTGTATTGGTGCTTTGATTGCGGCAGTTCGCTGGCCGAGTTCGAGATCGAATACGCCGACAAGAAAAGCCAGACCCTGGACGTGGCGTTTGAATGTGTCGAGCCCGCCGCGCTGGCGGCCGCCTTCGGCCTGCCGGCGCTGGACAAGCCGGCGTTTGCCGTGGTCTGGACCACCACCGCCTGGACCATCCCGGCCAACCAGGCGCTGAACCTGAACCCGGCGCTCGACTATTCCCTGGTCGACACCGAGCGCGGCCTGCTGGTGCTGGCCAGCTCGCTGGTGGACCCATGCCTGGCGCGCTATGGCATCGCTGGTACGGTGCTGGCCAGCACCCTGGGCAAGCAGCTGGGCGGCTTGAACTTCCGCCACCCGCTGGCCGCCGTGCACCCGGGCTACAACCGGCTCAGCCCGGTCTACCTGGCCGACTACGCCACCGCCGACGACGGCACCGGCCTGGTCCACAGCTCGCCGGCCTACGGCGTGGACGACTTCAACAGCTGCACCGCGCACGGCATGCAGGTCGACGACATCCTGAACCCGGTGCAGGGCAACGGCAGCTATGCCGCCGACTTTCCGCTGTTTGGCGGGCTGAACATCTGGAAGGCGGTGCCGACCATCATCGACACCCTGCGCGACGCCGGTCGCCTGCTGGCCACCCAAACCATCACCCACAGCTACCCGCACTGCTGGCGCCACAAGACGCCGGTGATCTACCGCGCCGCAGCGCAGTGGTTTGTGCGCATGGACGCGGGCGAGGGTGTATTCACCAAGGACAAGGCGCCGCAGACGCTGCGCCAGATGGCGCTGGACGCGATCGAGCAGACCAGCTTTTATCCGCAGAACGGCCAGGCCCGATTGCGCGACATGATCGCCAACCGGCCCGACTGGTGCATCAGCCGCCAGCGCAGCTGGGGCGTGCCGGTGCCGTTCTTCCTGCACAAGGACACGGGTGACCTGCACCCGCGCACCATGGAGATCCTGGACCAGGCGGCCGACATCGTGCAGGCCGGCGGCATCGAAGCCTGGAGCCGGGTGACGGCCGAAGAGATCCTGGGCGCGGCCGACGCGCCGCACTACAGCAAGAGCAGCGACATCCTGGAGGTGTGGTTTGATTCCGGCAGCACCTTCATGCACGTGCTGCGCGGCACGCACGCCGACAACGCGCTGGGGGATGTCCGCAGCCTGGGCCACCATGACACCGGCCCCGAGGCCGACCTGTACCTGGAAGGCCATGACCAGCACCGCGGCTGGTTCCACAGCAGCCTGTTGCTGAGCTGCGCCATCCACGGCCACGCGCCCTACCGCGGCCTGCTGACCCATGGCTTCACCGTGGACAGCCAGGGCCGCAAGATGAGCAAGAGCCTGAACAACGGCATCGAGCCGCAGGTGATCAACCAGAAGCTGGGCGCCGAGATCATCCGCCTGTGGGTGGCCGCCAGCGACTATTCGGGCGACATCGCCGGCGACGACAAGATCCTGGCGCGGGTGGTCGACGGCTACCGCCGCATCCGCAACACGCTGCGCTTCTTGCTGGCCAATGTCAGCGATTTTGATGTGGCCACCGACAGCGTGGGCCCCGACGACCTGCTGGAGATCGACCGCTTTGCCCTGGCCCGCGCCAGCCAGCTGCAAGACGAGATCCTGGCCCATTTCGAGGTCTATGAATTCCACCCGGTGGTGGCCAAGCTGCAGGTGTACTGCAGTGAAGACCTGGGCGCCTTCTACCTGGACGTGCTGAAAGACCGGCTCTACACCACCGCACCCAAGAGCCTGGCGCGCCGCAGCGCACAGACTGCGCTGTGGCACATCACCCAGGCCATGCTGCGCTGGATGGCGCCGTTCATGAGCTTCACCGCCGAGGAAGCCTGGGCCGTGTTTGCACCCGGGCGGGGCTCGATCTTCAAGCAGACCTTCTGGCCGCTGGCCACGCCCGACGCCGGCTTGCTGGCGAAGTGGGCCAGCGTGCGCACGGTGCGCGAGGCGGTGAACAAGGCCATCGAGGCGGTGCGTGCCGAAGGTGGTGTCGGGTCATCGCTGCAGGCCGAGGTGCTGATCACCGCCGCGCCCGAAACCCACGCGCTGCTGGCCAGCCTGGGCGACGACCTGAAGTTTGTCTGCATCACCTCGGCCGTGCTGCTGCAGGCCGGTGAAGCCCTGGCGGTGCAGGTCACGCCGTCGGCGGCCACCAAGTGCGAGCGCTGCTGGCACTACCGCGACGACGTGGGCGCCGACGCCGCCCATCCCGGCATCTGCGGGCGTTGTGTCAGCAACCTGCACGGCGCGGGCGAGGTGCGCAGCGTGGCCTGAGGCGCGCCGGCAGGGGCGGCGGGCGGCGGCTTCGCTCCCATTGCAGCCCCCCCCCCGAGTGCGGGAGGGAACCGCAGAAATCAGCAGCCTGTTGCCTATCTGGGCAACGACAGGCCCCAACTGCTTGGGCACAGTGCAGGGATTGCTCAGGGACATGCGCGATCCATCCAGGCCGGCAGAGCCCGGCGCGCTGACCACTGCACCCACCCGACAACGAAAGCCACCATGAAAGCATTGATCCCCGTTCTTGCCCTCGGCCTGCTGGCCCCTGGCTTGGCGACGGCCAGCAAGAGTGTGTTCAGCGAGGCACGCGCATCACTGCTGGCCGGCAATACCTGGATCGCGCCTGCAGATGGCACGGTCTGGACCAACTACGAATGGCAAGCCGAGACAGCCGCCACCGCATCGCTAGGCGCCGACCGGCAATTCGAACTGACGGACGCGCTGGGCGCCAGCGTCATCACCGATTTCAGCCACAACGCCACGGCCACAGCCAACTACGGCGCCTTGTCGGTCCGTGCATCGGTCAACGTGCACAACCCGCAGGTGCGTGGCGACCGGCCGCTCTACGCCGACTGGGATGGCAGCGCATACCCGGTCCAGACAGGCGGCGTGCCCGACGGCTATGGCGCCGAGGCCTACGCCAGGATGGTCGACACCGTGCAACTGGGCAATGCCTCGGCCAGCAGCGTGCGCTTCCGGCTGCAACTGGACGGCACCCTGGGCGGCATGATGCCGGCATTGCGCAGCATCTTCATGCCCTCGGCCAGCCTCCAGTTGGACCAGCGCGACCATGGCCTGGGTGGACGCTGGAGCAATGTGTACTACGCCAGCACCCAGCCCACATTCGACAGCGCCAGCGACACCTGGAACATGCCGACCGCCCTGGTGGACACCAGCGTCTGGTCCAACCCGTTTGTGGTGAAGGACGGAAAGGTGGTCTTTGAATTCAGCCTCGATGCACGGGCTGCGGTCTCGGACCTGTCTGGCTTCGGCACGTCGGGCGGCAGCTTTTCGGCTGACGCTGACTTCTTCCATACCCTGCGGGTGGTGGATGTGCAGGGCTTCGACGCTGCCGGCACGGTGGTCGCGTTGGGCCAGGTGGTTGGAGAGTCCGGCGCCGTTTACGCGATGGCGCCCGTGCCCGAGCCCGGCACCTGGGCCATGTTGCTGGCCGGTGGCCTGCTGCTGAGCGCCCACCAGCGGCGCGCGGCCAAGCGCGGCTGACAGCGCAGCACGCGCCGCCAGGCACCCAGGCGACGCCCCGCCGGCAACCTGCGGCTTAGCATGGCCGCATGCCTTTCAAGAAACTGCTGATCGCCAACCGCGGCGAAGTAGCGGTGCGCATCTTGCGCGCCGCCCAAGACCTGGGCACCGCCACGGTGGCGGTGTTCTCCGCCGACGATGCCGGCGCGCTGCACACCACGCTGGCCGATACCGCCGTGCCGCTGGCCGCCACCGGGCCGGCGGCCTACCTCGACATCGCCGCGCTGATCGCCATTGCCCGCCAGCAGGGCTGTGATGCGCTGCACCCCGGCTATGGCTACCTCAGCGAGCGGGCCGACTTCGCCCAGGCCTGCGCCGATGCCGGCATCTGCTTCGTCGGCCCCACGCCGGCGCAGTTGGCGCTGTTCGGTGACAAGGCCAGCGCCCGCGCCCTGGCGGCTGAACTGGGCGTGCCACTGCTGCCGGGCACCGGTGCGGCCACGCTGGATGAACTGCAGGCCTTCTTCGCGGCCCAGCGTGCACTGGACCCGGCCTGCGGCCTGATGCTCAAGGCCGTGGCGGGCGGTGGCGGCCGCGGCATGCGCCTGGTCACCGACCCGGCCGCCCTGCCCGAGGCCTTTGCCCGCTGCGCTGCCGAGGCGCTGGCCGCCTTCGGCCACGGTGCGGTGTACGCCGAGCGCTTGATCCCCCGCGCGCGCCACCTGGAGGTGCAGGTGCTGGGCGATGGCAGCCAGGCCATGGCCTTGGGCGAGCGTGAATGCACGCTGCAGCGCCGCTTCCAGAAACTGGTGGAAATCGCGCCCAGCCCCAGCCTGGATGCCGGCCTGCGGGCCCAGCTGATCGGCCACGCGCTGCGCATGGCCCGCCACAGCGGCTACCGCGGCCTGGGCACCTTTGAATTTTTGGTGGATGCGCAGTCGCCCGACCTGCCGCTGGTCTTCATCGAAGCCAACCCGCGGCTGCAGGTGGAGCACACCGTCACCGAGGCGGTGACCGGCGTCGACCTGGTGGCCGCACAATTGCAGGTGGCCGCCGGCTGCAGCCTGGCCGACCTGGGCCTGGATGCCGACCAGCCGCCGGCCGTGCGCGGCTGCGCGATCCAGTGGCGCATCAATGCCGAAACCCTGGACGCCAGCGGCCAGGCCCGGCCGGCGACCGGCCGCATCCAGCGCGCTGACTTTGCCCAGGGCCCCGGCGTGCGGGTCGACACCCATGCCCGCGCCGGCCTGGCGCCGTCGCCCCACCACGACAGCCTGCTGGCCAAGCTGATCGTGCACCACCCGGGCGGTTATGCCGCTGCGCTGCGGCGCTCGCAACACGCGCTGGCCGAATGCAGGCTGGACGGCCTGGCCAGCAACCTGCCGCTGCTGCGCACGCTGGCCGCCCAGCCCGATGTGGCGCAACACACCATCCACACCCGCTGGCT
Source organism: uncultured beta proteobacterium (assembly GCA_963844485.1). Classification (GTDB taxonomy): domain Bacteria; phylum Pseudomonadota; class Gammaproteobacteria; order Burkholderiales; family Burkholderiaceae_C; genus Pseudaquabacterium. The sequence goes on from CAWJOQ010000029.1 coordinate 55,018, forward strand.
GGAAGCCCGATGGCCGCACGCTGCAGGCGCAGTTGGCTGCGCACACCGACGCGGCACTGCCGGCGGACATGGCCACGGCAGCCACGGCGGCAAGCCCGGCAGGCCCATCGCCCCAGGCCGGCGAGCCGCCGCTGCCCGCCGGCCAGATCGGCCTGCGTGCGCCCATGGCCGGCAAGCTGGTGCAGTTCAAGGCCCAACCCGGCGACACCCTGGCCACCGGAGCCGAGGCCCTGGTGCTGGAAGCGATGAAGATGCAGCACGGCATCGCCACGCCCAGCGCCGGCCAGGTGTTGCAGCTGTGCGTGGCCGCCGGCGACTTTGTCGCCGAAGGCCAGCTGCTGATGACCTTGGCAGCCGGTGGACCAGACCGACACCGCAACGGCTGACACGCAGACGCAGGGCCCCGACCACATCCGCGCCGACCTGCAGCGGGTGCGCGACCGCGACGCCCTGCTGCAAGACGCTGCCCGGCCCCAGGCGGTGGCCAAGCGCCATGCCCAGGGCGGCCGCACCGCACGCGAGAACATCGCCGACCTGGTCGACCCCGGCAGCTTCAGTGAATACGGCGGCTATGCCATCGCCGCGCAGGCCAGCCGCCGCACGCTGGACGACCTGGTGCGCAACACACCGGCCGACGGCATGGTGACCGGCATCGGCACCGTCAACGCCGCCGAGCACGGCCCCGTGCGCAGCCGCACGGCGGTGATGGCTTACGACTACACCGTGCTGGCCGGCACCCAGGGCTGGCGCAACCACCACAAGAAAGACCGGCTGCTGGGCCTGGCCCACCAGTGGAAGCTGCCGATGGTGCTGTTTGCCGAAGGCGGCGGCGGCCGGCCGGGCGATGTGGACATGCCCATCGTGGCCGGGCTCAACAACCACACCTTCAGCCAGTTTGCGGCGCTGTCGGGCCAGGTGCCGGTGGTGGGCGTGGTGCACGGCCGCTGCTTTGCCGGCAATGCCGCGCTGCTGGGCTGTGCCGACGTGATCATCACCACCCGCAGCGCCAACATCGGCATGGGCGGGCCCGGCCATGATCGAAGGCGGCGGGCTGGGCATGTTCCGGCCCGAGGAGATCGGCCCGGCCGCCGACCTGCATGCCCAATGGCGTGGTCGACATCGCTGGTCGACGACGAGGCGGCTGCCGTGGCCGCCACCCGGCAGTACCTGGGCTATTTCCAGGGCCGCCTCAGCGACTGGCGGCGGCCGACCCGCGCGCGCTGCGCCACCTGGTGCCCGAGAACCGGCTGCGGGTCTACGACATGCGCGCGCTGGTCATCGACACGCTGGCCGACGACCGGCAGCGTGCTGGAATTGCGGCGCGGCTGGGGCCTGGCATGGTCACGGCCCTGGCGCGCATCGGCGGCCGGCCGGTGGGCATCTGATCGCCAACAACCCGCACCACCTGGGCGGCGCCATCGACCCCGATGCGGCCGACAAGGGCGCACGCTTCATGCAGCTGTGCAATGCCCACGGCATCCCGCTGCTGAGCCTGTGCGACACGCCCGGCTTCATGGTCGGCCCGGCCATTGAGCGCCAGGGCCAGGTGCGCCATGCCTGCCGGCTGTTCGTCAGGCCGCGCACCTGCACGGTGCCGGTGTTCTGCGTGGTGGTGCGCAAGGGCTACGGCCTGGGCGCACAGGCCATGGCGGTGGGCGGCTTTGACGCGCCGCTGTTCACCGTGGCCTGGCCCACCGGCGAATTTGGCGGCATGGGGCTGGAAGGCGCGGTGCACCCTGGGCTACCGCAAGGAGCTGGAAGCCGTGCCCGCCGGGCCGGAACGCGAGGCGCTGTACCAGACCCTGGTGGCGCGCCAATATGCCAACGGCTCGGCCATCAACATGGCCACCACGCTGGAGATCGACGCGGTGATCGACCCCGCCGAGACCCGCGCCTGGCTGTTGCGCGGGCTCGACAGCAGCCAGCCCGGGCGCGGCACGGGCAGCGGCCTGGCACCGGCGCGCTTTGTCGACGTGTGGTGAGCGGCCGCCCTGCGCCCACCGCCTGCTGAACGCCTGAACCGCTGATTGCCGGCGCCGGCTTGCCGGTGCCAGCGGCGCAACGCTGCCGGCCGCCGCAGCGGGTGGCAGCGGATGGCAGACTCGGGTGATGCCCCAGCCACTGCCAAGCCCGCACCAGCCGCCGGCGCGCCCACGCCGCCGCTGGTGGCCCTGGGCCCTGCTGGCCATGGTGCTGCTGCTGGCGACGGTGGTGGTGGCCGGCCTGTGGTTGGCGATCGAGCCCAGTCCGCGCCTGGGCAAGCCGTCTGCCGTCGTCTCGCTCAACGACATCGACCGGGCCCGCCAACTGCTGTCGGACAACAACCCGCGCCGCGCCCTGCCCGGCATCACCCGCGCGGTGCTGCTGTCGCAGCGCGATCTGGAACTGCTGATCCAGCAGGCCAGCCGCCGGCTGGGTGACGTGCGCGGCCGGGTGCGCCTGCAGCCGGGGCTGGCCTTGGTGGAAGCAAGCCTGGCGCTGCCGGCCTCACCCTGGGGCGGCTGGCTGAACCTGCGGGCCGTGCTGCGCGAGACCGACACCCTGCCCAGCGTGCAGCAGTTGCGCATCGGCCGGCTGCCGGTGCCGGGCTGGCTGGCCCAGGCCGCCCTGCCGCGCCTGCTGGCGACGCTGAACCTGCGCGCCCAGGGCGAGCTGGCGCAGCGCCTGGTCAGCCGCGTCAGCTTCCGCGCCCAGTCCCTGGTGCTGGCCTATGCCTGGCCCGACAACGCCGAGCAGGCGCTCACCAGTTCCCTCGTGCCGCCGGCGCTGCAGGACCGGCTGCGCCGCCATGCCGACCACCTGGCCATGTGGACGGCGGCGCTGGCGGCCAGCAAGCCACCACGGGCCACGGTGTCGGTGGTGGACTTGCTGCAGCCGGTGTTTGCGCTGGCCGCACGCCACAGCCCGGACGCCGCCAGTGCCAGCGAAGAAAACCGCGCCGCCCTGGTGGCCCTGGCCTTTATGGTGGCGGGCCAGCCGCTGACGCCCTTGCTGGGGGCCGCAGCGCCACCGGCCAGCCAGGCCGCAGCCTTGGCTGGCCGCGTTGCGGCGGGCGGCGCCGGCGCGCGCCCTGCGCGCATGCCCGCCTTGCACTTGCGCGGCCGGCCGGATTTTCCGCGGCACCCTGTTGATCTCGGCCGCGCTGGCGGCCGAGGGCGGCGGACCGCTGTCGGACGCCATCGGCCTGTACAAGGAAGTGGTCGACGCGCGCCAAGGCAGTGGCTTCAGCTTCAACGACATCGCCGCCGACCGGGCCGGCACCCGCCTGGGCGTGCTGGCGCGGCGTGACCCGCTGGCCTTCCAGGCCCGGCTGGCCCAGGGCCTGCGCGAAGCCGACTTGATGCCCGACGTGGGCGACCTGCCCGAGTACATGGCCATGACCGACTTCCGCCGCCGCTTTGGCGGGGTGGGCGCGCCGGTTTACCAGGCCATGCTGCGCGACATCGACGCGCGGCTGGACAGCCTGCCGCTGTTGGCGGCGGGCCGCTGAGCGGGGCAACGGCTCAACACCGCCCAGCGGGCTCAGCGGCTCAGCGACTCAGGCCACGCGCGGCCACCGGCCACAGCGCTTGCACCACGCCACCGCGCACCGCCACCAAGGTGTCATGCAGGTTCAGCGTGGGGTCGCAGTGGCCGGGCACCAGCAGCAACTGGCTGCCCAGGGCCGGCAGCGCAGCGCCGCCACTGGCGCGCACGATGCCGTGCTCGTCATTGGCGGCGGTGTAGGCCAGCGTGCTGCTGGCCGCGCCGCCCTGCCACACCGCCGGCAGGCCGGAATCAACCGCCAGCGACTTGAGCCCGGCGTCCAGGATGCAGCGCCCGCCGCCGCCCACACTCATCACCGTGCTGGCCGATAAACAGGCTTTGGTCGAAGCTACAGGCCGGTGCCGTATTCGTTGCGGCCGTAGTCGCCGTCCGTGAGACTTACGCCGGGCTCGGCAGCTCGGTGTAGACGCCGCTGGCCAGGTCGAATTCGACACTGCCACTGCC
>CAWJOQ010000030.1:0-162400 GCA_963844485.1 uncultured beta proteobacterium
CCGGCTCCGATGTCCGGTACGAGAGTCCGAATTTGCCCTGAATGGCATTGCCGATGAAATGGAGGAACTGGATCGGCGCCGGGTCGTTCAGGCCCAGCTTGGTGCGCAGTTCGGCGCGCTCTTCCATCGTCGTGTCCTGGCCGACCATGGCATTGATCGGATCGCCGACGTAGCGGAACAGGGAAAACGCGACCACGCCAACCGTCAACAACACGGCGATCGATTGCAGGAGTCGTCTCAGGATAAAGGCAAGCATCGGATGATTGTTGGGCCTGTGCGAAGGCCTAGCAGGATTGGCGCCAAAACGGAACCGGCCCCGACCGCATTGGAATGCCGTCGGGGCCGATCGTAGGTCTTGGTGCCGCTACTTTACGGTCACCATGCGCAGCGGGAAGCTGTTGTCCGCCAACTGCACCAGGTCGATGTTCTTGCGCGCCGCCCATACGACCGCCTGCTGATGGAGCGGAACATAGGCGAAATCGTCGACATAGAGCTTGGTCGCGTCCTTGATCATGGCATCGCGCTTGGCCTTGTCGGTTTCCTGCTCCATCGAGTCGGCGAGCTTGTCGAGCGCCGGGTTCGAGTAGCCGCCAGCATTGAACTGGCCCTTCTTGGTGGCGCCGTTCGGAGTCTGGATCAGCGCCTCGAAGACGTTGTGCACGTCATAGGTCTGTGCCGGCGACCAACCCAGCATGTAGAAACTGGTCTCGCCCGGCTTGAGGTCGGCTTTGCGCAGGATCTTGGCGAAGTAGAGATTGCGGGTCTGTGCCCGCAGATTCACCTTCACGCCGATCTTGGCCAGCATCGCGACCACGGCCTGGCAGATCTTCTCGTCGTTGACATAGCGGTCGTTGGGACAATCCATGCCGGTCTCGAAGCCGTTGGGATAGCCGGCGTCGGCCAGCATCTTCTTGGCCTCTTCCGGCTTCAGCAGCGCCGGCCGCTTGTCGAGATCCTTCATGTAGCCGTTGATGCCCGGCGCCACCATCAGGTTGGTCGGGAAGGACTGGCCACGCATCACGGTGCGCTTGATCGCATCGACGTCGATCGAGCGATGGATGGCTTCGCGGACCTTCTTGTCCTTGAAGGGGTTCTTGCCCTTGATGTTCGACTCGAGCAGTTCGGGCCGCTCCTGGTCGAAGCCGAGGAAGACGACGCGCGTCTCGGGGCCTTCGAGCACCTTGACGTTGGCGTCCTTCTTCAGCGACTCGGTGTCGGCCGGCGGGACCTCGTAGGTCATGTCGATGTCGCCCGCCTTGAGCGCGGCGATGCGGGTCGCGGGGTTGGCCACCGGCGTGAAGATCACCTCGGTGATGTTGTGGACGGGCTTGTCCCACCAGTTGGGATTGTTGACGAGGATCGTCTTCTCGCCGGCCTTGCGTTCCTTGAGCATGAACGGGCCGGTGCCCATGGCGTTGCGGGTGGCGAAGTTCTCCTCGTTCTTGGTCATGTCCGCGGAATTGACCGCGTTGTTCTTCTCGGCCCACGCCTTGGACATCATGCCGAGCGCCGCCCATTTGTCGGCCAGCAGCGGATCGGGGTACTTCGTCGTCACTTCGACGCGGAGGTCGCCCGTCTTCTTGATCTCCTTAACCGAGACGAAGTTGCTGCCCATGTTCGAGCCCGGGCCGTTCGCACGGTTGAGCGAGAACACGATGTCGTCAGCCGTCAGCGGCGTGCCGTCGTGGAATTTCACGCCGGGGCGGATGTCGAAGAACCAGGTCGTCGGGTCGGTCTGGCCCCACTTCGTGGCAAGGGCCGGCTCGAGCTTCAGGTTCTTGTCGCGCCGGATCAGCGGGTCATAGATGTTCGAGTTGAAGGTCAGGAGGAACGTCTCCTGACGGGCATAGGGATCCATCGAGCTCACGTCGCCCGAATTGGCCCACTTGAATGTCTTGGCGTCCGCCGCCGTCGCGATCGAAAGCCCCGCGCACATGACCGCCGCCAGTGCGAAGGAATGCCTGAAGTTGATTATCATCTTTGACCCCATCGTGGATATCGTGCGCCCCTCTTCGCTGGAGCCTTCCCCGGCCAACCCCTGCGTGAACGCATATCTCGGCACGTTGCACTGGCGCTGCGCTATCTGAAGGCACCGGCCACGCTGGTGGGCGGGGCGGTGTCGCAGGCCCTGTACCCGCGCCTGGCCCCGGCCAGCGGCCAGGCCGCAGGCTGCACTGCTGCCGGCCGGGCGCTGGTGCTGCGCACCATGGGCTTGCTGGCGGCCCTGGCTGCGCCGCTGGTGGCCCTGCTGTGGTGGCTGGGCCCGGCGCTGTTCAGCTGGGCCTTCGGCCCGGCCTGGGCCGATGCCGGCCTGCTGGCGCGCGCGCTGGCGCTCTACATCGGCCTGCATTTCATTGCGTCGCCGCTGGGTGTGGTCACCATGGCCTGGCAGGCCCAGGCCTGGGCGCTGAAGCTGGCGCTGCTGGGGCAGGGCGTGTTCGTGGTGGCGCTGGCGGCCGGCCTGGCCTGGGGCGGCCTGGCCGGCGCGGGTTGGGCGGTGTCGGGCGCCATGGCGCTGTACTTCGGCTGGTACTTCATGCGCCTGGCCACCTGGCCGGTGGACCCGCTGCTGGCCGACCGTGGCGCTGCCGGGGCGGCGCCATGACGCCCTGGCGCGGCCACCTCAACCGCTGGCGGCGGCGCCTGGCCAATGCCCTGCTGCACCGCATGGTGTTTGGTGAACTGTCGCAAGGCCGCTGGCGGCCGCACAGCCGCATCGCGCCCAGCACCTGCATCGAGTTTGAAGACCGGCTGGACCTGGCCGACCATGTGTTCATCGGCGCCTTCAACTTCATCGAGGCCAGCGCCGGCGTGGTGGTGGGCGAGGGCGTGCAGATCACCCACCATGTGTCGCATCGTCACCCACAGCTCGCACCGGGCGCAGCGCCTGCTGGCCAAGGCCTATGTGCTGTGGCCGGCGGGCCAGCCCAGGCCGGGCTGGGTGGCCGGGCCGGTGGCCATCGGCCCGTGGTGCTTCATCGGCCCGCACAGCCTGCTGGAGCCGGGCACGCAGCTGGGCGCCGGCTGCATCGTGCGCGCCGGCAGCGTGCTGCGCGGCGCCTACCCGGCGCACAGCCTGATCGCCGGCAACCCGGCGGTGGTGGTGGGTGATGCCCGCAGCGGCGACCAGCGCTGGCTGGACGCCGAGCCCGCGCTGCGCGCCCACTACGCCGCCTGGGCCGGTGCCCGGCCGCCGGCCGACGGTGGTGGCGCCGCATGAGGCTGGTGCTGCTGGGCGACGGCGAGAGCCCGCACTTGCTGAAGTGGGCGCGTGCGCTGGCGCCGCAGCTGGAGCTGTGGGCCGCTTCGTCGCGCGGCTTTGCGCCGGGCTTCGACGCCCTGGTGCCGGCCGCGCGCCGGCTGGCGCTGGACACCCGGCCCGACTTTGCCGGTGGCAATGTGGCGCTGCTGCGCCAAGCTGCCCAGGCTGGCCACCTGGCTGAAGACGGTGCAGCCCGACTGGATCCATGCCCACTATCTGACATCCCATGGCACGCTGGCCTGGCTGGCCACCCGCTGGCTGGGCGCGCCCGGCCGGCTGGTGGGCTCGGCCTGGGGCTCGGACATCCTGGTCACGCCGCAGCGCAGCCGGCTGCTGCGCTGGCTGACCCGCCGTGTGCTGCGCGCCTGCGTGCTGAGCACCAGTGATTCCCAGGCGATGACCGCGCAGATGCGCGCCCTGGGCGCCGGCGAGGTGATGACCTTTCCCTTCGGCCTGGAGGCCTTGCCAGCCGCGCCGGCGCCCGGCAGCAAGCAAGACCACCTGGTGTTTGCCAACCGCGGCCTGGAGCCGATCTACGACCCGGCGCGGGTGCTGGCACTGTTCGGCCAACTCCATGCGGGCTGGCCCGACGCCCAGCTGGTGGTGGCCAATGCCGGGTCGCTGCGGCCTGCGCTGGAGCGCCAGGCCGCCGATGCCGGGCTGGCCGGCGCGCGTGCGCTTCATCGGCCAGGTCGACGCGGCCACCCAGGCCGGCTGGTATGCCCGCGCACGCTGGTATGTCAGCCTGCCGCAGAGTGATTCGGTGTCGGTGTCGGTGCTGGAGGCGCTGGCCCATGGCTGCATCCCCATCCTGTCGGACCTGCCGGCCAACCATGAACTGGTGCGCCATGGCGACAACGGCTGGATCGCCGCCGGCGCCAGCTTGCCGCTGCCGGCCGCGCTGGCGCCCTTGCTGGCGCGTGCCGATGCGGTGGCGGCCAGCAACCATGCCTGGGTGGCCAGGCACGCCCTGTTCGGCCCCTGCGTGGCTGCCTTTTTAGCCCGGCTGCGCGCACTGGACGCCGGCCAGCCGCCGCAGCCCTGACCTGGACCGCATGCACATCCTGTACCTGAACCACTATGCCGGCAGCCCGGCCCTGGGCATGGAGTACCGGCCCTATTACCTGGCGCGTGAATGGGTGCGCGCCGGCCACCAGTGTGCAGATGGTGGCGGCCGACTTTTCGCATGTGCGGGCGCGCAGCCGCCCGCCGGCGACCAGGTCATCGACGGCATCGCCTACCGCTGGCTGCCCACGCCGGCCTACCAGGGCAATGGCGTCGGCCGGGTGTGGAACATCTGGCGCTTTCTGGCGCCAGCTGTGGGGCCAGGCGACGCGGCTGGTGCGGCGAGTGTCAAGCCCGATGCGGTGATCGCCAGCAGCACCTACCCGATGGACATCTGGGTGGCGCGGCGCATCGCCCGGATGGCCAAGGCCAAGCTGGTGTTCGAGGTGCATGACCTGTGGCCGCTCAGCCCGATCGAGCTGTCGGGCATGTCGCCCGGCCACCCCTTCATCCGCCTGTGCCAGGCGGCCGAAGACGCCGCCTACCGCGACGCCGACGTGGTGGTCAGCATGCTGCCCAAGGTGCAGGGCCACATGGCCGCCGCATGGGCTGGACCTGCGCAAGCTGGCGCATCGTGCCCAACGGCATCACGCCTGGACGAATGGCAGGGCGCGGCGCCGCCGCTGCGCGACGACGTGGCCCGGGCCATCGCCGGCCGAACATGCCGCCGGCCGCACGGTGGTGGGCTATGCCGGGTCCATGGGCCTGCCCAACGCGCTGGACCATCTGCTGGATGCCGCGCGAAGCTGCTGCAGGGCGAGCCCATCGCCATCGTGATGGTGGGCGACGGCCATGAGCGCGCCCGGCTGGCCCAGCGGGTGGCCGAGCGAAGGCCTGGCCCAGGTGCACCTGCTGCCGCCCATCCCCAAGGCGCAGATCCCGTCGCTGCTGGCGGCTGTCGACATCGCCTACATCGGCTGGCAGCGGGTGCCGATCTACCGCTTCGGCATCGCGCCCAACAAGCTGATGGACTACATGATGGCCGGCTGCGCCGTGCTGCACAGCGTGGAGGCCGGCAACGACCCGGTGGCCGAGAGCGGCTGCGGCCTGACCGTGGCACCAGAATCGGCGGCAGCCATCGCCGACGGCCTGCGCCGCCTGGCGGCGCTGCCCGCCGCCGAGCGCCGCGCCATGGGCGCGCGCGGCCGTGCCTTTGTGCTGGCCCACCACACCTACCCGGTGCTGGCGCAGCGCTTCTTGCAGGCCATGCAGCGATGAGCCGCTCTCCGGACGACATGGACGACATGGCGACACGGACGGCCCAGCCGACACGGCAGAGACCCGGGCCGTCGCCGAGCGCTATGCCCGCCGTGCCGCGCCCGGCCGCTACAGCATGCTGCAGCCCGATGTGTGGCAGACGGTGCAAGAGCGCCAGCGCGCGATGCTGCGGCTGTTCCAGCGGCAGGGCCTGACCGACCTGGCCCGGCTGCGCCTGCTGGAAGTGGGCTGTGGTGCCGGCGGCAACCTGCTGGAGCTGTTGCGCCTGGGTTTTGCGCCGGCCAACCTGGCGGGCGCCGAACTGCTGCCCGATCGCCTGGCCCAGGCCCGCGCCGTGCTGCCGGCGGCCGTCAGCCTGCACGGCGGTGACGCCAGCCAACTGGCCGATCACGCCGGGCAGCCAGCACATCGTGCTGCAGAGCACGGTGTTCAGCTCGCTGCTGGACGACGGCTTCCAGCAGCAGCTGGCGGCGGCCATGTGGCGCTGGGTGGCGCCCGGCGGCGGTGTGCTGTGGTACGACTTCACCGTCGACAACCCGCGCAACCGCGATGTGCGCGGCGTGCCGCTGGCGCGGCTGCGGCAGCTGTTTCCAGGTGGTCGGGTGCAGGCACCAGCGGGTCACGCTGGCGCCGCCGCTGGCCCGGCCGCTGTGCCGCATGCACCCCGGCCTGTACCCGGTGGCCAATGCGCTGCCCTGGCTGCGCACGCATGTGCTGGCCTGGATCGCCAAGCCCTGACGCGGGCCACCGGATAATCGGCCATGGCTGCGCCCTTCCTCCCCTTTGCCCTGCCCGAAATCGGCGAGGACGACATCGCCGAGGTGGTCGACACCTTGCGCAGCGGCTGGGTGACCACCGGCCCCAAGGCCAAGCGCTTCGAAGCGGACTTCAAGGCCTGGCTGGGCGACGCCGGCGACAACACCGACGGCCTGCACTGCATCGCTGTCAATTCAGCCACCGCCGGCCTGCACCTGGCACTGGAAGCCATCGGCATCGGCCCCGGTGACGAGGTCATCACCACCACCCACACCTTCACCGCCACCGCCGAGGTGGTGCGCTACCTGGGCGCCGATGTGCGCCTGGTCGACATCGATGCGGCCACGCTGAACATCGACCCGGCCTTGATCGAGGCGGCCATCACCCCGCGCACCAAGGCCATCATGCCGGTGCACTTTGCCGGCCTGGCGGCCGACATGCCGGCCATCCTGGCCATTGCGCAGAAGCATGGGCTGAAGGTGGTGGAAGACGCCGCCCATGCCCTGCCCAGCACCAGTGCCGGGCGGCGTGTGGGCACGCTGGCCAGCGACGCCACGGTGTTCAGCTTCTACGCCAACAAGACCATCACCACCGGTGAAGGCGGCATGCTGGTCACCCGCGACGCCGCCCTGGCCAAGCGCGCCCAGGTGATGCGCCTGCACGGCATGAGCCGCGATGCCTTCGACCGCTTCACCGCCACCGTGCCCAGCTGGTACTACGAGATCGTGGCGCCGGGCTTCAAGTACAACCTGACCGACATCGCCGCCGCGCTGGGCATCCACCAGCTGAAAAAGGCACATGCCTTTGCAGCGCGGCGTGCGGCCATCGCCCAGCAGTACAACGCGGCGTTTGCCGACCTGCCGGTCACCACTGCGCCGGTGGCGCCGCCCGGTGAACTGCACCCCTGGCACCTGTATGTGCTGCGCCTGCTGCCCGAAGCCGGCATCGCCCGTGATGCCTTCATTGCCCAGCTGTTTGCGCTGGGCATCGGCTGCAGCGTGCACTACATCCCGCTGCACCTGCAGCCTTACTGGCGCGACCGCTACCACCTGCGGGCAGCAGACTTCCCGGCCAGCCAGCAGGCCTATGAGCAGATGCTGAGCCTGCCGGTCTACAGCCGCATGGACGCTGCGGATGTGCAGCGCGTGGTCAGCGCCGTGCGCGGCCTGCTGGCGCCGGCTTGAAGCCGCGCCGTTGCGGCTGATGGCCCTGACCATGGCCAAGCGCCTGTTCGACCTGGTCGGTGCCACGGCGGCCTTGCTGTTGCTGGCGCCACTGCTGCTGCTGGTGGCGCTGGCCATCCGGCTGGATTCGCCCGGCCCGGTGTTCTTCCGCCAGCAGCGGGTGGGCCGCGGCGGGGTGCCGTTTTGCATCCACAAGTTCCGCACCATGCGGGCCGACGCGCCGGCGCTGGGTCCGCAAGTGACTGTGGGGCAGGACGCACGCATCACCCGTGTGGGCCACTGGCTGCGCGACCGCCGCATCGACGAACTGCCGCAGTTCATCGACGTGCTGCTGGGCCGCATGAGCCTGGTCGGACCGCGGCCCGAGGTGCCGCGCTTCGTCGCCTGTTACCCGGCGGCGCTGGCCGCCCAGGTGCTGGCGGTGCGCCCCGGCCTCACCGACCCGGCGGCCCTGGCCCACATCGACGAAGCCAGCCTGCTGGCCGGCAGTGCCGACCCCGAGCGCACCTACATCGAGCAGATCCTGCCGCACAAGCTGGCCCTGCAGGCCGACTACGCCGCACGCGCCACGCTGTGGACTGACCTGCAGGTGCTGGGCCGTACTGTGCGGGTGCTGTTGGCGCGTTGATGGCTGTCTGCTTCTGTACAATTTCAAAATTGAAACTTGAAAGAGTACAGATTTGCTAGCCCGCCATGCCCACCACACCCTGGAAGCCCTGGCCAGCGGCTTTCCTGTGCTGGCCATCACCGGGCCGCGGCAGTCGGGCAAGACCACGCTGGCGCGCAGCACCTTCCCGCACCTGCCCTACGTCAACCTGGAAGACCCCGACACCCGCGAGCTGGCCCTGGCCGACCCGCGCCGCTTCTTTGCCCGGCTGGTCGACGGCGCCGTGCTGGACGAAGTGCAGCGTGCGCCCGCGCTGATGTCCTACCTGCTGGGCATTGCTGACAGCGCCCCGCACATGGGCCGCTGGGTACTGACCGGGTCGCAGCAGTTCGGGTTGATGGACGGCATCGGCCAATCACTGGCCGGGCGGGTGGGTATGCTGACCCTGTTGCCGTTGTGCCATGCGGAGCTGCCGCGTGCAGCCACCCTGGAGCAGCGCTTGTGGCGCGGCGGCTACCCTGCGCTGCATGCCGAGCACCGCAACCCGCAGCCTGCGCACTGGTTTGCCGGCTATCTGGTCACCTACATCGAGCGCGACGTGCGCCAGTTGTTGAACGTGTCGAACCTCCTCACGTTCCAGCGCTTTGTCAGCATGTGCGCAGCGCGCAGCGGCCAGCTGCTCAACCTCAATAGCCTGGCGTCTGACTGCGGCATCAGCCAGCCCACCGCGCGCCAGTGGCTCACCGTGCTGCAGGCCAGCCATTTGGTGGCGCTGCTGCCGCCCTACCACCGCAATTTTGGCAAGCGCCTGGTCAAGACGCCCAAGCTCTACTTCCTGGACAGCGGGCTGCTGTGCCACCTGCTGCGCATCACATCACCCGACGACTTGCTGCACCATGCCCAGCGTGGGGCTGTCTTCGAAACCTGGGTGGTGGCAGAGACGCTGAAGCACCGCTTCAACCGTGCCCTGGCGGCTGACCTGTATTTCTGGCGAGACAACCATGGCCTGGAGGTCGACCTGGTGGTGGAGCAGGCGGGCAGCTTGCAGCCGGTGGAGTGCAAATCTGGCGCCACCTACAGTGCCGACTGGCTGGGGCCGGCGCGCCGCTGGTGCCAGGCAGCGGGTGCCAGTGCGGCGCCGCCGCTGCTGGTGTACGGCGGTAACCACAGCCACCAGCGGCCCGACCACCAGGTGCTGAGCTGGCAGGACCTGGGCTTCCAGTCATGATCACCGTCTGGCACCGGCTCGACCGCTTCCTGGCCCGGCTGCGACCGCACCGCGAGCCGCTGTCGCTGTTGATCGACGGTGCGGTGGTGGTGCTGGCCTGGAACATCACCTACCTGTTCCGCCTGGGTTTCGAGCGCTGGATCAGCGCCCGGCCCAGCTACGACGGCTGGGTGCTGCTGGCCATCGTGCTGGCCTATGCGGCGGCCTTCAGCGCGCTGAAGGTGCCCCAGGGCATGTGGCGCTTCTCGGGTTTTGGCGAGGTCAAGCGCCTGGCGCTGGCCTGCCTGCTGGCGGGCCTGGCCAGCGCGGTGGCCGTGCTGGTGCTGCAGCTGACCCAGGTGCCGCGCGCGGTGCTGGCGCTGCACCCGGTGGTGGCACTGATGGGCCTGGCCCTGGTGCGGCTGGGCTACCGCATGGTCTATGAGCATGCGCGGGCCCAGATCACCGGCAGCGACCGCGAGATCCGCCGTGCCATCGTGATGGGGGCGGGCGAGGCCGCGCGCCGCTTGCTGGCCGGCATCCACCAGCAGGGCTGGATCGTGCTGGGCCTGCTCGACGACGACCCGGCCAAGCAGGGCGCACGCATCGCTGGCCTGCCGGTGCTGGGGCCGCTGGCGGCCATCGCCGACCGGGCGGTGCGGGGTGCCGCCACCCACGTCATCGTGGCCATGCCGGCGGCCACGCCGGCGCAGCGCCGCCGTGCGCTGGACCTGGCGGCGCCCGCCGGCCTGCCGGTGGTCACCGTGCCGTCGGCCGCCGAGCTGCTGGACGGCAGCAGCGCCATCGACCGGGTGCGCGACATCGAGCCCGATGACCTGCTGGGCCGCGCGCCGGTGCAACTGGACGAAGCCGGCATCGGCGCCGTGCTGGCCGGCAAGACCGTGCTGGTGACCGGCGCCGGCGGCAGCATCGGCAGCGAGCTGTGCCGCCAACTGGCGCGCTTCAACCCGGCGCAGCTGGTGCTGTACGAGCTGAGCGAGTTCAACCTCTACAGCATCGAGCAGGACCTGGGCCAGCGCTTTCCGGACCTGCCGCTGGTGCGTGTCATCGGTGATGTCAAGGACCTGGCGCACCTGCAGCACACCTGTGGCCAGTGGCGGCCGCAGGTCGTCTTCCATGCCGCGGCCTTCAAGCATGTGCCGCTGATGGAAGAAGACCACAACGCGCTGGCCGCGCTGCGCAACAACACCCTGGGCACCTACCACGCGGCGCTGGCTGCGGCCGAGGTGGGCGCCGAGCGCTTTGTGTTGATCAGCACCGACAAGGCAGTGAACCCGACCAACGTGATGGGCGCCACCAAGCGCGCCGCCGAGATGGTGGTCAGCATGATGGCCGCCGAGCACCCGGGCACCCGCTTCATGGCGGTGCGCTTTGGCAATGTGCTGGGCAGCAGTGGCAGCGTGATCCCGAAGTTCAAGGAGCAGATTGCGCGTGGTGGCCCGGTGACCGTCACCCACCCGGACATCATCCGCTACTTCATGACCATCCCCGAGGCAGCCCGGCTGGTGCTGCAGGCCGCCGCCATTGGCGAGAGCGGCCAGGTGCTGGTGCTGGACATGGGCGAGCCGGTGCGCATCGTCGATCTGGCACGCGATCTGATCCGGCTGTCAGGGCATGCGGTGGATGAGATCCCGATCGTGTTTTCGGGCTTGCGGCCGGGCGAGAAGTTGTTTGAGGAACTTCTCTCCGACACCGACAACAGCGTGCCGACCCGTATCGCCCGCCTGCGCATCGCCCGGCTGGACGCCCGCGCCAAGGACGTGCGGCAGCTGCTGGTCTGGGCCGCTGCAACTGGCGCGTCGCCGGCACCGGGGCTGCGACAACGTCTGGCCGAGACCGTGCCCGAGTACATCGGGCCTGGGGCAAGCCGTTAAGCTACCGGTTCGCTGTCCACCGACGGATCTTTCAAAGTCACTCTGACATCCATGAAATACAGATCCGAAGTCGACGGGCTGCGTGCCATCGCGGTACTGTCGGTCATTCTCTTCCACGCTGGCTTCGACTGGGTGCGTGGCGGCTATGTGGGCGTCGACATCTTCTTCGTGATCAGCGGTTACCTGATCACGACACTGATCCTGTCGGAACACGCGCAGGGCGGCTTCTCGCTGGCAGCCTTCTATGAGCGCCGGGCCCGCAGGATCTTGCCGGCGCTCTTCGTCGTCATGGTGGTGTGCATCCCGTTCGCGTGGTTCTGGATGCTGCCCTATCAGTTGAAGGACTTCGCCAAGAGCGTACTGAGCGTGCTAGTGTTCTCGTCGAACCTGCTGTTCTGGCGCGAGTCGGGCTACTTCGAGGCGGCCACCGAGCTCAAGCCATTGCTGCACACCTGGAGCCTGGCCATCGAGGAGCAGTTCTACCTGATCTTTCCGCTGGTGGTGATGGCAACCTGGCGGCTGGGGCGGCGTGCGCTACTGGTGCTGGTGCTGCTGGCGCTGGTCACGAGCCTGGGCCTGGCCGAGTGGGCGTCCCGCAAGGGCATCATCGTGGCGAACTTCTATCTGCTGCCAACCCGCGCCTGGGAGCTGCTGATCGGCTCGGCGGTCGCCATGTACTTGCTGCACCGCCCGCAGCGGCCGTCGTCGCTGGCCGGCGCGGGCGCTCTGCTAGGCCTGGCCATGGTGCTTTTCAGCATCCTGCGTTTCGACCGCACGACGCCATTTCCCAGCCTGCTGGCGCTGGTGCCCACTGTCGGTGCAGCACTGATGATCCTCTTTGCGCAGGCCGGCGGCCTGGTGTACCGCCTGCTGGCGTCTCGGCCCGCCGTCGGCGTCGGCGTCATCAGCTACAGCGTCTACCTGTGGCACCAGCCACTGTTTGCCTTTGCGCGCCTGATGTCGCCGCAACCGACCCATTCCGCCTGGCTGTATGGCGGGCTGATCGCCGCCACCCTGGCCCTGGGCTGGGCCAGCTGGAAATTCGTGGAGGAGCCATTCCGCAGGCGCAGCTGGCTGTTGCGCAGGCAGGTGTTTCTGGGCGCCGTTGTGGCCTCGCTTGCGCTGGCGGCAGTGGCGCTGCCCCTGGTCATTGCCAACGGCGTCATCAGCCGCTTCCCGGAGAAGGACCATTATCTGCTGTCGATCAGCCCCACCGAGATGGGCCGCTATACCGAACGGCGCTTCCGGCAGGCCGATCGCAAGTCCTTTGACGCCGCAGGTCCATCGCCCCGCGTGCTGGTGGTGGGTGACAGCTATGCACAGGATTTTCTCAACATGGTCGGCGAGAACGGCTTCATGGCGTCGGCGCAGATCGTCAGCCATCCGATTGCCGCGCGCTGCCCCAAGTACATCGGCGCCGATAACGTGGCGCCGCTATACGCCGCCGCTGGTGAACACCTGGACGCCGCCTACTGTGCGGCCGAGGGCAACTTGCGCGACGTGCTGCCGCTTGTGAAAACGGCAGACGTGATCATCATCGCCGGGCAATGGCGGGCCTGGGAGGCGCAGCGCATCCAGCACACCGTACAGGCGTTGGAGCTGCGGCCGCAGCAAAGGCTGTTCGTCATCGGGCGCAAGGACTTCGGCACCGTTGCGCCGATGTCCTACCTGGCCAGCAGCGCGGCCGAGCGGGTGGCGCTCACCAACCCGGTGCCGGCCAACAACGCCACGGTCAACGGCTTGCTGCGCGACCGGTTGCCACCCCAGCAGTTCGTGGATGTGCAGCAGGCGCTGTGTGGTGCACCAGGCCATTGCAGAATCTTCACCGGCAATGGTGTCCTGATCAGCTTTGACGGTGAGCACTTCACCCCAGATGGTGCGCGCCATGCCGGCCGGCTGGTATTCGCCCACCCTGGCCTGGCGACGTTGCGCTGAGCATTCCGGCAGTTACCAGCGTTGGTTCAGATCCAGCCTTTGAAAGCGTAGTAAGCCAGTGCCAGATATTCATAGCAAATCACACGCAGGTTGCGCCAGGTGCTGTGCCACACCGGTGCTGCAGGCGGCGCGTCGGTGGCGGGTTGGACCTGCACCCGCAGGTCGGCAGCCAGCTTGCGCCAGGTCTGCTCCACACGCCATGCGCTGTAGGGCGCGGTGACCACCAGCAGCTGGCGCACGCCCAGTCGCCGCAGTTCAGTTGCGGCCTGCAGCACGCTGTTGTTGGTGCTGTTGGCCATGCCGGGTACCACCGCGATGGCCGTCGCCGGCACGCCCTGGTCCAGCAACAAGGCGCGCATGGCATCAGACTCTGCCGAGGTGGCGATGCGCCCCGACGACAGCACGATGCGAGGCGCCAAGCCAGCACGGTACAGCGCCAGCGCCTCGCCCACACGCTTGGCATAGTGGAGCGTGGTGTAGGCCGGTGCGCCTTCGGTGGCGAACACCACGATCGCGTCGGCCCGCACTGGCTGGCCCTGTGCCAGCAGCGGGCGTGCTGCCAGCCACGGCAGCGGTGTGTGGAAGACCAGCAGATACCCGGCCAACAGCAACAGTGAACTGCGCAGCATGCGCAGCCGGCTGCGCCGCACCACACCCCGCAGGCGGTCCTGCCAGCGCACCGGGCGTTGTCCGACCGCGTCCAGCCGCTCGCGCACCACGCCCAGCAGATCGTGGAAGCGCTGGGTCCAGGTGTTGGCTTCGGCGGCTGCGATGCGTGCCTGCCGGTGAACAGCATCGTGGTCTGTCAGGTGCTCGCAGATGCCTGCCACCAGCGCCTGTGGAGAATTGGCGAGCGTCAAGACCTCGCCGTGCCGCAGGCGGTATTCGCGCAACTCGCGCATGTCGGTGGCGACCACCGGCAGGCCCATCGCCAGGTATTCGTTGAGCTTGCAGGAATACACCGCATCGGTGAAGCTGTTGCGCACGTAGGGGATCAGGCCGACATCGAACTGGCGCAGGTAGTGCGGCACTTCGTTGTGCGGCCGGCTGCCCAGCAGGTGCACATTGGGGCAGGCTTGCAGCACTGCGGTGTCGCAGTAGTGCGGCCCCACCAGCACGAAGCTGGCCTCGGGCATGGCGCGGGCGGCAGCGGCCACCAGAACCTGGTCAAACACCGGGCTGACCGAGCCGACATAGCCGATCACGGGCCGCGGCAGGCCGGACAGATCTGCTGGCGGACGGGGCGCCGCATCGCGGCAGGCCGCGAACTTGTCCAGGTCCACGCCTGCCGGAAAATAGTGCACCTGGGCGTTGAACCGCCGTGCCCGCTCCATCAGCACCGATGAAATGCAGAACACCGCGTCGGCGCGCTGCATGAAGCGCTCTTCATGCAGCAACAGCCTGGACGCGCCATCCGAGCCACCCGACATGTCGTTGGCGCAGTAGTACACCAGCAAGGCCGGATCGAGCTCTTTGGCCAGGGCCGCTGCCAGTGGAGTTGGCAGGAAGGACACCAGCAAGGTGTCATGGAAGCGGTTGGCCGCCGACCACTTGCGGATGGCAGCCGCGAGCAAGCTGCGGTTGATGGCCAGTGCAATGCGCGAGTAAGGCAGCGGCAGCACCAGTGGGAACAGCAGGGTGAGGCCGGGCCGCACGTCGCTGAAGCCGCGGGTGCTGCGCAACCAGCGCAGCAAGCGGTCCCGGATGCGGCCCAGGTCACCGCGGCGTGGCGCCCGCACCCCGGTGTTTTCGATGAACAGCACCCGATGGCCGGCATCCACCAGCGCCGTGGCCAGCTGCTGGTGCATCTGCCAGTTCTCGGCCCAGTTGATCGACGAGACGATGATCCAGTTGCGGGGGGGCAGGCCGGACGCGTTGTTGGCGATCATGGACCGGTCTCCGTTGCGGTCGTTGGCGCGTGGTGGATCACCAGCCGGCCGCAGGCCACCTGGGCCGACAGGAGGCGGGCCTCGGCCGCATAGTCATGCGGCGTCTGGTAGCCGGGTGCGTTGTAGAAGGTCCGGGTGACGCCGAAGTCGAATCCGAACAGGTGTATCTCGGCTGCAATGTCGAGTTGCAGCAGTTGCATGGTGGTCATGAAGCCCGTCGATGGCCGGCGCCCGCCGAGCAAGTCCTGCGACAGGTGTCGCCATGCCCGACCTGGAAAGAAGCACACACGCTGCATGACCTGGCGCGAATACGGTTGGAGATGCCGCCACCGCGGCGTCATCCACAAGATCAATGCCGGGTCGAAGTGCTGCAACAGGTCGGTTTCCAGCATGCGGCAGGACATCGCCAGCACGTCGGTGCGCCGGCCCTGGCTGACCGGCTGGCGGACCACGCCATGATTGATGCGCACCACCACGTCCATCGCATCGATCTGCGCGCCAAAACGTGTGCCCAGCAATGACTCGGCATTGCCGACGATGGCCACCCTGCGGCCCTCGAACAGCGGGGCATGCGCCTGGATCGGCCGGGCGTCGCCCAAAAGGAAGTGCCGTGTGAGCGCCCAGGCCCGATGCAGCACCACGCCGGCATGGTGCGGCGCGCGTTTCAGCAGGCGGCCAAGCGGCGGACGCTGGCGCCTCACGGCGGGCTCCGGTCGCCGTCCTGTGGGGCGGCGACGAGTTGCGCAAAACCGCTGCAGCTGGCGAGCAGCGCGTCAAATCGCCCGGCCGCCACGACCCGGCCGCGCTCGAAGTAGAAGATTCGATCGCATTGGCGGATGGTGTTCAGGCGGTGGGCCACCATCACGACGGTCTTGCGGCGTCCCAGGCCCTGGATCTGCGCCATCACGGCCCGTTCGGTGGTGTTGTCCAGTGCACTGGTGGCTTCATCCAGCACCAGCAGGCCGGGGTCCCTGTACAGCGCGCGCGCGATGCCCAGGCGCTGGCGCTCGCCGCCGCTCAGGCGGACGCCGTTTTCGCCAATGCGTGTGGCCATGCCAGCGGGCAGCTGGTCGTTGATGAAGGCCTGGATCTGGGCCGCCTGCGCCGCCTGGTTGATGCGCTCGGTGTCGGGGTGGTGCGCGCCGAAGGCGATGTTGCGTGCCACCGTGTCGTCCAGCAAGGTGATGGCCTGGGGCACATAGCCGATGTTGAGTTGCCATTGGCGCAGGTGGCGGGGTGCCAAGGCCACACCGCCCACCAGCAGCTGGCCCTGTTGCGGCGCCAGCAGGCCGAGCAGGATGCCCACCGCCGTGGACTTGCCCGACCCGGTGGCGCCCACAAAGGCCACGACGCTGCCGGCGGGTATGTGCAGGCTCACTGCGTCCAATGCCGGCGCTGCCGCTTCCTGGTACTGGAACGACACCTGATCGAAAGCGATGTCACCACCGGCATGCGGCAGCGGCAGATCGTCCTCTGCGCCATGCCGATCCGCCGGTGCGCCGCCCGGAGGAACGCCCAGTTCGGCGTACACGTGGTTCACTGCCGGCGCGTAGAAGCGCACCTTGACCAGGTGCTGGAACATTTGCTGCACGGCCGGCAGCAGGCGGTAAGCCGCGAAGACGAACAGCGAGATCAACGGGATCAGGTCGTGCACGCTGCCCCGGCTGGTGGCCAGCACCAGCATCATCGTCAGTGCGCCGCCGATGGCGATGGTCTCGATGACCTTGCGCGGCAGCTCGGACAAGGCCACTGCACGCCCGGTCGTGCGCGCCTTCTCCAGCGAGTTCAGGGCGTAGCGCTCGAGGAAGAAGCGCTCGGCGCCGAAGACCTTCAGCTCCTTGATGCTGCGGAAGGCCTGGTGCACGGTGGCGACATGCTCCTCGTTGACCGCCTGGCGGCGCAGGCCCATCTGCAGCACCCGCTGCCGGAAGTAGCGGTAGGTCAGCAAGTACAGGCCACCGACGACCACGAACGAGGCCAGCGCCAGCACTGGCTCGACCAGCACCACCGCCAGCAGGATGCCCAGTGCGATGACGGCGTTGGAAAACACGATCATCAGGCCGAGGAAGACCTTGCTGACGATGGCCTCGCAGTCGACGATCACAGCCTCGGACAGGCTCGACGAGTTGTGCGACAGAAAGAAGGTGTAGTGCCGGTTCAGGTAGGCCTCGAACAGCCGCTGCGACAAGGTGTGGTAGCGCGTGTAGCTGAACTCCAGCAGGGCCTTGCGCGTGACCAGGCTCAGCACCGCCGACAGCAGCAGGATGCCGACGGCGAAGGCCCCCACCGCGAGGATGAACGCCTGCTCGGAGTCGGTTTCCAGCCCGCTGCGCAGCCAGCGCACCAGGCGCAGGCTGCGACCGCCATCCGGTGACGAGATGACGGCCATGAAGGGCATGATCGTGGTCACGCTGACCACCTCCAGCACGGCGGCGGCGACCACTGCGATGCAGATGCCCAGGGTTTTGCGCCGCTCGTCAGGCGCCAGCAGGCTGAAGGTTTTGCGGATGAGTGTCAGCACCTGCGTGTCCGTCGCTCGGCCGGGCCTCAGCCGGCCTGGCAGATGTCCGTGAGCATGGCCTGGGCGGCCTGCCGCGCCTGTTGCGCATAGCGGCTGCAGGCGGCTTCATAGGCTGCCCGCTGGTCTGCAACCTCCATGTGGTCCAGCACCTGGCGCAGCGCATCGTCGATGTACGCATCCCGCTGCGCCGGATCGGCTGGCGGATCGTTGAACAGGCGCCCACCCGGGCCCAGGGCCGCATCGCGAAGCAGGCCCTCGATCTTGTGCGTGTTCGAAGCGAAGGCGACAAACGGTCGCTTGGCGAGGATGGCCAGGCAGATGCCGTGAAAGCGCCCCGTCACCACCACCGACGCCCGCTGGATGGCCGCCAGCTGGCCGGCGTGGAACTGGGGCGCCCAACCTGAGGCCAGGCCCATGCGCAGCATCTTGGACCAGCCCTTGCGGGTGCGCAGGGAGCCCCGCGCGCCCATCGGGTGAAACGGCAAGTGCCGACCGCGGGCGTAACGTGCCAGCGCCAGTGACAGCTCCAGCCGCACGTCGTCCATCACCACCACGCCCTGCGGCGCCTGCGGTGCTGGAAACAGCTGTTCTGGATCGGCCGTCAGCGTCAGATCCGGCACCACGCTTGCCCTGAAGCCGAGCTGGGTGATGGCCGCCTGGCTGAGCGACTCCCGGGCATGAATCCAGCGGCACAGTGGCAGCAGCTGGTTGGCCAGGAGGTTGTCCTGCCAGACCGTGTTGACGAGCGCGATCGGCACACCACGGCTTGCCGCCAGCTGACCGGCGCGCACGATGGCCATGGCGCCGGCCGCATCGTGGTGCATGGTGCCTTCACCATTGATGATGACCACGTCGCAGCGCGCCAGCCCCTGACCGACCTGGTCTTGAAAGTTGCGTCCCAGGCGCAGCATGGCCACGGGCTCGATGCCAGTCTGCCGGGCCAGCGCCGCCAGCTGCTGCATCACGATGATGCAGCCCAGATGCTGGCCGTTGCGGGTGTCGTTGAGGATCAGGGCGTTCATGGGTCAATCCGAAAGCAGGGCGGCGCGCGCCATCGCACTGCCTGCACGCAGGAAGATGGCGTAGCGGAAGTAATGTTCAATGGCGCGGTTGCGGTCCGACAGGTAGGGCGTGGTGGGCGTCGTGTGCGGGCGATCGGCGCCAATGCGGCGCAGTGGGCAGCCATCGTAGATGGCCTGCCAGTGGCGCTTGTGTGGTGCGAAACCGTGCTGCGGCAGCACGGTTTCCAGTGCCGCATTGTCGGCACCGGTCACCACCAGTGCCTGGCCGGCCTGCCGGCACAGTCGGTCGAGCACCTGTGCCTGCACGGTGGCGGGGTGGTAGAGCAGCGAGCTGTTGCAAAACACCACATCGGCCGCCGCCGAGCGCTCAAAACCCGAGCCCGCATCGGTGTAGTCGAGCACCTGCCAGGTCGACACGGCGCTGCGCACGGGCGGCGCCAGACGGTAGGACAGGCCGTGCGGCTCGAAATAGCGCCGGTATTGCGGGCCGATCAGCCCCCGGTTTGACACATCGATGACATGCCGAGGATAGACGCCGCGCTGTGCGCTGGCCACCGCTGCCGGGTTGTAGTCGGCAGCAGCGACGGTGATGGGCAACTGGTCGGTTTCGAGGTTGAACATCACGGCGCTGTAAGGCTCCTCGCCACTGCTGCAGGCATGGAAAAACAGCGATGGGGCCGGCAAGCTTGCAGTGCGCAGCAGGCCGAAGACCTCGGTCATCAGCGCTTGGTTGCGGAAGAAGCGTGTCTTGGTCGGAATGGTTGCTGACGATCCGGTACCGAACCGGCTGGCCACCTGGTCCACACGCCGGCGTGCTGCGTGCAGATAGCGGCTCAAGGCTGACAGCGGATTCATGTGGAACACCTGTCCGCGCCCGCGCCCGCGCCCGCGCACAGCGCTGCGATGCGTTGCGCCAGGGCGCTTGCCGGCACCACTTTGAATGGCGAGTCGGGCAGCGCCGCGGATTGCGAGGCTTCGATCCAGTGCACGAAGGCCTGCACCACGGCAGGATCTGGCGCCGGCAGTGCGCCTGCTTCCAGCCGGGCGCGCACGCTGGCCGGCGCGTGACAGTCCACTGCCCAGGCCATGCCGGGTCGGGCGTAGAAGGCCGGCCCGATGACCACGGTGGGCACGCCGGCCTGCAGTGCCTGCAGGCCCGCAGCCGAGCTGATTGTCAGCACCACCCGCGTCTGCCTGAGCAGCGCTGGCAGGGAGGCGCCGCTGCCTGGCCGCGACAGGCGCACCTGGCGCCGGCGCATGGCCAGCGCCAGGTCGTCCGGCAGCGGCCTGCCCGGCTCGTCCGGGTGTGGCCTGACCACCAGCGGCAGGTGGGCCGGGGTGGCCGCCAGGGCGAAGCGCAGCAGGTCGATCCAGTCCGGCTCGCCCGCCTGCAGTACCGGGCGGTGCAGCGCCACCAGCACCATGCCAGCCGGCGCGTCGTCGGCAATGTCGGCGGTGCCCAGGTCCGTGAAGCCGCCTGGGCGGGCCAGGCCTGTTGGCCGCAGGCTTGCCAGCAGCCCGGCCACGCTGTCAAAGCCGGGCGCCCCAGCGCCGGCGCGCAACAAGCGCTCGGCACGCGCCGCCCAGACCAGTTGCCGGCGCCGCATGTGGTCCCAAGGCCCTGGCCGCACGGCAGCCGCTGGGGCGCCAGCCAGCGCTGCCGACCCCGGTGCCTGCGCCGGAACCGTGGCCTCGCGCAGGGCGAGCCACCAGCCAGCGCCCTGCCGATGCACCAGCAGCGACTGGCGCAGGAAGGTCGTCTGCAGGCCGATCGATGTCAGCCCGCGGCGGCGTGCCAGCGTGTCCAGCACATGGCCGAGCGCAGACTCGGCGGTGAGGCTCAGCACCGCGTCAGGCCGGAAGCTGTCGAGCTCGGACTGCGCCATCGTCCAAAGCAGCGCACAGGCCCGCTGCACGGGGCCGGGCAGGGTGTCCGGATGCAGCCCGCGGATCTGGAAATCGGTCAGGTTCGGCATGGGTGGCCCGGCCTGGGCTGGGTGCTGGTGGGTCCAGGGCCAACAGCGGTAGGGCAGCCCGGCGGCACGGACAAAATTGCCGCTGGACCACAGTTGCCCCATGAAGCGGCACTCGAACTCGGGCAGGGCCTGGGCGATGCACACCGGTAACCATTGCCCCAGCCAGTCGCCGCCGACTGCCAGCAACAGCCGCGGGCGCGTGTCGGCCTGGTGGCTGCACCGGCCAGTCATGCCACCGGTGCCGCTTCGGTGCCCGGGTGGCGCGCCAAGGCCAGATAGCGGGCAATCACCACTTGCTCGTCGAATCTGCGCTCGGTCATGGTCCGCCCCGCAGCGCCCATGGCCTGCCGATCTGCGGTGGACAGTGCAATGAAGCGCAGCATGCAGCGCGCCAGGTCGTCGGCGTCCTTGACGCGGCACAGCCAGCCAGTGACGCCATGCTGCACGGTGTCACGGCAGCCCGGGGCGTCGGTGGTGATCACCGGGCGCGCAGTGGCCGCAGCCTCCAGCAAGGTGCGGGGCACGCCCTCGCGGTAACTGGGCAGCACCACGCAGTCGGCCTGGACCAGCCAGGGGCGCACATCGTCGGTCGGCCCCAGGTAGTCGAGCAGCCCCTCGGCCTGCCAGTCGTTGAGCTGCTGGCGAGGGATCGCGGCCGGGTTGGCCACGTCGGCCGGGCCCAGCAGTTGGAAGCGGGCCCGCGGATGCAGGCGGCGCACCTGCCGCGCAGCGCCGGCGAATTCGCCCACGCCCTTGTCCCACAGCATGCGCGCCACCAGCAGGAACACCGGCGCCGTCGGCATGCCCGTCGGTGGCGGGCTGGGCACAAAGTGCTGCAGATCCACCCCCGAGCCCGGCAGGCGCTCGCACAGCCGGGCTGGCACCAGGCCGGACTGCACGAAGCTGTCGAGATCGTCCTGGTTCTGGAAAAACACATGCGCGGCGCGGCCGAAGGTGCCGCGGTAGAGCAGCTTGACCACCCGCGTCACGAAGCTGGGGTGGATGAAGGCCCGCCCCAGGCCCGAGACGTTGGGCACGAAGCGGCGGCCCGATGCGATGCAGGCCAGCGCCGTGTAGAGGTTGCCCTTGGGGGTGAAGCTGAACGCCAGGTCGGCGCGCTGGGCCCGCAGTGCGCGCCAAAGGCGCCACACGCTGCCCAGTTCGCGCAGCGGGTTGGTGCCCGCGCCGGAGATTGGCACCTGGATGAACGGCACGCCGGCAGCACGCAGCCGCGCCACCTGGGGGGGGTCGTCCGGCGCCATGGCCACCACATCGTGGCCGGCCGCTTGCAGCGCCCGCATCAGATTGAGCCGGAAGTTGACCAGGTACCAGGCCGTGTTCGCGACGATGGCAATGCGGCGTGTGGCCGTCACAGCGCCCCCTGCAGCAATTCCAGCGGCCACCAGCGGTAGGGGATCCACAGATAGGCATGGCCGCCCAGCACCAGCCAGACCAACAGCACCAGCGCGCTGTAGCCGACGGTGGTCCAGACCCAGCCGGCGTTGGCGCCGTTGGGCTGGCCCAGCGCATTGGGCAAGCGCGACCAGACAAAGACCTGCAGCGGGATCCAGTAAAGCGCCACGCGGTCCACAGCAGTGGACGAGGGCGAAACTGCCAGCGCCACGGTGAACAGCAGTCCACCGACCGACATCCAGGTCCAGAAGCGCTGGTGCTGTGGCAGCAGTGCAAAGCGGTGCCGAAGCGCCAGGAACAGTGCACCGGGCAGTGCGTTCATGGCCACGCGGACAGCTGCGCCCTGCGAGTCGTATTCGCGGCCCAGATAGTTGGTCGCCAGCGCATCGACCGAATCCAGCATGATCAGCACGAACAGCGCGGCAGTCGCCGGAACGACCCAGAGCAGGGTGCCCAGCCGGATGCGGCGCCCGGACAGCAAGGCCAGTGGAATCAGCACTACGGCCGACTTGTGGAAGGTGGCTGCCACCGCTGTCCACAGCACAAAGCGCAGCACCTGGCCGCGGCCCAGCGCCACCAGCCCCAGCATCACCAGCCCGATCGCCGTGCCCTGGCGGGTGTAGCCCATGGCCACGACCGTGACCAGGTAGGGCAACGCCACGACCAGGGCCAGCCACGGCCGCGGCTGCACCCGGCAAAAGCTCATCAAGCCCCAGGTAAAGAGCAGTGCACAGACCGTGTTGACAGCATAGATATTGCCCCCGAACTGGGCGACCAGCCAGTTCAACAGGCCATAGGCCGGGTCCTTGTCGGCCAGCGCCTCAAAAAATGTGCGCTCGTAGCCCCAACCCATGTGCAGCAGGTAGGTTTCCCAGTCGCCCCCGACTTCGTGGCGCAGCCCCACCACCAGCACCAGTGCTGCTGCCATGCCCCACCAGGCGGCAGGCCAGCGCGGGTCGTGGCGCCGCAGCGGCGACAGGTGGGTGGTGGCCAGGCAGGCCGCCACGCCAAACAGCATCCAGTACGGCCACATGTCAGCGCAGCCCCTCGTGCCAGGCCTGGAACATCAGCACGGCCCACAGCGCGGCCGTGTGGTCTTCGCGGCCAGACAGGTGCCCGGCCCACCGCGCGCGGATCGGTGCAGCATGGAAGAAACCTTCGGCCTGCAGCCTGCCGGCGTCCAGCAAGGCCTCGGCCCAGTCACGCAGCGGACCACGCAGCCAGGGGCCGACAGGCAGGCCGAAACCCTGCTTGGGCCGCTCGATCAAGGCGCGCGGCACCTGGCGGTACAAGAGCTGGCGCAGCGCCCACTTGCCTTGGCCGCCGCGGATCTTCATGTCCATCGGCAGGCGCCAGGCCACCTCGGCGACGCGGTGGTCCAGAAAAGGCACCCGGGTTTCCAGGCTGATGGCCATGGCCGCGCGGTCGACCTTGCACAGGATGTCGTCGGGCAGGTAGCTCAGGCTGTCCAGGTACATCATGCGCTGGGCGGCGTCGTCCAGGCCGGTGGGCAGCGGGTCGTCCAGGGCCGTGGCCGGTTCGTCGATGGCCGCGCCATGGCTGCGCAGCACCGCTGCCGGGTCCTGCCATTCGGCGACCAGGCGGCGGTAGAGGCCGTCCACGTCGTGCACACCGCGCAGGCTGCGGGCCAGCTTGTGCAGCTTCTCGCCCAGCCGGGACACGCCGTCGCTGCCGCTGCGGCGGCGCTGCAGCGGCGCGGCCAGCATGTCCCAGCCGCCGGGTGGCAGCGCCGACAGGGTGCTGGCCAGGGCCTGGCGCAAGGGGTAGGGCAGGCCGCCCAGGCGGCGCCACAACCTGGGGCCCCACAGGTAGCGGTTGTAGCCGCCGAACAGCTCGTCGCCGGCATCGCCCGACAGCGCCACGGTGACATGCTGCCGTGCCGCCGCGCAGACCAGGTGGGTCGGGATCTGCGACGCGTCGGCAAAGGGCTCGTCGTACATCGCCGGCAGCCGGGGGATCAGGGTCTGGGCGTCGGCGGCGGTCACGCGCAGCTCGTGGTGCTCGGTGCCCAGGTGCCGGGCAACGGCTAGCGCGTGGGGCGACTCGTCGTAAGCCGCGTCGTCGAAGCCGATGGTGAAGGTCTTGACCGGCCGGTTGCCCTGCGCCTGCATCAGCGCCACGATGGCAGACGAGTCCACCCCGCCCGACAGGAAAGCGCCCAGCGGCACGTCGGCCAACGACTGCTGCGCGACCGCCCGTTGCAGCGCCTGCTGCAGCGCGTCCAGCGCGCTGGCCTCGTCGGTGAAGGGGTTGGCCGCAGCGGCCTGCACCGCGTCCGCCAGATGCCACCAGCGCCGCAGCTGCAGGCTGCCCTGCTGCGCTGGCGGCCGCAGCGCCGCCGCCGGTGCGCCCGGCACGGGGGCGCTGATGCGCAGCAGACAGCCCGGCTCCAGCTTGTAGATGTGCTGGTGGATGCTGTGCGGCGCCGGCACGTACAGGTAACGCATGTACAGCGCCAGCGCGCCGCGGTGCACCGGGTTGTCGAAGCCGGGATGGGCGCGCAGGGCTTTCAGCTCCGAGCCGAAGACGAAGGCCGGATGCCCACCGCCGGCCACCCAGCCGTAGTACAGCGGCTTCTCGCCGAAGCGGTCGCGCGCCAGCTGCAGGCTGCGCTCGGCCCGGTCCCACAGCGCGATCGCGAACATGCCCACCGCACGTTGCAGCGTGGCCTCCAGCCCCCAGTGCTCGATGGCGCACAGCAGTGTCTCGGTGTCCGAGTGGCCACGCCAGGCCGGCGCCAGCCCGGCGGCCTGCAGTTGCTGGCGGATTTCGGCGTGGTTGTAGATCTCGCCGTTGAAGACCAGCTGGTAGCGGCCACCGGCCGAGGCCATGGGCTGGTGCCCCGCCGGCGACAGGTCGACGATGGCCAGGCGCCGGTGCGCCAGGCACAGGCCGGCAGCAGCGTCGACCCAGACGCCCGCGTCGTCAGGGCCGCGGTGCACGATGGCATCAGCCATCTGCCGGCCGCGCGCGGCCAGCATGTCGTGTGCGCCCGCCAGCCCCAGGAACCCTGCCAGACCGCACATCAGTGCACCCTCCGCTGGCCGGATGCGGCGCTGCGCAGCAAGTCGGCGATGCGTGTGCCCTGCACCTGCAGCGAATACACCTGGGACACGCGCTGGCGACCTGCCGCGCCCAGGCGCTGGCGCAGTGCCGCGTCCCGCAGCAGGGTTTCGATCGCCTGTTGCCACTGTGCACCGTCAGCCGCCAGATAGCCGGTGCGCCCTGGCTCGACGATGTCCCGGTTCACGCCCACCGGCGAGGCCACCACCGGCAGGCTGCAGGCCATGTACTGGATCAGCTTGTAGCCGCACTTGCCACGTTCCCAGGGTTCGTCCGGCAGCGGCATGATGCCGATGTCGAACGCGGCGATCTGCGCGGCCTCGGTCTGCTCGACCCAGGGCTGGACCTGCACCGGCACACCTGGCAACCACTGCGGCATGCCGGCGCTGGCCCCCACCAGCACCACCCGGGCGTGCCCGCCGGCGCACACCGCCTGCAGAACGGGCAGCAAGGGAAGCAGGTAGCGCTCGGTGGCCGGTGACCCGATCCAGCCGATGACCAGCGGGCGGGCAGTATCGTTGTCGCTGGTGACCTTGGGCGTGTAGCGGCTGACGTCGACCACCGTGGGGATCAGCGCCACCCGCTGCGCCCCGGCAGCACGGGCGCGCGCTGCCAGGTAGCCATTGCCGGCGCTGATGCAGCTGGCATCAGCCATCACGCCATCGATCTTGCGGCCCAGCAGTGCGCGCACCACGCCATGGCGTGAGCGGTCATAGTTGTGGAACACCGCGTCGTCATAGTCCACCACCACCGGGATACCCGACGGACGGGCGGCCTGCTCCAGCCAGCGCGGCAGGTAGGGGAACAGCTCCTTCTCGACCCACAGCAGGTCATGGCCGGCGGCTTGCCGCAGCCGCATCCAGCGGGCACGGTAGGCCGCCAGCACCCGGCCCGCCGAGCGCTTGCCCTGGCCGTACAACTCGGTCAGGTAGGCATCGTCGAACAGCGGGTAGTCGTCGACCTGGATGCCAGCCGTCTGCAGCAGCGGCACGAACTGCAGGAAGCGCAGCCGGCTGCTGGCACCCAGGCGCGCATAGCGGGTGAACAGCGCCACGCGCAGCAGCGGCAGCTTGTCGGCCGCTGTCATGGCTTGGCCCCCACGGCCGCCGGCGGCTGCAGCGCGGCGTAGACCGCACGGTAGCGGCGCACGCCCTCGTCCAGCGAAAAATGCTGCTGCGCCGCTGCCTGGCAGCGCGCTGCCACCTGCGGGTCGGCGCACAGCGCCAGCAATTGCTGCAGGCCCTTGTCCAGGGTCGCGGTGTCAAACCCCTGCAGCGCGACGCCCACCTGCGCCTGCTCCAGGATCGCGGCCATGTCGCCCACGCCGGCATTGGCCAGGCAGGGGATACCGCAACCCAGGAACTCGCCCAGCTTGGTCGGCGCCGACGCCTGCTTGGAAAACACCGGCCGGATGAAGAAGATGCCAGCGTCCATGCGCGCCATCTGCGCCGGCACCTCGGCGTGGTCGGCACTGCGCAGCTCGACCGCAGTGTCCGGCACCCCTGCGCGGCCCAGCGCCTGGCGGATGTGCCCATGCTCGCCACGGTTGATGACCAGTAATTGCGCATTTGGCAGACGCAGCAGCAACTGCCGGAACGCGGCGGCCACGGCGTCGAACAGGTACCAGGTGCCGGCCGAGCCGACATAGCCCAGCACAAAGCCGGTGTTGCCCGACCGCGGCGCCGCAGGCGGCACAAAGCGCTCCAGGTCGGCGCAGGTGGGGATCACGGTGAACGGCGGAAAGCGCCCGGCCAGATAGTCGAAGCGCCGCATCTGGTCGACCGCCGCCTGGGTCAGCGAGACACCGTGGTCGGTGGCGAGCAGAAAGCGGCGCTCGAAGCCCTTGGCGACGCGGAACAGCCGGCTGCCCGCTGGCCAGATGCCGCCGTCCACCCGCTCGTCGGCCCAGAAACCGCGCATGTCGAAGACATAGCGTGCGCCGGTCAGCCGCTTGATGCCCAATGCCATCACTGACGCGACGTAGCTGCGGGCATGCACGATGGCCAGCCGGTGGCGCGCCACCAGTGCGGCGCCCACCACCAGGCCGGCCAGGATGTCCCAGGCGGTGGCCAGCGCCGACGGGCGCTTGTGGTACGTCATCGGGTGCCAATGGATGCCGGCCGCAGCGATGCGCTTGGCCACGCGCGCACGCGCATCCAGATCGGCCAAGTCCGCCGGCTTTTCGAAGCTGACCAGGTGGATGGGGAAGTCTCCAGCCAGACGCTCCAGATAGGCCAGCACCTGGGATTGGCCCAGGGGCTCGAGCATGCCGTCATAGCTGAGATAGAGCACGCCGCGCGTCATGCGTGGCCTCGCCGCAGCCGCAAGCGCTGCCAGGCCGGGCGCAGGTAAGGTTGCAGCATCAGCACGATGAGCACCGGGCCCAACAGCCACGAGGCGCGCAAGCCGAGGCCGCCAATTGGCAGCAAGGCGCCCCGGAAGTCCAATGCACAGCAGGCGGCGGCGGCCGCCACGCAAGCGCCGACGGTCTTGATCGTTCCCGCATCGAGCAGCCCGGTGCGCAGCGCATGGGCCAGGGCCAGCAAGGCGACCATGCCTGCGCCCAGGCCGTGCGCCAGAACATAAGCCCAGGCGCCCAGGGTGCCTGCGGTCGACACCACGCCTGCCAGCAGAATTGCGTGGTACAGCACGTAGCCCAGCAGATAAGCGCCTTTGTGACCGACGGCCAGCAAGTAGGCGCCCAGTACCGACACCACCATGAACGCCAGTTCACCGGCGAAGTACACGGGGATGAAGGGCTGGGCCTCCAGAAATGCCGAGGTGTAGACCAGACGCACCAGCAGCGGCGCAGCCACCACCACGGCGATGCAGCCGGCCGAGCCCAGGCGCAGGCTGGCCGTCAGCGTGCGCCGGAGTTCCTGGCGAGCCGCGTCGGTGTCACCCGACCCTGCTGCCAGCGGATGGAGGTGGCCCCAGACGCCGGTCATCACGAAGGGCAGCAAATAAGCCGCCAGCGCAGTGACCACCTGCAAGTAGCCGTTGGCCGACTCACCCGCCACCGATGTCAGGTGCGCACGGGCGCTGAAAATGCTGGCCAGGCCCATGGCAGTGGTGCCCAGCATCAGTACGCTGTACGACAACAGGGGCCGGATGCGTCTGCGGTCCACGTGCAGGCGCGCCAGGATCTGACGGGTGGCCGGGGCGCTGGACGTGAACAGCGTGTAGGTGGCAAAGAGCACCAGGCTGCCGAGCAGCGATGCCACCAGTGCACCCTGCAAGCCGTACAGCCAGGCCCCGACACTGAACAGCAGCGCGTCTGCCACTGCGCCGACGATGTTGCTGCGCACGTAGACATCGAACCGGTCCACCAGGAATGACAAGCCCTCCCACAGCACGTTCGCAAACGACACCACCACCGCAGCCAAGGCCAATGGCCACAGGCCACCGTGTGGCGCCAGGGCCTGCACCCATCGGCTGTCCAGCGCCGGCGCCAGCAGGGCGAGGCCCAGCAGGAATACGACCGCATTCGTGGCCACCAGCGCAAGCGCCGTACCGAGCACCGCGCCGGCAGCGTCAGCGTCATTGGCCACCCAGGGAGCGCGGCCGAGGTTGATCACACCGACCGCCAAGCTCATGGACACCAGCGCCACGGCTGTGGCCTGGAACTGCAGGCCCAGCGACAACAGGCCGATGCCCTCGACCCCCAGCACGGACGCCAGCACTTTGATCTTGAGCAGGCCCGTGGCCAGTTTGACCAGGCTCAGGCCACCACCTTGGACCACGCGTTGCAGCAGATTGCTCTTCATGACCGCCCGCGAGCACAGCGCTGGTACCAATCCTGCAGTTGACGCCAATACGCGGCGTCGGAGAACTCGTGGGTCACACGCGCCTGACCAGCGCGGCCATACACCTGCCAGAGTGCCGGCTGGTTCGCCAACCTGGCCATGGCGTCGCCCAGCGCGGCTGCATCGCCAGCCGGCACGACAAGACCCTCCCGGCCGTCTTCCACCGAGCGCTCGGCGCCGGGAAAATCGGACACGATCACGGGCTTGCCGACGGCTTGGGCCATGACCAGCGTCAGGGCCGGACCGCCTTCGTCGTCACCGTTGGCGGCGCGGACCGAGGGTGCCAGCACCACGTCATGTTCGCGCAGCATCGCGACATAGGATTCGGTGAAACGGCCGGTCTGCTGGTTGTTGACGACCTGCACCACGGCGCCCAGGCCGCGGTCGGCGACCGCCCGGGTCAGCCAGTCGGTCGGGCCGTAGCCAAAGCAGGTCAGCCGCACAGGCAGGCCGGCGTCCACCAGACGCTTGAAGGCCGTCAGCAGGACCACATGGCCCTTTTTCTCGACAAAGCGGGCGGGCATCAGGAAGCGTGTCACGGCGCCCGGCGAACTGCCGATGTCAGGCAGGCCGTGGAGGCCGGCCGGCAGGTTGGCGATGCAAATCTTGTGTTCGGGACAGCCGGCCGTGAGCAGGCGTTGCCGTGCTTCGTCGCACAGAACGTGGAGGATGTCGGCCTTTTGAAACACTTGGCGGTAGGCCGCCAAGGTCGACGCGTCACGCAACGACTGGCTGACGTCGGCGCCATAAAACGACACCACCAGCGGGCGGTCGGGCAAGGCGCTGCGTTGTTCCAGAGCTGCCGCTGTGGTGCCGAAGTGCAGGTGCACCACATCCGGTGGATTGAGCTGCAGCCGACGCTGCACCAGCCGGGCGAATCCGGCCAGATCCAGCGGCCGGCGCAGCCGCCGTTGCAGCCGCGCGCCAAGGCGCTGCGAGTTGGACTCGGCAGGGTCACGGCGCCGATACCAATGGGTGCCGGGAAGGGGCACGGCGCCGTTGTCGATGAAGGCCTGGCACACCAACTCAGAGGCCAGGCCGTTCGACAGGCACAGCGGGTGCGATTTGTCGAACAGGTTCGGCGAATAGTCCTGCCAGAGGTGCGTGATGTTCATTCGCGAAGCTTCAAGGACCTGCCGTGGCAAAGCGCCCGCTTGACGGGCAATCAGCGGACAGCAGCGGGCTGCCGCCCGGCAACGGCGATGATGGACTTGGTGTAGATCTTGGGCAGTTCGCCGTCGTAGCCGCGTTCGAGCACATAGATTGCCTTGAGGGCCGTCGCCCAGACGGCGCGCAATGCGCCGTAGACCCAAGAGCGCAGTCGCCCTGGTTGTCGTTGCTCGCCGCCGATGAACCAGGTGTGCAGGCCCCCCGCAGCAAACAGGCGGTGCATCGCATGTTCGGTGTAGGCCGTCAGGATGAAGGGATCCTTCAACTCGGTGAAACGCGATGAGAGCAGCGACGCATTGAAGAACTCGACCACGATCACGCCGTCCTCGGTGAGGGCGTCGCGCAGCGCGTTCATGAAGGCCAGGATCTCGCGTCGATCGATGTAGTAGATCATCTGCTTCAGGATGATCAGCCGGTAGCGGCCCCGTTGCCCATGCAGGTAGTCGAGGCCCACCTCGGTGCATTCCACCGACACGCCAGCCAATCTGCCGATCGCAGCCAGTGCCTCAGGGTCACGGTCCACGCCGACCACCTGCCGGTAGCCCTTGCTCGCCAGGAAACGCAGCACGCGACCATCACCGCAGCCCAGATCCAGGATCGCGGCGTCACGGTCCGGTGGAAGCCAGGTGGCGTAGTTGAGTTCGAGGATGGGGTCGCTCATGGTCCGGCCTCAGTCGCGGCGCCGCAGGACATACAGATGCGCGGTACATCCCATCAATGGACTGAGTTGCTGGCGGCGGGTGGTGGGCAGGCGCGAACCGAGCAGCATGTCGCCGGTCAGGAACATGCCGTTGCGCTGGTAGCTGCACACCACCCAACCAGTGCTTGCAAAGAACCCATCCCAGGAAGTGCGGCTAAAGCGTGACAGTTCCAACCAGCAGTTGCCAACAGCGCCATGCGCATGCGGGACCACGCGACGAAAGAGCTTGGCGACCAGCGACCGTTGCGCGCCACCGGATGTGTCGGTCAAGGGCGCGCCATCGGACGGCTGTCTGTCCAGGCGCGCCAGCAGTCGGCGTCCTGCGTCGCGCAGCAGCGCCGGGTAAAAGGCCGCCAGAGACCACGCGCGCCAGGCGCTGGTGGGAACATAGTGCACGGCGTGCCCGCCCGGCTTCAGCACCCGTGCCATTTCATGGTTCAGCGTCTCGATGTCCTCGACATGCTCGAGCACGTTGGAGCTGTAGATGACATCAAAGCTTGCATCGGGGAATGGGATGTGGCGGCCGTCAAAGTCGACGATGGGCCAGATGCGCGCCTTGCCGTGATTGCTGGTCGGAATGTCGATGGCTGCAACGTCGTAGCCGCGGGCGGACAATTCACGTGCCTGCCAGCCAGTGCCCGCGCCGATCTCCAGGATGCGCGCACCTGCAGGTGCGGTCGTTTGCAGAATTCCGTCGATCTGGGTCAGTTCGGAAAGCCGGATGGCTTCCAGGAAATCTGTCGTCGAGATGCGGTCCATGGGAATCTGGTTGGTGGCGGTCTGCGCGGCGTGGCCGCACGCAGCAGGTAGTGCCGGTTTCAGGACTGGAAGAAGGCGATGACAGCATCGGCGACGCTGTCTGCCTCTGCCAGCGTCAGGTGCGGCCCGATGGGCAGGCTGAGCACCTCGCGCGCCAGACGATCGGCAGTGGGCCAGTCGGCAGCCCGAGCGGTGAATTCGACATAAGCCTCCTGCCGAAACGGTGGAATCGGGTAGTGGATGAGCGTACCGACGCCAGCCGCCGTCAGGTGCGTCTGCAGTGCGTCGCGTTGCGGTGTCGTCACAACGTAGAGGTGCCATGCGTGCGTGGTGCCTGCCTGTGCGCTGGGCAGGCCGAGCGGCAAGCCAGCCAGCCGCTCGCCGTAACGCTGAGCGATCGTGGCGCGACGGCCGTTCCAGCCCAGCAGGTGTGGCAGCTTGACCCGTAACACGGCGGCCTGCAGCGGGTCGAGCCGGCTGTTGAAACCCTTTTCGAGGTTGACATACTTCACCGCTGAGCCGTAGTTGCGCAGGCGGGCAACGCGGCGTGCCAGTTCGGCGTCCTGGGTGGTGATGGCGCCTGCATCGCCGAACGCGCCCAGGTTCTTGCCGGGGTAGAAGCTCCAGCAGACGATGTCGCCAGTGCTGCCCACTGGGCGCGCATCCACGGCCGCGCCATGGGCCTGGGCGGCGTCTTCCACCAGGCGCAGACCGTGGCGGCGGCACAGGACCGACAGGGCATCGACGTCGGCCGCCTGGCCGTAGAGGTGGACCGGCATCACGGCGCGGGTGCGCGCCGTGATGGCCGCTTCCACCCGCTGCGGGTCCATGCAGTGGGTCGCCGGATCGGGCTCGACCGGCA
Organism: uncultured beta proteobacterium; assembly: GCA_963844485.1. Classification (GTDB taxonomy): domain Bacteria; phylum Pseudomonadota; class Gammaproteobacteria; order Burkholderiales; family Burkholderiaceae_C; genus Pseudaquabacterium. The sequence continues at coordinate 32,332 of CAWJOQ010000030.1, forward strand.
CTGGCGTGGCGCCCACCTGGCTGACCGCCAGCCAGGTGGCGATGTAGGTGTTCGACGGCACGATCACTTCGTCGCCGGGTCCGATGTCCAGCGCGCGCAAGGCCAGCACCAGGGCGTCCAGGCCATTGCCCAGGCCGACACAGTGTGCTGCGCCGGTGAAGGCGGCGAACTCACGCTCGAATGCCTCGACTTCAGGGCCGAGGATGTACCAGCCCGAGTTGAGAACTCTGGCGACCGCTTCGTCGATCTGCGGCCGCAATTCGGTGTAGGTGGCTTTCAGGTCCAGAAAGGGAATCATGTGGGCGTGCCCCGGAACGCAAGGAAGTCGTCGTAGTTGCGGATGTAGTCGGTGGCGTCGTAGTAGTCCGACGCGAACACGAGCAAGGTGCCGTTGGGCGAATACTTGTACTGGATGCCCCAGATTCCGGCCGGGATCAGCAGACCCATGTTCGGACGGTCCAGCAGGACTTCCTCGCGGCGCTGGCCATCGTCGACCACCACCGACACCGAACCAGCCACACAGACCAGAAATTGGTGGCAGCGCCGGTGGGCGTGCTCCCCGCGCGTCTCGGTGCTGGGCACGTCGAAGACGATGAAGTAGCGCTTGGGCTGGAAGGGCACATTGCGCTCGAACTCGCCCACCGTGAGGTCGCCACGCAGGTCGCGGATGTGCGCAAAATGGTGCAGGGTCACACCATCGACCTGGCAGGCCTGCGTGCCAGGCTGGTCGGCCTGCGCTGCCACGGTGCTGGCGACGAGTCGGCTCGGTGAGGTGTCCTGGGCGTACCCGGTGATGCTGGCAGGGTTGCCGCTGACGATGGCGTGCGGCGGGATGTTGCGCGAGACCACGGTACCAGGCGCAACCCAGGCGCCGTGGCCGACTGCCACACCGCTGTAGAGCACGGTGCCGGCGCCGATGTGGGCCTGTGCACCCAGGCGCACTTGCCGATCGGCGGCGCCGTTGTCCTGTCGCGTGGCCGCCAGGCAGACACCAGGCTCCAGGCGCACATCCCGGCTGATGTGGATGTCGCCGATCAGCGTGATGCCGCCAACCAGCACGGCGCCTGCCTCGATCGTGATGCGCCCGCGCAAGTGGCAGTTGGGCCCGATGCGCGCCGCAGGATCGACCTGCACATCGGCGGCGATCTGGCTGCTGGGGTCGATGTGCGGCGTGGTCATGGCAGCTTCCAGAAGGCGACCCCTGTCCGGGGTGTCATGGTGGTTCAAAAAAAGACCAGCCCAGAGCAGGTCAGGCGGGCGATGCTGCCGTGCGGCGGCGTCGCAGGCCGCCGTGCAGCAACACGCCAATGGCCACCACGGTGGCCACGATGCCGGCACTGAGCGCGGTCGCCACCAATCGGCGCGGCCCGCTTTTCAACTCGGGTGGCATGGCGATGTCAATCACCTGGACCACGTCGGTTTCCCTGCTCTCGTCCGCGCGTGCCAGCTCAAACTGCCTGGCGTACAGCTCGAACAATGTCTCCTGGTAGCGGTACTCGCGAAAGCGTGACACGTAGTCGCCGTTGCCTGCGTTCGCGGTGCCGGGCCGCTCTGTGCGCGACAGTTGTCCGCGCAGCGCTTCGACCGTGGCTTGCTGCCGCTGAACCTCGCTGGTGTTGTCGGTCATGCTGCCGCGCATGGCCTGCAGGCGCACTTCGGCCGCAGCCATTTCAGCCTGCAGCCTCGCAAAGTTTTCAGCTGCGGCCCGTGGTTCAGACCGCAGCGCGCCGGCGCTGAAGCCGGTGGATTGCAAGGCCTTCTGCGCGTCGGCCAGGCGATCCCGGGTGTCGGTCAGCAGTTTTTCGAAGAACACCCGCCGGCGCTGGGCCTCGCCGACGGCCAGGGTGCCGGTCAGGCGTCGCAGCTCGACGACGTAGCGGTTGGCGATCTCAGCCGCGCGCTTGGGATCGGTGTCGGTCACGTCGATGAAGACCAGGCCGCCCTTCTTGGTGGCGCCGATGCTCGAGCTTGCTGCCAATTGCTTGCGCGCACCGGTGCGCGTTTTGGCGCCATACACCGTCTGTAGGCTGAAGGCTTCGACGATCTGGTCGGCAATCCGTGTGCTCTCCAGGAACGCCGCGTACTGTTCGGCAGGATTGCGCACGCCAGCCAGGGCGCTGGACATGCCGCCCAAACCGCCCAGACCGCCCAGCGATGCCAGCGCGGCACCCGCACCGCCACTGGCAGCCTGGGGCGGCATGATCGTGGCCGTGGCGGTGTAGACCGGCGGCAGCGTCGATGTGTAGCCGAAGGCCAGGCCAGCCGCCACCAAGGTGCTGACCAGCAACAGCTTCCAGCGCACGGCCAATATGGCCACCAGTTCGGCTGGGCTCACGCCGCTGTCATCAGGGGCGGCTGCGCTGGCGTCGAAGGCCGCGCTGCTGGGCTCATTCATGGGCGGGCGTTCGGTCGTCAATTGAGCGCGCTCTTCAGTCCAGCGATGCCCAGCCCGAACTGGTACAGGATCTGCGTCCAGTCCTTGGCTGCCTGGGTCACGCTGGTGCGGCTGATCTCGTCGGGCACGAAGATGGTGTCACCGGGTACGGTGGCCAGACCGGCGATCTGGTTGCCCCGCGAGAAGAAGCCGCTCTCGGCCAAGCTGCTGCTGACGGTACCGTTGGCGCGCACGACAAAGACGCTGGTCTCGTCGGCGCGGCGCGTCGGGCCGCCGGCCAACCGCAGGTATTCACCGACGGTGCGCCCCTGGCTGTGCAGGTAGCTGCCAGCGCTGAACACGCTGCCGAACACGCCGACGGTGTTGGGTAACGCAGGAATATAGAGCCGGTCGCCATCCTCCAGCGCCAACTCCGGCAAGCTGCTGGCATCAGGTTGCAATTGCAGCACCAGTCGACCGGTGGGTTGGATGGCGCGCAGTTTCTCAAGCAGTCTGCTGCCAGCCAGCGCGGTCGAATTCAGCGCCGCAGCTTCATCTGCCGTGGCCGAGCGCTGGCTGACAGGGGCGCGCACGAGCTCGGTCTCAAAGTCGCGCAGCGCCCGTTCGTAATTCTGCTGCTGCGTCTGGCGCACGCTTTCGCGGTTGAACTCTGTGCCGAACAGGTAGGCATTGGTGGTCAGGCCGCCGGCAATTGCCAGCGCATCGCTGATGGAACTGCTCGGCGGCAGCAGATATTCGCCAGGCTGCCGCACTTCGCCCTCGACGCGCACGCGCTTGGCCTGGGGCACGGTCGACAGCTTCAGCTCCGACACATTGAAGGCGCGCAGCACATCGCCGCTTTGCAATTTGGCTTGGTTGAACTGGCCTTGGGACAGCAGCGTCTTCCCCAGGCCCTCACGGTCGCTCAGGCGCGCCAGCGTCAGGCGCTGCACATCGGCCACGGCGGTAAAGCCGCCGCCCATGCGCAGCACGTCGCTCACCGTTTCGCCGGGCCTGATTTCCAGCACGGCTGGCCGGTTGATGCTGCCGATCAGGCCGACCAGGGGTCCCACCGGTCCGACATGGATCACGTCGTCGGGCTGCAGAACTTGATCCCCGCTGCGGTCGCCTTTGAGCAAGAGGTCGTAGAGGTCGAAGGTGACGATCACGTTGCGTCCGCGGCGCAGCTGCACGTCGCGAAAGCTGCCGGATGCGGCCGGGCCTCCGGCGGCAAGCAGTGCCTGTGACAGGGTCGACAGGCTGCTCACCGTGACGACGCCGGGTCTGGCGACAAAGCCTGTGATGAAGACCCGCATGCCGCGCAATTGCCCCAATGCCACGCTGATCTGGAAGTTCTTGAAGAGTTGCGCCACACGGCGGCTGATGACCTCTGTCAGCTCGGCGTAGCGCACACCAGCGACCATGATCGCTCCCACCCGCGGGATGCTGATGCGGCCGGTCCGGTCAACCCGCAAACGCAGATCTGCCTCGACCGACCCCCACAAGGTCACGGTGATTTCGTCGCCCGCCTGCAGCAGGTAGTCAGCGGGCACAAGCGGGCTGTTGGCGCCATCCATCTGGGACAGGCTGTCGTTCAGCAAGTCAGCGCCCAACCGGCGCACACCGCTTGCACCCGGCATGCCCTGGACAAAGCGTTCAAACTCGCCGGGTTGGTAGATGGCGGGTGGCTTCACCCCTGTTGCAGTGGCCGATGCAGAGCCGCGCATGGCGTCGCTGGCCGTGCTAGTTGTGCCGTCGGTTTGTTTGCCAGTCTGGATTGCCGAGGACGGGTCGCGCATCTGCAACTGGATCGGTCCTGGCACCGCAGCCGGGCCCGTGTCCGAACTTCCTTGCGCCCAGGCCGGGGCATGCAGCACCATGGCTGCCGGAATCAGGATGCCGGCAGCAAGAGAGCGTAGAAACATGGCCGTGCCCGACGGAAAGCGCTGGTGTAGGAACGAGAACAAATTCATGCGATGAAAGCGCCGGGGATGGGTGGGCAATCTGCGGCGAACGCCGCCGCCCGCTGGTCGTGACAGCATGCTGGCGAGCCACGGTGTGCACCAAAGGTTGGGCCACATTCTAGTGGCCGGTCGCCGGCAGGCCGGTCGATAGAATGCCGGCCCATGGTTGTGTTGCTCGTCGCGTTCTCGCTGTCCTTGTGTTTGACCTTGCTCATCGTGCGCGAGAGCAAGCGCGGGGGGCAGCGTTTTCAAGACCACGACCTGTCAGGGCCGCAAAAATTCCACGCCACGCCGGTTCCTCGGGTCGGAGGCGTCGGAATTTTCAGCGGCGTGCTGGGCGCGGCCTTGGTGATCTGGTGGCAGCAACTGGTGCCAGGCCACGAGGCGCTTTTGTTGATGCTCTGTGCCCTGCCGGCATTCGGATCCGGTCTGACCGAGGACCTCACCAAGTCGCAGAGCCCGCGGCGGCGCTTGTTCTTCACAGCGGTGTCGGCCGCCGCCGCAGTCGTGTTGATGGATGCCGTCATCGCGCGGACGGCGATTCCAGTGCTCGACTGGTTGGTGGCCGTTCCAGTGGCGGCCGCCCTGGTGACCGTCTTCGTCGTGGCCGGCGTGGCCAACTCCTTGAACATCATCGATGGCTTCAACGGCCTGGCGTCGATGTGCGCGGTGCTCATGCTGGCCAGCATCGGTTATGTGGCCTTCCAGGTCGACGACCGATTGATCGTCTGGATGGCCGTTGCGGGTGTCGGCGCAGTGTTGGGGTTTTTCGTTTGGAACTTCCCGGCGGGCCTGATCTTCCTGGGGGACGGCGGCGCGTATTTCCTCGGTTTTTTCGTCGCCGAGCTGGCGATCCTGCTGCTACATCGCAATCCGATGGTGTCGCCGATGTTCCCGCTGCTGGTGTGCATCTACCCAGTGTTCGAGACGGTGTTTTCGATCTATCGGCGCAAGGTGGTGCGCGGCATGCCGGTGGGGGCGCCCGACGGCATCCACCTGCACTCCTTGATCTACCGCCGCATCATGCGCTGGGCCATTGGCAAGCAGTCCAAGCGCTCGGCGGCGCGGCGCAACTCGATGACCTCGCCCTACCTCTGGATGCTGTGCATGACCGCCGTGGTGCCGGCCATGCTGTTCTGGAACAGCACGCCGATTCTTGCCGGCTTCATCGTCTTGTTCGGGGTGGTCTACACCGGGCTGTACTGGCGGATCGTGCGCTTCAAGTCGCCGCGCTGGATGGTGACGCGGCGTTGACGCTGCCGGTCGCGCATTCGATGCCTGCGTACCAGCGCGCCGCGACCTCCAGCCCAGCCTGGATGTCATGGCTGGGCGCATAGCCCAGCAAACGTGTGGCTTTGCTGATGTCGGCGCGCGAGTGCTTCACATCGCCCGCGCGGAAGTCCCGGTGCACAGGCGCACTGTCAGCCAGGTCCGGTCGGTGTGCCTGCAGTGCGCGCAGCACCATCGTGTGCAGACGCTTGAGGTCGGTCTGGTCGCCCACAGCGACGTTGTAGACCTGGTTCACGGCATCCACGTCAGCGGTGGTTCCTGCCAGCAGATTTGCCTGCACGGCATTGGCCACGTAGCAGAAGTCGCGGCTGGTCGCCCCGTCACCATTGATGTAGACCGTCTCGCCTGCCAGGATGGCTGCGGCCCACTTGGGGATCACGGCGGCGTAGGCGCCGTTCGGGTCTTGCCGTGGGCCGAACACGTTGAAATAGCGCAGGCCTACGCTCTGCAGGCCGTAACTGCGCGCAAACACGTCGGCATACAGCTCGTTCACATATTTGGTCACTGCATAGGGTGACAGCGGTTTGCCGATGGTGTCTTCGACCTTGGGCAGGCCGGGGTGGTCGCCATAGGTGCTGCTGCTGGCTGCGTAGACGAAGCGTTGGACGCCGGCGTCGCGCGCGGCAACCAGCATGTTCAAAAAGCCGGTGACGTTGGCCGCGTTGGTGGTGATGGGGTCTGCCAATGACCGCGGCACCGATCCCAGTGCCGCCTGGTGCAGCACGATCTGCACGCCGGCGCAGGCAGCCTGGCAATCGGCCAGCGCGCGGATGTCGCCTTCAACGAACCGAAACCGCGACCAGGCCACCGCACCGACGGCGGCTTGCACGGCCGCCAGGTTGTGGCGATGGCCGGTCGCGAAGTTGTCCATGCCCACCACCGTCTGGCCCAGGTTCAGCAAGGTCTCGGTCAAGTGGGTGCCGATGAAGCCTGCCGCGCCAGTGACCAGCCAGGTCCGGGGCTGGGCGCGCAGCTGTGTTTGCAGGTTGTCGTATGCAGTGTTCATGCTGGATTGTCGTTGGCCGCCGCCCTGGCCCCTGCCGCAAGCGGATCAAAAGGCCTCGGCATCCGCCAGCAACGGTGCGCTGGCGTCCTTGGGCGCCAGCAGCGGCGCCACGCCGGCCGGCCAGTCGATGCCGATGGCCGGGTCGTCCCAGCGGATGGCGCGTTCGCAATCCTTGGCGTAGGTGTCGGTGGTCTTGTATAGAAAGCGTGCGTCGTCGGTCAGCGCCATGAAGCCATGCGCAAAGCCTTCGGGGATCCACAGCTGGCGCTTGTTGTCGGCGCTCAGTTCCACCGCCACCCACTGGCCGAAGTGCGCCGACCCACGGCGGATGTCGACCGCCACGTCCAGCACCGCGCCCTGCACCACGCGCACCAGCTTGCCTTGCGGGTGCGGCGGCAGCTGGTAGTGCAGGCCGCGCAGCACACCGCGCATGGATTGCGATTCGTTGTCCTGCACGAATGGCCGCGGTGTCGGCAGCCCCAGCGCGGTCAGGCCGTCCTGGAAGCGGCGCTGGTGAAAGCTCTCCATGAACCAGCCGCGTTCGTCGGCAAAGACGGCGGGTTCGATGATCACGACGTCGGGCAGGCGGGTGGCGGTGAACTTCATGCAGGTCTCTCAGGGGGGTGATCGGTGGCAAGGCCTGGCGCCGGGGCACACCGGCTGTCCAGTGCGCCGCTGCAATTCGCCGACAGGCAGCATGGCTCTGCGGTGCACAAACCTCGCAGTCTAGGGCGGCCAAATGGCGGCATCGGCGGCCAAACCGGGCCGCCGCGTGCCAGTTTCCACCACTCGCGGATAATGCGGCACCAATGAATCAAACCACACCTTCCGCCATTGCCGGCGAAGTCAGCGCTGCCGAGCCGGTCGCTGAGCCCTTGCCCCAACGCTTCGACACCCTGGCGCTCGACCCGAAATTGCTGCGTGCCGTGGCCGAATCCGGCTACACCGCGATGACGCCGATCCAGGCCAAGGCCATCCCGCTGGTGCTGGCCGGGCGTGACGTGATGGGCGCTGCCCAGACCGGCACCGGCAAGACCGCCGCCTTCTCGCTGCCGCTGCTGCAGAAGATGATGAAGCACGAGACGGCATCGATGTCGCCCGCGCGGCACCCGGTGCGCGCACTGGTGTTGACACCGACGCGTGAGCTGGCCGACCAGGTCGCCAACAACGTCAAGACCTACGCCAAGCACACCCAGCTGCGCAGCACGGTGGTGTTCGGCGGCATCGACATGAAGCCGCAGACGGCCGAGTTGAAACGCGGCGTCGAGGTGCTGATCGCCACGCCGGGCCGCCTGCTCGACCACATCGAGGCCAAGAACTGCGTGCTCAACCAGGTCGAGTACGTGGTGCTCGATGAAGCCGACCGCATGCTCGACATCGGCTTTTTGCCCGACCTGCAGCGCATCCTCAGCTATCTGCCCAAGGTGTGGGGCACCCGCCAGACCCTGCTGTTCTCGGCCACCTTCTCGCCCGAGATCCGCAAGCTGGCGCAAAGCTACCTGCAGGACCCGATCACCGTGGAAGTGGCGCGTGCCAATGCCACTGCCACCAATGTGGAGCAGCGCTTTTACAGCGTGGCCGAGGACGACAAGCGCGCGGTGGTGCGCCAGCTGATCAAGACCCGGGCGCTGACCCAGGCCATCATCTTCGTCAACAGCAAGCTGGGCGCCGCCCGGCTGGCCCGCAGCTTCGAGCGCGACGGCATGCGCACCCAGGCGCTGCACGGCGACAAGAGCCAGGACGAGCGCCTGAAGGCGCTGCAGGCCTTCAAGGCCGGTGAGGTCGATCTGCTGGTGGCCACCGACGTGGCCGCGCGCGGGCTCGACATCGCCGACCTGCCGGCGGTCTTCAATTTCGACGTGCCCTTCAATGCCGAAGACTATGTGCACCGCATCGGCCGCACCGGCCGCGCCGGCGCGTCGGGCCTGGCCGTCACCCTGGTCGACCGCGACGATGTGCGCCTGGTCGGCGACATCGAGCGCTTGATCAAGACCAAGATCGAGCTGGAGCCCTACGAACTGGTGGACGACCGCCCCCGCCGAGCGCCTTACCGCGAACGTGAGCGCGAGCGCTTTGACGAGGCCCCGGCCCAGACTGATGACGCGCCAGCAGAACGCCTGCCCGAGCGCGCCGACCGCTTTCAAGACCGTGCGGGTGCTGCGCCAGCACGTGCCCCGCGTGAATTTGACCGGCCGCGCCGCAGCGCCCAGGCGCCTGTCGATCCGTTTTTCGAGAAACCCTATGAGCCGCCGGCCGACGCTGCCGAGAAGCCGGCCTGGGAGCAGAAGGGTGGCGCGGCAGCCGCGCCTGCGCGTGGCTTGTCGCCCAACATCCGCAGCAAGCGCAAGGTCGCGTCACTGCTGGGTGGCGGCAGCAAGCCCTGAGCCTGGCGCCTGGTGCCGGCTGATTCCTGGCTCAGCTGGCCAGCCAGCTGAAGACGGCCGGCAGCCGCCCGCCCAGCGCGGCGGCCTTGGCCTGGCGCCAGGCCGCCACGTTGCGGCTTTCACAGCGGGCATCGGGCAGCGTCAAGCCGCAGGCCACCGCCAGTTGGGTGCCGGGCTGCAGGTGCTGCACCAACGCCGCCAGCAGGGCATCGTTGCGGTAGGGCGTCTCGATTGCGATCTGGGTCTGGCCCGACCGGCGTGACAAGGTCTCCAGTTCGCGGATGCGCGCCGCACGCGCTGCTGGCTCCACCGGCAGATAGCCGACAAACGCGAAGCTCTGGCCGTTCAGGCCGCTGGCCGCCAGCGCCAGCAGCAGTGCACTGGGGCCCGACATCGGCACCACCACCAGCCCCAGCGCATGGGCGGCCTGCACCAGTGCCGCGCCAGGGTCGGCCACGGCGGGCAGTCCGGCTTCGGACAGCAGCCCCACATCGTTGCCGGCCAGTGCCGGCGCCAGCAGCGGCCGCAGGTCGGGCGGTGCCGCCGGCTTGCCGCCGCCCTTGGCTGGGCGTGGCAGCTCGGTGATCTGGATCTGCTGCAGCGGCAGCGCCAGCGGTACCAGCTGCTGCACCCGTTTGAGCAGGGCCCGCGTCGTCTTGGCGTTTTCGCAGACCCAGTGGCCCAGCGTGGCCGCGCGTTGGATCACGGCCTGCGGCAGCACGTCGTCCAGCGGCACCTCGCAGTCGGTGCCCAGGTCCAGGGTGTTGGGCACCAGCAGCAGCTGACCAGGCCGGGTGCTCATGCGCGGCCCGCCGGGATGTCCAGTGCGGCCAGCGGGTCGATGCCGGCCTGGCGCAGCAGGGCGCAGGTGCGCATCAGCGGCAGGCCCACCAGCGCGGTGGGGTCGTCGGAGTCGATGCGTTCCAGCAGGGCGATGCCCAGGGTTTCAGATTTGGCGCTGCCAGCGCAGTCATAGGGCTGCTCCAGGCGCAGGTAGCGCTCGATCTCCGCATCACCCAGGGCGCGGAACTGCACCACCACCGCTGCCAGCAGCACCTGGGCAAAGCCGGTGTCCGGCCGCACCACAGCCACCGCACTGTGGAACACCACCTGCCGGCCGCGCATCGCCTGCAACTGCGCCACGGCGCCGGCATGGTGGCCGGGCTTGCCGATGGCCTGGCCGTCGAGTTCAGCCACCTGGTCGGCGCCAATCACCACCGCACCCGGGTGGCGGGCCGCCACCTCCTGCGCCTTCTCCAGCGCCAGGCGCTGCGCCAGATCAGCCGGGGCTTCCCCGCTGCGCGGTGTTTCATCCACCCGGGGCGCGTCGACGCTGAAATCCAGCTGCAGGCGTGCCAGCAATTCGCGCCGGTAGGGCGATGTGGAGCCCAGCACCAGCGGCGGTCGGGTGGGGGCCGGGCTGGCGGGCGGGGGCATGGACATGCGCCGGATTGTTCCATGGCGCCCCCGTACACTGGCCAGATGAAACGCCCCCATGATGCGTTGCGGCTGGATGTGTCGGCCTTCATCGCCGAGTCTGCCCAACTGTCCGGCCAGTGGCCTGGCGACAGCCTGCAACGGCTGGCCGAACTGCAGGCGCCGCCGCAGGACACGGCCCTGGCTGCGGTCGATTGGCAGGCGCAAGGCCGCCGGGTGCCTGTCACCGCCGGTGATGCCGAGCTGTGGTTGCACCTGCAGGCGCAGGCGCCGGTGTGGCTGACCTGCCAGCGCTGCCTGCAGCCTTTGAGCGTGCCACTGGCGATTGACCAGCGCCTGCGGTTTGTGCGCGGCGAGGCGCAGGCCGAGGCGCTGGATGCCGAGCTGGAGGACGACGTGCTGGCACTGAGCAAGTCTCTTGACCTGCGCGAGCTGGTTGAAGATGAACTGCTGCTGGCGTTGCCGATCGTGCCGCGCCACGGCGTGTGCCCGCAGCCCCTGCCGGTGCCGCTGGGCGACGCACCGGCCCCCGACGATGTGCCCGAGCGCGAAAACCCCTTCGCCGCGCTGCAGCGCTTGAAATCTTCCACACCGGATGCGGCCGGCGGCTGACGCCGCAATTGGCCTGCAGGCTTGGCTGGATGCTATAGTCGAGGGCTTTTCGCATGGCAGCTGACCGGTCGTTGGGCAGGCCGTGCGATCCGCAAGCCAAGTTGTGACACGCGCACAACATGGCTGCGCCACATCCAGCAAGCCCGATTCAGGAGAACCACCATGGCCGTTCAACAGAACAAGAAGTCGCCTTCCAAGCGCGGCATGCACCGCTCGCACAACGCCCTGGTGACCCCGGGCACGGCGATCGAGCCCACCACCGGTGAAGTGCACCTGCGCCACCACATCAGCCCCACCGGCTTTTACCGCGGCCGCAAGGTGCTCAAGACCAAGGCTGACGCCTGATCTGTGGCCTGGCCGGTGCAGCCTGTGCTGCCCACACCGGCGCTGGCCCATGACGCAGATTGCCCAGACCCGGCCCCGCCTGCTGCGGAGTCGGGTTTTGTCATTGGCTGCGGCTGCACATGGGCTGCGCCTGCGCACGCCAACTGCGCCTGCACTCTGGGCAATGCTGCATGGCAGGTCTGCACAGCCCACCTGGGCGCGCCCCGCTTGTGCCGGCCGCCTGCGTCGCCTACCGTCATGACAGGGTCATGTTCGCCCTGCTGCCTGCCGGCTTGATCGGCTGACCCACCGCTGTTGCCTGCCGTGCCCATGCCCCCATTGCAACCTGCTCTGCAACCCCTGGCCCGTGTCCGTGTGGCCGTCGATTGCATGGGCGGTGACCACGGCCCGTCGGTCACCTTGCCTGGCCTGCAAGAGCTTCCTCGACGCCCACCCGCTGGCGGACCTGGTGCTGGTTGGCACGGCCGATGCACTGGCGCCGGCCCGCCACTGGCCGCGCACCACGCTGGTGGTGGCCACCGAGGTGGTGGCCATGCACGACGCGGTGGAGGTGGCGCTGCGCAAGAAGCGCGATTCGTCGATGCGCGTGGCCATCGCCCAGCTCAAGCCCAGCGAGGCTGGCCTGGCGGCGGCAGACGTGTGCGTGTCGGCCGGCAACACCGGTGCGCTGATGGCGCTGGCGCGCTATGTGCTCAAGACCTTCGATGGCATCGACCGCCCGGCGATCGCCGCGCTGTTGCCCAACCAGACCGGTGGCTTCACCAAGGTGCTGGACCTGGGCGCCAACGTCGATTGCAGTGCCGAGCACCTGCTGCAGTTTGCGGTGATGGGCAGCGCCCTGGTCAGCGCGCTCGACGGCAAGGACAACCCCAGCGTCGGCCTGCTCAACATCGGCGAAGAAACGATCAAGGGCAGCGAGGTCATCAAGCGTGCCGCCGAGCTGCTGCGTGACGCTGCCGCCGCCGGGCAGATCAACTTCCACGGCAATGTGGAAGGCAATGACATCTTCAAGGGCACGACCGACCTGGTGGTGTGTGACGGCTTTGTCGGCAATGTGGCGCTCAAGACCAGTGAAGGCCTGGCCGGCATGCTCGGCCAGATCATCAAGGACGAGTTCACCCGCACGCCGTTTTCCAAGCTGGCGGCGCTGGTGGCCATGCCGGTGCTGCAGCGCTTCAAGGCCCGGCTCGACCACCGGCGCTACAGCGGCGGTGCCTTGCTGGGCCTGCGCGGCCTGGTGTTCAAGGCCCATGGCTCGTCAGACGCCTTCGCCTTCGAACGCGCCCTGGCCCGGGCTTATGATGCGGCGCGCAACCGCTTGCTCGACCGCGTGCATGACCGCATCCGCAACACGCTGGCCGCATCTTCACCTGCAGTGGCGGGCATGTCGGGTCCACCCGACACCAACCAGAGCCTTGCTGCTACGTCGCCTGCCAAAGCCGCATGAACCACAGCCCCGCGCCCACCACCCCCGGCTTGCCCCGCTTCACCCGCATTGCCGGTACCGGCAGCATGCTGCCGCCGCGCCGGCTCAGCAATGCCGACCTGGCCCAGGAACTGGCCCAGCGCGGAGTCGAAACCAGCGACGACTGGATCGTCGAGCGCACCGGCATCCATGCCCGCCACTTTGTTGATGCCGACACCAATGCCAGCGACCTGGCGGTGGGTGCAGCCCGCCACGCCATCGAAGCCGCCGGCTGCCAGCCTGTCGGACATCGACCTGATCATCGTCGCCACGTCGACACCCGACATGGTGTTTCCGTCGACCGCCTGCATCGTGCAGAGCAAGCTCGGCATCGTCGGCTGCCCGGCGTTTGATGTGCAGGCGGTGTGCTCGGGTTTCGTCTATGCGCTGACCATGGCCGACGCCCTGATCCGCACCGGCACGGCGCGGCGCGCGCTGGTGATCGGCGCCGAGGTGTTTTCGCGCATCCTGGATTTCAACGACCGTGGCACCTGCGTGCTGTTTGGCGATGGCGCCGGCGCAGTGGTGCTGGAAGCCAGCGATGAGCCCGGCATCCTGGCCACCGACCTGCATGCCGACGGCCGCCATGTCGGCATCCTGTGTGTGCCCGGCACGGTGTCCGGCGGCCAGGTGCTGGGCGACCCGCTGCTGAAGATGGACGGCCAGGCGGTGTTCAAGCTGGCGGTGGGCGTGCTGGAGCAAGCGGCCCGCACCACGCTTGAAAAAGCCGGCCGGACCGCTGCTGACATCGACTGGCTGATTCCGCACCAGGCCAACATCCGCATCATGCAAGGCACGGCCAAGCGGCTGAAGCTGCCGCTCGACAAGCTGATCGTCACCGTCGACCAGCATGGCAACACCTCGGCCGCGTCGATCCCGCTGGCGCTGGACCAGGCTGTGCGCAGCGGTCGCATCCAGCGCGGCGACACGCTGATGCTCGAAGGTGTGGGCGGCGGCTTCACCTGGGGCGCGGTGTTGCTCGACTATTGAGCGCAGCCAGCCAGTCGACCCGATCCTGACAACGTCCCGCCCGGAGCGCTTTTCTCGATGACTTCGTTCGCTTTTGTCTTTCCCGGCCAGGGGTCCCAGGCTGTGGGCATGCTCGATGCCTGGGGTGACCACCCGGCCGTGCGTGCCACGCTGGAAGAGGCTTCGGCCGCGCTGGGCGAGGACATCGCCCAGCTGATTGCCAGCGGCCCCAAGGAGCAGCTGGACCTGACCACCAACACCCAGCCGGTGATGTTGACCGCCGCTGTGGCCGCCTGGCGTGCCTGGTTGGCCGAAGGCGGCGCGCAGCCGGTGGCCGTGGCGGGCCATTCGCTGGGCGAATACAGCGCGCTGGTGGCTGCCGGGTCCTTGAGTCTGGCCGATGCCCTGCCGCTGGTGCGCCTGCGGGCCCAGGCCATGCAGCAGGCCGTGCCGGTGGGGCAGGGCGCCATGGCTGCCATCCTGGGGCTGGATGCCGATGCCGTGGTCGCCGGCTGTGCCCAGGCCGCGCTGGAGACCGGCGAGGTGGTGTCGGCCGCCAACTTCAATGATCCGAAGCAGACCGTGATTTCCGGCAGCCAGGCGGCGGTGGCCAAGGCCTGTGAACTGCTCAAGGCGGCAGGTGCCAAGCGGGCACTGCCGCTGGCGGTGTCGGCGCCGTTCCACTGCGCGCTGATGCAGCCGGCTGCCGACGCGCTGCGCAAGCACTTGGTGGATGTGGCACTGCAGGCCCCGCGCCTGCCGGTGCTCAACAACATCGACGTCGCCGCGCCCACAACGCCTGACGCCATCCGGGATGCCTTGTACCGCCAGGCGTCCGGCCCGGTCCGCTGGGTGGAAGTGGTGCAGGCGCTGAAGGCCATGGGCGCCACCCACATCATCGAATGCGGCCCGGGCAAGGTGCTGGCCGGCATGGTCAAGCGCATCGACGCCGATCTGCTCAGCGGGGCGGTTTTCGACCCGGCGTCCTGCAGGACACCAAGGGGCTGCTGGCATGACCGCCCCCAGCGGCAGTGCCCGCCAGGTCGCGCTGGTGACGGGCGCCTCGCGGGGCATCGGCCGGGCCATTGCCGCCACGCTGGCTGCGCAAGGTTTCAAGGTCATCGGCACGGCCACCAGCGATGCCGGCGCCGCTGCCATCACGGACGCACTGGCGCCACAGCGGCGGCCGTGGCCTGTGCCTGGACGTGAACGACGCGGCAGCGGTCGACGCTGCCATCGATGCCATCGTCAAGGCCGACGGTGGCCTGCAGGTGCTGGTCAACAACGCCGGCATCACCCGCGACACCCTGGCCATGCGCATGAAGGATGCCGACTGGGACGCGGTGCTCGACACCAACCTGAAGGCGGTGTTCCGCTGCAGCCGGGCAGTGATGCGCCCGATGATGAAGCAGCGCCACGGCCGCATCATCAACATCACCTCGGTGGTGGGTGCCAGCGGCAATGCAGGCCAAGCCAACTACGCGGCGGCCAAGGCCGGCGTGGCCGGCATGACCCGGGCGCTGGCGCGCGAACTGGGCAGCCGCAACATCACCGTCAACTGCATTGCGCCCGGCTTCATCGCCACCGACATGACAGCCGATCTGCCCGAGGCCCAGAAGGCCGCGCTGCTGGGCCAGATCCCGCTGGGCCGCCTCGGCACGCCCGACGAGATCGCCCATGCGGTGGCGTTTCTGGCCAGCCCGCTGGCCGGCTACATCACCGGTACCGAATTGCATGTCAACGGCGGCATGTACATGGGTTGATCGGCGCGGTGGCTGCCCGGCGGGCTGCCACGCCACACCGACCTTGCCGGTCACGAGCCCGACCGGCACGGCGACAGCGTCTGCAAGGCAAGCGCTGCACCGCCGGTAGAATCCTGGGCTGTTTTTGAAATTACCACTCCTGGAGGAGTCATGAGCGATATCGAAGCACGCGTCAAGAAGATCATTGCCGAGCAACTTGGCGTGGCCGAAGCCGAAGTCACCAACGAAAAGGCCTTCGTGGCCGACCTGGGTGCCGACTCGCTGGACACCGTGGAACTGGTGATGGCACTCGAAGACGAGTTCGGCATCGAGATCCCCGATGAAGAAGCCGAGAAGATCACCACGGTGCAGCTGGCGATCGACTACGCCGTCAAGCACCAAAAGGCCTGATGCCTGTCTGACATGAGCCGCCGTCGCGTCGTCATCACCGGCCTGGGCCTGATCAGCCCGGTGGGCAACACCGTGGCCGATGGCTGGGCCAATCTTGTCGCTGGCCGTTCAGGCATCGACAACATCACCCGCTTCGACGCTGCCGGCTTGTCCTGCCGGTTTGCCGGTGAGGTCAAGGGTTTCAAGATCGAGGAGTACATCCCCGCCAAGGAAGCCCGCCACATGGACAGCTTCATCCACTACGGCATGGCCGCAGCCATCCAGGCGGTGCAGGATGCCGGCTTGCCCACCGGCGATGCGCTGACCGAAGAACAGGCCGAGCGCATCGGCTGCCTGGTGGGGTCGGGCATCGGCGGCCTGCCGTTGATCGAGCAGACCCAGATCGAGTTCGCCGCCCGCGGCGCACGCCGCATCTCGCCGTTTTTCGTGCCGGCCTCGATCATCAACATGATCTCTGGCCACATCTCGATCAAGTACGGCTTCACCGGCCCCAACCTGGCGATCGTGACGGCCTGCACCACCGGCTTGCACGCCATCGGCGAGGCCGGCCGGCTGATCGAATACGGTGATGCCGACGTGATGGTGGCTGGCGGTGCCGAGAGCACGGTCTCGCCGCTGGGCATCGGTGGCTTTGCGGCCGCACGCGCGCTGTCGACCCGCAATGACGATCCCAAGACCGCCAGCCGGCCCTGGGACAAGGACCGCGACGGCTTTGTGCTGGGTGAAGGTGCTGGCGTGCTGGTGCTCGAGGAATACGAGCATGCCAAGCAGCGTGGCGCCAAGATCTACGCCGAGCTGGCCGGCTTCGGCATGGGCGCCGATGCCTTCCACATGACCGCGCCCAACGTCGACGGCCCCAAGCGCAGCATGCGTGCCGCGCTGCGCAACGCCGGTATCAATGCCGACGCGGTGCAGTACCTCAATGCGCATGGCACGTCCACGCCCTTGGGTGACCTGAACGAGACCAACGCCATCAAGCTGGCGTTTGGTGACCATGCCAAGCAGCTGGTGGTCAACTCGACCAAATCGATGACGGGTCACTTGCTGGGTGGTGCCGGTGGCATCGAGACAGTCTTCACCGCGCTGGCGCTGCACCACCAGGTCTCGCCGCCCACCATCAACATCTTCAACCAGGATCCCGAATGCGACCTGGATTACTGCGCCAACACGGCGCGGGACATGAAGATCGATGTGGCCGTGAAAAACAACTTCGGTTTCGGCGGCACCAACGGCACGCTGGTCCTGCGCCGCGTGTGACAGGCGCCGGCGACGCGCATGCGCGCTGCCCCGCCCGTCGACGCCCTGCTGGCCGACGGCCGGCTTGAGCGCGTGGTGATCACCTTGCTGCACGCCAGCGCCGGCGCGCTGCTGGCCACCTGGCTGGCGCTGCATGCTGAATGGCCACTGGCTACGCCAGCCTGGCTGTGCGTGTTGGCGGCTGCGGCCGTGCTGGCCGCAATCGGGCTGCGTCTGGCGCGCCGCGCGCTGCCACCATCACCCGGGCGCCTGCGCTGGGACGGGCAGGCCTGGCACAGTGTGGGCGCGGTGGCTGAGCAGCCGCTGCAGCGCCTGGTGGTGGCGCTGGACCTGGGCACCTGGGTGCTGCTGCAGTTGCATCCGGTTGCCGGGCGCGTGCGGTGGCGTGTGGCCAGTGCCAGCAGTGCGCAGGCCGCCTGGCATGGCCTGCGGGTGGCGCTGGCCGCCCATGCCGGTGTGGCACGGCCGGTGGCAGGCGGGGGCGCAGCATGAGCATCGATGATGTCGACGCCCTGCTGGTCGAGCGCGCCAAGGGCGGCGACCCCAAGGCCTTCGAGATGCTGGTGGTCAAGTACCAGCGCCGCATCGAGCGCCTGATCGCCCGCATGGTGCGTGATGTCGACCTGGTGCAAGACATCGCGCAGGAGAGCTTCATCCGCGCCTACCGCGCCCTGCCGCAGTTCCGCGGCGACGCTGCGTTCTACACCTGGCTGTACCGCATCGCCGTCAACACCGCCAAGAAGGCGCTGGGCGATCTCAAGCGCGACCCCCTGGTGACTGAATCCGCACGCGCCAGCATGAATGATGACGAGGATGAAACTTCCCGCGTCGAGCGCGAACTAACCGACGGTGAAACGCCTGAGGCCGTGCTGGCCAGCAAAGAAATTGCCCAAGCCGTCAATGCAGCCATCGAGGCTTTGTCTGACGATCTCCGGCAGGCCATCACCCTGCGCGAGATCGAAGGCCTCAGCTATGAAGAGATTGCCGAGTTGATGAACTGCCCCATCGGCACTGTGCGATCCCGCATTTTCCGGGCGCGTGAATCCATCGCCCAGCGCTTGCGGCCGCTGCTCGACACCCGTGAGGGTGAGCGATGGTGACCACCCTTGCGCCGACCGCCGTGCCCCTTGCGGGCCTGTGTTTCCCCGAGGCCCTGCGGGCCTGCGCGCCTGACCAATGGCCCTGGAAGTGAACAAGCACCATGTTGAACAGGTCTGAACCCACCGATGCCCGCCGGCAACAGCTGTCGTCCCTGATGGACGGTGATCTTGCGCCCGGCCAGGCTGCCGGCGCTTGTGCCTTGTGGCGGCTCGACGCCGACACGCGGCGTGATTGGCACGCCTACCACCTGATCGGCGATGTGCTGCGCAGCGACGACCTTGCCAGCACGGCTGCACGGGATGCGGTTTTTCTGCAGGCTTTGCGGCAACGCCTGGCCCAGGAACCGGTGCCCCTGGCGCCCGCGCCACTGCAGCCAGCTGCTCCCGTGGTGGCGGCTGTCGGCGTGCCGCAGGCGGCCAACGGCAGCATCTTGCGTGGTCGGGTACGGCCGGCACGCCACTGGTTGATGGCGCCCGCTGCGGTGGCCGCCGGGTTCGTTGCCGTGGCTGGCGTGATGGTGGTCACCCGGGTGATATCCCCTGCGCCTGCCGACGCGCCCGTGATGGCGTCGACCAGCACTGGTGCGACGGGCAGTGCCAGCGCGGTGCTGGTGCGCAATGCGCAGCTCGACCGGTACTTGTCAGCGCACCGCAGCCTCGCCAGTGGCGCCATGCCGGGTACTGGGGCTGAGCAGCGGGTGCACATCGTCTTTGAAGGCCAGTGAGCATGCGCGCAGCGCCAACCCGGATTCGGCTGGGGCGCTGGAGCCTGGGTGTCGTGCTGGCCCTGCTGGGTGCAGGCCAGGTTGCCGGCGGGCAAGCTGCCGCGCCTGCAGCGTCGGCGGCCGTTGATGCCGACCCCTGGCTGCAGCGCATCCAGCAGGCGGCTGCCAGCAGCAGTTACCAGGGCACGCTGACCTACAGCGCCGGTGGCAGTGTCAGCAGCGCGCGGGTGCTGCACCAGGGCGACGGCCGCCAGACCTATGAGCGGGTTGAGCCGCTCGATGGTGAGAGCCGCCTGCAATACCGCCACAACGACCAGGTCGTCACCCTCTGGCCGGTTGCCAGGCGTGCACTGGTGGAACACCGCGATCCGGTGGCGCAGTTTCCTGCCCTGCCTGTGCTCACGGCGGCGCGTGTGCTCGACAACTACGACTTGCAGAAGCTGGGCCAGGAACGCGTCGCCGGCCTGGACGCTGACGTGCTGCTGCTCAAACCGCGTGACCGCCACCGCTTTGCCCAGCGGCTGTGGTCCCACCGCGAAACCGGCCTGCTGCTGCGCCATGATGTGCTGGCGCCCGCTGGTGATGTGCTGGAGTCGTCGGCCTTCGTCGATGTGCGTCTGGGCGGCAAGCCGCAGCCTGAACTCTTCATCAAGCCGATGAAGCAGCTCGACGGCTTTCGCGTGTTGCGCCCGCAGGCCGAGCGCACCCACCTGGAAGCCGAAGGCTGGGTCATGAGCAAACCGGTGCCCGGCTTCCAGCTGGTCAGCTGTACCCGGCGTCCGCTGGACGCCACGGTGATGGACAACAGCCTGCCGCAGCAGGTCGTGCAGTCGGTGTATTCCGATGGCTTGGCCCAGGTGTCGGTGTTCATTGAACGCTATGACGCCAAGCGCCATGCCAAGTCCATGGGCAGCAGCACCGGCGCGTCGCATGCGGTGATGGCCCGGCGTGGGGATTGGTGGCTCACGGTGGTCGGCGAGGTGCCCATGTCCACCGCCCAGCAATTTGAAGCTTCGCTGGAGCGCAAGCGTTGAATTTCCACGCCGCGCCTCCAACTGCGCTGCCATGTTGTCCATTTCCCGAATCAAAGGTGCGTGCATGTCCGATCTGATTGTTTCGATGGGGCGGCCGCTGCAGCGCGGCCGCCGTGCAGCCTTGCTGGCCAGCCTGGCCATTGGCTTGGCCGGCGCATGGATGCCGCACGCTGCGGTGGCCCAGTCGCGCATCGAGCTGCCTGATTTCACCGAATTGGTCGAGCGTGTCGGTCCGTCGGTGGTCAACATCCGCACCCTGGAGCGCCAGGGCCGCAATGCCGCACCTGGCGGCGGTGGTGGTGGCGTCGACCCCAGCATGGAAGAGTTTTTCCGGCGCTTTGGCATCCCGCTGCCGGGTGGCCGCGGTGGGCCACGCGGTGGCGGCGGCGGTGCTGACGACGAGCCGCAACAGCGCGGCGTCGGCTCAGGCTTCATCCTCAGTGCCGATGGTTTTGTGATGACCAACGCCCATGTGGTCGACGGTGCCGACGAATTGCTGGTCACGCTCACCGACAAGCGCGAGTTCAAGGCCAAGGTGATCGGCCTGGACAAGCGCACCGACGTGGCCGTGGTCAAGATCGAGGCCACCGGCCTGCCGGCCGTCAAGCTCGGCGACGTGGGCCGCCTGAAGGTGGGCGAATGGGTGATGGCCATCGGCTCACCCTTCGGCCTGGAAAACAGCGTCACGGCCGGCATCGTCAGCGCCAAGGCGCGTGACACCGGGGATTACCTGCCCTTCATCCAGACCGACGTGGCCATCAACCCCGGCAACTCGGGTGGCCCGCTGATCAACCTGCGTGGTGAGGTGGTGGGCATCAACAGCCAGATCTACAGCCGCTCTGGCGGCTTCATGGGCATCTCGTTCGCCATTCCGATCGACGAGGCCAAGAACGTGGCCGACCAGCTGCGCGCCAGTGGCCGGGTGATCCGCGGGCGCATCGGCGTCACCATTGCGCCGGTCACCAAGGACGTGGCCGAATCCATCGGCCTGGGCAAGCCCACCGGCGCCTTGGTGCGCGGTGCTGAAAGTGGCGGCCCGGCCGACAAGGCGGGCGTCGAAGCCGGCGACATCATCACCAAGGTTGATGGCAAGGTGATCGAGAAGTCGGGTGACCTGCCACGCATCGTCGGCGCATCCAAGCCGGGCAGCAAAGCCGTGCTGCAGGTGTTTCGCCGTGGCAGCTACCGTGACGTGACCGTCACCGTGGCCGAGTTCGAGCCCGAAGCGCCGGTCAAGGTGGCGCTCAGTGAAAGCGCTGCACCGGGTGCCGCAGCCAAGTCGGCGCTGGGCCTGACGGTGTCTGACCTGAGCGACAGCATGAAGCGCGATCTCAAGCTGCGGGGCGGCGTCAAGGTCGACGCGGTGGACGGCGCTGCAGCCCGCGCCGGCCTGCGTGAGGGCGACGTGATCCTGACCCTCGACAACACCGAAGTCACCGACACCAAGCAATTTCTGGCGGTGGCGGGCAAGGCCGAGAAGTCGCGCGCGGTCAGCGTGATGGTGCGCCGCGGTGAATGGGTCAACTATCTGGTGATCCGCCCCGGTCGCTGATGCGGTCGAACTGCAGCGGGCGGCCGGGTCTGAATGGCCTGCTTCGCCGACCGGTGCAGTGGGTCTTTTCACATGGTGGCAATTCCCTGGTGTGCACTGGGGTGGTAGAAAAGTTGGCGAATGCTCGCTTCACGGGCGCCGCACCGTCGATTGCCGTGTCTGACGGCTAGAATCAAAGGCAACAGGCTTGGTTTTCAGCGATTCGGCCTTGGCCTGTTGCGTGCCGCCAACAAGGTGTCAGATTGCGCTGACGGCTGTGGGCAAACTGTGGATGACTTTGCCTTGTTGGCGGGTCGCAACGGCCGGGGATGCAGCATCCAGGCGGCTTCCAGCCCAGACGTTTTGGCTACAATGAAGGCCCAACAAGCAGTTGCCAAACATTTGTTGGAAGGCGCGTCTCCATTTGGACGTGCCTTTTTTTTGTGTCTCACGCGCGCTGACCCAGCACGCGTCTGCGCCCACAGCGCAACCGGGCTGGCAGCCACCACCCAGTTCGCGCAGGGCCCTCGATCGAACCCATGGACCACATCAGAAACTTCTCGATCATTGCCCACATCGACCACGGCAAGTCGACCCTGGCAGATCGCCTGATCCACCGTTGCGGCGGCCTGAGCGACCGCGAGATGGAAGCGCAGGTGCTCGACTCGATGGACATCGAGCGCGAGCGCGGCATCACCATCAAGGCCCAGACCGCGTCGCTGCGCTACACCGCCAAGAACGGGCAGGTCTACCACCTGAACCTGATCGACACGCCCGGGCATGTCGACTTCAGCTACGAGGTGAGCCGCTCGCTGTCGGCCTGTGAAGGCGCGCTGCTGGTGGTTGATGCCAGCCAGGGTGTGGAAGCCCAGACCGTGGCCAACTGCTACACCGCGCTGGACCTGGGTGTGGAAGTGGTGCCGGTGCTCAACAAGATGGATCTGCCCAATGCAGACCCGGACAACGCCAAGGCCGAGATCGAAGACGTGATCGGCATCGATGCCGACGATGCCATCCCTTGCTCGGCCAAGACCGGCCTGGGCATCGACGACATCCTGGAAGCGGTGATCAGCCGCATGCCGCCGCCCAAGGGCGACCCCGACGGTGCGCCGCGGGCGATGATCGTCGACAGCTGGTTCGACAACTATGTCGGCGTGGTGATGCTGGTGCGTGTGGTCGATGGCGTGCTGAAAAAAGGCGACCGCATCCGCATGATGGCCACCAACGCCGTCTACCCGCTGGAGAACCTCGGCAAGTTCACGCCCAAGAGCGAAGCCTGCGAAGAGCTGCGCGCCGGCGAGGTGGGTTTCCTGATCGCCGGCATCAAGGAACTGCAGGCCGCCAAGGTGGGCGACACCGTCACGCTCGAGAAAAAGCTGCCCAACAACGCTGGCCCCGCAGGCACGGCCTTGCCCGGCTTCAAGGAGATCCAGCCGCAGGTGTTTGCCGGCCTGTACCCCACCGAGGCCAGTGAATACGACCAGCTGCGCGATGCGCTGGAAAAGCTCAAGCTCAACGACAGCAGCCTGCGCTATGAACCCGAGGTGAGCCAGGCGCTGGGCTTCGGCTTTCGCTGCGGCTTTCTCGGCCTGCTGCACATGGAGATCGTGCAGGAGCGGCTGGAGCGTGAGTTCGACCAGGACCTGATCACCACCGCGCCCAGCGTGGTCTACCAGGTCGAGCTCAACGATGGCACGGTGCTGGAGGTCGAAAACCCCAGCAAGATGCCGGACCTGGGCCGCACCAAGGAAATCCGCGAGCCCATCGTCACCGTGCACCTGTACATGCCGCAAGACTATGTCGGCCCGGTGATGACCCTGGCCAACCAGAAGCGTGGCGTGCAGCTGAACATGGCCTACCACGGCCGCCAGGTGATGCTGACCTACGACATGCCGCTGGCCGAGATCGTGCTGGACTTCTTCGACAAGTTGAAGAGCGTGAGCCGCGGCTACGCCAGCATGGACTACGAGTTCAAGGAATACCGCGCCGCCGATGTCGTGAAGGTGGACCTGCTGATCAACGGCGACCGCATCGACGCGCTGAGCATCATCGTGCACCGGGTGCAGAGCCAGTTCCGCGGCCGCGCGGTGGCGGCCAAGATGCGCGAGCAGATTCCGCGGCAGATGTACGACGTGGCCATCCAGGCGGCCATCGGCGCCAACATCATCGCGCGCGAGAACATCAAGGCGCTGCGCAAGAACGTGCTGGCAAAATGTTATGGCGGTGACATCTCGCGCAAGAAGAAGCTGCTCGAGAAGCAGAAGGCAGGCAAGAAGCGCATGAAGCAGATCGGCTCGGTCGAGGTGCCGCAAGAAGCCTTCCTCGCCATCCTGCAGGTCGATGACTGACCCCAACCCGTTCAAGAACAAGACACCTGCCCATGATGAGTGCTTTGACCGCCGTGCTGTACGGCGCCCTGCTGGTCTACGGTGCCGGCTGGTGGCTGGGTTACTGGATCGGCAATTTTTCGCTGCTGCTGTTTGTGCTGACGGTGGTCACGCTGGCTGTACTGGCTGGCTGAGCGCTTCCGGTTTGCGCCCGCCCGACTGGCCGCTGCCGAGGCGCTCAGTGCCCAGGACGCGCAGCGCCGTGCCGAGCTCGGCAAGATGGGCATCTCCAAGGTGGACGGCGACGTGGCCGCAGCGCGCGAGCAAGCTGCTGATGCAGCCCTGGTGGCTGGACTGGACGGCCGGGCTGTTCCCGGTGATTCTGGCGGTGTTCCTGCTGCGCTCGTTCTTGTTCGAGCCGTTCAAGATCCCGTCGGGGTCGATGGTGCCCACGCTGCTGGTGGGCGACCTGATCCTGGTGAACAAATTCCACTACGGCGTGCGTCTGCCGGTGATCAACACCAAGATCATCCCGAACAACGACCCCAAGCGCGGCGACGTGATCGTCTTCCGCTATCCGGTCGACACCCGGGTGGATTACATCAAGCGTGTGGTCGCCATCCCTGGCGACGAGGTCACCTACACCAACCAGAAACTGGCCATCAACGGCCAGCTGGCGCCGGTGCAGGCCGAGGGTGATTTCTACGACGACGACAGCATGCGCTACGCGCCAAAGTTCAGCGAAAAGCTGGGTGATGTGGCGCACGGCATCCTGGTCGACCCGAAGCGCGCCTCGATCTACCGGCCGATGGAGAGCTTTGTCAACTTCCGTGACAACTGCCGCTACACCGCAGAAGGCGTGTCGTGCAAAGTGCCCGCCGGCCATTACTTCGTGATGGGTGACAACCGCGACAATTCGCAGGATTCGCGCTACTGGGGCTTTGTGCCCGACGCCAACATCGTCGGCCGCGCCTTCATGGTGTGGATGAATTTCGGCAACCTGCGCCGCATCGGCAGCTTCAATTGATGCCGCATCCCACCCGAGGCACCCCGCACATGTCGACACGATCACCGGTACGCACCCTGGCGGCAGCACCGCGCCGTGGTCTCACCCTCATCGGTCTGCTGTCCTGGGCCATCATCGTGGGCTTTGTCGGCTACCTGATGGTGCGGGTGGTGCCCACGGTCACCGAGTTCTACACCATCCAGGGGGTGGTCGACCGCATCGCCGCCAGCCCGGCCAACACCGTGGCCGAGATCCGCGGCGCCTTCGACAAGCAGCGCCAGATCGACGCCACCATCAGCTCGCTGCAGGGCAAGGAACTCGACATCACCAAGGAGAACGACCGGGTGGTGATCAGCTTTGCCTACGAGAAGGAAATCGAACTCTTCGGCCCGGTGTTCCTGCTGATCAAGTACGCTGGACGCTCGAAGTGATGCCGGGCCCGGCAGGCCGGGTGGCCGGCCTGCAAACGCACCCTGGTGTTCAACCGGATGCCGCTGACTGGAGCCATGGAATCCCGCACTGACCCGCGCCTGGACGCGCTGCAGCAACGCCTGGGCCACCGCTTTGCCGATGTGGCCCTGCTGCAGCGCGCACTGACCCACCGCAGCTTCGGTGCCGACCACAACGAGCGGCTGGAATTCCTCGGCGATGCGGTGCTGGCCATGGCCGTCTCGGCCCTGCTCTACGAGCGCTTCTCCGCGTCCGACGAAGGCGACCTGACCCGCGTGCGCGCCCACCTGGTGCGTGAAGACAGCCTGCACCGCGCCGCGCTGGTGCTGGGCCTTGCCCGAGGTGTTGCGCCTGTCCGAAGGCGAGGCGCGCGGCGGCGGCGCCCAGCGGGCGTCGATCCTGGCCGATGCAGTGGAGGCACTGATTGGCGCGCTTTACCTCGATGGCGGACTGCCTGCGGCCACGCGCCTGGTGCGGCAGCTGTTCGGCGAACTGATCACCAGCACCGAGGCCGACAGCTGGAGCAAGGACGCCAAGACCGAGTTGCAGGAATGGCTGCAGGCCCGCCGGCTGGCCGTGCCCAGCTACCGCATCGTGGCCACCCGGGGCCAGGCGCATGCGCAGACCTTCGAGGTGGAATGTGCTGTGCCGACCCTGGGCCTGGCCGAGCAGGGCGAGGGCCGGTCGCGCCGCATCGCCGAGCAGGAGGCTGCCCGCCGCATGCTCAGCCGCCTGAAGGCCAGCGACAAGCCGGGCGGCCCATTGCGCAGCTGACGCCACCCCAATTTTTGAGGAACTGACATCACCGACACCCCTGTCCCTGGCGCTGACACAGACGCCACCGCCACCACCACCCGCTGTGGCCTGATCGCCATCGTCGGCCGGCCCAACGTGGGCAAGTCCACGCTGCTGAACGCCTTGGTGGGGCAGAAGATCAGCATCACCTCGCGCAAGGCCCAGACCACGCGCCACCGCATCACCGGCATCCGCACCCTGGACGCCACGCAGTTCATCTTCGTGGACACGCCAGGCTTCCAGACCAAGGAGATCCGCGGCCGCACGGCGCTCAACCGCAATCTCAACCGCACGGTCACGTCGGTGCTGGGCGATGTGGATGTGGTGCTGTTCATGGTCGAGGCCGGCCGCTTCAGCCTCGACGACGCCAAGGTGCTGGCCCTGCTGCCTGCCGGACAAGCCCTGCTTTCTGGTGGCCAACAAGCTGGATGTGGTGGCGCGCCGCACCGACATCCTGCCCTGGCTCAAGGGCATGCAGGAGCGCCATCCCTTCACCGAATACGTGCCGATGTCGTCGACCAAGCCCAGCGATGTGGAGCGGCTGTTCAAGATCGTCGAGCCCTACCTGCCAGCGCAGGCCTGGATGCACGAGGAAGACGCGCTCACCGACCGCAGCGACAAGTTCATGGCGGCCGAGCTGATCCGCGAGAAGCTGTTCCGCCTGACCGGTGACGAGCTGCCCTACAGCGCCACCGTGGTCATCGACAAGTACGAAGAAGAGGGCAACTTGCGCCGCATTGCGGCCACCATCGTGGTCGAGCGTGACGCCCACAAGGGCATGGTCATCGGCGATGGTGGCGACCGGCTCAAGCGCATCGGCAGCGAGACGCGGGTCGAGCTGGAAAAGCTCACCGGCAACAAGGTGTTCCTGGAGCTGTGGGTGAAAGTGCGCTCGGGCTGGGCCGACAGCGAGGAGCATCTGCGGTCCTACGGCTACGAGTGAGTGCGCACTGTGCTGACCGCTGTGCGCCGGTGCGGTGCGCCTGATCCTTGGCCTGGGCGCCTTGCGCCTGATCCTTGGCCTGGGCGCCTTGCGCCTCTGACAGCCCGGCCGCGCAGGCAGCGTGGGCGGTGGTGAGCCGGGCGGCGCCACAGCCGGCCTTTGTGCTGCACCAGTGGGACTGGAGCGAGACCAGCCTGATCCTCGACCTGTTCACCCGAGACAACGGCCGGCTGGCGGCGGTGGCCAAGGGCGCCAAGCGGCCCTATTCGCAGCTGCGGCCGGTGTTGCTGCCCTTCCAGCGCCTGCTGGTGCTGACCACCCGGCCCAAGTCTGAAGAGGGCGCCGACATCTTGCTGCTGCGCTCGGCCGAATACGCCGGCGCCGGTGCTGCCATGCCGGCGGCGCGGCTGTTTTCAGGCTTCTACCTCAATGAGCTGTTGATGAAGCTGCTGGCCCGTGGCGACCCGCACCCGGCGCTGTTCGATGCCTATGCCGACGCGCTGCAGGCCTTGGCGGTGGCCGCCGATGAAGCGCCGCTGCGCGCCTTCGAGCTGCTGCTGCTGCGTGAGACCGGTGTGCTGCCCCAGCTGTCGTGCGTCACCACCACCCAAGCGGCGGTGCAGCCCGGGCGCCACTACCGGCTCAGCGGCGATGCGGGCCTGCTGCCGGCCGCCGACGCGACTGCCGGCCAGTCCGCCAGCCAGGTCGGTACCCCAGCCCCGGGCCTGCCCGGCGCGCTGTGCCTGGCCCTGCAGGCCGCCCTGGATGCGGGCGATCGGCCGGCGCTGCGGCGGGCCTGTCAAAGCGCCTTGCCGGCCCTGCGTGTCCAGTTGCGCAGCCTGCTTCACTATCATCTGGGTTCGCCCACGTTGCGCACCCGCCAGTTGATGCTGGATGTGCGCCGGCTGCTGGACGCGGCACCGCCGCGCGCAGCCTGAGGCGAACCGCCGCGCAAGGCCCCTGCCATGAACCCTCTCGTCGCCCCTGAAGCCCATGCCCGGCCGCACCGCACGGCGCTGTCGGTCAACGTCAACAAGATTGCGCTGCTGCGCAACACCCGGCACATCGGCATCCCCGATGTGGTGGCGCTGTCGCGCCAGGCCCTGGAGGCGGGCGCGCAAGGCATCACCGTGCACCCGCGGCCCGACGCCCGCCACATCCGCAGCCAGGACGTGCACGACCTGCAGGCGCTGCTGCAGCAATGGCCCGAGGCCGAATACAACATCGAAGGCAACCCTTTCCACAACCTGATGGGCTTTGTGCGCGCGGTCCGCCCGCACCAGGTCACCTTCGTGCCCGACAGCGAAGACCAGTTCACCAGCGACCACGGCTGGCGCTTCCCCGACGATGCTGCACGCCTGCAGCCGCTGATCGACGAGGCGCGTGCACTGGGTGTGCGCGTCAGCCTGTTCATGGACCCGCTGCCTGCGCAGATGGCCGGCGCACGCGCCACCGGTGCCGAGCGGGTGGAGCTCTACACCGAGGCCTATGCCAGCGCCCACGGCACACCGCAGCAGGCGGCCGTGCTGGCGCGCTACACCGCCACGGCCGAGGCCGCCCTGGCGGCGGGCCTGGAAATCAACGCCGGCCATGACCTGAACCGCGCCAACCTCAGCGACTTTCTGCGCGCCGTGCCTGGCGTGCTGGAGGTGTCGATCGGCCACGCGCTGGTGGCCGATGCGCTGGCGCTGGGGCTGACCGAGACCATCCGCGACTACCAGCGCTGCATCCAGGCCGCGTTTGCGCCAGCAGCATGATCTTCGGCATCGGCACCGACATCTGCGACATCCGCCGCCTGCGCGCCACGTTGGCGCGCCGTGGCGACCGCTTTGCCGACAAGGTGCTGGGCCCGGCCGAGCTGCAGGTCTTCCACGCCCGGCGCGCCCGCGCCGAGGTGCGGGGCGTGGCCTACCTGGCCACCCGCTTCTCGGCCAAGGAAGCCTTTTCCAAGGCCATCGGCATGGGCATGCGCATGCCCATGACCTGGCGCGCCTGCGAGATCCTCAACCACCCCAGCGGCCAGCCCTATGTGCGCCTGCATGGCGGCCTGGCGGACTGGTTTGCACAGCGCGGCCTGCGCGCCCATGTCACCGTCACTGACGAAACCGATTACGCCGCGTCCTTCGTCGTCGTTGACGCTGTCCCGCCCCCTTGAAAGCGACCACCATGTCCTTCGACCTCGACACCGGCCACGCCCCCGTGGTGCTGGACATTGCCGGCACCACGCTCAACGCCGACGACCGCCGCCGCCTGCAACACCCGCTGACTGGCGGGCTGATCCTGTTTGCCCGCAACTGGACGCACCGGGCCCAGCTCACCGCGCTGACGGCCGAGATCAAGGCCATCCGGCCCGACCTGCTGATCTGCGTCGACCATGAAGGTGGCCGGGTGCAGCGCTTTCGCAGCGACGGTTTCACCCACCTGCCGCCGATGCGCGCGCTGGGCGAGCTGTGGATGCGCGACGCCCTGGCCGCCACCGATGCCGCCACCGCCTGCGGCCATGTGCTGGGCGCCGAGCTGCGTGCCTGCGGCGTCGACCTGAGCTTCACCCCGGTGCTCGACCTCGACCACGGCGGCAGCAGCGTGATCGGCGACCGCGCCTTCCACCGCGATGCGCGGGTGGTCACCATGCTGGCCAAGAGCCTGATGCACGGCCTGCTGCTGGCCGGCATGGCCAACTGCGGCAAGCACTTCCCCGGCCATGGCCATGTCAAGGCCGACAGCCACCTGGCGCTGCCGGTGGACAAGCGCTCGTTGAAGGCCATCCTGGCCGACGACGCCAAGCCCTATGGCTGGCTGTCCACCAGCCTGGCCAGCGTGATGCCGGCGCATGTGGTCTACCCCAAGGTCGATGCGCAGCCGGCCGGTTTTTCCGAGCGCTGGCTCAAGCACATCCTGCGTGGTGACCTGGGCTTCCAGGGGGCGATCTTCAGCGACGACCTCAGCATGGAAGGCGCCAAGGTGGCGGGCAGCGCGGTCGACGGTGCCCTGGCGGCGCTGAACGCCGGCTGCGACATGGTGCTGCTGTGCAACCAGTCACTCGATGGTGGCGAGGCGGTCGATGCCCTGCTCGACGGCCTGCAGGCTGCCCTGGCAGACGGCCGCTGGCGGCCCGACGGCGACAGCGAGGCGCGCCGCCTCGACCTGCTGCCGCTGAGCCCCCCGCTGCCCTGGGACGAACTGATGCACCAGCCGGCCTACCAGCACGCCCTGGAAAAGCTGCCCTGACCCGGCGCTGCGCGGGCCGGCCTGGGCGGCCGGGCTGCTGCTGGCCGGGTGCGCATCGGTTCAGGTGCGCTGACGTTCAGGCGTAGCGCTGCTGCAGCCAGGCCAGCAGGGTGCGGATGGTCTGGGCCTCACCGCCCACCGGGCGGCCAGGGCGGGGGCTGTCGTTCCAGGCAAACAGGTCGATGTGCAGCCAATCCTGCTGGGCCGGCACAAAGTCTTCGAGAAACAGCGCGGCATTGATCGCGCCGGCCTGCGGCCCGCGCCCGGTGTTGACGATGTCGGCGATGTCGCTCTCGATGCCGGCGTGGTAGCCCGCCCACAGCGGCAAGTGCCACAGCGGGTCGTGCAGGGCCAGGCTCTGGTCGACGATGCTGCGCGCCATCGCCATGTCGCGGCAGAACAAGGCCGGCAGCTGCCCGCCCAGCGCCACCCGCGCCGCGCCGGTCAGCGTGGCCATGTCGATGATCAGGTCGGGTTCGGCTTCGGCGGCATAGGCCAGCGCATCACACAGGATCACCCGGCCCTCGGCATCGGTGTTGCCGATCTCGATGTGCAGGCCGGCGCGGGTCTTGAACACATCACCGGGCCGGTAGGCATCACCGGCGATGGCGTTTTCCACCGCCGGGATCAGCAGTGTCAGCTGCACCGGCAACTGCAGCGCCATCACCAGGCTGGCCAGGCCCAGGGCGTTGGCGGCACCGCCCATGTCCTTCTTCATCTGGCGCATGCCATCGGCGCCCTTGATGTTCAGGCCGCCTGAATCAAAACACACACCTTTGCCCACCAGGGTGAGCTTGGGGGCGTCCTTGGCCAAGCCGGGCGCGGCCCAGCGCAGTTCGATCAGCCGCGGCGCCCGCGCGGTGGTGGCCGCCCGGCCCACGGCGTGGATGGCCGGGAAGCCGGCCTTCAGCAAGGCATCGCCCACGGTCTGCTGGAACTTGGCGCCATGGCGCTTGGCCACCACTTGCACCGCAGCCGCCAGGTCGGCCGGGCCCAGGTGTTCGGCCGGTGTGTTCACCAGGTCCCGGGTGTGGTTGATGGCCTCGGCCAGCAGCAGCCCCTGCCGGGCCGCCGCACTGGACGGCAGCAGCAACGCAGCCGGCGCACGCCGCGCCGCCTTGTAGCGGCTGAAGCTGTAAGCGCCCAGCGCCCAGGACAGCGCGGCGGCTTCGGCATCGGCCTGCAGCCCTGCATCGCCCAGGCAGTAGCGCCCGGCGGGCAGCGATTTGGGCAGCGCCGACAGCGCGTACGGGTGGCTGGCCGTGCGCACCCCCGCCCACACCGCCTGCAGCCGGCCTTGGTCGTCGGGCAGCAGGGCATGGGTGTCGGGGGCGCCGCTGAAGCCCAGCGTGGCCAACCATTGGCGCTGGGCAGGCTGGCAGGCTGGCGCTGTGCGCAGCCAGGTGGGCACGGTCGGTCAGATGCACCGGGATGCAGGTGGGCGTGGGCTTCTTGAGGGTGACGGTCATGGTGTGGCGGTCTGTGTGGGAGGCCGGAGCCCCCGGTCGTGCAAAAACATCAGTGCAAACGAATCAGTACAAACGAATCAGTGCAAGAGAACCCGTGCAAAAAAAACGCCGCCGCGGCAGGGCCGGGCGGCGTTCACGGGCTGCCAGTGGCGGCGCAGGATCAGGCGGGCGGGTTGGCCTGCTCGAACGGCAGCTTCAGCTGGGACAGATCCTTGCGGGTCTCCACCAGCACCAGCGGGCCGTCGTCGAGCAGCACCAGCGGCTTGCGCTCGCGCGGCACATGCGCCGGCGCCGGCTCGGCCGCCATCGCTGCTTGTGCAGCGCTGATCTTGTCGCTGTCGCTGTTGACCCACTGCAGGCCCGACGCGGCAGCCAGTTGCTGCAGGTCTTGCACCGGCAGCACAAAGGGCGCCGCCGGCGGCATGGCCTGGGCGCTTGCGGCGGCCACCGCTGCGACCGGGGCTGGGCTGCTTGCAACCGGTGCTGCCAGGCTGGCGGCCGGTGCAGGCGCGGCAGGGGCCGGGGCGGTGTCGCTTGCAAGCACAGGCGCGGGCACCAGGACGGGCGCAGCCGCCGCGCTGGCATCGGCCACCGGGTCAGCGGCGGGATCAGCGCTGGCGTCGATCACCAGCGGCTGACCGTTCTCGTCCAGCTGCGGACGTGGCTCGCGGCGGCCCCGTTCACGGCCACGGCCGCGGCGGCGGCCACCGTCGCGCTCGGCGCCGTCTGGCTCGGTGGCGGTCTGGTCGCCGGTGGCCGTGGCGGTGGAGGTGGCATCGGCCTGGGCCGTGTCGCTGCCTTCGCCAGCCACGGCGGCAGCCCGGCTGTCATCACCGGTGTCTGCGACTGCGGCCGTGCCGGCGTCAGCCCCGGTCTCCGCGCCGGCATCCAGCCCGGCTTCATCGCGGCTGCCACGGCCACCGCGGCGGCGGCGGCGGCGGCGCTGCTCGTCGCCGGCGGCATCGCTGCCCTCAGCGGCAGGCGTGCCATCGGCGGCCACGGCGCCATCGGTCAGCGGCAAGCCGCCGTCGGTCAGCTCGACAGGGCGGGCCTCACGCTCGGGGCGCGGGCCGCGGCGGGGGGCCTCGGCGCCAGCCGGGGTGCCAGCGATGGTGCCAGCGCCAACGGCCAGATCGTTGCGCAGGGCGGTATCGGCGTCGGCCGGGCGCTCGTTGCGGCGACCATCGCGGCGGCCTTCATTGCGACCGTCGTTGCGGGTGTCAGGGCGTCCGTCAGGGCGTCCGTCATTGCGGCCCTCGCCACGCGCTTCGCCACGGTCGGGCCGGTCGGCGCGCGGTCCGCGCTCCGGGCGGTCGCCACGGGCTTCAGCCGGCTTGCCATCGCGGTTGCGCGGGCCGCGGTCGCCGCGTTCGCCACGGTCGCTGCGTTCACCACGCCCGCCACGGTCGGGCCGGTCACGTCGGCCATCCGGCCGGCCTTCACGTTTGTCGCCATCGGCCGGGGCTGGTGTGGCCAGTGGTGTGGCCATGGGTGCGGCCACCGTTGCGGGCGTGGCCACCGGCGCAGGTGCTGCGCCGCCAAACAGCTTTTTCACCCAGCCGAAGAAGCCGCTGCCAGCCGATGCGGCGGGTGGCTGGGCCACCCAGGTCGGCGCGCTGGGCGCGGCTGCTGGCGCTGCGGCTGCGGCTGCGGCCGGTGCCGGCCATGGGCCTGGCGGCCACAGGCTCGGGCTTGGGTGGTGCCACCGGGGCCGGCTGGTCGGGCAGCACGCCCTTGATCACCGGCTCTTGCTTGGGCTTGCCCTTCTCGCGCCGGGTGATGCCGACCTCGTCGTCCGGCTCCTCGATCATGGTGTAGCTGGCCTGCAGGTTTTCCAGCCGCGGGTCGTCGTGGCGCAGGCGCTCGAGCTTGTAGTTCGGCGTTTCCAAGTGCTTGTTGGGCACCAGCAGCACGGTACAGCGCTGTTTCAGCTCGATCTTGGTGATTTCGGTGCGCTTCTCGTTGAGCAGGAAGCTGGTCACCTCGACCGGCACCTGCACATGCACCGCGGCCGTGTTGTCCTTCAGCGTCTCTTCCTGGATGATGCGCAGGATCTGCAGCGCGCTGCTCTCGGTGTCGCGGATGTGGCCGGTGCCGTTGCAGCGCGGGCAGGTGATGTGGTTGCCTTCGCTCAGCGCCGGGCGCAGGCGCTGGCGGCTCAGTTCCAGCAGGCCGAACTTGCTGATGCTGGAGAACTGCACCCGCGCGCGGTCTTGGCGCATCGCGTCACGCAGGCGCTGTTCCACCTCGCGGCGGTTCTTGCTCTCCTCCATGTCGATGAAGTCGACCACGATCAGGCCGCCCAGGTCGCGCAGCCGCATCTGGCGGGCGATCTCGTCGGCGGCTTCCAGGTTGGTGCGGGTGGCGGTTTCCTCGATGTCGCCGCCGCGGGTGGCGCGCGCCGAGTTCACGTCCACGCTGACCAGTGCCTCGGTGTGGTCGATCACGATGGCGCCGCCGGCCGGCAGGTTCACCGTGCGGCTGAAGGCGGTCTCGATCTGGTGCTCGATCTGGAAGCGGGAGAACAGCGCCGCGTCGTCGCGGTAGCGCTTCACCTGCGATGCCGACTCGGGCATCACATGGTTCATGAACTGTTGCGCCTGGTCGTAGATGTCGTCGGTATCGATCAGGATCTCGCCGATATCAGACGTGAAGTAGTCGCGAATGGCGCGGATCACCAGGCTTGATTCCTGGTAGATCAGGAACGCGCCCTTGCCCGCCTTCGAAGCGCCGTCGATGGCGCTCCAGAGCTTGAGCATGTAGTTCAGGTCCCACTGCAGCTCGGGCGCGCTGCGGCCGATGCCGGCGGTGCGGGCGATCAGGCTCATGCCCTTGGGGTATTCGAGCTGGTCGAGGTTTTCTTTCAGCTCTTCCCGGTCTTCGCCCTCGATGCGGCGCGACACACCGCCACCACGCGGGTTGTTGGGCATCAGCACCAGGTAGCGCCCGGCCAGGCTGACGAAGGTGGTCAGCGCCGCACCCTTGTTGCCGCGCTCTTCCTTGTCGACCTGCACCAGCAGCTCTTGGCCTTCGCGGATGGCCTCCTTGATGGTGGCGTTCTTGGCTTCGATGCCTTCGCGGAAGTACTGCTTTGAAATTTCCTTGAACGGCAGGAAACCGTGGCGATCTTCGCCGTACTCCACGAAGCAGGCCTCCAGCGAAGGCTCGACCCGGGTGACCACGGCCTTGTAGATGTTGCCCTTGCGCTGCTCGCGCCCTTCGATCTCGGTTTCGAAGTCGAGCAGTTTCTGCCCGTCGACGATGGCCAGCCGCCGCTCTTCCGTCTGCGTGGCATTGATCAGCATGCGTTTCATGTGCACTCCAGTCCCACGCGCGCCTTGGCAGGCGCGCGCTGTTCGATCAACCGCCAGGCTTCAAGCTGAAGTCAAGGCAGGTGATCTGTTCCGATGCACGAGAAACGGGAAACGGCCGGAGAAGGAATCGCCCTGGGCTGCAGTGACCGCAAGGCGGTCATGGGTGCAGCGGGGCCGCGTGCGGCGAAGCGGTGGGGGTGGGCGGTGCCGTGGTTCCCTGCCCGCCCGCGCGCGGCGCGCACGGGCATCACGCCACCTGCGGGCGCTGCCGCGCCGGCCGGTGGCCGGGGCTGCGCCAGGCTGCCGGATGGATCATCTGGCAACTGCGGGTGGGTGGCTGGGAGGGGCGGCATGCAGGCCCTGTGGGCTTCGACGCGGACAGCAGACCACCACAACGGGGTGCTCTGCCGTCCATGAGCTTTTGATCTTCCCTGTGCGGGGACGGCTGTGACAACGAGTCTCTTCCAACTGGCCAGCGGGGCCGCCGCATCACTTGGGGGACTGCGGCCTGCCGCGCAGACGCAGCTGTTGCATCAACGCTTTTTGACGCCAGTGACGGCGCCCACCGACGATAGACCCGGGCGTGCCCAGGTAAACTCTGATAAATCAAGCACTTACGGCCCAATCGTGGCTCAGCCCATTATAAGCAGCAAACCCGTGCCGGCCGGCGCCAGCCAGACCGCCGCGCCAGCCGCCGCGCCGCAGGTGCGCCGGGTGGTGGTCGACGAGGCCGGTGAGGGCCAGCGCCTGGACAACTTTCTGCTGCGTTTGCTCAAGGGTGTGCCCAAGACCCATGTCTACCGGGTGATCCGGTCGGGCGAGGTGCGCATCAACAAGGGCCGTGCTGCGGCCGACACCCGGCTGGCACTGGGTGACGAGGTGCGGGTGCCCCCGGTGCGCATGGCCGACAAACCGGCCGACGCCCCCGCTGCGCCGCCGCGTGAATTCCCCATCCTGTTCGAGGACGAGCATCTGCTGGCCATCAACAAGCCGGCCGGGGTGGCGGTGCACGGCGGGTCGGGTGTGAGCTTTGGCGTGATCGAGCAACTGCGCCAGGCGCGGCCGGCGGCCAAGTTCCTGGAGCTGGTGCACCGGCTCGACAAGGAGACCTCGGGCGTGCTGTTGCTGGCCAAGAAGCGCAGCGCGCTGACCCAGGTGCAAGACCAGTTCCGCAGCCGGGACACCGGCAAGATCTATGCGGCCCTGGTGCTGGGCCACTGGCCAGCCCGGCTGAAAGTGGTGGATGTGGCGCTGCACAAGACACTCGACGCCCGTGGCGAGCGCCATGTGTTGCCAGTGGCCGCCGACCACCCCGACGGCCGGCGCTCGATCAGCCTGGTGCAGGTGCTGCAGCTGTTTCAGGATTGCAGCTTGCTCGATGTCACCCTGAAGACCGGCCGCACCCACCAGATCCGGGTGCACTTGCAGCAGGCCGGCCACGCCATTGTGGGTGACCCGAAATACGGCGATTTCGCGCTGAACCGGCAATGGGCGCGGGGCGACGGCCCGGCGGGCCACCGCTTCGAGCGCATGTTCCTGCATGCCCGGCAGCTGGCGTTCGACCACCCGGCCACGGGCTTGCGCACCACGCTGGCCGCACCGCTGCCGCCAGAGTGCAGCGCCTTGCTGGCGCAGCTGGCCGCTGCCCGCTGAAACCAGGCGCGCGAATGCGCGACACTGCCCGGTTTCAGCGCCGGAGACGCCATGCCCAGCCCGCAGCACCGCCGTTTCGACCTGATCGTGTTTGATTGGGACGGCACCCTGTTTGATTCCACCGCGCTGATTGCACGCTGCATCCAGGCGGCCTGCGCCGACCTGGGCGTGGCCGTGCCCAGTGATGACGTCGCCAGCTATGTGATCGGCATGGGCCTGCGCGAAGCGCTGCAGCATGCAGTGCCCGGCCTGCCGGCCAGCCGCTACCCTGAGCTGGGCCAGCGCTACCGCCACCACTATTTTGAAAGCCAGCATGCGCTGGTGCTGTTTCCGGGCACGCTGGACATGTTGCATGCCTTGAAGGCCCGCCAGCACGGCTTGGCGGTGGCCACCGGCAAAAGCCGGCTCGGGCTCGACGAAGCCTTGCAGACCGTGCAACTGCAGGGCCTGTTCGATGCCACCCGCACCGCCGACGAAACCGCTGGCAAGCCCGATCCACGCATGCTGCACGAGCTGATGACCGCTCTTGGCGCAGCGCCGGAGCGCACGCTGATGATCGGCGACACCACCCACGACCTGCAATTGGCACGCAACGCCGGCACCGCCAGCGTGGCGGTGAGCTTTGGCGCCCATGCGCCTGCGGCCTTTGCCGACCTGGGCCCGCTGCATGTGGCCCACAGCACGGCCGATCTGGCCGCCTGGCTGCTGGCCCATGCCTGAACCCGGGCCGCAGCCGCCGCCTGCCAGCGCTGCGCTGCCGTTGTGTGCCGTCGGCCGACCTGGCCGAGCGCGGCACTGCCCTGGTGTTCGATGTGCTGCTGTGGGGCCAGCCGGCCCGCGCCTTTGTGCTGCGCCATGGCGGCGTGCTGCGCGGCTACATCAACCGCTGCGCCCATGTGCCGGTGGAACTGGACTGGCAGCCCGGCGCGTTTCTCGACGCCGACAAGCGCTTCATCATCTGCTCCATCCACGGCGCCAGCTACGACCCGGCCCAGGGCCGCTGTGTCGGTGGCCCCTGCGGCCGCGGCAAGCTGATCGCCCTGGACGTGGCCGAACAAGGCGGCCAGGCCTGTTGGTATCCTTCCCAAGATGTGCGGCCGGCGTTGCCGGCTGGCGCTGCTGAACTTTCACCACCACCGTGAGCCCGCCATGACCCCGCCCGACGACAGCCCGACCAACGCCACCGACGGCTCGGGTGCCGCAGCAGCCCGCAGTGCCGCGCCGTCCCACGGCGTGCGCCCGGCGCTGGAAAGTTCGCTCGAGACCCTGGCGCGCGACCTGCTGCAAGACCGCCGCAGCGAGCGCCGCTGGCGTGTCTTCTTCCGCCTGGCCTGGCTGGGCGTGGCCCTGGCGCTGTTGTGGATGGTGGTCTTCGACCGCAACCGCCAGGCCGCGCCCAGCGGCCCGCACACCGCGCTGGTGGAACTGCAGGGCGAAATCTCCGCCGACAGCGACGCCAGTGCCGAGCTGATGATGTCGGGCCTGCGCAGCGCGTTTGAAGATGCCGGTGCACGCGCGGTGGTGCTGCGCATCAACAGCCCGGGCGGCAGCCCGGTGCAGTCGGGCATCATCTATGACGAGATCCGCCGTCTGAAGGCGCTGCACCAGAAGAAGGTGTACGCCGTGGTCGAGGAGATGTGCGCCTCGGGCGCCTATTACGTCGCCGTGGCGGCCGACGAGATCTATGTCGACAAGGCCAGCATCGTCGGCTCGATCGGCGTGCTGATGGACGGTTTCGGCTTCACCGGCTTGATGGAGAAGGTGGGCGTCGAGCGCCGGTTGATCACGGCCGGCAGCAACAAGGGCATGCTCGATCCCTTCACCGCGCAAGACCCGAAACAGCGTGAATATGCCCAGGCCATGATCGACCAGGTGCACCAGCAGTTCATCGGCGTGGTGCGTGAAGGCCGCGGCACGCGCCTGAAGGAGACGCCCGAGACCTTCTCCGGCCTGTTCTGGAACGGCGAGCAGGCGGTGGCGCTGGGCTTGGCCGACAAGCTGGGCAACCTCGACTACCTGGCACGTGAAGTGATCCAGGCCGAGGAAGTGATCGACTACACCCCGCGTGACAACGTCGCCGAGCGCTTGGCCAAGCGATTTGGTGCGGCCGTGGGGGAAGGCGCGATGCGCGCCGCCGCCGGCCTGGTGCGCCTGCACTGACCCTGGCGGCCCAGCACGGCAACCAAACCGCCGCCATGTTGCCCGCTGCCATGCCGACGCCTTTGCCCTGGCAAGCGCTGCTGCAGCATGCAGCCGATGGCCGGCGGCTTGTACGCCGTGGTTTGCACACGATGCCAGGCCCAGTTCCGCGCCTGGGTGTGGTCCTGGTGCTGGTCCTGGCCCTGCTGCTGTCGGCCTGCGGCCGCAGTGTGGACGACCGGCTGGGCCAGGTGCGCAGCCTGATCGACCGGCAAGACCGCGCCGCTGCGCTGGTGTCGGTGAAGGCCCTGCTGCAAGAAAAACCCAATCTCGGGCCGGCCCGGGTGCTGCTGGGTCAATTGCTGCTGGAGCGTGGCGAGGCCGCAGCGGCCGAGGCCGAGCTGCGGCGTGCGCTGGAATTGCGCCAGCCCGACGCCCAGGTCCTGCCGCTGCTGGCCCGTGCCCTGCTGCTGGGCAACCAGGCGGCCCAGCTCGTGGCGCAGTTCGGTGGCACCACGCTGGCCGATGCCCAGGCCACGGCCCAGCTCAAGGTGGTGGTGGCCGAGGCCGAGGCCGGGCTCGGCCGTCTGGATGCCGCACGCGACACGCTGACATTGGCGCTGCGCGCCGTGCCCGGGTTTGAGCCGGCGCTGTTGTTGCAGGCGCGTGTGGCGGCCGTGGCCGGGGATGCGCCCGCCGCCCTGGCCCAGGTGCAGGCGCTGCTGGCGCAACACCCCAACAGCGCCGGTGGCTGGGTGCTGCAGGGCGACCTGCTGGCCCGCCAGCAGGCCGATCCCGCCGCCATCCGCCAGGCCTACCAGCAGGCCCTGGCGGCCAAGCCCGACCATGCAGCCGCCCATGCTGCCCTGGTCACGCTGGCCCTGGCGCGGCAAGACCTGGACGCCGCCCGCAGCCAGCATGCGGCCATGCAACAGGCGCTGCCGCGCCACCCGCAGACCCTGTTGCTGGATGGCCAGCTGGCCATGCTGACCGGCGATCTGCCCCGGGCGCGTGCGCAGTTCCAGCTGCTGTTGCGCAGCATGCCCAACAACCTGGCGCTGCTGCAGTCGGCAGCGGTGGTGGAACTGCGCCTGCGTGCGCCGGGCCAGGCCGAGGCCTTGCTGGCCAAGGCCTTGCAACTGGCCCCCGACAACGCCCAGGTGCGCCGGCTGGTGGCGCAAACTGCCCTGGCGCTGGGCCAGCCCGCCCGCGCATTGGCGGTGCTGGAGCCGCTGATCGGCAACCGCAGTGCGCCCGATGCCGAGGCGCTGACCTTGGCCGCGCAGGCGCGGCTGCTGTCAGACGATGCGGCGGCGGCAGCGGCCTTGTTCGACCGTGCGGCCAAGCTCAGGCCCGATGACCCGAAGATCCGCACGGCGGTGGCCTTGGCAAACCTGCAGCGCGGGCAGGGTGACGCGGCACTGGCGGAGCTGCAGCGCGTGGCCAGCGACGACACCCGGGGCACGGTGGCCGACATGGCCTTGATCGCCACGCTGCTGCAGCGCAAGGCCCATGGCCCGGCCTTGCAGGCGATTGCCGGGCTGGCCGCCAAGCTGCCCGACCAGCCCTTGCCTGACCAGTTACGCGGCCAGGTGCTGGTGCAGCAGCGCGACCTGGCAGGCGCCCGCAGCGCCTTTGAACAGGCCCTGGCCAAGGATGCTGCCTATTACCCTGCCGTGGCGGCGCTGGCGGGGCTGGACCTGGCCGACCAGCAGCCCGCGCGCGCCAAGGCCCGCTTTGATGCCCTGCTCCAGGCCAACCCACGCAGCGGCCCGGCCTATCTGGCGCTGGCTGAGCTGGGCGCGCGCAGTGGTGCCGGCCGCGATGCGGTGGCAGCCCAGCTGGAGGCTGGCATCCGTGCCAACCCCGACGAGGCAACACTGCGCCTGGCGCTGGTCAGCCACCACCTGGACACCACCAACGCCAAGGCCGCCATCGCTGCTGCGCAAACTGCCCTGGTGCAGCTGCCCGACCACGCCGCGCTGCTGGGCCTGTTGGGCCAGGCCCAGCTGATGGCTGGCGACCACCAGCAGGCACTGACCAGCTTCAAGCGCGTGGTGGGGCTGCAGGCCCAGTCGCCTGCCGGCCACCTGGGCCTGGCCGAGGCACAGATCGCCGCCCAGGACCTGGGCGCGGCCCAGCGCAGCCTGCAGCGGGCGCTGGCGCTGGAACCCGGCTTGCTGGCTGCGCAGCGGCTGCAGGTGCTGGTGGCACTGCGCCAGCGGCAGCCCGACCAGGCCCTGGCCGTGGCCCGCCAGGTGCAGCAGCAGCGGCCGGCCTTGGCGGCGGGTTATCTGTTGGAAGGGGAAGTCCAGATCAGCCAGCAGCGCTGGCCGCTGGCCGTGGCGGTGCTGCGCAAGGCGCTGGCCAAGGCCGACCCACAGCAGGCGCCCGCCCGGCTGCACCACGCCCTGCTGCAGGCCGGCCAGGCTGCCGAGGCCGACACCCTGCGCAGCAGCTGGCCCCAGGCGCATCCGCAGGACCTGCTGTTTCTGTTCTATCTGGGTGACGAGGCCCTGGCGCGCCAGGATTACGCCACCGCCGAGGCCCGCTACCGCGCCGTGCTCGATGTCAGCCCAGAGCATGCGCTGTCACTGAACAACGTGGCCTGGCTGATGATGGCGCAGAACAAGCCCGGCGCCCTGGCCTTGGCCGAGCGGGCCGTCAAGGCATCCCCCGACCGGCCCGCGCTGCGCGACACCCTGGCCCAGGCGCTGGCGCTGGACAAGCAGCTGCCGCAGGCGCTGGCGATGCAGAAGAGCGCACTGGCCCTGCGCCCGGACGACCCGCACCTGCGTCTGCGCCTGGCCACGCTGTATGCCCAGGCCAACGAGAAGAAGCTGGCCAAGGCCGAACTCGACCGGCTGGCGGCACTGGGCGACCGCTTTGCGCGGCAAGGCGAAGTGGCGGCCGCGCTGAAGGGCTTGGGCGGGCGCCTGTAGCGGCTGCCGCACCGGCGCAGCACCGTCAGCCGCAGGCCGGCGCTTCAGCTGCGGCGCACCTGCGCTGCAGCCGCAGTGTGTGCTGGGGCGACCTCGCGCTTGTAGGCCACCACGTGGTCGACCTCCAGGCGGATGCCGATGCGCTCGCCGATGGCATGGTTGTGGTGGCTGGGCACCAGCGACAGCACCGTGCGGCCGCTGGCCAGCTTCAGGGTGTAGAGAAACTCGGCCCCGCGGAAGGCCTTGGCCACCACCTCGGCGGTGACCGGGCTGGCGTCGTCGTGCACCACGTCGTCGGGGCGCAGCAGCACATCCACCTTGCAGCCTGCTTCGCAGGGGTCGCCATGCTCGGTGCAGTGGATCGGCTCCGGGCTGTCGAGCATGCCCAGTTCCATGTGGATGTGCTGGCCCCCTTGCACCGTGCCTGGCAGAAACGCGCCCTGGCCGACAAAGTCGGCCACAAAGCGGTTGCTGGGCTGGTGGTACAGGTCGTAGGCGCTGGCCCATTGCTGGATGTGCCCGTCCGACATGATGCCGATTTCGTCGGCGATGGCGAAGGCCTCATGCTGGTCGTGCGTGACCAGCAGGGCGGTGGTGTCCGGTGGCTTTCAGCAGCGCCCGCAGCTCGCTGCCCAGGCGCTCGCGCAGCTCGATGTCGAGGTTGGAAAAGGGCTCGTCCAGCAACAGCAGCCGCGGCGATGGTGCCAGCGCGCGCGCCAGCGCCACCCGTTGCTGCTGGCCGCCCGACAGCTCATGCGGATAGCGGGCGCCGCTGCCGCCCAGGCCCACCGTTTCCAGCATCTGCTGCACCCGCTGCGCGGCGTCGGGCCGGCCGCGCAGGCCGAAGGCCACATTGGCGCCCACCGTCAGATGGGGGAAGAGCGCATGGTCCTGGAACACCATGCCGATGCGGCGCTGTTCGGGCGGGATCTGCTGCCTTGCGCTGCCCACCAGCAGGCCGTCGAGCCGGATTTCGCCGGCCAGCAGTGGCTCGAAGCCGGCGATGGCGCGCAGCACCGTGGTCTTGCCGCAGCCCGACGGGCCCAGCAGGCAACCCACCGTGCCGCGTGGCAAGGTGAGCGAAAAATCTTCAACCACGGACCGGCGGCCATAGGCCACCGAGATGCCGCTCAGTTGCAGCCAGGGGGTGTCTGCGGGTTGCATGGTGCGCCGATGATAGGGGCGCAGATCGGCCACCCGCCCGGGCAGCCCAGCCCGCCGGGTTGTGGTCCGGCACGGTGCCCCAGGGCCGTGCTGTGCCGGCGTGCCGCTGCGCGCTGGAAGTCTGGCCGGCGACAAGGGCATCACAGCCCGGCCAGCACGGCGCGGCGGCCTCGCGCAGACTGCGCAGCCGCCATGCTTGGCCCTGCCATGTTGCAGTGCCTGCGGCCCCGCCGGAGCCTGTCTTGACCACTCCCGACCACCATCCCCAACTCGGCGCCGCACCGCGGCCGAAGCAACGCCCGCACCGCAACCCTTGCCGCGGCCGACACCGCAGCCCCGGGCCAGCCCGACAGCCCGCGCCGCAGCGCCCACCCCTGGCCGGTCTTGCCCGCCGCGCTGCGCCGCGAACTGCGCACCGACCATGCCGGCGAGGCTGGTGCGGTGATGATCTACCGGGGCGTGCTGGCCACCACACGCCAGCCTGCACTGCGCGCCTTTGCCCACCACCACCTGCAGACCGAGCAGCAGCACCTGGCCCTGATCGAAGCTGTGGTGCCGCCCGCTGAACGCAGCCGCCTGCTGCCGCTGTGGCGCCTGGCCGGCTGGTGCACCGGGGCCCTGCCGGCGCTGTTCGGCCCGGCTGCGGTCTACGCCACCATCGACGCGGTGGAGACCTTTGTCGACACCCATTACGCCGCCCAGCTGCAGTGGATCGACCGGCACGGTGCAGCCCCTGCAGGGTCAGGCCCGCAGGCCGGCCCTGGCGACGGCGCCGACGCCGCCGCCCTGGCGCTGCAAGGCCTGCGCGCCTTGCTGGCGCGTTGCCGCCTCGACGAAGTGCTGCACCGCGACGACGCCCGCGCCCGGCGCGGTGCACCCGGGTGGGGGCCCACGCGGCTGTTGGCGCTGGGCTGGTCTGCCGTGGTCGCTGGTGGCTCGGCGGCTGCGGTGCGCATCAGCCGCTGGA
Source organism: uncultured beta proteobacterium (assembly GCA_963844485.1). Classification (GTDB taxonomy): domain Bacteria; phylum Pseudomonadota; class Gammaproteobacteria; order Burkholderiales; family Burkholderiaceae_C; genus Pseudaquabacterium. The sequence continues at coordinate 76,375 of CAWJOQ010000030.1, forward strand.
TTTAGGGATCGATGGCCATGGTCGAGACCAGCTTGCGCATCGCCAGCCTGCTGCTGGCAGCCGGCCTGTTTGGCGGCATGTTGCTGTTTGCCGGCGGCTTTGCCGCGTTCTTGTTCACGGCCTTGCCGGCAGAGCAGGCGCGGGTGCTCATCCGCCGGGCGTTTCCGCCGTTTTATCTGGTGGTGATCATTGCGGCGGCGGTGGCGGCGCTGGCCACCTGGGCCGTGGATGCCCGGTCGGCCGCCTGGTTGCTGGCGATTGCCCTGAGCACCGTGCCGGCGCGCCAGGTGCTGATGCCCGCCATCAACCGCGCCACCGACACCGGGGCACGTGCACGCTTTGCCCAGTTGCACGGGCTGTCGGTGCTGGTCACGCTGCTGCACATCGGCATTGCCGGCATGGTGGTGGTGCGCCTGGCCGGCTGACGCCTAGCGGCGCGCCCCGCCGCACCGGCTGCGGCACGCCCGTGCCGGCCGATACACTCGCCAGCTGAGTCCCGTTCCGGCTGACAACCTGCAGCTTCTACCGCGCATTGCAACGCGCCGCGCCGATCTTGTCTGCCCCGCCCCACAGCCTGCCCTTGCCCGCCACGCCGCGCCGTGGTGCCGATGCCGCCCGTGGTGGCCGCTGGTCCTGGTTGCTGGTGCTGGCGCTGGCCACGGCGGCGCTGGTGGCCGTGCCCATCCTGTCGGTCGGCTCCAATGTGTTTGCCACCGGCCAGGCTGGCACCTGGGCCCACCTGGCGGCCACTGTGCTGCCCGATTACATCGCCACCACCCTCTGGCTGTGCGCCGGCGTGGGCTTGGGTGTCACGCTGCTGGGGGTGGGTGCGGCCTGGCTGGTCACGCGCCACCAGTTCCCGGGCCGGGCGGCGTTTGAATGGGCGCTGGTGCTGCCGCTGGCGGTGCCGGCCTATGTGATGGCCTACACCTACACCGACCTGCTGCAGTACGTGGGCCCGGTGCAGACGGCACTGCGCGAGGCCTTCGGCTGGCGCCGCGCCGACTACTGGTTTCCCGACGTGCGCAGCACCGGCGGCGCGGTGGTGATGTTCTCGCTGGTGCTGTACCCCTATGTCTACCTGATGGCGCGCACGGCTTTTCTCGAGCGTGGCGGCGCCACGCTGGAGGTGGCGCGCTCGCTGGGCCTCTCGCCCTGGCAGGGCTTTCTGCGTGTCAGCCTGCCGATGGCCCGGCCCGGCCATTGCCGGTGGCGTGGCCCTGGCGCTGATGGAGACCCTGGCCGATTTCGGCACCGTCAGCTACTTCGCGGTGCAGACCTTCACCACCGGCATCTACCGGGCCTGGTTCTCGCTGGGCGACCGGGTGGCGGCGGCGCAGCTGGCGCTGGTGCTGCTGGCCTTCGTCATCCTGGTGCTGGTGTTCGAGCGGCTCAGCCGTGGTGGCCGCCGCTTTGCCGAGACCAGCCTGCGCCGCAGCGGCGCGGGCCGCATGCCGCTTGGCCGGCGGGCGCGCGCTGCTGGCCTGGTGTGCCTGCGCGCTGCCGCTGGCCGGCGGCTTTTTGCTGCCCGGCGGCTTGCTGCTGCACATGGCGCTGACCGAGGGCGATGCCCAGTTCGGCGCCCGGTTCGTCCGCCTGGCCGGCAACAGCGTGCTGCTGGCCGGCCTGACCGCGCTGCTGGCGGTGGCTGCTGGCGCTGCTGATCGGCTACGCCGCGCGGGTGCACCGCGGCGCGCGCCATGCGCTGGGCACACCGCATCGCCGGCCTGGGCTATGCGCTGCCGGGCTCGGTGATCGCGGTGGGTGTGCTGATCCCGGTGACCCGGCTCGACCATGCGCTGGCGGCCCTGGCGCAGCAGCTGTTCGGCGTGCAGCCCGGCCTGCTGATCACCGGTGGCATCGCCGCACTGGTGTACGCCTGCATCGTGCGCTACCTCACCGCAGCCATGCAGGCGGTGGATTCCGGCCTGGCCAAGATCACCCCCAGCATGGACCAGGCTGCCCGCAGCCTGGGCCACAGCCCGGCGCAAACCCTGAGGCGTGTGCACCTGCCGCTGCTGCGCGGCAGCTTGCTGACTGCTGCGCTGCTGGTGTTCATCGACGTGATGAAGGAGCTGCCCGCCACGCTGGTGATGCGGCCCTTCAACTTCGACACCCTGGCCACCCAGGCCTACACCCTGGCGGCCGACGAGCGCCTGGCCGAGGCCAGCACCGCCGCGCTGGCCATCGTGGTGGTGGGCCTGCTGCCGATGGTGTTCATCTGCCGCCAGATTGCCCGCGGCCAATCCATTTCGGCCAGCTGATCCAGCCCGGCCTGGGCTCCGGGCTGATCCACCCTGGCGCAGCCCCAGGGCAGACCCCAGGGTGCTGCAGCGGGCGCTGCGTGCGATAACCGGGCAGTGCACTTGCCTGGCAGGTGCCACCCCACAACCACAACGGAGACACCCATGATCCACGTCCAGATCTTCTACCCGCAGAGCAGCCGTTTCGACATGGCCTACTACTGCGAGAAGCACATGCCCATGGTGCAGGCCCGCATCGGTGCGGCTTGCACCGGCTTCACCGTCGATGCGGGCCTGGCCGGCGGTGCACCCGGTGCGCCGGCGCCTTATGCCGCCATCGGCACGCTGCACCTCAGCTCGGTCGATGCGCTGCAAGCTGCACTGGCCAAGCACGGCGCCGAGATCATGGGTGATGTGCCCAACTACACCGACGCGCAGCCCATCCTGCAGATCAGCGAGTCCAAGGTCGGCTGATCCCGCCCGGGTCAGCAGCGCCGGCCGGGTCCGCTGCAGTGGTGGGCCTGCTGGCGGCTGCAGTGCACTGCCAACGCCCGTCTCATCCACCGTGCCGGACCACCACCCGCCTGCCATGACCAGCCCTGTCCTTGCGGTGCTGCAGCACCAGATTGCCGCCCGCCATTGCCCTGGCGCCTTGCTGCTGGTTGAACGCGCCGGCGTGGTGCAGGCCCGCCACGCGCTCGGCCACATCCACCCGGAGGGCGCTGCGCCGCTGCATGCCGGCGTGCGCTTTCGCATCGCGTCGCTCACCAAGCCGGTGGTCACGGTGGCCGCGCTGATGCTGGTCGACGAGGGCCGGCTCGACCTGGATGCGCCGGTCGGCGACATCCTGCCCGCGCTGCGCGGCCTGCGTCTGGCCGACGGCAGCCTGGCCGTGCCCGGCCCCACGGTGCGTGACCTGATGCGCCACACCGCTGGTTTTGCCTATCCGCAAGAAGTGCCGCAGGCGGCCTTGCGTGCAGCCTGGACGGCTGCGGCCCTGGCGCCCGGGCGCGCAGGGGTGCATGGTGACGGCCTGCTGGCCGGCCTGGCCGCGCTGCCGCTGGTCAATGCGCCGGGCGCCGCCTTCCGCTACGGCTACAGCACCGATGTGCTGGGCCTGGTGGTCGAGGCGATCGACGGTGTGCCCTTGGCCACGGCCTTGCAGCGGCGCTTGTTCGGCCCGCTGGGCATGCGCCACACCAACTTCGAGATCGCCGAGGGCGAGGTGCTGGCCAGCGCCTTTGCCGACGATGCGGCCTGGCATGCCAGCGTGGCGCCCCTCGGCCAACGCCGCGCCGGCGCCGCCTGGATGGACAGTGGCGGCGGCGGGCTGGTCAGCACGCTGGACGATTACGCAGCGTTTGCGCGCATGCTGGCCGATGGCGGTGTGGTGGCTGACGCGGCGGGTCCAGGCGCGGGTACGGGTGCGGGTACGGGTGCGGGCACGGGTGCGGGCTACGGGTACATCACCCGCCGGCCAGCGCCTGCTGTCCGAGCGCCTGTTTGCCGAACTGTCGCGCAACCAATTGGCCGACGGGGTGGATGGCCCGTCGGGCTACACCGGCCCGGGTTTCGGCTTTGGCCTGGGCCTGGCGGTGCGCCATGACTGGGGCCCGTCGGCCATGCCTTGCACGGCGGGTGAGCTCACCTGGTCGGGCATCAGCGGCACGGCGCTGTTCGTGCAGCCCAGGACGCGCTGGTTTGCGCTGCTGATGAGCGCCAACATGGCCAGCCGCATGATGGCGCGCATGGCCTTGCGCCGGGCGCTGGTGGCCTGAAGCCGCCTGGCGGCGCTTGTACAGCGCTCAGCCCGGCCCCTGGCTGGGCAGCGCCTGTTGCGCCACGCAGCAAAACCGCTGCAAGGCGGCGTCGTGGTCCCAGCGCTCCACCACCGCCTGCCGCGGCCCGCTGTCGGCCAGCCGGATCAGGTTGACCGAGTTGCCGGCCTCGGCCCGCACCCGGTGGCTGACCGCCGTGCCGGCCTGCACCACCCAGAGCACCGGCCCTGGCCTGGTGCGCTGTCGCCGGCAGTCCGCGCTGCCAGGTGCCGGCAAGGGCAACACAAAGGGCAGGTGGATGTGCCCGCCCAGCACCATGTCGGCACCCGCTGCACGCCAGCGCCGCACCGCGTCGGCATGGCCATGCAGCAGGTTCTTGCGGTCCTGGGCGCGGGTCACGGCCACCGGCTGGTGCACCATCACCAGCTTCCATTGCTGCGCGCTGGCCTGGGCCAGGCGCTGGCTGACCCGCTTGATCTGCGCCGCAGACACTTCGCCGTCGGCATGGCGCCACCAGCGGGTGGTGTTGAGCGCCAGCACCAGCACGCTGGGGCTGTCGAACTCGGGTTCCAGCTCCGGCCCGAAGGCCCGCTGGTAGCGGGCGTAAGGCTGCAGCAGGCGCTGCGCCAGGTTGAACAGCGGGATGTCGTGGTTGCCGGGCACCGCCAGCACCCGGGGCACCTGCAGGCGGTCGACAAAGGCCCGCGCGGCGGCAAATTGCGCGGCCGTGGCGCGCTGGGTGATGTCGCCCGACAGCAGCAGCACATCGGGCCGCTGCGCCGCCACCAACTGCTCCAGCGCGGCCAGCACCGCTGGCTGCTCGGTGCCGAAATGGGGGTCGGACACCTGCAGCAGCAGGGTCATGCCGCTTGCCGCTCGGGCGCCGGCGCGGCGGGGCGGATCAGCTGCAGCGCGGTGTCCGAGATGCTGAAGCGCAGCGGCAGGCGCAGGCGCTGGATCTCGCCGTCGGTCGCCACCTTCATGCTGTGCCGGCCCCAGCGCCGCGGCGGCAGCACCGTCAGGTGTTGGCAGGCCATGCTGATCACCTGGTCGGCCTCACCCAGGCGGCCCAGCGCACCGCGCAGCAGCAAGCCCAGCAGGGCCAGCCGGCCCAGCGGCCGCAGCGCCACCGCAGCCAGCGCACCGGCATCGATGGCCTGCGCCTGCGGCAGCCCGGCCTGCTCCATCTGCAGGGCGTTGTTGCCGATGAACACCGTGGGGGTGTGCAGTCTGTGCACCTTGCCGAGCACGTCGATGTCCAGGCGCAGGTTGCGGTGGCCACGCAGCATGGTCATCAGCCCGGCGCCGATGGCCACCAGCCGGCTGCGGCCGAGCTGGCGCTTCCAGGCCTCGCGGTCTTCCAGCAGCTTGGGGTAGAGCCCCAGGCTGGCGTTGACCAAAAACACCTGGCCATTGACCAGGCCCACCTGCACCGGCTGGGCCTGCGCGGTCAGCAGCACCTGCATGGCGGCCTGCGGGTCGGCCGGAATGCCGTGGGTGCGGCTGAAGTAGTTGAAGGTGCCCTGCGGCAGCACGCCGAAGACACAGCCGCTGCCCAGCGTGGCCTGGGCCACGGTGTTGATGGTGCCGTCGCCCCCGGCGGCCACCACCACGCCGCCGTCGGCCCGCGCCGAGGCCACCGCCTGGCGCGCGGTGGCGCGCAGGCGGCTGGGGTCGTCGACCCGCAGCAGATGCAGTTCCCGCCCGGCAGCGGCGCAGGCCTCGGTGATGGTGCGGGCGATGGCGTCGGCGCTGCCGTCACCGGCGCCGAGGTTGAAGACGATGTACAGCGGTGCGGCCATGGTGGGGTGGAAAGCAGGGGGTGGGGCGGCCGGCGCAGGGCGGGTCAGGTGGCCTGCCGGATGCGACGCCAGCAGCCTGGTCAGGCGGCCTTCTTGGCGTAAGCGTTGCACCAGCCCTGGGCGCTGACCTGCCGACCGGCAAACAGCGGGCAGGGCCCGGCCGCATCACCTGGTTTGCCGCCATAAAGCGCGCAATTGCCGCAGGCTTGGCCTGGCTGGTGCTTGGGATTGCTGGCGGCCGCCACTTGGCTGCTGTCAGCGTGGTAGGCCAAGGCCGCCACCGACGGGTCGGCCGGGTCCACCATCGGCAAGGCCGAACCGCCTGCAGCAGGTGCAGGGGCGGGCGTGGTGGCGGCGGTCTCGGCAGCGGGCGCGGCGGCGGGTGCAGGTGCAGCTGTGGTTGCCGGTGTGGTTGCAGGTGCTGCGTGGGCTCAGCTGCAGTCGGCGTGGGTTCCTTGGAGCAGGCCGCCAGCAGTGCCATGCCACCCAAGGGCAGCAGCAGGCCAAATTGCCGGCGCGGCAGGCGGGTCAGAGCGATGGGGCTGCTGCAAGCAATCGGACGGTGATTGGGCGTCATGGTGGTCTTTCCTGGGTTGGGTGCGCACGGTGGTGGGCTGGCGTCGGTGCGCGGACGACGGTGCCCTGGATGTCCTTGCATGGCCCGCCCAGCGCGCTACAGCCAGTGCACAGCACTTCTAGGCACAAATTCCCACTTGCAAAGCGCGGTCGCCATTGACTGTATGGCTGGATCCCGCCCGCTGCCATGCGTCGACAGGCTCTGCATCTGTCGGACAACAGGCCGTGGCCACCGGGGCTGGCTGGGTGGTGGCGTGCAGCGTGCACACGTTTGACCCTGGCAGGAGACAATCCGCAGTTGCCCGCACCAGCCACCACCGTGTCCACCGCCACCCCCCGCACCGAATACGGCCTCGACGCCAAGCCGCTGACCGCCTACCGCCCGTACTGGGCCAAGCGCTTCGGCACCGCGCCTTACCTGCCCACCAGCCGCGCCGAGATGGACGCGCTGGGCTGGGACAGCTGCGATGTGGTCATCGTCACCGGCGACGCCTACGTCGACCACCCCAGCTTTGGCATGGCGGTGGTGGGCCGGGTGCTGGAAGCGCAGGGCTTCCGGGTGGGCATCATTGCCCAGCCCGACTGGCACAGCGCCGCGCCGTTTGCTGCTTTGGGCGCACCGAACCTGTTTTTCGGCGTGGCCGCCGGCAACATGGATTCGATGATCAACCGCTACACCGCCGACCGGCGGGCGCGCAGCGACGACGCCTACACCCCCGGTGGTGCGCCCGACAAGCGACCCGACCGGGCCAGCCTGGTCTACACCCAGCGCTGCAGGGAGGCCTTTGGTGATGTGCCCATCCTGCTGGGCGGCATCGAGGCCAGCTTGCGCCGCATTGCCCACTACGACTACTGGCAGGACAAGGTGCGCCGCGCCATCCTGGTCGATGCGCAAGCCGATCTGCTGCTGTACGGCAATGCCGAACGGGCGCTGGTGGAGATTGCCCACCGCCTGGCAGCCGGCGAGCCGGTGGCGCAGATCACCGATGTGCGCGGCACCGCCTTCTTGCGGCGTGATGGCGACGCCAGTGCCGCCGGCTGGTTCGAGCTGGATTCCACCGATGTCGACCAACCCGGCCGCATCGACGACCACATCAACCCCTACCAGACCAGCAGCGAGGCTGCGGCCAGCCAGGGTGCGGTGTGTGCCAAAGAGGATGCCAAGGGCGGCGCCGCCGGGTCTGGCCCGGCCGACCCTGGTGCGCCCCAGCCCATCACCCTGGTGCGCAATGCCGCCGTCCGCAGCGGCCGCATCCAGATGCCGGCCCGTGAGCGCACGGTGGTGCGCCTGCCCAGCTTTGAGCAGGTCAAGCGCGACCCGGTGCTGTATGCCCATGCCAACCGCGTGCTGCACCTGGAAACCAACCCCGGCAACGCCCGTGCCCTGGTGCAGGCGCATGACATCGGAGGCAAGCCGCGCGATGTGTGGATCAACCCGCCGCCGATCCCGCTGGCCACCGCCGAGATGGACCATGTGTTCGGCTTGCCCTACGCCCGCAGCCCGCACCCGCAGTACGCCGACGCCAATGGCCGCCATGACGGGCCGACCAAGATCCCGGCCTGGGAGATGATCCGCTTCAGCGTCAACATCATGCGTGGCTGCTTTGGCGGCTGCAGCTTCTGCTCGATCACCGAGCATGAGGGCCGCATCATCCAGAGCCGCAGTGAAGATTCGGTGATCCGCGAGATCGAGGACATGCGCGACAAGGTGCCCGGCTTCACCGGCGTCGTGTCCGACCTGGGCGGCCCCACTGCCAACATGTACCGGCTGCGCTGCAAAAGCACCGCCATCGAGCGTGCCTGCCGCAAGCCCAGCTGCGTTTACCCCGGCATCTGCCCCAACCTGGGCACCGACCATGCACCGCTGATCGGCATGTACCGCCGCGCCCGTGCGCTGCCCGGGGTCAAGAAGGTGCTGATCGCCTCCGGCCTGCGCTACGACCTGGCGCTGCGCTCACCCGCCTATGTGAAGGAGCTGGTCACCCACCATGTGGGCGGCTACCTGAAGATCGCGCCTGAGCACACCGAGGCCGGGCCGCTGTCGAAGATGATGAAGCCCGGCATCGGCAGCTACGACCGCTTCAAGCAGCTGTTCGACAAGTACAGCGCCGAGGCCGGCAAGCAGCAGTACCTGATTCCGTACTTCATCGCCGCCCACCCGGGCACCAGCGACGAAGACATGCTGCACCTGGCGCTGTGGCTCAAGGCCAATGGCTTTCGGGCCGACCTGGTGCAGACCTTCTATCCCAGCCCCATGGCCAGCGCCACGGCGATGTACCACACCGGCCGCAACCCCCTGAAGGGCCTGAGCCGCGATGCCGCCAAGACCGACCTGATGGAAAAGGTGGATGTGGTGCGCAGCGAGAAGCGGCGGCGCCTGCACAAGGCTTTTCTGCGCTACCACGACGCCGCTGGCTGGCCGCTGCTGCGTGATGCGCTGATGGCCATGGGCCGGGCCGACCTGATCGGCAATGGCAAGAAGCATCTGGTGCCCAGCTACCAGCCTGCGCTCAAGTCCAGCGCCCGGCCGGATGCGGCGGCGGTGGCCGCGGCCAGCCCGGCCCGGCCGCGCCGCGGTGCACTGCTGACCCAGCACACTGGCTTGCCGCCACGGGTCACCGGCGCGGCACGGCGCAAGCCGCGCTGACCCACTGAAGCGCTGAAGCGCTGCGCGTGGCGCCACTGCTGGCACCACCGCTGGCGCCGCATCGGTGACACTGGCAAGGCCAGCACGGCCGGCCAGACCCATCGGCCAGATCACCCACCAGCAACAGGAGCCATCCTTGAGCACGAAAAAGATTCTTGTCGCCCAAGGCGGCGGCCCCACGGCGGTGATCAACCAAAGCCTGGTGGGCGTGGTGCTGGAGGCCCGCCGCCACAAGGGCATCGACCTGGTCTACGGTGCGCGCCACGGTGTGCGTGGCATCGTCAACGAGGATTTTGTCGACCTGACCCAGGAGACCAGCCACAACCTGGAACTGGTGGCCGCCACGCCCGGGTCGGCCCTGGGCAGCACCCGCGACAAGCCGGACCTGGCCTATTGCCAGAACATCTTCCGGGTGCTGCAGGCGCACGGCATCGGCCACTTCTTCTACATCGGCGGCAATGATTCATCGGACACGGTGCGCATCGTCAGCCAGCAGGCACAGGCGGCGGGCTACCCGCTGCGCTGCATCCACATCCCCAAGACGATTGACAACGACCTGGTCGGCAATGACCACACGCCGGGTTTTCCCAGCGCGGCGCGCTTTGTGGCGCAGGCCTTTGCCGGTGCCAACCTCGACAACGCCGCCTTGCCCGGGGTGTACCTGGCGGCGGTGATGGGCCGCCACGCCGGCTTCCTGACCGCCGCCAGCGCGCTGGGCAAGAAGTTTCCCGACGACGGCCCGCACCTGATCTACCTGCCCGAGCGCGACTTTGTGCTCGACCAGTTCCTGGCTGATGTGCAGGCGGTGTACCAGCGCCACGGCCGCTGTGTGGTGGCGGTGAGCGAGGGCATCCATGACGCCAGCGGCAGCCCCATCCTGGCGCAGCTGGCGCGTGATCTGGAGCAGGACGACCACGGCAATGTGCAGTTGTCGGGCACCGGTGCATTGGCCGACCTGCTGTGCGAGGAGATCCGGCAGAAGCTGGGCATCAAGCGGGTGCGTGGCGACACCTTCGGCTACTTGCAGCGCAGCTTCATCGGCTGCGTCAGCGATGTTGACCAGCGCGAGGCCCGCGAGGTGGGCGAAAAGGCGGTGCAGTTCGCGATGTGGGGCGTCAACGGCGAGCACCGCGACGGCTCGGTGGCGATCCAGCGCACCGGCTACTACTCGGCCGATTACCACCTGCTGCCGCTGGACGCGGTGGCCGGCAAGACCCGGGTGATGGACGACGCCTTCATCAGCGACAGTGGCACCGACGTGACCGATGCCTTCCGCCTGTACCTGCGCCCCTTGCTGGGGTCGGGCCTGAGCGACGCCTACCGCTTGCGCCCGGCACCGGTGGCCAAGGTGCTGGACCTGGGCCGCTGAGACCATGGACCACGCCGACCTGCGCCAACAACTGGTGCACCAGGCCAGGCGGCTGCAGCCGCTGGGCCTGGCCACCGGCACATCGGGCAACCTGAGCGTGCGCATCGCGCTGGGCCCGCAGGGCGGCATGCTGATCACCCCCAGCGGCATTGCCTACGACACGCTGCAGCCGGCTGACATCGTGCCGCTGCAGTTCACCGGCCCGGGCACGGCCAGCTGGCAGCATGCGCTGGACCCGAGCAGTGAATGGCTCATGCACCAGGCGGTCTACCAGGCCAGGCCCGAGGCCGGTGCGGTGGTGCACGGCCACCCCACCTACGCCACGGTGCTGGCCATCCAGGGGCTGGAGATCCCGGCCCTGCACTACATGGTGGCCGCCGCCGGTGGTGCGCCGATCCGCTGCGCGCCGTACCACACCTATGGCACGGCGGCGCTGTCGGAGGCGGCAGTGGCCGCGCTGCAGGATCGCAAGGCCTGCCTGCTGGCGCACCACGGCTTGCTGGCCTTCGAGCACAACCTGGACAAGGCCATGTGGCTGGCCGGCGAGGTGGAGACCCTGGCCCAGCAGATGCTGATGTGCCTGAGCCTGGGCGGGCCGCGCTTGCTGCCCGACGCCGAAATTGCCGTGGTGGTCGACAAGTTCAGCCGCTATGGGCTGAAAAGCCGCTAGCCGGCGGCTGGCGCGGTGGCGTCAGCGCCGATTGGGTGGACTGGGTGCGTTGGGCGGACTTGGCGGACTGGGTGCGTTCGGTGCACTGGCAGCGCCGGCAGCTTCCGCGCCCGCCAGCGCGGCCAGGGCCTGGTCCCGGCTGCGGTCGGCCTGGCGCAGGCATTCGCTGCGCACGGCCGCCACCAGCAGTGCCTGGCACAGCTGGCCTTGCCGGCGGTGCTCGGCCAGCACACCGGCCTGCGTTTTGGTGTCGGGCGCATCAGGCGCATCCGGCGCGTCGGGCGAACTGGCGACACCGGGCGCGCGCGCTGGTGGTGGACCGGTGCCAACACCGGTGGCCACGGTGGCGGCAGCCACCGGCCGGCCCTGGCTGGCGGCTGCGCCGACCTGCAGCCAGGCGCACAGCAGCAGACCCAGGCCCATCCCCACCACGCCTGGGCCTGGCAGCCGCGCTGCCATGGCCGTGCCTGGGCTCATGCTGCTGGGCGGCGCCGCTGCGCCAGCCAGCCGGTGGCCAGCAGGCCGGCCAGCATCATGGCCCAGGTCCCTGGCTCGGGCACTGCCACCACCGTCCCCATGCCGGACATGGTCAGCACCGTGCTGGGGTCGTTGGCCGAGCTGATGGTGAGGAAGCGCCCGGACAGTGCCTGCCCGTTGTCCGACAGGCCCAGCCGCACGTGGAAGATTTCTCCGGGCTTCAGCTCGTCGGCATTCCATTGCAGGGCAACGCTGGCGTCGCACGCTGCGGCGGTGCAGGCGTCATCCAGCGGCTTGGCGCCCTCGGTCAGGTTGTTGTTGAGCGCAAAGCGGGTCAGGATGCCATTGGCCGCGTCAGGTGCGCGGGCCTCCCGGCGCACCGGGTCGACCGCCGACGCCGGGCCCCAGGTCTCGGACACGGTGTCCATGAAGCTGGCATCACCATCGGGATTGGCAAACACCATGAAACGCAGCTGGTTGAAGCTCTCTGACTGGCTGGTGTTGTGCACCCGGTAGTCGATGGTCAGCAAGTCGGTGCCCGCCCCGGACAACGCAAAGCTGTAGCCCAGTGCTGTATTGCGGCCGACCACGGTCTGCGGATTGGCGGAATCCCCCACGCTCTGCACAAACAGGCGCGGGATCAGCTCGAAGATGTCGCCGCTGCTGCCATAGGCGATGCCGCCCATGCTGCCGTCGGTGTCGCTCAGCGCCGGTGCGCCGACCACCGCATGGGCGGCAGTGGCTGCCAGCAGCACGCTGGCCAGGATGGTGTGGCGCAAGGGCAGGCTGCTGGCGGTGTGGGAGATGTTGCTCATTGGTGGCTCCTTGGGGCTGGTCAGGGTTGGGGCGGTCAGGGGGTGTTTGCTCAGCGGGCCGGGCGTTCAATGCCGGCCTGGCTGACCAGGTCGTACTCGCGCACCAGGCCGGGCGGCACGAAGGCTTTCTCTGAAGAATCGATGCGGCCCACACCGGGCAGCGACACCAAGACCTGCAGCGCCGGGCGCAACAGGCCGCAGACCGGGCACAAGGGCGGGTTGGGGTCGTCCGGGTGGGGGTAGGCGCGGCGCAGCGAAATCAGGACCGACAGGGTGCCTATCTTGCGCACGCCTTCGCCGTACAGGTCGTCGGTGATCTCGTTGACCAGTTCGCTGGCCGACTTCGCCAGGCGCGGGTCGAGCTTGGGGTCCATGGGCGCGTCGACCCAGCCGTCCAGCCGCGCGTACTGCACGCCGCTGTCGGTCACCGCCACCGTCGCCTGGCCGGGCGCCAACACATGCTGGAGCACCCGGCCGCTGTTGGGGTCTTGCAGCAAGCCACCAGGCACCACCAGGGCGCGCGGCAGGGTCACCATCTTGTGCACCGTCAACTGGGTGCTGCTGCCGCCTTTTTCATCTTCGGCGCCCACCACCAGGCTGCGCACCGGCAGCGGGTTCTTCGCATCCTTGGGGGGCGTCGGGATGTCGCTGCGTGGCACGCCCAGCAAGTCCATGAACTTCAAGGCCTGTTCGTAGGCCTCGCTGTCGCTCAACTTCGCTGATGGCGGCAAGCTGGTGGACTTGGGGTCGAAGGCGGCGCGGCGGGTGAACATCAGGTCGCCTGCGCCGATGTTCTTGCTGAAGGCCAGCAGGGTGAAGGCGCCGGTCTCGCTCTCGCGGTTGCCGGCCTCGACCACGCACAGGCCGGCATCGGGCTCCTTGGCACTGGTGGTGGTGCTGCGGCAATCCGGCGCGAAGCTGGCAGCCTGGCGGCCGAACAGGGCCGTGGTGACGCGACCGGCATCGAAGCCCTTGGTCATGCCGGCCTCGGGTTTGACCGTCATCAGGCGCTCAACCACCGGGCCGCTGCCTTCGCCCAGCAGGCTGCGCACCTGTTGGGAAACGGCCGCGCGCAGCAACTCCTTCGGGTCTGCGGTCTGCGCGCCTGCCAACACTGGCAAGCTGGCCAGCAGCGCGGTGCACAGCGGCGCCAGCCGCCGGGCGGCGCCCACCAGGCGTGGGGGGCGGAGAGTGGCTTGGGCTTTCATGGTGTCAATCCTTTCAAGGGGGCGGGCGCAAGGCTGCAGCTGGCCTGGCGCTTCGGTGTCTGTGTGTGGCGGGTGTCGCTGGTCAGGGCAACCGGTCCGGCCAGGCGTCAGGGCGCGAAGGCGTTTTCGCCGACCGGGTCGCAGCCGGGGTAGCCCATCCAGGCGTAGTAGCTGCGGCCGGTCGGCGCGCCGAAGCTGCCGCTGTTGTTGTAGCGCTCGTTGAGCAGGCGGTTGAGGCCGACGCGGCGGTGGGGCCCACGGTCATGGCGGTCGGGCACTGGTCCTGGCAGGTGCCGAACCAGTTGAACGGGTCGTAGCCGGCGCACGCCATCTTGTTGGACTTGTAGTGGCTGCCGGTCCAGGCGCGCGCCACCGACTGCACATGGCCGTTGATCGCCGTGGCGGCGTAGTCGCCGTTGAAGGACGAGCTGATCCACATCAGGCCGTGGAAGCCGGTGAACACATGCAGGCCCTTGGCGGCGCCAGGCTTCTTCATCGCCACCCGCATGTTGCTGAAGTAGCTGTCGTTCAGGCTCAGGCAGGACGAGGCGTGCAGGAACTTCAGGTTGCTGTCGCCGACGAACATGTTGCCGGTGGCGCCGCCCATGACCGAGCTGCAGGTGCCCAGGGCGCTGTTGCGCATCAGCGCACCCCAGCGGTTGCCGGCGTTGTAGCCGTGGGCGGCGACGATGGCGGCATCCGGCCAGTCGACGTAGGACGCGTCCTTGCAGCCGGCATTGACGGTGGGGTCGCAGAAGCGCTTGACCGTCATGTCGCCGTCGACGAACTTGCCGGTCTTGGTGTGGCCCAGGTTGCCCATCCAGTCGTACCAGGCACTGGCCATGCCGGGCCAGGAGCCGCGGTTGGAATCGGTGTCGCCAGGGGCGCAGTTGCCGCCGCTCCAGTTGCCGATGGCATACATGTCGACCTTGAGCGCCAGCGCGGTGCCCAGGGCGGTGGAAAGCGCCAAGCCGGCCATGCAGCGCAGGGCCAGCCGGGTGGGTGGGGTCAGTGTGTGCATCTGCGTTCTCCTGGGTGGGCCGGGGTGTGCTCCGGCATGGAACGCACCTTAAAACTGGCCACTGCAGGGGTCAACGCATGTGCCGCCGCTGGGTCATCCCATGGGCTTAAGCAGTCCTTGACGCAGCCTCCACCGCAGGGTGGAGAGGTGTTTCAAGATGAATCCTTTGAGTCGCTCAGATAACAGTGTTGTTAAGCGACCAAATTCGCTTACAGAATGAGCTGGGTCTGTGTGACCACGGCGCACAGCTTGCCCTGCGCATTGCGGATCATGGTCTGCCACACCTGGGTGCTGCGGCCGCGGTGCAGCGCGATGCTTTCGCCGGTGACGGTGCTGCCGACCTTGGCGCCGGCGATGAACTTGGTGCTGCTGTCGGTGGTGGTGGTGCGCTGGCCGGCGCCCAGGTTGAGCACCGTGCCCACGGCACCCAGGGTGTCGGCAAACGCCATGTAGGCGCCGCCGTGCAGGATGCCGCCGCTGGTGCACAGGTCCGGGCGCACCGGCAGCTCGGCGACGATGCGATCCGGTGCGACGGACAGCAGCCGCACACCCATCAGGCCAGGGAAGAGGGGGTCCAACAGGGCTTGCACAGCAGCGGCATCCAGCATGGCGTTGACTCTCGGTGGTGGACGGGAGGGGCGGGGTCAGCGCATCGACAGCAAGGGCCCCTACACTGGCAGCCACTGCCTGTCATTGGGGAGTAGCCGCCCGGTCACTATGCGATGGTGATGGGGCGGGCGTCAACACACTTGGCCGCGGGTTCGCCCGCATCTCGATCAGGCCATGGCGCCCGCAGCATCCAGCCCGTCCGGGCTGGCGCCTGGCAAGACCTTTGACTGCGCTGCCTCCGCTGTGGGCCGGGGGGCTGCGCGGTCATTGCTGTCGCTGCCGGCCCCAAAGAAAGTGATCTCCATGGAAGCATTCTTCGTCTCCACCGGCATCGTCGCGCTCGGTGAAATGGGCGACAAGACCCAGTTGCTGGCCCTGTTGCTGGCTGCGCGCTACCGCAAGCCGGGGCCCATCGTGCTGGGCATCCTGGTGGCCACCCTGGCCAACCATGCCTTGGCCGCTGCGCTGGGCGGGCTGCTGGCGGCCTGGATGGGCCCGGAGCTGCTGCGCTGGGTGATCGGCGGCTGCGTTCCTGGCCATGGCGGTGTGGATGCTGGTGCCCGACAAGCTCGGCGACCTGGCAGCCAACGGCAAGGGCCAGCGCCTGGGTGTGTTCGGCACCACCGTGCTGGCCTTCTTCCTGGCCGAGATGGGCGACAAGACCCAGATCGCCACCGTGGCCCTGGCGGCGCGTTACACCGACCTGCTGGCCGTGGTCGCCGGTACCACCCTGGGCATGCTGCTGGCCAATGTGCCGGCCGTGCTGCTGGGCGAGCAGATCGCCCGGCGGGTGTCGATGCCGCTGGTGCACGGCCTGGCGGCTGCCATGTTTGCGGTGCTGGGCGTGCTCACGCTGTTGAACCTTGGCCTGCTGCCGGGCGGTCTCGGCATCGCCCGCCAGGCCTGATCTCGCCCACGCTGCTAGGGCCGCAGGGCCGGCGTCTCCCAGGGCATGCCGGCGGCGCGCTGCGCCAGCCAGGCCTCCAGCGCCAGCCACTGCGGTGCGTCGCTGGCCCAGGGCTCGGCCCGCACACCCACCACGCAGCCGCGCAGCCGCCGTTGCAGGCTGCCCATGGCCTGCCATTCCAGCCGGTAGATGGGGTAGCCGTTGGCGTGGCCCTGCGGGATGGTGGCGCCACCCAGGCGCTGGCCGGCGCGCTGGTCATGGCATTGCAGGCAGGCCAGGTTGAGCTGGCCCAGGCGCTGCTGCCACAGCGCCTGGCCCTGCTGGCGCAGCGGCGCCAGACGTGCATCGTCGGGCGGCGCCAGCGGCTGCCCGCGTGACTGCAGGCCGACATAGGCCGACAGCGCCAGCTGGTCGGCATGCTCGGCCGGCAAGGCCGCTGCCTGTTGGTGGCGCTGGCGGCAGGCGTTGATGCGGCCACCCAGGTTCAGCGCCGCCGCGCTGGTGGCGTCCCAGGCTGGGTAGCGGGCGGCCACACCGGCCATGCTGCGGGGCGCGTCGCCATGGCAATCGGCGCAGCGCTTGCCGCTGCTGCCGGCAGGTGTGCGCCACAACTGCTCGCCATCTTGCACCCACAGCATGGCGGGGTTCTGGCTGTCGTCGCGCTGCAGCGCCTGCAGCGCCGGGCTCATGAACTGCAAGCCCGAGCGGCGGCCATCGTCGGCCCGGGCGGGCAGGGCCACCAGGGCGGCACACAGGGTCAAGGTCAGACTGACAAGCACGCGGCGTGCCCCGCCGGCCCGGGTGACACTGGCCGCGCCGGTGGCCGCCCGGTGGCCGCTCTGGTGGCCAAGCCGCTGCTCATGCCGGGTTGATGTTGCGTGTCTCGTGGTGGTGGAAGCCCCAGTCGCCCCACCAGTCGAAGCGCAGCGTGCCCGGGCCATCGGCACGCAGCCAGAAACCCAGGTAAGGGTTGGCGGCGACGGCGGGGTACAGGTCGGCGGCGAAGACCAGCTGGCCGTCGAGCCGGCATTCAAAACGGGTGACGATGTTGCGCGGCACCACATTGCCGTAGCCGTCGTGGCGCAAGCCGTTTTCCATCGGGTGGGCCAGGGTCACCCGCAGGGCGCCGGGCTGGCCGCGGCGCAGCGCGTCCAGGCCATGGATCAGCGTGCGCACACGGTGGGTGGGGTGGGGGTGTCCGCCATGGCGTGCTCGGCGTCAGGGCTCGATGCAGGCAGCCAGCGTGACCAGCACGTCCACATGGTGCGACCACTGGCTGCCGTCCCGCATGCGCGCCAGCGCCACCAGCTGTTGCGATGTGGCCAGGCGGATGCGTGCCTGCACCTCGGCCACGCCGCTGGCCGGCGTCAGGCTGAAGCGCAGCCACATCGCGCTGCGGGTTGCGCTCGTTGAAGACCACGATCTCCACCACATGGTCGGCCGCCGTCATCGGGCTGTCGACCTGCACGCGGATCGGCACAGCGTTGCCGTTTTCCACCAGCGGCGCAATGTCCAGCAGCACCCGGCCTTCGGTGACCGGCTTGCCGGCGGCCCATTGCCGTTCCACGGCTTGCAGCGTGGGCGCGGCCGACACGGCCGCAGCCGGCCGCAGCTGCAGCGCCAGGCCCAGGCCGGCGGCGGCGCCCAGCAGGCGCCGGCGCTGCACCACAGGCTGCTGGCTCATCGCAGCGTCTCCAGCCAGGCCACCACGTCGTCGATCTGGGCGTCGCTCAGCAAGGGCTTGCCGCGCTGCGCCGCTGCCACCTGCTGCAGCCCTGCCACGCGGCCATAGGCGGGCATCACCGTGTCGGGGTTGAAGCGCTCGGGCGCCAGCAGGCGCTGGCGCAGTGCGGCGGCATCCAGGCGGCTGCCCACGCCCGCCAGCGGCGGGCCGATGTCACCCTGCAGGGCTGGGGTCTGGCCGGGCAACGCGTGGCACAGCACACACAGGCCCTGGCTGCGGTGTGTGGCAATGGCTTCGCCGCGGGCCGCATCACCCTGGGCCCATGCAGCGGGTGCCAGCCAGGCCATCGGCAGCACTGTCAGCAGGGCAGCCAGCACCCCAGGCTGCACGTGCACACGGTGCCCGGCCCGCAGCGCAGGCTGGTGCTGACCTTGGGCGCCGCTTGGCAGGCTCATGCTGTCTTCAAGCTCTGGTTCTTGATCGGCAGGCTGCGGATGCGCTGGCCGGTGGCGGCGAAGATGGCGTTCAGCACCGCCGGCGCCGCCACCGCGATGGTGGGCTCGCCCACCCCGCCCCAGAAGCCGCCCGAGGGCATCAGGATGGTTTCCACCTTGGGCATCTGGGCCATCAGCAGCACCGGATAGCTGTCGAAGTTGGTCTGCACGAAGCGGCCTTTGTCCAGCGTGCATTCGCCCAGCAGCGCGGCCGACAGGCCATAGGCGAACGAGCCTTCGACCTGGGCCTCGATCTGCTGCGGGTTGACCACGTGGCCGCAGTCGGTGGCCGCCACGATGCGGTGCACCGTCAGTTCACCGGCCGGGCTGACCGACACCTCGGCACAGGCCGCCACATAGCTGCCGAAGCCCATGATCTGCGCCAGGCCGCGGTGCACGGTCTGGCCGTTGATGGGCTTGGCCGCTGTGCCCCAGCCGGCACGCTGGGCCACGGCGTTCAGCACCGCCAGGTGCTTGGGGCTGCTGGCCAGCAGCTGCTGGCGCAGGGCCAGCGGGTCTTGCTGCGTGGCATGGGCCACCTCGTCGAGGAAACATTCCAGGTAGATGGCGTTCTGGTTGAGGTTGACGCCGCGCCAGAAGCCCGGCCGCACCGGCGGGTTGCGCATGGCGTGGTCGATCAGCAGGTTGGGGATGGCATAGCCCAGCGCGCCCTCGGCGCCGCCTTTGCTCAGGCCTTGAAACACCACCGGGTCCAGCCCGTCGCGCATGTTCTGCGGAAACAGCCCGGCCAGGATGGATTGGCCCGAGATGCGCATGTGCAGTGCACTCAGCTTGCCTTGCGCGTCGATACCGGCCTGCAGCTTGCACTGGGTGACCGGGTGGTAGAAGCCATGCTGCATGTCTTCTTCGCGGCTCCAGATCAGCTTGACCGGCGTGCCCGGCAAGGCCTTGGCAATGGCCACCGCCTGGCGCACCCAGTCGGTGGCGCCGCGCCGGCCAAAGCCGCCGCCCAGGTGGATCTTGTAGACCTCGCATTGCGCCACCGGCAAGCCGGCGGCTTCGGCTGTGGCGGCCAGTGCAGATTCACCGTTCTGGGTGGGTGTCCAGACCTCGCAGCGCTCGGGGGTCCAGCGGGCGGTGGCGTTCATCACCTCCATGCAGGCATGGTTCTGGTACGGGTAGCTGTAGACCGCCTCGATGGTGCGGGCGGCGCCGGCCAATGCCGCCTTGGCCTGACCAGTGCTGTGGCCCACCAGGCCTTCGGGCGCGTCGAGCCCGGCTTTGAGCATCTGCGCGATGGCTGCGCTGTTCAGTGCGGCATGCGGGCCTTCGTCCCATTCCACCGGCAGTGCGTCCACCGCCTGCTTGGCGCGCCACCAGGTGCTGGCCACCACGGCCACGGCGGTGTCGCCCACCTGCACCACCTTTTTCACGCCGGGCATGGCCTGCACCGCTGCCGCATCGAACTTGCGCAGCTTGCCGCCAACCGTGGGGCAATCGCGGATGGCGGCGCACAGCATGCCGGGCAGCTGCAGGTCCATGCCGTAGACCTGGGCGCCAGTGGTCTTGGCCACGGTGTCCAGCCGGGGCAGCGGTTTGCCGGCCACCGTCCAGGTCTTCGGGTCTTTCAGCGGCACGTCGGTGGGTGCCGGCAGCTTGGCCGCAGCGGCCGCCATGGCGCCGTAGGTGGTGCGCCGCTGGCTGGCCGCGTGGGTGATCACGCCCTGGGCGGCCTGGCATGACGCTGCCGGCACGCCCCAGCTGTCTGCCGCTGCCTGCACCAGCAGCATGCGGGCTGCTGCGCCGCCCTTGCGCACATAGTCGTGCGATTCACGCACGCCCCGGCTGCCGCCGGTGCTGAAGTTGCCCCAGGCGCGCTGGCGCGCCAGGTTCTGGCCGGGCGTGGGGTATTCGGTGGTCACCCGGGCCCAGTCGCACTGCAGCTCTTCGGCCACCAGTTGGGCCAGGCCGGTCAGCGTGCCCTGGCCCATCTCGCTGCGGGCGATGCGGATGACCACGGTTTCGTCGGGGCGGATCACCACCCAGGCGTTGATCTCGGGCGGGCTGCCCTGGCTGTGCGCCATCGGCACATGGAAGCCCAGCATCAGGCCGCCGGCGGCGGCACCGCTGGTGGCCAGGAAGCGTCGGCGGGCCGGCGAGCGGGGACCCATCGCGGTGGCTGTCATGACATCTCCTGAGACATGCGCGGTGCGGGCAACCCAGTGAACGCCGAGGATCCGGCTTTGCCGGGCCGTTGGCGTTGCCCCCTTGAGGGGGCGCGCGAAGCGCGTAGGGGGTGGGTCATTTCGTCACCATCATGATCGCGGCCTGCACCCGGTTGTAGGTGCCGCAGCGGCAGATGTTGGTGATGTTCTCGCGCACCTGCTGCTCGGTGGGGCGGGGCGTGTCCTTCAGCAGCGCGGCGGCAGCCATCAGCATGCCGCTCTGGCAGAAGCCGCATTGCGGCACGTCCAGCGCCACCCAGGCCTTCTGCAGCGGATGCTGGCCGTCGGGCGACAGGCCTTCGATGGTGGTGATCTTCTGCGCCTGGCTCGACACTGGACACCGGCCGCACGCAGCTGCGGGTGGGCACGCCGTCGATGTGCACGGTGCAGGCGCCGCACTGGGCGACGCCGCAGCCGTACTTGGTGCCGGTGAGGCCCAGCTGCTCGCGCAGCACCCACAGCAGCGGGGTGTCGGGCTCGGCATCGTGCGTGCGCACGTTGGCCGTTGACGGTCAGGCTGGGCATCCGGGTCTCCTTGAGGGCAGTGGTTCGCTGCAGGATGATGCCGCCTGCCGGGCGGCTGGTACACCACAGTCACCCAGCAACCGACTGCGTTGCAGGGTGACTGCCGAGCGCTTACTTGGCCAGCAGGTCCAGCTTTTCGATCAGCTTGCGTTCCTTGACCAGGGTTTCGCGCGCCCAGGCAGCGTAGTCGGCGCTGTTTTTGTACCAGATCGGCTGGTTCAGCTGCTCCAGCACGGCCAGGTGCTGCGGGTCGTCCATCGCCTTCTTGAAGGCGTCGTGCAGGGTCTTCATCACGGCCGGGTCCATGCCCTTGGGGCCGACCAGGCCGTAGGGCGAGTTGGCGACCACGTTGTAGCCCAGCTCCTTGGCGGTGGGCACGTTGGGGAAGCGCTTCATGCGCTGCTCGCCAAATCCCACCAGCAGGCGCATCTGGCCGGCGTCGACGAACTTGTCCCAGCCGGCAGCGTCGCTGGCGGCCATCACATGGCCGCCCAGCAAGGCTTGCATCTGGTCGGCGTTGCCCTTGAACGGGATGTGGTTGAGCTGGATGCCGGCGACGTCCGACACCTCCTCCATCAGCAGGTGCGGGCTGGTGCCGGTGCCGGTGGAGCCGTAGTCGATCTTGCCCGGCGACTTGCGTGCGGCGTCGATGTAGTCCTTGAAGGTCTTGTAGGGCGAATCGCTGCGCACCACGAAGCCGAAGCTGTAGCCGGTGACGCCGAGGATGAAGCTGAAATCATTGATCGGGTGCCAGGCGGTCTTCTGCATGTGCGGGATGCGCAGCATGCCCATCGGGTATTGGCCGATGGTGTAGCCGTCGGGCTTGCCCTGCAGGCCCAGGTTGCCGGTGCCGTTGGTGCCACCACCGCCGGGCTGGTTCTGCACCAGGATGGGCTGGCCCAGGTGCTTGCTGGCGATTTCGGCCAAGCTGCGCAGGTGGCGGTCGGTGCTGCCACCGGCGGGCCAGGGCACCACCAGGTTGACCGGGCGGCTGGGGTAGGTGTCAGCCCAGGCGGGGGCGGCGGCTGTCAGTGCGGCAGCGGCGGTGGCCAGGGCCAGTTGGCGGCGGCGGGGGTTGTGGGTGCGCATGCGGGCTCCAGGTTCTAGGGAACCCAGCAGTCTGGGCTGTGTGGCGCCCGCTGTCAGTCACACCATGGACAGCTGCTGTGCCGCCTGGCCTGCCTGCGCCGTCAGCGGCAGCGCCTTCTGGGCGGTGTCAGTGGCAGCGCCTGCTGGGCGGCGTCAGTGGCAGCGCTTAATGGGCGCTGACGGCAGCGCGCCACCGTCCAGGCTGTGCAGGAAGGCCAGCAGATCGC
Source organism: uncultured beta proteobacterium (assembly GCA_963844485.1). GTDB lineage: Bacteria > Pseudomonadota > Gammaproteobacteria > Burkholderiales > Burkholderiaceae_C > Pseudaquabacterium. Next base: position 98,702 of record CAWJOQ010000030.1, read on the forward strand.
TGCGCTCGCTGCCACGCAACTGCAGCGGCTTCAGGAGTTGCTCGCCGTCGGCATGCAGGCGGTCGGGGTTGAGGCGGTCGTAGTGGTCGATCACGTCACCCAGCGTGGCTTTCTGGCCATCGTGCAGATAGGGCGCTGTCTGCGCCACGTGGCGCAGGCCCGGCACCTTGAATTCACCGAAGTTGCGGTGCTGGACCGCCACATGGCGGGTCTTGCGGGCGGGGTTGTCGGTGTCTGGCGGTGGCCATGCGGCGGCGGCGGTTGCCGCCGGTGTGCTGCTTGTCCCGGCGGGCTGCTGGCCGGGCTGCGGGTCGGCAGGCGCGTCGGCATGGCGGCCCAGCAAGTTGTAGGGGCTGGCCAGCAGCGCGCGGATGCCGCCATGCCGGCCGGGGTCGACCACGCCGGGCCGGGCGAAGAACAGCGCGCCAATGTCCCCAAATTCGCCGTTGGAGAACAAGGGCCCCGCATGGCAGGTGCTGCAGTTGCCGCGGCCGATGAACAAGCGCAGGCCGCGCTGCGCCGCCAGCGGGTAGCGCGCGGCGGCGCTGCGGTCACCACGCAGCAGCGCGTCGCGGAAGTCGTCGAACGCGGTGCGCTGGCTCTGCAGTGTGGCCACGTAGGCCCCCAGGGCCTTGGCCACGGGCACCAGCACCGCCTGGGGGTCGGCCTTGGGGTCTGGCACTGGCGCCCCGTAGGCCTGCCGCCACAGGCAGGCCAGACGCGCATCGCTGCGCAGCAGGCTGCTGATGTGCGCCGGGTCAGCGCCCATCTCCTGCGGACTCAGCAGCGGTTGCAGGGCCTGTGACCAGAGGCTGTCGAAGGCGCCGTCCCAGCCCCACCAGCGCTGCTGGCCAGCGTTCAGCAGGCTGGGGGTGTGGCGGTCCAGGGGTGCATCGGCCGGCCCGCCGGGCAGGCTGCGGCCCAAGGCGCGTGGCCGGCCGTCGGTGAAGCCCTGTTGCGGCAGATGGCAGCTGGCACAGGCCAGTGCACCGCTGGCTGACAGGCGCGGCTCGACAAACAGTTGCTGCCCCAAGGCGATGGCCGCTGGCCGCCCGCTGTGGGCGTTGCCTGGGTCACGCGCTGGCGGGGGTGGCCAGGGGCCATGGGCCTGGATGCGCGCACGCTCGTCAGCGCTGAAGTCCAGCAGTCCGGGCTGGCCTGGTGGGGTGGGCTGAGCGGCCTGGGCCGAGGCCGCACCCGCTGGCAGCGGCACGCACACCAGCAGGGCGGCCAGCAACATGCAGGCCGACACCACCGCAGGCGCCAGGGCCGGCGGCCGACCGGTGGCAGCCTGGTGCGCACGGCTCATCGCAGATCGAGTTCGTGGCTGATGCGCCTTGCAGGCATGCCACCTGCCGCAGGCAGATCAAACAGAATGCGCCAGCGGCCGGCCATGTGGAACAGCAGGCCATCGGCGCGAAAGCGGCCGCCACCCAGCGCGCTGACGCTGCTGCGGTAGTTCATGCCATGGCGGTGGGCCGGCATGTCGGCATCGACCTGCAGCGTGGCCGGCAACGGCTGGCCGGCCGGCATGCACACCACGATGTCGAGCGCAAAGTGCCGACCCAGTGGCAGCGGTGCCGGGCTGGGCGCAAAAGCCAGTTGCATGCCGTCGGCCGCAACCAGCACGCGCTGGGCAGCGGGCAGGCTGTCACCGCAGATGTCCTGGGCCTGGGCAGGGCCTGTTCCCAAACCCGCCAAACCCGCCAAACCCGCCAGCAGCGCGACCAGCACCAAGCGCTGGCTCACGCCGGCTTGCCCCGCACTGCCTGCACCAGCGTTTCGGCATTGCGCCAGCCGATGCGCTCGGCCACCGGCGCCGGCAGGCTGGCCAGCCAGCCACGGGAATAGCTGGCATGGCCGGGGATGTAGTGCCAGCGCTCGGGGGTGAAGGTGTCGGTGCCGATCATGAAGCGGTCGGGAAACTCCGTGAAGGCCTCGCGCCAGCCGGGGTCGACCACGCTGCCGCTGGCATGGTCACCGCGGAAGGCCAGGTCGCACCACAGGCGCGGGTGGCGGCGCAGCACGCTGCGCACCTGCTCGGGCCGGTCGAAGCCGGAATGGGCCCACAGCACCCGCGCCTCGGGCCACTGGGTGAGCAGGCGCTCGATGGCGTCAAGGTCGCTGTGGGCATGCAGCAGCAGGCCACGCTCCTTGGCCAGCGCCACCATGCGGCGCGGCACCGGCAGGTCGGCATCGGCGCCGTAGAGGTGGAATTCACCGATGCCCACGTAGCGGTACTTGGCCAGCCGGTCTTCCAGGTAGGTCACGACACTGGCGTCGTTCATCCAGCTGCCGATCTCGCCCCGGCTGCGGTAGGGCCGCAGCTCGGGCACGATCAGGTCGGGCGCCTCGGCCACCAGCAGTTGCGTGCCCTGGTCGTTGGAGCTGGACACCAGCGCGCCACGCAGCCCTGCCTGGCGCAAGATGGCCACTGCCTGCTTGGGCGGCACCAGGTCCACGGCGTCATGGCTGTAGTGGATGTGGGCGTCGAACAGCGGCAGCACAGGGGTGGCGCGTGCGGTGCCCGCCGCCAGGGCCGCTGCGGCCGCCAGCCAGCCTTGAAAGCCGCGCCGGGTGATGGAAGTGGAGCGCATGGTCTGCCTTGTCGGTCGCAATCGATGGATGGCTGCCAAGGCTAACCCAGCAGCCCAGTCAGCGCTGCAGGGCTGCCAACAGCTTGTCGTGGATGCCGCCGAAGCTGCCGTTGCTCATCACCAGCACCAGGTCGCCCGGCCTGGCAGCCTGGGCGATGGCGGCCACCAGCTTGTCCACCGTGTCGGCGACCACCGCCTGGGCGCCCAGCGGGGCCAGGGCCTCGGCGGCATCCCAGCCGTAGTTGCCTTGCAGGCAGAAGCTGAGGTCGGCCTCTTCCAGCGCCCAGGGCAGCATCGCCTTCATCTCGCCGCGCTTCATGGTGTTGGTGCGCGGCTCGAACACCACCAGCACCCGCGCCATGCCGGCCTTGCGGCGCAGGCCGTTGAGCGTGGTGCGCATCGCCGTGGGATGGTGGGCGAAATCGTCGTACACCTTCACGCCGCCCGCTTCGCCACGCAGTTCCAGCCGGCGCCGCACGTTGATGAAATCGGTCAGCGCGGCGGCGGCCTGCTCCGGCGGCACGCCCAGGTGCTCGGCCGCGCCGATGGCCGCCAGCGCATTGAGCTGGTTGTGCTCGCCCAGTTGCTGCCAGTCGACCCGGGCGATCTTCAGGCTGCCGCGCAGCACGTCAAAGGCATGCGGCTCACCGCGGGCGCGCAGCGCACCGGGCTCTTCCTTGCGGGCGCCGAAGCGCTGCAGCTCGCTCCAGCAGCCACGCGCCAGCACCCGGTCGAGTGCGGCCTCGCGCGCATTCACCACCAGCCGGCCGCTGGCCGGCACGGTGCGCACCAGGTGGTGGAACTGGGTCTCGATCGCCGCCAGGTCGGGAAAGATGTCGGCGTGGTCGAACTCCAGGTTGTTCAGGATGGCGGTGCGCGGCCGGTAGTGCACGAACTTGCTGCGCTTGTCGAAAAAGGCGGTGTCGTACTCGTCGGCTTCGATCACGAAGGGCGCACCCACCGCAGCCTGCGGGCTGGCGGCCACCGAGCCCAGCCGCGCCGAGATGCCGAAGTTCAGCGGCACGCCGCCCACCAGAAAGCCGGGCTGCAGGCCGGCCTTGTCCAGCATCCAGGCCAGCATCGAGGTGGTGGTGGTCTTGCCGTGGGTGCCGGCCACGGCCAGCACATGCCGGCCGCGCAGCACGTTTTCGGCCAGCCACTGCGGGCCGCTGGTGTAGGCCGCGCCCGCGTCCAGGATGGCCTCCATCAGCGCATTGCCCCGTGTCACCACGTTGCCGATGACAAACAACGTCGGGCTTCAGCGCCAGCTGGTCGGCGCCAAAGCCTTCGATCAGGTCGATGCCCAGCCCGCGCAGCTGGTCGCTCATCGGCGGGTAGACGTTGGCGTCGCAGCCGGTCACCCGGTGGCCGGCCTCGCGGGCGATCGCGGCGATGCCGCCCATGAAGGTGCCGCAAATGCCCAGGATGTGGATGTGCATGGCCAGATTCTAGGAGCGGGCACTGCCAGCGCTGCAGGCACCGGCACGCCGGTGCAAGCGCCCGTCCAGGCACGGGTCCAGGCCCCCCGCATGCAACGGCAGTCGCCCGCGGTCAACCGCAGTCACCCGCAGTCAACCGCACAATCGGCGCATGTTCTCCTGGATCAGCAGCCACCCCTGGGCCTACCCGGCGCTGGAGGTGGTGCACCTGCTCGGCATCGCACTGCTGCTGGGCAACCTGGTGTTGCTGGAACTGCGGGTGTTGGGCGCCGCCCCTGCGCTGCCCTTGCCGGCGCTGGCGCGGGCGGCGCTGCTGCTGGCCTTGGCCGGTTTCGGGCTGGCAGCCAGCAGCGGTCTGCTGATGTTTGCCAGCCAGCCGATGGACTTGCTGTCCAACCGGGTGTTCACGCTGAAGATGTTGCTGCTGACCGCCGCCGGCAGCAATGCGGCCTGGTTCCACGGCCGCGGCAGCCTGCAGCGGCTGGATGGCGTGGCCAAGGCCCAGGCCCTGCTGTCGTTGGGGCTGTGGCTGGCGGTGCTGACCTGCGGCCGCTTCATCGCCTATGTTTGAAGCTCAGCCTTGTCCAATTGCAACGGAGCCCACACCATGATCCAACGCCGAACCCTGTTGGCCAGCAGCGCCCTGTTCTTGCCGTTCACAGCGCAGGCCCACCACGGCTGGAGCAGCTTCGACCAGACCCGCCCTCTCTGGCTGGAAGGCCGCGCTGCCCAGGTGGCCTGGCGCAACCCGCATGTCGAATTGAAGCTGGAATTGCCGGCCAATGCCACAGTTGCCCGCCGACCTGGCCAAGCGCAGTGTGCCGGCGCAGTCGGCCGGTGTGGACGGCCCGGCCCTGCTGGCCGCTGCCCAATTGCCGAAGCGGCGCGACAAGGTCTGGGACATCGAGCTGGCACCGCTGACCCGCCTGCAGGCCTGGGCTGTGCCGGAAATCAAGCCCGGCGCTGCCGTTGCCGTGCTGGGCTTCACCTTCAGCGACGAAAAGGGTGCTGCCGTGCTGCGCGCCGAGTACCTGTTTCTGGATGGCAAGGTCTACGGCCTGCGCTCGGCACCGGTCTGACGCGCCCGCCAGGCGCGGAGACTCAAACCTTCAAACCTCGAAGCTCTGGCGTGCCACCCATTCCTGGCCTGGGGCCAGGGCGATGGGGTGGCCGATCTGCGCCGCCTCCACGCACAGCAATCTGCAGCCAGTCGTCGTCGGGCAGGTCGTCCAGCGCGGCGGCCCGGGCCGGGCCAGGGTTCCACACCACCACATCGTCGAAGCCCTCACGGCTGATCTGGGTGCGCCCGGCGGCGGTGCTCAGGCTCAGCGGGCCTTTGGCGTCCCAGTAGATGCGGTCGATCTCGCCGGCAAAGCTGAACGGGTCCATCTCCTGGTGCTGGCTCTGGCCGGTGCTGCTGTCGGTGTAGCGGGTGCCGTACAGGCCACCCAGCCGGGCCCGGCGCACATCGTCGACCAGCAGGTAGGTGTGCAGCGCGGCCTGGAAGTCGAAGGCCGCGTCACCGGTGTTGGTGACCGCCAGTTCCACATCCAGTTGCAAGCCGCTGAAGCTGAAGCTCAGCTCGGCCTCGAAGGCATGCGGCCAGAGGGCGCGGGTGGCGGCGTTGTCGACCAGGCGCAGCACGCCGATCACCACATCGCCACGCTGCGCGCCTTCCACCCACTGCCAGAGCTGCTGGCGCGCAAAGCCATGCTGGCCCAGCGGCCCGCGCTTGGCGAACTGCGGAAACACCACCGGGATGCCACCGCGCACGGCCTGGCCGGCGCCGGCCTGGGCCAGCGGCGACAGGTACAGCCGCTCCTGGTCACCCGCCGGAATCCAGCTGACGATCTGGCCGCCGTGCAGCAGCACCGTGAGCGCGGCACCGTCGGGCGCGCGCAGCCACATGGCCGGCTGGCCCAGCACGGTGGTGGGCTTGATCATGGGTGCTGCAGCCCTGCCAGCACATCCTGCGCCGCTGCCACGGTGTCGGCGATGTCGTCGTCGGTGTGCGCCGCGCTGACAAAGCCGGCCTCGTACAGCGCCGGCGCCAGGTAGACACCGCGGTCGAGCATGCCGTGGAAGAAGCGGTTGAAGCGGTCCTTGTCGGTGGCCATCACCACGTTGTAGTTCTGCGGCAGCGGGTCGGCGGCGGCGGCGGTGAAGAAGAAGCCGAACATGCCGCCTTCACTGTCACCGACAAAGGGCACGCCAGCTTGCTTGGCCGCAGCCGTCAGGCCTTCCACCAGGGCCTGGGTCTTGGCGCCCAGGGCCTCGTAGAAGCCGGGCTTGCTGATTTCCTGCAGCGTGGCCAGGCCGCAGGCGGTGGCCACCGGGTTGCCGCTGAGCGTGCCGGCCTGGTAGACCGGGCCCAGCGGCGCCAGGTGCTGCATGATCTTGCGGCTGGTGCCGAAGGCGGCCAGCGGCATGCCGCCGCCGATGACCTTGCCGAACACGCTGATGTCGGGTGCAAAGCCGGGAATCAGCTTGGCGTACACGCTTTGGGCACCGCCCAGCGCCACGCGAAAGCCGGTCATCACCTCGTCGAAGACAAACAGCGCGCCATGCTGCTGGCACAGCTCGGCAATGCGCCGGATGAAGGGCACCTGGCCGCGCACGAAATTCATGTTGCCGCAGATCGGCTCGATCATCACGCAGGCGATCTCGCTGCCCTGGGTGGCGAACACCTCTTCGATCTGCGCCAGGTTGTTGTACTCCAGCACCAGGGTGTGCTGCACCACCTCGGGCGGCACGCCGGCGCTGGTGGGGAAGCCGAAGGTGGCCAGGCCGGAGCCGGCCTTGACCAGCAGGGCGTCGGCATGGCCGTGGTAGCAGCCTTCGAACTTGACGATCTTGCTGCGGCCGGTGGCGCCGCGCGCCAGGCGGATGGCGCTCATGCCGGCCTCGGTGCCGCTGGAGACCAGCCGCACCTGTTCGACGCTGGGCACCAGGGCGATGATGGCTTCGGCCAGTTCGACCTCGCGCTCGGTGGGCGCGCCGAAGCTGAAGCCGTCGAGCGCGGCCTTCTGCACCGCTTCCAGCACGGCCGGGTGGCCATGGCCCAGGATCATCGGGCCCCAGGAGCCGATGTAGTCGGTGTAACGCGTGCCTTCGGCGTCCCACATGTAGGGGCCCTGGGCGCGGGCGATGAAGCGCGGCGTGCCGCCCACGGCGCGGAAGGCGCGCACAGGCGAATTGACGCCACCGGGGATGACGCGCTGGGCGCGTTCGAACAGGGCTTGGTTGCTGGTCATGGCAGGGGTATCAGTGGACGCGCCGTGGCGCGGGCTTGCCTTTGGTGTCAGGAGTGTCGGTGTCTGGCGGCGCCGTGCCACCGGCGGGCGCCATCGGGGCCGTCCGGGCCGTCGGGGCCGGGTTCGCCGTCTTCAGACGGCGGCAGGGCCCAGAAGAAGCGGTCGGGCACCACGCCGCCCATGCCGGGGCGAAAGCCCGAGTCCAGCGTCTGGTCCATGAAGGCCAGCGCTTCGCCGACGGCGGCTTGCAGCTCGGCGCCGGCGGCCAGCAAGGCGGCCAGGGCGGCGCTCAGGGTGTCGCCGGCACCGACGAAGCTGGTCTCGAACATCTCGAACTTTTCGCCGCTGAGCGCACCTTGCGGCGAGGCCAGCACGTTGTCGATGAACTGCTCAGGCGCACCGGCCGGGCCCTTGCCGCCCTTGGTGGGCAGCATGATGCCGGTCACCAGCACGAAGCGGGTGCCGCGCTCGCCGGCCGCCACGGCCAGTTCACGCGCCGAGGCCGGGCGTTCGCTGTCCCAGTCGGGCAGCAGGAAGTCGGTCAGCGTCTTGTGGTTGCCCACCAGCACTTCAGTGGCCGGCAGGATCAGGTCGCGGAAGGCCTCCAGGTAGGGCTGGGCCTGGTCGTCGTCGAGCCAGCCCAGGTTGGGCAGGTAGCTGACCAGGGGCACGTCGGGGTAGTCCGACAGGATCTCGGCCACCGCGCTCACGGCCTCGGCGCTGCCCAGGAAGCCCACCTTCCAGCCGGCCACGGTGATGTCTTCCAGCACGTTGCGGGCCTGCTCGGCCACCATGTCGGCGTCGATCGGGTGGTGGTCGAAGATCTCGGCGGTGTCGCGCAGCATCAGGCTGGTGGTGATCGGCAGGCCGTGCGCACCCATGGCCGCCAGGGTGCTGATGTCGCCGGCCAGGCCGCCGGCACCGCTGGGGTCGGCGGCGTTGAAGCTCATCACGCATGCCGGTGCCGCGGCCTCCTGCAGGTCATCGGCGCCGGCGTCGGCCGGGGCGTCGGGTCGGGGGGCGGGGCTGGAGGTCATGAACGGTCCGATGCAGGGGAGAAAGGCCGCCTTGCAGGGGCGGCCAGGGGCGCCGCCAGCCATGCTGGCGCAAAGTTGAAATAACGTGCTTTCGCCGCGCCATTGGGCCCGTCGGGCCAGAAAACCGGTGGCTACAATGCTTTCTCCATTGTAGTGAAGTGCCCAATAACGTGACTGAACCGCGCACCTGGATGTGTCTGATTTGCGGCTGGATCTACGACGAAGCCGCCGGTGATACCGAGCATGGCATTGCCCCGGGCACGGCCTGGGCCGATGTGCCGATGAACTGGACCTGCCCGGAATGTGGTGCCCGCAAGGAAGACTTCGAGATGGTGCAAGTCTGATGGCAGGCCTGGCGTGACGCCATGGCCGGCAGCCCACCCGCCCCCCTGGACGAGGAACCGCCGCCATGGATGACGCCCTGACTTTCCTGCCCACGGCCCCTGCTGCACCGGCGGCCCCTGCTGCGGCGCCCGCCGTCTGCACGCGGGTGCTGGTGATCGACGACAGCAACACCATCCGCCGGTCGGCCGAAATCTTTCTGCGCCAGGGTGGGCATGATGTCTTGCTGGCTGAAGACGGCTTCGATGCCTTGGCCAAGGTCAATGACCATGCGCCCCAGCTGATCTTCTGCGACATCCTGATGCCGCGGCTCGACGGCTACCAGACCTGCGCCATCATCAAGCGCAACCCGCGCTTTGCCCATGTGCCGGTGATCATGCTGTCGTCCAAGGACGGGCTGTTCGACAAGGCCGGGGCCGCATGGTCGGCTCGCAGGATTACCTGACCAAGCCCTTCACCAAGGAACAACTGCTGCGCGCCGTGCAGCAGTTTGGTGCCGGCGGTGATGCCGGCCTGGCAGTGGCCACCTGAGCGCCCCGGCCGCTGCGGAGAACCGACGATGGCTGTACACAAGATCCTGGTGGTCGACGATTCCAAGACCGAGCTGCACCACATGACCGAGCTGCTGCTCAAGCGCGGCTATGCGGTGCGCACCGCCCAGAGCGGCGACGAGGCCCTGAAGCGCCTGGCCGAGGACAAGCCCGACCTGATCCTGATGGACGTGGTGATGCCCGGGCAAAACGGCTTCCAGCTCACCCGCACCATCACCCGCGACCCGCGCTATGCCGGGCTGCCGGTGATCATGTGCACCAGCAAGAACCAGGAGACCGACCGGGTCTGGGGCTTGCGCCAGGGCGCCAAGGACTATGTCGTCAAGCCGGTGGTGGCCGACGAGCTGATCGCCAAGATCAAGCAGTTCGACTGACGCTGCTGCGCTGCATCCATGGCCAACAAGCAAGCCCTGCGCGACGCTGCAGACCCGCCTGGCGGAGCGCATGCAGCAGGTGCGCACCGAGACGCCCGGCGTCTCCTGGCTGGCGGTGGACTGCGCCGGGCAGGGCTTGTTGCTGTCGCTGAAGCAGGCCGGCGAGATCTTCGACCTCGGCCCGCTGCTGCCGGTGCCGCACACCCAGCCCTGGCTGGCGGGCGTGGTCAACTTGCGCGGCGGCGTGTTCACCGTGGTCGACCTGGCGCGCTTCCTGGGGCTGCGCAACAGCACGCCGCCCAGGCTGTCGCAGACGCCGGCATGCCTGGTGGCCTTCAACGCTGCACTGGGCATCAACAGCGCGCTGCTGATCGACCGGCTCGAAGGCCTGCGCCACGCCGCAGACCTGCAGGCCGACAGCGCTGACACCGATGCCAAGCACACGCCCGGCGTTTGCGCTGGCGCGCTGGCGTGATGCCAGCGGCCGTGGGTGGCAGGAGATCGATCTGGCGGCACTGGCGCAATCACCGCAATTTTTGGCGATCACCGCCTGATGGCAGATGTGTGGTCCGGGGCCAGGCGCCAGGGGCGCGGCGACCGGCACCGGAATGACAAGGGGATGTGATGGGCTTGCTGGACCGACTGAAGACCAACCGACCCGGCGACGACGCCGCGCCTGCGCCTGCGCCCGCCAATTTCGACGAACTGCAAGCCGCCGGTGACGATGGCCGCAGCGCCGGCACAGCCGCCGGCCGCGCTGCCAAGCCGGCAGCGCCTGACATCGACATGGCGTCCACGGTGGGCGGCCACTCCATCATTTCCGAACTGCCGCCGTCCGAGCAGCTGAGCGACTTTTCCGAATCGCGGCTGATGGCGGGTGGCCACGCCGCTGCCATCGCCTTGCCTGCCGCCGTGGCCCTGCCGCTGATCGGCCACCAGCCGGTCGCCACGCAGCAGCGCATTCTGGGTGGCGTGGTGCTGGCCGGCCTGTTGCTGCTGGTGCTGGCCACGGTCCTGGCGCTGACCACGGCCAGCCGCAATGCGGTGCAGACCGCTGCCACCGGCCAGGCACTGATGCAGTCGCAGCGGCTGGCCAAGGCGGTGTCGCAGGCCTTGGTGGGCACGCCTGCCGCCTTTGCCGAAGTGAAGGAAGCCGCCAGTGTGCTGGCGACCAACACCCGCCTGCTCAAGGACGGCGGCCCCGACATGGCGGCGGTTCCAGCGGCGGCCCAGGCCTTGCTGGTGCCGCTGGTGCCCTTGGTCGACCGGGCCGAAAAAAGCGCCGCAGCCGTGCTGGCGCAGCAAGACGCGCTGGTGCAGGTGAGCAAGGCCTTGCGCAATCTCAATGCCCAGGCCGGTGGCTTGCTTGAATCGGCCGAGGCGGTGCTGGCGCTCAAGCTGCAGCAGGGCGCCACGCCGGCCGAGCTGAACCAGTCCGGCAAGATGGTGATGCTGACCCAGCGCATCGGCAAGAGCGCCAATGAGTTCCTCACCAGCGAAGGCGCCAGCAACGATGCGGTGTTCTTGCTCGGCAAGGACCTGACCAGCTTCCGCGAGATCATCGACGGCCTGAGCAACGGCAGTGCCGAGCTGCGCCTGCCCGGCGCCAGGGACGCCGAGATGCGCCAGGCCCTGGCCACGCTGCTGCCGCAATACGAGCAGACGCGCACCCAGGCCAACGCCATCCTGAACAACCTGCAAGGCCTGGTGACCGCGCGGACGGCGCAAGGCCTGGTGCTGGGTGATGCCGAACCGCTGCGCAAGGGCCTGCAGGCGGTGCAGGACCAGCTGGGCGAGCAAGGCGGATTGCAGCCCGTCCACGGCCTGGCGATGTTGCTGGCCCTGGTGCTGGTGGTGGCTGGCGGCTGGGGCTTCTTGCGCCTGTACGTGGCCGACCAGGCCCAGCGTGCCGGGCTGGCCGAGGCCCAGCGCCTGGAGGCCGAACGCCAGGAGCGTGAAGCCAAGCGGGTCAACGACGCCAACCAGAGCGCCATTCTGCGGCTGATGAACGAGCTGCAGACCGTGGCCGAAGGCGACCTGACCCAGCAGGCCACGGTGACCGAAGACATCACCGGCGCCATCGCCGACTCGATCAACTACACCGTCGAAGAGTTGCGCTCCCTGGTCAGCCAGGTGCAGGGAACGGCCAACCGGGTGACCGAGACCACGGAACAGGTGACCACCACCTCGACCGACCTGCTGGCCGCGTCCGACGAACAACTGCGCGAGATCCGCGAGACCGGGGACGCCGTGCTGCAGATGGCCCAGCGCATCAACCAGGTGTCGGCCCAGGCGCAGCAGTCGGCCCAGGTGGCGCGGCAGTCGCTGCGCGCGGCCGAGACCGGCCTGACGGCGGTGCAGAACTCGATCGGCGGCATGAACGCCATCCGCGACCAGATCCAGGAGACCTCCAAGCGCATCAAGCGCCTGGGTGAATCCAGCCAGGAGATCGGCGAGATCACCGAACTCATCTCCGACATCACCGAGCAGACCAATGTGCTGGCGCTCAACGCCGCCATCCAGGCCGCCAGCGCCGGGGAGGCCGGGCGCGGCTTCTCGGTGGTGGCCGAGGAAGTGCAGCGCCTGGCCGAGCGATCGGGCGACGCCACGCGCCAGATCTCGGCCCTGGTCAAGACCATCCAGACCGACACCCAGGACGCCGTGGCCGCCATGGCCCGCAGCACCCAGGGCGTGGTCGACGGCGCGCGCCTGTCGGACGCGGCCGGCTCGGCGCTGGCCGACATCGACCGGGTGACACGCCGCCTGGCCGAGCTGATCGAGGCGATCTCGTCGCAGGCGCTGCGCGAGGCCGATTCGGCCAATGTGGTGGCCGACAACATCCAGCACATCTTCGCGGTGACCGAGCAGACCGGCGACGGCACCCGCTCCACCGCGCAGATGGTGCGCGAGCTGGCCCGCACCGCCGAGGAGCTGCGGCAGTCGGTGTCGCGCTTCAAGATCGGCTGAGCACAGGCCCCCGCCCGCTGCCATGGCTGCCGACACCAGCGCCGATCCCGACGCCTTGAACACCGTGCCCGCCGACTTGCCCGGCGAACCGCGCACTGATGTGCGCGCCGAGGTCCGCGCCGATGTCAGCACGGGTGTGCCCGCCGATCGGCCAACCGACGGCGCCAGCGGCGTCCTGGGCGACGATCTGAGCGCTCTGGCCTGGGTGCGTGACGAGTTGCGGCGCTCGCTCGACCTGGCCCACAAGGCGCTGCGGCGCTATCTGCGCGAGCAAGCCCAGCACAGCGACCTCGATTCGGTCGACCCGGCGGTGTTGCGCCAGGCCCGCAACCAGCTGCACCAATGTGTCGGCGTGCTGGAACTGGTCGGCCTGGGCCCGGCTGCCGAGCTGCCGCGCGCGGCCGAAGCCGCGCTGCAGCGCATCAGCGCCCGGCCCAAGCTGATCACGCCGGCGGCGGTGGAGACATTGGAGCGCGGCAGCTTTGCGCTGCTGGATTTCATCGAGCGCCGGCTGGCCGGCAAGCCGGTGTCGGCGCTGGCGCTGTTCCCGCAGTACAAGGCCCTGCAGGAGCTGGCGGGCGCAATGCGGGTGCACCCGGCAGACTTGTGGGCGGTGCCCTGGGCCTGGCGTGACCTGGCGCCAGACGCCAGCGTGGCAGTGCGCCAGCCGGACGCCCAGACCACCGGCGAGATCGAATCCGACCTGCTGCAGCTGATGCGCGGCGCGCCACCCAGCGTGGCCGCTGCGCATGAGCGAGCGCTTTGCCGGCCTGGCGGCTGGCGCCTTGTCGCTGGTCGGCGGGCCAGGGTCGGCACACATGGGCGGCGACGCTGCGCCAGCTGCCGACACACCTGCCGACACACCTGCCGATCCGGCCAATGCCCTGCTGCACGCACCGCAGCGCCGGCTGGCCACTCTGTGGCAACTGGCCGCCGGGTTCTTCGAAGCCCAGGCCGACGGCCTGCTGCAGGCCGACGCCTACAGCAAGCGCCTGGGCTCCAAGCTGCTGGCCCAGCTGCGCGCCGGCGCGGCCGCCGAGCCGTCTGAGCGCCTGGCGCATGACCTGCTGTTCTTCTGCAGCCAGGCCGTCGCCGATGGTGCGCCTGCGGCCGGCCCGCGCCTGGCTGCGGTGCGCCAGGGCTATGCGCTGGCGCCCGGCCAGCGCATCGACTACGAGCGCGCCAGCCTCGGCCGCTTCGACCCCGCCTTGGTGGCGCAGGCGCGCAAGCGCGTGTCGGCCGCCAAGGACGTGTGGTCGGCCGTGGCCGGTGGTGATGCCGCCCGCCAGGACGGCCTGCCCGAACAGTTTGCGCTGGTCAGCGACTCGCTGGCCCGCCTCTACCCCGATGGCGCGGTGCTGGGCCGGGCGCTGCAGGTGGCCGCCGCCCACGCCCTGGCTGGCGGCGCCGAGCCGCCGGCCGAGCTGGCGATGGAAGTGGCCACCGCGCTGCTCTACCTGGACGCGTCCATCGAGGACGGCGACTTCGACCACCCCGAGGCCGCCGAGCGCATCCACCGCCTGGCCCAGCGCATCGACGCGGTGCGCCAGGCGCGTGACCCCGGCACGCTCGAGCTGTGGATGGAGGAGCTGTACCGGCGTGTCTCCGACCGCCAGACCATGGGCAGCGTGGTGCAGGAGCTGCGCGCCTCGCTGTCCGAGGTCGAGAAGAACATCGACCAGTACTTCCGCAACCCGGCCCAGCGTGACGGTGCTGATCCCGGTGCCGGCGCAGCTGCAGGCCATGCGCGGCGTGCTGTCGGTGCTGGGGCTCGACCAGGCGTCGCTGGCGGTGCTGCGCATGCGCGACGATGTGGACGAACTCGCCAACACCGAGGTCAACCCGCAGCAGGCGATCGAAAGCGGCATCTTTGACCGCCTGGCCGACAACCTGGGCGCGCTGAGCTTCCTGATCGACATGGTCAGCGTGCAGCCGCAGATGGCGAAGTCGCTTGTTCCGCTTCGATGCGGCCACCGGCAACCTGACGGCGGTGATGGCCCGCGAAGACCGCCCCAGCGGCTTTGCCGACCTGGAGACGCTGCCCGGCCCGGCCGACGCTGACCAGCCCGACACCGACACCCTGGCGGTGACGCTGGAATTTGACCGCATCGTGCAGCAGGCCCGCGCCAGCCAGCGCGGTGGCCTGGCCACGGCGGGCCCCGGTGCGGCATCGGGCCAGGCTGCAACATCGGGCCCGGGTGCAAGTTCTGGCGAACGCACCATCCCAGCGGCGCTGGGCGACCAGGCCTTGCCGATGCTGTCGCTGGATTTGCCGGCTGACAGCCGCAGCGCGCAGCCCGACGTGCTTTCTGAGCGCGGCCTGCAGCTGCCGCCGCTGGACACGGCCGATCTGGGGCTGCCGGCCCTGGATTTGCAAACCCAGGCCGGCGCATGCCGACCTTGCCGACCCTGCCGATGCACCGGCCAGCCTGGCTGCGCTGCCCGTGCCCATGCCTGCAGCGGAGGCGGTGTCCAGTGGCCTGGAAGACGACCCCGAGATGCGGGAGATCTTCCTGGAAGAGGCCGCCGAGGTGCTGGCCAGCGCCGGCGAGGCCCTGGCCGCGCTGCAGGTCCGCCACGACGACACCGAGGCCATGACCACCATGCGCCGGGCGTTCCACACCCTCAAGGGCAGCGCCCGCATGGTGGGGCTGCTTGATTTTGGTGCAGCTGCCTGGGCCTGTGAACAGCTCTACAACACCCGGCTGGCCGAGCACGCGGGCGCCGATGCCGACCTGCGTGGCTTCAGCCACGAGGCTTGCGCGTGGTTTGGCCGCTGGGTGCAGGCCCTGCGCGACGGTGACGTGGCCGGCCACGGACCGCAGGCCATCGTGCGTGCGGCCGATGCCCTGCGCACCGACCGCCAGCGCCTGCCGCTGGAGGGCAGCCCGATGGCGGCAGCGCCCGCGCCTGCAAGCCTGCTGCAAGCCGCGGACCAGCCGTCTGATGACCTGGTGCTTGCCGACCCGGCGTCCGCCGACCTGGCGTCTGCCGACCCGGCAGCTGCGGACCTGGCGCCGGAGACTCTGGCCTTCCCCGATCTGGAGCCGGACACCCTGGTGCTGGCCGATCCGGTGCTTGGCGACGTGCCGACTGGACGATCTGGCGCTGGACGACTTGGCGCTGGAAGACGGGGACCTGGACGATGGGAGCCTGGACCCCGACCTCGGTGGCCCTGCCGGGCTGCCGACCGATGCCACGCTGGACCTGCGCCAGCGGGTGCCCGACCTGCCCTTGGCCAGCGACCTCGACCTGCGGCCGCCGCCCGCGCTGCCGCCAGCCGGGCCTGCGCTGCTGGACCTGCCCGAGATCCGGCTGGCCGACCTGGATGAAGCGCCCCTGGTGCTGCCCGACCTGGAGGACTTGCCGCCGGTGCAGGCGCCTGTTCCCGCCGCAGATGCGGCAGCCGACACCGCGCGGTCCGTTGCCATGGGCTTGCTGCCCGAAGCCACCGAGCTGGACCTGGCGCAGGACTTCGACGCCACCTTCGGCCTGGTCGACGCGCCGGCGGCAGACGCCGAGGCAGCGGCAGCGACCGATCTGCCCGCCGCCGCCGAACTGCAAGACGGTCTGCCCGATGGCACCGCCAGCGCGGGTACCGACGCTGAGCCCGAGCCCGAGCCCGAGCCCGAACCCGAGAGTTACCGGCAGATCGGCCCGCTGCGCATCGGCGTGCCGCTGTTCAACATCTACCTCGGCGAGGCCGATGAACTGTCGCGCCGGCTGGGCCTGGAGCTGGCCGAATGGGCGCTGGAACCAGCACGGCCCGTGGGCGAGGCGGCGGTGGCGCTGGCGCATTCGCTGGCCGGCAGCTCGGGCACGGTGGGCTATGCCGACCTGTCGTCCTTGTCCCGGGCGCTGGAGCATGCGCTCGAGCGTTCCCAGGCCCGTGGCCATGGCCGCGGCGACGAGCCTGCGCTGTTCCTGCAGGTCTCCGACGAGATCCGCCGCCTGCTCCACCTGTTTGCCGCCGGCTACCTGCACGCGCCTGACCCTGCGCTGGTGACGCGCCTGCTGGCCTTGGGCCATGCAGCGCCCGAGGCGGCAGAACCGGATGCCCTGGCACCTGCGCCAGCTGCAGACACCACACCTGCGCCAGCTGCAGACACCACGCCTGCGCCAGCTGCGGATCCACACCTGCGCCAGTTGCAGACACCGCGCTCGCGCCAGCTGCAGACACCACGCCTGCGCCAGTTGCCGACAGCGTGGCCGAGCCCGCTGTCGAGACCGTGTCACAACCGGCAGTTGAACCCGAGACCGAGACCGAGACCGAGCCGAGACCGAGCCGAGACCGGCCGCGACCGAGCCGGCCGCTCTGCCGACCTGTTGCCGGACCTGGCCGCCGCACCCACCGACACGCCAGCCGACATCCCAGCCGACCCGCCAGCAGACCCGCCAGCTGCCTCGCCAGCCGACACACCAGAGCACGGTCGATGCGCCAGCGGCTGCGGCCATGCCCGACGCGCTGGCGCAGCTGCCACCGCCGCTGGCCGAGGCCTTCCCGGGTGACGCGGCGCAGGCCGCCTTCGGCCGCGCAGCGCTGCTGCCCTTTGCCCCCTTGGCGGATGTGCCGCAGCGTGCTGCGCGGGCCGACGCCGACGGCCTGCTCGGCGGGTTCGACGACGACATCGATGATGTCGATGCGGTCGATGAAGACCTGTTCCAGATCTTCAGCGAAGAAGCCCAGGAACTGCTGCCCGTCCTGCATGCCGGCCTGCGGGACTGGGCCCGGCGCCCGGGCGACGCCCAGGCGCCGTCGTCGTGCATGCGCTGCCTGCACACCTTCAAGGGCAGTGCACGGCTGGCCGGCGCCATGCGGCTGGGTGAAATGGCGCACCGCCTGGAGTCGCTGATCGAGCTGCAGGCCGCTGCCACTGCCAGCCCCAACCGGGCCGACATCGACCTGCTGGCCAGCCATGCCGACTTGCTGCAGGCGCGGCTCGACAGCTTGTTGGCGCCTGCCGGCACACCGGCGCCAGCGCTGGTGTCCGCCGCCGCCGGCAGCGACCCCTGAAGCGCCTGCAGCAGCGCCCGCAGCGGTGCCCGCAGCAGCGCCTGCTGCCGCTGCACCGCCACCCAGCCCGGCGGCCGCCGCGCCGGCGCAGGCCATCGACTGGCAGCGCTTTGCCCAGCCCGTGGCGGCGGCCGAGCCGGTGGCTGCCGGCGCCGCACAGCCGCTGGCAGCGGGCTCGGTGCGGGTGCGCACGCCCTTGCTCGACCGCCTGGTCAACCAGTCCGGTGAGGTGAGCATTGCGCGGGCCCGCATCGAATCCGACGTGCGCCAGTTCAAGAGCGCGCTCGGCGACCTGACCGACAACCTCGAGCGCCTGCGCGCCCAGCTGCGCGACATCGAGCTGCAGGCCGAGATGCAGATCGACACCCGCATGGAGGCCGCGCGTGCTGCCGCCCAGGCCTTCGACCCGCTGGAGATGGACCGCTTCACCCGCTTCCAGGAACTGACGCGGATGATGGCCGAGTCGGTGGCCGACGTGGCCACGGTGCAGCGCGGCCTGCAGCGCACGCTGCAGTCCACCGAAGACGCGCTGGCCCACCAGGCGCGCATGACCCGCGACATGCAGGACGACTTGCTGCGCACCCGCATGGTCGAGTTCGAAGGCCTGTCCGAGCGCTTGTACCGCGTGGTGCGCCAGGCCGCCAAGGAAACCGGCAAGCCGGTGCGGCTGGACATCCTGGGCGGTGGTGTCGAGATCGACCGCGGCGTGCTCGACCGCATGACGCCGGCGTTTGAGCATCTGCTGCGCAACAGCGTGGTGCATGGCATCGAGCCGGCTGCCGAGCGGGCCCAGGCCGGCAAGGACAGCACCGGCACCATCACCCTGGCGGTCACCCAGGTCGGCAACGAGGTGGCGGTGGACGTGCGCGACGACGGCGGCGGCCTGAACCTGCCGCGCATCCTGGTGCGCGGCCGGGCGCTGGGCCTGGTGGCGCCCGATGCCCAGCCCGATGACGCGGCCCTGGCCAACCTGATCTTCCAGCCTGGCTTCAGCACGGCCGAAACCCTCACCGGCCTGGCCGGCCGTGGGGTCGGCATGGACGTGGTGCGCACCGATGTCAATGCCATGGGCGGGCGGATCGAGACCGCCAGCGCAGCCGGGGCAGGGCACCAGCTTCCGCCTGGTGCTGCCGCTGACCACCGCCGTCACCCAGGTGGTGATGCTGCGCTGCGGCGAGCGTGCCTTTGCCGTGCCGTCGACCCTGATCGAGACCGTGCGCCGCATCCCGCTGCCCGATCTGGCCGAGGCCTACAGCCGCGGGTGGCTTCTCTGAAGGCGGCCAGTTGTTGCCGTTCTTCTGGCTCGACACGCTGCTGGGCGGGTCGGCACGCGGCCAGGGCAGCGGCCGCAGCGCGCCGGTGGTGGTGATCCGCAGCGCCCAGCAGCGCCTGGTGCTGCATGTCGACGAGGTGCTGGGCAACCAGGAAGTGGTGGTCAAGAACCTGGGCCCGCAGCTCTCACGCGTGCCGGGCCTGGTGGGCATGACGCTGTTGCCCTCGGGCCTGCCGGCGCTGATCTACAACCCGGTGGCGCTGGCCACGCTGTACGGTGCAGCGGCACGCGCGGCCACCGTGGCCGCACTGCGCGGCAGCGGCCACAGCCCGGCCGATGCCGCGCAGCAGCAGCCCGTGGCGCCGCTGGTGCTGGTGGTCGACGATTCGCTGACCGTGCGCCGCATCACCCAGCGCCTGCTCGAGCGTGAAGGCTACCGTGTGGCGGTGGCCAAGGACGGCCTGGACGGCCTGGACAAGCTGGCCGCCGAGCGGCCGGCCGTGCTGCTGACCGACATCGAGATGCCGCGCATGGACGGCTTCGACCTGGTGCGCAACCTGCGCACCGATGCCCGCCTGGCCGACCTGCCGGTGATCATGATCACCTCGCGCATCGCCCAGAAACACCGCGACTACGCTGCCGAACTGGGCGTGGCCCACTACCTTGGCAAGCCCTATGCCGAGGATGAATTGCTCGGTCTGGTGGCGCGCTATGCGCGTGCGGTGCCGGCGGTGCCGGCATGAGCAGGCGCCGGGCTGCCACGCCAGGCGGTGGCTAAGCGCCCAAGCGCATGTTGAAGGTGGTGGACCAGCTGGCCGTGCTGACGGCCATCCGCGACCGCGATGTGGTCGACACCTCGCTGGCCGCTGCCTTGCGCGACCTGTTGCAGCCCGTCGGCGTGGCGATCCACCGCGCGGTGGGCGATGCCGGCAGCCGCTGCTGGCTGACACGGGCCCGGCTGGGCCAGCACGACAGCGTGCCCAGTGCCGACCCGCTGTGGACCGATCTGGCCGACCTGCCGCCGCTGGACGCCCATCCGGCCCGGCTGCTGGCTGTGCAGCAGCAAACCGTGGTGCTGGTGCCCGGTGTGCTGCAGACCACGGTGTTTCCGTTGTCTGGCGACGGCGACGAGCCGGCCGTGCTGGAACTGCAGACCGCTGCGCCGCTGGCGCCGGCCGCCCAACGCCAGGTGGTCGGCATCCTGCGGGTCTACCGCAACTTCCAGGCCTTGCTGGACGACAGCGCGCGCGACACCCTGACCGGCTTGCTCAACCGCAAGACCTTCGACGCCGCGTTCTTCAAGATCGCCGAGACCCATCTGCCGGCGCGGCCGCAGCCCGCCGACCCGGCCCTGGCCGGCGATGAGCGGCGCAGCCAGCCCCTGGCGGCCCAGCCCCATTTCATCGGCGTGATCGACATCGACCATTTCAAGGCGGTCAACGACCAGTATGGCCACCTGATCGGCGACGAGGTGCTGTTGCTGCTGGCGCGGCTGATGCGGTCGGTGTTCCGTTTCCATGACCGGCTCTACCGCTTTGGCGGCGAGGAATTTGTGGTGCTGATGCGCTGCCCGGACGATCAGCAGGCCGGGCTGGTGTTTGAGCGGCTGCGCGCCTGCCTGCGGGCCTTTGAATTTCCGCAGGTCGGCACCATCTCCGTGTCTGCGGGTTACACCCAGCTGCGGCCGGGTGACACGCCGGACACGGCCTTTGACCGTGCCGACCGTGCGGTGTACTGGGCCAAGGGCCAGGGCCGTGACCAGGTCTGGAGCCATGCCACCCTGGTGGCGCAGGGCAAGTTGGTGGAAGACCGGAAGGCAGCGGCTGGAGTGGGTGATGTGGAACTTTTCTGAGCGCAATCTGCAGGGCCTGGACAGGCCTTGCCGCTGGCCAACCCGGGCCGCCTGGTCGCTGGCCCTGGCCGGGCTCTATGGCTGGACGCACTGCCAGTGCAGGCGCAGCCGGCGCTGTCCGCGGCCCTGACGGCGGCCGCCAGCCCGGTGGAGGCCGGGCCCCAGGCTGCAACCGCAGCCGACGCCGAAGCGGCAGCGCGTGTCACGGTGCAAGAGTTCGACTGGTACGACAGCGCGCGCCAGCGCCTGGTGCCGGTGCGCCTGTATTTGCCCGAGCAGTTGCCCGAGCAGCTGCCCGGCGCCCAGCGCCATCCGCTGGTGGTGTTCTCGCACGGCATCGGCGGCTCGCGCCGGGGCTACAGCTATCTGGGCCGCCATTGGGCCAGCCAGGGCTACGCCAGCCTGCATCTGCAGCATGTGGGCAGCGACCGCGCCGTGTGGATGGGCAACCCCTTCGCCCTGGCCGGCAGGCTGCAGGCGGCAGCGCAAGACAGCGAAGCCACCGCCCGTGTGGGCGACCTGAGCTTTGCGCTCGACCAACTGCTGGCCGGCCCGCTGGCCGGGCGCATCGACGACCGGCGCATCGTCGCGGCCGGCCATTCCTACGGCGCCAACACCACCTTGCTGGCGGCCGGCGCCCAAGTGCAGCGCGCTGGCCGGGCGCTCAGCCTGCGGGATGCGCGGGTGCGCGCCGCCATCGTGATTTCGGCGCCGCCGTTTTACGGTGAAAGCCTGCCGCAGAGCGTGCTGGGCGGCATCCGCGTGCCCAGCCTGCACATCACCGCCACCGAAGACGTGATCCGGGTGCCGGGCTACTACTCGCCGGCCGCCGACCGGGTGGCAGTGTTCGAGGCCATGGGCGGCCCGGCCAAGACCCTGGCGGTGTTTGAAGGCGGCTCGCACAGCATCTTCACCGACCGCGCCGGCACCGGCGGCGCGCTGCTCAATCCGCAGGTCAAGGCGGCCACCCAGGCGCTGTCGACCGCGTTTCTGGCCAGCGTGTTCAGCGGCGACAGTGCGGCGCTGCGGCAGGCGGGCCAGCGCTTTGCCGGCCTGCTGGCGCGCTTCAGCCCGCCTTGATCAGCCGGCCTTGATCAGCCGGTCTTGACGACGGCGTAGCGCTGCAGCGTGGCCTCGCGCGCCAGCGCATGGTCGACCACCGGCAGCGGGTAGTCGTGCACCAGGCGCAAGCCGGCGGCGGCCAGGTCGATCGGGCGTGCCAGCCAGGGCGCATGGATCAGCTTGTCCGGCAGGCCGGCCAGTTGCGGCAGGTAGCGGCGGATGAACTTGCCTTCGGCGTCGAACTTCTCGCTCTGGCTGACCGGGTTGAAGATGCGGAAATAGGGCTGGGCGTCGCAGCCGCTGCTGGCCGCCCATTGCCAGCCGCCGTTGTTGGCCGCCAGGTCGAAGTCATTCAGGTGGGTGGCAAAGTAGGCCTCGCCGCGGCGCCAGTCCAGCCCCAGGTCCTTGGTCAGGAAGCTGGCCACCACCATGCGCAGGCGGTTGTGCATGTAGCCGGTCTGGTTGATCTGGTGCATCGCCGCATCGACCAGCGGGTAGCCGGTGCGGCCTTCGCACCAGGCGGCAAACAGCGCGTCGGCATGCTTGCCATGCGCCCAGCTGATCTTGTCGTAGGCCGGCTTGAAGCTGGCGCCCACCACCCGGGGGTGGTGGTGCAGCACCTGGTGGTAAAAATCGCGCCAGATCAGCTCCGACAGCCAGACCTCGGCCCCGCGTGAGCCGCCTTGCATGCGCTGCCAGGCCTCGCGCGCCAGCCGGCGGATGCTGAGCGTGCCAAACCGCAGGTGGGTGCTGAGGTAGCTGGGGCCCTTGACCGCCGGGAAGTCACGCGCCGCGCCATAGTCGTCGATGCGGTCCAGAAAGTCGTCCAGCAGTTCCTGGCCGCCACTGCTGCCGGTGGGCAGCTTCATCTGGTGCAGGTTGGTCAACTCGAAGCCGATGGCCTCGAGGCTGGGCACGCCGGTGGCCATGTCTGGCGGTGGCAGTGCCAGCCGGCCGGCCATCGGCGCCACTGCGCGCGGCGCCAGCACCGTGTTGTCGAGCTTCTTCAGCCAGGCATTCTTGTAGGGCGTGAACACGCTGTAGGGGCTGCCGGTGGCCGTCAGCACCTCGCTGCGCTCGAACACCACATGGTCCTTGCTGGTGTGCAGGGCGATGCCGGCATCGGCCAGGCTGCCGCGTATCCGGGCGTCGCGTGCCAGGGCGGCCGGCTCGTCGTCATGGCTGGCATACACCGCCTGCACCGCCAATTGCCGCGCCAGCGCCGGCAGGGCGTCGCAGGCATCGCCGTGGCGCACCAGCAGGCCCACGCCGTCCACACCATGGGCCAAGGCCAGCGCACGCAGTTGGCCGTCCAGGTCGGCCAGGCTGTCGCGGATGAATTCCACCCGCCGGTCGGCGCGGGGCAGCGGGTCGAGGATGGCGGTGTCGAAGACAAAGACACACCAGACCTGGCGGGCGTTGCTCAGCGCATGGTGCAGGGCGGTGTTGTCGTCGGCGCGCAGGTCGCGGCGCAGCCAGACCAGGGCGCGGTCCAGGCTGGGTGCCTGGCTGGGATGTTGGGTGGGCAGGGTGTTCGGCACGGCAGCAGTGTCTTCGATCATTAGAATCGTTGCATGGCCGCGGACCGCATGAACCTCACCAACCAGTTCCTGATCGCCATGCCCGGCATGGGGGACGACACCTTTTCGGGTGCCGTGGTCTACCTGTGCGAGCACACCGAAAACGGTGCGCTGGGCCTGGTGATCAACAAGCCCATCGACATCAAGCTGAAGAACCTGTTCCAGAAAGTGGAACTCAGCCTGGACAGTGCCGATCTGGCCGAGCAGCCGGTGTACTTCGGCGGGCCGGTGCAGACCGAGCGCGGCTTTGTGCTGCATGAAAAGCAGGCCGACGAGCCGGTCTACAACAGCACCTTGTCGATCCCCGGCGGGCTGGAGATGACCACCAGCAAGGACGTGCTGGAGGCGCTGAGCAACGGCGCCGGCCCCAAGCGCCTGCTGGTGACGCTGGGCTACAGCGGCTGGGCGGCCGGCCAGCTGGAAGACGAGTTGGGCCGCAACGGCTGGCTGACGGTGGATGCCGTGCCCGAGATCATCTTCGACACGCCGGTGCAAGAGCGCTACGACCGGGCGGTGTCGCTGCTGGGCTTCGACCCACGCATGCTGAGCCAAGAGGCGGGGCACGCCTGAGCATGTCTGCCGGCGCCGCCGCCCGTGCGCAGACTTTTCTGGCCTTCGACTTCGGCCTCAAGCGCACTGGCGTGGCCACCGGCAACAGCCTGCTGCGCCAGGCCAGCGCGCTGACCACGGTCCAGGCCGAGGGCGATGCACGCTTTGCACCGATCGCCAAACTGATTGCCGAATGGCAGCCCGACGCCCTGGTGGTGGGCGTGCCGCTGCACCCCGACGGCGCCCCGCACGACAATACCCGGCGCGCCCAGCGCTTTGCCCGCCAGCTGCACGGCCGCTTCGGCCTGCCGGTGCATGCAGTGGACGAGCGCTACAGCAGCACCGAGGCGGCCGCCAATGGCGCACGCGACCTCGATGCCGCCTCGGCGGCCGTGATCCTCGACCAGTTCTTGCGGACCCTGAAATGAACCCACCCCCGCAGCGGCTTCGCCGCTCCCCCTCAAGGGGGCGGCCCCAGCGGCCGGGCAGAGCCCGTCCGCGGCGCCCGTTTGCTTCGCCCGGTTCATGCGTCGGGATGGCGCACGCGCGCCATGGAGAACTGACATGACAAGCCACCCGCGCATGCGCGCGCTGATTGCTGCCCCCCGAGCGGGCTCCTGGGCCTTGCAGATCGCCCTGCAGACCGCCCTGCGGGCGACCGGGCAGGCCCTGGCATGAGCACGCTCACGCTCGACGCCGAGGCGCTCTACACCGAGCTGCGCACCGGCGTGCAGCAGTTGTGGCGACCGGGCATGGTGTTGGTGGGCATCTGGTCCGGTGGGGCCTGGCTGGCCGAGCGCCTGGCCACTGATCTGCCGGCCGCCCTGGCGGTGGGCAAGGCCGGTGTCATCAGCAGCAGCTTGCACCGCGATGATTTTTCAGCCCGTGGCATGGCCAGTGGCACCGACGCGACCAAGATCCCGTTTGCCGTCGACGGCGCCCACATCCTGTTGCTCGACGACGTGCTGTTCACCGGCCGCACCATCCGTGCGGCCATCAACGAGCTGTATGACTTTGGCCGCCCGGCCAGCGTGACCCTGGCGGTGCTGGTCGACCGCGGTGGGCGTGAACTGCCGATCCAGGCGGCCTTTGCCGCAGCCAAGATCAGCCTGCCGGCGGGCCAGAAGCTGGCGCTGAGCCGCAGCGATGACGGCCGCTTCAGCTTCAATGTGCAGGAGCGCAATTGACATGGACCACCCCCGCAGCGCCTGCGGCGCTCCCCCTCAAGGGGGCGGCCCCAGCGGCCGGGCTGCGCCCGTCCGCAGCGCCCGTTTGCTTCGACCGCTGCATGCGGCGGGCTGGCGCCTTCGCGCCATGGAGAACTGACATGCTGCCCCCAGACTCACTTTGTTCACGGCCCCCCAGGGGGGCGCAGGATGCCCTTGGGGCGGCCCGGCGGGAGCCCTGATGCTGCACAAGCGCAACCCCCAGCTCAACCCGCATGGCGAGCTGATCCACCTGCTGTCGATCGAGGGCCTGCCGCGGGATGTGGTGACCCACATCCTCGACACCGCCGGCACCTTCCTGAGCGTGAACGACCGCGAGGTGAAGAAAGTGCCGCTGCTGCGCGGCAAGAGCGTGTTCAACCTGTTCTTCGAGAACAGCACCCGCACCCGCACCACCTTCGAGATTGCGGCCAAGCGGCTCAGCGCCGATGTGCTCAACCTCGACATCGCCAAGAGCAGCGCCAGCAAGGGCGAGAGCCTGCTCGACACCATCGCCAACCTGTCGGCCATGCATGCCGACATGTTTGTGGTGCGGCACGGTGAAAGCGGCGCGCCCTACCTGATCGCCCAGCATTGCGCGCCCCATGTGCATGTGGTGAATGCGGGCGACGGGCGGCACGCCCACCCCACCCAGGGCCTGCTGGACATGTACACCATCCGGCACTTCAAGCAGGACTTCACCCAGCTCAGCGTGGCCATCGTCGGCGACATCATGCACAGCCGGGTGGCGCGCAGCGACATCCACGCGCTGACCACGCTGGGCGTGCCCGACATCCGGGCGGTCGGCCCCAAGACCCTGGTGCCGGCTGACTTCAAGGGCATGGGCGTGCGGGTGTGCCACAGCATGGAAGAAGGCATCCGCGGTGCCGACGTGATCATCATGCTGCGCCTGCAGAACGAGCGCATGAGCGGCGCCCTGCTGCCCAGCGCTGGCGAGTTTTTCAAGAACTACGGCCTCACCGACCAGAAGCTGGCGCTGGCCAAGCCCGATGCCATCGTGATGCACCCCGGGCCGATCAACCGCGGTGTCGAGATCGATTCCAAGGTGGCCGATGGCAGCCACAGCGTGATCCTGCCGCAGGTGACCTTCGGCATCGCGGTGCGCATGGCCGTGATGTCCATCATTGCCGGCAACGAGGCATGACATGACGCCCGCCCGGCCACTGCGCGCAACGACCCTGGCCCTGCGGCGCACACCGTCTGGGTGGACGGCTGCGCCGCGCCTCGCACCAGGCCCGGTCTGCGCGCTGCGCCGCGCCGACGCCACTTTCACGAGCGCACAGCCATGAAGATCTTGATCAAGGGCGGGCGCGTCATCGACCCCGCATCGGGCCGCGACGAAATGGCCGACGTGGCCATCGCCACCGGTCGCATCCTCACCATCGGCACGGTGCCGACCGACTTTGCGCCCGACCGCGTGATCGACGCGGCCGGCTGCATCGTCGCGCCCGGCCTGGTCGACCTGGCGGCGCGCCTGCGCGAGCCGGGCCATGAGCATGAAGGCATGCTGGAGAGCGAGCTCAACGCCGCAGCTGCCGGCGGTGTCACCAGCCTGGTGTGCCCGCCCGACACCGACCCCACGCTGGACGAGCCCGGCCTGGTGGAGATGCTGAAGTTCCGCGCCCGCAAGCTCAGCCTGTGCCGGCTGTTCCCGCTGGGCGCGCTGACCCGCGGCCTGGCCGGCGAGGTGCTGACCGAGATGGCCGAACTGACCGAGGCCGGCTGCATCGGCTTCAGCCAGGCCGAGGTGCCGATCCTCGACACCCTGGTGCTGCAGCGGGCGCTGCAGTACGCCGCCACCTTCGGCTACACCGTCTGGCTGCGGCCGCAGGACGCCTGGCTGGGCAAGGGCGTGGCGGCCAGCGGCGCGGTGGCCACGCGGCTGGGGCTGTCGGGCGTGCCGGTGGCCGCCGAGACGGTGGCCCTGCTGACCATCATCGAGCTGGTGCGCACCACCGGTGCGCGGGTGCATTTGTGCCGCCTGTCCAGCGCTGCCGGCGTGGCCTTGCTGCGGGTGGCCAAGGCCGAGGGCTTGCCGATCACGGCCGATGTGTCGATCAACTCGCTGCACCTCACCGATGTGGACATCGGCTTCTTCAACCCGGCCATGCGCCTGACGCCACCGCTGCGCCAGGGCGCCGACCGCGACGCCCTGCGCGCCGCGCTGGCCGACGGCACGCTGGACGCGCTGGTGTCCGACCACACGCCGGTGGAAGGCGACGCCAAGAACCTGCCCTTCGGCGAGGCCGAGCCCGGTGCCACCGGGCTGGAACTGCTGCTGAGCCTGGCGCTGAAGTGGGGTGCCGACAGCGGCCTGCCCACCGCCACTGCGCTGGCCCGGGTGACCAGCGGCCCGGTGCGGGTGCTGGGGGATGCGCTGGGCTCGCTGGCGTCATCGGCGGGCCAGTTGGTGGTGGGCGGTGTCGCCGATGTCTGTGTCTTCGACCCCGATGCCACCTGGTCGGTGCAGGCCGGCAGCCTGATCAGCCAGGGCAAGCACACGCCCTTTGCGTTTGAATCCACCGGCACCGCCCTGCCAGGCCGGGTGCGTGCCACGGTGGTGGCCGGCACGGTGGCCTACGCCGCGCCTGGCGTCTGATGGCCGGGCTGGCGCGGGCCCAGGCGGGCGGGCTGGTGCGCATGCCGCTGGCCCTGCTGCTGGCCGGCTGGCGTGTGCTGCGGCTGCTGCTGCATGTGCTGCACGGCGTGGCGGTGATGGCGCTGCGCTTTCCGTCGCTGGACGCTGCCGGGCGCCAGGCGCGTATCCAGTGGTGGTCGGCCGGCCTGCTGCGGGCCGTGGGCGTGGGGCTGCAGGTGCAGGGCTTGCCGCGCCCGGGCGCCAGCTTGCTGGTGGCCAACCATGTGTCCTGGCTCGACATCGCCGCGCTGCATGCGGCGGTGCCGCAGGCCCGCTTTGTCTCCAAGGCCGACGTGCGGCAGTGGCCGCTGCTGGGCTGGCTGGTGGCAGGTGCCGGCACCTTGTTCATCGCGCGCGAGCGCAAGCGCGATGCCCTGCGGGTGGTGCACGCCATGGCCGAGGCCTTGCGCGCCGGCGAGACGGTGGCGGTGTTCCCGGAAGGCACCACCGGCATGGGCCCGGTGCTGCTGCCCTTCCATGCCAATTTGCTGGAGGCCGCCATCGCCACGGCCACCCCCATCCAGCCCGCTGTGCTGCGCTTTGCCGATGCCCGGCAGCGCTTCAGCCCGGCGGTGACCTTTGTCGGCGAGACCACGCTGCTGCAGAGCCTGTGGCGGGTGGCCAGCGCCCGCGGCCTGGTGGTGCATGTCGATCTGCTGCCGCCGCAGGGCAGCGCCCACGCCGACCGCCGGGCCCTGGCCGCGCACCTGCGCGAGACCATGGCCGAGCGGCTGGCGTCGGCCTGAACTTGCGGCGCGGCGGCTCGCAGGCGCATCCGGTGCCAGCCCGGCGTGCCGTCCGATCGTCACCATGACTCCGTCGCATGACCCCGTTGCCATGAACATGCCGCCATGAAAGTGCAGACCCCATGACCCCAGGCCTGTTGCTCGCTTTCGACGATGAACAAGACGCTGCCCAGGCCCTGGGGGCGGCGCTGGGGCTGCCCTGGGCCCTGGTGCAGCGCCACCGCTTCCCGGACGGTGAGAGCAAGCTGCGCCTGCCGCCCGTGCTGCCGGCGGATGTGCTGTTGCTGCGCGGCCTGCACCAGCCGCATGACAAGCTGGTGGAGCTGCTGATCACCTTGCCCGCCGCGCGCGCGCTGGGCGCACAGCGCATCCTGCTGGTCAGTCCCTACCTGGCCTACATGCGCCAGGACATGGCCTTCACGCCCGGCGAGGCGGTGAGCCAGCGCCACATCGCCGCGCTTGCTGGCGGCCCATGTCGATGGCCTGATCACGGTCGACCCGCACCTGCACCGCATCGCCTCGCTGGACGAGGTGATGCCCGGCTGCCGCAGCCTGGCGCTCAGCGCGGCGCCCTTGCTGGGCGCCTGGGTGGCGCAGCAGGTGCCCGGTGCCTTGCTGCTGGGCCCGGATGAAGAGGCGCTGCAATGGGTGGCGGTGGCCGGCCGTGCCCAGGGGCTGGACCATGCGGTGTGCAGCAAACAGCGCCTGGGCGACCGCGACGTGCGGGTGGCACTGCCCGCCCTGCCGCTGCAGGGCCGGGCGGTGGTGCTGATGGACGATGTGGCCAGCACCGGCCGCACCCTGGCCGAAGCCGCGACAGCGGCGCTGGCCGCCGGTGCTGCCAGCGTGGATGTGGCGGTCACCCATGCGCTGTTCGTGGGCGACGCCCTGGCCCAGTTGCACGCCGTGGGCGTGCGCCATGTCTGGAGCAGCGACGCCGTGCCGCATGCCACGGCGGTGGTGTCGATCAGCGGCCTGCTGGCCGACGCCGTGCGCGCGTTCTAGATCCAGCTGCGCCAGCGGCCCGGAGCGCCGCTCACTGCGGCCCGATCGCCGGTGCCGGCCCGGCCGGCGCCACCACCGCCGGCGCGTACACCATGTCGCGCAGCGTCAGGCTGATCGACGGGATGTAGGTGATCAGCATCAGGCAGGCCGATGATCACCGCCACAAACGGCAGCAGGTGGCCGATGATGCGGTCCAGCGAGATCTTGGCCACGGTGCAGGCGGCGAACAGGTTGACGCCAAAGGGCGGGGTGATCATGCCCATCGCCAGGTTCACCACCATGATCATGCCGAAGTGCACCGGGTCGATGCCGAAGTGGCGCGCCACCGGCACCAGGATCGGCGCCAGCACGATGATGGCCGCGCTGGTCTCGATGAACATGCCGATCACGAACAGCGCCAGCGTTCACGCCCAGCAGGAAATACAGCCGGGCTCTGCAGCACCTCGGTCAGCCAGCTGCCGATGGCGTCGGGCACGCCGGCGCGGGTGATCAGGAAGGCGAACAGCCCGGCGTTGGCGATGATGAACATGATCACCGCGCTGCTGATCACGCTCTTCTTGAACACCGGCACCAGGTCGGCCCAGCGCAGCTCGCGGTGGATGAACAGGCCGACGATCAGCGCATAGAACACCGCCACCACCGAGGCCTCGGTGGGCGTGAAGATGCCGCCGTAGATGCCGCCCAGGATGATCACCGGCATCAGCAGCGCAAAGCCGGCCTGCAGCGTGGCCGGTGCCCACGCCCAGGCGGCCGTCGCCGTCTTGCAGGCCCCAGCCCTTCCAGCGGCAATACAGGTGCACAAACAGCATCAGCGCCGCGCCGATCAGCAGGCCCGGGCCGATGCCGGCGATGAACAGCTCGCCGATGGACACCTCGGCGCTGACGCCGAACAGGATCATCGGGATCGACGGCGGAATGACCACGCCCAGCTCGGCCGATGTGGCCTGCAGCGCGGCCGCGTACGGTCGTGGGGTAGCCATGCTTGACCAGCGCCGGGATCAGGATGGCGCCGATGGCGAAGGTGGTGGCCACGCTGCTGCCCGAGACCGCCGCAAAGATCATGCAGGTCAGCACGCAGGTCATCGGCAGGCCGCCCTGCACGCCGCCCACCAGGCTCTTGGCGAAGTCGACCAGGCGGCGGCTGATGCCGCCGGTCTCCATCAGGTTGCCGGC
Organism: uncultured beta proteobacterium; assembly: GCA_963844485.1. Lineage (GTDB taxonomy): Bacteria > Pseudomonadota > Gammaproteobacteria > Burkholderiales > Burkholderiaceae_C > Pseudaquabacterium. Next base: position 129,381 of record CAWJOQ010000030.1, read on the forward strand.
CAGGATGAAGAAGGGGATGGCGGCCAGCGGAAACTTGTCGATGGCGGTGAACATCTCCTTGGGCGCCAGGATCAGGCGCTCGGGGTCGAACAGCGCAATGCCCAGCATGGCCGAGCCGCCGATGGCCACCGCGATGGAGATGCTGAAGGCAAACGCCAGCAGCATCGTGAACAAGAGGGTCAGTGACATGGTGCTGCGGCCGCCTACTGGGCGTTGTCCAGTTCTTCATTGACCGGCGTCGAGGTGGTGCGCCACCACCGCCAGCATCGCCAGCGCCGCGCCCACCGGCAGCGCGGCATAGGCCCAGCCCATGCTCAGCTCCATGCTGGCAAAGGTCTGGAAGCGCACCCGGGTGACCAGGTCGACACCGAACCACACCAGCACCGCCAGGTAGGCCAGTGCGGTGCAGGTGATGACCCAGCGCACCGTGTGCAGCCAGGCGCCGCGTGCGGTGCGCAGCATCAGGTCGACCGACGACCAGGGCGCCGCGGCGGAAGGCCACCACCGTGCCCAGCATCACCATCCAGATCAGCAGCCGGCGCATGGACTCTTCGGTCCAGGTGCTGGGCTGCGACAGCACAAAGCGCGCCACCACCTGCCACATGCCGAAGCAGGCGATGGTGGCCAGCAACAGACAGGCCAGGGCCCATGCGGTGCCTGTGACCCAGCGGTCCAGGGTGAGGATGGCATTGCGCATGGGCGTTCTTCGGCTGCAGCTGGCTTACTTGACGGCCTGGACGGCGGCGATCTTGTCGGCGCCGAATTCCTTGGCGAATTCGGCATAGGCCGGTGCCACCGCCTTGCGGAAGCTGTCGCCGTCGGGCTTCTCGACCACCTGCATGCCGTCCTTCTTCAGCATGCGCAATGCCGTTGGCCTCGTCGTCATTGACCTTCTTGCGCTGGGCCTGGCCGCCCTTGACGGCGGCGTCGACGAAGACCTTCTTGTCGGCGTCGCTGACAGCTTGTTCCAGACGTTCGGCGACAGGATGATCACCGCCGGCGAGTAGACATGGCCGGTCAGCGACAGGTGCTTCTGCACCTGGCTGAACTTGCTGGCCAGGATCACCGGGATCGGGTTTTCCTGGCCATCGACCGTGCCTTGCTGCAGCGCGGTGAACAGCTCGGGGAAGGCCATGGGCGTGGGCAGGATGCCGAAGGTCTTGTAGCCGGCCATGTGCACCTTGTTTTCCATGGTGCGCAGCTTCAGGCCGGTGGCGTCGCTGGCCTGGTTGATGGCGCGCTTGTTGTTGGTCATGTGGCGGAAGCCGTTCTCGGCCCAGGCCAGGCCGATCAGGCCCTTGGCCTGCATCTTCTTCAGCACGTCCTGGCCGATGGGGCCGTCCATCACCTCGCGGGCATGGTCGTAGCCGCGGAACAGGAAGGGGATGTCGAACAGCTTGACCTCGGGCACGAAGTTGCCCAGCGGGCCGGTGGAGGTGTTGACCACGTCCTGGGTGCCCAGCTGCACCGCTTCGATCATCTCGCGCTCACCGCCCAGCGCGCTGCTGGGGAAGTGCTGGCAGGTGTAGCGGTTGGCCGTGCCCTTGGCGATTTCGTCGCAGAACACCGTCGAGCCGACGCCGTAATGCGATTCCTTGGTGGTGGCGTAGCCGATCTTCAGCACCGTCTGGGCCGAGGCGCCGGCGGTGGCGGCCAGCAGCAGGGCGGCGGCAGCAGCTTGCATCAGGGGGGTCTTGGTCATGGGGCGTCTCCTTGGGGTTGGCAGAAAAAAACAGGGTCAGGACAGGTGGAAAAGGCAGGTTGCGCGTGTGGGCCGCTCAGGCGTGTGCGCCGCTCAGGCCGGGTGGGCGGCGCGCCAGGTGCGCAGCCAGCCCAGGCCGGCGCTGGTGCCGCCGGGGCGGGTGTCGCGCGGCCGGTATTCACAGCCGACAAAGCCGTCCCAGCCCAGGCTGTCGAGCAGGCTGAACAGGTAGGGATGGTGCAGCTCGCCCAGGTCGGGCTCGTGGCGCTCGGGCACACCGGCGATCTGGATGTGGCCCACCCGGCCGGTGGGCAGGTGCTGGCGGATCTTCATCGCCAGGTCGCCTTCGACGATCTGGCAGTGGTACAGGTCGAACTGCACCTGCAGGTTGGGGGCACCCACCGCCTGCACGATGGCGTGGGCCTGGTCCTGGCGGTTGAGGAAGAAGCCGGGGATGTCGCGGGTGTTGATCGGCTCGATCAGCACCTGCACCCCATGCGGCGCCGCCTGTTGCGCGGCCCAGGCCAGGTTGGCCTGGTAGCAGGCCGCCAGCGCGCTGCGGTCGGCCCCGGCCGGCACCAGGCCGGCCATCACATGCACCCGGCGGCAGCCCAGCGCATCGGCATAGGGCAGGGCCTGTTCGACAAAGCCGCGGCGGAACTCGTCGATGCGGTCGGGCAGGCAGGCCAGGCCGCGTTCACCGGCCTCGAAGTTGCCGGGCGGTGCATTGAACAAGGCCTGGGTCAGGCCATGCTGCTGCAGGCGCGCGGCCAGTTCGGCGGCCGGCACGGCATAGGGAAACAGGTACTCCACCGCGTCGAAGCCGTCGGCGGCGGCGGCGGCAAAACGGTCGGTGAAGGCATGCTCGTTGTAGAGCATCGACAAGTTGGCGGCAAAGCGCGGCATGGCGTGGTCCGTTTCAGTGGGAGGGCAGGGCGGTCGCCCAGACCGCGCCGAAGTGCTGGCGCAGGCTGTCCAGGTGCTCCGCTGCCAGTGGCTGCGGCCGGGGTGTGGTCATCAGCCACAGCCTGGCGGTTTCTTCCAGCTCTTCCAGCGTGGCCATGGCCGCTGCCAGGCTGGCATGCCAGACATTGGGGCCCAGGCGGTCGAGCATGACAGCGCGGATCGGTGCACCCGCTGCCGCCGCCTGTTGCACGGCGTCGGCCACCAGCGCCGCCGCTGCCGGGTCACCGGGGCGGTGGTAGGGGATCAGCGGCACCCGGCCGACCTTCATCACGAAATAGGGCGTGATCGGCGGCAGGATGGCGTCGGGCCGCCACACGCCCAGCCCTGGCGCGGCCAGGGTCAGCGCCACCAGGTGGGTGCTGTGGCTGTGGATGACGCAGTGCGCGTCGGGCGCAGCGGCGTAGATCTGGCGGTGCAGCGCCAGGGTCTTGCTGGCGCGGTCGCCGCTGCGCTGGCTGCCTGCGGCGTCCACATGGGCTAGCGCCTGCGGCTGCAGGCGGCCCAGGCAGGCATCGGTGGGGGTGATCAGGTGGCCGTCGCCGTCGGGCAGGCGCACGCTGATGTTGCCGGCCGTGGCATGCACCAGGCCGCGCTGGAACAGCGACGCGCCGACCGCGCAGATCTCGTCGCGCAGGGCGGCGTGGTTCATGCCGCTGCCAGCGCCTCGGTGAAGAATTCAGGCCCGCCGAAATTGCCGCTTTTCAGCGCCAGCTGCAGCGGCGCCTGGCCGCTGGCGCGCACCGCCTGCGTCCAGGGCACACCCGGGCAGATGGCGGCGCCGATCTGCAGGGTGTGCACATCCAGCGCCTGCACCACCGCGCCCGATGTTTCGCCGCCGGCGACCACCAGGCGCTGGGTGCCGGCTTGCACCAGGCCGCGGGCGATGGCCGCCAGTGCGTGCTCCACCAGCGCGCCGGCTTCGGCCACGCCCAGCGCCGCCTGGGTGCTGGCCAGGGTGGCGGCGTCGGCGGTGGCATACAGCAGCGGGGCGCTGGTCTGGTCCCGGGCCCAGGCCAGGGCCTGGTGGACCAGGTCAGCGGCCACCGCGTCGCCACGGGCCAGCGCCAGCGGGTCGATCTGCCGCGCCGGCCGGCCGGCGGCGATCCAGCGTGCCACCTGGCCCTGGGTGGCCACCGAGCAACTGCCGGCCAGCACGGCGGCCGGGCCGGTCAGTGCCGGCAGGTCGGCGGCATGGGCGTTCAAGCGCACCCAGCCCTTGGCTGCCAGCACCGCCGGCAGGCCCAGCGCCAGGCCCGAGCCCGCCACCCACAGCGGCAAGTGGGCCGCACCGGCGGCCAGCTCACGCAGGGCGGCGTTGTCCACCGCATCGGCCACCACATGGGCCACGCCGTCGGCTTGCAGGGCCGCCAGGCGTTCGGTGATGGCAGCGGCGCCGCGCGCCACCGTGTCGTGCCGCAGCAGGCCCACCGGGCGCTGGCTTTGCAGCTGCATCCAGCGCACCAGGTTGCTGTCGTGCATCGGCGTGAGCGGGTGCGCGCGCATGCCGCTGTCGCTGAGCAGGGCATCGCCGACGAACAGGTGGCCACGGAACACCGTGCGGCCGTTCTCGGGGAAGGCCGGGCAGACCAGGGTCTGCGCTGTGCCCAGCCTTGCCATCAGCGCTTCGGCCACCGGGCCGATGTTGCCGGCGGGTGTGCTGTCGAAGGTGCTGCAGACCTTGAAATAGAACTGCCGGGCGCCGGCGGCCTGCAGCCACTGCAGTGCTGCCAGGGCATCGGCCACCGCGTCGGCCGCCGGGCTGGTGCGGGACTTCAAGGCCACCACCACCGCGTCTGCGGCCGCCACCTCGGCCGGGATCGCACCGTCGCTGTGCAGACCAGGCACACCGATGGTCTGCACCGTGCGCAGGCCGGCGCGCACCAGCATGCTGGCCACGTCGGTCGCGCCGGTGAAGTCGTCGGCAATCACGCCCAGCGTGATTCCATTGGTCACGCCCAGCGTGATTCCATTGGTTACGCCCAGCGTGATTCCATTGGTCGCGCCAAGCGTGATGCCCTGGGGCTGGTCGTGCGTCATGGCGTGTCCTTCTTTGCCGGCAGCGTGATGCCGGTCAGCGCGGCATACAGCTTGATCACGGCGCTGTCGTCCTCGGCGCCGTGGCCGGCACCGGCGGTGCCCAGATACAGCTGGTGTGCGGCAGCGGCCAGCGGCAGCGGCACGGCCAGCTTGCGCGCCGCGTCCAGCACGATGCCCAGGTCCTTGATGAAGATATTGACCGCCGACAGCGGCGTGTAGTCGCCCGCCAGGATGTGCGGCACGCGGTTGGCGAACATCCAGCTGTTGCCGGCCGAATTGGTGATCACCTCGTAGAGCTTGTCGGGATCGGCACCGGCCCGGATGCCCAGGGCCATGGCCTCGCAGGCGGCGGCGATGTGCACGCCGGCCAGGTGCTGGTTGACCATCTTCACCGTGCTGCCCACGCCGGCATGGTCGGCCAGCTTGTAGACCTTGCCGGCCACGGCGTCCAGCAAGCCGCCCGCTGCTGCAAACGCAGCCGGTTTGCCCGAGGCCATCACCGTCATCTCGCCATTGGCGGCTTTGGCTGCGCCGCCGGACACCGGGGCGTCGATCAGGTGCAGGCCCAGCGCGGCCAGCCGCGCTTCCCACAGCGGGGGCAGCGTCGGGTCGACCGTGGCCGAGGTGATGACCACGCTGCCGGGCTTCAGGTGGCCGACCAGGCCGCCGTCGCCGTCCGGCCCGCCGAAGACCACGCGCTCGGTCTGGGCGGCATTGACCACCAGCACCACCACCACGTCACAGGCGGCCGCCAGCTCGGCCAGATTGGCGGCGATGCGGCCGCCGGCGGCGGCCACCGTGGCGCAGGCCTCGGGGTTCAGGTCCAGGCCCCAGGTCGGCACGCCACGGCGGATGGCGCTCAGCGCCGCGCCGCGGCCCATCGAGCCCAGGCCGACGACGCCCAGGGTGGTGGCGGATGCTGGGCTGGGGTTTGCCGGGCTGGCAGGTGTCGGGCTGACGGGTGTCGGACTGGAATTCGACGGCGTGGCGCCCTGGGGGGTGGCGGGCTGGCTCATGGCGCGGGTCTTTCTGCAGGGGCCGCAGCGCGGCGGATGGGGGCGTCGCTGTCATGCAGGCGGCGGGCGGCGGCGTGCATGTGGCGGGCGGCAGCGGCACGGGCAGCGCCGGCATCGCCCGCCACGATGGCGTCGGCGATGGCCTGGTGCTCTTGCCGCACCTCGTGCATGAATTCGGCCTTCATCGATTCGTTGTGGCGGGTGACCGCCATGGCGTCGCGCAGGTACTGCTCCAGGTGGCGCAACAGCCGCGGAAACTGCGGGTTGCCGGCGGCATCGGCCACCGCCTGGTGGAAGGCCAGGTCTTCGTCGACCGTGGCGCTGCCCGAGGCGATGGACGCATCGGCCCGGGCCAGGGCGTCCAGGATGGCGCGGCGCTGGGCCGTGGTGGCACGCTCGGCCGCCAGCGCGGCGGCTTCACTTTCCAGTGCGCGCCGCACTTCCACCACGTCCAGCACGGCACCCAGGTCGGCCAGCACAGCGCTGTCGAAATCCAGCGGGCGGGCGCTGTGGCGCGCGGCCACGAACATGCCAGCGCCCTGGCGTGCCACCAGCAGGCCGCTGCTGCGCAGCCGGCTCACCGCTTCACGCACCACCGTGCGGGAGACCGCGTACTGCGCCGCCAGCGCCATCTCGGTGGGCAGGCGCTGGCCGGGTTGCACCGCGCCATCCTCGATTTGCCGGCGCAAATCGGCCGCCAGCTGGTCGGACAGGCGCTGGTTGGCGAGCGGCAGTTCAGGTGACCTGATCATCAGGTCATCATACAAATTTGACGGCAATCGCCGATCGGGGAAAACCAGGGGCGGCAGTGCGCGCGCCCTGGCTCCCAGCCCAGCCTGTCAGGCCTTTTTGCCCTGGCTGGCCACGGCTGCGGCTGCGGCGGCGGCCGCAGCCGGGTCGCCCAGGTACTGGCTGCGGATGGGCTTGAGGTCGGCGTCCAGTTCATAGACCAACGGGATGCCGTTGGGGATGTTCAGGTTGACGATGTCGGCGTCGCTGATGCCGTCGAGCATCTTCACCATCGCCCGGATCGAATTGCCGTGGGCGGCGATGACGATGCGCTGGCCGCTGCGGATGCCCGGCGCCAGCACACCGTCCCAGAACGGCTGCACCCGCGCCACGGTGTCCTTCAGGCATTCGGTCAGCGGCACCTGCGCCGGCGCCAGGCTGGCATAGCGGCGGTCGCCGCGCTCGCTGCGGCTGTCGTCCGGCGTCAGCGGCGGCGGCGGGGTGTCGTAGCTGCGGCGCCAGACCAGCACCTGCGCGTCGCCGTACTGCGCGGCGATGTCGGCCTTGTTCAGGCCTTGCAGCGCGCCGTAGTGGCGCTCGTTCAAGCGCCAGTCATTGACCACCGGCAGCCAGCTGCGGTCCATCTGGTCCAGGCTGTGCCACAGGGTCCAGATCGCGCGCTTGAGCACCGAGGTGTAGGCGATGTCGAATTCAAAGCCGGCTTCCTTCAGCAGGCGGCCGGCCTGCTGGGCCTGGGCCACGCCGGTGGCCGTGAGCGGCACATCGGTCCAGCCGGTGAAGCGGTTTTCCAGGTTCCAGGTCGATTCGCCATGGCGGATCAGCACGAGCTTGTACATGGTGGGCGGTCGGTGGACGGTCAGGTGGGCGGGCGGGTGGACGGCGACAAACCCACAAATTCTATAATCCGGGTTTTCTCTGACCGCCAGGCCCACCCGTGAAGTTTCTGATCGACAACTGGATGCTCATCCTCCTCGCCGCGTCTTCGGGCGGCCTGCTGCTGTGGCAGGCACTGCAGAAGAACGCCGGCGGCGGCGTCGGCACCGCCGAGGCGGTGCGCCTGATCAACCGCGAGAAGGGCGTGCTGATCGATGTGTCCGAACCCACTGAATTTGCCGGCGGCCATGCGGTGGGCGCGCGCAACATCCCGCTCGCCACGCTGCCCGGCGCCAAGGAGCTGCCCAGCAACAAGGCGCTGCCGCTGCTGCTGATCTGCCCCAACGGCGGCCGCGCCGGCCGCGCTGCCGGCGTGCTGCGCAAGGCAGGCTATGACAAGGCCACGGCCGTCACGGGCGGCCTGGCCGCCTGGCGCGAGGCCGGCCTGCCCGGTCGGCAAGAAGCCCGCCTGAGCGGCGGGGCGGGCCGGCACCCGGCCTGCACGCTGGGCCTGGCCCCGGCAGAATCGGGGCTCCCTTTCGATTCAAAGCCTCGTCACCATGAACGCTGTGCGCATGTACACCACCCAGGTCTGCCCTTACTGCATCCGGGCCAAGGCCCTGTTGAAGCAACGCGGGGTCGACTCCATCGACGAGGTGCGCATCGACCTCGATCCGGCGCAGCGCGACCAGATGATCAGCCTGACCGGCCGCCGCACCGTGCCGCAGATCTTCATCGGCGACACCCATGTCGGCGGTTGCGACGACCTGGTGGCGCTGGACCGCAGCGGCGGCCTGCAGCCGCTGCTGCAAGGCGCCTGATCCATCACGCCGGTGCGTCTGCGCCGGCGCTGGCGCGCTGAGCCGCTGCGCCATAATCCGCGCCGACCCAGCCCGGTGCCCTGTTGGCAGCGGGCTTCCTTTTTTTCCTCAGGATCCCCGCCATGGCCGACCAAGACGATACCCCCGTGTTCCAGATCCAGCGCATGTACCTGAAGGATCTGTCACTGGAGCAGCCGAACTCGCCGCAGATCCTGCTGGAGCAACAACAGCCGCAGGTCGACATCAACCTGGCGATGGCAGCCGGCGGCGTGTCCGACGGCATCTATGAGGTGACCGTGACCGCCACCGTCACCACCAAGATCAAGGACAAGACCTTGTTCCTGGTCGAGGCCAAGCAGGCCGGCATCTTCGAGATCCGCAACGTGCCGCAAGAGCAGTTGCAGGGCATCCTCAGCATCGTCTGCCCGCAGATGGTCTACCCCTACTTGCGCGCCATCGTGTCGGACGTCTGCACCCGCGCCGGCTTCCCGCCGATCATGCTGACCGAGGTCAACTTCCAGGCCATGTTCGAGGCCCAGCAAGCCCAGGCCCAGGCAGCTGGCAATGGCAGCGCCAGCGGCATCATCACCAACGCCAACTGAGCCAGGCGCCGGCATGGCGCAGCAGCAAGCGGTGGTGGTGCTGGGTGCCGGTGCCTGGGGCACGGCACTGGCCATTGCTGCGGCTGCGCGCCAACCCGTGCTGCTGTGGGCGCGAGACGCGGCCCAGGCTGCCGCCATGCAGGCGGCCCGCTGCAATGCCCGCTACCTGCCGGGCATGCCGTTTCCAGACGCCCTGTGCGTCACGGCGGATACCGGCCAGGCGCTGGCTGTCGCCGCGAATGGCCTGGCCGTGCTGGCTGGCCCGATGGCCGGCTTGCGCAGCAGCCTGGCCCTGCTGCCGCCCGGTGCCCAGGCGCTGTGGTTGTGCAAGGGTTTCGAGGCGGGCAGCGGCCTGCTTGGCCATGAGATCGCCCAGGCCACCCGGCCCGACTTGCGCTGTGGCGCGCTGTCGGGGCCCAGTTTTGCGCAAGAGGTGGCACGCGGTCAGCCCACCGCGCTGGTGGCCGCCAGCCAGGACGACGCGCTGGCCATGCTGGCGGTGCAGGTCTTCCATGGCGACAGCCTGCGGGTCTATTCCAGCAACGACCCGGTGGGCGTGGCCGTGGGTGGCGCAGTCAAGAACGTGATGGCGATCGCCACCGGCATTGCCGACGGCCTGGCCCTGGGCCTGAATGCGCGTGCCGCGCTGATCACCCGTGGCCTGGCCGAAATGACACGCCTGGGCGTGGCCCTGGGCGCCCGCACCGAAACCTTCATGGGCTTGTCGGGCCTGGGCGACCTGGTGCTCACCGCCACTGGCGACCTGTCGCGCAACCGCCAGGTGGGCCTGCTGCTGGCCCAGGGCCAGGCGCTGCCCGACATCCTGCGCACCCTGGGCCATGTGGCCGAAGGCGTGCACACGGCGCCCACCTTGCAGGCCCGCGCCCGCGCCATGGGCGTGGACATGCCGATCACCGCTGCCGTGGTGGCCGTGCTGCAGGGCCGCCTGCTGCCGGCCCAGGCGCTGGCGCAGCTGATGGCGCGCGACGCGCGCCCGGAAGCCTGAAGGCTGCTCGGGCGCGGTTCGGTCCGGGTTTGGGTTTGGGTTTGGGTTTGGGTATGGGGACGTGTACGGGTTTGGGCGCTGCAGCCTCCAGGCTCAGGCGCCGCCGGTGTAGCCCAGCTGGCGCCAAGCCTCAAACACCGCGACCGCCACCGCGTTGCTCAGGTTCAGGCTGCGTTGGCCGGGTCGCATCGGCAGCCGCACCCGCCGGTCGTCGGCAAAGCTGTCGCGGATCTCGGCCGGCAGGCCAGCGGTTTCACTGCCGAACACCAGCCAGTCGCCAGCCTGCCATTGCAGTGCCGTGAACGGCTGCGCGCCACGGGTGGTGAACGCAAACAGCCGACCGCCTGTTGCGTGCTGCGCGCGCAGCAGTGCAGCCCAGTTGGCATGGCGGCGCACGGCGGTGAACTCGTGGTAGTCCAGGCCGGCGCGGCGCAACAACTTGTCTTCCATCGTGAAGCCCAGGGGCTCGACCAGGTGCAGCGCACAGCCGGTGTTGGCCGCCAGGCGGATCACATTGCCGGTGTTGGGCGGAATTTCCGGCTGCACGAGGACGATGTGGAACATGGCCAGCATTCTGGCTTGGCCTGCGGTCGGCCCGCGCGGGCTGCCCGGTGCAGCGTTCAAGCAGGCACCTGTCGCTGTGCCTGGTCAGTCGCCGGGCGCCGGCGTGCGCGCCAGCACCCACACCTGCACCCCGGCGGCACCGGCTGCCAGCAGCGCGCGGGTGGCTGCTGCTGCGGTGACGCCGGTGGTCATCACGTCGTCGACCAGGGCGACCTGGCAGCCGGCCAGACCACGCTGGCCTTCGGGCGGCACCCACATCGCATTGCGCAGGTTGGCCTCGCGTGCAGGCCGGCCCAGCCCCACCTGGTGCGGTGTGTCGCGCAGCCGCAGCAACCAGTGGGCCTGCGCGCCCAGCCCGCGCCGGCGTGCTACGCGGCGTGCCAGTTCCCAGGCCTGGTTGTAGCCGCGCTCGGCCAGCCGGGCCGGGCTCAGCGGCACCGGCAGCACCCATTGCACGGGCGGCGGGCCAGCGGAGCCTGGCGACTGGCTGGTGGCCGGGCCTGCTGGAGTGGCGGCGGCTTGCGCGCCCGCGCGCTCAGCACAGTCAGCGACAGCGCTGCTGCGATCGCCATGCCGCTGCGCGCCGAGATGGTCGGCCAGACGATCAGCCAGACAGTCCGCCAGCAGGCCGGCAAGCTCGGCTTGCTGTTGAAACTTGAAGCGGCTGATCAGCCGGTCCCAGGGAAAGCCGTAGTCGGCCAGGGCGATGCAGTGCTGAAAGGGTGGCGGTGTGTGCAGGCAGCGGCCGCAGCGGGCGCCGCCTGGGCTGCGCAAGGCGCATTGCGGGCAGCGTGCATGCTGTGGCGCCAGGAAGCGCTGGCGGCAAGCGCTGCAAAGGCCGCTGCGGTCCCACTGGCTGCATAGCGCGCAAGGCCGCGGCAGCCGCCCCAGCCAGCCGCGCCAGCCGGGTGCACTGGCCACGGGCGCGGGCAGTGCTGTGGCCGGTGGTGCGCTGTCATGCTGCATGCGTCAATATACTGAAGGCCGCATGCCGCAAACGCCCGCGCCTCCCCTGATCGACCAGCGCGCGCTGCGCCGCGTGCTCGACCGTCTGGCGCGCGCCGAGACCGCGCCCTGGCTGCACCAGGAGGTGGCCCGCCGCATGGCCGAGCGCCTGCCGGTGATCCGCCAGGCCCCCGAGCGCTGGCTGGATTGGTGGGGCTTCACCGGCGCCGGTGCGGCCGCGGTGCAGGCGGTGTGGCCACAGGCGGTACGCCAGGTGGTCGAGCCGACACCGGCCCTGCGTGCGCGCAGTCTGCAGGCCTTGGGAGCGCCGTGGTGGGCCTGGGGCGCTCGCCGCCAGGCAGCGGCCCAGCCTGTCTGGTTGAGTGCCGAGGTGCCCGCCGGTGCGGCCCAGATGCTGTGGGCCAACCTGGTGCTGCACACCGCCGCCGACCCGGCTGCCAGCCTGGCGGCCTGGCATCGTGCGCTGGCGGCGGAAGGTTTTTTGATGTTTTCCAGCTTCGGACCCGACACCCTGCGGGAATTGCGTGCGGTCTACGCCGACGCCGGCTGGCCAGAACCGCACCCGCCCTTCATCGACATGCACGACCTGGGCGACCTGCTGGTGCATGGTGGTTTTGCCGACCCGGTGATGGACCAGGAAACGATCCAGCTGAGCTGGTCGTCACCCGAGGCCATGCTGGCCGAACTGCGCAGCCTGGGTGGTCACCTGGGGCTGGCGCGGTGTGCCGGCTTGCGCACGCCGCGCTGGCGCGCACGCCTGCTGCAGGCGCTGGCGGCGCGTGCGGGCGCCGACGGCCGCATCAGCATGCGCTTCGAGCTGGTCTATGGGCACGCCTACAAGGCTGTACCGCGCCCAGCGCGTGGTGCGCCGGCAGTGGTCTCGCTGGAACACCTGCGCAGCGGCCTGCCCAAGCAGCGGCTGTCATGAATTGCATAGGCATGGCCGGATGGTCGGCGCAGCACACCACTCCGCTAGAATCTCGGTTTTCGTCAGGGCAAACGTCCGTGCCATCGGCCCAGGGCTGGCGGTGTCTTCGGTGCCGCACGCACGGCTGCTGGCGCAAAGCTTGTTTCTGATCAGCCCTCTTTCCTGTATCGAGCCACCATGTCCGTCACGATCGCCCCAAGTCCCTGGCCTGCGCCCGCCGCGCGGCATGGTGCGGGCTGGCGCTTCGGGCGTGAGCAGGTGGCGCCGCTGGCCTGGTTGTTCGACCTGCGCCGCAATGTGTCGATCACGCCGCGTCAAATGCTGGGCTGTTATGCCTTGCTGTGCGCGGTCTCGCTGCTGATTGCGGCCGGCTTCTGGATGCACGGCATCACCGTGGTCAGCTTGTTCACCGGGCTGGAACTGCTGGCCGTCGGCGTGGCGCTGCTGGCATTTGCCCGCCATGCCGGAGACCGCGAGACCATCACCCTGACCCAGCGCGAGATCTCGGTGGTGCAGCAGGTCGGCTCGGTGGTGGAGCAGGTGCGCTTTCGCGCCGAATGGGTGCGTGTCGAGCCGGTGGCCGATGACGGGTCGCTGGTGGAACTGTCTGGAGAAGGACGCAGTGTGCGGGTGGGGCGCCATGTGCGCCCGGAGTTGCGGGTGGCACTGGCGCAAGAATTGCGGCGGGCCTTGCGCCTGGCGCGGTCGGCCGGTGCCCAGGCTGTGGATCAAGAAACTGAAGCATGACGATGACGATGACAAAGACATGGATGTCCCGGGCTTGCCGGGGAACCGCAGCACTGGCGCTGGCCAGTGGCCTGCAGGCTGCTTGGGCGGTGGGTGACCTGGCCGGTGGCCCGGCCAAGAACCAGCTGGATCTGCACCCGCCGATCACCCGGATCGCCACCGACGTGCAAAGCCTGCATTACGTCATGCTGGTCATCTGCCTGGTGATCTTCCTGGCCGTGTTCGGCGTGATGTTCTATTCGATCGTCAAGCACCGCAAATCGGTGGGTGCCAAGTCGGCCAACTTCCACGAGAGCGTGGCGGTCGAGATTGCCTGGACCATCGTGCCGTTTGTCATCGTGGTGGTGATGGGCTTGCTGGCCACCAAGACCGTGGTGGCGATGAAGGACACCAGCAACGCTGACCTCACCATCAAGACCACCGGTTACCAATGGAAGTGGGGCTACGACTACCTGAAGGGCGAAGGCGAAGGCATCGGCTTTGTATCCACCCTGGACGTCGCCCACCGCAACATGTCGGACGCCGGCAAGCCTGCAGGCGACAACTACCTGCTGAAGGTGGACAACCCGCTGGTGGTGCCGGTGGACAAGAAAATCCGCATCATCACCACCGCCAATGACGTGATCCACAGCTGGATGGTGCCGGCGTTCGCCGTCAAGCAAGACGCCATTCCCGGCTTTGTGCGCGACACCTGGTTCCGTGCCGAGAAGATCGGCGACTTCTACGGCCAATGCGTCGAGCTGTGCGGCAAAGAGCACGCCTACATGCCCATCCACGTGAAGGTGGTGTCGGCTGAGGACTACAGCAAGTGGGTCGACGGCAAGAAGAAGGAAATGGCCGCCAAGGCGGACGACCCGAGCAAGGTGTGGGAGCTGCAGGCCCTGGCCGAGCGCGGCGCCAAGGTGTACGCCGCCAACTGTGCCGTTTGCCACCAAGCCAGCGGCAAGGGCGCCGGCCCGATCAAGGCGCTGGACGGCTCGGCCATCGTGATGGACGCAGACAAGGCCAAGCAGATCGCCATCCTGCTCAACGGTGCCAACAACGGCACCATGCCGGCCTGGAAGACGCTGTCCGACACCGAGATCGCCGCCGTCATCACCTACACCAAGAACAACTGGTCCAACCAGACCGGGCAGATCGTGCAGCCGGCTGACATCGTCGCCGCCCGCAAATGACTTGCCTCCAATTTTTTGAATCACTGCACCAGCCGCTGAAAGGCAACGCCCCATGAGCGCCGTCCTCCCGCAACACGGGTCTCACGACCATGACCACGACGACCACGACCACGGGCCGCTGCGCGGCTGGCGTCGCTGGTTGTTCGCCACGAACCACAAGGACATCGGCACGATGTACTTGCTGTTCGCGTTCGCCATGCTGATGGTCGGTGGTGTGCTGGCCCTGTGCATCCGTGCCGAGCTGTTCCAGCCTGGTCTGCAGTTCTTCAACCCTGAACTGTTCAATTCCTTCACCACGATGCACGGCCTGATCATGGTGTTCGGCGCCATCATGCCGGCCTTCGTCGGCTTTGCGAACTGGATGCTGCCGCTGCAGATCGGCGCCAGCGACATGGCGTTTGCGCGCATGAACAACTTCAGCTTCTGGCTGATGATCCCGGCGGCCATCATGCTGGCGGGCTCGTTCTTCATGCCTGGTGGTGCACCGGCTGCTGGCTGGACCTTGTACGCCCCGCTGTCGCTTGCAGATGGGCCCCAGCATGGACGCGGCCATCTTTGCGCTGCACATCCTGGGTGCCAGCTCGATCATGGGTTCGATCAACATCATCGTCACCATCCTGAACATGCGCGCGCCCGGCATGACGCTGATGAAGATGCCGCTGTTTGCCTGGACCTGGCTGATCACCGCCTACCTGCTGATCGCAGTGATGCCCGTGCTGGCCGGCGCCATCACCATGACCCTGACCGACCGCCACTTCGGCACCAGCTTCTTCAGCCCGGCCGGCGGTGGTGACCCGGTGATGTACCAGCACATCTTCTGGTTCTTCGGGCACCCCGAGGTCTACATCATGATCTTGCCGGCTTTCGGCATCGTCAGCGCCATCATCCCGACCTTCGCCCGCAAGCGTCTGTTCGGCTACACCTCGATGGTCTACGCCACGGCGTCGATCGCGATCCTGTCGTTCATCGTCTGGGCGCACCACATGTATGCCACCGGCATGCCGGTGACCGGGCAGCTGTTCTTCATGTACGCCACCATGCTGATCGCGGTGCCGACCGGGGTGAAGATCTTCAACTGGATCGCCACCATGTGGCGCGGCTCGATGACCTTCGAGACGCCCATGCTCTGGGCCGTGGGCTTCATCTTCGTGTTCACCATCGGTGGCTTCACCGGCCTGATCCTGGCCATGGCGCCGATTGACATCCAGTTGCAGGACACCTACTACGTGGTGGCGCACTTCCACTACGTGCTGGTGGCGGGCTCGCTGTATGCGCTGTTTGCCGGCGTGTACTACTGGGGTCCGAAGTGGACCGGGGTGATGTATTCCGAGGTGCGCGGCAAGATCCACTTCTGGGGCTCGCTGATCTTCTTCAACCTCACCTTCTTCCCGATGCACTTCTTGGGCATGGCCGGCATGCCGCGGCGCTATGCCGACTACCCGATGCAGTTTGCCGACTTCAACGCGGTGGCCACCGTGGGCGCCTTCGGCTTCGGCTTCATGCAGGTGTATTTCTTCGTCTTCGTGGTCGTGCCGATGATGCGTGGCATCGGTGCCAAGGCGCCTGCCAAGCCCTGGGAGGCTGCGGAAGGCCTGGAATGGGAAGTGCCGTCGCCGGCACCGTTCCACACCTTCGAGAACCCGCCCAAGCTCGACGTCACCGCCACCCGCGTGCTGGCGTGAGCGAGCGAAAGCCAGCGATGACTCCCCCGCGTGCTCCGCAGCAACAGGCCAAGGCAAATTTGCGCCTGGCCCTGATCCTGGCGTCCTTGGCGGTGGTGTTCTGCGCCGGCTTCGTCGCCAAGATCGCGCTGTTCAACCACTGACCCACCACAGCTGCTGCCATGGCCTTGCCCTCGCTGCTCTCCGGCCTGCACCGCGACAACCGGCGCATGCTGGGCAAGCTGGCCGTCGTCACGCTGGCGATGTTCGGTTTCGGCTATGCCTTGGTGCCGATGTACCGCACCATCTGCGATGCCCTCGGCATCAATGTGCTGTCGGTCAGTGAACGCGTCACCTCGGCGGGGCTGTCGTCCAATGGCGCGCGCCAGGCCAACACCCAGGTCGACACCAGCCGCACGGTCACCATCGAATTCGACGCCAACGCCCGCGGCCCCTGGGATTTCAAGCCGGCGGTCAGCTCGATGCAGGTGCACCCGGGCGAATTGGCCACGGTGATGTACGAGTTCCGCAACAAGCAGACCCGCACCATGGCGGCGCAGGCCATCCCCAGCTATGCGCCGATGCGGGCGGGTGCGCATTTCAACAAGCTGGAATGCTTTTGCTTCAACGAGTACATCCTGGCGCCCGGCGAACAGAAAGCCTGGCCGGTGGTGTTTTATGTCGATCCCAAGCTGCCCAAGGATGTGACCACCATCACCCTGTCCTACACCTTCTTCGAGGTGCCCGGCAAGGTGTTGGGGCAGGGCGCAGGCGATCGGGCGGCGCAAGGCGCGCAAGTTCAAGGCACATGGGCGGCGCCCGGCGCCTTGCAGTCCTCGACTGGCGGCCCTGTTCGGCAGGGTGCGGGGCATTCATGAGCGATGGTCTGCGCCATGCGGCGGCCCGCAAGGGCTCTTTTCTGCAGACCATGCAGGCCGTGGGCTGGTCATTCTTCGGGGTGCGGCGCTCGGCCGACCAGGCCCAGGACATTGCCAAGCTGAACCCGGTGCACCTGATCATTGCCGGGCTGGTGGCTGCCGGTCTGTTTGTGCTGGCGCTGGTGCTGCTGGTGCAGTGGGTGGTGGGCAGCGGCGTGGCCAGCTGAGCCAGCGCGCTGTCCGTCGACACCGCCAGGGCTTGTTTTTCACATCCAATTTCTAGATTTCCAGGTTTCGAGGAGAACGTACAAGATGTCTGCAGCGACACCCCACGGGGCCACCCCGTATTACTTTGTGCCCAGCCCGTCCCGCCACCCGGCGATGGCCGCATTGGGCTTGTTCTTCGTGATCCTGGGCGCTGGCCAATGGGTCAATGGCGTGGGCTGGGGCGCTTATTCGCTGTTGCTGGGCATGGTGATCTGGCTGTCGACCCTGTTCGTCTGGTTCAAGGAAGCCATCGCAGAAAGTGAAGGCGGCCTGTACTCCGAGCGCATCGACGTGTCGTTCCGCTGGAGCATGAGCTGGTTCATCTTCTCGGAAGTGATGTTCTTTGCCGCCTTTTTTGGTGCGCTGTACTGGGCCCGTGCCCACGCCTTGCCAATGTTGGGCAACCTGGATCACCAGGTGCTGTGGCCCGACTTCAAGGCCATCTGGCCCAGCGCCGGTGGTGGCGTCACCGCGTCGCCTGCCGGCACGGTCGAGCCGTTTGCAACCATGGGCCCCTGGCCGCTGCCGACGATCAACACGGCCATCTTGTTGACATCGGGCCTGACGCTGACCATCGCCCACCACGCGCTGATCGCCGGCAACCGTGCCAAGACCATCGCCTGGATGTGGATCACGGTGGCGCTGGGTGCCACCTTCGTCTGTGTGCAAGCCTATGAATACATGCACGCCTACCGTGACCTGAACCTCAAGCTCAGCTCCGGCATTTTTGGCTCGACGTTTTTCCTGCTCACCGGCTTCCACGGTTTCCACGTGCTCGTCGGCATGTTGATGTTGTTGTTCATCACGCTGCGCCTGCAAAAGGGCCACTTCACCCCGGAACGCCATTTCGGCTTCGAGGGTGCAGCCTGGTATTGGCACTTTGTGGACGTGGTCTGGCTGGGCCTGTACTTCCTGGTCTACTGGCTCTGACCGGCCGCTGGCGCAGCCAGCAGCCCAGTGCATGCGCCGCCTTCGGGCGGCGCTTTGCTTTTGGAGCGGGTGGGGGGTGGGTGGGTGCGGGGGTGGCTGCGGGTCGCGACGGGCCGGGCCGGGCAGGGCGTGCTGCTGGCGGTTTGTCCCCTGTGCATCCACCGCATTTCCACAGCGCTGTCCACAGGCGTGCCGCAGGGCGCGCCGTATCATGGTCTGTTGTCCTGCCCCGAGAATGCCTGCCTGATGTCTGCTGTTTTTCGCAACAACCCGTCCAACCCACCCGTCGATGACGAGGTCGCGCGCCTGCGGGTGCCGCCGCACTCGGTCGAGGCCGAACAAAGCGTGCTGGGCGGCCTGCTGATCGACAACCTGGCCTGGGACCGGGCCGGTGACCAGGTCACCGAGAGCGACTTTTACCGCTACGAGCACCGCGAGATCTTCACCGCCATTGCCGCGCTGATTGGCGCCAACAAGCCGGCCGACGTGATCACCGTGTTCGAGCAGTTGCAGAACAACGGCAAGGCCGAGGCCTGCGGTGGCCTGAAATACCTCAACGACCTGGCGCAAAGCGTGCCCAGCGCCGCCAACCTGCGCCGCTACGCGGAAATCGTGCGCGAGCGGGCCATCCTGCGCAAGCTGATCTCGGCCAGCGACGACATCGCCACCAATGCCTTCAACCCGCAGGGCCGGCAGGTCAGCCAGATCCTGGATGAAGCCGAGGGCAAGATCTTCAAGATCGGCGAAGAAGGCTCGCGCAACAAGCAGGGCTTCATCGGCATCGACAAGCTGACCATGCAGCTGATCGACCGGGTGACGGAGCTGGCCGAAAACGGCGCCGAAGACGTGACCGGCGTGCGCACCGGCTTCTACGACATGGACCGCATGATGGCCGGCATGCAGAAGGGCGACCTGATCATCCTGGCGGCGCGGCCGTCGATGGGCAAGACGGCCTTTGCGCTGAACATCGCCGAATACGTGGCGGTCAGTGAAGAGCTGCCAGTGCTGGTGTTCTCGATGGAAATGGGCGCATCGCAGCTGGCCCTGCGCATGATCGGCTCACTGGGCCGCATCGACCAGTCCGGCTTGCGCACCGGCCGCCTGCGCGACGACGAATGGACACGCCTGACCGAAGCCGCTGAAAAGCTGGGCAAGGCCCAGATGTTCATCGACGAGACACCGGCGCTGAACCCGGCCGAATTGCGCGCCCGCTCGCGCCGCATGGCGCGGCAATTCGGCGGCACGCTGGGTCTGATCGTGGTCGACTACCTGCAGCTGATGAGCGGCACGGGCAAAAGCGACGGTGAAAACCGCGCCACCGAGATCAGCGAGATCTCGCGCGGCCTGAAGGCACTGGCCAAGGAGCTGCAGTGCCCGGTGATCGCCCTGTCGCAGTTGAACCGCTCGGTCGAGACCCGCACCGACAAGCGGCCGATGATGAGCGACCTGCGTGAATCAGGCGCCATCGAGCAGGACGCGGACGTGATCATGTTCATCTACCGCGACGAGTACTACACCAAGGATGCCTGCAAGGAGCCTGGCATCGCCGAGATCATCATCGGCAAGCAGCGCAACGGGCCGGTGGGCACGGTCAAGCTGACCTTCCTGAAGCCGCTGACCAAGTTCGACAACCTGGCGCCGGGCAGCGCGGGGTCCGGGGAGTATTGACCCGCAGATCAAAAGACTGGACGGATGTACAGTGACTGTCTATATTGACAGTCATGCGCACCATCCCTGTCTATCCCGTCCGCCCCATTCCGCCTGCCGGCATGGCCCAGTCACTGCTCAAGGGCCGGGGCACGGCCTGGACGCTGCCGCACCGCTTCAACCAACTGAGACCGCCAGGCCAGCGACGATGGCTGGGGCGGGTTGGACCAGGCTGTTTCGGCGCACACCCTGCCACCTGCCACCCGGGTGCTGGAAGAGCAGGTCAAGACCATCCTGGCCGGCAATGACTCGCCCGACATCGGCTTCGACCTGTCGATCAACCCCTACCGGGGTTGCGAGCACGGCTGCATCTACTGCTATGCCCGCCCCACCCACAGCTACCTGAACCTGTCGCCCGGGCTGGACTTCGAAACCCGCATCGTGGCCAAGATGAATGCTGCACAGCGCCTGCGCGAGGCGTTTTCAGCCCGCAGCTACAGCCCCATGCTGCTCAACATCGGCTCGGCCACCGACGCCTACCAGCCTGCTGAGCGCAAGCTGGGCATCACCCGCCAGGTGATTGCGGTGTGCGATGAATTCCGCCATCCGTTTTCGCTGATCACCAAGTCAGCCGGCATCGAGCGCGACATCGACCTGATCGCACCGATGGCGGCGCAGCAGCTGGCGGCGGTGTACGTGTCCATCACCACCCTCGATCCCGCCCTGGCCCGGGTGATGGAGCCGCGCGCCGCCGCACCCGAGCGCAGGCTGCAGACCATCCGCAAGCTGGCGGCGGCCGGCATTCCGGTGGGCGTCAGCGTGTCGCCGGTGATCCCCTTCCTGAACGAGCCCGAGCTGGAGCGCATCCTGGCCGCCGCAGCCGAGGCCGGCGCCACCTCGGCCTTCAGCATCGTCATCCGCCTGCCCTGGGAGGTGAATCCGCTGTTCCAGCAATGGCTGCAGCAGCACTTCCCGGACCGTGCCGCCCGGGTGATGGCCCGCATCCGTGAAATGCGGGGCGGCGCCGACAACAGCAGCCAGTTTGGCGAGCGCATGACCGGCAGCGGCATCTGGGCCCAGCTGCTGCGCCAGCGCTTTCACAAGGCGGCTGACCGCCTGGGCCTGGCGCGCGCCCGGGTCGAGCTGGACCTGACCCAATTCCGCAGCGCGCGGCGGCAGGCTGCAGTGGCCAGCGCGCAGGCCAGCCTGTTCTGATCTTGCCGTGCCTCAGCTGGCGTCGTACTTGACGCTGCAGCCGTAGGGCGTGGCGCTGGGTGTGGCCACCGGCTTGCCAGCCAGGCTGTCGGCCAGCGCCGCCCGCACAAAGTTCTTGGCCCCCGGAATGTCCGCCGGGTTTGAACTGCGCTTGTCGTCGATGCCGCCGGCAAACACCAGCTTGCCTGCCGGGTCGATGATGTACATGTGCGGTGTGGTGCGGGCGGCATAGGCCTTGCCCACGGTGCCGCGCTCGTCCATCAGCACGGCGGTGGGTGCAGCACCCCAGTCCTTGAGCAGCTTGTCCTGCAGTGCCCCGGGCGCCATGTGGTCCTGGTGGCCGCGGGCGGTGGAATTGATGCTGAGCCAGACCACGTTCTTGGCCTGGGCCTCCTTCTGCAAGGCCTGCATGTTCTGCGCACCGTAGTGCTTCACCACAAAGGGGCAGCCCGGGTTGGTCCACTCCAGCACCACATGCTTGCCCTTGAAGTCGGCCAGCTTGACTGTCTTGCCCTGGGTGTCCTGCAAACTGAATGCGGGTGCGGTTTCACCGACCGCCAGTGCCAGGGCGGGCAGTGGCAAGGTGGCGGCGGCAGCCAGTGCGGTGGCCAGGGCAAGATGTCGATGCAGGGGCATGGTGCACTCCGGTAGGGGTTGGAAGAAAACGGTGCCGCGTTGGGCAAGCCGGCCAGTGGGCGTCACAGGCCAGCCAGTGCGCTGCGCACCAGCCCGGCGGTCAGGATCTCGGGCAGCAACAAGGGTTGCTGGCCGGGGCGCATCAAGGCATACACCGGCACGCCATTGCGCCCCAGACGCGCCAGCGCCGCAGTGATCTCGGCGTCACGCCGGGTCCAGTCAGCCCGCATGCGCACCACCTGGGCCTTGTCAAAATCAGCCAGCACCTCCGGCTGGTTGAGCACCAGGCGCTTGTTGACCTGGCAGCTGACACACCAGGCCGCGGTGAAGTCGACAAACACGCTGCGGCCCTGGGCCAGCTGTTCCGACACGGCGGCGTCGCTGTAGGGCAGCCAGTCGACCTGGCGCCAGCGTGCTGCCGGCTGCGGTGGATGCGGCAGCGCCTGCCACTGGCGTGGGGGCCAGCGTGGTCGGCCAGCTCCAGACCAGCAGTGCCGCCATGGCGGCCGCACCGGCGGCGGCACCGATGCGCGCGCCCGCTGTCGGCCTGGGCTGGCGCAGCAGGCCCAGCAGCCAGACCAGGGCCGCCAGTCCCAGCAAGGCCAGCAGGGCCTGGGCGGCACCGTCGATGCCTGCCTGCAGGCCCAGCACCCACACCAGCCAGACCACGGTGGCAAACATCGGGAAGGCCAGCGCCTGTTTCAGCCGCAGCATCCACGGGCCCGGCCGAGGCAAGCGGTGGCGCCAGCCCGGCATCAGCACCAAGGCCATGTACGGCACGGCCATGCCCAGGCCCAGCGTGCCGAACACCGCCAGGGCCAGCGGTGCCGGCTGGGTGACGGCAAAGCCCAGTGCCGCACCCATGAACGGCGCGGTGCAGGGGCTGGCGGCCAGCACCGCCAGCACGCCTGAGCCGAAGGCGTCCATGCCGGGGCGCTGTGCGCGCCAGCTGCGCCAGCCCCTGCGGCAGCAAGTTGCCCAGCTCAAACTGGCCCATCAGGTTCAGGCCCAGGGCAAAAAACAGCAGCGCCAGCACAAACACCACACCGGGCTCCTGCAGCTGGAAGCCCCAGCCGACGGCACTGCCTGCCGCCCGCAGGGCCAGCAGCACGCCGGCCAGCGCCAGAAAGCTGAGCACCACACCGGCACCGTAGGCCAGGGCATGGCGGCGCAGTTGCTGCGGGCTGGTCGGCATGCTGGGCCAGGCCCAGCAGCTTGATCGACAGCACCGGAAACACGCAGGGCATCAGGTTCAGCACCATGCCACCCACCAGCGCCAGGGCCAGCGCCGCCAGCAAGCCCAGGCTGGCCGCGCCGCCCAGGGCTGGCAGTGCTGCAGTGGGGCTGTCCGTGCTGCCGGTCCGGTCGCCCAGCAACGCCAATTTGCTGCCCGGCGTGCTGCTCGCGCCACCCGCCAGCGGGTCGTCCAAGCGCACGGCGTCTGCAGGCAGTGCCAGCGCGGCCACCTCGGTGATGGGGGCGTTGAATTCGGCGCTGCGCTGGGGCATGCCCCAGGGGGCGGTGCCGCTGCCTGGCGCAAGCTGGGCCACGGCAATGCCCTGCAAGCTGGCGTGGCAGCTCGGCCGCGTAGGGCGCCAGCGCCATCTGCACCACATAACCGTCGCCGGTGCGGTAGACCGCATGGCGCGCGGGTTCGAGCAGCTGTTCCTGGTAGGGGAAGACCTGCAAGGGCGGCAGCGTGTCCCCGGCTTGCGGCGCTGCGCTGCGCACCAGGCGCAGCTGCAGGTCGCGCCCGGCACGCTGCACCTCGGCACGCCAGCCGGTCAGCGCGGCTGGGGCTTCGGCGCTGGCGGCATCAAAGCGCGCTGCCAGCGGGCCTGCCGGTGGCTTGGCGCCTGGCGCCAGCACCGGCACCGCCAGGTTCAGCGTGGCGGTTTCCGGGATGCAGACGTCGTTGCAGACCAGCCAGTTGGCCACCGCCTGCAGCTGCAGGGTGCTGCCGGGCTGGGCATCGGCCGGTGCGGTGAAGCGCAGCGGCAGCAGCAAGTCGTCTTCATAGCCGTAGTTGACCAAGGGCCCGATGGGCAGGCGGCGCGGCGCCGGCCATTCGATCGGCCCGACCTGGGCGCCGGTGGGCAAGGTCCAGGCCAGCGTGGTCGGCAGGCCCGAATCACCCGGATTGCGCCAATAGGTGTGCCAGTGCGGAATGTGCTGCAGCCGCAAGCCGATCTGCAGCGACTGCCCGGGCTGCACGCCGCTGCTGCGGGCCACCAGTTCGGCGGTGACATGCTCGGTGCGCACCGGCTGGGCGCCGGCAGTGGTTGCCGCGCCTGCCAGCGCAGCGGCGGCCAGCACGGCCGCCCCGAAGCGGGCGACCAGGCCCGTGAGGTGGCGGCCGGCGCGTGGCAGCGCCGGTGCTGCAGTCTCTGCGGTGTGTCGGGCGGTGGTGAGCATGTCCATGGCTGCGGGTCAGAGTGTGGCACTGCGGCCAAGTTCCGACGCGCAGTCTGGCATCACAGCCTCACTTGAACAGGTCCTTGACCCGGTCGGTCCAGCTCTTGGCATTGGGCGAATGTTTCTCGCCGCCCTTTTTCAGGGATTCGTCCAGTTCCTTGAGCAGCTTGCGCTGGTGCTCGCTGAGCTTGACGGGCGTCTCCACCGACACATGGGCGTACAGGTCACCGGGGTAGCTGCTGCGCAGGCCCTTGATGCCCTTGCCGCGCAGGCGGAAGGTCTTGCCATGCTGCGTGCCTTCGGGCAACTCGATCTCGGCCTTGCCGCTGAGCGTGGGCACCTCGATGCTGCCGCCCAGCGCCACGGTGGTGAACGAGACCGGCACGGTGCAGTGCAGGTCGTCACCGTCGCGCTCGAAGATGTCGTGCTCCTTGATGCGGATCTCGATGTAGAGATCGCCCGCCGGGCCGCCGTTGGTGCCGGGCTCGCCGTTGCCGGCGCTGCGGATGCGCATGCCTTCATTGATGCCGGCGGGGATCTTCACCTCCAGCGTCTTCTGGCGCTTGAGCTTGCCCGCGCCGTTGCAGGTGGTGCAGGGCTCGGGAATGATCTTGCCGCTGCCCTGGCAATGCGGGCAGCTCTGCTGGATGCTGAAGAAGCCCTGGCGCATGTGCACCGTGCCGGCGCCGTTGCAGGTGCCGCAGGTCTTGGCACTGGTGCCGGGCTTGGCGCCACTGCCACTGCAGGTGTCGCAGGTTTCCCAGCTGGGGATGCGGATCTGCGCGTCCTTGCCGTTGGCCGCCTCTTCCAGGCTGATCTCCATGGCGTAGCTCAGGTCGCTGCCGCGGAAGACCTGCTGGCCACCGCCGCCGCCACGCCGGCCGCCGTTGAAGATGTCGCCGAAGATGTCGCCAAAGGCCTCGGCAAAGCCGCCCTCGGCGCCAGCGCCGCGGCCCATGCCGGCATTCGGGTCCACGCCCGCATGGCCGTACTGGTCGTACGCGGCCTTTTTCTGCGGGTCCGAGAGCATCTCGTAGGCCTCCTTGGCCTCCTTGAATTTCTCTTCGGCCTTCTTGGTGTCGTCGCCCTCACCCTGGTTGCGGTCAGGGTGGAACTTCATGGCCAGCTTGCGGTAGGCCTTCTTGATGTCGTCGTCGGTGGCGTTCTTGGGCACACCGAGGATGTCGTAGTAGTCGCGCTTTGCCATCACAGTCTTCCGGGCCATAACAAACAAAAGCGCCGCGTCGAGCAGCAGACGCTGGTCTGCTGTTCAAACGCGGCGGGATATCACGGCAGGCTTGGCGCCTGGCCGGGATACCGGCGGATCACTTCTTGACTTCCTTGAACTCGGCGTCCACCACATTGTCGTCGGCCGGCTTGGACGCGCCACCCGCGTCGCCCTTGGGGGCGTCGCCGCCCGGCGCTGCGCCACCACCGGCAGCAGCGGCGGCTGCAGCCTGGTCGGCATAGACCTTCTCGCCCAGCTTCTGGCTGGCGCTCATCAGGGCTTCGGTCTTGGCGTCGATCGCGGCCTTGTCCTCGCCCTTGATGGCTTCTTCCGCCTCTTTCAGCGCCGCTTCAATGCTTTCCTTCTCGCCGGCTTCCAGCTTGTCGCCATGCTCGCTGAGGCTCTTGCGCACCGAATGCACCATGCCGTCGGCCTGGTTGCGGGCTTGCACCAGTTCCACTTTCTTGGCGTCCTCGACCGCGTTGGCCTCGGCGTCCTTCACCATCTTCTCGATCTCGGCTTCGCTCAAGCCCGAGTTCGCCTTGATGGTGATCTTGTTTTCCTTGCCGGTGGCCTTGTCCTTGGCGCCCACGTGCAGGATGCCGTTGGCGTCGATGTCGAAGGTCACTTCAATCTGCGGCAGGCCACGCGGTGACGGCGGAATGCCTTCCAGGTTGAACTCGCCCAGGCTCTTGTTGCCCGAGGCCATCTCGCGTTCACCCTGGTAGACCTTGATGGTCACGGCCGGCTGGTTGTCGTCGGCGGTGCTGAAGGTCTGCGCAAACTTGGTCGGGATGGTCGTGTTCTTCTTGATCATCTTGGTCATCACGCCGCCCAGGGTCTCGATGCCCAGGCTCAGCGGGGTGACGTCGAGCAGCAGCACGTCCTTGCGCTCACCGCCCAGCACCTGGCCCTGGATGGCGGCACCCACGGCCACGGCCTCGTCGGGGTTGACGTCCTTGCGCGGCTCTTTGCCGAAGAATTCCTTGACCTTCTCCTGCACCTTGGGCATGCGGCTCATGCCGCCGACCAAGATGATGTCGTCGATGTCCGACAGCTTGACGCCAGCATCCTTCACCGCGATGCGGCAGGGCTCGATGGTGCGGTTGATCAGCTCGTCGACCAGGCTTTCCAGCTTGGCGCGCGTCAGCTTGATGTTCAGGTGCTTGGGGCCCGAGGCGTCGGCGGTGATGTAGGGCAGGTTGACGTCGGTCTGGCTGTTGCTCGACAGCTCGATCTTGGCCTTCTCGGCCGCTTCCTTCAGGCGCTGCAGGGCCAGCACGTCCTTGGTCAGGTCGACGCCCTGTTCCTTCTTGAATTCGGTGACGATGTAGTCGATCAGGCGCTGGTCGAAGTCTTCACCGCCCAGGAAGGTGTCGCCATTGGTCGACAGCACTTCGAACTGCTTTTCACCGTCGACGTCGGCGATCTCGATGATCGAGATGTCGAAGGTGCCGCCGCCCAGGTCGAACACCGCAATCTTGCGGTCGCCCTTGCCGTGCTTGTCCAGGCCGAAGGCCAGTGCCGCAGCGGTGGGCTCGTTGATGATGCGCTTGACATCCAGGCCGGCGATGCGGCCGGCGTCCTTGGTGGCCTGGCGCTGGCTGTCGTTGAAGTAGGCCGGCACGGTGATGACCGCCTCGGTCACTTCTTCGCCCAGGTAGTCCTCGGCGGTCTTCTTCATCTTGCGCAGCACTTCGGCCGACACCTGCGGCGGCGCCATCTTCTTGCCGCGCACTTCAATCCAGGCGTCGCCGTTGTCGGCGGCGGCGATCTTGAAAGGCATCAGGTCGATGTCCTTCTGCACTTCCTTTTCAGAGAACTTGCGGCCGATCAGACGCTTGGCGGCATACACCGTGTTGCGCGGGTTGGTGACGGCCTGGCGCTTGGCGCTGGCGCCGACCAGCACTTCGCCGTCTTCCTGGTAGGCGATGATCGACGGCGTGGTGCGTGCACCTTCGCTGTTCTCGATCACCTTGGTGGTGTTGCCTTCCATGATGGCCACGCATGAATTGGTGGTGCCGAGGTCGATACCGATGATCTTGCCCATGGTCTTTGCTCCTGAGGAGTGAATCTGATTGGTTCTGAAGTGCGGCTGGCGCTGCGGCTTTCAAGCCCGGCCGGCCTGCTTGTATTGCTTTGGGTCAGGCGGTGCTGTGTGCGGTGGCCGCGATCACTTGGGCGCGGCCACCGTCACCAGCGCCGGGCGCAGCACCCGGTCGTTGATCAGGTAACCCTTCTGCAGCACGGCCACCACGGTGTTGGCGTCCTGCTCGGCCGGCACCATGCTGATGGCCTGGTGGTGGTGCGGGTCGAACTTGGTGGCCGGCGGCGGTGCGATCGGCAGCACCTTGTTGCGCTCCAGCGCGGCGCTCAGCTGGCGCAGCGTGGCATGCACGCCTTCCAGCACCGCCTCAACCTTGGCGTCGGGCATGGCGATGGCCGCCTGCAGGCTGTCCATCACCGGCAACAGGCTTTCGGCAAAGGCTTCCACGGCGTATTTGCGCGCCTTGCTCATTTCTTCATCGGCGCGGCGGCGGGTGTTCTCGGCCTCGGCCTTGGCGCGCAGAAAGGCGTCAGACGCCTCGCTGGCCTTGGCCAGCGCCTCGGCCAGTTGCTGCTCCAGGCTGGGCGTGGCCAGCGCGGCGGTGCTGCCGGGCGCCGGCATGCTGGCGTCGTCCGGGGCGTTGGGGTCTGCGGCTGCGGCCGTGGGATCGTTGTCCGGCGTCGTCATGTCGGTGGCTTTGCGGTTTTTCTTGAAAGGGTTGAACACGGTCTGTTGAGATATGGGGCAACGATCCCGCAGTTCAAGAGGGGTTTTTGTGGCAATTGGCGCCCAGGACCGGCGCATTTGTGCAGCACAGGCTGCGAATCAGGCGTCGTCGATCGACGCGCTCCAGCGTTGCCAGCCCTGCTGGCTGCGGTCGAGCTCGCGCCGGTCGCGCTTGGTGGGCCGGCCCTGCACGATGGCCAGCGCCGGCTCGGCGGCCAGCCGGCGGGCTTCAGCCGCCTGGCTGCGGGCCAGCAGGCTCTCGGCTGTTTCGGCATACAGGGCCTGTGCCACTGGTGCCGGCCCGCGCAGGTTGCTCAGGTTCAGCACCACCACGGTGCGCGTCACCGGGCCCTGGCGGACCACCAGCGTGTCCTGCGGCCGCACATCGCGCGAGGGTTTGGCCACCTGGCCGTTGACCTGGACCCGGCCCTTGTCGATGTCGTCGACCGCCAGTGCCCGGGTCTTGTAGAACCGTGCGGCCCACAGCCATTTGTCCAGCCGCATCGCGGCCAGCGTGGGTTTGTCAGCAGGTGTGTTGCGGCTCATGCGGGCGGATTGTCGCCGGCCACGCCGGCCACGGCGGCCGGCCCGGCAACACCTGCAACACCTGCGGCCCCGCCCGCGTCCACCACGCCGGCCAGCGGCAGCTGCACCACGGCGTCCAGCCCCCCGACGGAACTGCTGGTCGTGCCACTGCTGGTCGCGCAACTGCTGGTCGCGCCACTGCCGGCCGCAGGCCGGTTGTGCAATGCCAGCTGCCCACCCAGCTGCTGCACGATCTCGCGGCAGATGGCCAGGCCCAGGCCGGTGCTGCCCGGCCCGTCCCCCGCGACAAAGGCCTGCATCAGCCGCGGCCGCAGGGCGTCGGCAATGCCTGGGCCGCTGTCGGCCACGGTCAGCCTGGCCTGGTTGCCAAGCACCGCCAGCCGCACCGTCAGTGCGCCGCCTGCCGGGCTGTGCCGCAAGGCGTTGTGCAGCAGGTTGCGCACCAGCTCGCGCAGGGCCCAGGCATGGCTTTGCACTGGCGCGGGCACGGTGTCGAGTTCGAAGTCCAACCCGGCGTCGGCGATCAGCGGGGCCAGGTCCAGCGCCACCTCGCGCACGCTGTCGGCCCAGTCCAGCACCGGCGCGTCGCCCTGCTGGCGCAGTTGCTCGACCTTGGCCAGCGCCAGCATCTGGTTGGCCAGACGGGTGGCGCTGTCGACCGTGTGGGCAATTTCAGCCAGCGCCTGCTGCGGCGGCAGGTCGCCGCGCTGGGCCGATTGCACCTGCACCTTCAGCACTGCCAGCGGTGTGCGCAGCTGGTGCGATGCATCGCGCACAAAGCGCTGCTGGTGCGCCAGCAGGCGCGCCTGGCGCTGCAGCGCATGGTTGGTGGCGGCGATCAGCGGCATCAGCTCGCGCGGGGCCTGCGGCGCCTGGATGGGCGACAGGTCGTCGGCTGCGCGCGCCTCGATCGCGTCGCTCAGCTGGCGCACCGGCCGGGTGGCCTGCTGCACCACCGCCCACACCACGGCGGCAATCACCGCCAGCAGCGCTGCCTGGCGCCACAGGGTGTCGACCAGCACCTGGCGCGCCAGGGTCTGGCGCAGTTCCAGCGTTTCGGCCACCTGGATGGTGGCCAGCCCCAGGCCCAGCTGGCCGGACACCGGCTGCAGCAGCACGGCCACCCGCACCGGCTGGCCCTGGTACTGGTCGTCGTAGAAATCCACCAGCGCGGCATAGATGGCCTTGTCGGGGATCTTGCCGCGCCAGGGCGGCAGGTCGTCGAAGCCCGAGACCATCTCGCCCTGGAAGCCGGTGATCTTGAAGAACATGCGGCTGCGGTTGTCGGCCTCGAAGGCTTCCAGCGCCGAATACGGCACCGTGGCCAGCAATTGCGGCCGCCCCGGGCTGCCGCCCACGTCCAGCAGTTCGCCGATGGCCTTGGCCGACGCCAGCAGGGTGCGGTCATAGGCGGTGTTGGCCGCGCGCTGGGCCTGCTGGTAGAGGCTGGCAGTGTTGACCGCCACCAGCAGCCCCACCGGCAGCAGGATGCCCAGCAGCAGCCGGCTGCGCATGGACAGGCCCGCCCACCGGCTGGCCCAGGCGCCTGCCGACCCGCTGGCCGGCTGCTGCGCCGGCTGGGTGGCCCGGCGCCCGGTGCGCCAGCGCAGCGGCATCAACCCGGCGCCTGCAGCAGGTAGCCCAGCCCGCGCAGCGTGACCAGCCGCGCCGGCGTGGCCGCCAGCTTCTTGCGCAGCCGGTAGGCCACCACCTCGATGGCATCGGGCTGCACGTCTTGCTCGCCGTCGAACACCAGCTCGAACAGCCGCTCCTTGGCCACCGCCTGGCCGGGGCGGGCCAGCAGCGCACGCAGCAGCGCGGCCTCCCGCGGGGCCAGGTCCAGCGGCTGGCCCTGGTGGTAGACGGCGCCCGATTCGCCGTCGACCCGCAGGCCGCAGAACGCCGGCGCCGCGCTGTGGCTGTCTGGCCCGCCGGCGCTGCTGCCGCGCCGGGCCAGGGCGCGCACCCGCGCTTCCAGTTCGTCCAGGTCGAAGGGCTTGGGCAGGTAGTCGTCGGCGCCGGTGTTCAGGCCCAGGATGCGGTCGCCCACCGTGCCGCGTGCGGTGAGGATGATCACCGGCGTGGCCAGGCCCTCGGCGCGGGCGTCGGCCAGCACCTGCAGGCCGTCGCGGCCGGGCAGGCTCAGGTCGAGCAGCACCACATCGGGCGTGCCGGCGCGCCAGCGGTCCAGCGCGCGCAGGCCATCGCCACACAGGGTGACGCGGATGCCGCGGCGCTCAAAGCTGCGCTGCAGCGTGGCCTGCATGCTGGGGTTGTCTTCGATCAGCAGCAGTTCCATGGCGCGCAGTGTGGCGCGACTGCGCTGCAGCCGGCCCGGATTTCCGGTGGCCCCCGTGTTTCCCCGGGGGTGGCGGACAGCCGTTCGACAGCCAGGGCACCGATCATCCAGCCAGGGCCAAGGTTTGTGCAGCGCTCGCTGGACCTTCCGTCCACCCACCCACCCGCCGCCCAGACGGCGGACACCGCCACCCAGGAGACCCTGATGCGCCGCGATACCTTCCTCCGTTCCATGGCCGCACTGGCCGCCACCGCCGGGATCAGCCCACTGGCGCTGGCCGCTGGTGCCAATTTGAAGATGATGATCCCGGCCAACCCGGGTGGCGGCTGGGACACCACCGGCCGCGCCCTGGGCAAGGCGCTGCAGGATGCCGGCGCGGCGGCCACCGTCAGCTACGACAACAAGGGCGGTGCGGCCGGCGCCATCGGCCTGGCGCAGTTTGTCAACGCCAGCAAGGGCGACGGCAACGCGCTGATGGTGATGGGCGCCGTGATGCTGGGCGGCATCATCACCGGCAAGCCGCCGGTGTCGCTGGACAAGGCCACGCCGATTGCGCGCCTGACCAGCGAATACAACGTGTTTGTGCTGCCGGCCGCGTCGCCCCTGAAGACCATGGCCGACGTGGTCGAGCAGATGAAGAAGGACCCCGGCAGCGTGAAGTGGGGCGGCGGCTCGCGCGGGTCCACCGAGCACATCGCCGCGGCCATGATCGCCCGCGCCGTGGGCGTCGACCCCAGCAAGATCAACTACGTCGCCTTCCGGGGCGGTGGTGAGGCCACGGCCGCCATCCTGGGCGGCAACGTCACCGTCGGCGGCAGCGGCTACAGCGAGTTTGCCGAGTACATCAAGACCGGCAAGATGCGCGCCATCGCCGTCACCAGCGACAAGCGCCTGCCGGGCATCGACGTGCCCACGCTCAAGGAGCAGGGCATCGACGTGGTGATCGGCAACTGGCGCGGCGTGTTCGGCGCCAACGGCATCACGCCCGAGCAGCGCAAGGCGCTGACCGACCTGGTCGTGCAAGGCCACCAAGAGCAAGGCCTGGGCCGAGGCGCTGGAGAAGAACCAGTGGACACCGGCCTTGCTGACCGGCTCGGCCTTCGACAAGTTCGTCGACGACGAATTCGCCAGCCTGCGGGCGGTGATGGCCAAGAGCGGGATGATCTGATGGCCGCGCCAGGAAACGCCGGCCCGCCCGAGGTTTCCTGGCGGCCTGCGGGTGGCGACCCGGGCCCTGACCAGCCCTGGGGCCGCGCTGCCATGCTGCGCCAGTTGGCCGTGGCCGGCGGGGTGCTGGTGCTGGGCCTGCTGCTGGCGGCTGGCGCCATCACCATTTCGTCTGACGCCGGCTATGCCGGTGTCGGCCCCAACTTCTTGCCCTGGGTGGTGGCCATCGGCCTGCTGCTGTGCGGCGCCTTTCTGGCCTGGGAGGCCTGCAGCGGCGGCTTTCGCCATTTGGACGATGTGGACGGTGCCGCGCACGGCCACTGGCCGGGCTTTGTCTGGGTCAGCGCCGGCATCCTGGCGAATGCAGCGCTGATCACCACCATCGGCTTCATCTTGAGCTGTGCGCTGTGCTTCGTGCTGGCGGTGCGCGGCTTCAAGTCGGCCGAGGGCCGGCTGGACCTGCGCGCCCGCGCCTGGCTCACCGACGCCCTGGTCGGCATGGCGATTGCCGCGCCGGTGTTCTGGATGTTCACCCAGGCGCTGGCGATCAATTTGCCCGGCCTCACCAACACCGGCTGGCTGTGACGCGGCCCGCACCCACCACTGGTCTGCAGGGGATTTGATGGACATCTGGAACAACCTGCTGCAGGGCTTCATCACGGCCGGCACACCGATCAACCTGCTGTGGGCCCTGGTGGGTTCGTGAGCATTGCACAATCGAATCCGTCCATCCGCTGCGTAGCTCAGAATGAGTACCGGCGCGATAGAGCAGGCTGGAAATAAAATCCCGCTCGTGTTTCAGATTGCTGGTTTGCAGGTTGAGTGTATCAACCTGTCTAGTGAATTAGTCTCTTAATTGCTCCAGTCGGTTTGCCAGCGCCAGCGCCAGTTTTTCCAGTTCATCCACTTCATCTTGCCAGATACCACCCAACACATGATCAATAGGGCGATTCGCATACGCCTCACGAACCTGTGCGAAGTTTTCCTGACCTAACAAAGGCAGGATTTGACTGAGATGAGAGAATCTCCGCATGGTCGGACGCAGCATGGCGAAAAGCAGCAGTAGCGCAAAAAACAGCACCATCAGCCCCCACCATAATTTTTGTTTCGCATTGGAATCAATCCGTTGAAGATCACTCGTTACATTTTGAATGAGCGCAAAACGTAGGCTGCTGTCACCCGTTTGCAAGGTGGGAATGGGCAGG
>CAWJOQ010000031.1:0-363221 GCA_963844485.1 uncultured beta proteobacterium
GGGTTGCTCTGCAGGCGCTCGGCTTCGCCGGTGATCTGCGACAGCGCGTCATGCGTGCGCTGCCACTCGGCCTGGATGGCGCCGAAGATGCGCTTGGCCATCTTCTTGTCTTCGACCAGCTCGCAATAGCGCGCCGCGATGCGCAGGTCGCTCTTGGCCAGCACCATGTCCAGGTTCGACATCAGGGTGCGGAAGAACGGCCACTGCTTGTGCATCTTCTGCAGCAGCTTGAGCTTGTCGTCCCGGTCGGCGCCCTGGCCCAGGAAGCTGTCGATCGCCGAGCCGAAGCCGCACCAGCCCGGCAGCGCCACCCGGCATTGGCCCCAGCTGAAGCCCCAGGGAATGGCGCGCAGGTCTTCGATCGCCCGGGTGGCCTTGCGGCTGGCCGGGCGCGAGCCGATGTTGAGCTCGGCGATCTCGCGGATCGGCGTGGCGGCGAAGAAGTAGTCGGTGAAGCCCGGCGTCTCGTACACCAGCTTGCGGTAGGCGCCGTAGCTGGCGTCGCTGATGGCGGCGGCGGCCTCCAGAAACGCCTTGGGCGCGCCGGTCTTGCTGCCGCCGGTGTGCAGCAGCGTGGCCTCCAGCGTGGCGGCCACCAGGGTTTCCAGGTTGCGCCGGCCGATCTCGGGGTTGGCGTACTTGCTGCCGATCACCTCGCCCTGCTCGGTCAGGCGGATCTGGCCGTTCACCGTGCCCGGCGGCTGCGCCAGGATGGCCTGGTAGCTGGGGCCGCCGCCGCGGCCCACCGTGCCGCCGCGGCCATGGAACAGCCGCAGCGTGATGCCGTGGGCCGTGCGCAGCGGGCCGAACAGGCCGACCAGCGCCAGCTCGGCGCGGTACAGCTCCCAGTTGCTGGTGAAGAAGCCGCCGTCCTTGTTGCTGTCGCTGTAGCCCAGCATGATGTCCTGCTCGCCGCCGCTGCGCATGCACCAGCTCGGTGATGCCGGGCAGGGCGTAGAAGGCGCGCATGATGGGTTCGGCCTGGCGCAGGTCGCCGATGGTCTCGAACAGCGGCACCACGATCAGCGCGTTGACCGCGCCGCCTTCCAGCGTGCCCCCATTCGGGCCGGCCAGCAGGCCGCATTCCTTCTGCAGCAGCAGCACCTCCAGCAGGTCGCTGACGCTTTCGGTGTGGCTGATGATGTAGTGGCGCAGCGCCTCGCGGCCATAGCGCGCCAGCATGGTCTTGGCGCAGTCTCGAAGATCGCCAGCTCGCTCTGCGCCAGGTCGCTGTAGACCGCGCCGTGCACCCGCAGCGGGCGGGCGTCGTTGAGCAGGCCCATCAGCAGGCTGCGCTTGGCGTCTTCGTCCAGGCCGGCATAGTCGGCATGCAGCCGGGCTTCGCGCAGCAGTTCGGCCAGCACCGCCTCGTGCTTGTCGCTGCTCTGGCGCAGGTCGACCGTGGCCAGGTGGAAGCCGAAGACCTGCACCGCACGCATCAGCGGCGCCAGGCGCGGCGCCACCAGGGCCTGGGCATGGTGGCGCCGCAGGCTGTCGGCGATCACGCCCAGGTCGGCCAGAAACTGCGCCGGGTTGGTGTAGGCGCTCTGCGGCTGCACCGCATGGCGCAGCGCCTCGGTGCCGGTCAAGGCCTGCAGCGTGGCGGCCAGACGGGCATAGACGCCGACCAGGGCGCGGCGGTAGGGCTCGTCTTCGCGGTGCGGGTTCTTGTCGGGCGAGGCGTCGGCCAGGGCCAGCATCTCGGGCGTCACGCCGGCCAGCATCTGGCTGATCGACAGCTCGGCGCCCAGCGCATGCACCTCGGTCAGGTAGAAGCGCAGCGCCACCTCGCTCTGGCGTGACAAGGCCATGCGCAGGGTGTCGGCCGTCACATTCGGGTTGCCGTCGCGGTCGCCGCCGATCCACTGGCCCATGCGCAGGAAGCTGGGCACCACGAAGCCGGTCAGGTGCTCTTCCATCTCGGCATACAGCTTGGGGATCTGGCGCAGGAAGGTGCTCTGGTAGTAGCTCAGCGCGTTCTCGATCTCGTCGGCCACCGTCAGCTTGGTGTAGCGCAGCATGCGCGTCTGCCACAGCTGGGTGATGCGGGCGCGCATCAGGGCCTCGTTGCTGCGGCGCTCGCGGTCGGTCGGCAGCTCGTCGCGCGCGCCGATCAGCTCGGCCAGGGCGCGCTCGGCGTCCAGGATGCTCTTGCGCTGCACCTCGGTGGGGTGGGCCGTCAGCACCGGTGAGATGTAGGCCTGGCCCAGCATCTGCGCCACATCGGCGGCACGGATGTCGGCCTGGTGCAGCCGCTCGAAGCACAGCGCCAGGCTGCCTTCTTGCTGGTGGCCCTGGCGCTCATGGTGCTGGCGGCGGCGCACATGGTGGCGGTCTTCGGCGATGTTGGCCAGGTGGCTGAAGTAGCTGAAGGCGCGGATCACGCTCACCGTCTGGTCGGCAGACAGGTTCTTCAGCAGCCGGTCGAGCACCCGGCCGGCCGAGGCATCATTTTTCAGCCGGTAGCCCACACTGAGCTGGCGCACCCGCTCGATCAGCTCGAAGGCGTCCTTGCCCTCTTGCTCGCGGATCACATCGCCCAGCAGCCGGCCGAGTAACCGGATGTCATCCATCAAGGCCTTGTTCTTGGCCGCCGCATCGCCAGCATCGGCCAGTTTCATGGCTGCCTTGCCGGGCTTGGGGTTGCGGATACCGGGCTTGTCGGGGGCGGTTGAACTTGGCATGGAAGACTCCAGATGAAGTAACAAGGTTACCAAATGACGCCAGGCCGGTCAGCGTGCCCCGGGTCGGGCGCGCGCTGGGTCCGCACCCGGGTTGGCACCCAGCGGCGGCACAAACCGCCTAGCGATAATCAGGCCACCATGACCCAAGCCACCCCCAGCGCTGCGGCGCCCGACACCCTGATCGCCACCCGTGAGAGCCGCCTGGCGCTGTGGCAGGCCGAACATGTGCGCGATTTGCTGGCCCGGCGCTTCGGCCTGCGGGTGGGCCTGCTGGGCATGACCACCCTGGGCGACCAGATCCTGGACCGGGCGCTCAGCAAGGTCGGCGGCAAGGGCTTGTTCGTCAAGGAGCTGGAGGTGGCGCTGGAAGAAGGCCGCGCCCACCTGGCGGTGCATTCGCTCAAGGACGTGCCGATGGAGCTGCCCGACGGCTTTGTGCTGGCCGCCGTGCTGGAGCGTGAAGACCCGCGCGACGCCTTTGTGTCCAACCAACACGCTTCGGTGGCTGATCTGCCCCAGGGCGCGGTGGTGGGCACCAGCAGCTTGCGCCGGGTGGTGCAGTTGAAGAACCTGCGGCCCGATCTGCGCATCGAGCCGCTGCGCGGCAACTTGGACACCCGCTTGCGCAAGCTCGATGAAGGCGGCTACGACGCCATCGTGCTGGCCGCTGCCGGCTTGAAGCGCCTGGGCCTGGCCGACCGCATCCGCGCCCCGTTTGATGAAGTTGCCATGATCCCGGCCGCCGGCCAGGGCGCACTGGGCATCGAGGTGCGCAGCGACGCCAGCACGCTGCGGGCCCAGCTGGCCGAACTGGTGCATGCCCCCACCTGGCTGTCTGTGCATGCCGAACGGGCGGTGTCGCGCGCCCTGGGTGGCAGCTGCAGCATGCCGCTGGCCGCGCATGCGGTGTGGCAGGGCGACCAGCTGGTGATGGCCGCTGCCCTGGGCCATGCCGAAGACACCGCCCGGCCGCTGCTGCGCACCCAGGCCCAGGCCCGCATCCCGCAAGACAGCGGCGCCAGCGCCACGGCCCTGGCCGACGCGCTGGGCCGCCTGGCGGCCGACCAGTTGCGTGCGCTGGGCGCTGACGCCTACCTGGCCGCTGCGCCCAAGGCCTGATCGGCAGCGCGCTGTCGCGCCGGTCCAGCCAGCGCCGGCCGATCCGCCGCACTGACCTGCACAGCGACGCTTCACACCGACCACTGCGCCAGATGCCGCCCCCGATGCCGCACCTGCTGGTGACCCGGCCGCAGCCGCAGGCCGATGCCTGGGTGCGGCAATTGCAGGCACTGGGCCTGCCGGCCAGCGCCTTCCCGCTGCTGGGCATCGACGGTCCGGCCGACCTGGCGCCGGTGCAGGCAGCCTGGGCCAGCATTGCACGGGGCTGTGATGCGCAGCAACGCCCGCTGGTGATGGTGATGTTTGTCAGCCCCAGTGCGGTGCAGCGGTTTTTTGACCAACGGCCTGCCGGCCAGGCCTGGCCCGCCACCGTGTTGGCGGCGGCGCCCGGCCTGGGCACCCGCCAGGCCCTGCAGCAGGCCGGTGTGCCCGACGCAGCGCTGTGCAGCCCGGCCGCCGACGCCGGACAGTTTGATTCCGAGGCGCTGTGGGCGGTGCTGCAGCCCCGCTGCGCCTGGCGCGGTGCCAGTGCGCTGGTGGTGCGCGGCATGTCGGGCCGCGACTGGCTGGCCGATGTGCTGCGCCAGCAGGGCGCGCAGCCGCACTTTGTCGAGGCCTACCGCCGCACCGTACCGGTGCCTGACGCTGCCGCCCGGGCGCTGCTGGCAAACGCGCTGGCGCAGCCGCAGGCGCATTGCTGGCTGTTTTCCAGCAGCGAGGCGGTGGGCCACCTGCGGCTGCTGGCACCGGCGGCCGATTGGTCACAGGCGCGTGCGCTGGCCACCCATCCGCGCATTGCCGACGCCGCCCGCCAACTGGGCCTGGTGCAGGTGCAGACCGTCGCGCCCACGCCCGACGCGGTGCTGGGCCACTTGCAGGCGGGCCGGCTTCAGATCCCTGGCCCGCAGCCGTAGCCGTCCGGTCATGGGCCGTCGATACAATCTGTTGGAACGTGAACGAGACCAGCCCTCCAGCCGCCAACCCCGCCGCAAGCACCCCGGTCGCTGACCCCGTGGGGGCAGCCGCAACAGCAGCCGTGGTGCCCGCTGCTGGCCTGCCTGGCGCCTGGTGGGCCACGTTTGCCGTGGTGGCGGTCTTGGCGGTGGTGGCCATCACGCTGGCGCTGATGGGCCAGCAACGCATCAAGAGCCTGGAGCAGGAACTGGTGCGGCGCCAGCAGGACAGCCAGGGCCAGGCCATCGAGGCACGCGCCCTGGCCCAGCAGGCGCAGGAACTGGCCCGATCGGCCGAGACCAAGGTGGCGCTGCTGGACGCCCGCGTGGCAGAGACCGCGCTGCAGCGCACCCAGCTGGAAGAACTGATCCAGCAGCTGTCGCGCTCGCGTGATGAAAACGTGCTGGCCGATGTGGATGCCGCCGTGCGGGTGGCCGTGCAGCAAAGCGCCATCACCGGCAGCGCCGAGCCGCTGGCGGCCGCACTGCGCCAGAGCGAGGAGCGCCTGGTCCGCATGAACCAGCCCCGGCTGGAGCGGGTGCGGCGGGCGCTGGCACGCGACCTGGACCGCCTGCGCGCTGTGGCCGTCAGCGACATCGCCAGCCTGACGATCAAGCTCGACGAGGCCATCCGCACGGTGGACGACATGCCCCTGCTGTCCCAGCCCGACCGCAAGCTGGTGGCCGCGCCGCGACCAGGCACGGCGGTGGCCGCGGCTGGGCGGGCATCGTCAGCGGCATCTTCAGTGCCGTCTGCTGCTTCAGCAGGCTGGTGGCCGTGGCTGCAGGCGCAAAGCGCCTGGGCCGGCGAGCGGGTCTGGACCGAGGTGCGCGGCCTGGTGCGGGTGACGCGCATCGACCACCCCGAAGCCGCGCTGGTGGCCCCCGAACAGGCCTGGTTCCTGCGCGAGAACCTGAAGCTGCGCTTGCTCAATGCCCGCCTGGCCCTGCTGTCGCGCCAGTTCGACACGGCGCAGGTCGACTTGCGCGACGCGGCAGCCTCGCTCGACCGCTATTTCGACCGCAGCGTGCGCCGCGTGGTGCTGACCGCCGACCTGTTGCGCCAGGTGGCCGGCCAGGCCCGCCAGGTCAGCCTGCCACGGCCCGACGAGACCCTGGCGGCATTGGCGGCCGCGCAGGCTGGCCGTTAGGCGCAGGGGCGGGCGGTGCGCAACGTCGTCTGGCTGGTGCTGCTGTTTGTCGTGGCTGTGGTGGCCGCGCTGACACTGGGCGACAACGCCGGCATGGCCTCGTTCTACTGGGACGGCTGGCGCGTTGACCTGTCGCTGAACTTCTTCATCCTGGCAGCGGTGGCCACCGGGTTTGCGCTGATGACGGCAGTGCAGGCGGTCAATGCCCTGATCGGCCTGCCGGCGCGTGCGCGCGACTGGCGCCTGCTGCGCCTGGAGCGTGCGGCCCAGGCTGCGCTGCGCGAGGCGCTGGCCGAGTATTTTGGCGGCCGCTACGGCCGGGCACACAAGGCGGCACAGCGCGCCATCGCCATCCAGGACGACCGCCAGGATGCTGGCGACGACCATGAATTCCGCACCGCTGGCGCATCTGCTGGCCGCGGGCAGCCTGCACCGCCTGCAGGACCGCACCCGCCGCGACGCGCTGCTGCACCTGGCACTGCGCCCCGGCCGCCGTGGCGCCAGCCAGGCGGTGGACGACGGCGCCCGGCTGCTGGCCGCCGAATGGGCGCTGGACGACCGCGACGGCCCGCGTGCCGAGGCCCTGCTGGCCGAGTTGCAGCCCGGCGTGGCCCGCCGCACCCAGGCACTGCGGCTGAAGCTGCAGGCTGCGCGGCTGGAGCGCCGGCCGATGGACGCACTGCACACCGCGCGCTTGCTGGCCAACCACCAGGCGTTTTCCAGCACGGCCGCACAGGGCCTGCTGCGCTCGCTGGCGATCGAGGCGCTGGAGTCGGCCCACGACACCGACCAGCTGCGCCGCTGCCTGGCAGGCGTTCGACGCAGCCGACCAGCGCGACCCCTTCGTGGCGGCGCGCGCTGCGCGCCGCGCCGCGCAACTGCAGGCGCGCCGAGGACGGCCGCGCCTGGCTGCGCCCGCTGTGGGACCGGCTCGACACCCTGGGTGCCGACGGCCGGGCCGAGGTGGCGCTGGCCCTGGTCGACACCGTGGTGCCGGCCTGGGCACCTGACTGGCTGGCCCGGGTTGAGACAGCGCAGCGCGCCCACCCGACCGAGCCGGCGGTGCAGGCTGCCGTGGGTGCGGTGCTGGCCGAGCGCCAGCTGTGGGGCAAGGCGCGCCGGCCATTGGAGATGGCAGCGCAACGACCCGCCTGCTGCAGGCACGCGCCCGCCGCCAGGCCTGGCGCGCGCTGGCCCGGCTGGCGACCGAAGAGGGCGACGATGCCCGCGCCCTGGACTGCCTGCGCCAGG
This sequence comes from uncultured beta proteobacterium, assembly GCA_963844485.1. Classification (GTDB taxonomy): domain Bacteria; phylum Pseudomonadota; class Gammaproteobacteria; order Burkholderiales; family Burkholderiaceae_C; genus Pseudaquabacterium. The sequence goes on from CAWJOQ010000031.1 coordinate 7,159, forward strand.
CCGCCGCGCAGGATTGACAGCGCACGGCCCGCAGATTTTTTGCAGATGTTTTGCGTCAGATGCTCGCAAACCCAAGAATTCGCTGTATATTCTGAGGCTTCGCGGCTGTAGCTCAGCTGGATAGAGTACTTGGCTACGAACCAAGGGGTCGTGGGTTCGATTCCTGCCAGCCGCACCAGAACATTGTTCTAGACCAACGGGTCAGCTCCACAAGGGCTGACCCGTTTTTCTTTGTCTGCCCGGTTTGCTGCCGCACGCCTACGCCAGGCGGGGCTTGCGGCGGTTGCGGCGGTTGCGGCTGCCGCGCCCCGCGCTCCACGCCCCTAGACGTTCAGCGCCGGCCGCAGCTGGTGGTGCGGTGTGGCTTCCTGCAGCGCCTTGCCGATTTCCAGCACGGTGCGCTCGGCAAAGGGCTTGCCGATGATTTGCACGCCGATCGGCAGCCCCTCGTGCAGCCCGGCAGGCATGGCCAGCGCGCACAGGCCCAGGTAGTTGGCCGGCCGTGACAGGTGGCCAGGCACCGGCGATGCCTCGTCGATCTGGTCGACCGGCGGCGCCGGGATGGCCACCGTCGGCAGCAGCAGGGCGTCGTAGCGCGCCATCCAGTCGGCAAAGATGCGCCGCCGCTCGGCCATCTGGCGCAGGGTCTCGGCATAGGCGCCGGGGGCAAAGTCGCGCGCCGTGCGCACCCGTGTGCGCACGGCGTCACCGATGGCCATCGACATGTCTTCGATGTAGGCGCGGTGCAGCGCGTAGGCCTCGGACGCGATGACCATGCCGGCGGGTTTGGACAGGTCGAAGTACCAGTCGGGCAGCCGCGCCGGGATGATGGCAGCGCCCAGCGCCTCCAGTTGCGCCGCCGTGTTGCGCCAGGCGGCGGTCACCGCCGGGTGCATGAAGCTGGGCAACTGGTCGGCGTCGGGCAGGGCGATGCGCAGGCCGTCCAGGCGCTCGGCGCGCACTTGCAGCGGCAGGTCGAGCGCCGGCACTGCCAGCGTGGATGGGTCGCGCGCGTCCGCGCCGGCCAGCACGCGCAGCATCTCGGCGCAGTCGTCGACCGAGCGCCCCATCGGGCCGATGGAATCCAGCGTCCACGACAGCAGCCCTGTGCCGTGCAGGCTGATGCGGCCGAAGCTCACCTTCAGGCCGACCAGGCCGGTGAAGGCGCAGGGGATGCGCACCGAGCCGCCGGTGTCGCTGCCGATGCCGACCGGCGCCATGCCGGCGGCCACCGCCACCGCTGTGCCGCTGGACGAGCCGCCCGGCACCCGGTGGCACGCCAGGTCCCAGGGGTTCCACGGCGTGCCCATCAGCGGGTTGGTGCCCCAGCCGCCAAAGGCAAACTCGACCATCTGGGTCTTGCCCAGCGGCATCATGCCGGCGCCGAGCAGGCGCTCGACCGTGGCCGATGTGGTGCTGCCGACGCGCGCTGCCCACATCTTGGAGCCGACCGTGCCGATGCGGCCGTCGATGTCGCAGAGGTCCTTGATGGCGACCGGCAGGCCGTGCAGCGGGCCGCAGGGCAGGCCGGCGCGGCGCGCTGTGTCGGCGGCATCGGCCAGGGTGCGCGCCTGCTCGGCGTAGACGTCGACGTAAGCGTTGAGCTGGCCGTTGAGCTGGTGGATGCGCGCCAGGTGCGCGTCCACCAGGTCGCGGCTGGAACATTGCCCGCTGCGCAGCAGGGCAGCTTGTTCGCTGAGGGTCAGGTCGGCGAGTGCGATGGTGTGCTCCCGGTGGTTGTGGAAGGGGCCGGGCCCATGCGGCCTGCGGCCGCGGCGCTGGGCTGGGTGGCCAGTGCGATGCCGGGCCAGTATCGGTCAGCGGCCGGGCTGGATGCAGGCTGCGGGCCATGCCGCACCGGTGGGCACGGCGCGCCTGGGCGCAGGGGTGGCAGGAGCCCGGGGCGATACTGGCCGCTGTCCCGCCGGGGCCGCTGGCCGACCGGCGCGCCAGCTGCCACGCCGCACAAGCCGCACAAGCCGTACAAGCCGCACAAGCCGCACAAGCCGCACAAGCCACACAGGCCGCACAAGCCGCACATGGAGCACCGCATGAAGATCGTCGCCGCCCGCATGAACCACGAGACCAACACCTTCTCGCCGGTGCCCACGCCGCTGCAAGCCTTTGGCCCCGACGGTCCCAGTTTCGGCGCTGCTGCGCTGGCCGAAGCGCGTGGCACACGCACGGCGCTGGGGTCGTTCATCGCGGCGGCCGAGGCGCGTGGCGCCAGCATCACGGTGGCGGTCAACGCCACCGCCAACCCCAGCGGCCGGGTGCACGACGCTGCCTTCGAGGCCCTGGCCGATGCCATCGTTGAAGCGGTGCGCCCGGGCTGCGACCTGATCCTGCTGGACCTGCACGGCGCCATGGCGACCCAGCGTTACGACGACGGCGAAGCCGAGCTGCTGCGGCGCGTCCGCGCGGTGGCGCCCGACACCCCGCTGGCCCTGGCGCTGGACCTGCACGGCAACCTGGGCGACGCCATGCTGGCCCGCGCCGACATCGTGGTCGGCTTCAAGACCTACCCCCATGTGGACATGGCCGAGACCGGCGCCCACGCCGCCCGCCTGGCCTTTGCCTGGCTGGATGGCGGCCCGCGGCCGGTGCTGGCCTGGGCCCGGCCGCCGCTGCTGTCGCACACGCTGCGCAGCGCCACCGGCGAAGGCGCGATGCAGCGCGCGGTGCAGCAGGCCCAGGCGCTGGAAGCCAAGGGGCTGCAGGCGGTCAGCGTGTTCGCGGGTTTCTCGCAGGCCGACATTGCCGAGGCCGGCATGTGCGTGGTGGTGGTCGGGCACAGCGCGGCCCAGGCCCAGGCCGCCGCCGATGCGCTGGCGGCCCAGCTCTGGGCCGACCGCGACGGCTTTGTCTACACCAGCGCGCCGCTGCACGACAGCGTGGCGCGGGCGGCCAGCCTGCGTGCGGCCGCACCTGCCGGCGCCGGGCCGGTGCTGCTGCTCGACCATGGCGACAACGTGATGTCGGGCGGCACTTGCGACACCACCGCCTTGTTCGAAGCCTGCCTGGCCGCCGGCCTGCGCCGCATGGGCGTGGGCCCGCTGTCTGACCCGCAGACGGTGGCCCAGTGCATTGCCGCCGGCGTCGGCAGCCGGCTGGACATCCAGCTCGGCAACCGCACCCCGCTGGGCCGGCCGGGCGGCCAGCCGCCACCGCTGGCGCTGCAGGTGCGGGTGCGGGCCATCACCGACGGGCGCTTCTGCATCAGCGGGCCGATCTACACCGGCGAGACCTGGGCCATGGGCCGCAGCGTGCTGCTGGAGCACGACGCCGCGCTGCTGGTGGTGACCGAGCGGCCGATGGAGCCGCTGGACCTGGGCGTGTTCACCAGCCTGGGCGTCGACCCGCGCCAGTTCGACCACCTGTTGCTGAAGTCGCGCATGTACTGCCGGCCGGTCTTCGGGCCGATCGGCTGCGGCCTGGTCGAATGTGACAGCGGCGGTGTCACCACCTCCGACTACCGTCAGTTCGATTTTCAGCACCTGCGCCGGCCGATCTATCCGATCGACGCCGCCGACATGGCCGCCCAGTCCTGGACGGCCTGATGGTGGCTTGCATGCGCCGCGCCCGGCCGATCGCTGGCCCTGCTTGTCCTTGCCAGGATTGCCCCTGCCATGCCTGCCGATGCCACGCGTGCCCCTGCCATGCCTGAGACCACCATGGCGCAAGCGGCCTCCATCCGCCTCAGCATCGTGGTGCCGGTGCTGGATGAAGCCGCCGGCATCGCCGCCGTGCTGGACGCGCTGGCACCGCTGCGTGCCCGTGGCGCCGAGCTGATCGTGGTCGACGGCGGCAGCCGCGACGCCACGCCCGACATCGCACGGCGGCATGCCGATCTGGTCATCACCGCGCCGCGTGGCCGTGCCCGCCAGATGCGTGCCGGGGCGGCACAGGCCCGGGCCGCCAGCCTGCTGTTTCTGCATGCCGACACCCGCCTGCCCGACCAGGCTGATGCCGCCATCCACGCGGCGCTGGCCGCCCGGCCCACCGGTTGCGCCTGGGGGCGCTTTGACGTGCAGATCAGCGGGCGGGCCCGCCTGCTGCCGCTGGTGGCAGCGCTGATGAACTGGCGCTCACGCTGGACCGGCATCGCCACCGGCGACCAGGCGCTGTTCATGACCCGCGCTGCCTACGACGCCGTGGGCGGCTTTCCAGACCAGGCCCTGATGGAGGACATCGAGATCAGCAAGCGGCTGGGCCGCCTCGGCCGCCCGGCTTGCCTGCGCCTGCGGGTCACCACCTCGGGCCGCCGCTGGGACCAGCGTGGGCTGTGGCGCACCATCTTGCTGATGTGGCGGCTGCGCCTGCTGTACTGGCTGGGCACCAGCGCGGACCGCCTGGCGCAGCAGTACCGCTGAGCCGCGCAGCGCCCACCGATACACGCTCCGATGACCGCTTCGATGACCGCTCCGATGACCGCTCCGATGCACCCCAGCCACCCCAGCGCTGGCGCAGCCCAGCGCCGCCTGCCCTGCGTGGTCGTCGTGCTGGCCAAAGCGCCGGTGCCCGGTCTGGCAAAGACCCGCCTGATCCCGGCCCTGGGTGCCGACGGCGCAGCCGCACTGGCGCGCTGGCTGCTCGACCGCACGCTGGCTGCAGCGCTGGCCGCGCAGCTTGGCCCGGTCGAACTGTGTGGCGCACCCGACAGTGCGCACCCGGCCTTCGGTGCCTGGGCCGCTGTGCCTGCCGCGCTGCCTGGTGCTGTGCCAGACATCCCGCCCGCAGTCCTGCACGCGGCCCAGGGCGACGGCGACCTGGGTGCGCGCATGGCACGGGTGTTTGTGCGCTGGCAGCCTGGCGCGGCGTCGGTGCTGCTGATCGGCACCGACGTGCCGCAACTCGATGCTGCCGTGCTGCGCGCTGCGGCCCAGGCGCTGCAGACCCATGACGCCGTGTTCGTGCCGGCCCTGGACGGCGGCTACGCCCTGGTCGGCCTGCGCCAGCCGGCACCGCAACTGTTCAGCGACATGCCTTGGAGCACCGCAGCGGTGATGCAGTGCACCCGGGACCGGTTGCGGGCCAGCGGGCTGCGCCACCTGGAGCTGCCTGCCCTGCACGACATCGACACACCCGGTGATCTGGTGCATCTGCAGGGCCTGGGCTGGCCATGAGCGCCGACCACCCAGACACCGGGCTGCCGCAGGCCCTGCGCGCAGCCCTGCAAGCGGCCGCAGCGCCCGCGGCCGACGCGCCGATCGAGGCGCTGCCCGATGCCGGCCTCGCCCATGCCCACCTGCGCCTGGTGGGCAGCGGCTGGCTGGCGCGCATCCCCAAGCAAAGCCAGATGGACCTGTCGGCGCCGGCCAACCTGGCCTACCAGGCGGCCTGCTTCCAGCGTGCCGCCGCCAGCGGCCACACGCCGCGCCTGCAGGGCGTGCTGGCGCCGTCGCACTGGCTGCCGCGTGGTGCGCTGCTGGTGGAAGAAATCGTCGGCCGCCCCGCGTCATTGCCGCAAGACCTGCCCCGCATCGCGGCGGCGCTGGCCGCGCTGCATGCACTGCCCCTGCCGGCGCCGGCCGCGCGGCCACCGTTGCTGGACCCGGCCGACCCGCTGGCCCTGCTGCGCAGCGAGATCGACCGCCAGGCCGTGCACCTCGCCGCGGCCGGCCTGCAGCCACGCAGCCGGGCGGCGATCGAAGCCCTGCGCACCAGTTTTGCGGCCTGCTGCGCCCGGCCCGAGCGCCCGCCGCGGCGCCTGATCGCCTTTGACGCCCACCCGGGCAACTTCATCCTGCGCGCCAGCGACGGTGCGGCGGTGCTGGTCGACCTGGAAAAGGCGCGCTACAGCCATCCGCCGCTGGACCTGGCCCATGCCACGCTCTACACCTCCACCACCTGGGACCGCAGCAGCGCGGCCGAGCTGGACGCCGACCAGGTGCTGGGCTTCTACCGCGACTGGCTGGCGCAGGGCGGTGCTGCGCTGGCCGGGCAGGCCTGGCTGCTGCCTCTGCGTGCGGCGATGTGGCTCTGGTCGGTGACCTGGTGCGCCAAGTGGCGGGTGCAGTCGGCCCACAGCGCACGCGCCGATGCCGATGGGGAAGACTGGTCTGGCCAGCACAGCACCGCCAGCCTGGTGGCGCATGTGCGCGATCGGGTCGACACCTACCTGTCGCCGGCGGGCGTGGAGCGTGTCAGCGATGAACTGGCACAACTGGCGGCCAGCGGCTTGTAGACCCGGGCGCTGCGGTGGCCCTGCGCCTGACGGCCTGCACTTCAGGGCGGTGGTGCCGGGGTGGCCGCCCTGGCCAGCGTCGCAAAAAAATCCTTGAAGATCGCATCCCGCTGCACCGCGTAGGCCTCGCGCATCAGGTGCGCGCCAGGCCGCGCTTGCCAGCACAGGGCATCGCTCAGGGCTGGTGTGCGCACCAGGCTGCTGGGCACCCAGTCCGGCTGCAGCAGCCAGGCGATGTTGATCAAATCCCAGATGACCCAGGAATGCGCCTCGAAGCTGTCGATGCCCAGCAGCGGCCACAGCGGGTTGTGGGTGTACAGGTCGAACAGGTGGTCGCCGATGGGCCCGCGGCCACGCACCCAGCGCTCCATTTCCGGCAGCGACAGGCGCAGCTGCGCACCGACATGGAAGCCCGGCAGGTAGACATGCGGCACGCCGCTGTCCAGCAGCACCCGGCTGGCGTGCAGGTCCTGGTCCAGGTTGAAGGACAGGTTGGGCTGGGGCGCGTGCGAGGGGTAGCCGCTGGTCCACACCACGACGATGCGCTCGGCAATCTGCGGCGCCAGCAGCAGGGCGCTGGCCACATTGGTGGCGCAGCCGATCGCCACCACATACAGCGGCGGGCCGTCGGCGGCGGTGGCCAGTGCGCTGCTGATCAGGTGTGCCACCGCGTCACTGGGCTGCGGCGTCTGCGCGTCCACCAGGTAAGCGGTGGCGCCGCGGAAGACGCGGCCGCTGTGCGGCAGGCCCAGCTGGTCAAACACCGTCTCGATCGCTGCCGCACTGCGTTCCATGCCGATGCCAGGCGGGTCGAAACAGGGCAGGGCATCGCGGCGGTCGCCGCGGCGGTGCGCAAACGAATACGGCGCCGCATACACCGCGTCCACCTGCAGCCGCTCGGGCGACAGCAGGGCCCAGGCCAGGGCAAACGGGTCGTCGATCTCGTTGGCGGCGTCGGTGTCGATGACGACCCGCGGGCGCTCGCCGGGCGGCGCCAGGCGGCGGGTGTACCAGGCGTCGTCGTGGCGTGGTGGCATGTGCATCGCCGCATTCTGGGCGATGCGGTTGTCGGGCCGCGCTGTAAGGATGTGCCGGCACAGGCGACCAATGCGCTTGGTTGCCGCCGATACACTGCGCGGCCTTTTTGCATCCGCACCTGCGCCCGCTATCCCACGCGCCTTTGTACCCGCACTCGCACCCGATCCTGCACCCGGACACCCCGATGACCGACTCCAGCACCACCTTCGGCCGTCGCCGCCAACTGCTCGTCGCTGCCGGGCTGGCCCCCTGGGCCCCGCTGCTGCAGGCCGCCGATGCGCCCGGCAGTGCCGCGCCCACGCCCACCCCCGCGCCCACACCGGCAGCCGACGCCGCCGCCTGGGGCCGCACCGAACAAGCCGCACGCGGCCAGACGGTCTACTTCAATGCCTGGGGCGGCAGCGAGCAGGTCAATGCCTACCTGCAATGGGTGGCTGCCGAAACCCAGCGCCGCCACGACGTGCGGCTGGAGCACGTCAAGCTGGGCGACACCGCCGAGGTGGTCAAGCGGGTGCGCGCCGAGAAGCAGGCCGGACGCCTGAGCGACGGGTCGGCCGACATGGTGTGGATCAACGGCGAGAACTTCCTGACGCTCAAGCGCGAAGGCCTGCTGTTCGGCCCCTTTGCCGAGGCGCTGCCCAACTTCGGCCTGGTCGATGTGGTGGGCAAGCCCACCACGCGCATCGATTTTTCCGAGCCGGTGGCCGGCATGGAGGCCGCCTGGGGCATGGCCCAGCTCACCTTCTACGGCGACGCCAAGAAAGTGCCGCAGCCGCCCCGCAGCATGGCCGAGCTGATCGCCTTTGCGCGCCAGCACCCGGGCCGCGTCACCTATCCCAAGCCGCCGCAGTTCCACGGCACCACCTTCTTGAAGCAGGTGCTGCTGGAGCTGGCCCCTGATCGCCAGCCCTTTTATGCCCCGGCGCCGGCCGATGCGCAGCGCCTGCTGGCGCCGCTGTGGGCCGCACTCGACACCCTGCACCCGCTGCTGTGGCGCCAGGGCAAGCAGTTTCCGGCCAGCACCACGGTGATGCGGCAGATGCTGGCCGATGGCGAACTGCTGATCGGCCTGACCTTCAACCCCAATGAGGCGGCCAATGAAGTGGCCGCCAAGCGCCTGCCCGCCAGCGTGGTGAGCTGGCAGCACAGCGGCGGCACCGTCGGCAACACACACTTCCTGGCGATCCCGTTCAACGCGCGCGCCAAGGCCGGTGCGCAGGTGGTGATCAACTTTCTGCAGTCGCCGCTGGCGCAGGCCCGCAAGGCCGACATCCAGGTCTGGGGCGACCCTACCGTGCTGGCCGTGGCGCGCTTGCCGGCGGCTGACCAGGCCGCATTTGCGCGCGGCCAGGGCCCGGGGGCGGTGCTGCAGCCCGCACCGGCGCTGCCCGAGCCGCATGCGTCCTGGGTCGAGGTGATCGAGCGCGACTGGGCGCGCCGCCACGGCCAGTGATCCGGCCGCTGGCTGGGGCCTGGCTGCTGCCGGCCGGCTTGTTCACGCTGCCGCTGGTGGCGGCCCTGGTCTGGGCGCTGGCGGGTGCGCTCGACCCGCTGGCCTGGGGCAGCTTGTTCGCGGATGCGGCGCTGGCGCCGTCCCTGGGCCTGGCGCTGTGGGTGGGTGGCGCCAGCACCCTGCTGTCGCTGGGCCTGACGCTGTGGCTGGTACCCCAGTTGCATGGCAGCCCGGCCTGGGCGCGGCTGGAGCGTGCCCTCGGCGGTGTGCTGGCGATCCCGCATGCGGCGTTTGCGGTCGGCCTGGCTTTGCTGCTGATGCCCAGCGGCCTGATCGCCCGCCTGGTCGCGCCCCTGGCCGGCTGGCACGCCCCGCCCGACATCGCCACCGTGCAAGACCCACGCGGTCTGGCGCTGATCGCGGCCCTGGTGCTGAAGGAAGTGCCTTTTCTGTTGTGGAACGTGGCCGCGCAACTGCGGCCGGTGGCCAAAAACGCCCAGCTGCGCCAGCAACTGCAGACCGGCCAGACCATGGGCTACCCGGCAGCCAGCGTCTGGTGGCGTGTGCTGTGGCCGCAATTGCTGCCGCGCCTGGCGCTGCCGCTGTTGGCGGTGTGGGCCTATGGCCTGACGGTGGTCGACATGGCGCTGGTGCTGGGGCCGACCCGCCCGCCCACCCTGGGCGTGCTGGCCTGGCAGTGGCTGCTGGATGCCGATGCGGCGATCAACCGCCAGGGCGCGGCGGCCGCGCTGTTGCTGGCGGCCGTGACAGGCTTGGGCGCGCTGGCCGCTGCCGTGGCCTGGCGGCTGCTGCAGCCGGTGCTGCGCGCGCGTGAAGTGCGTGGCGACCGCCCGCCCGCCCGGCCGGCCGGGTCATCGGCGCCGGCCTTGGCACTGGCGCTGGCAAAGGCGGGTGCCGCAGCCTACGGCGTGGCCATCCTGCTGCTGCTGTTTGTATCGGTGGCCAGCGTCTGGAGTTTCCCGGCGCTGTGGCCGCAGCAGGTGTCGCTGGCGTCCTGGGGCGCGGTGGCGGCGGGCCTGCGCAGTGTCGGCACCACCGCCGGGCTGGCGCTGGCCAGTGCGGCCACCGGCGTGGTGCTGGCGATTGCCTGGATGGAGACCACCCCCGAGGCCTGGGACCGGCGTGCCGCGCCGCTGGTGTTTGCGCCCATGCTGCTGCCAGGCGTGCTGCTGGTGGTGGGCCTGTACCGCTTGGCGCTGGAACTGCAGATCGACGGCAGCCTGACCGGCCTGTGGCTGGCCCACAGCCTGTACACCGCACCCTATGCCCTGGTGGCGCTGGCGCCGGCCTACCGCAGTTTCGATGCCCGCTATGCACACACCGCGCTGGCGCTGGGCCGCAGCCGCCTGGCGTTTTTGCGTCGTGTGAAGTGGCCGATGCTGCTGCCGCCGATCGCATCGGCCGCAGCCATCGGCTTTGCGGTCAGCGTCACCCAGTACCTGAGCACGCAGTTTGTCGGCGCCGGCCGCTACGCCACCGTGACCACCGAGGCGCTGACGCTGGCATCCGGCGGGCAGCGCGGCACCATGGCCGCGTTTGCGCTGCTGCAGGCCTTGCTGCCGGCGCTGGCCTTTGCAGCGGCCTGGGCGCTGGGCCGGGCGCAGGGTCGGCGCATCGGCACACCGGGGGTGGCTTGATGTTGGAACTTGTCGATGTGCACATCGCCGCACCGCAGCGCCGCCTGGTGCATGGCCTGTCGGCGCACGTGGGGCCCGGCGAGGTGCTGGCGGTGATGGGCGAAAGCGGCTCGGGCAAGTCCTCGCTGCTGGCCTGGATGTGCGGCATGCTCGCGCCCGGGCTCAGCGCCAGCGGCCAGCTGCTGCTGGACGGCCGCGACATCGGCGGGCTGCCCACGGTGCAGCGGCGCATCGGCATCCTGTTCCAGGACGACTTGCTGTTCCCGCATTTGAGCGTGCGCGACAACCTGCTGTTCGCGCTGCCGGCAGGCCGGGCGGCGCAGCGCCGTGCCTTGGCCGATGCAGCACTGGCCGATGCCGGACTGGCCGACCACGGCGGGCGCATGCCGCACACCTTGTCAGGCGGACAGCGCGCCCGGGTCTCGGTGCTGCGGGCGCTGCTGGCGCAACCCCAGGCCCTGCTGCTGGACGAACCCTTCTCGCGGCTGGACCTGCCGCTGCGCGAGCGCTTCCGCGCCTTTGTCTTCGAGCGGCTGCGCGCCCAGGGCATCCCGGCGCTGCTGGTGACACACGACCTGCACGATGTGCCGCCCGGCGCGCGGGTGCTGCAGCTCGATGCCGAGGCCGCCGGTGCCTGACGCCAGCGGCATGGCGCGCTGGTTGACCGGCTGGCTGGCCGGTTGGCTGGCCGATTGGTGCCTGCCGGCGCAGTGGCTTGCCGCCAGCCCGCGCCACCAGCGCAGCCCGGCTATCATTTTGACGATGCTCCGGCGTGCCATTCTGTTGCTGCTGTGCCTGACCCTGTCCTGGCAGGCGGTGGCTGCGGGCGGCTGGCCCGGCGACTGCTGCCCGCCGGATGCGGGCGCAACCAGCAGCGCGGCCGTCGGCGCCCAGGCGCTGCTGCTGGCTGCGTCGGCGCCGACGCTACCTCTGCCGCAAGCGTCTGCCGACCTGGCGGGCATCGACACCAGCGCCGACCCGGACTGTTGCGACTGCTGTGACAGCGGCGCCGGCTGGCCTGACGGCTGCCCAGGCGCACTGGCCTGCCACGCGCCGGCTTGGGCATTGCCAGCGGTGTGGCCGCAACCGCGCGCCACCGCTGCCGGCGAGACCACGGCGACGCCCGCGCTGCGCAGCAGCCCGCCACAGCCGCTGGCCGTGGTCTGGCGCCCGCCGATCCAGCACTGACACCTGGCCCCGGACCGGCTGCCGCTGTGCGGGTGGCCGGCGCTTGAACGGTGCGTGCCCGTGTCGACGATGCGTTGGCCGACCCTGGAGTGTCCCCATGGATTTGATGTTCTGCCCGCCCGCTGCGCGCGGGCTGCTCGGTGCGCTGGCCGCGTTGGCCGGGCTGGCGTGTGGCGCTGCCCAGGCCCAGCCAGGCACCGCCTCCCCCTCCACGCTGCCCCCAGCCTCGGCCACCGACGCTGCCCAGGGCGCCGCGCTGTCGCTGGAAGCCGCCTTGGCGCTGGCCAGCGATCGGTCCCAAGCCTTGCCTGCACAGCGTGCGCTGGCGCGCGCCGCCCAGCAGCGCGCGGTGGCAGCGGCCCAGCTGCCCGACCCGGTGCTGCGTGTGGGCCTGGACAATGTGCCGATCGAAGGCAACAGCGACAGCCTGCTGACGCGCGAGCCGACCACCGCCCGCAGCATCGGCCTGGTGCAGGCGCTGCCGGCGGCGGCCAAGCGCGCGGCGCGCGCCCTGCGCTTTGAGCGCGACGCAGACCTGGCCTTGGCCGGCCGCGCCACCCGCCTGGCGGCCTTGCGGCGTGACGCGGCGCTGGCCTGGTTGGCGGTGCGTGCCGCGCAGCAGCGCATCGACCTGGTCGACGCCCAGCGCGTGCAGGCCGGCCGGGTGCAGGAGGCGGCGCTGGCGGCCTACCGCGCCGGCAGCGGCGCGCAGGCCGATGTGTTTGCCGCGCGCACCGACCTGGCGCGGCTGGACGAGCGGCGCTTGCGCGAGCAGGCGGCGCTGGCAGACGCGCAGCAGCAGTTGCAGCGCTGGGTGGGCGACGCCGCCACCCGGCCGACTGCTGCGCTGCCGGCCATCACCGACCTGCCGCCCGGCTTGCTGGCGCGCGCGGCCGCCGACGACCCGGTGCTGCTGCAGGCGGCCGCGCTGGAGGCGGCGGCCCAAGCCCGGGTTGGGGTGGCCGATGAAGAGCGGCACAGCGACTGGAGCGTGGATCTGCGCTTTGCCCAGCGTGGGCCACGCTTTGACAACATGGTGTCGATCGGCGTGTCGCTGCCGCTGCGCTGGGACCCGGCGAACCGACAGGACCGCGAACTGCGCGCGCGCCAGGCCGAACTGCAGCAGGCCGAAGCCGAGACCGAAGAACTGCGCCGCGAGCGCCAGGCCGAGCAGGCGCGCTGGCAGCTGCGCTGGCAAGCCGGGCTGGCGCGGCTGGCGGCGTATGACACGGCCTTGCTGCCGCTGGCAGCGTCACGCACCCAGGCCGCGCTGGCGGCCTACCGCGCTGGTGGCGGCACGCTGAAAGCTGTGCTGGACGCGCAGCAGGCCGAGCTGGCCACCCAGTTCGACCGGGTGGCGGTGGAACTCGACAGCGCGTCGGACTGGGCGCGCCTCACCACCTTGCTGGCCCCCGCCGACCTGGCCCGGCCAACCTGGCCCCGACCGCCCAGGCCCCGACCACCCTGGCCCCGACCGCCCAGGCCCCCACTGAAAGCACGCCATGACCCGCAATGCACCACACCGTTTGCGCACGCTGGCCGTGGCGGTGGCCGTTGTCGCCGCCATCGCCGCCGCCTGGTGGCTGGGCCTGTCCCAAGGCCAGCGCCAGGCTGCGCCGGCCATGGGCGAAGGCCCGGGGTCGCCGGCCGGATCCAGCCCGGCCCGCCGCTGCTGCCGCTGCGCCGGTGGACCCCGGCTTGTGGAGCATTCCGCAAGGCGAGGACGCCACCCGGCGCCACCTGCGCGACGGCCTGAAGGCCGGCGACACCGACCCGGTGACCGCCCGCGTCATCTTGAACTACCACGACCCCATGGTGCCGGGCAAGAACTTCGACGCGCCGGCCAAGTCGCCGTTCATGGACATGATGCTGGTGCCGCGCTATGCCGGCAGCGACGCGGCCGACGCCAGCAGCGTCACGGTCAGCCCGCGCATCCAGCAGAACCTGGGTCTGCGCAGCGCCGTGGCCGAGGCGGCGGCGCTGGCGGTGCCGGTGTCGGCCGTGGGCAGCGTGGTCTGGAATGAGCGTGACCAGGTGCTGCTGCAGGCCCGTGCCACCGGGTATGTCGAGCGCCTGCATGTGCGTGCCACGCTCGACCGTGTGGCCAGCGGGGCGCCGCTGGCCGACATCTACGTGCCGGCCTGGGTGGCGGCGCAAGAAGACTACCTGGCCCTGGCCCGCATGTCCGGCCCCGACCTGGCCGACCTGCGCGACGCCGCGCGCCAGCGCATGCGCCTGGTCGGCATGGACCCGGCCCAGATCGAGCGCGTGGTGCAGCAGGGCAGCCTGCAGCCGCGCTTCACCCTGGTGGCGCCGATCGGCGGTGTGGTCACTGAACTGGCGCTGCGCGAAGGCGCCACGGTGATGGCCGGCATGACCCTGGTGCGCATCCAGGGCACGGCCACGGTCTGGGCCGATGGTGAACTGCCTGAGAGCCAGGCTGCTCTGCTGCAGCCGGGCACGCCGGTCAGCGCCACCAGCCCGGCCGCGCCCGGTCAGCGCTTTGACGGCCGGGTGCAGGCCTTGCTGCCGGCGGTGGACCCGGCCACCCGCACGCTCAAGGCCAGGCTGGAGTTGCGCAACCCGGGCGGCCGCCTGGTGCCCGGCATGTTCGTGCAGATGCAGTTCCAGCCTGCGGCGCGCGCCGCCACCGTGCTGGTGCCCAGCGAGGCGGTGATCCGCACCGGCCGCCGCAGCCTGGTGATGCTGGCCGAAGCCGACGGCCGCTTCCGCCCGGTGGAGGTGACGCTGGGCGCCGAAGCCGGTGGCCGCACGGAAGTCACTCGCCGGCCTGCGTGCCGGCGAACGGGTGGTGCTGTCGGGCCAGTTCCTGATCGATTCCGAAGCCAGCCTGCGCGGCCTGCAAGCGCGGCTGGCCAGCGACCCGGCGCCTGCCGGCCCGGCAGGCCCCGCCGGCAACGCCACTGCCGACCCCACGGCCACCGTCTACCGCACCGATGCGGTGGTCGATGCCATCGACGGCGACAGCATCACGCTGACCCATCCGCCGATCGCCGCGCTGAAGTGGCCCGAGATGACCATGGACTTCAAGCTGCCGCCAGCCGCCCAGCGCCCGCGCCAGCTGGCCCAAGGGCAGCGGCTGGAGATTGAATTCCGCATGCAGGACGGTGACGTGCCGCTGATCACCCGCATCCAGCCCCGCGCCGGCGGGGGCAGCAAGTGATCGCCGCCCTCATCCGCTGGAGCATCGGCAACCGCTTCCTGGTGCTGCTGGCCACGCTGCTGCTGGCCGCCTGGGGCACGCTGGCCATGCTGCGCACGCCGCTGGATGCGCTGCCCGACCTGTCGGACACCCAGGTCATCATCCGCACCAGCTGGCCGGGCCAGGCGCCGCAGATCGTCGAGAACCAGGTCACCTACCCGATGACCACGACCATGCTGTCGGTGCCGGGCGCCAAGGCGGTGCGCGGTTTTTCGATGTTCGGCGACAGCTTTGTCTATGTGCTGTTCGACGATGGGGTCGACCTGTACTGGGCCCGCTCCCGGGTGCTGGAGTACCTGAACCAGGTGCAGGCGCGCCTGCCGGCCAATGCCCGGTCGACGCTGGGCCCCGACGCCACCGGTGTCGGCTGGATCTACCAGTACGCCCTGGTCGACCGCAGCGGCCAGCACGACCTGGCCCAGCTGCGTGCGCTGCAAGACTGGTTCTTGCGCTATGAGCTGACCACCGTGGCCGATGTGGCCGAAGTGGCCAGCGTGGGCGGCATGGTGCGGCAGTACCAGATCGTGCTCGACCCCGACCGGCTGGCGGCCTACCGCATCACCCAGGCCATGGTGGCCAGCGCCGTGGGCCGCGCCAACCAGGAGGCCGGCGGGTCGGTGCTGGAGCTGGGCGAGGCCGAATACGCGGTGCGCGCCAACGGCTACCTGCAGTCGCTGGACGACTTCCGCGCCATCCCGCTGATGACCACCGACGCCGGTGTCTCGGTGCGCCTGGGCGACGTGGCGCGCATCCAGGTCGGGCCGGCCATGCGGCGCGGCATCGGCGAGCTCAACGGTGAGGGCGAGGCCACCGGCGGCATCGTCGTGATGCGCTCGGGCCGCAATGCGCTTGACACCATCGCTGCGGTCAAGGTCAAGCTGGCCGAGTTGCAGCGTGGCCTGCCCAAGGGGGTGGAGATCGTGCCGGTCTACGACCGGTCCGGCCTGATCGAGCGGGCGGTGCAGCACCTGGGCACCAAGCTGGTGGAAGAGTTCATCGTCGTGGCCGTGGTCTGCGCGCTGTTCCTGTTCCACCTGCGCAGCGCGCTGGTGGCCATCGTCTCGCTGCCGCTGGGCGTGGGCGCGGCCTTCATCGTCATGCAGCAGCAGGGCGTCAATGCCAATGTGATGTCGCTGGGCGGCATCGCCATCGCCGTTGGCGCCATGGTCGACGCCGCCGTGGTGATGGTGGAGAACGCACACAAGCACCTGGAACGCTGGCAGCACGCCCACCCCGGCCAGCGGCTGGCGGGCGACGCACGCTGGCGTGTCATCGGCGACGCGGCGGTCGAGGTCGGCCCTGCGCTGTTTTTCTCGCTGTTGATCATCACCGTCAGCTTTGTGCCGGTGTTCATGCTGCAAGCGCAGGAAGGCCGGCTGTTTGCGCCGCTGGCCTTCACCAAGACCTATGCCATGGCCGCCGCCGCCGGCCTGGCCGTGACCCTGATCCCGGTGCTGATGGGCCTGCTGATCCGCGGCCGCATTCCGTCCGAAACAGCCAACCCGCTGAACCGGCTGTTGATCGCGATCTACCGGCCGCTGCTGGAGCTGGTGCTGAAGGCCCCCTGGTTGACGATTGCCGCAGCCGCCGTGCTGCTGCTGGTCAGCCTGTGGCCGCTGCGCCAGCTGGGCAGTGAATTCATGCCGCCGCTGGACGAAGGCGACCTGCTGTACATGCCGACCGCGCTGCCCGGCTTGTCGGTGGGCAAGGCGGCCGAGCTGCTGCAGCTGACCGACCGCCTGATCCGCAGCGTGCCCGAGGTGCAAAGCGTCTACGGCAAGGCCGGCCGCGCCGACACCGCCACCGACCCCGCGCCGCTGGAGATGTTCGAGACCACCATCCAGTTCAAGCCGCGTGATCAATGGCGGGCCGGCATGACGCCGCAGCAGCTGGTCGACGAGCTGGACCGAACGGTGCGCGTGCCCGGCCTGGCCAACATCTGGGTGCCGCCGATTCGCAACCGCATCGACATGCTGGCCACCGGCATCAAGAGCCCTGTGGGGGTGAAGGTGGCCGGCCCCGACCTGGCCACCATCGACCGGCTGACGGCGCAGGTGGAGCAGGTGGTCAAGGCCGTGCCCGGTGTCAGCAGCGCGCTGGCCGAGCGCCTGACCGGTGGCCGCTACATCGACGTCGACATCCGCCGCGATGCCGCCGCGCGCTACGGTCTGAACATCGCCGACGTGCAGGACGTGGTCGCCGGCGCGGTGGGCGGCATGACCATCGGCCAGACGGTGGAGGGGCTGCAGCGCTTTCCGATCAACCTGCGCTACCCGCGTGAACTGCGCGATTCATTGGCGGCCTTGCAGACCCTGCCCATCGTGTCGCCACGTGGGCAGCGCCTGGTGCTGGCCGACGTGGCCGACCTGCGCGTGACGGGCGGCCCGCCGATGCTGCGCAGTGAAGACGCCCGGCCGGCCGGCTTTGTGTATGTCGACATCCGCGGCCGCGACCTGCGTGGCGCGGTGCTGGACATGCAGCGCGCCGTGGCCGGGCAGGTGCAGCTGCCGACCGGCTATTCGGTTGCCTGGTCAGGCCAGTTCGAATTTCTGGAGCGGGCGTCGGCGCGCCTGCAGGTGGTGGTGCCGTTCACGCTGGCCATCATCTTTGTGCTGCTGTACCTGTGTTTCAGGCGCATGGACGAAGCCGTGCTGATCATGGCCACGCTGCCCTTTGCCGGCATCGGTGGGGTGTGGCTGCTGTGGGCGCTGGGCCACAACCTGTCGGTGGCCAGTGCGGTGGGCTTCATCGCCCTGGCCGGCGTGGCGGCCGAATTCGGCGTCATCATGCTGCTGTACCTGAAGCAGGCCTGGCAGGAGCGCCTGGACCGCAACGACACCAGCGAGGCGGCCTTGCTGGACGCCATCCGCGAAGGCGCGGTGCTGCGTGTGCGGCCCAAGGCCATGACGGTGGCAGTGATCGTGGCCGGCCTGCTGCCGCTGTTCTGGGGCGACGGCACCGGCAGCGAGGTGATGCAGCGCATTGCCGCACCCATGGTCGGCGGCATGCTCAGCGCGCCGCTGCTGTCGATGTTTGTCGTGCCGGCGGTGTTTTTGCTGCTGCGGCGCCGGCAGCAAGCGCGCGGCAGCAGTGCGCTGGCTCTGCCCGGCACGGGTGGCCCGCCGGGCATGCCTGATCCGCTGGGCACGCCAGGCGCACCCCACGCGCTTGTGCCGCCCAGTGGGGACGCGGCAGCCGTGCGTTCCTGAGCGCTTGGCGTCAATGTCCCGTGCGCGCTGGCCTCGCGTCACCCGGCGGCGGCCGGCCTGGCGGCAATCGCCTCGCATTCCACCAGCAAGGCCGGGTCGACCAGCTGGGAGACAAACACCGCCGTGGACGCAGGTTTGTGTGCGCCCAGCAGTTGGGCCCTGGCGCTGCGCACCGTCCGGATGTCTTGGCCGGCCACCACAAACAGCGTCAGTTTGACGATGGACGAGGCATCTAGCCCATGCGCGCGCAACAGGGCGCCCATGTTGCTGAACATCTGTTCGGCCTGTTCGGCCAGCGTGGATGGTGTGGACCCATCCGGCCGGATGCCCACCTGGCCCGACAGGAACAGCAAGTCGGTTCCGGCCGGAACCAAGGCACTGTGGCTGTAACCCGTGGGTGCATGCACGTCGGGCGGGTTCAAAAAGGTGGTCATGGCTGGTGGCGGCTTTCTGGGTGGGTGGTTGGCTGGGTGGTTGGCTGGGTGTCTGAAATCGAGGTCAGCGACATCGGGGTCAAAGTTGGTGTGCAGGCGCCCTGTGGGCTGCAGGGCTGCCGGCCGGCTCAGTCGTCGTCAGACGGGCGCCCGAGAAAATCTTCATATGCTTCCTGCGTGTCCTTGATGTAGAACGACAGTTGGCTTTCAGGGACATGGCGCACCGCCACACCATGCTGGCGTGCAATACGCGCAAATGAATTGTCTGGCGCTGGCATCCCGGGCAGCAGCAATTCATCTGGCCAGGTATTGCGCTTGGCGTGTGCAGACAGCAGCAGTTTTTCGGCCACGTTGTCGGCGGGATGATCCGATCCGGCGGGCGCAAATGCATTGCCGAACAGAAACATGCTGCCTGCGTCTTGCAGCACATAAAGATCAATGTCCTCGCCCTCCGCAAGCAAGGGCGCCTGGTTGATGCGGTAGGCCAGCCAAGTGCGGTTGACCGTGAAGTCGCGCGGCTGCAAAGTCTGTGGCGGTGCATTTTTCATGGGAGTGCTTCGTTCCTTGACGGCTGGTCATTGAAGCCGGCGCCTCTAAACCATTGGGGAGTTGTTTGAATATAAATTGGATTGCTCAGGCAAGTCAATTTTTCGGCGCAGGCCAGTATGAATGATCGGAGCGTTGCGATTGGGCATCGGCTGTTTGCCTGACAACAGCAGGAGCAAAGAATTGAAAATCTTCGGGTGACAGGGATAGTCATCAATTATCAAGCAGCAATCCGAAACAGCGCCTAAAGATGTTTTTGACTCCAGCTGACGCAGCCGTCAGTCCATGCACTTTGGGCCTGATTGAGGTGCCTGTTCTCAACGGTATTGTTTGCAGCGGAAAAGCGAGGTGCTGCAATTCAGGCTTGAATCTAAACATCGCCGTCCTCGCCGCAATCCATTCTTTCGGTCTGTTCGTGCAGCAATATGTGTGCAACGTCTGTCGGAAGCTTCGTCTTAATCTCAGGTCTTGGCCACACAATGAGCGGCGGGCTCTTGACTAATTCGTCTGGGAGCCGCAGATCTGACAAGTCGTCATTCAGGTACTTTCGTGCCCCGCAGTTGTCTGCGCGACAGGCCATTCTGATTCCGAATTCGCAGACCTTCCAGCCACAGGTTCTTCCGATGTATTGACCTAGTTCGTTGACTAGAAAGATGTCGGCACCTAGGTTTTTGGTTTGGGCTGTTCCCTTGAGCCTTCGCCCCGCAGCGGCAATGCGATCAAGCGCTGCGTTGTCAGCTACTGTAACAAGAAGATCAACATCTTTTGGGTGACGCTTTTCTGTGAGGATTGACCCCACCACTGCAATGCGCAGCACGTCTTTATTGGTCTTCATCGCCTTCACAAAGCTCGCCGCGGCGTGCAGCAAGTGTTGCCTCAGATTGACGGGTTCAGAATTCATGGCGCACCAGGGTGTGTGAGATGCGATGCCTAGACGTTTGAGCTAACCGGAATTTTTCGGCATGCCACAACATGCCCGGTTGAGCGAATTGTTAGGCCGCACTTTTGTAGCGCTTACTCGGCGGCTTTGCATACGGCCTCTAGGCGATGACCTTCAAGGTCTTTGATAAAGGCTGCATAATAATTGGCGCCATATTCAAGACGGACGTCAGGTAATCCATTGTCGGTGCCGCCATTGGCAAGTGCTGCCGAATGAAAAGCCCGAACCGCAGAGCGGCTTGAAGCATCAAAGGCAATATGAAAGCCGGGTATGTTTGGGATGGATTGCGACACCTGTTTGATTGCTAATTTATCCCCTGAGCCTGGCGGGCCATAACCAACGCCTTGGCCTTGTCCTCCGGTGCGCAGATCTGTCCAAACGCGGACAAAGCCAAGGGGAGCAAGCACAGCATCGTAAAAAAGTGCTGCGCGTTCGATGTCATGCGCCCCAAGTGATAGGTGATGAATCATGTGTTTTATATTCGCAGGGGCAGCGGCGTTAACTGTGCGGCCTAGACAAAATGGCTTGGCAGAACCAGGCGGCCCGTCCCTTGCAACAGCATAGTTTGCACGCCAAGGGCGTGCCGAGCTACACCAATGCACCTGGTCGATGGTCGGTCGTGTCGTTGCGGATCTGCAAGGAGACGGGCCATGGAGAAATCTAGCACCCTGTACGTGGGTTTGGACGTGCACAAGGAGAGCATTGACATTGCGACGGCGCAGGCCGGGCGCGATGGTGCGGTGCGGCGAGTGGGCAGTATCGGTGGGGACCTGGCGTCACTGGACAAGTCGCTGCGCAAGCTGGTGAGATTGGGCCACCGGCTGCACGTGGTTTACGAGGCGGGGCCATGCGGGTTTGTGATCTGGCGCCATCTCACGGCGCTGGGCACCGAGCGCGAGGTGCTTGCGCCATCGATGATTCCCAAGCGTGCAGGCGATCGGGTCAAGACCGAACGGAGGCACCAAGATCACCGGGGCAAGGTGATGAGCGGCAAGACCAAGCGGTGCGCCAACCGCGCGGCCCAGGCGCTGCGGCTGACCGCTGCCGCGCTTCGAACCAGCCAATCGGCGCTGGGGGCGTACTTCCGCCGGCTGTGCGCCCGCATGGACAAGGCCAAGGCGGTGACGGCGGCGGCGCACAAACTGGCGCGGCTGATCTACAGCATGCTGACCAAGGGCGAGGAATACACCGATCAAGGCCAGGCCTACTACGAAGCGCGTTACCGGCAGCGCGCGCTGCACAACCTCAACCGGCGCGCGCAGCAGTTGGGCATGACGCTGGTGCCGACCGCGCCAACGCCGCAGGCGGCCTGAAAAATCCGTTGTGCGTCAGTCACTTACGTGGAGTTTCTTGAGAGAGCCCGCAGTGATGGGATGGCGCAGCGGGCGTGCATGCGCCACAGTGCAACCACTTTGGTTGCACTATGGTGTCAAGACATGCCGACTACGCTCACGTTGAAGAACATACCTGACGCCGTGTACGAGCGGTTGAAGAATGCCGCCGAAATGCATAGGCGAAGCTTGAACAGCGAGGCCATCTTCTACCTGGAGGCCGTGCTGCTGCCAACAAAACTTGCTCCCAGCGAGCGACTTGCGAGGGCAAGAGAGCTGCGGGGAGCTCTGGCGACGCAACGGTTCATGCATGAAGACATTGATGCGGCCACCTGATTCGTCACGAACCTCAGCCTGGCTCACTCTATGAGCTTGTCGACCGCTACGCTGGCTCCTACCAGAACCAAGGGGCCAGCGATGCCGATGAACCGAATCCAGTTCCAATCCGGGGTGTCGATGCCGGAGTTCTTCGCGCGCTACGGCAGCGAAGACCAATGCGCTGCGGCGCTGAGAACGATGCGCTGGCCGGACGGGTTTCGCTGCCCGCGCTGCGATGGCGCAGAGCACTACGTTGTTGGCCACGGCGCGCGTCGGCTGTTCCAATGCCAAGTTTGTCGTCACCAGACGTCGTTGACCGCTGGCACGGTGCTCGACAGCACCAAGTTGCCGCTGCGCACCTGGTTTCTGGCCATCTACCTCGTCAGTCAAGACAAGACCGGTCTGTCGTCGCTGGCGCTCATGCGCCACCTGGGCACAAGCTACCGCACCGCCTGGCTGGTGCATCACAAGCTTATGGCGGCCATGGCCGAGTGTGATGCGCTGCAGCCGCTGGCCGGTGACGTGCAACTCGACGATGCTTACCTTGGCGGCGAACGCCCGGGCGTGGGTGGCCGCGGTTCGCCCAACAAGGTTCCCATCGTCGCAGCGGTGTCCACCAACGATGCTGGCCGCCCACTGCGGCTGAAACTCTCTGCAGTCGGCAGCTTTACCCGTGAGGCCATCGCCAACTGGGCCAAGGCCAACTTGCTGCCCGGCTGTGACGTTCGCAGCGATGGCCTGAGTTGTTTCGCTGGTGTGATCGACGCGGGTTGCGCGCATTCGTTTATCGTGGTCGGCCAGCGCAAACCTCGCGACATGCCCAGTTCACCTGGGTCAACACCATCCTGGGCAACCTCAAGACAATGATCGGCGGAGGCTACAAGGCGTTCAAGTTCAGCAAGTACGCCAACCACTATCTCGGCGCCTTCGCATACCGCTTCAACCACCGCGTGAATCTGAAATCGCTCTTGCAGTGCCTGATCGGCAATGCCGCGACCTGCTCTCCTACCCGAGAACGTCAGATCAGAGGCGAGGCTGATGTTCATGACTAATCAGGTGCGGCCAAGCGCGAGGGGAGGGCATGATCGTTGTAGAAACAAACGTTATTGCCTATTTGTACCTACCCGGGGAGCACACTAGCGCTGCGGAGGCTCTTCTGGGCCGGGACGCTGATTGGTGTGCGCCGATCCTCTGGCGAAGTGAGTTTCGGAACATCCTTGCCGGGTACGTGCAGCGCAGGGACATATCGTTTAAGCAAGCAACAAGCCTGCAGGCTGAGGCTGAAGGACTGCTCGCCGGTTTTGAGTATGAGGTTGAATCGCGAGCCGTTCTTGAACTCGTACGCGACAGTGATTGTTCTGCATATGACTGCGAGTTCATCGCACTAGCGATGAAGTTGGAAACAAAGCTGTTCACGATGGACAAGAAGCTTTTGAGAGCATTTCCCAACCGCGCGCTGTCGATTTCTGCGGGCTAACGTTTGAGCTAACCGGTATTTAACGGAGGTTGGCCTTTGGCCAAGAATGAAATGATGGCCAAAGGCCGACCGCAGCAAAATGTCCGGTTGAGCGAAGGGTTATACGTCGCTTTCTGTCTGAGCTGGCGCTTTACCTATGACGTAGATTTGTTAGGCTCTTTCAGTTTTCCAGTGACATACTTATGAAGCACACTCGCAATAAGGGTCTGATATGGCATCCCTTCTTCGAGTGCCTTCACCTGAATATCTCGTAGGTCACCGGACGACAGGCGAATGTTCACACGCTTGTCTTTGATTGCCGTTGCTCGCGCGGCTAACTTGAACTTGTTAAGCTCTGCCTTGGTGGCGGTCGATCGGAGTTCGCCGGCCTCATACGCAGCGAGTAGATCGGCCTCTTCTTGATCAACGTTCTGCATCGTTTTCACCTTGCTTCAAGTAGTCCCGAGTCGCTTTGCGGCTCGGGATGACTGTCTTGAGGAAGTAGTGGTCGCTTTCTTCTACGAAGGGGACCAAGTACGCGTAGCCGTCGCTTACCACGACCAGGATCTTCTGGCCGGGGTACCGAGACTTGTTGGGGTGCTCCAAGACATCCAGCAACCCTCCGGTCTCTATCGCAACGGTGAGCTGCTCGAAGGAGACGCCACGCTCTAACTTGAGCAGATCGTTCTTCTCAGGACTCCAACGGAACGGCTTCATTGAACGATCGTACCGGACTGTGTGCCGTTTGTCACCAGACGTTCAAGATGCGCCTTCGCGACGTATAACGTTTGAGCTAACCGGCATTTTGCGGTAGGCGGCAGTTGGGCGAGAATGAAATGAAGCCCAACTGACGCATGCCGCAAAATGTCCGGTTGAGCGAATGGTTAAGCTTCGCGGTTTCAAGTCTGAAGTGCAACACCCTTTACCAATGGAGGGAGAGTGGCAATACTTGCTGCTTCCTCTATCCGGCAAGAAGGGGTTGCAACATGGGATACCACCATCTCTCCCAAGAAGAACGATACATCGTGGGCACGATGCGGTCCACTGGGAAAAGTGAGCGGCAGATAGCTCTGGAGCTGGGTAGATCGCCGTCGACGATCAATCGTGAGCGTAAGAGAAACGCGACCAGGCACGACGGTGGATACCGCGCGGAGAAGGCGCACAGCTACGCCAAGACGAGGCGACGAAAGAGCAAGGTTGAGAAGCTTGATGCGGTGCAATGGGCAACTGTGGACGCGCTGTTGCGGGAGGAATTTAGCCCTGACCAAGCGGCACAGCGGCTGGCCGCAGAGGGTGCCTTCGAGGTCAGCCACGAGACGATCTACAAGCGCGTGCGGCGTGACAAGGCCGACGGCGGTGCGTTGTGGAAACACATGCGCATCATGTCCAAAGTGGGCCGCAAGAGGCGTGGCAGCCCAGTGACACGGGGCAGGATGGCCGGCAAGCGGCACATCATTGAAAGGCCTGAAGCTGCCAATGAACGAGACGAGATTGGGCACCTGGAGGGCGACACGGTGATTGGCTCAGACAAGAGGCACTGCGTGCTGACGCTAGTGGACCGAAAGACCGGGTACACGGCGATCGAGAAGATGACTTCGCGCACCAAGGAGCAGGCCAACGCGGCCATGGCCAGGGCAATCGCCAAGCTGCGCTTTCGCGTCAAGACCATCACCTTGGATAACGGAACAGAATTCCATGGTTTCAATGACATCGAGTCTGCACACGGGGTTCAGATCTACTTTGCCACGCCGTACCATTCTTGGGAGCGCGGAACCAACGAAAACACCAACGGGCTGATCCGACAATACATTCCAAAAGGCAAGGACATGAGCAGCGTCAACCAGCGAGAATGCGATAGGATTGCTTCGAAATTAAACAATCGCCCACGCTGGCGACTAGGTTATGAAACACCCGCTGAGAAAGTATCAGCGTCTATTTAGGTGTTGCACTTCAAGCTTGAATCTAAGAGGCCTAACGTTTGAGCTAACCGGCATTTTGCGGCGTGGGGCAATTGGGCGAGAATGAAATGACCTGATTCGTCACGAACCTCAGCCTGGCTCACTCTATGAGCTTGTCGACCCCTACGCTGGCTCCTGTCAGAACCAAGGGGCCAGCCATGCCGATGAACCGAATCCAGTTCCAACCCGGGGTGTCGATGCCGGAGTTCTTCGCCCGCTACGGCAGCGAAGACCAGTGCGCTGCGGCGCTCAGAGCGATGCGCTGGCCGGATGGGTTTCGCTGCCCGCGCTGCGATGGCGCAGAGCACTACGTTGTGGGCCACGGCGCGCGCCGGTTGTTCCAATGCCAAGGTTGTCGTCACCAGACGTCGTTGACCGCTGGCACGGTGCTCGACAGCACCAAGTTGCCGCTGCGCACCTGGTTCTTGGCCATCTACCTCGTCAGCCAGGACAAGACCGGGCTGTCTTCGCTGGCGCTCATGCGCCACCTGGGCACAAGCTACCGCACCGCCTGGCTGGTGCATCACAAGCTGATGGCGGCCATGGCCGAGTGTGATGCGCTGGAGCCGTTGGCCGGCGACGTGCAACTCGACGACGCCTACCTTGGCGGTGAACGCCCGGGCGTGGGTGGCCGCGGGTCGCCCAACAAGGTGCCCATCGTCGCAGCGGTGTCCACCAACGATGCTGGCCGCCCGATGCGGGTGAAGCTCGCTGCGGTCGGCAGCTTTACCCGCGAGGCCATCGCCAACTGGGCCAAGGCCAACTTGCTGCCCGGCTGCGATGTTCGCAGCGACGGCCTGAGTTGCTTCGCTGGTGTCATCGACGCAGGCTGCGCGCATTCGTTTATCGTCGTCGGCCAGCGCAAGCCTCGCGACATGCCCCAGTTCACCTGGGTCAACACCATCCTGGGCAACCTCAAGACCATGATCGGCGGAGGCTACAAGGCGTTCAAGTTCAGCAAGTACGCCAACCACTACCTCGGCGCCTTCGCATACCGCTTCAACCACCGCGTGAATCTGAAATCGCTCTTGCAGTGCCTGATCGGCAACGCCGCGACCTGCTCTCCTACCCGAGAACGTCAGATCAGAGGGGAGGCTGATGTTCATGACTAATCAGGTGAAATGAAGCCCAATTGCCCCACGCCTCAAAATGTCCGGTTGAGCGAATGGTTAGGCCACACCGCTACGATCGGTTGCCCTTATTTGATACATAGTCTTTGAGAACGCTGTCCATTCTGGATTGCCACCCAGCCCCGGTTGACTTGAAGTACTCAAGGACTTCAGGGCTGTAGCGAACGGAAACTAATAGTTTGGTGTTGGTGGACTTTGGTCGGCCGCGCAGCACTCGAGCTGGTACCATTGAGTTCAATTGTGTAGGCGTCAGAGGTAGAGCATCAGGGTCAGCCTTCGCTGCCGCAGTGATAGCCTTGTCCTCTTCTACCGTAGGAAACTTGATTTCAGGACGACTAGATGTAGTTGACATAGTGTTTGACCTCACGCCTGTTTGCTCTGCGCAGACTGATGATTCGCCTTGAGCTATTTCGATCAACGTAAGCAACGTAGTACAGGATTCCTGTCGATGGTGCTAAGGCGATCATGCGGACTTCGCCATAGTTCTTTCTCTCATCTACCCAAACGAGAGAGTTGTGCCAATCGAGTTCGCTGGCCAGAGCCAAGGATAATCCGTGTTTGCCTTGATTGATCTTGTCTTTCTCTGGATCGAACTCGATTCGCATGCTTTAGTGTAGCTACGATAAATGAGTGCGTCAAGGGCAGAGATTTTGCCTGTGTGGCCTAACGTTTGAGCTAACCGGGCCGTTGCGGTGTGACGGCATTTGGGCTAGGCTTTTCTAGCCCAAATGGCGGCACGCCGCAATGGGTCCGGTTGAGCGAATGGTTAGGCCGCGCCGTTGTCATCGCGTTGTTTGGTTGGCTTTGTGATTATTTTCCCGATCAATAGATCTTCGTATGTCAGCGGTCGTTCATTGACTCTAGGACCGAGAACTCGGCTCTGCTCGACTATCGCCTTTGCTAGTCGAAGCGTTGGATTGGGTGCAGGATTCCCAGCCAGTTGATACATATAGACTTCAGTCGTCGGTTTCCCATGTAACGGTGTCAGCGCGGCAAGGAACTTGTCCATGTAGTTGACGCCTGTCTCTTCTTCGGCTGCTTTCAATGCCCTGATAAATCTGAGAAGTGGCGGAAGCGGTGACATTCCTTCTGGCGAAGCAATAAGCGAGGAGGTGGCTCGTTTCTTCTTTTCCATTTGGGAGAGGCGGTTGGTGCTGTTTGTTTAAGTTACGGTTGGGATTGAATGGAAACAGCGCAGGACTAGGTGCTTTCTGCGCGGCCTAGCGTTTGAGCTAACCGGCGTTTTGCGGAGGTTGGCGTTTGGCCAAGAATGAAATGATGGCCAAAGGCCGACCGCAGCAAAATGTCCGGTTGAGCGAATGGTTAGCGACCCAATCGGCCCGACCTGACCGCAAATCGTCCCGAAGAAACTCTTGACGCCATCGTGACCTGCTTGGCAAGGTAGAGCGTGGCGCCGGGGAAGACCGATACGGCAATGGTGCGCACTGCCCGCGGGTTAGCGTGGTCTTGGGCTGCGTCATCGACATTGGTGAACCGACTGGCCGGTGTGCAGCCGGCTGGGCGGTATCCCGTTTGAGAGAGTGATCACGACGACGAGCCCGATCCGGCGCCACGTTCCACACGCGATGATGGAGGACGCCTTGGCTACACGCAATCGGAGTTTCAGCCGCAAGGGCTTGGAATTGACCCACCCCAACGCTGCGGGCATCGACATCGGCAGCGCCAGCCACTTTGTGGCCGTGCCGGCAGACCGCGACGACGAACCGGTGCGCGAGTTCGCCTCGTTCACCGCCGACCTGCACCGCCTGGCCGACTGGCTGCGCGACTGTGGTGTGGACACCGTCGCAATGGAATCGACCGGGGTGTACTGGATCCCGCTGTTCGAGCTGCTCGATGCGCGCGGCTTCACCGTGCTGCTGGTCAATGCGCGCCACGTCAAGAACGTCTCGGGCCGCAAGAGCGACGTGCTGGACTGCCAATGGCTGCAGCAGTTGATGAGTTACGGGCTGCTGCGGGGTGCCTTCCGCCCCGACGATCAGGTGTGCGTGCTGCGCGCTCTGGCTCGCCAGCGCTCGACGCTGCTGAAGACCCAGGCGCGCAGCGTGCAGCACATGCAGAAGGCGCTGGTGCAGATGAACATCCAGCTGGCCAACGTGATTGCCGACGTGGCCGGCGCCAGCGGGCAGGCGATCCTGCGGGCCATCGTGGCCGGCGAGCGCAACCCGTACGTGCTGGCCGGCCTGAAGAACAGCCGGGTGCGCGCCAGCAACGAGGAGATCGCTCGCAGCCTGCAAGGCACCTGGCGCGCCGAGCACCTGTTCGCGCTGCGCCAGGCGCTGGACGCGTTCGACTTCTGCGGCAAACAGCTGCAGCAATGCGACGAGGAGATCGAGGCGCAGCTTCAGCGGCTGCACATCACCGACGTCGAGCCGGACAAGGGCAAGAAGCGCAGCAAGGCCCGCAACGCGCCGAAGTTCGACCTGCGCACGCGGCTGTTCCAGATGTGCGGCGTGGACCTCACGCGCATCGACGGCATCGATGTGACGACCGCGCTGGTGGTCGCCAGTGAGATCGGCACCGACATGAGCAGATTCCCCAGCGACAAGCACTTCGCGTCGTGGCTGGGCTTGTGCCCGGGCACCAAGATCACCGGGGGCAAGGTGATGAGCGGCAAGACCAAGCGGTGCGCCAACCGCGCGGCCCAGGCGCTGCGGCTGGCCGCTGCCGCACTGCGCACCAGCCAGTCTGCGCTGGGGGCGTACTTCCGGCGCATGTGCGCCCGCATGGACAAACCCAAGGCGGTGACGGCCGCCGCGCACAAACTGGCGCGGCTGATTTTCAGCATGCTGACCAAGGGCGAGGAATACACCGATCAAGGCCAGGCCTACTACGAAGAGCGTTACCGGCAGCGCGTGCTGCACAACCTCAACCGGCGCGCGCAGCAGTTGGGTATGACGCTGGTGCCGACCGCGCCAGCGGCGCAAGCGGCTTGAAAAAACCCTTGTGCGTCAGTCATTTACGGGGAGTTTCTTGAGAGGCGTCACTGTTTTCTACAGCCAAATTGGGTCAAGACGCGATACGGTTTGTTTTATCATGCACGGTTGATCGTTTGCAACGATGCTTGTGTTCAAGTAACGTAGTTTAGCCTTCTTGATTTCGTGTCGTTCTAGCCTGTTTAGTAAGCTTTGTGGAACATTGACTCTGAGGAACTCGAGTTGTATCGTGATTGACGTTTCACCAAGTATTGATAGTCTGTAGGCGGCCGCCTCGAGTTGATGATGTACCCATCTATAACCCCAGGGTTGTCTGCGAAAATAATGCTTTGTTGGATCTTTGTCTGAAATCTTTGAATTGTTTCGATTCAATCTCAGATCGCGCACGACGGCTGAGTATGTCTTAAGTGGTCTGCTTTGGCCGCCACGTGCTTTGCCTACATAGACCGTGACTGGAATGCCATTCTCGAGAATTGTCCATTGATAAATTAGAGGGCTATCAAACCTGGTTTTTGCTGAAGGTGTTTTAAAGGCGACTGGCGCCCCGCAGACTGTGACATTCTTGGAGTGCATGATGTTGGTGGTTGTGTGACGCCTAACGTTTGAGCTAACCGGACCGTTGCGGCATGTGGCTAAAGGCCCAGAATGAAATGGCGGGCCTTTAGCCGCATGCCGCAATGGGTCCGGTTGAGCGAATGGTCAGGCGTCGCTGTTTTGTATGAGGCTGGCGATAGCGCGTGCTTCGCTCTGTAACTGTTGTTCAAATTTTCCATAGTTTGAAAAATGGAGATGCAGAAAGACGGCACGGTCTTCATCTTCAAACAGGACTTTCAGGCCGCGGAACTCACGTTTAACATCGGACAACTCTTTAAATTGCTTTGTTCTTTCAAGCAAGCGCTGGACGCCAGCCGACAGGAAGAGAAACCTTGCTTTGCTGTTGAAGATGACATTCCGAATACGTTTGAGGTGTGATTCGTTCAGATCTTCTAGTGAAAGCTGATTGCGGCCCGTCGTAGGAAAGTCTAGGAGTTCAACGAAGGAAATGCAATCTGCGTGATTTGGACGAAACCCGATTTTCGCGAACGTATGGTGGTATCGGCGACCATCACCTCTGTATTGAGGCAGCAGGAATGGATGATGTACTCCGTACTTTCTCCAGAACCCCGGCCCATCGGCATGATATTCCAAGACCTCCGCGAATATTTCACTGGCTTCAATTTCAGACGAATAGTTCGCATCGAAGCCAATGAAGACGAAATCTGCTGTTTCAGGCACCGCGCCTTGGTAAGGCTTACGCTTGAAAGCTTCGGTGAGTATTCTGCTGGGATGTGCGCTGACCATGAATCTGCGACGCCTAACGTTTGAGCTAACCGGACCGTTGCGGTATGTGGCTAAAGGCCCAGAATGAAATGGCGGGCCTTTAGCCGCATGCCGCAATGGGTCCGGTTGAGCGAATGGTTAGGCCGCACTGGTGGACAGTGCGTTGACCGCTAAACTTGTGAACGGTGCACACGTGGCCTGGACAAGGCGCTGCGAGCTTGGCAAAGTGCCGGAAGTCGGTGGCCGAAGCGGCATGCAGCCCACGCTACCCGATGAAACGCCGCGCTGCAACAAGGGCCGCACCCAGAACTGACTGCGTGGCGCAGCACGCTGGCGCGAAGCGCCAATCACGAACCGACATAGAGCTCCGACAATGCGAGCTGATAGACTTCACTCTCGGCTTCCTGTGCGAGCACTCAGAAGAATGCCATGAAGATGCCAATCGCGACAACCAGCTGCGATGCAACTCGATGGCTGACCTGTGGTCCGGCAAGCGACGAGTAGCAAGTAGGCTCTGCGCAAGACCAACGAACAGTGCCGATGCAATGCGCTCAGAACGACGCGTGCGGCTGGTCATGGAATCCTGCGAAGTCGACGCAGTCGTTGGATTTGTGCGGCCTAACGTTTGAGCTAACCGGACCGTTGCGGTATGTGGCTAAAGGCCCAGAATGAAATGGCGGGCCTTTAGCCGCATGCCGCAATGGGTCCGGTTGAGCGAATGGTTAGCGACCCAATCGGCCCGACCTGACCGCAAATCGTCCCGAAGAAACTCTTGACGGCATCGTGACCTGCTTGGCAAGGTAGAGCGTGGCGCCGGGGAAGACCGATACGGCAATGGTGCGCACTGCCCGCGGGTTAGCGTGGTCTTGGGCTGCGTCATCGACATTGGTGAACCGACTGGCCGGTGTGCAGCCGGCTGGGCGGTATCCCGTTTGAGAGAGTGATCACGACGACGAGCCCGATCCGGCGCCACGTTCCACACGCGATGATGGAGGACGCCTTGGCCACACGCAATCGGAGTTTCAGCCGCAAGGGCTTGGAATTGACCCACCCCAACGCTGCGGGCATCGACATCGGCAGCGCCAGCCACTTTGTGGCCGTGCCGCCCGAGTTCGACACCAACCGCCGTAAGTGCTTGATCCGTATAGGCCAGGCCTTCGGAATTGCCACTACAGCAGGCTGAGCTGGGTGTCGAGCGTGGGTTTCTTGATACGCAAGGCGGCCAGGGCTTCGACCTGGCGGGGTTGAACGGTGGATACACCGTGGATCGGCGCGCCGCTGTCGATGCTGACGGTGTGGCGCTGGATGCGGCGCAGGTCGGCCAGTGCGGCTTCGGGCGACAGGTCGCTGCCGGCGAGCTTCAGCCGCTGCCGCATGACCCGGTACAGGATCAGCGCCATGAAGCAGATGCTGGCGTGGGCCTGGATGCGTTCGGGCAGACGGTGGAAGACCGGCGCGATCTCGATCTCGGACTTCAGCACCTTGAAGCCGCGCTCGATGTCGGCCAGCGCCTTGTAGCGCTGCACCACCTCGCTGGCGGCCATGTCCTGCACGTTGGTCACCAGCATCAGCTTGCCGTCCATCAGCTGAGCGCGCGCCAGCGCGGTCTCGTCGATGGCATAGGTGAACAGCTCGGACTTCAGGTCGACCTGGATGATGCGCGCCAGGTGCGCGTCGCTGACCTCGTGGAAGAAGCGCGCCTTGGCGCCCGAGTCCGACAGCCTGCGCCCCCGCTGGACCTTGCCGCCGTCCTGGTCATCGAGCTTGCCGGCGAGTTGGTCTGCCCGCTGCTGCAGGGCCTGGATGCGCGCCAGCCGATCCTGCGTCTGCTCGGCCGCCTGCAGCGGGTTGTGCGCCACCACCAGGCGGTGGCCCTGCCACGTCGCCTCGGCCACGATCTCTTCGCTGGCCTGGGATGCCTGCGCGGCCATGGGCTGCAAGATGTCGACAAACTCGGCGTAGCGCCGGCCGGGCACGGCCAGGATGAATTCCAGGGGCCGGGTGCTGGCCCCGTCACCGGCCACACCACCAGTCACCTGCAGCTTCGTCAGCGCCTCGATGTTGTCCAGCGACAGCAGTCCCCGGTCGGCCACCACCACCAGCCGGCGGATGTGCGGGAAGCGCGCCAGCACCTTCTTCAGCGTGGGCTCCAGGGTCGGCGCCTCGGCCGTGTTGCCGGCGAAGACCTCGTGGAAGATCGGCATGCCATCGGCCGTCTGCACCACGCCCAGCATGAACTGCCGGGCAATGACGCCCTCCTTGGACATGCCGAAGTGGCGCACGTCGCCGTCTTGCTGGCTCAGGCCGGCGGCGCGGATGGTGGTCAGGTCGTAGAAGACCACCGAGAGGTCTTCATCGATGAGCGGGCGCAGCAGCTGGGCCACGCACTTATCGACAGCCGCCTGGTGGTCCATCAGCGCGTCCATGCTGCGCAGCAGGTGCTGGTGGGTGAGCTTGTCCACTTCCACCCCGGGCAGGCTGACCGTCTGCAGCCAGCGCAGCACGCCCAGCTTGGACTCTGGGTCGCACAGGCGGTTGAAGACCATCACGCGGATGGCGTGCTCGACGGCGGTGGTGAACCGCGCCCGCCGGAAGACAGCCCCCAGGCGGTCAAAGCCGAGTTCATGCCAGAGCGCGTCCAGCGCCCAGACATCGCCCAGCGAGAGCGCGGACTCGAAGCGGACCTGGGGGCTTGCGCCGGAGGCCGCAGGACGGCCCTTGGCGCGAAGCAAGCCGTTGAGCAACGCATCGACCTGGCCGTCCTGCTCGTCGATGCGGCCCAGCGTGGCGACGGTGCGCTGCCGGGGCTTGCCGTGTTCATCGCGGAAGGACTCGACCAGCTGCGCGTAGGTTCGCGCGCCGGATCGGGTGAGCTTGATGAACATGGCGAGAGTGTAGCCGCCTATCCAGGAGAATGCCAACACCCT
Organism: uncultured beta proteobacterium; assembly: GCA_963844485.1. Taxonomy (GTDB): domain Bacteria; phylum Pseudomonadota; class Gammaproteobacteria; order Burkholderiales; family Burkholderiaceae_C; genus Pseudaquabacterium. The sequence continues at coordinate 40,429 of CAWJOQ010000031.1, forward strand.
TGAATGCAAAACGTGCCACTACATGAAAACCGCCGCAGAGCCGCTAAGTCATTGATTTCGTTGGAGTCGGCTGCCGAAAATGGCGCGAAACGGCGGTTTGGTGTCGAACTCGGGTAGCCAAGGCGTCCTCCATCATCGCGTGTGGAACGTGGCGCCGGATCGGGCTCGTCGTCGTGATCACTCTCTCAAACGGGATACCGCCCAGCCGGCTGCACACCGGCCAGTCGGTTCACCAATGTCGATGACGCAGCCCAAGACCACGCTAACCCGCGGGCAGTGCGCACCATTGCCGTATCGGTCTTCCCCGGCGCCACGCTCTACCTTGCCAAGCAGGTCACGATGGCTTCAAGAGTTTCTTCGGGACGATTTGCGGTCAGGTCGGGCCGATTGGGTCGCTAACCATTCGCTCAACCGGACATTTTGCGGCAGGCCGCGTTTGGGGTTCATTTCATTCTCGCCCAAACCCGCCCTGCCGCAAAATGCCGGTTAGCTTAAACGTTAGGCATCAGAGACACTGCGGACCACATTAGGAGCTTTTGATTGTGACGATAACGCAGAAAATTCAAGACCACCCAATCAACGCGGTTCTGATAATTAGCACAACAATCTGCGCATTTTTGTTTGCAGTTATGGCCTGGTTTTACGCAGACCGAATTGCAGCAATTCAAGAAAGGCATGATGCGCAACTTACCGCTGTCAAATCAAAGCTGGATGCGATACAGCTGGATCAGCCGAAACCCGCGCGCTTAGTTGAGGAAAAATCTCCAAGCCCCGGCAGCAGCGAATCAAAATCAGCCGCAGATATAGAAAAGGTTGACCCATTAAAGAATAGTACTGCAGAAAGTAGCAGCGACAAGCCGAAAATCCCATCAGTTTCCTCCAAACCCACAGTAGCGCAAAAGCCAGTTGAACAGGACAGATCGGCACCCGAACCAATTTCAAAGCACAGCGGTCTCCAGACACAGCGTTCCGATCAAAGTCTATTTAGATCGACATCCCCATATCCTTTTGGCTACGAAGGGGCAACTATTGGCAAGAAGCTCTCCGAGCTTCGCCTTATGTTTCCAAACGGAAAGGTTGGTGCTATTGGATTTGAGGTGAACCCATTGAACGGACCAATTAGCCAAGCAGTCTACTTCTTTGACAATGAGAGTACTGACCCGATTTCAACCAGAGTTGCGTTCTACTTCAGTGGCGAAAAAGAATATTCTGCAGCGAGACAGTCAGCAGGCAGTGCTTTTGCCGGCGCGAAGCTAACGGAACTCATGGGCGGTGACGTGCTGCTCTGGCGCTTCAAGAATTATGAAGCAACGTTCCGAGGCGGCTATTACACCATTCAGAGAACGAACCCATCTGCAACCGAATCCAGAATTCCACTCGGCAGCTGATGCCTAACCATTCGCTCAACCGGACCCATTGCGGCATGCGGCCAAAGGCCCGCCATTTCATTCTGGGCCTTTAGCCACATACCGCAACGGTCCGGTTAGCTCAAACGTTAGGCATCGCGGTTTCAAGTCTGAAGTGCAACACCCTTTACCAATGGAGGGAGAGTGGCAATACTTGCTGCTTCCTCTATCCGGCAAGAAGGGGTTGCAACATGGGATACCACCATCTCTCCCAAGAAGAACGATACATCGTGGGCACGATGCGGTCCACTGGGAAAAGTGAGCGGCAGATAGCTCTGGAGCTGGGTCGATCGCCGTCGACGATCAATCGTGAGCGTAAGAGAAACGCGACCAGGCACGACGGTGGATACCGCGCGGAGAAGGCGCACAGCTACGCCAAGACGAGGCGACGAAAGAGCAAGGTTGAGAAGCTTGATGCGGTGCAATGGGCAACTGTGGACGCGCTGTTGCGGGAGGAATTTAGCCCTGACCAAGCGGCACAGCGGCTGGCCGCAGAGGGTGCCTTCGAGGTCAGCCACGAGACGATCTACAAGCGCGTGCGGCGTGACAAGGCCGACGGCGGTGCGTTGTGGAAACACATGCGCATCATGTCCAAGATGGGCCGCAAGAGGCGTGGCAGCCCAGTGACACGGGGCAGGATGGCCGGCAAGCGGCACATCAGTGAAAGGCCTGAAGCTGCCAATGAACGAGACGAGATCGGGCACCTGGAGGGCGACACGGTGATTGGCTCAGACAAGAGGCACTGCGTGCTGACGCTGGTGGACCGAAAGACCGGGTACACGGCGATCGAGAAGATGACTTCGCGCACCAAGGAGCAGGCCAACGCGGCCATGGCCAGGGCAATCGCCAAGCTGCGCTTTCGCGTCAAGACCATCACCTTGGATAACGGAACAGAATTCCATGGTTTCAATGACATCGAGTCTGCACACGGGGTTCAGATCTACTTTGCCACGCCGTACCATTCTTGGGAGCGCGGAACCAACGAAAACACCAACGGCTGATCCGACAATACATTCCAAAAGGCAAGGACATGAGCAGCGTCAACCAGCGAGAATGCGATAGGATTGCTTCGAAATTAAACAATCGCCCACGCTGGCGACTGGGTTATGAAACACCTGCTGAGAAGGTATCAGCGTCTATTTAGGTGTTGCACTTCAAGCTTGAATCTAAGCGTCGATTTCTGTCTGAGCTGGCGCTTTCCCTATGACGTAGATTTGTTAGGCTCTTTCAGTTTTCCAGTGACATACTTATGAAGCACACTCGCAATGAGGGTCTGATATGGCATCCCTTCTTCGAGTGCCTTCACCTGAATATCTCGTAGGTCACCGGACGACAGGCGAATGTTCACACGCTTGTCTTTGATTGCCGTTGCTCGCGCGGCTAACTTGAACTTGTTAAGCTCTGCCTTGGTGGCGGTCGATCGGAGTTCGCCGGCCTCATACGCAGCGAGTAGATCGGCCTCTTCTTGATCAACGTTCTGCATCGTTTTCACCTTGCTACAAGTAGTCCCGAGTCGCTTTGCGGCTCGGGATGACTGTCTTGAGGAAGTAGTGGTCGCTTTCTTCTACGAAGGGGACCAAGTACGCGTAGCCGTCGCTCACCACGACCAGGATCTTCTGGCCGGGGTACCGAGACTTGTTGGGGTGCTCCAAGACATCCAGCAACCCTCCGGTCTCTATCGCAACGGTAAGCTGCTCGAAGGAGACGCCACGCTCTAACTTGAGCAGATCGTTCTTCTCAGGACTCCAACGGAACGGCTTCATTGAACGATCGTACCGGACTGTGTGCCGTTTGTCACCAGAAGTTCAAGATGCGCCTTCGCGACGTATAACGTTTGAGCTAACCGGCATTTTGCGGCAGGCCGCGTAAGGCCAAGAATGAAATGATGGCCTGGAGCGGTCTGACGCAAAATGTCCGGTTGAGCGAATGGTTAGCGACCCAATCGGCCCGACCTGACCGCAAATCGTCCCGAAGAAACTCTTGACGCCATCGTGACCTGCTTGGCAAGGTAGAGCGTGGCGCCGGGGAAGACCGATACGGCAATGGTGCGCACTGCCCGCGGGTTAGCGTGGTCTTGGGCTGCGTCATCGACATTGGTGAACCGACTGGCCGGTGTGCAGCCGGCTGGGCGGTATCCCGTTTGAGAGAGTGATCACGACGACGAGCCCGATCCGGCGCCACGTTCCACACGCGATGATGGAGGACGCCTTGGCCACACGCAATCGGAGTTTCAGCCGCAAGGGCTTGGAATTGACCCACCCCAACGCTGCGGGCATCGACATCGGCAGCGCCAGCCACTTCGTGGCCGTGCCGGCAGACCGCGACGACGAACCGGTGCGCGAGTTCGCCTCGTTCACCGCCGACCTGCACCGCCTGGCCGACTGGCTGCGCGACTGTGGTGTGGACACCGTCGCAATGGAATCGACCGGGGTGTACTGGATCCCGCTGTTCGAGCTGCTCGATGCGCGCGGCTTCACCGTGCTGCTGGTCAATGCGCGCCACGTCAAGAACGTCTCGGGCCGCAAGAGCGACGTGCTGGACTGCCAATGGCTGCAGCAGTTGATGAGTTACGGGCTGCTGCGGGGTGCCTTCCGCCCCGACGATCAGGTGTGCGTGCTGCGCGCTCTGGCTCGCCAGCGCTCGACGCTGCTGAAGACCCAGGCGCGCAGCGTGCAGCACATGCAGAAGGCGCTGGTGCAGATGAACATCCAGCTGGCCAACGTGATTGCCGACGTGGCCGGCGCCAGCGGGCAGGCGATCCTGCGGGCCATCGTGGCCGGCGAGCGCAACCCGTACGTGCTGGCCGGCCTGAAGAACAGCCGGGTGCGCGCCAGCGACGAGGGATCGCTCGCAGCCTGCAAGGCACCTGGCGCGCCGAGCACCTGTTCGCGCTGCGCCAGGCGCTGGACGCGTTCGACTTCTGCGGCAAACAGCTGCAGCAATGCGACGAGGAGATCGAGGCGCAGCTTCAGCGGCTGCACATCACCGACGTCGAGCCGGACAAGGGCAAGAAGCGCAGCAAGGCCCGCAACGCGCCGAAGTTCGACCTGCGCACGCGGCTGTTCCAGATGTGCGGCGTGGACCTCACGCGCATCGACGGCATCGATGTGACGACCGCGCTGGTGGTCGTCAGTGAGATCGGCACCGACATGAGCAGATTCCCCAGCGACAAGCACTTCGCGTCGTGGCTGGGCTTGTGCCCGGGCACCAAGATCACCGGCGGCAAGGTGATGAGCGGCAAGACCAAGCGGTGCGCCAACCGCGCGGCCCAGGCGCTGCGGCTGGCCGCCGCCGCACTGCGCACCAGCCAGTCGGCGCTGGGGGCGTACTTCCGGCGCATGTGCGCCCGCATGGACAAACCCAAGGCGGTGACGGCTGCCGCGCACAAACTGGCGCGGCTGATTTTCAGCATGCTGACCAAGGGCGAGGAATACACCGATCAAGGCCAGGCCTACTACGAAGAGCGTTACCGGCAGCGCGTGCTGCACAACCTCAACCGGCGCGCGCAGCAGTTGGGTATGACGCTGGTGCCGACCGCGCCAGCGGCGCAAGCGGCTTGAAAAAACCCTTGTGCGTCAATCATTTACGGGGAGTTTCTTGAGAGGCGTCAGTGCGTTGCATGTACTCAATGACCTACCGAATCTTCTTCGACCCGAAGGTGCCAGGCACGAATCTAGAGAATTCGGCGTCCTGTGCGGTGCCGATGTTTACTTCATCTGTCCAAGAAAACGCACGCCCGTTGGCCGCATTCCAAGACGGGGCTGTTCGCGGCGTTCCTCCGCCGGCGGTTCCCTTCACGCGATACTCATACTCAAATGAACCGCTACTCGCATCGCAAGTCGTCGTAACTTGAAACGTGAATTTCCAGTTTGGAGAATTGGGGATTGCACGTTCAGATTTGACAACCTTTGCTGAAGCATTGCATTCGTTTACCATCTGCGCACTAGCGGCCACGCAAAATGAAGTTGCTACGATAAGAGCAAAGAGGGGCGGAGTGAATTTCGTGTTGGGCATATTATTCCCTTAGTTTGAGCATTGGGCTGGAAGACTTCCGATATTCGCGATTGTGCCAACTGTGTATTCACAGCTAGTAGCCAAGCTAGGCTTTGGAGGCGTCTTGCTGTAGTAGTGAACGCATGCCTTGCCGTTAACCGGCAATCGAATCGTTTCGGTGCCCTTGGCGTTTATGCGAAGCGTAATGGCTGCTGACGACGCAGTACATGTCTTTGCCTTGTCGTCCTGCAAAACATAGTGTGCGTAGAACGCTGCGCCCGTATTGTTGGTCACAGTGATCTGGTCACCTTTCAGACCAACGTGGGCCTTAATTTGATCGAGCAGATTGACGGGTGCAATGCAAGCAACGATTGCATCGACACTCGAGTCTTGCCAACCTCGCTTTCGGTCAAGTTCCCACCCGTGACCCGCCGCTTCAACTTTGAGTTCAATCGAATCTTGGTTAGTGCTGTACTGTATTGATAGATCAAGATGTCGTTTCTTCATCTCTTTCAGCTTTGCTTCGGCAGCGGTGTCACCATATTTGCCTGCAAGATCAATTGCCCGATCGTACGCCTCTTCAATCTGCTCTTTGTAGTCGATCTTTGCACCACTGGCATAGCGGCTTGCACTGCGCCAACCATTATTCGATGAGTGATCGTTGAGTGCCATGTCGACAAGCATGAACGGAGGGCCGAATGTCCTTCGACAGGTATTTACCCGGCTCTCGCCATAACTGGCAATTACATCAGCTCGACACCCGAATTGCTTGTATGTAGTTAGTGGTACTGCCGCGCTATCAAAGTTGATTCGACAGTCGAGCGCCGGTGGCGCTTCGCAGGATGGGCACTGCGCTAAGGCCGATGTACTGAAGGCGGCGCAAAGTACTAGGCTGGCGAGAACGGAAAGATTGTTCACTGATTTCCTCCTGGGTTGTGCCCTGTGAGCTGACGCTACGGGCAATTCGATACTAGGTTCTTCGGTCGGACAAGGGAAGAGCGCCGGTTCTGACGCCTAACGTTTGAGCTAACCGGCCCGTTGCGGTGTGGCGGCATTTGGGCTAGGGTTTTGTAGCCCAAATGGCGGCACGCCGCAATGGGTCCGGTTGAGCGAATGGTTAGGCATCACTGTGTGGAAGCGATGCTAGCTTTCAGCATGATATGCCGATTGAACCGCCCGACGTATTCATGGATGATTGCAATAGGCTGGTAGCCAAGTCGTGCGTAGAAGGCCGCGACAGAATCGTCTAGTGTTTCGATGAGCGCATCGCGGCAGCCGCAATCGGCTGCCCCTAACTCTATTTCAGTCAAGATTCGGCGCGCAATGCCCTGGTTGCGTAGCTCTTCAGCTACCCACAGATAGTTTATGAACAATCTTGTGTACTCAGTTCTACCGGAAGCACCTGCGACTAGTACGCCGTGATGTCTTACAAGGCACGAGATCGACTCGGCATTACCATCGCTTGCGATCCCGCGTCCATGCGCAAGCACACTATTTGATAGGATCGCTAGATCTTCTGGCGATGCATCGTTTTGAATTCTCCATGTAAATGCTTCGGTGCTCATTTTGTGATGCCTAACGTTTGAGCTAACTGGCATTTTGCGGTAGGGCGGGCTTGGGCGAGAATGAAATGAAGCCCAAGGCCGGCCTGCCGCAAAATGTCCGGTTGAGCGAATGGTTAGGCATCCGTGCGCTAGGCGGGGCGAATGACTTGAAGCAGTTCCTGAACCACTGCTGGGATGCCCTTGGATGATGGCACCGCCAATCGATCAGCGAGCATTGGCGAAGACATACGCACTTCGCTAGCGGTGATTTCATGCCAAACTGGCAAAACTACCTTGATTCCGTCATCCTCTCTTGAAACTAGGCCGTCGAGTTCTCGCTGCGGCCACTCCTTAGATAGAAATGCCTTACTGATCACAACAACTCCGTATTGTGACTTTGACAATCCCTTCTCAATCGATCGCCTGAGGCCATCCCCAACTTTTAGTGTAGCCTCGTCAAACCAGACTTCGAGTCCGTGCGATCGGAGCGCTTCAACCAGCGGCCGAACAAAAGATTCCTTGTCTTCCGATGCGTGCGACACAAATACATCCCATCTTTGCGTGTCGCCGGCTGATGTAGGTTGGCTCGTGGCTTTGGGCTGAGCCCCTTGCATTGTGGTTCGTAAAACACTTGTGACCGCTTGTGTCTCTGGAATTCCAAGTAGTGAAGACAGATCATCATGCTTGGTAAGGCGGGATCGGCGGTCGGCTATTGCGGTGGCTATTTGGTTGCGGAGTTGGGAGTCGTAGCCCGCCAAATCTTGGCACTGGCTCTTAATGAAAAACTCAATGTCGTTGAGCCTGCGATCTAGTGCCGTCTTAATTTGATCGAGCGGTTCGTCTGCAGGTTGCTTGAACGCGATGTCAAGGTCGCCACCTTCGCGATCGGGTTGTAGGTGGATGGTTCCTCTTGGACCAGAAAGCTGAAACGAACTCGGCTGTAAATGCCATAACTCTTTGTCGCCGATGAATGGCACAGAAATTACGACCTTAATTCCTGGAATAAGCACCGGTCTATCGCGGTCAAAGATTGCACGTCGAGGATCGCCGCGCACGTCGATTTCAATCTCCTCCCGTTTCATTTTTGCTCCTTGTCGGTTTATCGCCAAAGGAACAATCTTAAGTTCTTGAAATAGTTCTTCAGCCATTTCAGCGTCGGGCCTAGCGCGGATGACACTTTCCGAAATTAGTTGAACTCGCTTTGCAATACCGGCGGTGTGCGCTCGCAATGCGTCGGACAGATGGGCGCGAGCGAAGAGTGCAGTTTGATCAGTACTGGTGCGCATAGTTGGGATGTTGTTTCGGATGCCTAACGTTTGAGCTAACCGGCATTTTGCGGCGTGAGGCAATTGGGCGAAAATGAAATGAAGCCCAATTGCCCCACGCCGCAAAATGTCCGGTTGAGCGAAGGGTTAGCGACCCAATCGGCCCGACCTGACCGCAAATCGTCCCGAAGAAACTCTTGACGGCATCGTGACCTGCTTGGCAAGGTAGAGCGTGGCGCCGGGGAAGACCGATACGGCAATGGTGCGCACTGCCCGCGGGTTAGCGTGGTCTTGGGCTGCGTCATCGACATTGGTGAACCGACTGGCCGGTGTGCAGCCGGCTGGGCGGTATCCCGTTTGAGAGAGTGATCACGACGACGAGCCCGATCCGGCGCCACGTTCCACACGCGATGATGGAGGACGCCTTGGCCACACGCAATCGGAGTTTCAGCCGCAAGGGCTTGGAATTGACCCACCCCAACGCTGCGGGCATCGACATAGGCAGCGCCAGCCACTTTGTGGCCGTGCCGGCAGACCGCGACGACGAACCGGTGCGCGAGTTCGCCTCGTTCACCGCCGACCTGCACCGCCTGGCCGACTGGCTGCGCGACTGTGGTGTGGACACCGTCGCAATGGAATCGACCGGGGTGTACTGGATCCCGCTGTTCGAGCTGCTCGATGCGCGCGGCTTCACCGTGCTGCTGGTCAATGCGCGCCACGTCAAGAACGTCTCGGGCCGCAAGAGCGACGTGCTGGACTGCCAATGGCTGCAGCAGTTGATGAGTTACGGGCTGCTGCGGGGTGCCTTCCGCCCCGACGATCAGGTGTGCGTGCTGCGCGCTCTGGTTCGCCAGCGCTCGACGCTGCTGAAGACCCAGGCGCGCAGCGTGCAGCACATGCAGAAGGCGCTGGTGCAGATGAACATCCAGCTGGCCAACGTGATTGCCGACGTGGCCGGCGCCAGCGGGCAGGCGATCCTGCGTGCCATCGTGGCCGGCGAGCGCAACCCGTACGTGCTGGCCGGCCTGAAGAACAGCCGGGTGCGCGCCAGCGACGAGGAGATCGCTCGCAGCCTGCAAGGCACCTGGCGCGCCGAGCACCTGTTCGCGCTGCGCCAGGCGCTGGACGCGTTCGACTTCTGCGGCAAACAGCTGCAGCAATGCGACGAGGAGATCGAGGCGCAGCTTCAGCGGCTGCACATCACCGACGTCGAGCCGGACAAGGGCAAGAAGCGCAGCAAGGCCCGCAACGCGCCGAAGTTCGACCTGCGCACGCGGCTGTTCCAGATGTGCGGCGTGGACCTCACGCGCATCGACGGCATCGATGTGACGACCGCGCTGGTGGTCGTCAGTGAGATCGGCACCGACATGAGCAGATTCCCCAGCGACAAGCACTTCGCGTCGTGGCTGGGCTTGTGCCCGGGCACCAAGATCACCGGGGGCAAGGTGATGAGCGGCAAGACCAAGCGGTGCGCCAACCGCGCGGCCCAGGCGCTGCGGCTGGCCGCCGCCGCACTGCGCACCAGCCAGTCTGCGCTGGGGGCGTACTTCCGGCGCATGTGCGCCCGCATGGACAAACCCAAGGCGGTGACGGCTGCCGCGCACAAACTGGCGCGGCTGATTTTCAGCATGCTGACCAAGGGCGAGGAATACACCGATCAAGGCCAGGCCTACTACGAAGAGCGTTACCGGCAGCGCGTGCTGCACAACCTCAACCGGCGCGCGCAGCAGTTGGGTATGACGCTGGTGCCGACCGCGCCAGCGGCGCAAGCGGCTTGAAAAAACCCTTGTGCGTCAGTCATTTACGGGGAGTTTCTTGAGAGGCCTCAGCCCTACCCCACGCAGCACGTGCTCTTAAGCTAAAAGGCGCTTGCGATCGCGTTCTGTACCGCGCGGATGGCGAACACGTTTGCGTCGTGGCCAGGCTCGGATACCTCCTTAAAGTTTGAGCCAGTTCCCCAGGTAATTGTGGGCTTCTGAAAGGCCTTGCCAGTAACGCGAAAGGTGTAGGTGCCAGAAAGGCTCCGGTTCTCGACTCCTCCAAGATTGGAGGAGACCTTCTGACAAGGAACGTCCCAACCTTGGCGGGTGTAATTTCCCGAGTACGTTACCGACATTACTGCCGTGTCGCCTTCGAGCGAGCCGGAGACACCTGTAACTTGAACGTTGGCCTCAAGGGTGTCGCCCTTGCATCCGACCTTGACAGGTCCAACCTTGACATCTGAGCGTCTGTCCTCTGACGCGCCGCCGACGCGGCCCTTCAGCACACCGGACAGGTCTTCGACCGGGCCTGCTGCTGCAGAAGTGGCTGCTACGAATAGTGCCGCGGACAGAACCGCCTGATATCTATGTTGAGTGCTTCGAATCATTATCAATCTCCCTACTGCTACGTGCCGAGCAAGAAACAGGGGTCGGCGTCCCTGGAAAACCCGGAGCGGCATGCATCTGTTGATTTGGCAGCTTAGCTATCAATAGTGATGACGTACGATGGAGCGCCAGATACCGCGTCTCTGAGGCCTAACGTTTGAGCTAACCGGACCGTTGCGGTATGTGGCTAAAGGCCCAGAATGAAATGGCGGGCCTTTAGCCGCATGCCGCAATGGGTCCGGTTGAGCGAATGGTTAGGCCTCGCCGCGCTGTGGCGCCTTAGTTTCATATTTTTCGCGCTACAAGAGTACAGGTTCCGGTGCGTCCCCAGTACATGAGCCTTGGGCCTTGATATGGGGCCTTTAGCATTGAATAAGACTCTATCGCCTTGCCTGTAAAACGATCGATTTGAATTTCAATCTTGGCTTCCCGCTCTATTGGCGCTGACAAAAAGCGCCACTGGAATTCTAGGGTCTGTTCCGAAACTTGCACTGTTGGGTCACGCCAAATTTCAGTTCTGCCTGGTTGCTCGGTTATCTCACTGGATGCCATGTTAAAGACGAACTTGCGGCGTCTAAAATCTTGGCTTTCATACCACGCCCATGCTTCCTTCTCGGTGATGCGCTGATTGGCAGTTGGTTTGAGTAGGCGATTATCGAACACACAGTCTATTAGTGTTTCCTCGGCACCGGCCCATCCAGCAGACATGCTTAGTATTGCAAACAGTAGGGAAGCGCGGAAATTTTGCATGCGAGGCCTAACGTGTTTTCGATTTCATGACGATTGGCGCAGGCTGGTTTGAAATTGCCACCGGTGGTCAGAAGTTGCCATTTTTGATGTCCATGGGTGGATGTATTTCCAACAAGCTTTGGTGCAGGCCCAGCCGCTGTGCTGCATCCAGGGTCATGCGCCAGGCCTGGCGGGTGCGGTCCCACTGTGCGCCGGCGGCCAGTGCCTGTGCCTTGACTGCCCGGTCGATGTGGCTGATGTGTACGTAGGCCACGGTGTTCCTGGCGCGGGTGGTGGGCAGTTGGGCTTGCTCCACCACCAGTTCCACCGTGGTGTAGCGCAAGCCAAGTTCGGTGTCCTGCCGGTACCGCACGCAAACCAATGCACTGCCGAACCGCCGGCTCAGCTTTTTGGCGCCCGCCTGGTCAGGGGCCAGGCGTTTGGAGACGCGGGTCTTGTGCAGCGCATGGGTCATGCCGGTCCTCGGCTGGCCGCGGCGGTTGGCGCCGGCCAAGCCCCTCTGATGGGGGATCGGTGGCCTCGGCGCTTGTTGTGCGACGCGTTTGTTGGGAGACTGTTGTTTTGTACAGTATTCAACCCAGCGATGCAATGCCATGTCCATGCCGTCCCATCCTCCCCCGTTGCGTCTGCTGGATCAGCTGCGCCAGCAAATCCGCACGTTGCACTACAGCATACGAACCGAGCAGGCTTACGTCTATTGGGTGCGGGCCTTCGTCAGGTTTCATGATCTGCGCCACCCGGCTGATCTGGGGGGTGACGCCGTTCACGCGTTCCTGACCTGGCTGGCTGCGGAGCAGCAGGTGTCGGTGTCCACCCACAAGCAGGCCCTCTCGGCGCTGCTGTTTCTGTACCAAAAGGTGCTGCGGCTCAACGTGCCCTGGCTCGACGAGGTCAGCCGCCCGCAGCGCGCACCGCGGCTGCCGGTGGTGCTGTCGCACGATGAGGTGGCGCAGGTGCTGCGCTGCCTTGCCAGATGTGCAGCGCCTGTTCGGCCATCTGCTGTATGGCACCGGCATGCGCCTGCTGGAAGGCCTGCGCCTGCGCATCAAGGACATCGATTTCGAGCGCCGCGCCATCATCGTCCGCGAGGGCAAGGGCGCCAAAGACCGCGTGGTGATGCTGCCCGCCTCGCTGGATGCCGGCCTTGCGCGCGCAGTTGGCTGCTGCCCATGCGCTGTGGTCCGCTGACCGTGCAGCCGGTGTCGCCGGGTGTGCAGTTGCCGCATGCGCTAGACCGCAAGTACCCGCGCGCGGCACTGTCGTGGGCCTGGTTCTGGGTGTTTCCGCAGGCCGCGCTTGTCGGTGGATCCGCGCGGGCGGGTGCACCCGCCGGCACCACCAGCATGAGCAGGCCTTCCAGCGTGCCTTCAAGCGCGCGCTGCAGGCCGCTGGCATGCACAAGCCGGCCTCGCCGCACACCTTGCGCCATTCCTTCGCCACCCATCTGCTGCTGGCCGGCTACGACATCCGCACCGTGCAAGAGCTGCTGGGCCACTCCGATGTCAGCACCACCATGGTCTACACCCATGTGCTCAAGCTCGGTGGTGGTGCGGTGCGCAGCCCGGTCGACAACCTGGCCGGCTTCGGGTTGGCGGCCTGCCCAGCTGTGGCGCCGTTCATATCGCCGTCTGCAGCCCCGCTGCAACCCCATTTGCAGCGCCGTCTGCGTCGCCATTTGCAGCGCCACCACCATCTGCAGCGCCACCGTCACCCTTGCCGCCACCGCCGCAACCATTTCCGTCCTGGCCTGCCGGCCCCTCCCGGCGGCCACCGCAGGCCCGCGAGCCTGCCGCCGCCTACACCCCTGGCCATGCTGCCCGCCTACGCCGAACTGCACTGCCGCAGCTGCTTCAGCTTCCTGACCGGCGCCTCGCGGCCCGAGGAACTGGTGGCCGAGGCGCAGCGCCGGGCTACCAGGCCCTGGCCATCACCGACGAATGCTCGCTCTCCGGCGTGGTGCGTGCGCATGAAGAAGCCCGCCAGCGTGGCCTGCACCTGGTCATCGGCGCGCAGATGCAGCTGTCGCCCCACGCGGGCGGCGATGGCGCGGTGCTGGCCGGGCATGGCCCGCCGCAGCTGGTGCTGCTGGCGCAGACGCGGCGCGGCTACGGCAACCTGGCGCAGTGGATCAGCGTGGCCCGCCGGCGTGCGCCCAAGGGTCAGTACCTGGCCCATGCCAGTGATGTCGAGGGCAGGGTGCCGCATGCGCCTTTCCTGGCCGGCCTGCCGGGCTGCTTCGCCATCCTGCTGCCGCAGCCGGGCCAGCCGTTCGAAGCGCTGTTCGCCCAGGCCATGTGGCTCAAGACCTGGTTCGGGCCCGACCGCTGCGCCATCGCGGTGGAACTGCTGGGCCGCCCGCACGACGCCCAGCGCCTGGCCGTGCTGCCGCAGGTGGCCGCGCTCACCGGCTTGCCCCTGGTGGCCTGTGGTGATGTGCTGATGCACGCCCGCGCCCGCAAGCCGCTGCAAGATGCGCTGACCGCCACCCGCCTGGGCTGCACCGTGGCGCAGGCCGGCCTGGCGCTGGCCCCCAATGCCGAAGCGCACCTGCGCGCGCGCCAGCGCCTGGCCCGGCTGTACGCGCCGGCCTGGCTGGCCGCCAGCGTGGCCATTGCGGCCAGCTGCAGCTTTTCGCTGGCCGAGCTGCGCTATGAATACCCCGAAGAAATCGTGCCCGCCGGCCACACGCCCCAGCAGCTGGCTGCGCGCCCTGACCGACGCCGGCGCGCAGCGGCGCTTTCCCCAGGGCGTGTCGGCGGCCGTGCGCGCCACGCTCGACAGTGAACTGGCGCTGATCTGCCAGCTCGGTTTCGAGCCCTATTTCCTCACCGTGGCCGACATCGTGCACTGGGCACGCAGCCAGGGCATCCTGTGCCAGGGCCGGGGCAGCGCGGCCAACTCGGTGGTCTGCTTCTGCCTGGAGGTGACCGAGGTCAACCCCACCCACGACAAGATGAACCTGCTGTTCGGCCGCTTCATCAGCGCCGAGCGCAACGAGCCGCCCGACATCGACATCGACTTCGAGCACCAGCGCCGTGAAGAGGTCATCCAGTACATCTACCGCAAATACGGCCGCCACCGCGCCGCGCTCACCGGCGTGATGATCAGCTACCGCCCGCGCTCGGCGCTGCGCGACATCGGCCGCGCGCTGGGCATCGATCTCGACCGCATCAACGCGGTGTCCAAGGGCCAGCAGTGGTGGGACGGCCGCGGCATCGCGCCCGAGCGCCTGGCCGAGCAGGGCTTCGACCCCGATTCCCTGGTCTGCCGCCAGTGGCTGGCGCTCACCCGCCAGCTGATCGGCTTTCCGCGCCACCTCAGCCAGCACCCGGGCGGCTTTGTCATCGCGCGTGACGACATCTCGCGCCTGGTGCCGGTTGAAAACGCCGCCATGGACGACCGCACCGTCATCCAGTGGGACAAGGACGACCTCGACGCGCTGGGCCTGATCAAGGTCGACATCCTGGCGCTGGGCATGCTCAGCGCCATCCGCCGGGCGTTGGCCATGGTGGCGGCCAAGCAGGGCCTGCCGTCGCTGCAGATGCACCAGCTGCCGCAGGGCGACAGCGCTGTCTACGACATGCTGTGCCGCGCCGACAGCGTCGGCACCTTCCAGGTCGAAAGCCGCGCCCAGATGAGCATGCTGCCGCGCCTGAAGCCGCGTGAGTTCTACGACCTGGTGATCGAGGTCGCCATCGTGCGGCCCGGCCCCATCCAGGGCGGCATGGTCCACCCCTACCTGCGCCGCCGCTCGGGTGAAGAGCCTGAGGACTACCCCAACGACGCCGTGCGCCAGGCCCTGGGCCGCACCCTGGGCGTGCCGATCTTTCAAGAGCAGGTGATGCAGCTGGCCATCCTGGCGGCCGATTTCACCCCCGGCGAAGCCGACAGCCTGCGCCGCGCCATGGCCGCCTGGAAGCGCAAGGGCGGCCTCGGCCCCTTCCATGAACGCCTGGTCGGCCGCATGGTCGCCAAGGGCTATGAGCCGGCCTATGCCGAGCGCATCTTCAAGCAGATCGAGGGCTTCGGTGAATACGGCTTCCCCGAGAGCCATGCCGCCAGCTTTGCGCTGCTGGTCTATGTCAGCGCCTGGCTCAAGTGCCACCACCCCGACGCCTTTCTGGCCGCGCTGCTCAACAGCCAGCCCATGGGCTTTTACGCCCCCGCCCAGCTGGTGCGCGACGCCCGCGCCCACGGCGTGCAGGTGCTGCCGGTCGATGTGTTGCACAGCGATTGGGACAGCACGCTGGACGCCGCAGGGCAGGGCGCCGCGCCGGTACCGGGTGGGCTGGCCAGCCAGCGCCCGCCTGGGCCGGCGGATCTGCACCCGCCGGCTCCGGCAGGTCTGCGCCCGGTGCGTCTGGGGCTCAACCGCATCATCGGCCTGGCCGAGGCCGACGCCCGCCGCCTGCTGGCCGCGCGTGCCGCACTGGCGCCTGGTGCAGCCTTTGCCAGCGTCGAAGACCTGGCCCGCCGCGCCGGCCTGGACGCCCATGCCCTGCAGTTGCTGGCCCAGGCCGATGCCTTGCGCAGCCTGGTCGACCACCGCCACCAGGCCGCCTGGGCGGTGCGCGGCATCGACACCCGTGCCACGCCGCTGCTGCAGGCCACCCGCACCCATGAGCCCGCCGCCGCGCTGCAGCCGCCGGGCGCCGGCCAGGGCCTGCTGGCCGATTACCGCAGCACCGGCCTGTCGCTCAGCAGCCACCCGCTGGCGCTGCTGCGCGCCGACCTGGCCGCGTTCCAGGTGCAGCCGGCCGCCGTGCTGGCGCTCAGCCGCCACGGCCAGCTGGTGCGTGCCTCGGGCCTGGTCACCCACCGCCAGCGGCCCGAGACCGCCAAGGGCGTGGTCTTCGTCACCCTGGAAGACGACACCGGCGCGGTCAACGTGATCGTCTGGCCCAGCGTCGCCCAGGCCCAGCGTGTGCCGCTGCTGGCGGCCACGCTGCTCACCGTCTACGGCGTGTGGCAGCGTGACAGCGACCGGCCCGACGCCGTGCAGCACCTGATCGCCCGCCGCCTGGTCGACCATTCCGGCCTGCTGCAGGGCCTGGTCAGCAAGAGCCGGGATTTCCACTGACTGGCTTGCGCCGGGATTTCCACTGACCGGCTTGCGCCGGGATTTCCATAGACCGGCGGGTGCTGGCTGCCTCGCCGAGAATGCGGCCAGGGGGCTGCGCCAGTCACAGCGCTCCAATGCACCAGCGCCGCGCTGCCCGGCAAGTCGATCCCTGCCACCCTGCCACCCTGATCTTCGTCACCCTGTCCGCCGCACCTTGCCCGCCGCACCCACATGCCCAGCTGTTCTGACCACTTGACGCCCTGATGTCCGCTTCCTGGTTGCCCGACACCCTGCAATGGCTGCCCGCCAGCGGCCCGCCTGCGCAGCTGATGCTGCTGCTGCACGGCGGGGGCGCCAGTGCCGCCGACATGGCGCCGCTGGCCCACACGCTGCAGGCGGCCTTTCCGCAAGCCGCGCTGCTGGCGCCGCAGGGCTTCGCGCCCGCCGACGCGGGTGCGCCAGGCCGCCAATGGTTCAGCGCCGATGGTCTGACCGAGGCGACCCAGCCTGCGCGGGTGGCCGCTGTGCTGCCGCGCCTGGCGCGCTGGGTGCGTGCAGCCCAGCGCGCCAGCGGCATGGGGCCGGCGGCCACCGCGCTGGTGGGCTTTGGGCAAGGCGCCATGCTGGCGCTGGAACTGGCCCAGCTGCACGACGGCCTGGCCGGCCGGGTGCTCAGCTTTGCCGGCCGTTACGCCCAACTGCCCAGCGTGCCGCTGGCCCACACCACGCTGCATTTTTTCCACGGCGCCACGGACACGGTGGTGCCGGCCGCCCAGTCGCGCCTGGCAATGCAGCGGCTGGCGGCGCTGCAGGGTGATGCCACCATCGACATCGCTGAAGGCGTGGGCCATGCCCTGCCGCCGGCCCTGGCGCAATGCGCCGTGCAGCGCCTGCAAACCCACATCCCCCACCGCACCTGGGTCGCCGCGATGGGCGCCGTGCCCGGCCTGGCCCAGCGCCAGGCGGCTGACGACAAGACCCCTGGTGCCTGACCACCGCCCGCGCCTGAACACCGCCACCGCACGCCACCCACTGCCACGGTTCACCACCCACCATGCTGTTCCTGCTGTCCCCCGCCAAGAGCCTGGATTACGACCGCCCGCTGCCGCGCGGCGTGCGCCAGCGCGCCACCGAGCCGCTGTTTCTGCCCCAGGCCAGTGCGCTGATCAGCAGCCTGCAGCCGCTGCCAGCGCAGCAGGTGGCCGCGCTGATGGATTTGTCCGACGAGCCTGGCCACGCTCAATGCCGCCCGTTATGCCGCCTGGGTGCCGCAGCACGACGACCGCAACAGCCGCCCGGCGGTGCTGGCCTTCAATGGCGATGTGTACGACGGCCTGGACGTGCGCAGCCTGCAAGGCGGCTGATCTGGCCTGGGCGCAGCAGCATGTGGTCATCCTCAGCGGCCTGTACGGCGCGCTGCGCCCGCTGGACCGGCTGCAGCCCTACCGGCTGGAGATGGGCACCCGCCACGCCACCGACCGCGGCAAGGACCTGTACGCCTTCTGGGGCGACACCGTGGCCAGCTACCTGTCGCAGCGCCTGGCCGACGACAAGCACCCGGTGATCGTCAACCTGGCCTCGCAGGAATACTTCAAGGTCGCCGACCGGCCGGCCCTGGCGGCCCGCGTGGTCGATTGTGTGTTCGAGGACTGGAAGGACGACGGCCGCGGCGGCGGCCAGTACAAGATCATCAGCTTCTTCGCCAAGCGGGCGCGTGGCGCCATGGCTGCGCTGGGCCATCCAGCACCGCGCCCGCAGCGCCAAGGCCTGCAGGGCTTCGACGCCGACGGCTACGCCTATGACGCGGCGGCCTCATCGGCCGACCGGCTGGTGTTCCGCCGCCGCCAGGCGGGCTGAGCGCAGGCGCTGCACGGCCTGCAGCGCAGCGCCCACCGCGCAGGGTTTGTTGTCCGGCAGATCGCACGGCGGGTCGCCCGGCGGGTTGTCCGACAGATCGCCCCAACTGCGGGCCAGTCCGGAGGCGGCCACCGCCACAGCGCTGCCAGAATCTGCGCGCATGACATCGCCGCAAACCGTCACGCCCGAACTGCGCCAGTGGATCATCGAGCAGGCCCGGGCCGGCTGCCGGCCCGACGACGTGCTGGCGTCGATGCGCAGCAGCGGCTGGGACGAAGCCGTGGCGCTGGACGCCCTGACCGACACCCTGCAATCGTTTCTGGGCACCCAGCCCGCCGGCCCGCCGGTGGCCCAGGTGCTGCCGGTGGCGCTGCGGGTGCCCGAGCCCGACCTGGCCAGCGCGCCCAGCACGCTGTGGGCCCATGACCGGGCAGTGACCGTGCTGCTGAGCATGCACAACCCGCGGCTGGTGGTGTTCGGCGGCCTGTTGTCCGATGCGGAATGTGACGCCCTGGTGGCGGCCGCCGCGCCGCGCATGGCGCGGTCGGAAACCGTGGTCAACGAGACCGGTGGCAACGAGGTCAATGCCGCCCGCACCAGCGACGGCATGTTCTTTGGCCGGGGTGAACTGCCGATCTGCCAGTTGCTGGAAGCGCGCATCGCCGCGCTGCTGCACTGGCCGGTGGCCCATGGCGAAGGCCTGCAGGTGTTGCACTACCGGCCCGGGGCCGAATACAAGCCGCACCATGACTATTTCGACCCGGCGCAGCCCGGCATGGCCGCGGTGCTGGCCCGCGGCGGCCAGCGGGTGGCCACGGTGCTGGTCTACCTCAACACGCCGCAGCAGGGCGGCGGCACGGTGTTTCCGGATGTGCAGCTGGAAGTGGCGCCGATCAAGGGCAATGCGGTGTTCTTCAGCTACGACCGGCCGCATGCCAGCACCCGCAGCCTGCATGGCGGCACGCCGGTGCTGGCCGGTGAAAAATGGGTCGCCACCAAGTGGCTGCGTGAAGGCGAATTCAGCTGAGCAGGGCCAGGCTGGCGCCGGCCGTGCGTTCCACCAGCAGCGCTGCCACCATCGCCAGCCCCAGGCCCAGCCCCACCCAGCCGGCGTGGCCCCGGCCGCCGGTGCTGCCGGCCACCACCACCCGCGTCAGGCCGTTGGCAGCAATCGCCAGCAGCAGCGCACTGGCGGCATCGGCCGTGTCCAGCCGGCCCTGGGCCGACAGCGCGGCCACCGCAGTCACCCCGGCATGGGCATCGGCCAGGCCGGCCAGGGCCACGCTGGCCAGCGTGCCGGCCTGGCCGAACAGGCGCTCGGCCTGGGTGACCAGCATCGCCACGCCAGTCAGCATGGCGGCCACCAGCAAGGCCTGGCGCACCTGCAGCGCACTGCCGCCGGCGGGCGGCTGCGCGCCAGCCGCCAGGCCCTGGCGGCTGCGCCAGGCCAGCAACCCGCCCAGGCCCAGCGCCACGGCGGCGGCAGCCAGCAGCGCCGGTGTCAGCCGCCAGGCCAGCGCCGGGTCCACCGCCCACAGCATCAGCAGCGCCTGCAGCCAGGTGGCGCCGGTGGACAGCACCGCTGCGGCGGTGCAGGGCCCGGCCAGCGCCGGCTGGGCGCGCCGCCGGCTGCCCATGGCCGCCACCGTGGCGGTGCTGGAGACAAAGCCGCCCAGCAGCCCTGACAAGGGCAGGCCGATGCCCGGCCCGGCCCAGCGCAGCGCCATGTGGCCCAGCGCCTGCAGCAGCAGGATCAGCAGCACCAGCCCGGCCAGCACGCTGGGCTGCAGCCCGGCCAGCCAGGCCACCGGTTGCTGCGGCACCAGCGGCAGCAGCACCAGGCCCAGGGCGGCCAGCAGCAGGCCGTCGTGCAGTTCCTGGTCGGTCAGCAGCCGGGTGGCGAAATGGTGCAGGCGGCCGCGCGCGGCCAGCAGCACGGCCACCGCCACCGCACAGCCCGCACCCAGGGCCGGCCGCTGCTGCGCCAGCACGCCGACAAAGTAGGTCACCACCAGGGCCAGCTCGGTGGTCATGCCGGGGTCGGCATCGGCGGGTGCTGCCACGGCACGCCAGCGGTCAAAGCCATAGGCCAGGCCGGCCAGCAGCACCACCGCCACGGCGCCCGCAGCCAGCAGGGCCGGCTGGCCCAGCGCCTGGGCCAGTGCACCGGCCAGCGCCACCAGCGCAAAACTGCGGATGCCCGCCGCCCGCCGCGCCGGCCCGTCGCCCTTGCGCCGCTCGCGCTCCAGGCCGATCAGCAGGCCGCCGCCCAGGGCCACCGCCAGGCCCAACAGCAGCGGGCCGTTGTCGGCCAGGCTCATGCGGCGTGGGTCATGCGGCGTGGCTCATGCGGCGTGGCGCATGCCGGCCGGGGCGGCTGCATCACAACTGCACCGTTTCCTGGTGCTGCGGCACGCGCACAGCCCAGCCCAGCTGGTCCTGGATGCGCATGCGCAGGGTGTCGGCGGCGTCGGGCTCGCCGTGCACCACAAAGGTCTGTGCCGGTGGGCGCGGCAGTTGCCGCAGCCAGGCCATCAGACCGTCGGCGTCGGCGTGGCCCGAGAAGCCTTCGAGCTGGCTGACCGCCGCCCGCACCGGCACCCAGGCGCCGTGGATCTTGACCTCGCGGGCGCCGCCCACCAGGTGCGCGCCGCGGCTGCCGCCGACCTGGAAACCGGCAAACACGATGTGGTGGCGCGCGTCGGGCGCCAGGTTGGCCAGGTGGTGCAGCACCCGCCCGCCGGTGGCCATGCCGCTGGCCGACAGGATGATGGCCGGCATGCGCGACGCCGCCAGGCGCTGCGACTGCGCCGCCGTGGCCACCATGCGCACGCCGTCGCACAGCTGCGCCATCTCCGCGGGCGGCAGGCGCAGCAGCCGGCGGTGGCGGGTGTAGAGCGCCGTGGCCTCGATCGCCATCGGGCTGTCGAGAAAGATCGGCAGGTGGGCGGGGATCTCGCCGGCGCGCTTGAGCCGCTGCAGCACCGCCAGCAGCGCCTGCGCCCGGCCCACCGCAAAGGTGGGCAGCAGCACGCTGCCGCCACGCGCCACCGTGTCGCGCACGATCTGCGCCAGCTGCTGCGGCGTGTCGTCGGTGGCCGGATGGCAGCGGTTGCCGTAGGTGGACTCCACCAGCAGCACATCCACCGCGCCCAGCGGCTGGGGCGGTGGCATCAGGATGTCGCCGCTGCGCCCCAGGTCGCCAGAAAAGCCCAGCGACTGGCCGCCGTGGCGCAAGGTGATGGCGCAGGCGCCCAGCAGGTGGCCCACCGGCGTGAGCACCACCTCCACATCGCCGATGCGGCGCACCCGCCCGGGCGCCAGCGGCACCAGCTTGGCGATGGCCTTCTTGGCGTCGGCCTTGGTGTAGAGCGGCAGCGCCTTGGCATGGCGTGAGAAGCCCTTGCGGTTGGCGCGGCGGGCGTCTTCTTCCTGCAGGTGGGCGCTGTCGAGCAGCAGCACCTGGGCCAGGTCGCAGGTGGCCGGGCTGGCGTAGATCGGCCCACGAAAGCCGGCCTTCACCAGGCCCGGCAGCCAGCCGCTGTGGTCGAGGTGGGCATGGCTCAACACCACCGCGTCGATGGTGTGCGGCGCCACCGCCAGGGGCGCCCAGTTGCGTTCACGCAGCACCTTGTAGCCCTGGAACAGGCCGCAATCGAGCAGGATGCGCTGGTCGCCCAGGGTGACGAGGTGGCGAGAGCCGGTGACGGCATCGGCCGCGCCTAGAAACTGGATCTGCATGGTGTGTCTCCGGGGCGGCGGGTGGCTGGTCGCTTGCGCCCGCACCCAGTGTGCGCCAGACACAGGCTGATGCCGGCACGGCAGGCGCTCAGCCGCTCAACTTCTGGTACTCGAAGAACATCTGCCCGGCAAAGGCCAGCGTGCCCATCAGCGCGGCGCCGCCCACCAGCAGGGCGATCACCACCGCGATCACCGGCGCCCAGCCGGTGGCCTGTGGCGTGGCGCCGGCGGCCGCATAACGTGCCGCCCAGCGTTCGTCGGTGGTGAGCCCCAGCACGATGGTCGACAGCATGGCCACGGCCACCATCAGGCCGAACAGCGGGATCAGCAGCCAGGCGGCATGGTCGTCCTGCCCCAGGTTGCGCATGCGCACCACGCCCACCAGCCCGGTCAGCGCCAGCAGCGGGTGCAGCCAGGCCAGCTTGTCGCGCCAGCCATGCAGGTAGAAGCGGTGCGCGCCCAGCAGGCCGCCCAGCAGGGCCAGCCAGGTGGCCAGGGTCTTGGACTTGGGCGCGCCGGCGGCGGGCGGGCGGGCCACTGCGTGCTGCCCCGGCATCAATCGCTGCCTGGCGTGGCGCTGCCCTGGCCCAGGCTGCGCTGCATCAGCACCACGTCCAGCCAGCGGTCGAACTTCCAGCCCGAGGCCTGCAGCACGCCGGTGTGCGTGAAGCCCAGCGCGGCATGCACGCCGATCGAGCCGGCGTTGGCCGCGTCGCCGATCACCGCCAGCATCTGCCGGGCGCCGGCCGCCTCGCAGCGGCCGATCAGCTCGGTCAGCAGCAGCTTGCCCACGCCCCGGCCGCGGGCGTCGGGGTGCAGGTAGATCGAATCTTCCAGGCAGAAGCGGTAGGCCTTGCGCGGGCGGAAGTGGTTGGCATAGGCATAGCCCAGCAGCTGGCCCGTGTTGTCGCCCCGCTCCTGGGCCACCAGCCAGGGCAGGCCCTTGCTGAGCACGTCGTCACGGCGGCCCGCCATCTCGGTTTGCTCGGGTGGCTCCAGCTCGAAGGTGCCGGTGCCGTGCAGCACGGCTTCGGCGTAGATGGCGGTGATCGCGGGCAGGTCGGCCAGGGTGCTGGGGCGGATGAGCAGGGCAGGAAGAGGCATGGCGGCAAAATTAGGACCGCGAGTTGCGGCAAAGCTAAGTTTATAATGCTGCGGTTTTCGGCGACGGTGGGTTGCCTGGCTTGCAGAGTGTTTGCAAACCGGGGCCTGCGTATCTACGGCGCCGATCCTGTGCTGCACCCCACCCGCTGCGCCGATCCTGGCCGCCGGGCGGTGTGGTGACCAGACAGGCCCGCTGCGAGTGTCTCCGTGGTGGGTCTGTCGCCCCGAATTTTTTTGGAAGATCCCTATGGTCGTCATTCGACTCGCTCGCGGCGGCGCCAAGAAGCGCCCCTTCTACAACATCGTCGTCGCCGACTCGCGCGAGCGCCGTGACGGCCGCTACCTGGAGCGCCTGGGGTTCTACAACCCGATGGCCGCCGGTGCCGAGCAGCCGCTGCGTGTGGCGCTCGACCGCGTCACTTACTGGACCGGCGTGGGCGCCCAGATGTCGCCCACCGTCAAGCGCCTGGTGGTCGACGCCGCCAAGGCCCAGGTGGCGCCGGCCGCACCGGCCGCTGCCTGATCCTGGCCTTGTTTGTGCCTGGTTGGCGCCTGAGCGCACCATGACGCTGGCCGCGCCCGGTGCTGCGGACGACCTGATTTCGTCGCCTGCGTTTCCGGACGACGCGATCGAGGTCGGCCGCGTTGCCGGCGCCTGGGGCATCAAGGGCGGCATCCGCGTGATGCCGTTCAGCAAGGACCCGCAGGCCTTGTTTGCATCACGGCGCTGGTTCATCCGCCCGCCCGAGACGCCCGTCTGCCGGCCCCAAGCCCGCTGCGCGGCGCTTACCCGCCCCTGCTGCGCATCACGCACAGCAAGGAGCAGGGCGACGCGGTGGTGGCCACCGCGCAAGAACTGCCCGACCGCAACGCCGCCGAGGCGATGAAGGGCGCGCGCGTCTTCATCGCGCGCTCCAGCTTTCCCACGGCCGGTGACGGCGAGTTCTACTGGATCGACCTGATCGGCCTGGCCGTGGTCAACCGCCAGGGCGAAGCCCTGGGCGAGGTGGTCGGCCTGATCGACACCGGCGCCGCACAGCGTGCTGCGCCTGCGCCGCCCGGCCGCTGAGGTGGCCAGCGCCGCGTCGCCGTCTGCCGCTGCGGCCGAGGTGAACGAGCGCCTGATCCCGTTTGTCGCTGCCTTCATCGACGACGTCAACCTGCCCGCCCAGCGCATCACCGTCGACTGGGGTCTGGATTACTGACCTGCCAGCAGCCATGTCTGCGGCAGCGCTTTGCACCACGCTTGGGCACCAGCGCCATGCGCTTCGACATCGTCACGCTGTTTCCCGAGCTGTTCGGTCCGCACCTGACGCAGGGCATCACCCGCCGTGCGTTTGACAGCGGCCAGGTCGACGTGCGGCTGTGGCCGCTGCGCGACTTCGCCACCGACACCTACCGCCGGGTCGACGACCGGCCCTTTGGCGGCGGCCCCGGCATGGTGATGCTGGCCGAGCCGCTGGAGCGCGCGCTGGCCGCCTTGCAGGCCGACCGCGCAGGCGCAGGCGCGCCGACCGCGCCCGTGCTGCACTTCAGCCCGACCGGCACACCCATCACCCAGGCCCTGGTGCAGCAGCTGGCCGATGCCAGCACCGCCACCGGCGCGGTGCTGCTGTGCGGCCGCTACGAAGGCATCGACCAGCGTGTGCTCGACCGCCATGTGACGCTGGAGCTGAGCCTGGGCGACTTTGTGCTGTCGGGTGGCGAGTTGCCGGCGCTGGCCCTGCTGGACGCCATCGCCCGGCTGCAGCCCGGCGTGCTGACCGCGCAGTCGCATCAGCAGGACAGCTTCTCGGGCGACGGCCTGCTGGACTGCCCGCACTACAGCCGGCCCGAATTGCTGGCCACGGCCGATGGCCCGGCGCTGCCGGTGCCGCCCGTGCTGCTGAGCGGCCACCATGCGCAAATCGCCCGCTGGCGGCGCGACCAGTCCCTGGCCATCACCCAGCGCCGCCGGCCCGAGCTGATCGCCGCAGCCCGGGCCGCAGGGCGCCTGAGCAAGGCCGACGAGAAGACCTTGGCAACGCTGCCGCAAGACCCGCCGGGCGCCACGCTATAATCAGCGGTTTTGCGATCCTCTACCGGGCAACAACATCAACACCACTCGGGTGTCGAGAACGCGCCGGCATGAACGCCCAGGAGAAACCAGTGGACCTGATCCGCACCCTCGAACAGGAAGAGATCTCTCGCCTGAACAAGACGATTCCCACCTTCGCCCCCGGCGACACGGTGATCGTCAGCGTCAACGTCGTGGAAGGTACGCGCAAGCGCGTGCAGGCCTATGAAGGCGTGGTGATCGCCAAGCGCAACCGCGGCTTCAACAGCAGCTTCATCGTGCGCAAGATCTCCAGCGGCGAAGGCGTCGAGCGCACCTTCCAGCTGTACAGCCCGCTGATCGCGAGCATTGAAGTCAAGCGCCGCGGCGATGTGCGCCGTGCCAAGCTGTACTACCTGCGCCAGCGCTCGGGCAAGTCGGCGCGTATCAAAGAGAAGCTGGGCTGAGCCCGGACACAAACCGTCCTGCGGACGGTTTGTGCCTGGCGAAGCGGCCGCGCTCTGCGCGGCCGTGGGGTGCCTAGGCAGGCGTACTGCACATAAGGTCTTTGCACAAGCAGGACCTAGCCCTACCAAGCCACGCCACCCCCCCACAAGCCGCCTCCGGGCGGCTTGTCCGTTTCCAGCCCTGACAATCACGCCATGACCAGTGCCGTGCCCCGCATCACCGACCCCCGGGCGATCCCGGTGGCGGGTGTGGACGACCACTTGCCTGCCGTGCCGGTCGACCGGCTGCAGCCCCAGGCCTTGCGCCAGCGCTTTGCCGCGCCCCTGGTCTGGCAGCCCGAGCTTGCCGGCGACGGTGCCCGCTTCAACCCGCAGCTGCCCACTGCCCAGGCCTCGGTGCTGGTGCCCCTGGTGCAGCGCGACGGCGGCCTGCAGGTGCTGCTGACCCGCCGCACCATGCACCTGCGCAGCCATGCCGGGCAGATCAGCTTTCCCGGCGGCCGGGCCGAAGCCCACGACGCCGACGCCGAGGCCACCGCCCTGCGTGAAACCGAAGAAGAAGTGGGTCTGGCGCGCCGGCATGTCGAGGTGCTGGGCCGGCTGCCCATCTACACCACCGTCACCGGCTTTGTCGTCACGCCGGTGGTTGCGCTGGTGCTGCCGCCCTTTGTGCTGCGCATCGATACCGGTGAGGTGGATGAAGCCTTCGAGGTGCCGCTGCAGTTTCTGATGACGCCGGCCCACCACCGCCGCCACCAGCTGGGATGCCGGCGGCGGCATGACGCGGCAGTTTCTGTCCATGCCCTGGTCGGGCGCCCAGCCCGAGCCCTACTTCATCTGGGGTGCCACCGCTGCCATGCTGCGCAACTTGT
Organism: uncultured beta proteobacterium; assembly: GCA_963844485.1. Taxonomy (GTDB): domain Bacteria; phylum Pseudomonadota; class Gammaproteobacteria; order Burkholderiales; family Burkholderiaceae_C; genus Pseudaquabacterium. The sequence goes on from CAWJOQ010000031.1 coordinate 66,891, forward strand.
ACGGCTTCCTGGCGCAGGCATGAGCGACCAGCCCGCTGGGTATCATCGAGATTGATGCTGCCTTCCCACCCGCCTTGTCCGCTGCCCCCAACGGGCCCCGCCAGTTCTTCCAGGCCTGCCCTGCGGCGCTGGCAATGAGTTTCTTCGCCGTCCTGCTGGCCCTGGTCATCGAGCAGTTCAAGCCGCTGCCGCGTGACAACTGGGTGCACCACCTGCTGGTGTCCTGGGTGGGCTGGACCGGCCGCAACTTCGACGCTGGCAGCGCCCGCCATGCCTGGGTGGTGTGGGGCGTGTCGGTGGGGGCGCCAGGGCTGCTGCTGGGCGTGCTGTACCTCAGCATCGCCCACTGGAGCCTGCTGCTGGCCCTGCTGTTCGATGTGGGCGTGCTCTACCTGACGCTGGGTTTTCGCCAGTTCAGCCACTACTACACCGACATCCGCGACGCGCTGGACCGCGGCGACGAAGCCGAGGCGCGCCGCCTGCTGGCCGAATGGCGCCACCTGGACGCCAGCGAACTGCCGCGCACCGAGCTGCTGCGCCATGTGATCGAGCATGCGCTGCTGGCCGCGCACCGCCATGTCTTCGGCGTGTTCTTCTGGTTCGTGCTGTTCTCCACCCTGGGTCTGGGCCCGCTGGGCGCGGTGCTCTACCGCATGGCCGAGTTTGCCGCGCGCTACTGGACCTTCCCGAGCAAGGCGCTGGGCGTGCCGGCCAACCAGCAGCTGATGGCGGTGAGCCAGCAGATGTTCGCGCTGATCGACCATGTGCCGGCGCGGCTGACGGCCTTCGGCTTTGCGGTGGTGGGCAACTTCGAGGAAGCCATCAACGCCTGGCGGCGCGATGCCGCGCTGTGGAAGCACAGCAATGAAGGCGTGATCCTGGCGTCGGCCGCAGGTGCGGTGGGTGTGCAGTTGGGCGGCAGCGCCGCGCCAGGCGTCACGCCCAACCGCTCACGCACCTTCGATGCCGGCGCCACCGACGATGCGGCGGCCGACGGCTCCACCGGCGGCGATCCACCGCAGATGGCCCATCTGCGCAGCGTGGTGGGCCTGGTGTGGCGCTCGGTGGTGCTGTGGATGCTGCTGGTCGCCTTGCTGACACTGGCCAACCTGGTGGGTTAGTCGCACCAGCTGCGCCTCGCTGGCTGCACCGCGCCGGTCAGACCACACGCTTCAACCAGCGCAGGCCTCTCAACCCAACAGGCGCCGTGGAACCGGCTCCGCCGGGCCACCGGGGCCGCCCCCCTGGGGGGGAGCGCCGCAGGCGCTTCGGGGGGGGGGATTCAATACCGTGTTGCCGACAACTCAGCGCGCAGCTCGCCGTAGATGCGGTAGCGCGACGGGTGGATGGCGCCGGCGTCCAGTGCCGCCCGCACGCCACAGCCCGGTTCATGCAGGTGGCTGCAGTTGTAGAAGCGGCAGTCGGCGGCATGGGCGCGCAGGTCGGGCATCAGGCCGACCAGGTCGGTGGCCTGCAGCTGGCGCAGACCGAATTCCTGGAAGCCTGGTGAATCGATCAGCGCGCTGCGCCGGGCGCCGTCCAGCCAGTACCAGCTGGTGCTGGTGGTGGTGTGGCGGCCGGCATTCAGCGCCTTGCTGATCTCGCCCACCTGGGCGGCGGCGGCCGGCACCATCAGGTTGATCAGCGTGCTCTTGCCCATGCCGCTGGGGCCCAGCACCAGGGTGGCCTTGCCGGCCAGCAGCGGCAGCAGGGCGGCCGTGGCGGCATCGCCGCGCTGGGTCAGCGACAGCTCCAGCACCGCCACGCCCATGGCCTTGTAGGGCGCCAGCCGCGCGCGCGCGGCGTCCAGCGTCGGCAGGTCGGTCTTGTTGAGCACGATGGTGGTGGCGATGCCGGCCGATTCCGCAGCGATCAGCGCCCGCGCCAGCTGGGTCTCGGCATACATCGGCTCCACCGCCACCAGCACCAGCAACTGGTCGAGGTTGGCGGCAAAGGACTTGGTCTTCCATTCGTCCTGGCGGAACAGCAGGTTGCGGCGCGGCAGCACCTTGTCGATCACGCCTTCGTCGCCGGCGGGCTGCCAGTGCACCCGGTCGCCGACCACCACCTCGCTCTTCTTGCCGCGGCCGTGGCACAGCAGGCGTGTGCCGTCGGCGGCTTCCACCATGCAATGGCGGCCATGGGCGGCCACCACCAGGCCGTTTCCGAGGCTGCTTGCTTGGCTGGTGACTTGGCTGCTTGCTTGACTTTTGACCGGCCCCGCGTCTGACCCGGCCGTCTGCTGATCCGCCGCAGCCACCGTGGGCTGGCCTGGCAGCGGCCCGGCGCTCGGCTCGCCCGCGCTTGTCATGCGCTGCGCAGGGCCAGGGCGGCCAGGCGCTCACTGGCCGGCGGGTGCGAGTAGTAGAAGCGCACGTACACCGGGTCGGGCGTCAGCGTGGCGGCGTTGTCCTCGTGCAGCTTCAGCAGCGCGCTGGCCAGGTCGGCGCCGCTGGCCTGGGCACAGGCATAGGCATCGGCCTGGAATTCATGCTTGCGCGACAGCTGGCGCCGCCAGCGGCGACACAAAGAAGCTGAACACCGGCAGCGCCAGCATGAACAGCAGCAGCGCCAGCGCGTCGTTGGGCGCATTGGCGGGCTGCCCGATGTTGGGCAGCACGCCCAGGCCGGTGTAGAAGCCGGGCTGCTGCGCCAGCCAGCCCAGCAAGGCCAGCGCCAGCCAGGCTGATGCCGAACACCATCACGATGCGCTGGCGGATGTGCTGGTGCTTGAAGTGGCCCAGCTCATGGGCCAGCACCGCCTCCACCTCGGCCGGGCTCAGCTTGGCCAGCAGGGTGTCGTAGAACACCACCCGCTTGGCCGCGCCCAGGCCGGTGAAATAGGCATTGCCATGGGCCGAGCGGCGGCTGCCGTCCATCACGAACAGGCCCTTGGCGGCAAAGCCGCAGCGCTGCATCAGCGCCTGCACCCGCGCCTTCAGGCCTTCGTCGGCCAGTGGCTCGAATTTGTTGAACAGCGGCGCGATCACGGTCGGGTACACCACCATGATGAGCAGGTTGAAGCCCACCCAGGCGCCCCAGGCCCACAGCCACCACAGGCCGCCGGTGGCGCCCATGATCCACAGCACCAGGGCCGCCAGGGGCAGGCCGATCAGCGCGCCCACGGCGGCGTTCTTCAGCAGGTCGGTGACGAACAGCCGGGGCGTGGTGCGGTTGAAGCCGAAGCGCTGCTCCAGCCGGAAGGTGCTGTAGATCTCGAAGGGCAGGTCCAGCAGCGCGCTGACCAGCACAAAGCCCAGCCAGCAGGGCCAGCTGGTAGGCCATGTTGCCGAAGGCCGGCGCCACCGTGGCCAGCAACCAGCCGTTGAGCGCATCCAGCCCGCCCAGCAAGGTCCAGCCCAGCAGCACGGCGCTGCCGAAGGCGGTGCTCAGCAGGCCCAGCCGGCCCTTGGCCAGGGTGTAGTCGGCCGCGCGCTGGTGGGCCGCCAGGCTGACGGTGGCCGCAAACGCCGGCCGGTACGGTGCCGCGGTGGGCCGCCACATGGCGCATCTGGCGCGTGGCCAGCCAGAACTTGACCAGCAGCGACAACAACAGGGCGGCAGCAAACAGCAGCGTCACAGGCAAGGACGGCAGGGAGGGCAAGTTGGGCATGGCCGGCAGTGTAGGGGTGGGCAGCGCCGGCTGGCATGCGCGGCGACAATGGCCGCATGACCGCAACCAGCACCCCGCCCGCCCTGGCCGCCAGCGACCAGAACCTGATCTGGATCGACCTGGAAATGACCGGCCTGTCGCCGTTCACCGACCGCATCATCGAGATCGCGGTGGTGGTGACCGACCCCAGCCTGGCCATCCGCATCGAAGGCCCGGTGTTCGCCATCCACCAGATCGACGCCGTGCTCGACGGCATGGACAACTGGAACAAGGGCACCCATGGCCGCAGCGGCCTGATCGACCGGGTGCGCGCGTCCACGGTGACGAAGCCGCTGCCGAAGCGGCGGTGATCGACTGGCTCAAGGCCTATGTGCCCAAGGGCAAGAGCCCGATGTGCGGCAATTCCATCTGCCAGGACCGGCGCTTTCTGGCCAAGGACATGGCCAAGCTGGAAGACTTCTTCCACTACCGCAACCTGGATGTCAGCACGCTCAAGGAACTGGCCAAGCGCTGGAACCCGGCCGTGCTGAACGGCTTCAAGAAGGCCCAGGCCCACACCGCGCTGGCCGACATCCATGAGTCGATCGACGAACTGCTGCACTACCGGCAGCATTTTCTGAAGGTCTGAGCGGCCCGAAGCTCAGGCGTCAGTGGCAGCCGTCGGCGCTGTTGCCCGGTGCTGCGGGCTGTCGTCGCGCACCACCCGTTCGCCGGTGAACAGGCGGCGCTGCAGCCGCCAGGCCTGCAGCAGGGCGCGCGCCTCGTCATCGGGGCGGGCGGGCAACTTGCGGTATTCGCTGCAGTCACTCTTGCGGCTCAGCAGCCGGTGGTTGACCAGTTCGCGCCGCAGCGTGGCGTGGTCACCAAAGGCATTGGCGGCCTTCAGGATCTGGTTGACCTCGGCCTCGGTGTAGACACGGCGGCCGTCGAACAGCGTCCACAGCACCCACATCGCCAGCGCCTGCACGCTGTACTTCACCGGCCAGCGCAGCAGCCGGCCGCGGCTGTCGAACTGGCCCAGCGCCTTGCGGGCGTTGTCGCTCAGCCGGGTGGGCGGGGGCCGGTCTTCGGCAGCCAGCGGCGGGCTTGGCAGGGCGGGCACCATGGTGGTAGCTGCCTGCAGGCTTTGCAAATTGCGGTGGCCCAGTGCTCGGGCCACCATGTTGAGCAGTTCCACATGGCCCGGCGGCTGGCTGCCGGCGGCGTGGCGGGTTTTCAGGGATCGGCCCAGCGCCTTGGCAAACAAGGACGCATCGGGCACGACGATCGACAGCGGGGAACGGGGCATGGCCTGCACTCCACACGCACGACACATCCCCGCTGGCGGGGCGCTGGGGGTTGCCGGCTTCCAGCCTGTCGCACGCAGAGATGCAAGGGGCTGTGCTTGGGATGGCAGGTTGAGCTCGCGGGGGGCCGCGCGGCAACGCCTGGGTGAACTGCCGACCGTTGAGCGCCCAGTCTACCCCGCTCGGCTGGCGTCAGCCAGCGCGCGCAGCACCTGCGCCACGAACGGCCCCTTGGCGGCGGTGTAGGCGTCGCGGTCGTGGCGGTGCGCAGCCGCCAGTGACTGCTTCAGCGCCGCGTAGGCCGCGCACAGCGCCGGGTCGCGGCGCAGCGCGTCGCGAAAGGCCAGCCGGTCCTGCCACAGCGGGCTGCCGATCGGCACCAGGTGCAGGTGGTGGCTGCGGTGCTGCGGGCTGGGCTTGCAGAACCAGTGCATCACCTCGGCCTGGTAGGGCGCATAGGCGTACTGCAGGCCAGCCGCCGCGGCGATGGCGCCGCGTGATGCGGCCAGCGAGGCCACCGGCGCCATGATGTCGATGACGGGCTTGGCCGCCAGACCCGGCACCGCCGTGCTGCCGATGTGCTCGGGCGGCCCGACCAGCCAGGGCGCCAGCGCGGTGGCCAGGGCGTCACGCTCGGCCACAAACAATGCCGGCCAGCGCGGGTCGGCCGGCACGATCTCGATCGGCGCGTCGGTCACTGGCGTCACCTCGTGCTGCGCAGGGCGCGATGTGCCCTTGGGGCGGGCCGGCAGGCCCATGCTGCCGCGCCGATGGGGTGCTCAGACGCCCAGCAGGTCCACTTCGAACACCAGGGTGGCGTTCGGCGGGATCACGCCGCCGGCGCCGCGCGGGCCGTAGCCCAGCTCCGGTGGGATCAGCAGCACGCGGGTGCCGCCGACTTTCATGCCCTGCACGCCGTCGTCCCAGCCGCGGATCACCTCGCCGCCGCCCAATTGAAAGCGGAAGGGCTGGCCGCGGTCCTTGCTGCTGTCGAACTTCTGGCCCCGGCCGTCGGCCTGGCTGGGGTCGTGCAACCAGCCGGTGTAGTGCACGCTGACCCGCTGGCCGGCCACGGCTTCAGCACCGCTGCCTTCAACCACATCGTCGTATTGCAAGGGCACGCGTTCGGGCTCGGCCAGCAGTTCCACCTCGAACACCAGGGTGGCATTGGGCGGAATCACACCGCCGGCGCCGCGTGCGCCGTAGCCCAGTTCGGGCGGGATGGTCAGCACCCGGGTGCCGCCCACCTTCATGCCCTGCACGCCTTCGTCCCAGCCGCGGATCACCCGGCCTGCACCCAGCTCGAACTCGAAGGGGTCGCCGCGGTCCTTGCTGCTGTCGAACTTCTTGCCGCGGCCCTGCGGGGCGGCCGGGTCGTGCAGCCAGCCGGTGTAGTGCACGGTGACGGGCTGGCCAGCCTGGGCTTCGGCGCCGGTGCCGGTCACGGTGTCGTCGATCAGCAGGCCGGATGCAGGGGTGGTCATGTTGATTCCGTTTCAACAGGGAGAAGGGGGCCGCATCATGCCATTGCGCCGGGGCTGGCCGGCAGCGGCGCTGCTGCGGCGGCCACCCAGGTGCTGGCCCAGGCCTGGGTGGCAGCGGCCAGCCAGTCGGCCACGCTGCTGCCGGGCAGCGGCGGCAGGCCCAGCACGGCACCGGCGGCCTGCAGCGTGGCCAGCGGCTGGGCCGGTGTCCAGCGCTGCGGCGCCGTTCTGCTTGCTGAGCTTGTGGCCGTCGGCCGCCAGCACCAGCGGGGCGTGCAGGTAGCGCGGCAGCGGCAGGCCCAGCAGGCGCTGCAGGTGGATCTGGCGCGCGGTGTTGTCGGCCAGGTCGGCGCCGCGCACCACGTCGGTCACGCCCTGGGCGGCGTCGTCCACCACCACCGCCAGCTGGTAGGCCCACAGGCCGTCGGCGCGGTGCAGGATGAAGTCGCCCACGGCCTGGGCCACATCCTGCTGCTGCGGGCCCAGCCGGCGGTCGGTCCAGGCGATCGGCGCGGCCAGGCCGCCCGGTGCCGTGCGCACGCGGGTGGCACGCGCCGGCTTGCCGTGCAGGCCCTGGCGGCAGGTGCCGGGGTAGATGCGCTCGGCAAAGCGGTCGTGCAACTGGCCGCGTGCCTGCCAGGCGGCGTCGATCTCGCGCCGGCTGCAGCCGCAGGGATAGGCCAGGTCCGTGCGCCAGCAGCTGGTCCAGCGCCGCCTGGTAGGCCGCCGCACGGGCCGATTGCCACAGCGGCGGCGCATCCGGCAGCAGGCCCAGCGCCGCCAGTTGGCCCAGGATGTGGGCGCCCATGCCGGGCAGGCAGCGGGGCGTGTCCACATCCTCGATGCGCACCAGCCAGCGCCCGCCCTGGGCGCGGGCGTCCAGCCAGCTGGCCAGCGCGGCCACCGCGCTGCCGGCATGCAGCGGGCCGGTGGGCGACGGGGCGAAGCGGCCGGTGGGGCGGCCAGTCGGGCGGCCAGTCGGGCTGCTGGTGGCGCCAGTCGGGCGGCCGCCGCTCACACCGTGTCCAGCGGCAGGCCCAGGTGCCGCTCCAGCAGGGCGGTGCGGGTGGCGGGGCTCTCCAGCTGCTGCAGCCACCATTGCAGCGCCAGGCCCTGCGGCGCCTTGCGCGGCTGCGGCGTGGCGGCGCTGCGCCAGGCATAGCCGAACACCGCCGGCTGGCGTGTGCGCTGCACCGGCCGTGCCACCAGCCGGCCCTGGCGCAGGGCCTCCCGCACCTGCGGCTCGGGCACGAAGCCCACACCCAGGCAGCGCATCAGGGCCTCGATCTTGGCGCCCATGCTGGGCACGGTGAACACGTCCTGCCCCGGCAGCAGGTTCACTGTCACCGGCGACAGGCGGTGGGCCGAGTCGGCCACCGCCACCGCCCGGTGGGCCAGCAGCTGGGCATCGCTCAGCGGCTCGCTGCTTTGCGCCAGCGGGTGCTGCGGTGCCATCGCCAGCACAAACGCCACCTCGCCCAGCTGCTTGAGCGTGATGCCGGTCTGCGGCGGTGCGCTCATCATCGCGCCGATGGCCAGGTCGGCCTGGCCGCTGACCAGCGATTCCCACAGGCCGGCCAGCACCTCGCTGCGCAGGCGCAGGCGGGTGCCGGGGGCCTGGCCGTCGGGCCCGCGCAGGGCATAGAAGCCTTCGACCAGTTCAAACACGGTCAGGCGCGACATCACGTCGTCGACGGCCACGGTCAGCGCGCTTTCCCAGCCGGTGGACACGCGCCGCACCCGGTTGGCCACGGCGTCCATCTCCACCAGCAGGCGGCGGCCCTCCTGCAGCAGTTCCTGCCCGGCGGCGGTGAGCCTGGCCTGGCGCGCGCTGCGGTCGAACAGCAGCACGTCCAGGGCGTCTTCCAGCTGGCGCACGCTGTAGGTCAGCGCCGACGGCACCCGGCCCAGTTCGCGCGCGGCGGCGGCAAAGCTGCCGCTGCGCGCGATGGTGTCCATCATCTGCAGGGCCTCGGGGGTCAGGGCATTGCGGCGTGGGGTGGTCATCGGCCAATCACTGGAGCTGGAGCTTCATCTTATTTGAATGCCTGCTTCAAGCGCGGCGGCAGCCGCTGCGGGTTGGCCGCTGGCACCATGCTGAAACTGTCCAGCCGTCCGGAGACCCGACCATGATGACCATTCGACGCAGCGCCGACCGCGGGTTTGCAGACCACGGCTGGCTCAAGAGCTTCCACACCTTCTCGTTTGCCGATTACCACGACCCGGCGCACATGGGCTTTGGCAACCTGCGGGTGATCAACGAGGACCGCATCGACCCCGGCACCGGCTTCGGCACCCATGGCCACCGCGACATGGAAATCATCAGCTACGTGCTCGACGGCGCGCTGGCCCACCAGGACAGCCTGGGCAATGGCGCGGCCATCCTGCCCGGCGAGGTGCAGCGCATGACCGCCGGCACCGGCGTGCGCCACAGCGAGTTCAACCACGCCCAGGGCAGCGCCACGCATTTTTTGCAGATCTGGCTGCTGCCGGCCGCCGGCGGTCTGCCGCCCGGTTATGAGCAGAAGGCCTACAGCGTGGCCGACAAGCGTGGCCGCCTGCGCCTGGTGGCAGCGCCCGGCGGCGTCGACGGCGCGGTCACCTTGCATGCCGACGCCAGCATCCGCGCCGGCCTGTTCGACGGTGAAGAGTCGGCCACGCTGGCCCTGCCCGCCGGCCGCAAGACCTGGGTGCATGTGGCGCGTGGCGCTGTCAGCGTCAACGGCCAGGCGCTGCAGGCCGGTGACGCGGTGGGCCTGGTCGATGAGCCGCAGCTGCGGCTGGACAAGGGCCAGCAGGCCGAGGTGCTGGTGTTCGACCTGGCGGCCTGAACATCTGCTCTGAACGTCTGGCCTGAACGCTTGATCGGCGCCGCAGCGGCCATGGCCGGCAGCTGCCGGCCCAGGCGCCACCGCTACAGTGCGTGGCCATGGAGACCTTGCTCAAGCCCCTGCTGTTGCTGCCCTGGCCCGACTGGCTGGCGCTGGGCCTGTTCTTCGGCGGCTGGTGGGGCTATGCGCACTGGGCGCGGCGGCGGGCCCAGCGGCGCCCGTCCATCCTGGCCACCACCAACCAGTGGCGGCGGCGCTGGATGCTGCAGACCACCTGGCGCGACAACCGCATCGTCGACGCGGCCGTCACCCAGACCATGGCCGCCAGCCCGTCGTTTTTTGCGTCCACCAGCATCCTGATCATCGGCGGCCTGTTGGCGGCGCTGAGCGCCACCGACAAGGTCAGCGGCCTGGTGCAGGAAATCCCGTTTGCCGCCCGCACCAGCGCGCTGGTGTTCGACCTGAAGCTGGCGCTGCTGGCGGCGATCTTCGTGCATGCCTTTTTCCGCTTCACCTGGAGCCTGCGGCAGTACAGCTTCGGCGCCATCATCGTCGGCGCGGCCCCCGAGGCCAACCAGTTTGCGGCCGATGAACCCCAGCGCGCCTTGTTTGCCGACCGCGCCGGCCGGGTGATGGGCCTGGCGGCCGAGACCTTCAACGACGGCCTGCGGGCCTACTACATGAGCTTTGCGGCCGTGGCCTGGTTCTTCTCGGCCTGGGCCTTCATGGCCGCGACGGTGGCGGTGCTGGTGGTGCTGTACCGGCGCGAGTTCCGCTCGGAGGTGCTGCTGGCGCTGCGCGAAGGGCTGGAGCCCTTGCCGTCGCTGCCGCTGCCGCCGTCTGGGCCTCCACCGGCGCCTTGAGTCCGGCCTCGGCCACTGCCTTGGCGCAGCCGCTGGGCAGGTCCTTGCTGGTTTCCACCAGCGGCAGCAGGGCCAGCAGCGGGTTCACCAGGCCCAGGGCGATGGCTCCCGCGCTGCGGCCGACGATGCCGGCGGTGTCGAGCTGCACCTGCGGCGCTGTCAGCGCGCCGTGCAGGCGGATCGGCCCGCGCAGCGCCACCAGGCTGGTGTTGCGGCTGCGTGGCACCAGGGTCAGGTCCAGCGTCTCCTGGTCCAGGTTGACAAAGCCGCTGCCGGTGACGCTGCTCACGGCGGTGTCCAGCGCCAGGTGGCGGGCGGTCATCACGCCCTGTTGCACGCTGAAATCGGCCACCGCGCAGCGCAGCGCCACGCTCTGGTCGCCGGTCAGGCTGAGCTGCAGGATTTCCAGCAAGTGCAGGCCCATCTGTTCCATCAGCAGCCGGCTGATGCGGCCCGGGTCGATCGCCAACTGCAGCTTGCCGTCGGCCGTGCCCAGCATGCGGCCCACCGAATTGCCGCGGCCACGCAGGTCGAGGCGGCCGTGCATGCGGCCCGCGCTTTGGCGCGCTTGCTCGGGCACGGTGAACAGCTGCGTCAGCTGCAGGCCACGCAGCTGCAACTGGGCGCTGGCCAGCACCTCGGCGCCGCGGGCGTCCAGCGCAACGCCGCCGGTGATGTGGCCGCCGGCGGCGCCGATGTCCAGCGCTTCCAGTGTCAGCACCGCGTTTTGCAGCCGCAGCCGCACGCTGGCGCTGTCCAGCGGCAGCGTCGGCGCGCGCAGCACATGCTGCACCTGCAATTGCAGGTCGGCGTCGAAGGCGCGCCAGCGTGCGGTCTGGAAGGGCAGGTCGGGCAGCACCCGGCGTGCGCCGCTGGCGGCTGCAGCCGCAGGCGCTGCGGTGGCTTCGGCCGCCGGGCTGGCTGCGGTGGCTGCGGTGGCTGCGGCAGTGGTGGCAACAGCGGGGGCTGCCGCGGGGGGCAGGCGCAGGCCGATCACCGGCGCCATGTCGGCCAGGTCCAGCAAGCGCGAGCGCATGTCGCCGCGCAGCAGCGGCCGGCTGCCGCCCAGCACCAAGTCCAGATTGCCGGCCACGTCGCTGCGGCCCACCTTGCCGCTGAAGCCACGGTACTGCCAGCTGTTGCCCTGGCGCAGCAGGCGCCCGGCGCTGGCATAGGCGCCGGTCTCGGGCAGGCCCACGCCCAGCAGCGGGAACAATTGCGCCAGGCTGCGGCCTTGCAGCGCCACTTGCAGGTCCACCGCCGTCCAGCGCGCCAGGCCGGTGATGCGGCCGTCGGCGCGCAGCCGGGTCGGGCCGACGCTGGCTTCGACCAGCAGCGGGTAGGGCGTGGTCTCGTCGCGCAGGCCCAGCACCGACGCCCCCCGCCCCTTGGCCTGCAGCGGCTGGCCGCGAAATTGGCCGGTGGCAGAAAACAGCACGTCGCTGGGCGCACCCAAGGCGCTGGTCGGCCCGGGGCGCGGTGCGTCGCTGCGCTCGCCGGCGGTTTCCAGCGCCATGCGCAGGTGGGTCTTTTCCTGTGCTGCGTCGTAGCCGATGCGGCCTTGGGCCAGCGTCAGCGTGCCGATCTGGACGGCGCTGCTGTCGTCGCTCTGGGCGCGGTCGAGCAGCCAGGACTTGCGGCCGTCACTGGCCAGCTCCAGCATCACCACCGGCCGGCCCACCACCACCGTCGGCAGCAGCAGCTGGCCGCGCAGCAAGGCGCGCAGGTCCACCTGCGCGTCCGCCTGGTCGACCTGCAGCAGCTGTGGCTCTTGCGCCCAGGCGGGGTTGGCAAACTGCAGGCCCTGCACCTGCACCCGCAGCAGCGGCCAGCCCAGGCCCAGCGTCAGGTCGCCCTGGATCTGCAGCACGCGGCCGGTATGTTGCTGCACCCACTGGGCGATGGGAGCACGTGCCCAGTTGGCCCCGAACAAGCTCAGCGCCAAGGCCAGCAGTGCCACCAGCAACAGCGGCAGCCCCAGCAAGGCCAGCATGCCGATGCCGGCGCGCCGCCGCCAGCGTGCAGGCGCAGTGGCGCGGTCGGAGTCGGGGTCGGGGTCGGGCGGGGTAGCCGCCGGGGCAGCAGGGGCAGGGGTCGGGTTCAGTGGGGGCGATCTGTTGGCGGTGCGGCTGGTGCCGACCGCCCGCTTATGCCACAAGCCCGGCCGCACCGCTGGAGGCCCGGTGCTTTGCTGGCTTGCTGGCGCGGCTCGGCAGCGCTGGTCGGCTGCCCGCTGCGCAGGCTGGCGGGCCTGGCGACCCGGCCGCCGCGCAGCGCTGCTGGCCACAACAAGTGCACGGGCTAGGATCGCCCCATGGCCGAGCCCCCCACCGCCGACCTGCCAACCCCCGCTGTTGCAGCCAGCCTGCAGGCCGATGCACACGGCGGCTGGGCATTGGCCGGCGCTTGGACGCGCCATGGCCTGGCCGGCCTGGCGCGCCAGTTGCCACCGCCGCCCGTTGCACCGGCCGCGGGTGCCGCCCTGGTGCTGGACGGCAGCGGCCTCAGCGGTTTTGACAGCGCCGGTGCCTGGTGGCTGCGCCAGTGGCTGGGTGCCCAGGCGGGCCAGGTCGAATTGCGTGGCTGGGCGCCGGCCTGGCAGACATTGATGCAGCTGGCTGCCACGGCCGACCTGAAGCCGGTGCTGACCGCCCCCCGCCCCGGGCCGCTGGGGCGCCTGGGCCTGGCCAGCTTGCAGGGCCTGCGCCAGGCCTTGGCGCTGCTGGCCTTTGTGGGCGAGGTGGCCCAGGCCGGCGCCGGGGTGCTGGCGCATCCGCGCCGGCTGCGCTGGCGCAGCGTGCTGCACCATGTGCAGATCGGCGGTTTCGACGCCCTGGCCATCGTCGGCCTGATGTCCTTTTTGCTGGGCGTGGTGGTGGCCTACCAGGGTGCGGGCCAACTGCGCACTTTCGGCGCCAACATCTTTGTGGTGGAACTGGTGGGCTATTCGATGCTGCGCGAGTTTGCGCCGCTGATGACGGCCATCATCATTGCCGGGCGCTCGGGCTCGTCCTATGCCGCGCAAATCGGCACCATGGTCGTCACCGAAGAAGTCGACGCCATGCGCACCTTGGGCATGGCGCCGCTGGAGCAGCTGGTGCTGCCCCGCCTGCTGGCGCTGGCCATCGCGCTGCCGCTGCTCACGGTGTGGGCCGACATCACCGGCGTGTTCGGCGGCATGGTGATGGCGCGCACCCAGCTCGACATCGGTTTCCATGAATTCATCGACCGCTTCGGCCAGCAGCTGCAAGGCGCCAGCCTGCTGGTGGGGCTGGGCAAATCGCTGGTGTTTGCAGCGGTGATCTCGGTGATCGGCTGCCACCAGGGCTTTTGCACCCGGGGCAGCGCCGACAGCGTGGGCCGCCAGACCACGCTGGCCGTGGTGCAGTCCATCTTCTTGGTGATCGTGGTCGATGCCGCCTTTTCCGTGTTGTTCAACTGGCTGGACATCTGAATGGCCGGCGCCGTGGAACTAACCGCTGGCAGCCAGGCCGACACCGGCGCTGATCGGCGTGCCGACGCGACGCCGACGCCGACGCCGACGCCGTGGTGCAGCTGCAGGGCATCGTCACCCGCTTCGGCAAGCAGCTGGTGCATGACCGGCTGGACCTGACGGTGCGGCGCGGCGAGATCCTGGCGATTGCCGGCGGCAGCGGCTCGGGCAAATCGGTGCTGATGCGCGAAATCATCGGCCTGCAGCGGCCCACCGCCGGCACGGTGCGCTTGTTCGGCACCGACCTGGCGACGCTGGACGACCACGGCTGGCAGGCGCTGCGCCAGCGCTGGGGCGTGATGTTCCAGAAAGGCGGGCTGTTCAGTGCGCTGACGGTGCGTGAAAACGTCGGTCTGCCGCTGCGCGAGCAGGGCCGCCTGGCCGGCGGCGGCGTGCAACTGGACGACGCTCTGATCGACGGCATTGCCGACTGGAAGCTGTCGCTCACCGGCCTGCCGCCCGATGTGGTGCAAAAGTTTCCCGATGCGCTCAGCGGCGGCATGCTCAAGCGGGCGTCGCTGGCGCGGGCGCTGGCGCTCGACCCGGAACTGCTGATCCTCGACGAGCCCACTTCGGGGCTGGACCCGGCCAGCGCCGCCGGCATTGGCGCGCTGATCACCGCCACCCGGGCCCAATTCGGCCCCACCATCGTGATCATCAGCCATGATCTGGAACTGCTGTGGCGGGTGCCCGACCGGGTGGCCGTGCTGGGCGAGGGCCGGGTGCTGGCCATCGGCCCCATGGCCAGCCTGGCCGACAACCCGCACCCGATGGTGGCGGCCTATTTCGACGCTGCCCGCCGCCACCCCGGCGCCGACGCGGCGCCCCTGACACCGGAGACCGCATGGAAGACAAAGTGAACCCCACCCTGGTGGGTGCATTTGTGCTGCTGCTGGGGGCCGCCCTGGTGGCTGGCGTGCTGTGGCTGGCCGCCGGTGTGGGCAGCGGCAAACCGACCACCGCCTACGAAACCATCTTCAGCGAATCGGTGGCGGGCCTGAACCTGGATGCACCGGTCAAGTACCTGGGCGTGGACGTGGGCAAGGTGGTGCGCATCGCCATCGACCCCGACAACCCGCGGCAAGTGCGCCTGGGCCTGCTGATCGAGCGCGGCACACCGGTCAAGCAAGACAGCGAGGCGGTGCTCAAGTCGCAGGGCCTCACCGGCATCGCCTATGTGGAACTGAGCGGCGGCACGGCCAGCTCGCCTGCGCTGGTGGCGGCGGCCGATGGCCAGCTGCCGCAGATCCGGTCCAAGCCCAGCATCAGCGCCCGGCTGGAAAACGTGATGACCACGGTGCTGGCCAGCGTCGACCGCACCTCCAGCAACCTGAATGCGCTGTTCAGCACCGACAACCAGGCCGCCATCCAGCGCAGCCTGCAAGACGTGTCGGTGCTGCTGCAGACCCTGGCCGAACAGCGTGGCCAGCTGGCCAGCGGCATCACCGACCTGGCCACCACCGCCCGCCATGCGGCCCGCGCCAGTGCCCAGCTGGGCCCGGTGGTGGCAGCCGTGGGGCCGGCGCTGGCCCAGGTTGGCCCGGCGCTGAACAAACTGGAGGCAGCGGCCGCATCGGTCGACCGCATGGCCCAGGCCGCCGGCCAGGCCAGCACCCGCGCCGGCCAGGCCGCTGAGGCAGCCCTGGGTGGCGTGCAGCAATTGCGCGGCGACACCCTGCCAGGCCTGGACCGGGTGCTGGCCGAACTGGGGCCGCTGGTGGGGTCGCTGCGCCAGCTGAGCGACCAGTTGCGCAGCCAGCCTGGCAGCCTGCTGGTGGGCGCTGCGCAGCGTGCACCCGGCCCGGGCGAAGGGGCCACACCATGAGCCGTCGGCTGGGGTTCCAGACCCGCCCGCTGGGTGCGGCTGGTTGGCGGACCGGGCATTCTGCCAGAGGCATCGGCCCGCCCGTCGATGCACCCGGCAACCCAGCCACCGGCCCGGCCGGTCGCCACGCGCCGCCAGGCGCTGGCCCTGCTGGGCACGCTGGGCGCCGGCGGCAGCCTGGGCCTGGCCGGCTGCAGCGCCAGCCTGCTGCCCAAGCCGGCGGCCGCGCCGGCGCTGTACGGGCTGGACGACGGCGCTGCCACGCCCGCGCGCCCGGCGGCGCCGGTGGGTGCGCCCAGCCTGCTGGTGGCCGTGCCACGCGCTGCCAGCTGGCTGGACACCCGGCTGATCGCCTACCAGCGCACGCCGCAGCGCATCGAGCACTACACCGCCAGTGAATGGCTGGACACGCCGGCGCGCCTGTTGGCGCCCCTGCTGGTGCGGGCGGCCGAGGCCACCGGCGCCTTCCAGGTGGTGCTGCTGGCGCCGGCCGGCGCGGCCACCCGCTGGCGCCTGGACACCGAACTGCTGCGCCTGCAGCAGCAATTTGGCGCCGGGCCCAGCCAGCTGCGGCTGACGCTGCGCGCGGTGCTGGTCGACACCAGCAGCCGTGCCGTGCTGGCCACGCAGGTGTTTGACGTCAGCGAGGCCGCCCCCAGTGAAGACGCGGCCGGCGGTGTGGCAGCCGCCCAGCGGGCGGCCTTGCAGGTGGCACGCGACCTGGCCGCTTTCTGCGCTGGTGTGGTGGGGCGCACGGCGGGCTGAGCCGCCACCGGCCAGCGCCGCGTCAGCGCAAGAAGGCTTGTACGGCGGCCACGGTGCGCGCCGGGTCTTCTTCGTGGGGCACATGGCCCAGGTCGTCGAACACCAGCACCTGGCTGCCGGGGATGTCGGCCGCAAAGCGCTGGGCCGTGGCCGGCCGGATGATGCGGTCCTGGCCGCCCCACAGGATCAGCGTGGGCGCGCGCACGCCCTCGACCTTCTGCACCCCTTCGGCGCTGGTCCAGGTGCGCGCACGCTCGCACCAGCGCGGCGCGGTTGCCGGCGCGCAGGGTCAGCTCGAAATAGCGGTCGACCAGCGGCTCGGTGATCTTGGTCGGGTCGCCGTAGACCGCCGCCAGGCCTTGCACGACCAGCGGCCGCGGCAGCACATGTTCGGTGATCTGGCCCAGCACCGGCAGCCGGGCGATCTGCCAGCCCAGCGGGATGCTGGCGTCGACCAGCGGGTAGCCGGCGGCGTCCACCAGCACCAGGGCCGCCACCCGTTGCGGCGCGGCGGCGGCGATGCGCCAGGCCACCTCGCCACCCAGGCTGTTGCCGGCCACCACAAAGCGCTGCACGCCCAGCCGGTCCAGCACGGCCAGCACAAAGCGGGCGTAGTTGGCGCCGGTGTAGGCCTGGCCGGCATAGGCGCCGGTGAAGGGCCCGGTCAGGCCGAAGGCGGGCAGGTCGAGCCGGATCACCCGGCGCTGGCTGCGCAGCGCCCGGGCCCAGCCGTCCCAGGTGTGCAGGCTGGCCGATGTGCCGTGCAGCAAGACGATGGGCGGCAGCGCCGCTGTGGCGCTGGGGCGGCTGGACTGGCGCGCTGCCAGCAGCCGCAGGGGCGGGCGGCAGCGGCTGGTGCGCTGCCGGGCGGCTGGTCAGCGGTGGCAGCGGGCAGCAAGGCGGCCAGCGGCGCTTCGTCGCGGTAGTGCACCAGTTGGCCGTCCAGGTCCAGAAACTCCGACGGCGGCTGGGCCCAGCGGGCCACCAGGGTCTCCACCGGCCGGTCTGGCGCACGCAAGAACGGGATCGACAGCGCGCTGAAGAAGACCAGCACGCCGATGAGGATGCGGATCATGGGGCCGCCCTGTGGTGGCATCGGTCGACGCGTTCGTCGGCGTGTTCGTCGGCGCATTGGTCCGCGTGTCGGCGGGCAGCAGGCTGGGCGCCAGCGCCACCCGGTCGTCGAAGACGAAGCAGCTGCCGCGCCAACCGGGCGCCGTGCCGCGGTGTCGGCAAAATACTTGCAGGATGCCGCCGTCCAGCTGCAGCACATGGGGCAAGCCCAGGTCCTGCATCACCAGCGCGGCTTTTTCGCAGCGGATGCCGCCGGTGCAGTAGCTGACCACGGTGTGGCCCGCCAGCGCACTGCGGTGCGCCGCCAGCGCGGCCGGGAAATCACTGAACTTCTGCAGCCGCCAGTCGATGGCGCCGACAAAGGCGCCGGCATCGACTTCAAAGGCGTTGCGGGTGTCCAGCAGCGCCAGCGGCCGGCCGGCGTCGCAATGGCCCTGGGCCAGCCAGCGCGCCAGTGTGGTGGCGGCCACCGCCGGCGCCCGCCCGCTGGCCGGCGCGCACCGCCGGCAGGTTCATGCGGATGATCTCGGGCTTGATCTTGACCTTCAGGCGCTGGAAGGGCTGTTGCGCGCTCCAGCTGTCCTTGGTGGCCAGGCCGCCCAGGCCGGGCTCGGCGCTGCACCACCGCCAGCCAGGCGGCGATGCCGTCGGCCGGGCCGGCCAGGCACAGGTTGATGCCTTCGGTGGCCAGCAGCACCGTGCCGCGCAGGCCCTGGGCCTGGGCGGCGTCGAACAGCCGCTGGCGCAGGGCCGGCAGGTCGGCCAGCGGGGCAAAGCGGTAGGTGGCGATGTTGAGCAAGGGCGCTGGCACGCGGCGATTGTAGAAACCCCGCTCCCTACAATCTGGCGATGCAATTTGTCCACCTGCGCACCCACACCGAATATTCAGTCGTCGACGGCACCCTGCGGGTCGACGCCGCTGCCGCTGCCGCCCGGGCCGACGGCCAGCCGGCGCTGGCGATCACCGACCTGAGCAACCTGTTTGGCGCCGTCAAGTTCTACAAGGCCTGCCGCGGCAAGGGTGTCAAGCCGATCATCGGCGCCGATGTGTTTCTGGAGCCGGAGCAGGCCATCCCCGGCAGCACGCCGGTGGCCAGCCGGCTGCTGCTGCTGGTGCAGAACCGCCAGGGCTACCTGAACCTGTGCGAACTGCTGGCGCGCGGCTGGGTCAGCAATGCCCAGCGCGCCCAGGCCTGGATCAAGTGGGACTGGCTGGCCGAGCTGGGCGGCGGGCTGATCGCCTTGTCGGGCGCCGACCTGGGCGCGGTGGGCGTGGCCCTGCTGGCGGGCGACACCGAGCGTGCGCGCGCGGCGGCACAGCGGCTGGCCGGGCTGTTTCCGGGGCGTTTCTACATCGAGCTGCAGCGCGCCGGCCTGCCCCAGCATGAGCCCCATGTGCGGGCCGCCGTGGCGCTGGCTGCCACGCTGGGCCTGCCGGTGGTGGCCACCCACCCGGTGGAATTTGCCGAGCCGGACGATTTTGATGCCCACGAGGCCCGGGTCTGCGTGGCCGAGGGCGAGACCCTGGCCAACCCCAAGCGCATCAAGCGCTTTTCGCGCGAGCAGTACTTCAAGACCCAGGCGCAGATGGCGGCGCTGTTTGCCGACCTGCCCAGCGCGCTGGCCAACACCTTGGCGATTGCCCAGCGCTGCAATCTGTCGCTGGCCATGGGCAAGAACTACCTGCCCGACTTCCCCACGCCCTTGCTGGACGACGGCAGGCCCATGCCGATGGGCGACTATTTCCGTGAGGCCAGCTTCGCCGGGCTGGAGCAGCGCCTGCTGCAGCTGTTTCCCGACACCGCCAAGCGCGAGGCCGAACGCCCGCGCTATGTGGAGCGGCTGGACTTCGAGATCACCACCATCCTGAAGATGGGCTTTCCGGGCTACTTTTTGATCGTGGCCGACTTCATCAACTGGGCCAAGAACAACGGCTGCCCGGTGGGGCCGGGGCGGGGCTCGGGCGCCGGCAGCCTGGTGGCCTATGCGCTGAAGATCACCGACCTAGACCCGCTGCAGTACAAGCTGCTGTTCGAGCGCTTCCTGAACCCCGAGCGTGTGTCGATGCCCGACTTCGACATCGACTTCTGCCAGGGCAACCGCGACCGGGTGATCGATTACGTCAAGGACAAGTACGGCCGCGCCGCCGTCAGCCAGATCGCCACCTTCGGCACCATGGCGGCCAAGGCCGCGCTGCGCGACATCGGCCGGGTGCTGGGCATGGGCTACGGCCATGTCGACAGCGTGGCCAAGCTGATCCCGGCGCCGCCGGGCAAGACGGTGACCCTGGCCAAGGTGCCGGCCAACCCCGACCCCGGCATCATCTACGCCCGCAAGGAAGCGCCCGAGCTGGAGCAGCGCGAAGCCGCCGAAGAAGAGGTGGCCGAGCTGCTGAGCCTGGCGACAAGGGTCGAAGGCATCGTGCGCAACATCGGCATGCATGCCGGCGGGGTGCTGATCGCGCCGGGCAAGATCACCGATTTCTGCCCGCTGTACCAGCAGCCGGGCAGCGATTCGGCGGTCAGCCAGTACGACAAGGACGATGTCGAGGCCATCGGCCTGGTGAAGTTCGACTTTCTGGGCCTGGCCACGCTGACCATCCTGGAGCTGGCCAAGGACTTCATCGTCGCGCGCCACCCCGAGCGCCAGGGCTTCAGCTTCGACAACATCCCGCTCGACGACCCCAAGGTCTACAAGCTGTTCTCCGACGGCCTGACCGAGAGCGTGTTCCAGTTTGAATCGCGTGGCATGCAGGGCATGCTGCGCGACGCCAAGCCCAGCCGGCTGGAAGACCTGATCGCGCTGAACGCCCTGTACCGCCCGGGCCCGATGGACCTGATCCCCAGCTTTGTGGCGCGCAAGCATGGCAAGGAGGTGGTGGAGTACCCGCACCCCTTGCTGGAGCAGGTGCTCAGCGAGACCTACGGCATCATGGTCTACCAGGAGCAGGTGATGCAGAGCGCCCAGATCCTGGGTGGCTACAGCCTGGGCGGCGCCGACCTGCTGCGCCGCGCCATGGGCAAGAAAAAGGCCGAGGAGATGGCCGAGCACCGCGGCATCTTCCGCAAGGGCGCCGGCGAGCAGGGCATCGGCCAAGAGAAGGCCGACGAGGTCTTCGACCTGATGGAGAAGTTTGCGGGCTATGGCTTCAACAAGAGCCATGCCGCCGCCTACAGCCTGCTGGCCTACCACACGGCCTGGCTGAAGGTGCATTTCACGGCCGAGTTCTACGCCGCGAACATGAGCATCGAGATGGACGACACCGACAAGCTCAAGGTGCTGCTCAACGACGCCAAGTTGTTCGGCATCAGCTTCTCGGCCCCCGATGTCAACGAGGGCAGCTACCGCTTCGAGCCGCTGGACAAGAAGCGCGTTCGCTATGCGCTAGGCGCCGTCAAGGGCACCGGCCAGAGCGCGGTGGAGGCCATCGTCGAGGCGCGTGAAGCCGGTGGCCGCTTCCACAGCTTCTTCGACTTCTGCGCCCGGGTCGACCGCAAGCGGGTCAACAAGCGGGCGGTCGAGGCGCTGATCAAGGCCGGCGCCTTTGATGCGCTGCATGCCGACCGCAGCGCCGCCGGCGCTGCGCCGCAGCCAGCCGATGCCGGCGCGCCAGGCGCCTGGTGCCGGCCCTTGCTGGTGGCCAGCGTGGGCCTGGGCTTCGAGTTTGCCGAGCACCAGGTGGTCAATGCCTCGCAGGGCGGGCTGTTCGACGACGGCGACCATGGCTCGTCGACCCAGGAGCCGCCGCTGGCCCCCGCCGAGCCCTGGAGCATCCAGGAACGGCTGCTGCTGGAAAAGACGGCGCTGGGCTTCTTCCTGTCCGGCCACTTGTTCCAGCAGAGCGAAGCCGAGGTGCGGCGTTTCTGCAAGCGCCGCATCGCCGACCTGGTGGACAGCCGCGACCCGCAGCTGCTGGCCGGCATCGTCAGCGACCTGCGCTTTGTCAACGGCCAGCGTGGGCGGGTGGCGATCTTCAAGCTCGACGACCAGAGCGAGACCATCGAGGCGGTGGCCAACGACGAACTGATCGAGGCCCACAAGACCTTGTTCGCCGAAGACGAACTGCTGATCGTGCAAGGCAAGGTGCAGCCCGACCGTTTCTCGGGCGGCCTGCGGCTGAATGTCACTGCGGTGTGGAACCTGGCGTCGGCCCGGGCCCGCTTCGGCCGCTACCTGGCACTGGCCCTGCACGGCGGCGGTGTGGCGCCGCTGGCCGACCTGGTGCGCACCTGGCCCGCCCAGCGCGACACCGACGCAGATGGCCTGCAGCGCGTGCAGGGCCTGCCCTTGCGCCTGCAGATCGCCCGCACCGGCTTGCATGGCGGCAGCCAGACCAGTGCCTGCGCCGAGCTGGACCTGGGCGAGGACGGCCGCTTCTGGCCCAGCGACGAGGCCCTGGCACGCTGCAAGGCACTGGCCCACGGCGGGCGGGCCGAGATCGTCTACGAGGCCTGACGCCGGCCGGCCCAGACGCGGCCTTGTCCTACAACCTGTCCCGCCAGCGTCCGCCAACCGGCGGGCTTGGCCCTGCGTTGAATCAAGGGTCGCGTGCCGGCACCCGCCGGCCACAGGAGATGACATGCAAGTTTTCAAGACAAGCCGCCCGCTGCGCCTGCTGGGTGCAGCGCTTGCCCTGGGCAGCCTGCTGCTGGCCGGCGCGCCGGCCGTGGCGGCCGATGTGGACGTCGGCGTGTCCATCGGCATCAACCAGCCCGGCGTTTATGGCCGCATCGACATCGGCCGCTATCCCGCAGCCGCAGCTGATCGTGCAGCGCCCGCTGGTGATCTACCAGCAGGTGCAGGCGCCGCAGCCGGTCTATCTGCGCGTGCCGCCCGGCCACCGCAAGAACTGGCGCAAGCACTGCAAGGCCTATGACGCCTGCGCCACCCCGGTGTACTTTGTGCAGGAGCGCTGGTACCAGGACCATGTGGTGCGCAGTGCGCCGCGCCAGGACCGGCGTGATGACCGCCGATGACGACCGCGACAGCGACCGCCGTGACGACCGGCCATGGCCACGGCAAGGGCCATGGCAAGGACAAGGGCAAGCACAAGGGCCACGACCGCGACTGACCCGCTGCCGCTGCGCCGCCTGTCGGGCCACCAGCCGATGCGGCAGCGGCCGACCACCCGGCGCCGTTTGCCCGGTGCGTGACAGCCACCGCAGACGACCGGGCCCAGAATCCAGACCATGCACACCGACACGCCCCTGCCCCAAGACCCGGCCGATCTGGCCGGCCTGCGTGACTGGATCGGCCGCAGCGAGACCCTGCACGACAGTGTCGGCGCGACGCCGGTGCTGGCCTTGCATGCCACGCTGGACCACCCCGCCGCCGACGTGGCGCCCGGCAGCGCCTTGCCGTATCTGTGGCATTGGCTGTATTTTTTGCCCCGCTACCGGCACAGCGAGGCGGGGGACGACGGCCACCCCACCAAGGGCGGTTTCATGCCGCCGGTGCCCTTGCCGCGGCGCATGTGGGCCGGCAGCCAGCTGCAGTTCCACCACCCGGTGCGGGTGGGCGACACGGTGCGGCGCGAGTCCGGCATTGCCGACATCACGGTGAAAGACGGCCGCACCGGCCGCCTGGTGTTCGTCAAGGTCCGGCATGCGCTGTTCAGCAGCAGCGCCAGCGGCCCGGCCATCACCGAACACCACGACATCGTCTACCGCGACGCCAAGCGCCCCGGCGACGCCGACCCGGCGCCCACGCCAGCGGCCACTGCTGCGGCCTGGCAGCACACCTGGCTGCCTGACGCCTTGCTGCTGTTCCGCTACAGCGCGCTCACCTTCAACGGCCACCGCATCCACTACGACCGGCCCTACGTCACCCAGGTGGAGGGCTATCCCGGCCTGGTGGTGCACGGCCCGCTGATCGCCACCTTGCTGATGGACTTGCTGCAGCGCCATCTGCCCGGGCGCCGATGTGGCCAGCTTCCAGTTCCGTGCGGTGCGGCCCACCTTCGACGGCGTGCCGATGCAGGTCAACGGCCAGTTGCAGGCCGATGGCAAGACAGTGCGGCTGTGGGCGCAAGACCACGCCGGCTGGCTGACCATGGACGCCACCGCCACGTTGCGCTGAGCCAGCGGCGCTCAGCGCTGCAGCGGCGCTGCGCCGGGGTCGGGGGGCTTGTAGGCCGGGTCCAGCACGTCCTGGCTGGCCTGGTACCAGCGGCTGCGGATCTGCAGCAGGCGTTGCAGCGTGTGGTCGATGCTGTCCAGGCGCCAGGCGCGCGTGGCCAGCCCGTCCGGCGCGGCGCGCCGGTGCAGCGCCGTCGGCCGTGCGCGACCACCACAGCATCGGAATCGTGTAGCCCGATGCGTCTTGCTGGCTGTGGCCGGCAAAGTCGCGGTGGTGGCCCACTTCCTGGCCGTGGTCCGAGAAGTACAGCAGGTCCACCGCCCGGCCCGGCCGCTGCTGGTGCAGCAGTTGCAGCACCTGGCCCAGCACCTTGGCGCCGCAGTGCACCGCATCGTCGTAATCGTTGCGGGCCTGGCGGATGCCGGCCGAGCGGCCTGCCGCCTGCAGTTGCTGCATCACCGCGTCGTCGTGCACGTCGCGCCAGGGGTGGGTGCCGGCAGGGCAGCGCTGGCGGAAGTGAAAATGCTGGCCCAGCAGGTGCAGCACGATGAATTCATGTGGCGCTGCCGGCGCTGCCAGCCAGTCACGCAGCGGCGGCAGCAGGTCGTGGTCGGTGGCATTGCTGTCGCGCCAGTTGCCGGCGTTGACAAAGCGCCGCCGGTCGGCTGTCTTGGCCATGGCGGCAAACCAGCCTTCATGCGCCGGCTGGTTTGACAGCCAGCCCACCTGGTAGCCGGCGGCCTGGGCCAGCTGGGTGATGTCGGGCAAGGCCTGCCAGTCGCCCGGGTTGGCCAGCGTGGCGGGGGTCAGTGCCAGCCGCAGCGATGGCAGGGTGAAGGCTTCGGCCGACTGGCCGGCTGCAAACAGCACCGCCTGGCCGGGCAGGGCGGCCAGCGCCTGGGTCAGCGCTGCGGTGGTGTCGCGGCCATAGCCCAGTGCGCCCCAGTTCAAGCGGTTGTCGCTTTCGCCGATGACCAGCAGCACGGTGCGCGGTGCGTCGCTCAAGCGTTGCACCTGCCAGTCGGCTTGGCCAGCGGCCACCCGGGCCCGCGCCGCATCCAGCCCGCGGATTTCGCGCTCGGCCTGCAGGTGCCGCGCATACACCACGCCCCAGCGCAGCAACGGCTGCTGGCGCAGCATGGCCGGGTTGACGTGCAGCAGGGCGGTCAGCGCCAGCAGGCCGGCCAGCAGCCAGGTGCTGCGCGCGGTGTGGCGGCTGACATGGCGGCTGACATGGCGGCTGACATGGCGGTTGTTGTTGCGGTTGTTGTTGCGGTGTTTGTCGCGGTGGCTGCTTTCAGGCGACGCCACCACCCTGACCCGCAGCAGCGCAACCGCCGCCACCAAGGCGGCCAGGGTGAATGCCAGGCCGCGGCCGATGGCACCGGCCTGCTCTTGCAGAAAGCCCGCCGCTTCGCCGGCGGTGGTGTTGGCCAGGCTTTCGGCGATCACGCCGGGCTGCGGGTCGGTGCCAAAGTAGCCGCGCACCACGCCCTGGCTGCCGATGTCCAGCGCAAACAGCAGGGCCAGGCCCAGCCCGGCCCAGGTTTGGGCACGCGGGCCGGCACGCCCGGCGGCCAACCACAGGGCGCTGCCGGCCACCGTCCACCACAGCGCCATCTTGGCCAGGTCCTTGGCTTCCATGAAGCCGGCCAGCGCCGCTGCAGCATGCAGCAGCAGCCCCAGCGCCGCAAACCGCCACCAGGCCGCCATCGTCAGCAAAAGCTGGTGGCTGCCGTGCCCAACAGCAGCGGCAGCGCGGCGGCCGCCACCGCCTGGGCGTTGCGGGCGGCGTCATGGTCGGGCACCAGGGCGCTGTAGTGGCGCTCGATGATGCCGCTGTGTGCTTGGGCCAGCAGCTGGCCCATGGCCTGTTCCAGCGCGGCATGCTCGGGCGGGCCGCCGACGATGTCTGCATGGCTGAGCCCGGCGTGCCAGCGGTGCACCCCCGGCAGGTCGGCATACCAGGTGTGGCCGAACACCAGCGCCGGCTTGCCCTTGCGCACGGCCTCCCAGCCCACCGTGCCGCTGATGCTGGCCACATACAGCGCCCGGGCGGTCAGTGCATGGGTGCTGGTGTGCGAGGGCACAAACTGCAGCTGCGCAATGCGCGCCAGCCGGTGGAAGAACAGCGGCCCGCGCATGTAGGCGCCCTGCTTGGGATTTTCCTTGACGAGGATGCGCACGCCCGGCGGCAGCATGCGCGCCAGCGTCTCGATCGCCAGCGCCTGGTCCTTGAACGGGCCGCCCAGGGCCGAGGTGGTCATCTCCGGCTGCAGTTGCAGCGCGAAGTAGACAAACGGTGCGTCCAGGTCCACCGGCTGGTCCTCGAACTGCAGCAGGTGCTCGAAGTAGGCCAGCTCGTCGGCATGGAAGAAGCGCGCAAACGGGTCGCGCCAGGCGGGCAGGCCGCCATAGATGCGCTGCATGCGGCGCAGCAGGCCGGCCACGTAGAACGGGTTCAGCGCCTGCCAGCGGCGCTTGAGCAGCAGGAACGCCGCCAGCTGGCCGATGGCCTTGGCACTGATGCGCCCGCCACTGGCCTGTTGCTGGCCCACGCCCTTCATGTAGAAATGCTCCAGCGTCTCCTCGCGGTTGATCGGGTAGGGCGCAGCCACGGGCTGGCCAGGCCGGAGCCGGCCGTACGCCTCGATCGACGGCATCGAGAAAAAGGTGTTCGGGAACAGCGACTGCGTCAGCACCAGGCATTGCAGGCCGAGCGCCCGGCCGACCTGGTAGACCAGGGTGTCATGCACCAGGTGCGGCACGTTGAAGAACAGCATGTGGGTCGCGCCGCTGTCGGTGATGCGCTGTGCCAGCACATCGGCCAGGATGTGGTGGTAATCCCAGTAGGCATGGAAGCCGCTCAACGCATGCGGCAGGTGGGCATAGGGCTCGGCGCGGCGGTGCAGGTGGTCGATGAAGTCATCGACCAGTGCGTCGTAGCCCGGTTGCATGAACAGGCCGTGCGCCTGGCCGCTGAACTGCGTGCCCTCGGTGATGTGGCCACGCTGGCCGCGCCGCAGGTTCATGCGCGAGACGGCCGAGGCCTTGTAGTCGGCGTCCGCGCTGCCCAGGTGCAGCACCAGCTTGATCTGCCCGGCGGCCTGCTGCACCAGCGCCTGCAGCGCGGCGTCGGTGTTGGCGGCGGTGGAGACGCAGAGCAGCTGGATCGGTGCGCTGCCACTCACGCCAGCGTGTCCCAGGCCACCGGCGTGTTGACGGCGATGTCGCGCGCAGCCCGCTTGCCGACCACGGCGTCCCAGTGCTTGGGCGCCAGGCCAAAGCCCGGGCGCACGCTGCGCACCGCATCGGCAGTGATGGCCTCGCCCGCCTTCAGGGGCTTGACGAAGTACAGCGAGCGGCGGAACTGGGCATTGCCGATCTCGCTGCTCTTGCGGCCATAGTCCACCGCGCCCAGCGCCGACCAGGCGGTGCGGGCGCCCTGGCACAGCTGGGCCAGCTCGGCCGGCTGCAGGCTGAAGCTGTCATCGGGCCCGCCGCCTGCAGCGGTCGAGCGTGAAGTGCTTTTCGATCAGCGACGCACCCAGGGCCACGGCGGCGATGGCGGTGGTGTTGTCCAGCGTGTGGTCGGACAAACCGGTGACCACGCCGAAGCGCTGGATCATGTCGGTCAGGGTGCGCAGCTGGTAATCAGCCGCCGGCGCGGGATAGCCGCTGACGCAGTGCAGCAGCGCCAGCTGGGTGCAGCCGCCGCTGCGGGCAGCGTCCACCGCTTCGGCAATCTCCTCGGCATCGGCCATGCCGGTGGAGATGATCATCGGCTTGCCGGTGCGCGCCACATAGCGGATCAGCGGCAGGTCGACCGCCTCGAAGCTGGCGATCTTGTAGGCCGGCGCGTTCAGGTCTTCCAGCAGGTCGACGGCGGTGGTATCGAAGGGCGAGCTGAAGATGGTGATGCCGACCTGGCGGGCGCGGGCAAACAGCGTGGCGTGCCAGTCCCAGGGCATGTGTGCCTCCTGGTACAGGTCATAGAGGCGCCGGCCGTGCCACAGGCCGCCCTGGATGACAAAGCCGTCGCCGTCGCTGTCGAGGGTGATGGTGTCGGGGCGGTAGGTCTGCAGCTTGACCGCGTCGGCGCCGGCCGCCTTGGCCGCGTCGACGATGGCCAGCGCGGTGTCCAGGCTGCCGTTGTGGTTGGCCGAGAGTTCAGCAATGACATAGGGCGGGGCATCGGCTGCGATGCGCCGGCCGGCGATGGTGATGGCGGGCATGGTCATGGGGAGTGCTCCTGCACGGGGCCGGGCCAGTCGGCACGCAGCAACCCGAAGCAATGGACGTCATGGTAGTGGGCGCCGCCGGGCCCGTCGCTGCGGTGCTGCTGGCGCAGCACCCCTTCTTCGGCAAAACCCAGCCGGCGGTGGAAGTCCAGCGACGCGGTGTTCGATGCCAGCACCTGGCCGCACACCTTGTGCAATTGCTCGCGTGCAAAGGCCCGCGCCAGCGCCGCCTGGCCCAGCGCCCGGCCGGTGCCCCTGGGCGCACCGGGCGCGGCGTAGAAGCCCCACTCCGCCACGCCGCCTGGCGCCACGCCGCTGAAATGCACAAAGCCCATCGGCTGGCCACCGCGCCGGAACAGCCACAGCCGTCGGCTGGGGTCGGCCTGCTGGCGGGCGAACCATTGCTGGTGCTCGGCCGCGCTGATGTCGTGGCTGCTGAACATGTGGCGCCGCACGTCCGGGTGGTTGCGCCAGGCGCGCACCGTGGCCAGGTCGTCGGCGTGCAGCGGCTGCAGGGTGTCGATGGGCAACGGGGGCATGTTGGGTGCTTTCACGACTGCTCAGTGCAAGGCCAGCAGCGCATCGGCCACACGCGCTGTGCCCTGGCCGTCGGTGATGCCGGCGGCGGCCGAAGCCATGGCCTGCAGCCGCAGCGGGTCGGCCAGCGTCTGCAGGGCCCTGCACAGGCTGCTGGGCAGGTCTGCGACCAGGCCCAGCGGCAGCGCGGCACCCGCCGCCACCAAGGCCTGCGTGCCGGGCTGCTGGTTGTCGGCCAGCACCAGCAGCAGGCTGGGCAGGCCCAGGCAGCAGCGCTCCCAGGCGCTGCCGCCTGCCGCGCCGATGGCGATGTCGGCGCCGGCCAGCGGCCCTGTCATGTCGCTCACGTTGGTCAGCAGCCGGGTGGCAAACGGCAGGTCGGGCAGCAGGGCCTCGATGGTCGGGCGGGTGTCGGCCAGCGCCCCCAGCACCACCGTCACCACCGCATCAGGTGGCAAGCGGCAATCCGCCAGGGCCTGCAGGCAGCGCAAGGTGCCCTGCTGCGGGTCGGCGCCACCCAGGCTGACCAGCAGCTGGCGCCAACCGGTGGTGTTGCAGTGGGCCAGGCTGGCGGTGCGGCGGGCCAGGCTGGCGGCGCGTGCTGCCGCAAATTCGGGCCGCAGCAGGGCGAAGCGCGGGCCGATCAGGCGCACCGCTGCTGGCGGCAGCAAGGCGGCGTAATCGGGTGCGGCGCGGCCCAGGTTCTGGTCGACAAGCAAGTCGACATCGTGTGCGCGGTCGGCCAGGTCGTCGATGGCGGCCAGGTGCTGGCAGGCAGGCCGCAGTGCCCGCTCCCAGGTGGCGCCCAGGCGGTAATGGTCGACCAGCAGCAGCGTGCAGCCGGCACCGCGCCAGGCCTCGGCCAGCGCGGCGCGGGTCTGCTGGGCGTCCTGCGCAGGCGCCAGTGTGTCGCCCAGCAGGCTGAGGCCATGGCCATCGGCCGTGATGCGGCCACCCAGCTGGCCCAGGCCACCACGGCAGACAAAGTGCACCTGGGCGCCGCGCTGGCGCAGCACTGCGGCCAGCGCCAGGCAGCGCATCACATGGCCGCTGCCCAGGTCCACACCGGCATCCGCGCGGATGGCCACGCGCCAGCCCTTCATGCCGCGCCGGGTTCTGCCTGCATCGCCCGCCACAGCCATTCAGCCCGGGTCCAGTCTTCGGGCGTGTCGATGTCCTGCACCCGGTGGCGCGGCAGCGGCACCGGCACGGCGTCGGGCGAGAAGATGCGCCGGCCCTGCAGCCAGGCGCTGGCCTGGCCCCAGTAAAACTGACCGGCGTCATGCCAGGCTTCTTCCAGGTCCTGGCTGCGGGTGTTGAACTGGGCCGGGTCGAACATCGCCACCCGGCCGTCGGCGGTCAGGCGGATGGCCCGCTGGATCGGAAAGGCATAGCTGGTGACCGAAAACGCATACAGCGCGCCGGTCGACTCCAGCAGCGCCAGGCCGCGCTGCAGGTCGGCCGGCTGCACAAAGGGCGCGGTGGCATACAGGCAGCACACCTGCTGCGGCGCCAGGCTGGCATCGGCCTGGTCCAGGTGCCACTGCAGCGCATGCGCCACCACCGGGATGGTGCCGGTGTGGTCGTCGGACAGGTTCGGCCGGGCGGATGAAGGGCACCTCGGCACCGGCAGCACGTGCCACGGCTGCGATCTCGGCGTCGTCGGTGGACACCACCACCCGGTCGAAGCAGCCGCTTTGCAGCGCCGCGTCGATCGACCAGGCGATCATCGGCCGGCCGGCGAAGGCGCGGATGTTCTTGCGCGGGATGCGCTTGCTGCCGCCGCGGGCGGGGATGACGGCCAGGCGCATGCGGTCAGCCGGCTTCAGCCGAGCAGCTGCCGCAGTGCGGCGATCACGGCGCCTTGCTGCGCATCGGTCAGCGTGGGGAACATCGGCAGCGACACCGCCTGGGCGTAATAGGCCTCGGCCGCCGGAAACTGCCCCGGCGCAAAGCCCAGGCGCCGGTAATGCGGCTGGGTGTGCACCGGGATGTAGTGCACGTTGACACCGATGCCGGCAGCACGCAGGCCATCAAACAGCTGGCGGCGGTTGATCGGGCTGCGCGCCGCATCCAGCTGGATGGGGTACAGGTGCAGCGCCGAATGGGCGTCCGGGCTTTGCCAGGGCGTGGTGAGCGGCAGACCGGCCAGTGCGTCGTCGTAGCGGCGGGCGATCTGGTGGCGTTTGGCCACCGAATTGTCGAGCTGCGACAACTGCGACCAGCCCAGCGCGGCTTGCAGGTCGGTGAGGCGGTAGTTCAGCCCCAGTTCGATCTGCTCGTAGACCCAGGGGCCCTCGGGCTCGGCCTCCATCAGCGCGGCGTCGCGGGTGATGCCGTGGCTGCGCAGGCGCTCCAGCCGGGCGGCCAGGGCCGCATCGTTGGTCATCACCATGCCGCCTTCGGCGGTGGTGATGATCTTCACCGGATGGAAGCTGAACACCGTGAGGTCGCTGAAACGGCCATTGCCCACCGGCTGGCCGAGGTAGCTGCCACCCACCGCATGCGAGGCGTCTTCGATGATGCGAAAGCCGTAGCGCTGGCCCAGGGCGTGGATGGCCTGCATGTCGCAGCTTTGCCCGGCAAAGTGCACCGGCACCACGATCTTGGGCAGGGTGCCTGCAGCCTCGGCGGCCTGCAGCTTGGCGGCCAGCGCCGGCACGCTCAGGTTGAGCGAGCGTGGATCGATGTCGACAAAGTCGACCGTGGCGCCGCAGTACAGGCCGCAATTGGCCGAGGCCACAAAGGTGTTGGGGCTGGTCCACAGCCGGTCGCCCGGGCCCAGGTCCAGCGCCAGGCAGGCGATGTGCAGGCCGGCAGTGGCATTGCTGACCGCCACGCCATGCGCTGCGCCCACGCGCGCGGCCAACGCCTGCTCGAAGCGCGGAACCGCCGGGCCCTGGGTGATCCAGTCGCTGCGCAGCGCGGCCAGCACGGCGGCTTCGTCGTCGGCGCTGATGTGTTGGCGGCCGTAGGGAATCATGGTCAGATCGCTCCGATCTTGCCTGCATTGGCCGCCATCCAGGCGCGCAGCTGGTCGATGCCCATCCACTCGGGGTTGGTGTTGCTGGCGTATTCGAAGCCCTCGGCCACCTTCACGCCGTCCTTGATGCGCTCACTGCTAGTGTCCCAGTTGTGGATGGCCGGCAGGATCTTGAAATGCTGGTCGTATTCATAGGTGTAATACGAATCTTCCGGGCCGATCATCTGCTCGTGCAGCTTTTCGCCCGGGCGGATGCCGACCACCTTCTGCACGGCGTCGGGCGCCACGGCGGTGGCCAGGTCGGTCACCCTCATCGACGGGATCTTCTTGACATAGACCTCGCCGCCCACCATGTCGGCAAAGGCATGCCAGACCAGTTCCACACCCTGTTCGAGTGAAATCATGAAGCGTGTCATGCGCGGGTCGGTGATCGGCACCTCGCCTTGCGCGCGCACCGACAGGAAGAATGGAATCACCGACCCGCGCGAGCCCATCACATTGCCATAGCGCACCACGGCAAACCGGGTGTCGTGCCCGCCGGCGTAGGAATTGCCGGCCACGAACAGCTTGTCGGACGCCAGCTTGGTGGCGCCGTACAGGTTGACCGGGCTGCTGGCCTTGTCGGTCGACAGCGCCACCACCCGCTGGATGCCCTTGTCGATGCAGGCATCGATCAGGTTCATCGCACCCAGCACATTGGTCTTGACGCACTCGAAGGGGTTGTACTCGGCGGTGGGCACGATCTTGGTGGCAGCGGCATGCACCACATGGTCGACCCCGTCGAGCGCACGGTACAGGCGCTCGCGGTCCCGCACATCGCCGATGAAGAAGCGCACCCGCTTGTCGCCCTGGAACTTCTTGGCCATCTCCCACTGCTTCATCTCGTCGCGTGAGTAGATGATCAGTTTCTTGGGGTTGAAGCGCGCCAGCGTCATCGGCACAAAGGTGTGGCCGAAGGAGCCGGTGCCACCGGTGATCAGGATGGTCTTGTTCTGCAGCATGGGGCGCTCTTTAGTCTTCCTCGATGTGGCGGGGCGGGAAGGTGTCCCAGCCCAGACAGCCCGGGCATTGCCAGAAGTGGCGTTGGGCCTCGAAGCCGCAGGCCGCACAGCGGTAGCGCTGGCCGGCACGGGCGGCGCGGGCCACCGCATCACGCACGCTGTGGCGGGCGCCTTCGGGCCAGTCGGCGCGCGGGGTGTCCAGCAGTTCCAGTGCCGCCGACAGGCTGGGCTCGGTGCGCAGCAAGTCCATCAGCCAGGGCGACGCGCCGGGGCGGATGCCGTCCAGGCTGGCCAGGGCCCGCAGCAGGTCGATGCCGGGGGCTTCGCGGAACAGGGCAGTCAGCGCGGTGCGCGCCGCGTCGGCCTGGCCGGCGGCCACTGCGCAGTCGGCGTAGTCGCCGGCCAGGCGGGCAAAGGCCTCGGGGTTGCGCAGGCGCAGGCTGTCCCACACCACCAGGGCTTCGGCATGGGCGCCGGCCTGGGCCAGGCGCTGGGCGCGCTGCACCGCAGGCCGGGCCGACTGCGGCGCCAGCGCCTGGGCCTTGTCGAGCAGGGTGGTGGCGGTGGTGGCGTCGCCCCGGGCGTCGGCTTCCAGCGCCAGTTCGCAGTGGTAATGCGCCAGCCGGTTGCTGAACGAGCCGGTGCCGCTTTTTTCCAATTGGCTGGCGACCTCGGCCGCCGCATGCCAGTCGCGTGAACGTTCGGCCAGCGACAGCAGTGCCAGCCGCGCCTCGGTGTCGAAGGGCGTGCCGTCCAGCGCACGGAAGGCGTCTTCGGCGCGGTCGAACAGCCCGGCTTTCATGAAGTCTTGCGCCAGCGCATGCTGGGCCCGGTCGCGGTCGCCCGGGCTCAGGTCGGCGCGCTGCAGCAGGTGCTGGTGCACCCGCACCGCGCGCTCGAATTCACCCCGGCGGCGGAACAGATTGCCCAGTGCAAAGTGCAGTTCGCTGGTGTCGGGGTCATGCTGCACCGCCTCGATGAAGGCGTCGATGGCCTTGTCGGTCTGCTCATTGAGCAGCAGGTTCAGGCCCTTGAAGTAGGCCTTGGGTGCCTGGCGGTCGCTGCGCCGCCATTGCCGCAGGTCGAAGCGCGAGGCTGCCCAGCCCAGCAAGAAGGCACCGGGCAGTGCCACCAGCAGGCCCAGCAGCAGGCCGGGCGTGTCGAAGTCCATGGGCTACAGGCCTTCGCGCGGCGGGTGTTCAGGGCCGAATTCGCTGGGCGCCTGGGTCGGGGTGTCGGGGGCGCTGCGTGGTGGCGGCGGTGGCGGCGGCGCATGGCGGCGCGCCACGCGGCGGTGGCGCCACCAGGCCGGCACCATCGCCAGCACACCCAGGGCGGCGCCGCCCGCAAAGGCCGCCAGCACCACGATCACCATCGGTGCCGTCCATTGCGCACCGAAGAACCAGTGCACCACCACGGGCTGTTCGTTGTTCAGCGCAAAGGCGAACAGGGTGAAGAAGATGAAGAGCCGGAAGGCCCAGAGCAAGACACGCATTGGCCTGCATTCTAAGGAGCGCGCCGCTGCCTGCCGCCGCCGTGCCGCGCCCATGAAAAAGGGCCCCGCAGGGCCCTGGATGTGCTGGCAGACCACCTGCCGCCACTGCTCACGCTGCCGGCGGCTCGTCAAGCACCGGCAGTCGCTCGTCCACCGATTCACGCAGGGCCTTGCCCGGCTTGAAGTGCGGCACCAGCTTTTCCGGGATGGTGACCTTCTCGCCGCTGCGCGGGTTGCGCCCCAGCCGCGGCGGGCGGCGGTTGATCGAGAAGCTGCCAAAACCACGGATCTCGATGCGGTGGCCACGCCCCAGGGCGTCGCTCATCGCATCCAGGATGGTCTTGACCGCGAACTCGGTGTCGCGCTGCGTCAGCTGGGTGAAACGTTCGGCCAGCTTGTTGACGAGGTCACTTCGGGTCATGAATTCCAGCGGGTTTGGAGTTCAGTCCCCGGCAGGGGACAGGTTGCGCCAGCAACCAGGGGAACGCGGTCTGGATCGGAGCCGTCCAACCCGATCCGGCTTTCCCGGTCGGGTTGGATCACCCCTAGGGGGTCGGCGCCAGGCGCCGGGGGCTCAACTCACTCCCGGTTGCTGTCGAGCTTGGCGCGCAGCAGGGCGCCCAGGCTGGTGGTGCCGGCGTTTTCACGCTCGCTCACCTGCGACAGGCGCTGCATCTGCTCTTGCTGGTCGGCGGCGTCCTTGGCCTTGATCGACAGCTGGATCGAACGGGCCTTGCGGTCGACGTTGATGATCATCACGCTGACTTCGTCGCCTTCCTTGAGCATGTTGCGGGCGTCTTCGACACGGTCGCGGCTCAGTTCGCTGGCGCGCAGGTAGCCGGTGACGTCGTCGTTGAGCTGGATCTCGGCACCACGCGGGTCAACGGTCTTGACCTTGCCGTTGACCAGCGCACCACGGTCGTTGACCGAGGTGTAGTTGGCAAACGGGTCGCCGTCCAGTTGCTTGATGCCCAGGCTGATGCGCTCGCGCTCGACGTCGATCGCCAGCACGATGGCTTCGACTTCCTGGCCCTTCTTGAAGTTGCGCACGGCGGCTTCGCCGGTCTCGTGCCAGGACAGGTCCGACAGGTGCACCAGGCCGTCGATGCCCTGGGCCAGGCCCACGAACACGCCGAAGTCGGTGATCGACTTGATCGGGCCACGCACCTTGTCGCCACGGTGCACATTGCCCGAGAACTCTTCCCAGGGGTTGGCCTTGCACTGCTTCATGCCCAGGCTGATGCGGCGCTTGTCCTCGTCGATCTCGAGCACCATGACTTCGACCTCGTCGCCCAGGGTGACGATCTTGGCCGGGGCCACGTTCTTGTTGGTCCAGTCCATTTCGGACACGTGCACCAGACCTTCGATGCCGGGTTCGATCTCGACAAACGCGCCGTAGTCGGCGATGTTGGTGACCTTGCCGAACAGGCGGGTGTTGCTGGGGTAGCGGCGCGACACACCGTGCCAGGGGTCGTCACCCAGTTGCTTGATGCCCAGCGAGACGCGGTTCTTCTCGGCGTCGAACTTCAGCACCTTGGCCGACAGTTCCTGGCCGACGGTGACCACCTCGCTGGGGTGGCGCACCCGGCGCCAGGCCATGTCGGTGATGTGCAGCAGGCCGTCGATGCCGCCCAGGTCGACAAACGCGCCGTATTCGGTGATGTTCTTGACCACACCGTGCACGATGGCGCCTTCGGTCAGGGTCTCGAGCAGCTTGGCGCGCTCTTCGCCCATGCTGGCTTCGACCACGGCGCGGCGGCTCAGCACCACGTTGTTGCGCTTGCGGTCGAGCTTGATGACCTTGAATTCCAGGGTCTTGCCTTCGTACGGGCTCAGGTCCTTGACCGGGCGGGTGTCGATCAGCGAGCCCGGCAGGAAGGCGCGGATGCCGTTGACCAGCACGGTCAGGCCGCCCTTGACCTTGCCGCTGACGGTGCCGGTGACGAAGTCGCCGGACTCGAGTGCGGTCTCCAGGCTCAGCCAGGACGCCAGGCGCTTGGCCTTGTCGCGCGACAGGATGGTGTCGCCGTAGCCGTTTTCGATGGCGTCGATGGCCACCGAGACAAAGTCACCCACCTCGACTTCCAACTCGCCCTGGTCGTTCTTGAACTCTTCGATCGGCACATAGGCTTCGCTTTTCAAGCCGGCGTTCACCACCACGTGGCTGTGCTCGATGCGCACCACTTCGGCAGAGATGACCTCGCCGGCGCGCATGTCGTTCTTCTTGAGCGACTCTTCGAACATCGCAGCAAAGCTGTCGGTCGCGAAGGGGCTGTCAGGGATGTGGTCGAGGGATTGGGTTTGGGCCATGGAGGGGGTCCTTGGTGCCGGCGAAAACCAAGTGTTGGAGTGGAGCCGGCGGGTGGTGCAACCGAATGTTGCGCTGGGGTGAAACAAACCAGTGGCTCCTGCCTGCCAGGGCCAGGCGGCCAGGGCAGGGGGAATCACCAGCACGGGTGCACGCCTTGCGGCGGGCGTTGGGCGCCAGGTGCTGCGCAGCCGGTTGGGCCGGGCGTTGCCTGGGTCAGGAAAACAGCGGGTGGAACACAGTCAGGTCGGGAACGGCCTGCCGCTGCGCCCACCAAGCCAGCACCTGATCGACCGATTGCGCGATCGTCTGGCCCGAGTTGTCAAGCAGCAGGGCGTCTTCGGCGGGCTTCAAAGGCGCGATGGCGCGGTTTCTGTCCCGCTCGTCGCGTGCTTCCAGGTCCGCACGAAGGTCGGCGAGTGTAGCTGGAATTCCCTTTGAAATCAATTGCTTATAGCGACGCTCGGCGCGCATGGCCGGGCTGGCGGTGAGAAACAGCTTCAGCGGCGCGGCTGGAAAGATCACCGTGCCCATGTCGCGGCCGTCGCACACCAGGCCCGGCAGGCGCCGAAAACCCAGCTGCAGCGCCTGCAGCGCACCGCGCACGGCGGGGTGGGCCGAAATGCGCGAGGCCATGCTGCCCACATGCTCCTGGCGCAGCGCCGTGGCCACGTCTTCGCCGTCCAGCAGCACCAGCTCGCCGTC
Source organism: uncultured beta proteobacterium (assembly GCA_963844485.1). Classification (GTDB taxonomy): domain Bacteria; phylum Pseudomonadota; class Gammaproteobacteria; order Burkholderiales; family Burkholderiaceae_C; genus Pseudaquabacterium. The sequence goes on from CAWJOQ010000031.1 coordinate 103,473, forward strand.
GAAGCGCAGGTTCAGCCCCGCCGCCACCCGTGCCACACCGGCTTCGTCGTCGGCGGCCACGCCCTGGCGCTGGGCGGCCAGGGCGGTGGCGCGGTACAGCAGGCCGGAATCGAGCTGGTGCCAGCCCAGGCGCTGGGCCACGCTGGCCGCCAGCGTGCCCTTGCCCGAGGCGGTGGGGCCGTCGATGGTGATCACCGGGATGTCGGCCTCGGCCGCCTGGGCCACGCTGAACAGCACGGCGAAGTAGTCGGGGAAGGTCTTGGCCACGCAGATCGGGTCGAGGATGCGCAGCGGCACCTCGGTGCCGGGCGTGGCCACCAGCGGGTTGAAGGCGGCCAGCGACAGGCACATGGCGATGCGGTGGTCGTCGTAGGTGTGGATGACTGCCGGCTGCCAGGCGTTCGGGGCGGGTGCGGTCACTTCGATGAAGTCGTCGCCCTCGGTGACCGTGGCGCCCAGCTTGCGCAGCTCGGCTGCCATGGCGGCGATGCGGTCGGTCTCCTTGACCCGCCAGCTGGCGATGTTGGTCAGCCGGGTCGTGCCGTCGGCGTACAGCGCCATCACCGCCAGCGTCATCGCGGCGTCGGGGATGTGGTTGCAGTCGAGCGTGATGGCGCGCAGCGGCCAGGCGCCGCGGCGCACCGTCAGCCGGCCCGGGCCGCCCTGCACGTCGGCGCCCATGGCTCGCGCCGCCTCGACAAAGCGGATGTCGCCCTGGATCGCGTCCAGCCCCAGGCCTTCGATCACCAGCGGCTGCGGTGGTCGCGGCGATGGCGCCCAGCGCGATGAAGTACGAGGCCGACGAGGCATCGGCCTCGACATGGATGTCGCCCGGCGTGCGGTAGGCGCTGCCGGCCGGGATGGTGAAGCGCGCAAAGCCCTCGCGCTGCACCGCGATGCCGAAGCGCGCCAGCAGGTTCAGCGTGATCTCGACATAGGGCTTGCTGATCAGTTCGCCGTCGACTGCGATCACCACCGGGCCCTGTGCCGACGCCAGCGGCAGCGCCAGCAGCAGGGCGGTGAGGAACTGGCTGGACACATCGCCACGCACGCGGATCTCGCGGTCGGTGTGCAGCGCGGCCACCGGCCTGGCCATGCAAGGCCAGCGGCGGGTAACCGGCGCTGGCCCAGGTCGTCGACGGCACAGCCCAGCTGGCGCAGCGCGTCGACCAGGTCGCCGATCGGCCGCTCATGCATGCGCGGCACGCCGTGCAGGGTGAAGCGCCCGCCCTGCAGCGCCGCCAGCACCGCCAGCGCGGCTGTCAGCGGCCGCATCGCCGTGCCGGCATTGCCGAGGAACAGGGCGGCCTCGTGCACCCGCAGTTGCCCGCCCAGGCCGGTGACGGCCAGCGCGCCGTCGGCCTGGCGCTGCAGGCCGCAGCCCAGCGCCTGCAGGGCGTCCAGCATCACCTGGGTGTCGTCGCTGTCGAGCAGGTCGCGCACGACCGTGGTGCCGGCGCTCAGCCCGGCCAGCAGCAGCACGCGGTTGGAAATGCTCTTGCTGCCGGGCAGGCGCACGCTGCCGGCGGCGCCACGCAAGGGTGGCAGGTCGATGTAGGGCAGGTTCATCGCTTGCCGGCCATCTGCCAGGCGGCGCGTGCCTCGCTGGCACTGCGGATCATGTCTTCCAGCGCCTGGGCATTGCCGGCCAGCATGGCGTGCTCCAGCGCGTCCAGCGCAAAGCGGAAGCGCTGGCTCTGCTTGAGCACCTCTTCGCGGTTGGCCAGCAGGATGTCGCGCCACACCGCCGGGTCACTGGCGGCGATGCGGGTGAAATCGCGGAAGCCCGGGCCGGCCAGCGACAGGAAGTCACGCCCGGCCGGCTGGCCGGCGATGGCCGAGAAGCAGGCAAAGGCCAGCAGGTGCGGCAGGTGGCTGACGGCGGCAAAAGCCGCGTCGTGGTTTTCCGGCGTCATGCGCAGCACCTGGGCGCCGATGGCCGTCCACAGGTCGGTGGCCTTCTGCAGCAGGTCGGGCTGGGTCTGCGGCAGCGGCGTCAGGATGACCTGGCGGCCGTTGTAGAGCGTGGCGTCGGCATGGGCCACGCCGGCATGTTCGCTGCCGGCGATGGGGTGGGCCGGCACGAAGTGGGTGAGCTGGTTCTTGTCGCGCAGCACCCGGCGCGCGGTGTCCACCACATCGCGCTTGGTCGAGCCCACGTCCATCACCAGCATGCCGTCCTTGATGCCGGCGCGGATGGCGTTGAAGGTGGCCTCGGTGGCGGCCACCGGCACCGAGATCAGCACCACGTCAGACCCGGCCACTGCGCGCAGCGCCGATTCAGCCGCCACGTCGATCACGCCCAGTGCGCTTGGCCAGTTCGGTGGTGGTGGGCGACTTGCTGTAGCCCACCACCTGCTGCACCAGGCCGGCACGCTTGAGCGCCAGCGCAAACGAGCCGCCCATCAGGCCGCAGCCGATGACACCGAGTTGCTTGAACATGTCAGTCGCCGGCCGCCCGAGGGTGAAGCGCCCTGGGGCGCGGCAGCGGCGTGGGGGCCCTCAGTGCACGTCGATCGGGTAAGTGCCCAGCACCTTGAAGAAGGCGCAGGCGTCGCGCAGCGCGCGCAGGGCGGTGCCCACGTGCGGCTCGTCGGGGTGGCCGGCGATGTCGATGTAGAAGTAGTACTCCCACTGGCCCGAGCGCGCCGGGCGCGACTCGAAGCGGGTCATCGACACACCATGCTCCTTCAGCGGCACCAGCAGGTCGTGCACCGCGCCGGGCTGGTTGGCCACCGACACGATCAGGCTGGTGCAGTCATGGCCCGACGGCTTGGGCGCCGGGTGGCGGTCCGGGTGGGTGAGGATGGCGAAGCGGGTGCGGTTGTGGGCATCGTCCTGGATCGCCGGCGCCAGCGTGTGCAGGCCGAATTCGCTGGCGGCACGGGCGCTGGCGATCGCCGCCAGGCTGGGGTCCAGCCCGGCCAGGCGCGCGCCTTCGGCATTGCTGGACACCGGCCGGCGCTCCACATCGGGCAGGTGGTGGCTCAGCCAGCCGTGGCACTGGGCCAGCGCCTGCGGGTGGGCGCAGCACCGCGCTGATGCCGTCCAGGCCGTTGGCCTTGCGCAGCAGGTTGTGGCGCACGATCAGGCTGGTCTCGCCGATGATGAACAGCGGCGTGGTCAGGAACAGGTCCAGCGAGCGCGCCACCACGCCTTCGGTGCTGTTTTCCACCGGCACCACGCCAAAATCGGCCGCGCCGGCGGTGGTGGTGCGGAACACCTCGTCGAAGCTGGCGCAGGGCACCCGCGCGATCGAGCTGCCGAAGAAGCCCAGCGCCGCCTCTTCGCTGAAGGTGCCGGCCGGCCCCAGGTAGGCCACGCGGGTGGGCGCTTCCAGCGCCCGGCTGGCCGACATGATCTCGCGCCAGATCGGCGCCACGCAGCTCGTTCAACAGCGGGCCGGTGTTGCATGGCCTTGAGGCCGTCGATCACCTGCGCCTCGCGCTCGGGGCGGAACACCGGCGAGCCTTCGTGCTTCTTCAGCTCGCCCACCTCCACCACCACCTGCATGCGGCGGTTCAGCAGCGCCAGCAGTTCGCGGTCGAGCGCATCGATGCGCTGGCGCAAGGCCAGCAGCGCGGGGTTGGCGCCGGCGTCAGTGGCCGCGCGGGCCGGCAGCAGGGGGTCAACGGGTTCAGCCATGGCGCTGGGCAAAGTCCTTGAGGTAGGCCACCAGGGCCTGCACGCCGTCCAGCGGCATGGCGTTGTAGATCGAGGCGCGCATGCCGCCCACGCTCTTGTGGCCCTTCAGTTGCAGCAGGCTGGCGCGCGCTGGCACCGGCCAGGAAGGCCTCATTCAAGCGTTCGTCGTGCAGGAAGAAGGGCACATTCATGCGCGAGCGGTCGGCCGCTGCCACCCGGTTGCTGTAGAAGCCCGAGCTGTCTAGGTAGTCGTAGAGCAGCTCGGCCTTGGCGATGTTGCGCGCTTCCATCGCCGCCACGCCGCCCTGGGCCTTGAGCCACTGGAACACCAGGCCAGCGATGTAGATCGCGTAGGTGGGCGGGGTGTTGTACATCGAGCCGTTGTCGGCCACCGTCTTGTAGTTGAAGGCGCTGGGGCAGATCGGCAGGGCATGGCCCAGCAGGTCTTCCCGCACGATCACCAGGGTCAGGCCGGCCGGGCCGATGTTCTTCTGCGCGCCGGCAAAGGCCAGGCCCACGCGCTGCCAGTCGATCGGCCGCGACAGGATGTGTGACGAGCAGTCGATCACCAGCGGCGCCTGGCAGCCCAGCGCCGCCAGGTCGGGCAGCTGCTGGAACTCGACGCCGTGGATGGTCTCGTTGCTGCACAGGTGCACATAGCTGCTGCCGCTGCGCAGCTGCCAGCTGGCGGGCGCCGGCAGGCTGGTGTGGCCGTCGGCTGCGTTGCTGGCGGCCACCGCCACATCGGCATAGCGCCCGGCCTCGGCGGCCGATTTTTGCGACCAGGCGCCGCTGACCACCACATCCACCTTGCCGCCCGGCGCCAAGGCCGCCAGGTTCAGCGGCACGATGGCGTTTTCGGCCAGCCCGCCACCCTGCATGAACAGGATGCGGAACTGCGCAGGCACGGCCAGCAGCTCGCGCAGGTCGGCTTCGGCCTGTTCGTAGATGCTGATGAACTCGCGGCCGCGGTGGCTCATCTCCATCACGCCCATGCCGCTGCCGTGCCAGTCCAGCATGTCGGCCGCAGCCTGGGCCAGCACCGGCTCGGGCAGCACGGCCGGGCCGGCAGAGAAGTTGTAGGGGCGCATGCCCGGCTGTCCTGGTGCGGGGGTTTACTTCTTGGCCGGGCCCGATGCGCGCGGCCCGGCGGGCTTGGCAGCGCCTGGTGCCGCTGCGGCGGGCTCGTCGACCGCTGCGCGCAGCTTGCCGCCCAGCACGCCTTCCAGCGCCTTCAGCTTGGGCTCGACCTGCGGGCGGGTCTCGGCCACCAGTTTCTGGCCCAGCGCCTGCTGCAATTCACCCGACACCTGCTGGTACTTCTTGCTCACCGGCGATTCCAGCCAGCTGATCAACACCTTCAGCTCGTCTTCGCTGAACTTCTCTTCCAGCGCGCTGCCGATGGTGCCCGGCGCGTTCTTCACTGCGCTGGCGCGCAGGATCGGCGCCACGTCGTCGATAGAACTTCTTCACTTCGGCCTGCAGCTCGGCGCCCAGCGCCTCGCGCTTGTCGGCCGGCACGCGGGCCATGGCCTGGCCCGCCACCTGCAGCACCTGGGTGGCCGTCTGGTTGGCCAGCGCATTGCCAATGCCTTCAATGCCGGGCTGCTGCAGCACCAGCACCTTCTGCACCATCTCCTTCTTGGCGGGCGATACGACGGCCTGGGCCATGGCGGCAGCGGCCGCAGTAGAGAGCAGGGTGGCGCAGGCCAGGCGGGTGATCAGCTTCATGGGGTGTCCAGGTTGGGGGAATCGGGGTTGCTTGTGTCTGGCGTGGTGTCGGCGTCGGCCTCGTCAACTGCGGCGTCCACGTTGGCGTCGTTTTCGACGATGCGCTGCAGGCCCGACAGCTTGCTGCCGTCGTCCAGCGCGATCAGGGTGACACCCTGGGTGGCGCGGCCCAGCTCGCGGATCTCGCTCACCCGGGTGCGCACCAGCACGCCGCGGTCGGTGATCAGCATGATCTCGTCGGTCGGCCGCGCCAGCGTGGCGGCCACCACGCGGCCGTTGCGCTCGGTCTGCTGGATCGCGATCATGCCCTTGGTGCCGCGGCCGTGGCGGGTGTATTCGACGATGCTGGTGCGCTTGCCGTAGCCGTTTTCGGTGGCACACAACACGCTGACGGGCGTGCTGTCCGCGCCATGGGTGGCGTCCTGTTCAGCCACCAGCATGGCGATGACGTTCTGGCCGTCTTCCAGCATCATGCCGCGCACACCGCGGGCCTGGCGGCCCATCGGCCGCACGTCGTCTTCATCAAAGCGCACGGCCTTGCCGCCGTCGGAAAACAGCATCACATCGTGCTTGCCGTCGGTCAGCGCAGCACCGACCAGCTGGTCACCATCGTCCAAATCGACGGCGATGATGCCGGCCTTGCGCGGGTTGCTGAATTCGTCGAGCGCGGTCTTCTTGACCGTGCCCAGTGCGGTGCCCATGAAGATGAAGTGGTCGGCCGGAAAGCGCCGGAATTCACCGGTCAGCGGCAACACCACGGTCACTTTTTCGCCCGGCTGCAGCGGGAACATGTTGACGATCGGCCGGCCGCGGGAATTGCGCGAGCCCTGCGGCACTTCCCACACCTTCAGCCAGTACACCCGGCCCCGGTCGCTGAAGCACAGGATCCAGTCGTGGGTGTTGGCGATGAACAGCTGGTCGACCCAGTCGTCTTCCTTGGTCTGGGTGGCCTGCTTGCCGCGGCCACCGCGCTTTTGGGCGCGGTATTCCGCCAGCGGCTGGCTCTTGATGTAACCGGTGTGGCTGAGCGTCACCACCATGTCGGTGGGCGTGATCAGGTCTTCGGTGCCCAGCTCCTGCACGTTGTGCTCGATCACGCTGCGGCGTGCGCCCAGCTTGGTCTGGCCGAACTCTGCCCTGACCGCCTGCAATTCGTCGCTGATGATGGTGGTCACGCGCGCGGGCTTGGCCAGGATGTCGAGCAGGTCGGCGATGACGGCCATCACCTCCTTGTATTCACCCAGGATCTTGTCCTGCTCCAGGCCGGTCAGGCGCTGCAGACGCATCTGCAGGATTTCTTGCGCCTGGTCATCGCTCAAACGGTACAGGCCATCGGCTTGCAGGCCGTAGCTGTCGGGCAGGCCTTCGGGGCGGTAGGCCTTGCTGCCGCCGGCGGACTGGCCTTCGGTGCGCTGCAGCATCTCGCGCACCATGCTGGAGTCCCAGCTCTTGGCCATCAAAGCTGCCTTGGCCACCGGCGGCGTCGGGCTGGTCTTGATGGTCTCGATGAACTCGTCGATGTTGGCCAGCGCCACGGCCAGGCCTTCAAGCACATGGCCACGCTCGCGCGCCTTGCGCAGCTCGAACACGGTGCGCCGCGTCACCACCTCGCGCCGGTGCTCCAAGAAGATGTCGAGCAGCTGCTTGAGGTTGCACAGCTTGGGCTGGCCGTCGATCAGGGCCACCATGTTGATGCCGAAGGTGTCCTGCAGCTGGGTCTGCTTGTACAGGTTGTTCAGCACCACCTCGGGCACTTCGCCGCGCTTCAACTCGATCACCACCCGCATGCCGGACTTGTCGCTCTCGTCCTGGATGTGGCTGATGCCGTCGATCTTCTTCTCATGCACCAGCTCGGCAATGCGCTCGAGCAGGGTCTTCTTGTTCACCTGGTAGGGGATCTCGTCGACGATGATCGACTGGCGCGCGCCCTTGTCGATGTCCTCGAAATGGCACTTGGCCCGCATCACCACCTTGCCGCGGCCGGTGCGGTAGCCCTCGCGCACGCCGTTGATGCCGTAGATGATGCCGGCGGTCGGGAAGTCGGGTGCCGGCACGATCTCCATCAAGGCATCGATCGTGGCGTCAGGGTGCCGCAGCAAGTGCAGGCAGGCGTCGACGATCTCATTGAGGTTGTGCGGCGGGATGTTGGTGGCCATGCCCACGGCGATGCCGGCGCTGCCATTGACCAGCAAGTTGGGCAACTTGGCTGGCAACACTGTCGGTTCTTTTTCGGAGCCGTCGTAGTTGGGTGCAAAGTCGACCGTTTCCTTGTCCAGATCGTCCAGCATCTCGTGGGCGATCTTGGCCAGCCGGATCTCGGTGTAGCGCATCGCTGCCGCGTTGTCGCCGTCGACGCTGCCGAAGTTGCCCTGGCCATCGACCAGCATGTGGCGCAGCGAAAAATCTTGCGCCATGCGCACGATGGTGTCGTACACCGCCGTGTCGCCATGCGGGTGGTACTTGCCGATCACGTCGCCAACGATGCGCGCACTCTTCTTATAGGGGCGGTTCCAATCGTTGTTGAGCACATGCATCGCAAACAGCACGCGGCGGTGCACCGGCTTGAGGCCATCGCGCGCATCGGGCAGTGCCCGGCCCACGATCACGCTCATGGCGTAATCCAGATAGGACCGGCGCATCTCCTCTTCGAGGCTGATGGGCAGTGTTTCCTTGGCGAAGGGCGTCATACAGATGCGGCGGGGTGGCGCCGGGGGGCAGCAGGGCGCCAGCGCAGACCGATCCGCGTGGCAGCCGCAGATTCTAAGCGGCCCCCAGGTGTCGCGGCCATGCAACAACCGCCGCCTCGCAACGCATCTGGCGGCTGAAAAACAGGTTGGCGGAAGGCCCTATGGCACAATGTTGTATCGGTGGCAAACGCTTGCCAAACCAAGTGTTTGCCGGCTTTTATTGCTTCCGATTTGGACATTACGCAGGCATCTGCGGCTTTCCTCGAGAGGAGAATCATGAAGAAACTCAACAAGGTGGCAGTGCTTTTTGCGTCTGCCGCGCTCGCAGCCCCCATGGCTGTTTTTGCTGCTGCGCATTCAGGCGGCATGCCCAAGGCTGACGACAATTGGAAGTCGACCGACGGTACCGTCTGGAAGAACGGTTCGAATGAACTGTGCTGGCGTGACGCCAACTGGACACCGGCCACGGCCAACCAAGCTTGCGACGGCGCGATCAAGCCTGCTGCCCCGGCTCCGGCCCCGGCACCTGTGGCCCGCCCGGCACCGCCCCCGGCAGCCGCTCCGGCACCCGTGGTCGTGCCGCCCCCGGCAGCCGTCGTTGCGCCGGCCGCCCCGGTCAGCGAGAAGGTCACCTTCGCCGCCGACGCCTTCTTCGACTTCGACAAGTCGGTGCTGAAGCCGGAAGCCCGGGCCAAGCTGGACGATCTGGTCAGCAAGACCTCGGCCGTCGCGCTGGAAGTCATCATCGCCGTCGGCCACACCGACTCGGTGGGTATCGGACACCTACAACCAGAAGCTGTCGGTGGCGCGTTCTGAAGCCGTCAAGGCCTACCTGGTCGGCAAGGGCATCGAGAAGAACCGGGTCTACACCGAAGGCAAGGGCGAGAAGCAGCCTGTTGCTGACAACAAGACCGCTGATGGCCGCGCCAAGAACCGCCGCGTGGAAATCGAAGTCGTCGGCACCCGCGCCAAGAAGTAATCAAAAGCCTTCGGGCTTTGCCAGTCTCGCTTTCGGCTTGACTGGCTGAATACTCACCAAACCCCGCCTCGGCGGGGTTTGTCGTTTCAGGGCGACCCCACGCAGTTGCCGGCTGAGGGCCGGCGGTAGGATGCACGGATGAATCTCAACGCCGATCCCCAGGAACTCGCCAAGTTTGGTGATTTGGCCCACCAGTGGTGGGATACCGAAGGCGACTTTCGCCCGTTGCACCAGATCAACCCGCTGCGGCTGGACTGGATCGATCAGCAGGCGCACTTGCCAGGCAAACGGGTGCTCGACGTTGGCTGCGGCGGCGGCATCCTGTCTGAATCCATGGCCAAGCGCGGTGCTGACGTGCTGGGCATCGACTTGTCGAGCAAGCCTTTGCGGGTGGCGCAGCTCCACGCGCTTGAAAGCGGTGTGCCGTCGCTGCGCTACCGCGAGGTGGCGGCTGAAGCGCTGGCCGACGAAGCCCCCGGCAGTTTTGATGTCGTCACCTGCATGGAAATGCTGGAGCATGTGCCAGCGCCTTCTTCCGTCGTGCTGGCTTGCGCGCGCTTGGCCAAACCGGGCGGCTGGGTGTTTTTTTCCACCATCCACCGCAATGCCAAGGCCTGGGTGCAGGCCGTTGTCGGCGCTGAATACCTGTTGAAGCTGCTGCCCAAGGGCACGCATGAGTACCAGCGCTTCATCCGCCCCAACGAATTGGTGCGCTGGGCACGCGACGCCGGTCTGGAGCCAGTCGCCTTCAAGGGCCTGGGCTACAACCCGCTGACGCAGCGCTACAGCCTGAGTGACGATATTTCAGTCAACTACATGCTGGCATGCCGGGTTGCGGCATGAGGTCGCGCCCAGTGCTGCTGTTCGACTTGGACGGCACCTTGGTCGACAGCGCGCCGGACCTGGCGGGTGCTGCCAACGACTTGCGCGCGGCCCACGGCTTGCCGCCGCTGCCGTATGCAGCCTTGCGGCCCATGGTGGGCACCGGTGCCCGCGGCATGGTGGGCGTCGCCTTTGGTGCGGTGCCGGGTGATGACCGCTTTGAGGGTCTGAAAGACGCATTTCTGCTGCGCTACGCCGATCGGCTGCTGCAGAGCACACAAGTGTTCGACGCCATGCAACCAGTGCTGGACGCACTGGACAACGCCGGCCTGCCCTGGGGCATCGTCACCAACAAGGCGATGCGGTTCACCGCACCGCTGGTGAACGGACTGGGGCTGGCCCAGCGTGCCAAGGTGGTGATTGCAGGTGACAGCACCCCGCATGCCAAACCCCATCCCGCGCCTTTGCTGGAAGCGGCCAGGCGCATGGGCGTCGAGCCGCAGGTCTGTGCCTACATCGGCGACGACCACCGCGACGTGGTCGCCGGCCGTGCGGCCGGCATGGCCACCCTGGCGGCGGGCTGGGGCTACCTGGGTCAAGGCGAGCCGATCGATGCCTGGGGCGCTGATCATGTGCTGACTGTGCCCGGCGCAGCTCTTGCAATGGCTGGATCTGGCCTAAACTACGGATTACCAGGGGCCGACCTGGCTTCGACGTGGGTGCGGAGTCGGTTCAGGGCATGCCGAGCACCAGTTCGCTCGTAAAACCACTGGAAACAAAAGTAACTGCGAACGATACCTCGTACGCCCTCGCCGCTTAAAAACCGGTGAGCTTCGCAACGGTTGGCCAATGGGCCGGGCCGGAGGTGCCAAGCAATTGGCGCTGATGGCTGCGAAGTCATTCACATTGGCTGGTGCCCGGCTGCGTCATTCAGCCGGGAGCGAGACTCAAGTGACTGGTGGGTTCGGTAGCGTGCTGCTGCGCGACCAGACCCATAAGATCCAAATCAGACAGCTAAGCATGTAGAACTGGCCGGTGATGGCTTGCGGACGGGGGTTCGATTCCCCCCGGCTCCACCAAGTTACTGTTTGAGGATGTTCAAACAAGATCAAGCCCCTAAGTAAATCAACGACTTAGGGGCTTTTTCATGTCCGCTGTAGACCGTTGATGCCCGGCAGTAATCGGCCCCTGCTACAGTAACTTCCGCAGTAACCGGCTAGGGAAGCGGTTTCTGCACCGAAAGTTACTGCACCTGCGAGGCGGCCATGGCGAAGAACCTGATCCCCGGCGACAAGACCATCAAGGCGATCCAGCCCGGTGATCCACGCGGCCGGTTGAGCGACGGCGAAGGGCTTTACTTGCTGCTGTTCGTCAAGGGCGGCGCGCATGGCTGGCGCTTTGACTACAGCCACGGCGGCAAGCGCAAGACCCTGTCACTGGGCACCTACCCCGACACCACGTTGGCGGCAGCGCGCACCCGGGCCGATGAATTCCGCAAGCTGGTGGCCGATGGCACCGACCCCAGCAGCGTGCGCAAGGCCACCAAGGCGCAGCAGCAGGCCAGCAACCAAGCGGCGGCGCTGGAAGATCAGGGCTTGCCACCGGCGGGCAGCTTCGAGGCAGTGGCGCGGGAATGGATCCAAACAGTTCACCAGCACAAGGTGAGCCCGGGCCATGCGGCGCGCACGCTGATCCGGTTGGAGCAGGACGTCTTCCCCTGGATCGGCCGCACCGCCATCAATGCGCTGGAAGCCCCCGCGCTGTTGGAGGTCTTGCGGCGGGTGGAGGCACGCGGGGCCATCGAGACCGCACACCGTGCCAAAGATGCTTGCGGGCAGGTGTTCCGTTATGGCATCGCGTCGGGCCAGTGCCAGCGCAACCCGGCGGCCGACTTGCGGGACGCATTGAAGCCCGTCAAGACCAAGCACATGGCGGCGGTGACCGACCCCAAGGCCGTGGGCAACATCCTGCGGCTGATCGAGGGCTACACCGGCTTTCCGACCACGCGGGCGGCGCTGCAATTGGCACCGCTGCTGTTCCAGCGCCCCGGCAACCTGCGCATGATGGAGTGGGCCGAGTTGGACCTGGACGCGGCCGTGTGGACCATCCCGGCGGCGAAGATGAAGCGCAGCGTGGACGACAAGACCAACGGCCAACCGCACATGGTGCCGCTGGCGCTGCAGGCGGTGGCGATTCTGCGCGACATTCAGCCGCTGACCGGCGGCGGCCGCTATGTGTTCCCCAGCGTGCGCGGTGGTGACCGGCCCATGTCTAACATGACGCTGAACGGGGCGCTGCAGCGCATGGGCCTGGACACCCAGAACGACCTGACCACGCATGGCTTCCGGGCCATGGCGCGCACGCTGCTGGCCGAGCGGCTGGGCATCGACCCGCAGGTGATCGAGGCGCAACTGGCGCACAAGGTAAAGGACGCGCTGGGCACCGCCTACAACCGCACCCAGTTCGCTGAGCAGCGCCACGCGCTGATGCAGCAGTGGGCCGACTACCTGGACCGTTTGAAGAAGGGCGCCGACGTGCTGCCATTCACCAAGACGGCCTAGACCGAATCGCCGCGCCTAGGCTGATCCCCGAAAACCCGTTTCCCTGACGGGCTGGCGCGGCGACCCTTTCAGGGTGCGCGAGGGGCGCATGGCGACAAGCAAACGGCGGAAAGCCGCATTGGCGGCTCGTTGGTCCAATCCAGAATGGCAAAAGTCGATATATGACCAAGCCCAGAGTGAGCGTAGCGACCCGTTTTCGCACTCGACACTGAACTACTGGCTAAATTTAGAGCTTTGGGATGAGCGAGAAGGCTTGCTTATCCTGTCAGGAGTTGATCCGAACAGCGTCGGAGCTGAAGGAGCTGACCCGTGGGCAAACGATCTAAGCTGGCGCGCGGTGCAACCGTTCCGCGAACCCCCTTCCTTTAGCCTCGCTCCCGTCGATGCATTTACTGTCGGCCCGGAAAGTTTTAAGGATGCCGGCGCCTATGAGAGCTATCTCCAAGACCAAGAATATCGGTATGAAGTCGCCAAGGCATATCGACTGACTTTCGAGGGCCTACAACACAAGCTGGCTCGGACTATCAATCCTCTTGGCCCCGAGGTTGCAAACAGACGGCGCCGACCAGTTGCATTTTTAGCTTGGGCAAAGGCGTTAAATTTTGTGCCGGAGTGGCTGGAATGGGCGGCTCATCAAAGGCTTATCCCGGACCAACTTGACCCGACACCCGGACCATTCTTCGATGCAGATTCACCTGAATATCCAAGGTTGCTGCACATCGCCGTGCGTGCCTGGGACGCAGCGCGCTTGCCAGGCAAAGGCACGCCAAAACAACGTATTGATCAATTCTTGCAGGAACGTTACCCCGATCTCTCTCCGTCCACTCGGTCAGCAATAGCGTTGATTGCCAATTGGCAAAAGGCGGGTGGACGGCCACCAAAAAGCAAAGAACAGGTTTGAGGTTCAGGCCGAAACGTGTTGATCATTCCTGATTCGTCACGAACCTCAGCCTGGCTCACTCTATGAGCTTGTCGACCGCTACGCTGGCTCCTACCAGAACCAAGGGGCCAGCGATGCCGATGAACCGAATCCAGTTCCAATCCGGGGTGTCGATGCCGGAGTTCTTCGCGCGCTACGGCAGCGAAGACCAATGCGCTGCGGCGCTGAGAACGATGCGCTGGCCGGACGGGTTTCGCTGCCCGCGCTGCGATGGCGCAGAGCACTACGTTGTTGGCCACGGCGCGCGTCGGCTGTTCCAATGCCAAGTTTGTCGTCACCAGACGTCGTTGACCGCTGGCACGGTGCTCGACAGCACCAAGTTGCCGCTGCGCACCTGGTTTCTGGCCATCTACCTCGTCAGTCAAGACAAGACCGGTCTGTCGTCGCTGGCGCTCATGCGCCACCTGGGCACAAGCTACCGCACCGCCTGGCTGGTGCATCACAAGCTTATGGCGGCCATGGCCGAGTGTGATGCGCTGCAGCCGCTGGCCGGTGACGTGCAACTCGACGATGCTTACCTTGGCGGCGAACGCCCGGGCGTGGGTGGCCGCGGTTCGCCCAACAAGGTTCCCATCGTCGCAGCGGTGTCCACCAACGATGCTGGCCGCCCACTGCGGCTGAAACTCTCTGCAGTCGGCAGCTTTACCCGTGAGGCCATCGCCAACTGGGCCAAGGCCAACTTGCTGCCCGGCTGTGACGTTCGCAGCGATGGCCTGAGTTGTTTCGCTGGTGTGATCGACGCGGGTTGCGCGCATTCGTTTATCGTGGTCGGCCAGCGCAAACCTCGCGACATGCCCCAGTTCACCTGGGTCAACACCATCCTGGGCAACCTCAAGACAATGATCGGCGGAGGCTACAAGGCGTTCAAGTTCAGCAAGTACGCCAACCACTATCTCGGCGCCTTCGCATACCGCTTCAACCACCGCGTGAATCTGAAATCGCTCTTGCAGTGCCTGATCGGCAATGCCGCGACCTGCTCTCCTACCCGAGAACGTCAGATCAGAGGCGAGGCTGATGTTCATGACTAATCAGGTGATCATTTGAGCTATTCGTCAACCGGCGCACCGGTGAGCATTGCCTTACCGCAACTTCCGACGAAACACGCCAATGTCCGCACTCAATCAAGATCAAGACGCAACAAGCCCGGCGGCAAAACGCCGCAAGACTTCCACCCAGCCGCTACACGCGGCACAGATTGCCGACGCACTGCTAAAGATACCTACGGTTTGCGATCTGTCCGGGTTGGGCAAGACCAGCCTCTATGCCCGCATCAAAGCCGGCGAGCTGCACGTGGTGCGATTGGGCACCCGCTGCACCCGCGTGCGGGCCAGCGAGGCGCAGCGGTTCCTGCAGGCATTGGGCAAGGGGGACGCAGCATGACTGTCCACCCAATCGACCCCGGCAAGCTGGCGGCGCTGCTGGAAGTGCGTGACCTGATCGCCGGCAACGACGGCAAGACCCAAGCACGGCGGGTGCTGGAATTCCTGTCACGCGGCTACATGCTGAACACCTTCGAGGCCAGCCGGTTTCTGGACGTGTATTACTGTCCGGCCAGAATCCTGGAGTTGCGCAACGACGGCCACAACATCATCACCCACTGGGTGACAGTGCAAACCGAGGCCGGCAAGCTGCACCGGGTTGGCAATTACCTGTTGGCGCGGGAAGGGCAGGCACAACATGCAGCCTGATGCCAACCCAAAAGAAACGGCCCCCGGCGCACAAGACGCACAAAGGGCCGGCGAAAGTCAGCAACAGCATTTTGCACAATCCGGTGACAGTGGCCTAGAGGCGGCTTTCTGGGCCATCCGTGAAGCGCACCAGGCCACCCGCACCGCCGGCCAGCAGATGATGAGCGGAAACCCAACGGCCAGCATCAATGCACTGCACCGCGCTGACCGTGCCATCTGTGCGGCTAGGGATTCTCTGCGGGGTTTGATCCAGTGACGCGGGGCGCTGACAAGCGCCATACGGGAAAGCACAAGGGCGGCGGGTTCGGTGAGCGGTTTGTCGGAATTCCACATTCCGCTTATTCCTCGCCGCTGTTCGTTGCCCTGTCTCCGTGGGCCATCAAGTTGCTGGTGGATCTTGGCGCGCAATACAACGGCCGAAACAATGGCGACCTGCAGGCGGCATTTTCATTGATGCAGCCACGCGGCTGGAACAGTGAAACCACGCTCACCAAGGCGAAGAAGGAATTGCTGGCGGCCGGCTTCATCGTCGAGATGCGCAAAGGCCGGCGGCCGAATCTCTGCAGCTTGTTTGCACTGACCTGGCGCCCGCTGAACCCCAGCGTAAAGCATGATTTCGGCCCCAATGGTTTCCAGCCCTATGCTTATCTCAAAGACAAGCCGCTGGTGGTGAGCATCCCCAAGGGAAAGATGAACGGCGCGGGCCTTACTCCACATGCTGGTGATTGCCATGCGCCATAGCTCCAATCCATGGCGTAGGAAGGGAACTGATACCCCAGCAAATGGAGCTATCCGGCCAATCTGGCGGCAGCGCCTGCTCCATGCGGTGGAGTCCTTTCTAGACTTGCCATCTGCAGCGGTGTTTGACTGGCTGGTGGGGAGCCTGCTGGGCTGGCTGTTGCAGGGCCTGCGGGCCAGTTGTCCGGTGCCGGGTTTCTGGCTGGTGCTGCAGGCAGCTTGCCTGATGATTTCGTAATCCGTAGGGGGCGCAGCATGGGGCGCGGTGGGCTTCGTTGGGGGGCAGGGCGCCCCGGTTGGCATGTCAAGGCAGAACACTGTCTGCGGCTCGACGTTCGGGCGCTGGCGCGGCGCAAGCTGCTGGGCCATGGATGGTTCGATTGGTTCTGGAAGGACGGCCACACCGGCGAGCGCATCGGCACGATCAGCATCTCTTCGCGCCCGGAAAGCCTGGCCCTGTCCTACACCGTCAGCGGCGACCCGGTGATCGACAACGTACCCATTGAGCGCACAGCCTGCACGCTGGGTGGCACGCGGCCGTGGTTCCGCTGTCCGCGCTGCCAGCGCCGGGTGGCGGTACTTCATCTGCGCGGCAGCCGGTTTGTGTGCCGGGCCTGCGGCGGCGTGGCCTATGCCAGCCAGTCAGAGGACGACATGGGCCGTGCATGGCGGCGCCAGCGCAAGCTGGAAGCCCGCCTGGGCGACGATTGGCGGCGGCCCCAGGGAATGCACTGGGCGACCCATGCGCGCCTGTTGTCAGCCTTGATTGCTTGCGAAGACAGACGGGAGTGCGCGCTGGCCGCACTAATCGGGCGGTACGCCTGGGCCATCGAATAGCCCCAACCGCTGCGGGCTACTTCTTTTTAAGCAGGCGCTTTGACCAAGTCGAAAAGCAGTCGGCGAACTGTTGCCTATCGCCCTCGTCAAGCTTAGCCACCCCAGTCAGGATGATCTCAGTGTCCTGGCCTATGTCACCCACGCCCATCTGCAATTGCTTCTTGTCCAGGACAGCATTGATTACCGCAAGTGCGCCAGACAAGTCTGCTGCGTAGATCAAGGCGCCGTCGTTGGATGGTCTGATCTCTGTGGCGCCTTTCGCCAGCTTGGTGATTTGCCCGCCAATGGGCCGCAGCCAAATGCGGTTGATCGCGACGATCGTCCTAGCCTCAGGATCAAGGTTCTGCGCCAGGATCGTCTCCATCGTCGTGGTCTTCATCCCGCCTTTGACCATTGCGACACCCGGATCAAAAACGTTCACCGACGCATCGATCATCCGGACCCTCTCCGTAGGCAGGCTGGCCTCCGTCACCGCGAAGAATCGAAGGCCGCACCCATTGATCTCACCGTCTTTCGTGTACTGCAGGGGCTGACCCGTGATGAGTGCAGGCAGGACCGGACCTGCCATCACAGTTGAGGCCATAGCCGACAAGGCGAAGATGGCCAACACTGTTTTCCGTTGCATCGCATCTCCACATAGTCGGTTTGCGCAACGATAGCTGTCATGCGGCGGGCAGGCTACACACACCCGTCGGAAGCAACCAGGGTGGCACACACCGCGCAGCTGCAGTAACTTCTACAGTAACTTGCGGACTTTCGTTCTAGTCTTCATAGGTGAGTTGGAGTGACCCCGGCACCATGATGTGAAATCCCAACCCTGATCCGGTTGGGATTTTTTTTGCCTGTTGCGCCATCTTTGGCGCGCATCTGGGCTGTACGGCCGGAACAGTCACAGCCCGAACTCGCCGATCTTGGCGCCGATTCCGTCACTTTGGGTCTCTGTTCTGTGCTGTTCGCCGGAGAAGCGAAAGGTCGCATCGCCCGCCTGCCCGCCCGCCAGACCTTGATCACCTGCAAGCGCAGCCGCAGTGGCACCGCGTGCTGCGCGACGCTCGGAAGACGTGGTGTTTGCAGAACTGTCTGGCGCAGTCGTGTGGGTCGTCGACGCGCAGCAGCAAAGATGCTTCAAGCTCGCCGCTTGCCGCACCGGCAAGCCACCTGGCGCTCATGGCCCAGCGCACTGGCCCAGACCAGGGCTGCAGGCCGTGCCAGCGTTGACAGCCTGACGGGTCCTGCCGACACTGCCGGCCGTTGCCAAGCTAGCGGCAGCGCCGCCCTGTAGAGAGGAGCTTGCCGCCATGCGCGGATCGACCGACTGGAAAGTCCCCGGCAGCCATGTGCACCTGACCGGCCGCGCTGGCGGTGCGCTGCAAGGCATGCGCTTTGTTGCCAAGGACCTGTTTGACGTGGCCGGCCACCCCACCGGCGGCGGCAACCCCGACTGGCCGCGCCACCGCCCGGTGCCTGCGGTGCATGCCTGGGCGGTGCAGACGCTGCTGGACGCTGGTGCTGACCTGATCGGCAAGTCGATCACGGATGAGGTTTCGCTCGGGCTGCTCGGAGAAAACGCCTTCGATGGCACGCCGCTGAATCCGCGCGCGCCTGACCGGGTGCCGGGCGGCTCGTCGTCCGGGTCGGCCTCGGCGGTGGCACGCGGTGATTGCGATACCGCGCTGGGCACTGACACCGGCGGCTCGATGCGTGTGCCGGCCAGCTATTGCGGCCTGTACGGCATGCGCACCACCCATGGCCGCCTGCCGCTGGATGGGCTGATGCCCCAGGCGCCGGGCTCGGACACCACCGGCTGGTTTGCCCGCGACGCCGACACCTTTGCCCGTGTTGGCCAAGTCCTGTTGGGCGCGCCGGTGCCCACCGGCCTGCCGACCCGGCTGGTGGTGGCCACCGATGCTTTCGGCTTTGCCGACCCTGGCGTGCAGGCGGCATTGGCACCGGCCGTGGCAAAACTGAGCCGCCTGATCGGTGCGGCGCACGACGACTGCATGGCGCCGCAAGGCTTGTCGGCCTGGAGCCGCGCGCAGCGCACGCTGCAGATGGCCGAGTCCTGGGCCACCTTCGGCGGTTGGGTGCAGCGTGATGTGCCGCGCTTCTCATTTTTGGTGGCGCGGTCGCTGATGGCGGGCTCGGCGGTCAGCGCGGCGGATGTTGCCGCAGCCGCCCTGGTGCGCGACGAGGTGCGCGGCCGGCTGGCCCACCTGGTGCCGCCCGGCACCATCTTGTGTCTGCCGACCACGCCCGGGCCAGCCCCACGCAAGGGCCTGCCGTTGCACGACATGGACCGGGTGCGCGACCGCATCAGCTGTCTGTGCGCACACGGCGGGCTGGCCGGGCATCCACAACTCAGCTTGCCGGTGGGCGAGGTCGATGGTGCGCCCGTCGGCCTGTCGATCCTGGGCGCCCGCGGTGCCGACCTGACCCTGATCGCCGTCGCGCAAGCGATGGCGCTGCCGACATGACCACCCACAGTGACCACCCCGACATGACGCCCAACCTGCCTGAAGTTGTTGCCGAAGTGCGCGCCCTGTTTGAGCGCTACGAACACGCGCTGGAACACAAGCTCGTCGACGTGCTTGACGACACCTTTTGGCGCAGCCCGCACACCATCCGCTACGCGCTGCATGAAAACGGCTATGGCTTCGATGAGATCCACGCCCACCGCGTGCGCCGCCCGCCCGGGCCGGGCATCAAAGAGCAGCGCCTGCGGCTGGAAATCCTGACCTTGGGCCAGGACTTCGCCACCGTCAATCTGGAGTTCAAGCTGCGTGGCCATGCGCTGATCGGCCGGCAGAGCCAGACCTGGGTGCGCTTCCCGGACCTTGGCTGGAAGGTTGTTGCCGCCCATGTGTCCACGGTGAACCCGGCGCCGCTGTGGTGAGTTGCATTGGCCATGCCGGCCCGCCTTGACCGGCCAGGCCTGGCGGGCCAGCCGGTGCAGCACTGCGCCGCTGTGACATCGGCAGTGAATGACCGCGCAATGTCGACCAGGGCAAGCGCCGACGCCGCAGGCGTGCTGCTCAGCCCGCCAGCATGCGCCACACCAGCCACAGCAGGCCGAGCACCAGGCTGGCGGCCAACAGCAGCAGCAATGCCAGCAACAGCAGCACGGCGCCCACGCTCCAGCGGCTTTGGCGCTGGGTGGCCTGCGGGGCGTCCAGCCAGTCTTCGATCAGCCTGACGTTGCGTTCATTGGCCTTGAAGACCAGGTCGAAGAGGTCACCGACCACCGGCACCAGGCCAATCACCAGTTCCAGCCCGATGTTGCCCACCAGGCGCAGCAGGACGCTGCCCGGCACGCGCAGGCGTGCGGCCTCGGCCACGATGTACGACGACAGCAGGGCCGCGAGCAGATCGCCAGCACCGGGCACCAGCCCCAGGATGCCGTCCAGGCCGATGCGGAAGCCGCCCGGCAGCCGGATCGAACTGTCGAGCAGCCAGGCGACCCGCCGCAAGCGTGCACGTGCGCGCGCCTGCGGTGGCGTCGGGTCCGGGCGCACCGGTCGGGCGCCGGCCATCAGCCGTGCCCGGCCGGCAGGCCGCAGGGCAGTTGACCGGCGGCTGCGTGATTGACGCAGGCGCAGCGCGCTGCAGCCCGCAGGCGCCGAGATGGCCATGTTGCGCACTGTGCCGGCCTGGGCGGCGGCAGCGGGCGTGGTGTTGACCGCAGACAGCGGGGGCAGGGCATGGTGGGCGCTGGATGCTGGACTGGCAGCACCGGGCTGTAGGGCGTGCATCCATTGCACCACGGCTGCGATCCGGCCCGACCGCAGCCGCCGCATCCATGGCGCCCACGCCAGCACACCCACCCCACCGACCGCAGCCGATGCTGACAGGAACCAAGCGTGCAGCTGCCGACGCGGCTGGGCTCAGTGTGCGGACAGCGCCGTCAGCAGACCCAGCGCGCTGCTGGCGCTGCAGGCCAGCGGGGCAAAGCGGTCGGCGCCCGAATAGCGCAGGAAGGTCTCGCGGCCATGCGTGTCGGCGGCGGCAAAGCCCATGGACCAGCGCGCGAACAGGCGCTCATCCACCGCCACCGATTCCAGCAGCTCCAAGTGGCGGTGGCGGGGGTCGCCGGCGATGCGGCAGAACACCTCGCTGACGACACGTCGCTCGCCTTCCAGCACCTGCAAAAAGCCGCGGCTGTCAAACGCCAGCACGCCGGTGATGTGGCGGCGCTGGTTGGCTGTTTGTGCCTTGTCGACAATTTCTTGCACGGCGGCGGGTGAGAGCGGGACGGCGATCTCGCTGGCGTAGATGAGGCGAATGAGCATGCAGATCTCCGTTTCTCCGTTTGAGCGCGCGCAAGCACGCAGCACGCCATGCCAGGTTGTCGGCGCGGCTTGCTGCCACTTGATGCTGCTACTCGAGTGCAGCGGCCGCCCGGTTGGCACTGCGGTGTCGCCTGGCCGGTCGCGGCCGGCGATCGGCCCTGTTGTCGGCCTGCCAGCACAGCCGGGCCACGGCTCAAGCCTGCCGGGCCCACGCCGATAGCCCTGTGATGCGACATCTCCCGCGATTTGGCCTGACCGACCTGTTCGTGCCGACGGACACCTGGGCGCCGCTGCGCCGCCCCGCGCGCCACAGCGACGAGGCGCTGACAGGAACCACCCGCGCCTGGTTGCGCCACTTGCCACCCGGGCGCCGGCCGCAGCAGCTGTGCATGCAGTACCCGCGTGTGGCCAACCTGATCGCCTGGCGCTGGTCTGACCCGGTGCAAGCGGACGCACTGCTGGACGAGCTGCTGACCGACCGCCGTGGTGGCCGTGCCGGCTTCCCGGTGCCTGTGGTGCATGAACTGCGCCGCTTGCGCGACTACAAGCAGCGCATCGGTGAGGCAGAACAAGCGCCGGGCTACCTCGACCTGTTGCGCCGTTTGTGGCCGCGCCACTGATGCCCGGCGCCAGCCTGCTGCCGGCGGCTGCAGCCACGCACGCCCTGCGCCCTGGACTTGGAAGCCCGGGGCTACCATTGCACAGCGGCACACGATGCCGCATCCACCAGGCCCCTGCATGACGACCACCGCACCACGCCAGCGGCCACCAGCGCCACCCGGCCATCTGCCAACGGCGAGCAAGGCCGAGCCCGGCGCCACAGCCAGCACCACCGCTGCGGCCACCGCTGCAGCGGCGGCGGCGCGCCCGCGCGGGCGGCTGGACTGGCACCAGTTGCTGGGCTGGCTGCGTGACGACGGCGTGGTCAGTGACGACGATGCGCAGCGGGTGATCCGGCGCTTCGGCGCCGGCTCCAGCAGCCTGCACGGCGCTGGTGCGCCTGGGCGGTGCCGGCCTGCAGCGCCAGGGCCGGCCGCTGGACTGCGAGGCCCTGACCGAATGGCTGGCGCAGCGGGTGCAGCTGCCCTACCTGCGCATCGACCCGCTGAAGGTGGACGTCGGCCGTGTCGCCGAGGTGATGAGCCTGCAGTACGCCGAGATGCGCAAGGTGCTGCCGGTCAATGTGTCGGCCGACACGGTGACCGTGGCCACCAGCGAGCCCTATCGACACCGGCTGGGTCAGCGAGATCGAGTCGCACAGCCGGCGCCGGGTGAAGCTGGTGATCGCCAACCCCGAGGACGTGGCCCGCTACACCAGCGAGTTCTACAACCTGGCGCGCTCGGTGCGCAATGCGCAGAAGAGCGGCGAGACCTCTGCCACCGCCAGCTTCGAGCAGCTGGTCGAACTGGGCAAGACCAACAAGCAGCTCGACGCCAACGACCAGGGCGTGGTGCAGGTGGTCGACTGGCTGTGGCAGTACGCCTTCGACCAGCGCGCCTCCGACATCCATCTGGAGCCGCGGCGCGAGATGGGCGCCATCCGCTTTCGCATCGACGGCGTGCTGCACACCGTCTACCAGGTGCCGCTGACCGTGATGACCGCGATGACCGCGCGCATCAAGCTGCTGGGCCGCATGGACGTGGTGGAGCGCCGCCGGCCCGCAGGACGGCCGCATCAAGACCAAGCGGCCCGACACGGCTGAAGGCGCTGGTGACGAGGTCGAGATGCGGCTGTCCACCCTGCCCACGGCCTTCGGCGAAAAGATGGTGATGCGGGTGTTCGACCCCGACACCGTGGTCAAGAGCGTAGAGGCGCTGGGCTTCTCGGCCCATGACGGCGAGCGCTGGGCCCAGCTGATCGGCCAGGCCCACGGCATCATCCTGGTCACCGGCCCCACCGGCAGCGGCAAGACCACCACGCTGTACTCCACGCTCAAGAGCCTGGCCACCGAGTCGGTGAACGTCTGCACCGTGGAAGACCCGATCGAGATGATCGAGCCGGCCTTCAACCAGACGCAGGTGCAGGCGGCGCTGGACATGGGTTTTGCCGAGGGCCTGCGCGCGCTGATGCGGCAGGACCCGGACATCATCATGGTGGGCGAGATCCGCGACCTGGCCACCGCCGAGATGGCGATCCAGGCGGCGCTCACCGGCCACCTGGTCTTCAGCACCCTGCACACCAACGACGCGGCCTCGGCCATCACCCGGCTGATCGACCTGGGCGTGCCGGCCTACCTGATTTCGGCCACGGTCATCGGCGTGCTGGCCCAGCGCCTGGCACGCACCCTGTGCCCGGCCTGCAAGGCCCGCGACGATGCCACCACCCGCGACACGCTGGACACGCTGGCACACCCCTGGCGCCTGTCGGGCGGTGTGCGGCCCTACAAGCCGGTGGGCTGCCTCACCTGCCGCCAGACCGGTTACCGCGGCCGGGTGGGCCTGTATGAACTGCTGGTGCTGGGCGACGACGCACGCCGCGCCGTGCACCCGGACCATGACATGCCCGCGCTGCGCCGCCAGGCCGTCAAGGACGGCATGCGTCCGCTGCGCCTGGCCGGCATGATGAAGGTGGCCGAAGGCCAGACCACGGTCGATGAGGTGCTGCGGGCCACGCCCGCCTGGTCCGAATCCTGACGCGTTGCAGCCAGGCCTGTCGCGGCGGCGACAAGGCAGGGTGTGCGAGGCGCTGGCTTACGTGGAAACCACAGCGGCCCCTGGAAGGGCGCTCCCTAGAATCCGGCACAACTGAAACGCCGGATCGAGGAGAACCCGCCATGAAAATCAAGAGCCAGAAGGACTTCTGGTCGGGGCTGATGTTTGTCGCCGTCGGCCTGGGCTTTGCCTGGGGTGCGACGGCCTACAGCTTCGGGTCGTCGGCCCGCCCGGGGCCCGCCTACTTTCCGTTTGGCCTGGGCATTCTGCTGGCCATCATGGGCGCGCTGGTGTGGTTTGCCTCGGTCACGGTGGAAACCGACGACGGCGACCCGATCGGCGCAATCGCCTGGAAGCCCTTGATCATCATCACCGCAGCGGTGGTGATGTTCGGCGTCATCCTGCCGCGCCTGGGCCTGTTCATCTCGCTGCCGCTGCTGATCATCGTGTCCGCGCTGGCCGGTGACGAATGGCACTGGAAGGACTCCATCATCAGCGTGTTGGTGCTCACCCTGGGCTCCTGGCTCATCTTCATCAAGGGCCTGGGATTGATCATCCCCTTGTGGCCAACGTTCATCACGGGTTGAGGAGAAGACCATGGAACTCATCAACAACCTGAGCCTTGGCTTCGGCGTGGCCTTCACGCTGACCAACCTGCTGTATGCCTTTGGTGGCGCGGTGCTGGGCACCTTGATCGGCGTGCTGCCGGGCCTGGGGCCGGTCACCACCATCGCCATGCTGCTGCCGTCCATCTATGCGCTGGACGCCACACCCGCGCTGATCATGCTGGCCGGCATCTATTACGGCGCGCAGTACGGTGGCTCCACCACCGCCATCCTGATCAACGTGCCGGGTGAATCCAGTTCGGTGGTGACGGCCATCGACGGCTATGCCATGGCCCGCAAGGGGCGGGCGGGTGCGGCGCTGGCGGCTGCGGGTCTGGGCTCGTTTTTTGCCGGCTGCGTGGGCACCATCGTCATCGCGGCCTTTGCGCCGCCGCTCACCGAGGTGGCCTTCAAGTTCGGCCCGGCCGAGTACTTCAGCCTGATGGTGCTGGGCCTGATCGGCGCGGTGGTGCTGGCCTCGGGCTCGCTGATCAAGGCGCTGGCGATGATCGTGCTGGGCCTGCTGCTGGGCCAGATCAACACCGACGTGATCTCCGGCGTGCCGCGCTTTTCCTTCGACATCCCCGAGCTGACCGACGGCATCGGCTTCGTCGCCATCGCCATGGGCGTGTTCGGCTTCGGCGAGATCATCTGCCAACCTGGGCAAGCCGGCGGAGCACCGCGAGGTCTTCACCAAGGAAGTCAAGGGCCTGTGGCCGACCAAGCAGGACTTCAAGGACGCCGCGCCGGCGGTGCTGCGCGGCACGGCGCTGGGCTCGATGCTGGGCATCCTGCCTGGCGGCGGTGCACTGCTGTCGTCGTTTGCGGCCTACACGCTCGAGAAGAAGATGCGCGGGCGCCCCGGCGAGGTGCCGTTCGGCCAGGGCAACATCCGGGGTGTGGCCGGTCCTGAGTCGGCCAACAACGCCGGTGCGCAGACCAGCTTCATCCCGATGCTGACGCTGGGCATCCCGC
The DNA here is from genome assembly GCA_963844485.1 of uncultured beta proteobacterium. GTDB lineage: Bacteria > Pseudomonadota > Gammaproteobacteria > Burkholderiales > Burkholderiaceae_C > Pseudaquabacterium. The sequence goes on from CAWJOQ010000031.1 coordinate 128,619, forward strand.
CCAATGCGGTGATGGCGCTGATGGTGGGCGCGATGACGATCAAGGGCATCCAGCCCGGCCCGCAGGTGATGACCAGCAACCCGGAGCTGTTCTGGGGCCTGATCGCCAGCATGTGGGTGGGCAACGCCATGCTGATCGTCCTGAACCTGCCGCTGATCGGCATCTGGATCAAGCTGCTGACGGTGCCCTACCGCTTCCTGTTTCCGGCCATCGTCGTCTTCTGCTGTATCGGCAGCTACACGCTGAACAACAACAACTTCGACGTGTTCATGACGGCCATCTTCGCGGTGGTGGGCTATGCCTTCTACAAGCTGGGCTGCGAGCCGGCACCGCTGTTGCTGGGCTTCATCCTGGGCCCGATGATGGAGGAGAACCTGCGCCGCGCGCTGCTGCTGTCGCGCGGCGACTGGACCACCTTCGCCACCCGGCCGCTGTCGGCCGGGCTGCTGGTGGCGGCTTTGTTGATGGTGGTGGTGGTGATGCTGCCGTCGATCCGGGCCAAGCGCGAAGAAGCCTTCGTCGAGGAATGAGCCAGGGCACCGCTGCGCGGAATTGACACCGCGCAGCGTGTTGCCCCAAGCCGATGGCCCCAGCGGGGGCCATCGGTGTTTTTGGGCCTGGCCCCCAAGCGCCTGCAGCGTGCCGCGCCGCAGCTGTGCAGCGCAGTGCTGTGCAGGGCGCCGCAGCAGCGCTCAGCTGTTCAGCGCGGCGTCCACCACGCGCAGCAGTTGCTGCGCATCGATCGGCTTGGTCAGGAATTCGCTGGCACCCGCGTCGAAGCAGTCGTCGATGCGCTGCGGCCGGCTCTCGGCAGACACCACGACCACCGGCAGCGTGCGCCAGCGTGAATCAGCCCGCAGCGCCCGCAGCACCTCGATGCCGGGGTGGTCGGGCAGGTCCAGGTCCAGCAGCACCAGGTCGGCGTCGACCGCCAGGGCCAGGCCTTCGGTGGCGGTGGCCGCACACACCAGGGTCACACCCGGGCGCTGCGCCAGCAGGGCCTGCATGGCCTGGGTGTCGGCGAGGTTGTCCTCGATGTAGAGCAGCTTGCCGATGCTGACCTGGGGCATGCGCACCAGGCCGGCGCTGACCTCGCTGCGCTGCGGTGCACCGGCCGGTCGCGGCAGGCTGAGGCCGAACACCGAGCCCTGGCCCTCGGTGCTGTGCACCTGCAGCGTGCCGCCCATCAGCTCGGTGAGCTTGCGGCAGATCACCAGGCCGATGCCCGTGCCCTGGCTGCCGGGCTGGCCCGGTGCGCCGGTCTGCTCGCGCCCCAGGCGGTGGAAGGGCGTGAACAGCTCGGCCAGTTGGTCGTCGCGCATGCCGATGCCGGTGTCTTCGACCTCGATGCTGAGCTCGCCCAGGCCGGCGGGCCGGGTGCGCAGCAAGACCTTGCCGCCGCGCCGGTTGTACTTCACCGCATTGCCCAGCAGGTTGACCAGCACCTGGCGCAAGCGCACCGGGTCGGCCTGCACCCATTCGGCCTGCGGGCTGAGCGACAGCTGCAAGCTGACCTGGGCCTGCTGCGCAGCCGGCTCCACCATGGCCATCGCCTCCTGCACCACATCGGGCAGCGACACCGGCTCCAGCGTCAGCCGCAGGCCGCCGGCTTCCATGCGCGACAGGTCGAGCACGTCATTGATCATGTCCAGCAGGTGCCAGCCGGCCTGGCGGATTTGCGCCAGGCCATGGCGCTGCTGTGGCTGCAGGCCCTGGCTGCCGCTGTCCAGGTCATTGCTGCCCAGCATCTGGGCAAAGCCGAGGATGGCGTTCAGCGGCGCGCGCAGTTCATGGCTCAGCCGGGCCAGGAAGTCGCTCTTGGTGCGGTTGGCAACCTCGGCCTGGTCGCGCGCGCGCTCGGCCTCGCGCAGGCGCAACACCTGGGTCAGGTCTTGCAAGCGCGCCCACCGTGGCCACCGGCGTGCCGTTGGCGTCATGCAGGCTGCGCAGGCTGGCGGCCACCTGCAGCATGCGGCCGTCGGGGGTGATGAAGCGCTGGCGCCGTGCCGTGCCGCCGCCCATGGCCACGGCCGTGCCGTCGTCCTCGGCCACATCGGGCAGGCGGAAGTCGGCCAGCGGGCGGTTCAGCAAGTCGGCGGCCGGGCAGCCCATCATCTGGCAGAAGGCCGGGTTCACGTCGGTGATGCGGCCTGCCGGGTCGACCACGGTGACGCCGATGTTGACGCTGTCGAAGATGGCGCGAAAGCGCTGCTCGCTGTCGGCCAGGCGGGCTTCGGTCTGGCGCCGTTCATGGACCTCGGCTTGCAGCGCGGCGGTGCGCTCGCGCACCTGGTCTTCGATGCGGCGCAGCCGGCCGCTCAGCGCCAGCAGCAGTGCGCTGAGCATGGCCGCGCCCGTCACCGCCGGCAGTGCCAGCATCCAGACCGCCGTGAACAGCCGGTTCTCGGCGGTGACCGGTTCGGTGACCAGCAGGTCCAGCCGCCGGTCGCCCACGGTCAGCGCAAACGGCTGGGCGCGCAGCGCGCGGGCCGGCACATCGGCTTCGCAGCCCGGCGGCCCGGCCAGCCGTTGGCGCGGGTCGGTGCCGGCATCCACCAGGCAGACCCGCTGGTTCGGGTCGTCGTTGTCGGGCAGGGCGGGCGCCAGCAAGGCCTGGGCGTCGACACGCGCCAACACCAGCCGGCTGGCGGCGTTGGTGGCGTTCGCGGCGTTGGCGGCGTTGGCCGGCACGGCCTGCAGCACCAGCAGCTGCGCAGCGCCTGTGCCGCCGGTGGCCTGCAAGGTGTGCAGCAGTGGCTCGTCGGGCCGGGCCAATGCACGGGCCACCGCCTGGTCCAGCCCGGCGTCGGGCAGCAGGCGGCCGTCGGCCGCCGGGCGCAGACCGGGCAGGGCGCTTGCCTCTGTCTTCTGCCACTGGGCATGGGGCAGCAGGGTGACGGCGGTGTCGCCGGCGCGGCGCTCCAGCCAGCCGGTGGCGCGCAGGCCATTGCTGCGGGCCATCCAGCCGGCGGACAGTTGGTCGAACAGGGCGGTGTCGGGTGCGCCGGTGTCGGCGGCCAGCACGCCGCGCAGGGTCAGCACCGCATCCAACGGCGTGGCCAGCAACTGCTGCACCCGCACCCGGCGCAGGTTGGCCTCGCGGTCGAACTGCACGGCCAGGCGGCGCTCGTCACGCCGCGCCACTTCGTCAAAGCCGGGCAGCATGGCCAGGACCAGCAACAGCAGCGGCAGCGCCAGCAGCCGCCGGCGCGGCCGCCAGGGTGCCGCTGGGCGGGCCAGCCAGCACAGCAGCACCGGTGCCACCACGATGATGCCGGCGGCATCGGCGATGAAGCGGCCCAGCGCGCCGGCCAGCTGCGGCAGCGCCAGCGGCAGTGCGGCGGCCGCTGCCAAGCTCCACTGCAGGGCGATGCCGCCCAGCACGCCCAGGGCTGCTGCTGCCGGTGCGGCCACCAGCACAAAGCGCCGCAAGCGCGGCCAGGTGTCGAGCTGCAGCAGATCGTCGTCGCTGGCATGGCGCATCAGCCAGCCCACCAGCACCGCTTGCAGGCCCAGCACCGCCGCCGCCAGCAGGGCGCTGGGCAGGGCCAGGCCGCGCCAGCCCAGGTCGGCCGCCAGCACACCCAGCAAGGCCGCTGGCAGGGTCCAGCGGCCACGCGCCATGGCGGCCGCGGCCACCACACCCAGCACCACCGACAGCGGCGCCAGCATGGCCGTGCCCAGGGTGTAGGTCGGCAGCACAGCCTGCAGCAGCGCGCACAGCAGGGCCAGGGCCGCCGCGCTGAACACGCGCCTGCCCAGGCTGTGCTGGGGCTGCTTGTCTGCAGGGCGGGCACCGGGGCCGACATCGGTCTCGAAACCGGACCCGGAACCGGCCCGGGCGCCTGCAGGAGCGGAAGACTCGTTCATGTTGTGGCTGGTGTCGCGTGGCGGCCAGTATGGCCCAGGCTCCGGCGCCGACCAGGGTGGGCTTCTTACAATTCAGGGCATGTCCCCGCCTCCACCGCAGGCTGTCCTGCCCCCGTCTGGCGCCGGCCCGGCCCCGGCCCCGGGCCGCTGGCAGGCACGCTGGGTCGGCCCGGCGCTGGCCATGGCCGGTGCCGTGGCGTTCTCGGGCAAGGCCATCATCGTCAAGCTGGCCTACCGCCATGACGTGGATGCCGTCACCCTGATCATGCTGCGCATGGCGGTGGCGCTGCCGTTCTTTCTGCTGATGGTGTGGTGGGCCGGGCGCGGTCGGCCACCGCTGCCCTGGCGCGACCGCTGGGTGGCCGCGGCGCTGGGCTTCAGCGGCTACTACCTGTCGAGCTACCTGGATTTTCTGGGCCTGCAGCACATCACCGCCAGCCTGGAGCGGCTGATCCTGTACCTGACGCCGTCGGTGGTGCTGTTGCTGTCCTGGGCGGTGTACGGCCGGCGCGCCAGCGCCCGGCAGTGGCTGGCGATGGCGCTGGCCTACTTCGGCCTGGTGCTGGTGTTCGGCCATGAGCTCACGCTGGACGGCCCGCGGGTGGCCCTGGGCACGGCGCTGGTGGTGGCCAGCACGCTGAGCTATGCCGGCTACCTGCTCTACAGCGGCGAGGTGGTGCAGCGCATCGGCGCCCTGCGGCTGACCGGCTGGGCCAGTGCCGTGGCCTGCGTGCTGTGCCTGGCCCAGTTTGCGCTGCTGCGGCCGCTTGTCCGGGCTGGGCCAGATCCACCCCACGGTGCTGTGGCTGAGCCTGCTCAACGGCACGCTGTGCACCGTGCTGCCGGTGCTGATGGTGATGCTGGCGATTGCGCGCATCGGCTCGGCCAAGGCAGCGCAGTACGGCATGGTGGGGCCGGTCACCACGATCGCGATGGGCGTGCTGATCCTGGGCGAGCCCTTCACGGTCTGGGTGGCCGCCGGCACGCTGTGTGTGCTGGGCGGCGTGGCCTTGCTGGCGCGCGCCCGCTGAGCCTGGCAGCGGTTAAGGTGCAGGGCTGAACCGATCAATTCCACCAACGAGGAGAACACCGATGGATCTGGGCATTGCAGGCAAATGGGCGCTGGTCTGCGCCGCCAGCAAGGGGCTGGGGCGGGGCTGCGCCGAATCTCTGGCACGCGAGGGCGTCAACGTGGTGATCACCGCGCGCGGGGCCGACGCGCTGGAGGCCACGGCCGACGCCATCCGCAGCATGGCCCCGGCAGTGCAGGTGCGCACCGTGGTCGGCGACATCACCACTGCCGAGGGCCGCGCCGCAGCGCTGGCCGCCTGCCCCCAGGTCGACATCCTGGTCAACAACGCCGGTGGCCCGCCGCCGGGTGACTTCCGCCAGTGGGACCGCGACGCCTGGATCGCCGCGCTGGACGCCAACATGCTGACGCCCATCGAGTTGATCAAGGCCACCGTGGACCAGATGGCGTCGCGCGGTTATGGCCGGGTGGTCAACATCACCTCGGCGTCGGTGAAGGCGCCGATCGACTTTCTGGGCCTGAGCAATGGCGCACGCAGCGGGCTGACCGGTTTTGTCGCCGGCCTGGCGCGCCAGCCACAGCTGGCCGGGCAGGGCGTCACCATCAACAGCATCTTGCCGGGCGCGTTCGACACCGACCGGCTCAAGCAGGGCTTCCGGGTCAATGCCGCCAAGGCCGGCATCACGCCCGAGGCGCTGGCCGACCGCCGCCGGGTGCTGGTGCCGGCGCAGCGCTTTGGCACGGCGGCTGAATTCGGCGAGCTGTGCGCCTACCTGTGCAGCCTGCAGGCGGGCTACCTCACCGGGCAGAACCTGTTGATCGACGGCGGCGCCTACCCCGGGACCTACTGACCAGCCACGGCTCCGGCTCGGTGCGCTGGCATGGTGCAGCGCCACTACACTGGCGCCCCCTTGCTGCTGCCCCACCGCCCACGTGTCCGACCGCCTCGCCGTCCTGCCGCAATACCTGCTGCCCAAGCAGGCCCTGACCCTGCTGGCCGGCGCCGTGGCGCGTGGCCAGTGGGGCGCGCTCACCACCGCGCTGATCCGCCGCTTTGTCGCCCGCTACCAGGTCAACATGGCCGAGGCCGCCGAGCCGCGCATCGACGCCTACGCCAGCTTCAATGATTTTTTCACCCGGGCGCTCAAGCCCGGCGCCCGGCCGCTGGCCGACGCGCCGCTGCTGTGCCCGGTGGACGGCGCCATCAGCCAGTTCGGGCCGGTGCGGCAGGGCCAGGTGTTCCAGGCCAAGGGCCACCAGTACAGCGCCACAGCCCTGGTGGGCGGTGATGCAGCGCTGGCCGCCCCCTTTGCCGACGGCAGCTTTGCCACGCTGTACCTGAGCCCGCGCGATTACCACCGCATCCACATGCCTTGCGCCGGCACGCTGCGCCGCATGCTGCATGTGCCGGGTGATCTGTTCTCGGTCAACCCCACCACGGCACGCGGCGTGCCGGGGCTGTTTGCCCGCAATGAGCGGGTGGTGTGTGTCTTCGACGACGATGCCGGCCAGCCCTTTGTGCTGGTGCTGGTGGGCGCCACCATCGTCGGCAGCATGGCCACGGTCTGGCATGGCCTGGTCAACCCGCCGCGGCCGGGCACGGTGCGCGATTGGCACTATGCCGACCAGCCGCCTGTGCGGCTGGCGCGTGGCGCTGAAATGGGCCGCTTCCTGCTCGGGTCGACCGTGGTGCTGCTGTTCACGCCCGCCAGCATGGCCGGCCTGGGCTTCAACCCGGCCTGGGCGCCGGGCGGGCCCATCCGCATGGGCGCGCCCATGGCGGCGGCTGCTTAGCCGCGTTGGCGGCAGCGCGGCTTGCAGGCGCCGGCTGTGCGGGCGCGGTGCAGCGCGCAGCAACCGGGCATCACGGGTCGGTCGACAGCGCTTCGGCGCAGTGCCAGGGCATGTGCCGCTGGCCGTCGTCGCCGGGCAGCACGTCGATCTGGATGCGTGGCGCCGAGGACTGCACCGGCCCGAAGATGGTGGCAAAGGCCACGTCGGCTGCGTCGCGCCCGGTGCCAAAGCGCACAAAGCCCATCGGGATGGCGGTGCCCGAGGGGTCGAAGATGTACCAGCAGCCGTCGAGGTAGGCCTCGACGTAGGCATGGAAGTCGGTCGGGCCCAGTGCCGGGTCGGCGCCGTAGTCGATGCCGGTGGCAAAGCGCGCCGGGATGTTGACCGCGCGGCACAGGGCGATCATCAGGTGGGCAAAGTCGCGGCACACGCCCACGCCGTCGACCAGGGTGTCCATCGCCGAGGTGGTGGCGTTGCTGGTGTTGGGGGTGAAGGCGGTGCGCTGCAGCACCCAGTCGCGGATGCCCTGCACCCGGCTGTAACCCTGCCACTGCTGGCCAAACTCGCGTGTTGCCAGGCTGGTCAGCCGGTCGCTCTGGCAGTAACGGCTGGGGTAGATGTAGCCCAGCACCGCTGTGGGCAACTGCGCCACCGGTGTCTCGGCAATGCTGGCGGGCCAGGCCTTGTGGTGCAGCAGGTCGACCGTGGCGCTGTAGGCCAGCCGCAGCGGCCCCGGGCCGGCGCTCAGGCGCAGATAGCGGTTGCCGGTGGCGGGGTCGGTGTCGACCCGGTGCGGCAGGTCCTGGTTCAGCGTCAGCAACTCTTGCAGCACCCGCTGGCGTGCGGTGTGCGCCGCATGGATGTTGAAGATGAAATCGCAGCCCGGCTGGGCCACTTCGTAATCCAGTTCCAGCTGCAGGCGCAAGCGGATCATGGTGCACGCCGCAGGCCGCGCCCGCATGGATGGAATGGGTTCAAGGCTGTCATGGGACTTCCTGGTGTTGATCGACCGCCACACCGCAGCGCAGTGGCCTCGCTTGGCCCTGCATTGGTTGCGGGCCGGCACCGCGAGTGTGGCCGAGTTTTGCCGACAAGCCAGCCAGGCTGGCGCGGGTCTTGCTCGCTGCTCTGCGAAAACCCCGAGCAACCGCGCTGACAACTTCGGTTAGGGTTGCAGCACCAATTCGGGGCGGGTTTGCCCATTTTTCGCATTTTTACGGAGCCACTTTTCTATGAAATTGAACCGCCGTCTGGCCACCGTGGCCACGCTGACTGTGCTGGCTGCCGCCACTTCCTTGCCCGTGCTGGCGCAGGGCACGGTGCTGCGCGTGGTGCCGCACTCCAACCTGGCGATCCTGGACCCGATCTGGACCACCGCCTACATGAGCCGCAACCACGGCTACATGATCTACGACACCCTGTTCGGCACCGACGAAAACGCCAAGGTCAAGCCGCAGATGGTCGAGAGCTGGACCGAAAGCCCGGACAAGCGCCTGTGGACCTTCAAGCTGCGCAAGGGCCTGGAATTCCATGACGGCAAGCCGGTGACCGGTGAAGACGTGATCGCCAGCCTGCAGCGCTGGGGCAAGCGCGACGCCATGGGCTCGGCGCTGTTCCAGTTTGTGCTGAAGATGGATTCGCCCACGCCCGACACTTTCCGCATCTTCCTGGGCGAAGCCAACGGCTTCATGCTGGAGGCGCTGGGCAAGCCCAGCTCCAACGTGCCCTTCATCATGCCCAAGCGCATCGCCGACACCGATGCCTTCAAGCAGATCGAAGAGCACATCGGCTCGGGCCCCTACACCTTCAAGCGCGATGAATTCAAGCCCGGCGACCGCGCCGTGTACCTGAAGAACACCAAGTACGTGCCGCGCAGCGAGCCGCCGTCGGGCACCACCGGCGGCAAGAACGTCTATGTCGACCGTGTCGAATGGAATCTGGCGCTGCGCGACACCCAGGCCCAGCTGTCGGCACTGCAGAAGGGCGAAGTCGACATCGTCGAGGCCCTGGGCTTTGACCACTACGAGACTGCCAAGGCCGACAGCAACATCCAGCTGCCCAAGTACGCCACCTACGGCCTGCAGTACATGGCCCGCTTCAACCACCTGCACAAGCCCTTTGACAACGCCAAGGTGCGCCAGGCCGCCGTTGCCGCCATGACGCAAGAGCCGTTCTTGCGTGCGCAGGTGGGTGTGAAGGAGCTGTACAAGAGCTGCTACTCGATGTTCATCTGCGGCACGCCGTATGGCACCACCGTGGGCAGCGACATCCAGGGCAAGAGCAACATGCGCAAGGCGCAAGAGCTGCTGAAGGCCAGCGGCTACGACGGCACGCCGATCGTGCTGATGAAGCCCACCGATTTGGCCAGCATCCAGAAGCTGCCCGACGTCGCCGCCCAGTTGCTGCGCCAGGCCGGCTTCAAGGTCGATCTGCAGGCCATGGACTGGCAGACCCTGGTGGGCCGCCGCGCCAAGAAGGATCGCGACTCGACAAGGGCGGCTGGCACATGTTCCTGACCTCGTGGCAGACCTTCGACGTCTGGAGCCCGATCGCCAACCCGACCATGGACACCCGTGGCGAGAAAAGCGGCTGGTTCGGCTGGGCCGTCGGACGACAAGATGAGCACCATCCGCAATGAATTCATGCGCGCCACCGACGAAGGCGTCAAGAAGAAGCTGACCGAGCAGCTGCACACCCGGGCTTACGAAGTGGCCACGCATGCACCCCTGGGTGAGTACATGCAGCCCATGGCCGCTGGCAAGAACATCAGCGGCTTCTTCGTGAGCAACGGCAACATCTACTGGAACCTCAAGAAGAACTGATGGCCTGAGGGGCCGGTCGGCGCGCTGCGCCGGCCGGCCTTGTCGGCTGCAATGCGATGCTGAATTTTCTTGCCAAACGGCTGCTGTCCACACTGCCCGTCCTGCTGATCGTCTCGGTGCTGGTGTTCCTGATGCTGCGCCTCACGCCCGGTGACCCGGCGGCGGTGCTGGCCGGGGACGCCGCCAGCACCGAGCAGATCGCGCAGATCCGCGCCAACCTGGGGCTGGACAAGTCCGTGCCCGAGCAGTTCTTCATCTGGGCCGGCCACCTGCTGCAGGGTGACCTGGGCCAGAGCTACTACTACAAGACCGAAGTCACCACGCTGATCGCCCAGCGCCTGGAGCCCACGCTGTCGCTGGCCCTGGTCACCATCACGGTGGCGGTGCTGGTCGCCGTGCCGCTGGGCGTGCTGGCGGCCTGGCGCTTTGGCGGCTGGCTCGACAAGGGGCTGATGGGCTTTTCGGTGCTGGGTTTTTCGGTGCCGGTGTTTGTCAGCGCCTACCTGCTGATCTGGTTGGTCTCGCTGAAGCTGGGCTGGCTGCCGGTGCAGGGCTACCGGCGCATTGCCGACGGCGTCGGCCCCTGGGTCTACCACCTGACGCTGCCGGCCATCACGCTGAGCCTGATCTACATCGCGCTGATCGCCCGGGTCACCCGTGCGTCGGTGCTGGAGACCCTGGGCGAGGACTACATCCGCACCGCCCGCGCCAAGGGCCTGCCCGAGGCAACGGTGCTGATGCGCCATGCGCTGGCCAATGCGGCCGTGCCGATCGCCACCGTCATCGGCATCGGCATTGCGCTGCTGATCGGCGGCGTGGTCGTCACCGAATCGGTCTACGCCATTCCAGGCCTGGGCCGGCTGACGGTGGACGCGGTGCTGGCGCGCGACTTCCCCACCATCCAGGGCGCTGATCCTGTTGTTCTCGTTCGTCTACGTGATGGTCAACCTGCTGGTCGACCTGTCCTATGTGTTTTTCGACCCCCGGATCCGGTACTGAGCATGAGCGCTGTGACCCCTGACTTCGAGGCACTGTCGGTCGAAAGTGCCACCGTGCATGTGCAGCCCAGCGCCTGGGCGCGTGTGCGGCGCAACCTGTCGGTGCGCATCGGCGGCAGCGTGATGCTGCTGCTGGTGCTGATCTCGCTGGCCGCGCCCTGGATGGGCACGGTCGACCCGTCGCTGTTCGACCCCGCCAGCCGTGACCTGGTGCCCGGCCAGGCCGGCGAGATCACCACGCTGGACGGTGAACTGCTGCAGCACCGCTTTCTGATGGGCAGTGACAGCTTCGGCCGTGACATCTACAGCCGGGTGATCTACGGCACCCAGGTGTCGCTGATCGTGGGCCTGTTCACCGCGCTGGTGGCCTTGAGCTTCGGCATCACGCTGGGCCTGCTGGCGGGCTTTTTGCGCTGGCTCGACGGCCCGCTGATGCGGGTGATGGACGGTGTCATGGCCATTCCCGCCATCCTGATCGCGATCGCCCTGGTGGCGATGTGGCGCGGCAGCCTCACCACGGTGGTGATCGCCATCGCCATCCCCGAGATCCCGCGGGTGGTGCGGCTGGTGCGCTCGCTGGTGCTTGACCATCCGCGAAGAGCCTTATGTGGAGGCGGCCATCTCGCTGGGCACGCCGACCTGGAAGATCATGCTGCGCCACATCCTGCCCAACACCGTGGCGCCGCTGGTGGTGCAGGCCACCTTCATCTGCGCGGCCGGCATCCTCACCGAGGCGGCACTGTCCTTCCTGGGTGTGGGCCTGCCGCCCGACATCCCCACCTGGGGCAATGTGATGGCCGAAGGCCGGGCGCAGTTCAACCAGTACCCGCACAACATCTTCTTCCCCGGCATCTTCCTGGCGGTGACGGTGCTGGCCGTCAACATGCTGGGCGACGGCCTGCGTGACACGCTCGACCCCAAGATGGCCAAGCGCGGGTGATGGCCCCCCCCGTAGCGCCTTCGGCGCTCCCCCCAGGGGGCGCCGCCAGCGGCCCGGCGGAGCCGGTTCCGCGGCGGCCGCTTGATGAACCTCACCCCAAGATGAACGCTTCGACTGCTCCCATCCTCGAGGTCAAGAACCTCAGCATCGCCCTGCCATCGGGCGGCGACCGCGCGACGGCGGTGCGCAATGTGTCTTTCAGCGTCGGCCGCGGCGAGATCCTCTGCCTGGTCGGTGAATCGGGCTCGGGCAAGAGCGTCATCGCCCAGGGCGTGATGGGCCTGCTGCCCAAGACCTTGCCGGTGACGGCCGGGCAGATCCTGCTGGAAGGCGAAGACATCACCCATGCCCCGCTGGCCCGGTTGCGCGAGCTGCGCGCCACCCGCATGAGCATGATCTTTCAAGAGCCGATGACGGCCCTGAACCCGGTGATGACGTGCGGCGACCAGATCGACGAGGTGCTGCGCCAGCACACCCAGCTGTCGCCCGCAGAACGCCGCGAAAAGGTGCTGAACATCGTGCGCGAGGTGCTGCTGCCCGACCCCGAGCGCATGGTGGCCAGCTACCCGCACCAGCTCAGCGGTGGCCAGCGCCAGCGCATCATGATCGCGATGGCGCTGGTGCTCGACCCGGTGCTGCTGATCGCCGACGAGCCCACCACCGCGCTCGATGTCACCACCCAGGCGCAGATCCTGAAGCTGGTGCTCGACCTGCAGCACCGCCACGGTGCGGGTGTGCTGTTCATCACCCATGATTTCGGCGTGGTGGCCGAGGTGGCCCACCGCGTGGCCGTGCTGCGCCTGGGCGACCTGGTCGAGATCGGCCCCAAGGACGGCGGTGCTGCAGCACCCGCAGCATGGCTACACCCGCATGCTGATGGCGGCCGTGCCCACCCTGCACCTGAAAGAGCGCGCCAACGACCCCAGCGCACCGGTGGTGCTGAAGGTGCAGGGCCTGGACAAGATCTACAGCACCAAGGGCTGGTTTGGCGCGGCGCGCCAAGTGCATGCGGCCCAGGCGGTCAACTTCGAGATCAAGCGCGGCCAGACCCTGGGCATCGTCGGTGAATCGGGCTCGGGCAAGAGCACGGTGGCGCGCTGCATCGTGCGCCTGATCGACCCCAGCGGCGGCAGCGTGCTGCTGGGCGGCGACCGCCCCGGCGAAGCTGCCGAAGACATCGCGATGATGTCGGCAGCCCGCCTGCGCCCGCTGCGCCAGCGGGTGCAGATCGTCTTCCAGGATCCATACCGCTCGCTGAACCCACGCCGCACCGTGGCCGAGGCCATGGTCGAAGGGCCGATGAACTACGGCCTGGGCCGCACCGAAGCCATGCAGCGCGCCCGCGACCTGCTGGCCCTGGTGCGCATGGACGGCAGCGCCATGGACCGCTACCCGCACCAGTTCAGCGGTGGCCAGCGCCAGCGCATCTGCATTGCCCGGGCGCTGATGATGGAGCCTGAACTGCTGGTGGCCGACGAGGCCGTGAGCGCGCTCGATGTGTCGGTGCAGGCCCAGGTGCTGGAATTGTTCGAGGAGATCCGCAGCCGCCTGAACCTGGCCATGCTGTTCATCACCCACGACCTGCGGGTGGCCAGCCAGATCTGCGACCACCTCGCGGTGATGAGCAAGGGCCAGGTGGTGGAATATGGCCCGGCGCACCAGGTCTTCAGCAAGCCGCAGCATGCCTACACCCAGGCCTTGTTTGCTGCAGCACCGGGTCGTGATTTTGCGTTCGGGGCCGCCTGACCGGGGCTGCTGTGACCACCCGGCGCACTGTCCACCCGGCTGGCGCTCTGCGTGGCTGAGCCTGTCGCCAGGGGGCTGGCCGGACCCGCGCAAGCGGCCGGTCCAGCACCAACCCAGCGCGGCCAGCCGTGCCCACCGCCCTTGAGCGACCCGCTGGCTGACCCACCGGCCGACCTGCCGACCCAAGCACCGGCCGACCCACTGGCCGATGACGCCTTGGTGCGCGCCACCTTCGAGTCGGCGCCCGACGGCCTGCTGGTGCTGGCGCAGGACGGCCGCATCCTGGCTTTCAACCAGCGCTACCTGGCGCTGTGGGCCTTTCCAGCCGACATGCTGGCGCAGCGCGATGCAGCGCAATGGCAGCAGCACACCGCCGGCCAGCTGCTGCAGCCGCAGGCCTACCTGGACAGCCTGCCGCGCCTGCTGCAGACCGCGCACAGCGGCGTCTTCGACCAGCTGACCCTGCTGGACGGCCGCATGTTCGAGCGCCATGTCTCGCCGCTGCGGCTGCCCGGCGGCGTGGCGGCGCTGGCGGTGCGCTGGCGCGACGTGACCGAACGCCAGCGTGCCGAGCAAGCCTTGCAGCGCGCCCAGGCCCGGCAGACGGCGATCTTCCAGCATGCGCTCAACGCCATCTTGCTGGCGTCCGACGACGGCCACTACCTGGACGCCAACCCGGCTGCCTGCAGCTTGCTGGGCTACAGCCATGACCAGCTGGTCGGCCTGCCGGTGGCCGCTGTGGTGGTGCCCGAGCAGGTGGACACTGAGGCCGCCTGGGCCGCCTTCCAGCAGACCGGCCGGGCCAGCGGCCGGGTGCGGCTGCGCCGGCGCGACGGTGCGGTGGTCGAGGCCTTGTACAACGCAGTGGCCCATGTGCTGCCGGGCGTGCACCTGTCGGTGTTGTCCGATGTCACGGAGGAACTGCGCCATCTGCAGCGCCAGCAGGAGATGACGGCGCTGATGGACCTGGCGATGATGGACGCCGACCTGGTGTTCTGGGACGTCGACCTGCGCAACGGCCGCATGAGCTCGGTCAACGGCCACTGGCATGCCATGCTGGGCTACAGCCGCGACGAGGTGCCCGACACCATCACCGCCTGGGACGCCTTGGTGCACCCGGACGACGCCACGGCCCGGGTCTTGTCCTGGGAGGCGCACCTGCTTGGCAACACCAGCACCTTCGAGACCGAGTTCCGCATCCGCCACAAGCTGGGCCACTGGGTCTGGATGCAGTCGCGCGGACGGGTGGTGGAACGCGGCGCCGATGGCCAGCCGGTGCGGGTGACCGGCCTGCGCATGAACATCAGCCGCCGCAAGGCCACCGAGGCCCGGCTGGAGGGCCTGGCCCACACCGACGCACTGACCGGCGTGCTCAGCCGCCGCCGCTTCACCGACCTGGCGTCTGACGAGCTGTCGCGGGCGCAGCGGCACGGTGCGCCGGTGGCGCTGCTGATGATCGACCTGGACCATTTCAAGTCGGTCAACGACCGGCTGGGCCATGCCGGTGGTGATGTGGTGCTGCGCAGCTTTGCCGCCACCGCCGAAAGCGTGATGCGCCAGGGCGACATCTTCGGCCGCGTCGGCGGTGAAGAATTTGCGGCCTTGCTGCCGCAGACCGCGCTGGAAGGCGCGCTGGTGATGGCCGAGCGCCTGCGCCAGTGCATCCTGGCGCAGCCCGCCCAGGTCGGCGCCAGCGTGCTGCCCTACACCGTCAGCATCGGCGTGGCTGCCTGGGGCGGCGCCCCCAGCGGCGACGCCGATTTCGACCGCCTGATGGTGGCGGCCGACCGCGCCTTGTATGCGGCCAAGGCCCAAGGCCGCGACCGGGTGGTAGCCGAGGCCGCCGCCGATTGAATCTGCGCCCGCCCGCCCGCCGCGCCGCCGTGCCGGCACGGCTGCCGGGTGATACTGCCAGCCGCCTTCCACTGCCACCCCTGCCCGCCATGCCCCGCATCCTGATCGCCGGCTACCAGCACGAGACCAACACCTTCGCCCCCAGCCTGGCCGACTGGCCGGCCTTCACCCGCGGCGATTCCTTCCCGGCCTTCAGCCAGGGCCGGGCGATGCAGGACCTGATGACCGGGGTCAACATCCCCATCGGCGGTTTCATCGATGCGGCCAAGACCCATGGCTGGACCCTGCTGCCGTCGTGCTGGGCCGGTGCCATCCCGTCGAGCTTTGTCACCCGCGATGCCTTCGAGCGCATCGCCAACACCATCGTGGCCGATGTGCAGGCGGCCGCCGCCGGCGGCCTGGACGGCATCTACCTCGACCTGCACGGCGCGGCCGTGGCCGAACACGCCGCTGACAGCGAAGGCGAACTGCTGGCCCGGCTGCGCGCCATCGTCGGCCCCAAGCTGCCGATCGTCGCCAGCCTGGACCTGCATGCCAATGTCACCCACCGCATGCTGCGCGAGGCCGACGCCCTGGTGGCCTACCGCACCTACCCGCATGTGGACATGGCCGCCACCGGCGAACTGGCAGCGCAACTGCTGGCCCGGCGCCTGCAGGCCGGCCAGCGTGAGCCGCAGCATGCACGCCGCCTGCCTTTCCTGATCCCGCTGAATGCGCAGAGCACCTGGCTGCAGCCGGCCCAGGACCTGTACGCCGCACTGGCCGAGCTGGACAAGCGCCACGGCACGGTGCTGAGCTTCTGCATGGGCTTTCCGGCCAGTGACTTTGACGAGTGCGCGCCGATGGTCTGGGGCCATGGTGCGCAGGCCGAGGCAGCGGTGGAGCAGCTGTTTGCCCTGGTGGCCGCGCCCGCGCAGTGGCAGCAGCAGATCCTGCCGGCGCGCGAGGCCGTCAGCCAGGCGCTGACGCTGGCCGCCGACAGCAGCAAGCCGGTGGTCATCGCCGACACCCAGGACAACCCCGGCGCCGGCGGCGACAGCAACACCACCGGCCTGCTGCATGCGCTGATCGCCCAGGGCGCGGGCCGGCGCTTTCCTGGCCAGGTGGCGCTGGGCCTGCTGTTCGATGCCGCCGCCGCCCGTGCCGCGCTGTCTGCCGGCGTGGGCGCCACGCTGGACATGGCGCTGGGCACGGCCGTGCCCACCTTCACCGGGCAGCTGAGCGATGCGCCGGTGCAAGGCCGCTTCAAGGTGCGTGCCATAAGCGACGGCCGGGTGACGTTGAAGGGCCCGATGATGCGTGGCGCGCCGGTCAACCTGGGCCCCAGCGCCTGCCTGGAGATCGACGGCATCCTGGTGGCCGTGGTCAGCGGCAAGAAGCAGCTGCTGGACCGCGAACTGCTGCGCATGGTGGGCATCACCGCCGAGGCCATGCGCATCATCGTGGTCAAGAGCAGCAACCACTTCCGCGCTGATTTCACACCCATCGCCAGCAGCGTGCTGGTGGCCAAGGCCGCCGGGCCGATGGCAGCCGACCCGGGCGATCTGCCCTGGAAGCACCTGGGTGCGGGCGTGCGCACCCGCCCTTGAGCACGGGCGTGCGCACCGGCCCTTGAGTCAGGCGGGCGCCGCGCAGGCGACCCAGCTGCCTCAGGCGGCGGCTGCCAGTGCCCGCGCCTGCAGCCGCATGCGCAGCCCCACCGGCGTCATCGTGAAGTTCAGCTGCTCGGCCGGCGGCTGGCCGTCGGCGGTGTCCACGCTGGTGATGTCGAAGTGCTGCAGCAGCACCGCCATCGCCATCTTCATCTCCAGCATGGCCAGGTAGCGGCCCGGGCAGATGCGCGGGCCGGCGCCGAACGGCATCGAGATGCGCTTGGCCGCGCTGGCCACCTGGCCAGGCTTGCCGTCGCCGCCCAGCCAGCGATTGGGGTCGAACTGCGCCGCCTGTGGCACGAAGGCGTCGCTGACCGAATCCACCCGCATCAGCCCGAAGACGATCATGCCCTTGCGGATCTGCACCCCGCCCAGCGTGGTGTCGCGCAGCGCCTGCTGCGGCATCAGCGGTGCCACCGGCTTCAGGCGCATGGTCTCGTGGCAGCAGGCCTCTACATAGTCGAGCTGCTCCACCATGGCCAGCGTGGGCAGGGCCTCGCTGCCACAGACCCGGCGCACCTCTTCGGTGGCCAGGGCCAGGGTCAGCGGGTGGGCCCACAGCAGGTGGATCATCCAGGCGATGGTGTTGGCGGTGGTGTCTTCACCGGCCAGCAGCATGGTCAGCACATTGCCGGCCACCTGGCTGTCGTCGATGCCGCTGTCGGGCTGGTCGGCGGCGGTGATCATGGCCTCCAGCAGGTTGTGCGGCTGCTCGCGCCGTGCCGGGTCGGCCAGCAGCCGGGCACGCGCCTGGGCGATGAAGCCGTCGCACCGCCGCTTCACTGCCACCAGGCTGCGCTGCAGCGCCGGTCGTCTGCCGATGGAAACCAGCGCCAGATCGGCAGCGGCGCAAACACCCGCCGGGTGATGGCCGGGAAGATGCGGTCCAGGTGCTGCTGGATCACGTCGTCGTCGGTCTCCAGCGTGTTGACCGCTGCGCCAAAGGCCAGGCCGGCGATGGTGTCGACGGTGTAGCGCATCAGGTCGGCCTGCAGGTCGATGGCGCTGCCGCTGGCTGCGGCCCGTTGCCAGCGCCCCACCAGCCGCTGGGCCACGCCCTGCAGCGACGGAAAGTAGCGCCGCACATGGCCGGGGTCGAAGCCGTGCATCACCATGCGGCGCTGGCGCTTCCAGGCATCGCCAGTGGCATTGAACACGCCCACCGGCAGGCCCATCTCCTCGACCACCTCGCGCAGGCGCGAGGTGCGGCGAAAGCCGTCGGGCCGGTCGCGCAGCGTGGCCTGCACCAGGCGTGTGGTCGCCGAACACCACCGCCTGGCGCGGCCCCAGCTGCAGCTTGAACACCGGGCCGTAGTCGCGGCACCACTGCTCCATCTGCAGGTGCAGGCGCTCGGGCCGGATCTGCAGCAGGTTGCCCACCACCGGCAGCGCGCGCGGGCCGGGCAGGTCCTTGAAGTGGCGCAGCGCTGGCGCGGCGGCTGCGGCGGCGGCGGCGGCAGCGATGGGCGGCGCGTCGGTGCTGGTGTCCATGGTCATGGCGGGCTCTCTCGGGTGAAGGGCGCTGGTGGCTGGTACTGGTGGGTAGCACTGGTGGGTAGCACTGGTGGCTGGCGCGGTGGACAGCGCGGTGGACAGCGCGGTGGTCGGCTGTCGCCTGCGGCACGCGCTGCCGCCAGCCTGCATGCCAGCATCGTGCCATGCCGCACCTGCGCTCCACAGCCTCGCTTCCCCCATGCTGCGCCCGGCGCTGATCCCGCCGGTGCTGGCCATCGCCTGGGGTCTGAACTGGCCCGCCGTCAAGATCATGCTGTCGATCTTGCCGCCGTTCTCGGCCCGTGCGCTGGGCCTGGGTCTGGGGGTGCTGCTGCTGGCGGCCCTGGCGCTGCTGCGCCGCACGCCGCTGTGGCCGCAGCGCGCGGCCTGGCCGGCGGTCTTGCTGGGCGGGTTGCTGACGGTGGCGGTGTTCAACATCTGCACCGCATTTGCCCAGCTCACCACCAGCACCGCGCGGGCAGCCGTGCTCACCTTCACCATGCCGCTGATGTCGGCCGCGCTGGCCTGGTGGCTGCTGGGCGACCGGCCCGACCGCCGCAGCCAGCTGGCGCTGGGCCTGGGTGGCCTGGGCGTGGCGCTGCTGGCCGTGCCGGTGCTGCAGGCGCTGGCGGGTGCTGCATCGGGCGCACCA
Organism: uncultured beta proteobacterium; assembly: GCA_963844485.1. Classification (GTDB taxonomy): domain Bacteria; phylum Pseudomonadota; class Gammaproteobacteria; order Burkholderiales; family Burkholderiaceae_C; genus Pseudaquabacterium. The sequence goes on from CAWJOQ010000031.1 coordinate 147,471, forward strand.
CAAGCGCCGGGGCATGCACTTTGGGGGCTGCTGCTGCCGCTGGGCGCGGCGCTGGCCTGGGCGCTGGGCACGGTGGCCACCAAGCGCTGGCCACCGCCGGGCGACCGCATCGTGCTCACCGCCTGGCAACTGGGCATCGGCGCGGCCGTGGCGGCGCTGGCGGCGCTGGCCGCTGGTGAGCAACTGCCCAGCGTGTGGCCGCTGCGGGTGCAGCTGGCGCTGGCCTGGCATGTGCTGATCGCCACCGCCGTGGCCTATGTGCTGTGGTACCGGCTGCTGGCGTCGGCCAGCGCCACGGTGTCGTCGCTGACCACCTTGGCGGTGCCGGTGGTGGGGGTGCTGGGCGCCATGGCCCTGGTCGGCGACCGGCCGTCGGTCAGCGACTGGCTGGGCTTCAGCCTGGTGCTGGGCGGTGCCGCGCTGGCCTTGCTGCGGGTGGGCAAGGCGGCGGCCTGAACTGGCGTGCAGGGCGCGCCATGCCATCATCTGCCCATGTTGAAAACCCTGAAAGACTTGTTCGACAGCCTGCTGCCGCCGGCCAAGGGCACGGCGCCGCAGGTGGCCGAGCACACGCTGCAGCTGGCCACCGCGGTGCTGCTGGTGGAAGTGATGCGGGCCGACGCCGACTTCCATGCGGCCGAGCGTGCGGCGGTGCTGGCGGCGCTGCGCAGCGTGTTCCAGCTGGCCGATGACGAGGCCGAGCGCCTGACCGAGCTGGCCACCGCCACCGCGCAGCAGGCGATCGACCTGTACGGCTTCACCGCCCATGTCAACGCCCATTTCGACATGCCGCAAAAGCTGCACATGGTCGAGCTGATGTGGCAGGTGGCGTATGCCGACGGCCACCTGGCCGACCACGAGCGCCATGTGCTGTGGCGTGTGGCCGACCTGCTGCATGTGCCGCAGGGCGCCTATGTGCATGCGCGGATGCGGGCGCAGGCTGCCGCCGGGCTGTAGCGCGCCGGTGGGTCAGTCGGGGCGGTAGAACGGCACGTCGCCCAGGATGGTGGCGCGGTGCATCACCCGCCGCGCCGGCAGGTAGTCGGCGGTGGCGTAGTGCTGGGTCAGGCGGTTGTCCCAGAAGGCCACATCGCCCAGCTTCCAGCGCCAGCGCACGGTGAATTCGGGCCTGGCCAGGTGGGCGAACAGCTGGCGCAGCATGGCGTCGCTTTCGCTGGCGCTCAGCTCGACGATGCGGGTGGTGAAGCCTTCGCTGACGAACAGGCCCTGCAGGCCGCTCACCGGATGGGTGCGCACCACCGGGTGCAGGCGCGGCGGGTGGTCGTGGCGGGCCTTCTCCCAGCGCACTTTCTCCTCGGGTGTGCGGGCGAAGCGGTGGGCCGGAAAGCTCTTCAGAAAGTCGTGCTCGGCGGTCAGCCCGGCCAGCATGCGGCGCCAGGGCGCCGACAGCGCGGCATAGGCGGCCACGCCACTGGCCCACAGGTGTCGCCGCCGCTGGGCGGCAGCAGCTGCGCCGACAGGATGGCGCCCATCGCCGGCGCGGCCAGGAAGGTGACATCGGTGTGCCAGTTGTCGTTGTCCGGCGGGTTGTTGTCGCTGGTGTCGAGCACGATGATCTCGGGCACGCCGGGCGCCTGCGGGTACACCGGGTGGATGTGCAGGTCGCCAAAGCGCGCCGCCAGCGCACGCTGCTGCAGCGGCGTCATGGGCTGCTGCTCGAAGAACAGCACATGGTGCTGCAGCAGGGCGGCCAGCAGCGCGTCGCGCTGGGCGTCGCTGATGCCGTCGGGCCAGCTGCGGGCCGCGCACCAGGGCACCGATGGCCGGGCCCAGCGCTTGCACATGGAAAGGGGTGTCGGCCATGGGAATCTCCTTCAAGGCGTGGTGGACAGATCTTCAACCCGGCAGGCTTGCAGGCCGGCGGCCAGCGCGCCGGCCGGCAACTGGCCGGCCAGGCCAATGGCCACCAGCGCTGCACCGGCAGCAGGCGCCGCCGCCAGCCGCCGCACCTGGGCGTGGCGGCCGGCCCATTGCAGCGCCAGCCAGCGCTGGCTGCCTGGTGCCGGGCTGTGGGACCCGCCGGCCAGCGGCAACCAGCCCTTGAGGCGCAGCACGCCGGCGGGCAGGGCGCGCAGCCAGGTGCGCAGGCGGGCTTCGTCGAACAGGCCCGCCGGCTGCGCCTGCCAGGCCTGGAATTGCGCGCCATGGTCGGCTGCCTGCCGGCCCAGGCCACCGCCGTGCGGCTGGTACAGCGGGTCGTGCAACAGCGCCAGCGGCAGCCGGGCGTGGCTGGTTTGCAGCACCGGCGGCACCGGCTGGCCGCGCTGCGCCGCGTCGGCCTGCACCCAGGCCAGCGCGGCCGCCAGGTCGGCGGCGCTGGCGCGGTCGGCATGGTTCAGCAGCACCAGGTCGGCATGGGCCAGCGGGCGGGTCAGGCTGTCGGTCAGCAGCGGGTCGGCCAGGTGGCCGGCCAGCGCGGCGGCATCCACCAGCAGCAGCACCGCCTGCAGTTGCAGGCCGGGTTCAGCCAGCGCGTGCTGGGCAATGCGCCAGGGGTCGGACACCCCGCTGGCTTCCACCACCACCGCGTCAAAGGGCGGCGTGGCGGCCAGCACAGTCTGCAAGGCCGCGGACAGGTCGTCGCCGATGCTGCAGCAGATGCAGCCATTGCGCAGTGCGATGGCGTCGTTGCCGGCCTGCTGCACCAGCGCGGCGTCGACATCGATGGCGCCGAAGTCGTTCACCAGCACCGCGATGCGCGGCGCCTGGGCGTGCGTCGCCGCCTCGGCCAGCCAGCGGTTCAGCAGCGTGGTCTTGCCGGCGCCGAGAAAGCCGCCGATGACGGTGAACGGGATGCGCTGCAAAGCCGCCAGCCCGGGTTCAGGCTGCCGCCGGGAACACCCGCCCGGACAGCACCGTGCCCCACACCCGCACATCCTTCAGCGCCATCGGGTCGACCGCCAGCGGGTCGTCGTGCAGCACCGCAAAGTCGGCCGCTTGCCCACTTCGATGCTGCCGATCTCATGGTCCAGGCCCAGCGTCCAGGCCGGGCCCAGGGTGATGGCGTGCAGCGCCTCGTCGACCCGCAGGCGCTGCGACGGCCCCAGCACCCGGCCGCTGGGCGTGCAGCGGTTGACGGCGCACCAGGCGGTGAACAGCGGCGCCAGTGGCGTCACCGGGGCGTCGCTGTGGATGGCCAGGCGCACGCCGGCGTCGAGCGCAGCGCGGCAGTCGTCGAGCCGGTGGGCGCGGTCGGGGCCCATGGTCATGTCGTGGTGCTGGTCGCCCCAGTACCACAGGTGGTTGGCAAACAGGTTGGCGCACAGGCCCAGCTGCGGCCATGCGGTCGAACATCGGCCGGTCGATCATCTGGCCATGCTGCAGGGTGTGGCGGTGGCCGGGCCGCGGCGCGCGCGCCAGCACCCGCTGCACCGCGTCGATGGCGGCCAGGCTGGCCTCGTCGCCGTTGGTGTGGGTGTGGATGGTCAGGCCGGCGCGGTGGTAGACCTCGAAGTCGGCCTCGAACTGGCTGGGCGCCGTCACCCAGATGCCGTTGGGCGCGCCGTTGACATAGCCCGGCCAGCGCAGCCGCGCCGAATAGCCCTGGATCGAGCCGTCCAGCATCATCTTGACCAGGCCGAAGCGCAGCCGGTCGGTGCTGGTGGGCAGCAGCGCCTGCACATGGGCGGCGCCGGCGGCTGCACCCTGGCGTGCCGTGGAAGGCCTGGAAGGCCGGCAGGATGCGCACCGGGAAGCCATCGTCGTCGGTGTTGCGGCGCAGCACCGCCAGTTCGCGCTCGCCCAGGCGGTTGACCAGGTCGGTGGCGGTGGTCACGCCCTGCAGGCCGGCAGATGGCGCCAAAGGCCTGCAGCCCGGCGTCGTCCAGCGGCGCCAGCAGGCCGGCGTTGCCGACATGGCGCAGCACCAGCGACATCGCTGCCGGCTCTTGCAGTTCGCCGGTGGGCTGGCCCTGCAGCGGGCCGGTGTCGAACTTCACCACGCCTTCCACATCGGTGTCGGCGTCGACGCCGGCGATGGCCAGCATGGCGCTGTTGGCATTGAGCAGGTGGCCGTTGGCATGCGCCACCACGATCGGCCGGCGGCCGTCGCCCACACGGTCGAGGTGCGCCACCGTCATGCGCTCGCCGCCGAAGTAGATCGGGTCGAAGCCCCAGGCCACCAGGGCGGCGCTGTCGGGCTGGCCGGCAGCGGCCATCTGCGCATCGATCTCGGTCAGCCGGGCCACCACCGCGTCCATGCTGCGCAGGCCGGGCCACACCCGGCCCTGCGGGTCGCGGCGGTCGAACCAGCCCAGGTAGGGCATCTCCCACATGCCGCCTTCCTTCAGGTGGCAGTGGCCTTCCACGAAGCCCGGCATCAGCACCTGGTCGGCAAAACGGCTGTCCAGGGTGTAGGCACCCCAGGCGGCCATGCGGTCCAGGTCGCCCACCGCCAGGATGCGGCCGTCGCGCACCGCCACATGGGTGGCGTCGGGCTGGGCCGGGTTCATGGTGATGATGCGGCGCGCCGCGTAGACGGTGGTGGTCATGGTGCGAGTGGGTGGGTGGCTGCTGGTGGCCGCTGCTGGACTGCTGGTGGCTGCTGGTTGCTGGTCGCTGGGGCCCACTGTAGCCCTGGGCGCCCTGCGGTCTTGTCGCCGCCGGGCCAGAATCCAGCCACCTGCCTTGCTGGAGCCGCCCATGCCTGCCCAACCACCCCCGAACCGCCGGCGCGCAGCGCTGCAGTCGCTGTTGCTGGCCATGCCGGCCCTGGCCGTGCAGCTGGCCGCCGTGGCCCGCCCGGCCCAGGCCCAGACCCTGGCGCCGGCGCGCCTGACGCCGGCGCAGACCGAAGGCCCGTTTTATCCGGTCAGCCTGCCGGCCGACACCGATGCCGACTTGCTGCGCCAAGGCGATCAACGCTATGCCAAGGGCCAGCCTTGCTGGCTGGACGGCCAGGTGCGCGACGCCAGCGGCCAGCCGCTGCCCGGCGCGCTGCTGGAGATCTGGCAATGTGATGCCGACGGCCACTACCGCCACCCGGGCGACGGCGCGCGCGCTGACCCGGCCTTCCAGGCCTTTGGCCGCGCCCAGGCCGATGGCCAGGGCCGCTACCGGTTTCGCACCATCCGGCCGGTGGCCTACAGCGGGCGCACGCCGCACATCCACCTGAAGGTGAAGCTGGGGCGGCGCACGCTGCTGACCACCCAGCTGTACGTGGCCGGTGAGCCAGGCAATGCGCAGGACTTTCTCTGGCGCCGCCTCAGCGACGCGGAGCGCGCGGCGCTGACCGTGCCCTTCCAGCCGGTGGCCGACGGCCTGCGCGCCAGCTTCGACATCGTTGTCGCCACTTGAATCGGCACAACGCGGCCCGGGCTGGAAGCTGCGGATGGTCCATCCCATGGCTCGCCGGTCGGGCAGTGCATCCGAAACAGCGCCGGTTGCCCCCACGCCGGCAGCCACGGCAGCACAGTGGGATAAATCGTGGTATCCCGGTCAGCCACTGCCCGGTCCACTTGCCCCACCATGTCGCGCCGCAACGCACCCCAACACATCCCGGACTTGGCCGCGCTCAGCAACCTGAGCGACTTTGTCGTCGACAAGCGCCAGGGCCAACGCGCCGCCGCGAAGCGGCACCGGCGCAACCGCCACTATGAAAAGCAGTTCATCCGCCACACGCTGGGGCACCTGCAGCAACCCGACTACGCTGTGGCTGACCAAGCGCCGCTGGTCGAGCAGCCCGCGCACGCTGGCCAGCAGGATGATGCGCATTGAACCCGGCAGCTTCGGCGACCGTGGTGTGTGCGCTGTGTGACCGGTGGATTCCGCCGGCGCAACGCGACCTGCACCACTTGGTGCCCAAGAGCAAGGGCGGGCGCCAGACAGCGCCGCTGCACCGCATCTGCCACCGGCAGATCCATGCCCTGCTCACCGAAGCTGAACTGGCGCGTCAATACGCCAGCGTCGAGGCCTTGCGCCAGCATGCCGAACTGCGTGTCTTCCTCGATTGGGTCAAGACCAAGCCCGCCGACTTCGCCGTCTGCACCCACAAGAGCGCCCGCCTGCGCAAGCGCCGGCGCTGACAGCTGGGGCGGCTTGACGCCCTGAATGGTCCTGGCTGCTGCGCCCCGCGCCCGGCCTGCCACCCGCCGACTTTGTCCAACCCCAAGCCGCCACCGGGCGGCGAGACCCTCCTGCACGACAACACGCTGATGCCAGAAACCCGACTCCAGACCACCACCCGCCTGCTGGCCAAGATTTTCGGCGCCGGCATCCTCATCGTCACGGTCCTCTTCGGATCCATCACCTTGCTCGCCAGCTTCCTGGCGCGCATCAACGCCGCCTGAAGGTCGGCGCGCTGCTGGTGCGCCAGCCGGCGCCTGGGTTGCAGACGCTTGCACCGCTCGCCGGTGCACGGTGGGCGCATGCCGTCACGGTTTGTCCGGGCACCGCCGGGGCAACGCCGTGGACAATCCGTCGCCGGGCGCCCACACTTGGTGCGCCCGGCACGCCGGGCAACACCTGCCCAAACGCTTGACGGCTGCCACTCCACACGGACTGCTTGATGGCCCCATTGCGGGCTTGTCAGCGGCAGTCCGCACCACGCTCCGCGCCCATGACCGATCTTTCCACGCCGGCTGCGCCCAAGCCACCCGTGCCCGCGCCGGCGGATGGGTCCACACCCGCGCCGGGGTCACCGGCACGCGATGCGCAGCCTCTTGCCCAGGCCCTTGCCCAGGCGTCTGCCAGCCCCGCGGCGCCAGACCAGGTGCTGCTGCACTTGCCGGTCACCGTGCGCAGCCTGTCGCTGTCGGTGCTGGCCCTGATCGCCACCGTGTACGCGCTGCATGCAGCCAGCGCCATCGTCATCCCGCTGCTGCTGGGCCTGGCCCTGAGCTATGCGCTCAGCCCCATGGTCGATCGCCTGGAGCGCTGGCGCCTGCCGCGCGCGCTGGGTGCTGCGGTGCTCATCCTGGGCCTGGCTTCAGGCCTGGTCTGGACGGCTGCCACGCTCAGCGACGACGCCACGGCGCTGGTCGAATCCCTGCCCACTGCGGCGCAAAAGCTGCGCAAGACCCTGCGTGCACAGCGCGGCCCCACCGAATCGGCCATCGACAAGGTGCAGCGTGCGGCCAACGAGATCGAAGAAGTGGCCAAGGACGGCAGCGCTGCGCGCCCGGCCGCGCAGCGGGGTGTCACCCGCGTCACCATCGAACGGGAACGCTTCGACGTGCAAGATTACCTGTGGCTGGGCACCGTCGGTGCTGCGGTCACCGCCGGGCAGGCTGTGGTGGTGGTGTTGATCGCGTTTTTCCTGCTGGCCTCGGGCAGCAGCTTCCGCCGCAAGATGGTCAAGCTGGCCGGGCCGACCTTCACGCAAAAGCGCATCACCGTGCAACTGCTCGACGAGATCACCGCGCAGATCCACCGCTTCATGCTGGTGCAGGTGCTGGTCAGCCTGCTGGTGGGCGTGGTCACTGGCTTTGCGCTGTATGCCGTCGGGCTGGAGCACGCGGCGGTCTGGGGGGTGGCGGCCTTTGTCCTGAACTTCATCCCCTACCTGGGCACCCTGGCGCTGACGGCGGGCTCGGGCCTGATGGCCTTTGTGCAGTTTGGCAGCCTGGACGCCGTGCTGCTGGTGGCTGGCATCAACATGCTGATCCACGCGGTGTCGGGCAACCTGCTGGTCCCTTGGCTGACCAGCCGCACCAGCCGGCTGAACACCGTGACGGTGTTTGTCGGCGTGCTGGCGTTTGGCGCGCTGTGGGGCGTGTGGGGGCTGCTGCTGGGTGTGCCCATCCTGACCACGCTGAAAGCGGTCTGCGACCGGGTGGACGAGCTCCGGCCGATCGGTGAGCTGATGGGGACCTAGAACCGTCCACCGGCCCAGGCCTCCTGCAGTCAGGCAGGCAAGAAGGCAGGCTGCAGCGGGCCCGCACGCTGGCGGCCCGCCCTGCAAAGGCGTGCGATGCAGTTTGTTGGCACCGAAGGCGACCGCTGTTCACCGGAATGCCGTGGTTGATGTCAAGTACCATGGGGACGCTGGGTCGCGCCACAAGTGTGTCCCGGTCACTTGTTGCCTGCCGTTGAGCGCAACGCCGACACCTCACTGGGCACATGCCATGCGCGCTGCACCACGTTCTGCCACCGGTCCGGTCCAGGCTGAGGGCGCAGCGCTGTTGTTGCCGCCAGTGGCGCCGGCCGCCCTGGTTCACGCGCTGGAGCAGAGCCACGAAGTCAAGGCCAAGGTCGAGGCCTGCGCCGAGGAACTGTCGGACGCCAATGAAGAAACCAAGCGCAGCATCGCCGACGGTGTGCGCACGCTGCCCGCCAGGCAAACCCTGGACCAGAGCGAGGCGGTCGAGGCCAAGGTGCAGGAATGCGCCGATGACCTGGAAGACGTGACCACCAGCCTTGCACAGGGCATCGACGACCTGAAGCTGGTGGAAGCTGCGCTGGCACATGCGCGGTTGGAGCTGGCAGAGGCCAACCAGTCGCTCGAATCGGCATTGGCCAGCGAAGAACGCGCCACCTTCCGGGCCTTGCACGACCCCTTGACCGGGCTGCCCAACCGCGTGCTGTTCAACGACCGGCTGGCACATGCCCTGGCGCTGGCCGAACGCCACGGCTGGACGGTGGCCGTGCTGTTTCTCGATCTCGATCACTTCAAGCAAGTCAACGATGTGCACGGCCATGCAGCGGGCGACGCCGTGCTGGTCGAAATCGCCAAGCGGCTGGCGCAGGGCGCGCGCGCCGAAGACACGGTGTGCCGCAACGGCGGCGACGAGTTCCTGGTCCTGTTGATGCACCCGCAAGGCCGCGCCAACATCGCGCGCATCGCGGTCGACGTGATCCAGAACCTGTCCCGCACCATGGACGTGGGCGGCCAGCCGCTGCGCATCCGGCCGAGCATCGGCATTGCCCTCTATCCGCAAGACGGCGGCAGCGGCGAGATGCTGGTCCAGAACGCCGACGCGGCGATGTACCGCGCCAAGAAAACAGCGCGCGGCCATGCGTTTTATGCACCGGCCACTGGCCGCCGTCATGCCAAGCCGCCAGCGGCTGGCTGAGGCCGCCGCCCGCGCTGGCTGCCTGCGCTTGCCGCCAGATGCACGCGCCGCTGCAGGCGCGGTCAGCCAGGCCCGGTCAGCCGGGCACGGTCAGCCAGGCACGGTCAGCCCGCTGCGGCCAGCAGCGCTGCCGCGCGGTGGATGCCGGCGCGGATGCGCGGATAGGTGCCGCAGCGGCACAGGTTGCCGTTCATCGCCGCGTCGATGTCGGCATCGCTGGGCTTGGGCGTGGCCACCAGCAAGGCGGCGGCCGACACCAGCTGGCCGCTCTGGCAATAGCCGCACTGCACCACGTCCAGTTCGGTCCAGGCGGCGCGCAGCGCGCTGATCTGCGGGCCTTGCAGGCCGTCGATGGTGGTGACCTGGCGGCTGCCTACGGCCGACAGCGGGGTGACGCAACTGCGCGTGGCCACGCCGTCGATCTGCACGGTGCAGGCGCCGCACAGGGCGATGCCGCAGCCGAACTTGGTGCCGGTCATCTGCAGGTCGCCACGCAGCACCCACAGCAGCGGGGTGTCGGGCGTGGCGTCCACGGTCTGGGGCTGGCCATTGACTTGGAGTGTGGTGGGCATCAGGGATCTCGGTCCGTTCAGTGCAGGCCAGCGTTCAGGCCAGGGACAGCGGCAGGCGGCGCAGGCGCTTGCCGGTCAGTGCAAACAGGGCATTGGCCACGGCCGGCGCGATGGGCGGCGTGCCGGGTTCGCCCACACCTTCAGGCGGCGCGGTGCTGGGCAGGATCTCGGTCACGATGACCGGGCAGTCGGCGCCGCGCAGCAGCGGCTGCTGGTGGAAGTTGAGCTGCTGCACCTGGCCGGCTTCCAGCGTCACCTCGCCGTACAGCGCAGCGCTGAGGCCGAACACCACGCCGCTTTCCATCTGCTGGCGGATGCCGTTGGGGTTGACGGCGGTGCCGCAGTCGATCGCCGCCACCACCCGGTGCACCCGGATGCGCTGGGGGTCGGCCGGGTCGATGGACACCTCGGCCACCTGGGCGACGATGCTGCCGAAGGACTGGTGCAGCGCCAGGCCGCGGGCCTGGGCGGCGCCGTCGGCGGTCGGCCCCAAGGGCTGGCCCCAGCCGGCCTTGTCGGCGGCGCGCTGCAGCACGGCGGCGTGGCGCGGGTGGTTTTGCAGCAGCGCCAGGCGGAAGGCCAGGGGGTCTTGGCCGCTGGAATGGGCGGCCTCGTCGACAAAGCTTTCCTTGAAGAAGGCCTGGTGCGAATGCCCCACGCTGCGCCAGAAGCCCACCGGCACCGGCAAGTCCACGGCGGCATGGCTGATGCGGGCGCTGGGCCATTCGTAAGGCTTGGTCGAAAGCGCCTTCAGCGGTGGTCTTGTCGGGGCCGCCGCCGGGCAGGCCGAACTGCCGCGCCATGTACTGGTGCACGATGGCCGGCCCCGCCGACGCCGCCACCCAGGCCGTGATGCGGCCCTGCGCGTCGAAGCCGGCCCGGTAGCGCGCCACGCAGGGCGGGCGGTAGAAGTCGTGGCTGCTGTCTTCCTCGCGGGTCCAGAAGGTCTGCACCGGTGCGCCGGGCAGGGCCCGGGCGATGTGGGCCGCCTGGGCGATGAAATCCACCTCCAGCCGGCGGCCGAAGCCGCCGCCCAGCAGGGTGACCTGCAGGTCCACCTGGTCGCTGTCCAGGCCCAGCGCCTGGGCGGCTGCCCAGCGCGCCAGGCCGGGCACCTGGGTGGGCGCCCACACCGTGGCCAGCGGGCCGCTCTTGGCGTCGGGCGTGTAGCCCACGGTGCAGTTCTGTGGCTCCAGCGTGGCGTGGGCCAGCAGGGGCGCGCTGTAGTCGGCTTGCAGGCTGCGGCTGGCCTGTTGCAAGGCTGCAGCATGGTCGCCCTGGCTGTAGTACGCAAAGCCGTCGTCATCGGCCAGCGCGGCCTGCAGCTGCGTGGTGATGCCGGCACTGCTGAGGCTGGCGGCCGCGCCAGGGTTCCATTGCACCAGCACGGCCTTGGCGGCCACCATGGCCTGCCAGGGTGTCTTGGCAATCACCGCCACGCCACCGGTGCCGCCATGCAGCGGTGGCACGGCCAGCGCCTGCAGCACGCCGGGCATGGCCAGCGCCGCCTGGGCGTCGAACGAGGCCACCGTGCCGCCCAGCGTGGGGCACATGCGCAGGCTGGCATAGCGCTGGCCGGGCTGCAGCGTGTCGATGCCAAAGCGTGCGCTGCCGTCCTGCTTGGCGGCGGCCTCATGGCGGGGCATGGGCTGGCCGATCAGCTTGAACTGGGCCGCGGTCTTGAGCAACGGTGCGTCGGGCAGCGGCAGGCGCGCGGCGCGCTCGGCCAGGGCGCCAAAGGCCAGGCTGCGCTGGCTGGCGGCATGGGTCACCATGCCCTTGGCCACGCTGCAGTCGGCCGCCGGCACGCCCCAGGCCTGGGCGGCGGCGGCCACCAGCATGGCGCGGGCGCTGGCGCCGGCCTCGCGCATCGGCAGCCACAGGTCCTTGATGCTGGACGAGCCGCCGGTGGCCTGCAGGCCCAGCTCGCGCATGGTCTTGGCCGTCATGTGGCCGGCCAGGCGTTTCAGGCGGCTGTCGCTGTCGGGGTGGAAGGGCAGGCCGTCGACCACCATCGCGATGTTGTTGTAGATCGCGTCCAGCGGCGGGTGGGCGATGCGCACATCGGCCCAGTTGGCATCCAGCTCGTCGGCCAGCACCATCGCCAGCGCGGTGTGCACGCCCTGGCCCATTTCACTCTTGGGCACCATCACCGTCACGGTGTCGTTGCTGTCGATCTTGACCCAGCCATTGAACACATGCTGGCCGGCGTCGGCCGGCAGTGGCCGGCTGCCGACCAGACGCTGGCGCACCGGCATCAGGCCCCAGCCCACCACCAGGGCAGACCCGGCGACCGCCACACCTGCTGTACCCAGCAGGAACTTGCGGCGTGTGCTCATGCTGACACCGCCGTCCTGCACGGCCTTGCTGCCTGAATGGCGAGCCGGGCGCGGCCTGTCGCAGTGGCTTGCAGCGCTGGCTGGTGCGCCCTGGCCACCGCGACCATGGACTGCCGTGCCAGACCCAGGCGGGCACTTGGGTTGTTGATCTTGGCCCGGCGCAAGCGCGTGGCGGTCAGCGGCAGGGCGGCCAGTGCGGCGGCGCGGCCGGGTCTGGCGGGTCTTGAATGGACGGGTTGCATGCTGCGAGCTTAAACCCGGCACCTGGGGACCGGGTCAAGCGGTGGGCTGGCGCGTCAGCAGGCAACCGGGCAGGCGGTTGATGCTGCAGCCAGTGTTGCTGGTGCCCTGAAACCGCCTGGATCGCGTCGGCGCGGGCTTGGGCGCTGATGACGCGGTGATCGCCTGCCCTGTGGCGGGGCGTACGCTGCCGAAGCAGAGGCCGGCCCTGCGGCCGTGCAGACAGCGCTGCGCGGGTTCTGTTGCTGGAGGTGAAGGACGCCAGCAGCAAAGAACAACCAACGCAGCTCAGGCTGGCAACTCTGGTTGCAGCGACGCCGCCGGCGGCAGTGGTTGATTCAGCAGTGCCGCGATGTCCAGGATGCCGGCACCGAATGACCCCGGTTGCTGCTTCGGCATTGGCCGCGCGGTGGCCTTGGCCACGGCCTTGAAGGCCTCGACCCGCTGCCAGCCCAGTGGATAGGCCGCCGCAATCGCCGCCCCATGCCTTGCCAGCCATAGCGCCGCCGCGCCTGACGTGATGGCGGCGGCATACGAGGTGCCATCGCCGTCGGCGGCGTAGGCGGGTGTCGCCGGGCGGCGCATCTCGGCGCGCTGGATGTGCGCCGCCGGCGCTGCCCAGTCGACGGCCGATCCGTAGGCGCTCTGGCCCCAGGGCACACTGCCCACGGTGCTGCCGGCGGCCGCGATCGTGCGCCGCCCATGCGCGGGCGACACGACATGGCGCAGCGGCTGCCCAGCAGCACAGACAAAGATCACGCCAGCGCTGTAGGCCTCGTCGATGGCGCGGTCGAGCACGCGCAGCTGCGTGCGCGGCAGGAACCCCATGCTCAGGTTGATGACCGACACCTGGGCCTCATGGACCAGGTAACGCAGCGCTTGCGCCAACGCGCGCTGCGCGTGGCTGATCAGCACCAGGTTTGCAATCCGCACCGGCACCAGCGGCACCTTTGGCGCCACGCCCCAATAGGTGCCGCCAGGCGCCGCAGCATCGTGGCCGCAGATGACACTGCCGACGCGGGTGCCATGGCCGTCCATCAACCCGGCCAAGGGGTCGATGCCCTGGCCAGGCCCTGGGTCGCCTCCGTCCTCGCCGACCGCAAAGAAGGTGCGCCCGGCTGCCACATCGAGCCAGGGCTGCTGACCGAATCCGAACACCGGGTGCGGGGTGTAGCCGGTATCGATCTGTCCGACGCGCACACCGTGCCAGGCGATGGTCTCCGGACCGCCCCAGTGTTGCAACCAAGCCGGACGGACGTTCACCTCGTCCAGGTGCCAGCCGGTCGGCACTGCGGCCCCGAGCCGCGCTGGCAGCAAAGCGGGATCGCGGGCGGCGAGCCGGGCCAGCGCCTGGGCAGGCGTGATCGCCTGCTTGCGCAGCACGCCGGCCTCGCGCAGCACCGTCGCACTGCCGGCCTTGCCATAGGCCAGTTCCAGCGCGGTCAGCGTCGCGCCGGCCAGCAGCCCGTGCGACGTGTCGAGCGGCGTCAGTCCTGGGTCGAGCCCGGGCAGATAGGTCTGCAAGATCAGCCTGCAATGCAGCAGGCCGCGACCGTCGAATTCCAGCAGTTGCATGGGCTTCATTGCCGAGGACTTTCCGTGGTGCCTTGTTGGCGGGCGAGGTGGGCGGGGTGGACGAGCATGCTGGACGAGCGGCCACTTGGCATCCACACATGTGCGGGCCGCGCAGCGCGTCTGCGCAGCGCAGCGCTGCCCTGCGTGCGCTTCAACCGGGAGCGCCCGTCACAATCAAGCCATTCAAGTCTTGCCCGCCACTTGTTCGAGATGCCCGCGTTCCACCATGGATAAATTCTTGCTGCGGCAGCAGGTGCTGGAACGGCTGGCTGAAGACCTGCTGCACACCGAACAGGCAGTGCGGGTGGCGCATGAAGCGGCGACGCATGCAGAAAACATCGCCGAAAACAAATACGACACCTTGGGACTCGAAGCCGCTTACCTGGCCAGCGGCCAGGCGCGTCGTGCCGAAGCCATCCGCCAGGCGATGGCCCATTGGCGCAAGTTCCGCCCCAGCCCCTACGACGCCAGCCAAGGCATACAGCTCGGCGCGCTGGTCTGCCTGGTCGATGCCGACAACAAGCAGCAACAGCTGTTTCTTGGGCCGGACGGGGGCAGCATGAAGCTGGGCAGCGGTGCCGATTGCGTGCAGGTCATCAGCAGCGAATCCCCGCTGGGCAAGGCCATGTTGGGCAAAGGCGAGGGCGATGCGGTGTCGATACAGGTCGCGCCAAGCCGGCGGCAGTTCGAGGTGTTGCGGGTTCAATGAGCTGCAAGCCAAGTGCGCGCTTGATTGATCCGCAATGACGCGCCCCGCGCCCTTCAGGGTGCAGGCCTCGCGGCCTGGCCTGGCCTTGTCTGCGGGATGCTGCCGCATCCACTGCACGGGGGGCGTCGGGGCTGAACTAGGGGTATGACTGCGCAGGGCGCGCTGCCATAGTCGGCCACACCCGGTGCGGTGTCTGTCTGCGCCAAGGAGAGACTGCCGATGTTCACGCTGCTGAAAATGCTGCCCATGAACCGCCTGCTCGGCGAGCAGTTGCCCGCGCTGGCCGTGGCCTGGCTGCTGGCAGAGTTGTTCTACAAGTTCCAAAGCTTCTCGCTCGAATGCGCCGCCTTTCTGGTGACCTGGACCGTGCTCGACGCCGCCTTGCACGGCCTGAAGCACTTGCTGGCCGGCCGCCCCAACCAGGGCGGCGTCTAGCCGCATGGTGTCCGCGTGCTGGTGCGCCCCATGGTCGGCCGCTGGGAGCTGCCCCGCATCGAGGGCATCCGCAGCCATGAGGCCCGCCGCCTGGTGGTGCTGCCGGTGCCCGGCCTGTCGGGCAGCCTGCAGCAGGACCTGGGCCGCGACGCGATGGAGGTCGAGATCGTCGGCAGCCTGTCCGGCGACCAGGCGCGTGATGATTTCCTGAAGGAGCTGCGCAGCCAGTTCCTGGCCGGTGACCCGGTCGACTTCGTGGCCGACATCGTGCATGAGTCCGAGCTGGAGCAGGTGCTGATCACCGCCTTCACGCTGGAAGAAAGCGCCGACCTGCCGGATGAATTCCGCTACCGCCTGGTGCTGCGTGAATACACCGAGCCACCCGAGCCACCGGGCTTCGCCGACGACTTCGGCCTGGACGTGGACGCCGACCTGGGCCTGGACGTGGACCTGGGCCTCGATCTGCTGGACCTGCCCGGCCTGCTGGCCGATGTGCCGCAGATCGGCGACCTGCTGGCGCCGGTGGCAGCCGGTGCGCAACAGCTCAAGGCCCAGTTGGCCGGCGCCGGCAGCCTGCTGGGGCCGCTGGACAGCGCGCTCTGAAACCCGGCAGCGCACCATGGGTTTGACCGCGACCCTCACCGATGCGCTGGACTGCCGCGCCTTGGGTGACGGCCTGATCGACCAGTTGGCCGGCCCCGCTTCCAGCCTGGTGGCGCTGGTGCTACCGGTCTCGCCCGAGCAGTTGGGCGGTGTCACCGCCGCATCGGGCCGTGTCAACGCTGGCCCGGTGGCCACGGCCGCTGCACAGCTGGCCGGACGCGTGCCCGATGCGCTGGGCGCCCTGCCGCTGTCCAGCGACGTGGTGCAACCCATCGCGGCGCTGCTGGACCTGGGCGAGCGCCTGGCCGCCAACGACTTGCCGGCCCTGTTCGACAGCGCCCTGGCCCAGGTGCAGGCCGAGCTGGCGCGGCCGGCCGGTGGTGGCCATGCGGCGCTGCTGCTGCGGGTGGCCGAGGTGTTGTGCCATGCGCCCGAAGGCCAGGCCCTGGCGGGCTTGCTGCGTGCCTTGGTGCCCGGCAACCCGCTGGCTGCCGGTGTGGATTTCCCGTTGCTCGACATTCTGCGTGGTGTCGAGGCGGGCAGCCAGCTGCTGGGTGGGCTGATGGGGCTGGAGACCGTGCTGTCCGAGGCCGAGCGACTGTCCACGCTGCTGGGTGCGCGGCTGGACCCGCAAGCCCTGCTGGCCGAGGGCAGCGCGCTGTCGTCATGGCTGCTTGGCACGGCCGGCGCCGATGCCGGCCTGGTGGCCAGGTTGCAGACCCTGAATGTGGCCGATGGCCCGACGCTGGCCGCCAGCGTCCATGAACTGGTCGAGGTGGGCGTGGCGCTGGCGGCACTGCGTGAACATTGCGCCGCCGGCCTGGGCCTGGGTGAGGCCACGCTCACCTACCTGGACATCGACGCGCTGCGCGCCGAGATCGAGGCCACACGCGCCGCGCTGCGCAGCACCGACGCCGACCCGGCCCGCCGCGTGGCCGATGCCCTGGCCCGTCTTCTTGCGCCGGTGCTGGGCTTCAATCTGGGGGCCCTGGCCGATGGCCCGGCGGGTGGCCTGTCGGCCCTGCTGGCCACGCTGGAAACACAGGTTGCCACGCTGGCCGCCGGCATCGATGCACTGGACGTGGATGCCATCACCGCGCCGCTGGCCGCTGGCGTGGCCAGCCTCACCGCGCCGCTGCGCACGCTGCAGGGCCTGATCAACGATGCGCTGCAGGCGCTGCGTTCGGCGCTGGACGCGGTGCGCTCGGCCGTTGACGCACTGCCGCTGGACGCGCTGGCCGATGCACTGCGCAGCTTCGTCGCGCCGGTGGCCGAGGCGATGGACGCCGTCACTGCGCTGTTGACAGACACCGAGGCCGCACTGCAGACGGCGGCCGACGCCACCAGCGCTGCGTTGAACGCCGTCGACGGTGCGCTGGACGGTTTCACCCTGCAGATGGACAGCCTCTTCGGCCAGGCGCAACAGGCTGTCGACCAGGTGGACCTGGACGCCGTGATGGCCCAGGTGGCGCAGGCCGTGCAGCAGTTTGCCGACGCGCTGGGCCAGGCCTCGCTGCAGCCGGTGTTCGACACCGCGGTCACCGCCATCCACGCCGCGACCGATGTGGTGCAGGCCGTGCCCTTCGGTCTGCTCCCCGAGAGCATGCAAGCCGATGTCGACGCCGCAGTGGCGCCGATCAAGGCAGTGGATGCCGCAGCCGTTGGCAACCAGATGCGCAGCACCCTGGGCATCACGCCGCAGGGCTTTGAGCTGCGCGCCGACCTGGAGGCGGCGGTGGCCGGCGTGGTGCAGCGCTTCCAGGCACTGTTGGCGGTGGTCGATGCCCACCATCCGCGCAGCTTGCTGGCCACCCTGGATGCGCACGTGGCTGCCCTGGCCGAACAGGTGCGCACGCTGCAGCCCGACCTGACGCTGCAGCCGCTGCGCGATGCGCTCGACAGCGTCCGGCAGGCGGTGGCCGGCATCGACCTGGCGGCGCTGCTGCAGCCGGTGAATGCCGCCTTCGACCAGATCACAGGCGCGCTCGACGGCCTGTCGGTGGCCGCCCTGGTGGCGCCGGTGCAGCAGCGGCTGGATGCCGTGCGCGCCGACTTGAAGGCCAGGCTGCACCTGGCCGACTGGGACGGCGCGCTGGCCGACCTGCGCAGCCAGGCGGTGGCGCTGCTGGGCCGGGTCGACCCGGCGCAGCTGCGCCTGCCGCTGGAGGCTGCGCTGGCCGAGCTGGCCGGCACGCTGGCGCAGTTTCCCGGTCGCAGCGCGGTGGGCAGCCTGGGCACCCTGGTGGCCGGTCTGCTGGCGGCCAGCGGCCGGCGCATCCAGCCGGCCAGCTTTGCCAGCGTGCTGCCCTGGCTGGCGCGCGGGGCGGTGGCCGATGCTGCCAGCCAGGCCTTGTCGGCACGCAGCGCGGCGTTGGCGCAAGCGCTGGACACGGCCCACGGCCTGGTCGCCCAGGCAGACCCGGCAGCGGTGGCCCGCCAGGTCAACCCGGCTTGTGCCCAGCTGGTGGCCGCCGTGCAAGCCTTGTTGGCCCGCCTTCCCGCCGGCCACCCCTCGGCCCTGGTGCTGCAGGCCCTGCTGCCGCAGCTTGACAGCGCCACGCCGCTGGCCGCACTGGCCACCGGCCAGGCGCGTTATCTGGCCCAGCTGGCCGCAGCGCGTGCCCTGGCACAGGCCTTCCAGCGTGAAGGCTATGCCGAGGCCGACGTGGCCGTGGCCGCACTGCGCCGCATCACCGAACCTCTGGATCCGGCCGCCGCACAGGTGCGGGCGCTGTTCCGCGCCATCGGCATTCCGCCGCAGGACATCAGCGTGGCCGGCGTGTTGCGCCAACTGCTGGCTGCGGCACCGCCCGAACGCCTGGTCGGCTTGGTGCTGCCGATCTTTGCCGCGCTGCACCGGCGCGCCGAGCGCCTGATCGACGGCGTGATCGACCCGCTGCGCGCCGCAGGCACCGAGCTCGGCGCGCTGCTGGACGCGGTGGACCTGGCGCCGCTGGTAGACGGCGCCGATGCCATCGTGGCCACGGCGCGCGGTGAGATCGCGGCGCTGAACCCCTCGGCCATCCTGGCCGAGCCGATGGCCGCCTTCAGCCGTCTGCGCACGGCCATCGTCGACGCCGACCCACTGGCCACCATCAGCAGCATCCTGGCCGACTTGCAGGCGCTGATTGCGCGCGTGCTGGGCAAGCTGAATCTGGAGCGCCTGCTGGCCACGCCGCTGGCCATTTACGACGATATCCTGGCCCAGCTGCATGCGCTGGACCCCAGCGGTCTGCTGGCGCCTTTGTATGACCAGCTCGATGTGATGGCGCGCCAGATCGACACCGGCCTGACCGACACCATCACCGGCTTCCAGCGCCTGCAGGACGCACTGCCCGCCGGCGGCGGCAGCAGCGGCAGCGTCACCCTGGGCTAGGCGCAGCGCATGCCGGGCCCCATCACCTACGCAGCAGTCGCCCTGATGGTGCGCGACAGGCTGCGCCGCATCGACCAGACGCTGAGCGCCAAGATCGCGCGGCGCGGTGACGCCACGCCGCTGGAGCACCAGGTGCGCCTGCTCGCGGCCCAGGCCCATGCGGCCATGGCCGCCGGCCAGCCCACCATCACGCCCCCGGCCAGGCTGACCGGCCCGCCCGAAGGCGATGCAGTGTCGAAGTTCCTGTTCATGGGCGCGGTGGGGCCGGAATTCACCGGTTTTGCCGCCGTGAACGCGCCGCTGCAGCGCTGGCTGCGCGACACCCTGCACAAGGGCACACCCGACGCCCAGCATGAGCAGGCCCTGGCCTACAGCACCGATTTCCTGCTCGCCTTCTGGCGCCAGGCCCCGCCTGCCGTCACGCGTGAGATTCCAGGCAACGCCCAGCGCCTGGCCACGCTGGCCCAGCTGCGCAGCTATGCGCTAGGCCATGCCTGCCACATCGCCACCGACGTGGTGACCGGCCCCTACCTGGATGCGCTGGAGGCCCGGCTGGGTGACGCCACACGGCCCAAGCTGACGCGCGCACAGGCCATCGCCGCCATCGAGTCTGAGTTGCTGCGCGGCTTCTTCGGCGCCAGTGCGCCGCCTAACGGGCACGAGGTCGACAGCTGGTGGCCCGAGCCGGCCCTGGTGCCTGCGCCCTTCTACACTGCCTTTCGCGAGGCGCTGGAAGCCACTTACGGCGCCGGTGCACGGCGCGAGGGCGGCGCGCCTTACGAGGCCATGCGCGCCGCCCATGCACCGCCCGCGCTCAGCAGCGCACTGCTGGAAGACGGCTACCGCAGCTTCCGCCAGGCCCTGGGCATGGGCCAGAGCTGGTCGCTGCTGGAATGGATGGGCTTCACCAGCGCCATGTACCTGCCGGCGCTGCTGGCGCTGCCGGTGGCCGGCGCCCTGCCGCTGGCGCGGGATGCCTTCCGCGACCCGCCACCGGCTGGCCTGGACAGCGGCGCGGCCAAGCTGGAGGCCGCCTTGCTGCCGTTTGCGCTGGGCTCGGTGGTGCCACTGGCCTACACCCTGGGCCTCACCCTCAGCCCGCTGGGCGCCGAAGGGCCGGTGATCGCCAATTGGGTGTCGGCCGCCCTGCAGGTCATCGCTGCCATCGCCTTCTTCGCCACCCTGGGTTCGACCGACGGCGCCCGCGCGCTGCTGCTGCTGCCGCTGCTGGTGGAAATTGCCGTGGTGGTCTACACCCTGACCCAGGTGAATGCCGACAACCCCCGGCGCTGGCTGCTGGCACTGGCCGGCCTGAGCCACCTGGCCCTGGGCGGCATCTTCATCCTGCTGCTGTGGGCCTTTCTGCACAAGGCGCCCGAGGCCTTGAACGACGGGGACGCCGGGGCCTTTGTCGGCTGGTTCCTGCTCTGGCTGCTGATCCTGGGCGGTTTCTGGATGGGCACCGCGCTGCTGATGCGCTACCTGGCCGCGCCAGTGCCCCAGCAGCCTGCCGGCACGCTGGACACCGGCCTGGCCACGCTGCCACCCGGTGCGGCCACCGCTGCCTTGGTCGGCCGCTCCACGGTGCAGCTGATCGACGAGGCCATGCTGTCGTTCATCACGCCGCTGCCCGACCCGCCGACGCCGGTGGCGCGCTATTTCCCCACCGATCGCCGGCCGCTGCTGAAGCTGTGGTGGACAGGTGGCGGTGCGCCCACCGTGTTGGCGCGGCAGGACCGGCTGGTCTTCAGCTTCGGCGCCACCGTGCGCGAGGTGGCGGCCCCGGCCCTGCCGGTCACCCTGCCCGCGCTGATGGCCTACCTGAAGGCGGCCGTGACCGACGGCGGTGGCCAGGCCAAGCTGGAAGCCAGCCTGCACTTTGCCGACCAGGCCGCGTTCGAGACCGTGCAGCTGCCGCCGGGTCTGGTCTTCGCCGACCACGGTGACGAGCGAGGCCTGCAGGCCGAGCACGACGCCCAGGCGCTGGTGGCCCGCCCGCTGGGCGACAGCGAGGCCACGGCCTATGTGCTGTTCGCCGCACCGCGCTGGGCGCAGGCCGTGCGCTTCGACCGTTTCGGCCCGCATCCGGCGGCGGCCGACCCGGCGGCCGTGGTCGCCGGCAATGGTGTGTTGACGGCCGATGCCACGCTGGCGGTGCTCGGCATCCCGGCCGGCAGCAGCACGCACTTCACGCGGCTGTTCAGGGCTGGCGATTTGATCGAGGTCGATGTGGTCGGCCCGCCGCCCGTGGCCGCACGGCGTGTGGTGCTGCGGGTGGACAGCGACACCCAACTCACGCTGGCCGTGCCGCTGCCCTCGGCACCGGTGGCTGCCGGCAGCTACAGGCGGCCGCTGCGGCAGCAGACCGGCGTCGAGTTGCCACCGGCGGGTGCCCAGGTGCGGGTGCTGGGTGGTGACCTGGTGTTCGGCGATGGAGTGGCCGCCTTCGGTGCCATGTTCGGCCCGGGCGACGTGATCCGGCTGCTGCCCGGGGGCGGCAACCCCGACCAGGAGCGCCAGGTGGCCGAGGTGCTCAGTGACAGCCTGCTGCGGCTGCACCGTGCCGCCGAAGACCCGATCAACACCCTGGTGCCGATCGGCTTTGCACGCGTGGCCGCAGGCGACGAGCGCCTGTATGCGCTGCAGGCCGGCCCTGTCGATGGCAGCCCCGACGGCAGCGGTGCCGGCCGCGCCCTGATCGACGAGGCCGCCGACCTGGGCACCTTGCTGAGCCTGGGCCTGATGAGCCATTTGCTGGACGACGCCCAGCGCAACCTCGGCGCGCTGGGCCCGGCCATCCAGCGCAGCCAGCAGGTCTTCCGCAACTGGAACCTCGACCGGCGCCGCGTCAATGAGTGGCGCATGCTGGTGCAGGGCGGGGCGGTGGATGAGAAGGCCGGCCGTCCCGGCGAGGCCGATGCCGCCATGGCCAGCCAGCCTGCGGCTTATGCCTCCAGCGCACCGGATGGGGACGCCACCGCCCGCGCGCTGGGCTGGGTGCCGCTGCTGCGCCACTGGCTGGAGATGAGCGCACGCCCCGGCAGCGATGCCGGCGCCGCCAGTGCCTACCGCGCCGGCCTGCCCGGCAACGTGCAGCTCAGCCGTGCGCTGGCCCACCTGCTGGACCAGGCGGCACCGCCGCTGCCCGGCACCTGAAACGCCGCCATGGCCGACCCCATCACCGAAGCCGCCAACGATCCGGTCGAAGCCCGTGACGAGGCCCAGACCCGCGGCCTGGTGGGCGAACTGGACTACGCGCGCTCGGTGGCTGCGGCGCTGGCCCATGCTGCCAAACCCCGGCCGGGTCCGGCCCTGCCACCCTGGGTGGGCATCGGCCCGCGCAACATCGGCGGTCGCATCCTCAGCCTGGCGCAAGACCCGGCGCAGCCGCTCACGCTGTACGCCGGCAGTGCCCACGGCGGCCTGTGGCGCACCCTGGATGGCGGCGACAGCTGGGCGCACATCGACTTCGGTGCGCTGCCCTACAACGGCCCGGTGGGTGCGCTGGCCGTGCACCCGTCGGACAGCCGCATGGTCTATGTGGGCACCGGCGCAGTGCGGCCCGACCAGGCCTCGGGTGATGGCCTGTTCCGCCTCAGCTTCCAGGCCAACGGTGTGCTGCACACCGACCGCCTGGCCAGCGCGCCCGGCCTGGGCGAGGCGCCGCAGGCCTCGGTCAATGGCGCGGCTGCGCGCTACACCCGCATCGAGGTCGACGCCGACGAGCCACAGCGCTTCTGGGCCGCCAGCAACACCGGGCTGTGGCGCTGCACTGCGGTGGGGCTGGCGCCTGCGGCGCCGGTGCTGACCTGGGTGCGGGACTTTCCGCAGGGCCCCGGCGTGCCGGCCCAGGCGCCCAACCTGGTCAGCCAGGCCGGCCTGGGCATCGAGAGCGGCTTCCCGGCCTACGTGACCGACCTGCGGGTGGCGCGTGACCCACGCAGCACCGAGACTGTGTTGCGCCCGGATGGCCGGCGCCTGCTGCGCTTTCTGGTGTTGTACGTGGCGGTGCAGGAGGCAGGCGTGTTCCGCGGCCGCTACGACCGCCAACTCGACACTGTGGTCTGGGATGCGCAGCCCAGCCTGGTGCCCAACGCGCCCGGCGGCGCAGCCTTCGGCCGCGTGCTGCTGGCGCTGTGCCGCAGCCGGCCGACCCATGTGTACACGGTGTTCGAGACCTTCGACGGCGACAGCCGCGCCAGCACCATCGTGGCCACCGAGGACGCGGGTGACACCTGGCGCCAGCGCGGCCGCATCCCCTTGCGCGACAACCAGCAGGCCTTCTTCTCGATGGTGCTCGAGGTCAACCCTGATGACCCGCGCATCCTGGCCTGCGGCACGGTCAATCTGGCGCTCAGCATGGACGGCGGCGCCAGCTTCCAGCCGATCCTCGACTGGGAGCACCACGACCAGGGCGACCATGCCCAGCATGCCGACCAGCATGCGCTGGTGTTCGACGCGCTCGACCGGCGCCGGCTGTGGCTGGGCAACGACGGTGGCATCGCGCTGGCGCGCGACATCACCCGGCGCGATGGCGCGGCTGTCGGTTACTGGCGCAAGCGCAGCCACGGCATCAACGCCGGGCAGTTCCAGGATGTGACGGTGCACCGCAATCCGGCACTGAACTTCATCAGCGCCGGTGGCCTGCAGGACAACGGCTCCTGGGTGGGCTACGGCGGCCCCACCTGGTACCACATCGGCCCGGCCGATGGTGGTGGCATCGCCGTGCATGGGGCCAACCCGCGGCAGTTCCTGATCTCGCAGCAGACGCTGTGTGCCCTGGGCACGGTGTGCAGTGCACTGCCGGCCGTGCCAGATGCGCCGGTGTTGGGTGTCGACCCGGTCACCCGCATCCCGGCGGTGCAACTCTTCACCGTCAGCGCCCCGGTGCTCAACGATCTGCCGCTGGCCGATGTGCGCATGCGGGTGCGCCGCGACCGCTATCTGCCATTCCGGCGCATGAGCGAGGCCGGGCTGGAAGGCCCCTTCGTCGGTTTGCTCGAGCAAGACCCGCGGGTGGCCAATGCCGGCCAGGCGCTGTACGGTTTTCGCTTCGGCAATGTGGGCTCGGAGGTGGCGCCCGCGCTGCTGCTGCACCAGACCGTGGCCCTGGTGCTGGCGCCACCGCCGGGCCTGGCGGCACTGCCCACCGCACCCGCCGCCATGCCGGCGCCACCGCAGTCGGCCAGTGAATTGCCGCTGGCGTTGGGCCTGCTGCAGCGGGTGGCCTTTCCCGCGCCCGCGCTGGCGCTGGGCGACGAGGCCAGCAGCCTGGCCTTCGGGCCCGATCCTGGCGCAGCGCCACCCCTGGTCGAAGGCTGGCTGGGCACGGCCCGCGGACGGCTGTTCCACACCAACGACGCGCCACTGGGCAGCGCGGCCAACCCCTGGGCCGATGTGGCGCCGCTCACCACGCCGTCCAGCGCCGGCCCGCCACTGCTGCATGCCGCAGTGCGGCTGGCGGTGCACCCCGCCAATCCGGCCTTGGTGGCCGCCGCTGCCTTGCCGGCCGACCGGACGTTCTTCGTTGTCATCAGCACAGCCGGCATTCCTGCCGACCTGGTGGGCGGGGCGGCGCGGTGCCGGGTGGTGTTCATCAACCCGGATGGCAGCCTCGGTGCGTTCCAGCCGCCCGTTCCCGCCAACTCGGTGTTCACGCCGCTGGCGGGCACGGGGCTGTTCCTGTCTTTCCCGGATGCAGCGGGTTACACGCTGAACCAGGCCTGGCGCATCAATCTCGACGGCCAGGTGTTGCCGGGCCGGCCGATGGTGGCCTTTGGCCGCCTGCCGGTGGAGGCGCGCATCACCATCACCGGCGCCGGCGCGCCGCACCGGCGCAACACACCGGGCGGCGCGGCCGCCGGCAATGCCCAGTACCAGGTCGAACTGCGCGCTGGCCTCGGCTTCGGGCCGCCCAGCGCCGCCGCTGACTGCGAATTCGACTTCAGCCGCATGCTGGCCAGCACCATGTTCCTGCGCTTTCCCGCCGGAACCTACTTCGTGGGCGACAGCTGGATCGTGGCCGTGGACGCGCGGGTGCGGCCTGCCGCCACGCTGAATGTGCTGCCGGCCTTCAACCAGGCCTTCGACCTGCGCATCGTGGCCGCGGGCGCGGTGGGCGTGGCCAGCTTCAACGTGCAGTTGGCCGGCATGCCTGCGGCGGGTCCGGCGGTGCCCACCGCGATCGCGGTGGAGGTGCCGGGCACCGGCGTGGTGCTGCATTTCTCGGGCGGGCCGTTCGTGGCCGGCCACCACTGGCGCATCGGCGTGGACAACGCCGTGGTGGCGGTGGGCGCGGTGGCCGGCAATGTGGAAGTGCTGGGCCGCTTGCGTGGGCGGGTATTCCTCAGCCATGACCGTGGCGCCCACTGGGCCGACGTGAGCTTCCCCCGCACACGGCCGGCGGCGGGCTTTGACGCCGACAGCGCGGCTCTGCCGCCAGGCCCGGTCACCAGCCTGTGCTTCGATGCCCAGGCCGGTGGCACAGACCTGTACGTGGGCACGCTGGCCGGCGTCTACGCCACCCGCGGTGTGCCGCTGGCCGCACCGGTGGCGCCCGCGCTGCCAGACCTGCACTGGCGGCCCTTCAACGGGCCGGCTGGCCAGGCGCTGCCGCCGACCCTGGTCAATGACCTGGAACTGGTCACCGGCACCCGCCGCCTGCGGGCAGCCACCTTCGGCCGCGGGCTGTGGGACACCGACCTGGCCAACGCCCTGCCGCGGCGCCAGCTGGTCATCCGCCAGACGCTGGTGGAGGACGGCCTGGCCTACCCGCGCCCCTTCCCCTTCCCGGCCCTGCTGCCCGATGACCCACGCGTGCCGGCCGGCAGCGTGTGGCTGGACCATGCCCATGCCTTCGACATCCGGGTCGACTCGGCGCCGTTCAAGTTCTTCGACGATGTGGTCGACGGCGTCGAATTCGACGAAGAGCTGGGCGTGGATGTGCTGCAGCCGCTGGCGCAGCAGGCGGTGTACGTGCAGGTGCATAACCGGGGCTGGGATGCGGTCAACGATGTCGACGTGCACCTGCTGTTTGCACCGGCCGGCGTGGACGGCAGCCTGCCGATGGCGCCGGCGGTGGTGGCGCCGCCGGCCACGTCCATGCCGGCGCTGGCAGCGCCCGTGGCTGAGGTCGACGCCCTGGGCGCGCCGGCCTTCAACCCGGCTGGCGCAAGCCCCTGGCGGCGGGTGGCGGCGGCCCGGCGTGTGCCGGTGCTGCGGCCCTGGGAGCCAGTGGTGCTGCGCTTCGACTGGCAGCCGCCGGCAGATCTGGCGGTGGCCGCGCCCAACAACCATGTGGCGCTGCTGGCCGTCAGCACTGCGGCCGACGATGCGCTG
Organism: uncultured beta proteobacterium; assembly: GCA_963844485.1. Lineage (GTDB taxonomy): Bacteria > Pseudomonadota > Gammaproteobacteria > Burkholderiales > Burkholderiaceae_C > Pseudaquabacterium. Next base: position 173,690 of record CAWJOQ010000031.1, read on the forward strand.
CCGGCACCTGCCGCCGGCGAAAAGCTGGCAGCCTTCATCGCCCGCGAACGCCGCGCCGCGCTGCGCCTGGTGCCCATTGCGGCGCTGCCGGCCGCGCAGCTGTCCATCCGCGACGGTGTCGACGACGACACCCGTGCCGGTGGCGTGGCCTTCGTCGGCCGCAGCCCCGATCTGATCGCCGTGGCCAGCGCGCCGGCTGACCCTGCCGCGGCCTTTGCCGACCTGCTGGACACCCGGCCAGCCGACAGCCTGCGCCTGAACGCCGCCAACCAACTCTACGTGCGGGTGCACAACAACGGTCTGGCACCGGCCACGGCCGAGGTACACCTGTGGGCGGTGGCGCTGGACGGGCTGCAGGCACCGTCCTTCGCCCCCGGCACCTGGCAGCAGCTGACACCGGCGGTGGCGCCGTTCCTCACCGTGGCCGTGCCGGCCCGGGGCACGGCCTTGGCACACCAGGCCTGGGCCAATCCACCCGACCCGGCGCCGGGCAGCCCGCTCAAGGCCATCGCCCTGGTGGCGCTGATCCGCAGCACCGACAACAGCGACCCGCTGCCCGACCCCACGGCGGCCGGTGCCATCACCAACGTGCAGCAGTTCTGGCTGTTCTTCGACCAGCCCTTCCATGCCGACAACGCCGCCTTGCGGGTGTTGCCGGTGCAGGGCTGAGGCTGGGCCCACCATGGCCGCCGAAACCGCCTTCCTCGATGCCCTGGCCAGCCACCTGGCCAGCGCTGGCCTGGCGCCCGCGCCGGCGCTGCTGGGTGTGGCTGAACCAGCCGCGCTGGCCGAACTGCCGGCCGTGGTGCTGTCGCTGCCCGAGGTGCACCGCCTGGGGGCTGGCCTGGGTGAACGGGCGGCCCTGGTCACCGGCGGTGCGCTGCCGGTCACCGCGCGCATCGACCTGGCCAACCCGGTGCTGCCCGAGGACCCGCTGTTGCGTTTGCTCAGCGCTGACCGCCGCGCGCTGATCCTGCCGCATGGCGGCTGGGTCAAGGACGACGGCAGCGACGGCCCGCTGTCCAACGCCGACCTGCAGGTGGCGGTGGACGCCGCGCCGCGCACCGTCGTCAACGCCGCGCCGGCCGCCGGGCAGGTGCAACCCACGGCGCTGGTCGGCACGCTGCTGTTCGGCGATGCCCTGCCCGCCACCGGCACGGTGGTGGCCACCTACCGCATCGGCCAGTGGGAACGGCGGGCCACGCCGATCGCCGGCACGCTGCGCATTGCCGTGCATGCGGCGTCTGCTGCGGCTGCAGCCACGCTCAGCGCGGCGGTGGCCGATCTGCTGGACGCCAGCAACCGGCCGCTGCCTGCGGGCTTGCGCAAGCTGGCGCTGACGCAGCTGTCGGCCACCAGTGCCGTGCGCACCGAAGACGACGCGGCGATGGCGGGCAGCCGCCAGCGCTGGCTGCAGGCCACGTTCGAGTACGAGCATGTGGTCGACCGACCCGATTCCTCGGGCGGCGTGATCCAGAGCGTGCCCATCCGCACCCGGCTGCTGTCCACCACGGTGGAGCCGGCCAGTGGTGCATTCATCACCAGCCTCACCAGCGAGCCGCCGCCATGATCCATGCCTTGCCCGTGGGCCCACCAACACCCGCCCATCCGTCCGGCGCCAGGCGCCGCCCCACCGTTTGACGACAGGAGAAGACGATGAGCGAAGTGATCAGTGAAATGGTCCTCCCGGGCACCTACATCGAGGTGCGTTCGGAAGGCTTGATCGGCGTGGGTGGCATCAGCACCGGCAACATCGGCGTGGTGGGCACGGCCAACCGCGGGCCGTTGAACACGCCCGTGATCATCGGCAGTTATGCCGAGGCGCTGGACACCTTCGGCGCCTACGACCGCTGGAGCACCGAGGTCGGCGCCACGCCGTTCACGCTGACCCGGGCGCTGGAGCAGATCTTCAAGGGTGGTGGCAGCACGGTGTATGCCGTGCGCGTGGCCAACCTGGCCGCCGGGGTCAGCATGAAGGCCATGGCTTGGGCGCTGCGCGATGCCGCAGACGCCACGCTGCTGACCCTCACCGCCACCTCGCCAGGCACCTGGGCCAATGCCATCACCGCGCAGTTCACCGCTGGTGCTGCGGGCGCTGCCAGCACCCTGACGCTGACCCTGGGCCGGCTGAAGGAGAGCTTCAGCGGCAACACGGCGCAGGAGTTCTTTGCCGCAGTGACCGATGGCAGCCGCCTGGTCAAGCCCTCGACCCCGGCCGCGGCCGACGTCGCCAAGCTGGTGACGGGCGTGCAGGCTGCCGCGCTGGCCGATGCCGGCGGCCCCGACGGCGCGGCCGCCACCACCAGCGAGCTGGCCACCGGCCTGGACCAGCTGGCCACGCAGCCGGTCAACATCGTCAGCGTGGGTGGCTTCAACGCCCAGGATGCCGCGGCCACGCTGCTGGCCCACCTGGAGGCGACCGAGAACGAAGGCCGCGAGCGCATCGGCGTGATCGGGGTGTCCAACAACGACCCGGCCACGCTGGTGGCCAATGATGTCTCCAAGGGCAGCAACCCGCGCCTGGTGCTGGTGGCGCCGGGCATCAAGGCCGACGACGCGGCGCGTGTGGGCGAGGCCAACAAGCAGGTCACGCTGCCGGCGGCCTATGCGGCGGCCCTGGTGGCCGGCCGCATGGCCACGCTGGCACCGCACATCAGCCTGACCAACAAGGACCTGGCGGTGGACGCGCTGGCCAGGGATTACACCCGGGCCGAGCAGAAGAACCTGCTCAACAACCGGGTGCTGCTGCTGGTGCCCAGCTTCGGCATCCGGGCCTTGAAGGGCATCACCACTGACACCGGCGCCTTCAAGCAGGTTTCGGTGCGCCGCATCGTCGACTACGCCAAGGCCGGTGTGCGCCAGGGCTGCAACCCCTACATCGGCCGCCTGAACAACAGCCGCGTGCGCGCGGCGATGAAGGCCACGCTCGACGGCTTCCTGTCGGGCATGGTGCTCGACGAGATGCTGGTGGGCTACGAGTTGGACGTCAGCGCCAACCGGGCGCAGGAGATCAACGGCCAGGCCATCGTCACGATGACGCTGCAGCCCACCTTCTCCATCGACTTCATCAAGGTCATCATGAATCTGTCCTGAAGCGACCCCAGGCACCCTAACGTCCAATTGAAGGAGCATCACCATGGCCAGCACCGTTTACCGCGGCTCGGACGGCACCATCTCGGTGGCCGTTGAAGCCGGCCTCGAGGGCGACAAGGCCAAGGCCGTCAACGACGCCTACGCCCTGACACCCATCGGCCGTGTCACCGGCGTCACCGTGCGTGTCACCAACGACGTCAAGGCCTTCCACGAACTGGGCCAGCGCTTTGCCACCGAGCTGCGCCCGGGCAACATCAACGTCTACGGGTCCATCGACCGGGCCTACATCAACGGGGCGCTGCTCAAGCTGATGCTGGGCGACGCCGCCGACAGCCGGCCTGCCACCAGCTTTGTCAGCCCGTCGTTCAACCTCAGCATGCGGCTGGAGAACCCGTCCTTGCCGGGCACCTCGTCCACCGTCACCGTGATGGGTGTGAAGCTGGAGGAATGGTTGTACACCTTGCCCGAGGACGACTTCGCGATGGAGAAGGTCAACTTCCGCGCCTTGTGGGTGAAGGTGGAAGACGCCAGTGCGTGACGCCACCACGCTACGCAACCGCAGGACGTCGCCATGAGCCGAACCCTCGCCGCTGAAGACTTGCTGGCCGGCGCCCAGGCCACCCACCGTGTGACCCTGCCGGCCGCATTGCTGGGCGCTGCCACAGGCAGCGAGCCCGGCCAGGTGGTGCTGCGCCCACTCACCGCCGGCCAGGTGCAGCGCGTGGCCCAGGCCGCGCGTGATGAGCGTTTGCTGGCCAGCGTGCTGATGGTGCAGCAGTCGCTGGTCGAACCCCGGCTGACGGTGGACCAGGTGCAGGGCCTGTCGGCCGGGCTGCTGCAGTTCCTGCTGGAGCAGGTCAACCGCCTGTCGGGCCTGAGCCTGGCCGAGGATGACATCGAACAGGCGATCAAGGCCCCGCTGACGCGTGCCTGCTTCGTGCTGGCGCGTGAATTCGGCTGGACACCGGCCGATTGTTCGGCGCTGACCGTCGGGCAGATCCTGCTGTATCTCGAAATGCTGGCGCGTGACGACCGGCCGGCCGGTGTCGAGTTGCCGCAGCCCGCTGGAGTGGCACGGTGAACACCGCAGTGCACCCCGCGCTGGCGCACTGGCTGCGCGCGGCTGGTGCGCCGGCCAGAAGCAGCGCCAGCTGGCAGGCCACGCAGGACCGGCTGGCCGGGCTGGCCAAGGGCCTGGACGGCCTGACACTGTTCCAAAGTGCCTGGCAGGCGCTGGACGACGTGCCCTGGGTGAGCAGCGCCAGCCCCAGACCCCGCGCAGCACCCATGCCTGGCGCAGCGGCAACGGCGCATGCGCCGGCGCAGTCAACGCTGCAAACGCATCTGCAGGCGCATCTGCAGGCGCAACCCCAAGCGGATCTGCAAGCGCATCTGCAGGCCTTGTTGCAGATGTTGACACCAGCCACTGGCGCCGGTGCTGCAGCAGGCCAGCCTGGCGGTGTTGCAGCCGCTGCGGCCGCTGGCCGTGCCCAGGGCGCTGCGGCCGTGTCAGCGCGGCAGTGGGCGCAGCAGACAGCTGGTGGACTGCAAGCCACCGGGCGCGGCGCGGCAAGTCCGCAGGGGCTGGGGGCCATGCGCGGCATGGGCCAGGCGGCTGCGCAGCGCAGTGCGTCTGGCATGCTGCCGGCGCCTCCGCGCCAGCCGGCAGGTCCGGCGCTGTCGCCCATCGATGCCGCCAGCGCGGCGGCGCGCTGGCTGGACCGCAGCACCCGCGCCGGGCTGGACCTGGCATTCCACAGCCCCTTGGGGCAGGCGGTGCAGGCCAGCCTGGCACCGCAGCAAGCATCTGTCATCGGCTGGGTTGCCGCCTGCTGCCCGCAAGCCGCAAGCGGTGGACCTGGCGGCATTCGGGGCGGACCTGCTCGGCTGGACAGCACCAGCCGGCGCGCCTGCACCGGTGGCCGCCGGCGGGGGCTGGACACACCACTGGATGGATGCTGTGCTGCGCCCTGTGGCCTTGCCCACCACGCAGCCCGGGCTGGCAGGGCGCCTGCCAGACAGTACGGTGCTCGGCAAGCTGGCGCAGCGCATGGCCGCGCAGCAGCGGGCTGCCGAGTGGTCCGGTGGTGATCCAGCAGATGGCGTTGCAGCTCCCTTTGCCGGTCCTGTTGCAGGCCGGGCAGCTGGCGGCCTGCTGTCGCAACGCCTGGCGGGCGCCATCCTTGGCCAGGCGTCATCCAGGCGCCAGGCGCAGTCCGACGCCAGCACGCCGGACTGGGCACCGGCGGCCGATGTGGCGCGCACGGCCTTCGATGCCGTGGCACATGGCCTGGACCGGCTGCGCCCGCTCACCGGGCTGCGCGGCCTGGCCCAGCGCGCACAGCGAGACAACGGCCAGCCCGGTGGCCCCACAACCGGACCCGGCGTGGAACCCAGCGCGGCCCCCCATGCTGGCCACAGCACCCAAGCAGGCGCGGCGCGGCCGGTCGCCGGGGCCGGTTTGGCGGCTGTGGCCGCCGCCAGGCCAGCCAGCCCTCAGCGCCACGGCCTGGCGGCCGGCGACAGCCACGCCGGCACGGGCAGTGCGCCCGCCGACGACCAGCAGCTGTTGCTGCAGCTGGCCCGGGTGCTGCGCCGCGAGGCTGAACGCGACGGCATCGACCTGAGCGACACCGCGCCTTGAGATCCAGCATGGCCTTGTTCCGCCCCAACGCCCGCCTGACCGTCGACGGCCAGGCCATGTCCGCCGACGCCGCCGGCCTGGCATGGTTGCGGGTGCAGTTGTCGTTCGACGGCACGCACGACCGTGCCATGCTGGGCCTGTGGCCGGCTTCGGCCCTGGCAGATGCCGCCCCTGGCGCGCACATCGCCATCGCGCTTGGGCAAGGCGGCGCCGAAGAACCGGTGTTTGGCGGCCTGCTGGTCAGCCGCACCCGCCAGCCTGGTGCCGTGGTGCTGGAGGCCCTGGCTGCCACCGTGGCGCTGAGCCGCAGCAAGCGCTCGCAGGCCTTTCGCAACCAGAGCGTGGCCGACATCGTGCGTGACCTGGCCGGGGCGGCCAGCGTCGATGAGCTGCAAGGCAGTTTGAAGCTGCCGGCCTACCATGTCGACAACCGCCGGCCGGTGTGGCGCCATCTGCAGGACCTGGCGCGTCTGGTCGGCGCTGACCTGGGCTCGGCCGCTGACGGCGGCCTGCGCTTCGTGCCCGCCGCCGGGCCCGGCCAGGTGCTGCGCCTGGCCCATGCTGCTGACTTGCTGGACTGGCACCTGGCACAGGGCGAGGCTGCCGAGCCCGCCGAGGTGGCCGCCGTGGGCGCAGCCAGCGAATCAGGCGACGCACGCTGGCACTGGCTGCGGCACGACCCGGTGGGTGCCGGCGCAGCCGCCACGCGCCTGCCGGCCGCCCTGGCCACGCGCGACGGCGCCCAGGCCGTGGCCGACAGCCTGGCCGCCCGTGCCCAGCGCGCCAAGGTGGCCGGCGCGCTGCTGCTGCAGGGCCGGCCTGCGCTGCGGCCCGGCCAGATGGTTGAACTGGTCGACTTGCCCGGCGGCAGCCCCGGCCAGCTGCGGGTGCGTGCGGTGGAGCACACGCTGGACGGCAGCGCCGGCTTCCTGACGCGTTTGCAAGTGGAAGCAGCGTCATGAGCGAACTGCTCGACACCCTGCGCGCCATCGTCCGCGACGAACTGGCACGCCGGCGTGCGCCCGAGCTGGGCGTGGTCACGGCCGTGCATGCGCGTGATGCCGATGGCAGCGACAACAACCACCAGGCCAATGTGCGCCTGGCAGCCACGGGTGTCGAGCTGCAGCATGTGCCGGTGGCGGTGGCGCGGCTGGGCCTGTCGCTGCTGCCGCAGGTGGGCGACACGGTGCTGGTGGTCTTCGTGCAGGGCGACCTGAACGCGCCGGTGGTCGTGGGCGCGCTCTATGACACCCAGGTGCAGCCGCCGGTGGCCCAGGCGGCCGAGGCCGTTTACCAACCGTCCGATGCGGGCGGCGACGCAGCGCTGCGCCGCTTGCATGTCGAGTTGGGCAGCGATGTGCTGATCACCTTCGATGACGAGCACCTCACGCTCAAGCTGGGCGGCACCGAGCTGGTGGTCAACAAGGACGGCGATGTCGCCATCACCAGTGCCGCCAAGCTGACGATCAAGACCCAGGGTGACTTTGTCGTCGAAGCCAGCGGCAAGGTCGACATCAGCGCACAGGGCAACCTCACGCTCAAGGGCCTGGCCGCCACGCTGGAAGGGCAGGGCTCGGCCAAGCTCAAGGGGCCGGCGCTGACCCTGGCCGGCACCACCCAGTTCAGCCCCAGCTGATGGCACACGGAGAAGCACCCATGTCCGGCCCCCCTGTCTCCCTCGGCTGCGCGGTGCTGCTGTCGCCCGGCGCCGCCGGCCCGCCCGACAGCGGCGTGATCAGCGTCATCACCCAGACCGTGGCCCTGGCCAGCGGTTTGCCGCTGGCCACCGTGGGCAGCCTGTGCCAGATGGTCAACAGCCTGTCGGGCGTGCCCTATGTGCTGCCCATCGGCCAGGGCGGATCGGCCTCGGTGGCCATCGCCGGCCAGGCCCTGGTGCGCATGGGCGACATGATCCCGTCCGGCCCCGGCGTGCTGCTGCTGCTGGGCCCGCCAGCCGCCCCCTTCGTGCTGGACACCGGGGCACCGTGATGGCCACAGACCGCCCAGCACGCCGCAGCGTGCGCAACGCCCAGAGCCTGGCCCCGGTGCTGGGCCGCGACCTGCTGCTGGACTATCTGTCCAGCAGCGGCATGTTCGAAGATGCCGACCTGGCCACCGCCCGCAGCCGGCCCGGCGCGACCGAGCGGGATTTGTCCCGTGCCGACGGCCTGGCCAACCTGGAGCAGGCGCTGGCCAACCGCTTGAAGACGCGCCAGGGTGAACTCAGCGCGCTCGGCCACCCCGGCTATGGCTCGCGCCACCATGATCTGATCGGCGAGCCCAACGTCGACCGCACGCGGCATCTGATCAAGCTCTATGTGCTGCAGGCGCTGCGCGACGAGCCCCGCATCGAGCGGGTGCTGGCGGTGGATGTGCAGGCGGAGCACAGCCCGCCGCGCGACACGGTGCGCATCAGCCTGGCGCTGCGGGTGCAGGGTGTGCCGCAGCCGCTGAACCTGGTGCTGCCCTTCTCGCTGGCCAACGGCTAGCGCCGGATTTCAGGAACCACGCCCATGACCTACGCCGCCGAACCCTATGCCCAGTTTGTCGACGACTTGCTGTCGGCGCTGACCGGCGGCACGGTGCGTGAGCAGTTCCGCTTCCTGCCCGAGGAGGCGCCCTACAAACTGGGCGCCAACAGCGCGGCCGGGCCGGTGCTGCGCAGCAGCGTGCGGGTGTTCGGCCAGGTGGATGCGGCCTTCCGCCGCTTCCGCCTGGACACCGACTTCGCGGTGGGCGCCGACAACGCCATCGGCTGGCTGGCTGCCAACCCTGCCGATCCGGCGCCCGGCACGCCGGCCAAGAACGCGGTCTGGCCCGACGAGGGCAGCGTGTTCTTCGCCAGTTACGAGACTGCAGACGCCGAACGCCTGTTGACCGACCGCAACCCCGGCAGCGTGACCCGGCTGCTGGCCGAGAGCTTTGCGCGTGAATACGCCGTGCTGTCGCGCCAGCTGGAAGCGGTCTACCAGGCCGCCTTTGTGGCCACCGCCAGCGGGCGTGATCTGGACCAGGTCGCCGCGCTGGTGGGCGTGCAGCGGCGGCGGCGGCTGTCGGCCAGCGGCAGCGTGGTGTTCTCGCGCGGCACGCCGGCCCCGGCCGATGTCACGATCAATGCCGGTACCCGCCTGTCCACTGCCGAGCCACCGGCCATGCTGTTCGAGACCACCGAAGACCGCACGCTGCAGCGCGGCAACCTGTCGGTGGAGGTGCCGGTCACGGCGCTGGAGCCGGGCGCCGTTGGCGTGGTGGTGGCCGGTGCCATCCGTGTGGTGAACCGGCCCATCCTCGGCATCGACAGCGTGGCCAACGCCCAGCCCACCCGCTTTGCCGGTGCCGACGAGACCGACGACGCCCTGCGTGCCCGGGTGCAGCGTGCGCATGAAGGCGCCGGCCTGTCCACCACAGGCGCGCTGCTGTCGGCGCTGACCTCCTTGCCCGGCCTGCGCGAGAAGGACGTGCGCATCGCCGAGGACTATCTGGCCCACCCCGGCGTGGTCAAGCTCACCGTGGCCCTGCCCGAAGCCGCCAGTGCGGCCGAGCGCGACGCCACCGTGGCCCAAGCCGTGGCCCTGATCGAGCGCACCCGGCCGGTGGGCGTGCGCATCGAGCACAACATCGACGCCCCGCTGCCTGCCGGCAGCGCCACGCCGGGCGGCGGCACGGTGGCCGATGATGACGACGAGCCGCTGACCGTGGGCGTGGTGGCCGGCGGCGCGGGCCTGTTCTTGCCGGTGGATGTGAATGTGCAGCTCACGCCAGTCACACTGGCCCTGGCGCCAGAGGCACGCGCCGACCTGGAACGGCGCGGGCGGGCGGTGGTGGACGCCTTCCTGGGCGAAGCTGGCATCGGCGAATCGCTGGTCTACAACCGGCTGGTGGCCCAGCTGATGGCACTGGACGGCGTGCTGGACGTGGCGCTGGAGCTGTACCCGCAGAACGCGCCCGGCGGCCCGCGCCGGCGCAACCTGCTGGTCGACAACCCGGCGGTGCGGCCGGTGGCCGGCGTGGTCGATGTGCAGATCGGCGGTGCGCTGATCATGCTGGACCTGAGCGTGAACTTCAGCCTCCGGGGCGCGGCCCTGGTGGGCGACGCCGCCACCGCGCGCGAGGTCGCCCGCACCGAGGCTGCCAACCGCCTGAAGGACGGCGTGGCCGCGCTGGGTGCCGGCGCCACGCTCACGCCTGCACTGCTGACCAACCTGGTGCCGCAGACCGACACCTACACCCTGACCGACCTGCACTACCTGGCCGAGTACCTGGATGCTGGCGTGCGCCTGCACCAGCAGGACGTGCAGTTGCCGCTGGGCGGGTTGGAGCGGCTGTGGATCCGCCGCGTGGCCCTGGCGGGCACGGCGCCCTGAGCCCCGACAACCCGCGACACCACGCGACACCTCACGACACCACGCGACACCACGCCACACACCCGGGCCATCCCATGCGCAGCACCCCCATCCTCGCGCGCTTTCCGCAGCACCTGGAGGCCAACCGCCGCGGCAAGCGCCTGCCAGTGGTGGTGGACGCGCTGGCGGGCGACCTGGATGTGTTGGCGGCCCAGCTGGCGGCGGTGCGCCGCGCCCACCGCCTGGCCGATGCCGACGAGTTGGCCGACCTGTGGCGCCTGGCTGCGCTGCATGGCATGGCGCAGGGCGAATTCGAGATCCTGCTGGGCCGCTTTCGCCGTGCGGCAGCGCTGCTGGTGGCGCTGGATGCAGCCACCACCGACGGCGACGACGCCGCGCGCGAGCAGGCGGCCACCGCACTGTGCGCGCTGTGGTCCATCGACCTGCTGCAAGGCGCGGCGCCCTGTCTGCCGCTGTTTGCCGACCCCGCGGCACCCACGGACACTGCGCGCGCTGCGGCCCGGCTGTCCGCCGAGGCCCGCCACGCGCTGCGCCGCACGCGCCTGAACGATGCGGTGCGCCACCGCATCGCCGAGACCGCAGCCATCCACCTGCAGGGCAACGGCACCGTGGGCGCGCTGCTGCGCGGCGCTGCGGCTGCGCTGGACCTTGACCTGGGCGAGGTGGTGCACAGCAGCGACCGCTACTGGCATGTGGCGCGTGTCAGCGACCGTCTGGCGCTGGCCCATGGCCAAGCCGCTGCGGCGCCGGCCACCGGCGAAGCCAGCCAGCGCCTGGCGCCGGCCGAGGAACTGCTCGGCATCGAGGAGAACCCTCTGTGGCGCGACAGCACCGACAACCTGGGGCGGCGCCACGGCGAGTTGTTCACGGCCACCCGGCGCGGCTTCGACCGGGCGCTGCTGCAAGTGCGCATCACCGGTGAGGGCAGCCGCAGCGTGGCGCCGATGCTGGTCAACCGCGATGAAGGCCATGGCGTCGGCTTCAGCGGCGTGGTGCCGGCCGGCCAGGAACTGGTGTTCAACGAAGACGGCCGGGTGCTGCTGGGCGGCGCCGACGTGACCGCGCTGGCCTACGCCTGGCAAGGCGCGTGTTTTGCCGATGCCACCGCGCCGGCCGGTACCGATGCCGTCTTCGTGGACGCTGGCGCGCCGTCCGCCGCACCAGCGGCCGGTGCGCCACCGCCGGCCCGCTTTGTCACCACCGTGCCGTCGTCCGGCAGCGGCGGCAGCACCACCACCGCGCTGGACCGTGCGGCGCGTTTTCCATCGGCCGGCGAAAGCCTGCCGATGCCTGGCATCGGCGTGGGCGTCACGCGGCTGGCCTTCTTTGTGCAGCAGGCGCATTTCGCCTCGCAAGAATTGCCGGTGCCGCGCAGCGTCACGCCGCGCACCGGCGCTGCGGTGTTCAACGGCTCGGTGTTTGCCGACCCGCCTGCCGCCACGCCGGCTGCAGCCGTGGCCTTGTCCTGGCTGGAGCACCGGGCCTTTGCCGTGCGCCTGCTGGTGCCGCCGCGCTTTCGGCATTGGCAGGCCAACGACGCCGACGGCGCGCTCACGCTGCAGGCCGTGGCCCGCGCGGTGGAGCGTGTGCGGCCGCTGGGCGTGGCCCTGGCGGTGGAATTCATCGAAGACCGCTGGACGCTGGGCAGCGGCAGCCTCACCAGCGGTGAAGGCGACGACCCGATCGAGGCGCTGCGCGCTGGCAGCCGGCTGTGGGCGTCGCCCGCAGACCCACCGGCCTGACGGCGGCCCCGCCCCGACACCCCGCGACCCACCAGGAGCGACACGACCATGATCTTCAATCCGCCCTTCATCAAGACACTGGCAGCATCCGGCGAGCCGGTCACCGCACAGGCGTGGAACGACATCGTCAACGGCCTGGGCCAGGTCCACAGCTTCCTGGAAAGCACCGAGGCCACGGCGCTGCGGGTGCAGGTCACCACCAGCGGTGTCGACCTGGCCAGCGTGCGCATCTCCGCCGTGCGGGGCGACGGCATCGCGGTGGACGCCGTACCGCCGGTGCCCCCCGGTACCCAGCACATGTTCCCCGGCCTGCGCCCGGGCGCCTATGTGCTGCAGGTGCAGGCACCCGGCTACCAGGCCGCCACGCTGAACATCACCGTGCCCGACGCCGCTGTGCAGAACCTGGCCCTGGTGCCCAACGGCGCGGTGATGCCAGCGGTGTTTGGCCTGACCCTGACCGAGGCCCTGGCTGAACTGGGCAACCGCCAGATCGCCGTGGCGCGGGTGCTCGACATCACCGGCACCGATGTGCCAGTAGCCAACCCCGGCAGCCAGTACGGCGGCGCACGGGTGCTGCTGCACTTGCCGCTGGCGGGTGTCCCGGTGCCCATCGGCCAGCAGGTGCAGCTGGTGATTTCAGCCACCCTGGTGGCGCAGTCCAGCGTCGAGATCCCGCCGCTGACCGGCCTGACCCTGGCCGAGGCGCAGAAGGCCCTGGAAGGCCTGGGCCTGGTGCTGGGCAATGTGCAGACGCGGCAGGTGAGGGCCTTGTAACGCCACGCCGCGCGCCCCATCCACCCCTGCTTGCTTCAACCCCTGCTGAAAGGACACCCCATGGCCACCAATTTCTTGGGTAGCAACACCACCGGCCTGTTCACCAACCTGTCGCAGGCCAAGGCCTTGTCCCAGGTGGTGGTCGAGGTCGCCGCCCAGCCCGCCGTGGCCAAGGTGGTGCGTGAGGGCTACCAGGTGCCGCCGGTCAAGTTCAACCCTGCGGCGGCCGAATTCTTCCTCGGCAACCTGGAAATCGTCACCCCGCGCCTGACGCCACGTGTGGTGTCGCAAAGCATCCGTGAAGGCACCAAGGTGACCGCCGGCACGGTGGTCGACCTGGTGCTGGCGCCCACCAGCGCCATTCCCTTCGACATCTTCGACAACGTGCACAAGGACCTGAAGTCGCGCGCGGTGAGCACGCTGCTCGACGGCATGCTGGCCGATCCCGCCACACGCCAGACCATGCTGAGCTTCAGCAAGGCAGAAGACGTGCCGACGGCTGATCGCACGCGGCTCACGGCGCAGTTTGCCCAGGCCGGCGTCACCATCGACGACAACGCCGGCGACGCCAACTTCGCCAGCGCCTTCAACGCGGCACGGGGCGCGCTGGCGTTCAAGTGATGGCCGCCGCCGGCAATGCGGCCACCGACGCCGCCAGCACGGGCATCATCGCCACCGAGAACTTCCTGTCCGTCGTCGGGCAGCAACTCACGGTGGGCTACTACTTCTCGCCGGCGCTGTTTGCCGGCATCACCGAGGCCACGCTGGACCTGCAACTGCCGCGCAATGCCCTGGTCGACCGGCTCGATGTGCTGGTGCAGGCCCAGCGGGTGGATCTGACCCTGCTGCAAAGCGTCGCCCAGTTCAGAAGTTACGCCAGCGGCACCGGCCATGAGCTGGTGATCGACTTCGGCACGCCACGCACCGTCAGCGCCGTGCACCTGCCGGGCGGGGTCCTCATCCGCTATGTGCACGCCTGGCTGGGCAACCAGTTCTCGCCGGTGCCGTCGTTTCCTGCACCGGCGGCCGGTGCTGTCAGCGTTGCGCCTGGAGCAGGCAGCCATGCGGTGTTTTCCGAACTGCGCAGCGAGCGGCTGCGGGTGCAGCTGTCGCGCGCCCTGACCAACGACGAGCTGGCGCAGGTCACGCTGCGCCTGCCCGAGCCACCCTCGGGCCTGAGCATCGGCATCGACGGCGCACCACCGGTGTGGCTGCACCCCGAGCCGGTGCAGCCGCGCGCTGGCGTCGCTGCGCCAGACGGCGCTGGCTGGGATGCCGAGTCACGCCGCGTGGTGCCGCTGGCCGATGCCTTGCGGGCGCTGACGGGCGACCCGCTGGCCGACGAGGCGCTGGTCAGCTTCAAGCTGACCTTGCGCACCGCCGTGCCTTGCCGCCTGGCCTTGTCAGCGGCCACGGCGCCTGGCAGCACGGCCTGGCGCCGCATCCGCCGCTTGCGCTTTGGCAGCGACACCCGCACCACGCTGGACTTCGACAGTGAAGGCCGGGTGGAAGTGCCGCTGGCGTTGCCACCCGTGCCGGCCGGCGCGGCGCGGCGCATTGATGAAGTGCGCTGGGTGGCCACGGCCGACCTGGCGCCCGAACGTGTGTTGCCGCCACTGGGCCCGGACGTGGCCCGCGGCGCAGACGCAGCCTTGCTGGCCGACCTGGTGGTCGACGCGCAGCGCGCCGTGTGTGCCCGCCTGCCCGCAGGCAGTGGCCTGGCTTTGTTGAGCGCCGTGCGCCTGCCACTGGCTGCCGGCCCTGACGGTGCCGAGGCCCGGGTGGTGTTGTGGCCGGTGGATCCGGCCAACCCGGACGCCGTGCCGACCGCCGCATCACCCCAGGGCAGCAGCGCGCCGGTCACGCTGGCGGCTGCGCCGGCACCCGGTGCGGGCGGTGGTACGGCAGATGGCGTGGCAGTTGTTGGGGCAGGTGCTGCGGCCGCCAACCTGCCCGGCGCCGAGCAGTGGCAACGCTTCGACTTCGCCCAGCCCCAGGCCTTGAACGACGCAGCCATGCCCTGGCTGGCGCTGGTGGTGGCCCGTGGCAGCCTCAGCTGGGCGCTGGGCCGGGCCAACAGCGACCCCGCTGACCCCTTGAACGCCCAGCTGCTGCGTCGCGGCCCGCCCAATGGCCCCTGGAAGGCGCTGCCCGCGCCGTTGCAGGGCGCCGCCGGCGTGCTCGACGCCCGCGCCCGGCTGCGCCTGGTGGGCACGGCGCCCAAGGCCGCACCTCTGGCGCCGCTGTTGTTGCAGCTGGGCAGCGCGCCGGCCGTGCATGTCACACCCGGCGCCAAGGGTGTGCCCGGTGTGCTGGCACCCCCCGGCGGCGTGGCCGGCACACCACCGCTGGTGCTGGTCAGCCGCGTGGCCGGCAGCGTGCAGCTGGGCGAGATCGATGTGATCTCCAACCTCTGACCCGTCTGTCACCAGCCACCCTGGGCACCGGCCGCTGCCTCAACCTGACCCAAGGACACCACCATGGCCGACGACCCACGATCCCAGTTTGTAGAAGGCCTGCGCGTGACTGCCGAGCACCTGCAGCACCTGCAGGACCGGCTGCGCGACGCCGTGCACGACCTGCGCCAGACCGTGGGCCTGCGCCGCGTTGCCTGGGGTCTCCGGGTGCAATTGGCCGACGGCCAGGTGACGGTGGCGCCCGGCGTGGCGTTTTCGCCCAGCGGCGTGCGCCTGGCCTTGGACAGTGGCGTGGCCCTGGGTGCGCCTCTGGCCGGCCAGCGTGTGGTGCTGCGTGCCAGCAATGGCGACCGCGCCGCATTGCGCGTGGGCAACACGCCCACGGTCATCACCTTGCTGAGCCAGGCTGTCCTGGAGCCCGACGATGGCAGCGACGCCGGCCCCGACGCCCTGGTGATCGCCCTGCTGGCTGACCAGGACGGTGCAGTGGCGGTGCAGCAGGATCCAGGCCTGTTCGTGGCCACCGGCGCCCACGGCCACAGTGGCGAACACCGGCTGGATGCCGACGGCCGCTGGTACTACGACGGTGCGCGGCTGGACGGCCTGGCGGGGCCGGCCGGGCCCGCAGGCGCAGAGGGGCCCGCAGGACCGGAAGGTCCTGCCGGCGCTGTTGGACCGGAAGGTCCTGCCGGCGCTGTTGGACCGGAAGGTCCTGCCGGAGCTGTTGGACCGGAAGGTCCTGCCGGCGCTGTTGGACCGGAAGGTCCTGCCGGCGCTGTTGGACCGGAAGGTCCTGCCGGCGCTGTTGGACCGGAAGGTCCTGCCGGGGCAGTTGGACCAGTTGGCCCGGCAGGTCCGACCGGACCGGATGGCCCGGTCGGACCTGCGGGACTGGATGGCGCGGTCGGGCCGATCGGCCCGGCCGGAGAAGTGGGGCCACCTGGCCCCGCTGGCGAGGCTGGGCCGCCGGGCATGGCGGGGGGCGAGGGCGCACCAGGTCCTGCTGGCCCAGCCGGCGCCAGCGGTGAGGCCGGGCCGCCGGGGCCGGCTGGCGAGCGCGGCCCGTCAGGGCCTGCCGGGCCTGCGGGTGAAACGGGTGAAGCGGGCGCCACGGGCGAGACCGGCCCGCCTGGTGTGGCGGGGCCTGCGGGTGTGCCAGGCGCGCCCGGTGTACCCGGTGAAACCGGCCCGGTGGGACAGCCTGGGCCCGCCGGCACCGCTGGAGCGAACGGCAGCGATGGCAGGGACGGCGCCCCAGGGCCGGCCGGACCCACCGGACCCACCGGACCCAGCGGACCAACCGGACCACCGGACCTACAGGACCTATAGGACCTGCAGGACCTGCAGGACCTGCGGGTCCAACCGGCCAGACCGGCTCGACCGGCCAAACTGGCCCGTCCGGCCCACCCGGCCCACCGGGCGACATCGCCGCGCTGGACTGGCCCAGCATCGCCAAGACCAACTGGCCGCAGGACGGCCGCCTGACCGTGGCCGACGCCATGGCCTTGCTGGGGCGTGTGCGCCTGACGCTGTCGGCGCCGCTGCACCCCAGGGTGCAGGAGCTGCAGCCGCAGGTGGTGCAGGTGTGGTTCGAGACAGAGCCGGTTCAGGCGGGCAACAACGCCAGCGTTCCCGGCCCGTTGATGGCCTTGCATGGCAGGGCCAAGCTGTCGTCCCAAACCATCGACTGGGCGTTCAGCGATGACCGCGAGCGGCTGCAGGCCATGCTGGGTGCAAGCGGCCGCCTGATGCTGCGGGTGCACTGCGGCCGCCTGGTCGACGACAAGGACCGCGCGTTTTCCTCATCGCTCGATGGCCTGGTGGGCACCCGCTCACCGCATCTGCCTGGTGGGGTGTTCGAGGCCTGGTGCTTTGTGCCGCGGGTCGGGGTGGCTGGGCCGACGGGTGGCACCGGCGGCGTGACACCGACGCCAGCGCCACCCGGCCGGCGGCGTGTTGGCTGATCTGCGGTGGCGTCACGGCCGCGCCGCACCACCGCACCACCGCACCGCCGCACCGCCGCAGGGCCGCCGTGCGCACATGCTTGCGTTTGGCAATGGCTTGCCCGGCCTGGCCACGGCGTCCCCGGCAGCGGTTTGCTGATCTGACGACTGGGTCGCCCACCCTGGCTGGGCAGCATGGCAAGCAGCCGACACCCGGCCGCTGGCACATTCAGGCACTGACCAGGCGCAGCCGCGTGATCTCTGAGGGCGCCCCGAAGCGTTTCGGTGGCCCCCAGTAGCCGGTGCCGCGGCTGGTGTAGACCCACAGGTCCTGCAATTGGTGCAGGCCGGCCGTGAAGGGCTGCTGCAGCCGCACAAAGTGGTTCCACGGCCAGAACTGGCCGCCATGGGTGTGGCCAGACAACTGCAGATGGAAGCCCGCGCCGACAGCCGCCATGGCGCTGCGTGGTTGGTGCGCCAGCAGCAGCCGCAGCGCCGCATCGGGCGGCGACCCCGCCAGCGCACGCTGGGGGTCGCTGCGGTGGCTGGCGTCAAACAGGTGGGCGCTGTGGTCGGTGACGCCGGCCACCACCATCGCGCTGTCGCCGTGGCGCAGCACCACGTGTTCGTTCAGCAGCACCGTGATGTCCAGCCGCCGCAGCTCGGCGATCCAGGCGTGGGCGCCGCTGTAGTACTCGTGGTTGCCGGTGACGAAGAAGCTGCCATGGCGCGAAGCCAAGGCGGCCAGCGGCGCGACATGGGCTGCCAGATCGGCCACGCTGCCATCCACCAGGTCACCGGTGACCGCCACCATGTCCACCTGCAGCCCGTTCACACGGTCGACGATGGCCCGCACATAGCTGGCGCGAATGGTCGGCCCGACATGGATGTCACTGATCTGCGCGATCGTGAAGCCGTGCAGGGCGGGCGGCAGACCGGTGATCGGCACATCGACCCGCACAACAGCGGCCGTGCGGCGCGCATTCCAGGCGCCGACCAGGGTGGCGAGCACACTGGCGGCCACCACCAGCAGGGCTGAAGGCCCCGTGATCGTCGCCACCAACGCGCTGGCAGGCCACACCAGCTGGGCCAGCGCCGCCAGCAGCAACAGGCCGTCGCGCAGCAGCGTGCACACCAACAGCGACGAGAACCAGCCCATCGCCAGCATGCCGGTCCAGGCCAGCGCCATGCGGCCGGCTGGTGAGCTTGCCAGGCGGCGGCCGATCAAGGCCAGCGGCAGCAAGACGGCCGAGACCGCGAGCGCCACCGCAACAATGACCGCGAGCGCGGGCCAGTCTGCAAGCGCGGGCAGCAGCCGCAGGCCTGCATAGCCATGCAGCAGTGCGGACAACAGGAACAAACTGGCGCGGCCCATGAACGATCCTATGTCGGTGCACCGCAGCGGATTGCAAGACGGGTGTCCAGACAGATCACCAGACGGGTTGCCGGGCGGAACAGGCGCCAGACATATCGACCCGCACAAGCCAGCCCATAACTACAGGGTCTGCGTCAAGGACCCAGACCCAAAGCCCCAGTCCAAAGGCCCCAGGGGCATCGGGCAGTGGCCTCGGCACCGCACGTCCATGCCCGCACACATTGCCGCCGCCTCGCCAGCGCATGGCGGCGCATGGGTCTCAGCGCTTGCAGCTGCGCCATGCCACAGCGCCAGGTCTCAGGGCTTGCGCCACACACTTGCCAGCCACGGCTGTTGCGCGATGGGCAGGCCAGGCGGGCGGTAGAAGTGGTCCAACGCGTCGAAACCGGCGGCCGTGACCAGGGCGCGCCAAGCGGGCCAGTCATGGAAGACACCGTAGCGCTCACCGTTCCAGCCCTCCTGGCCGTCGCCGCGCGGGTTGGACGTGAACAGCACGCCGCCCGGCCGCAGGCAGGCCTGCAGTTGCCGCAAGACCTGGGGCAGCACCTGGCTGGGCACGTGGAACAACACGGCATTGGCAAACACACCGTCGTAGCGCAGCGCTGGCAGTTCAAGCTGCAGGAAGTTCTGTTCCAGCACCTCGCAGCCGCTGTGTGCGCGCGCCAGCGCCGCCGCGCTGGCAGCGCCCTCCAGGCCGACGGCGCGGTGGCCCAGCGCCTTGAAGGTGTGCAGATCGCGCCCGGGCCCACAGCCGAAGTCCAGCAGGTCGAAGGGCGGTGGCCCGGGCAGGTGCTGCAGCAGCGCCGTGATGTTCTGGCTGACGTCGTGGTCGCGCGTGCCTTCCCAATAGCGCTGCGCATGCTGCTCGTAGTGCGCCAGGGTGCGCGCAGCAATGTCTTGCAGGTCGTCGGGTGTCAGGGCCATGCAACATCATTCCACACGGCGACTTCTAAGCCCGGCCCACTGGCTGCGGTGCGCCGTCAGCCGGTCGGCGTGTCGACGTGGCAGGTGCTGCGCTTCATGCTGCCGCGCAGGCTACGCGGGCGCTTGACGGCGCCGCTGCGTTCGTCGAACTCGGCCACCATCAGGTCGAGCGCGCCCCGCTGCTCGTGGTCTTCCACCGGCAGCCAGGGCGCACCGAGCGGCGGCCCACTGCGCATCGCTGAGCAGCAATTCGCCGGTCAGAAAGATTTGCCGGCCCGGCGCGCCGGCGCCAAACGACGCGGCCACCGCCTGCCCGGCATCGCCGGGCCGGCACAGGCCGTGCGCCATCGTCTGGTCGAACACCAGCAGGTCGCCGGGCGCCAGCGCCAGGCAAACGCCGGCATGCGGCATGACGAAGTCGACCTCGGCGAGGTCGAGCGCGAGCAGCCAGAACAGGCAGCGCGACCAATGGCGGCTGACGTCGTTGTGAAAGCCCGCGCCGCGCGCTGCCAGGTAGTCGATGCGCGTGGCCACGCTGCGCCGGTAGTCCGCAAGATCGCTCCCCAGCACGCCGGTCAGCTGCAAGGCGCCGGCGATGTGGCCCAGCCAGGTCGGCCACGCCGGGCGCCGCGGCGGCCAGGTCGGACCAGCGTGGTGGTGGCGTAGTCGATGTCCGAGAACGTCGTCGATGCTGACGCGTGCGTCGCCCGCGGCCGCCAGGCTGGCCAGCGCGGCGGCATCGAGAAACGCCGTGCGCACGAGGTGCACCCAGCCATAGGGTGCGCGCGCATCGCAGGCATGCTGCGGCTCGTCGCTGCGCACCGCAAAGCTGCGAAATGGCGCCGGCACCGCATGCACGTTGGCGGCGATGACACGGTGCGAGAGCGGCGGGGCGTTGGCGGGCACCGGGCGATTGTCGCCATGGTGGCGACCAGGGGCCGCACGCGGCGCCAGCCAGCCTATCCAGCCGGTCAACCGGTCAGCCCATCAGCCCATCAGCCCATCAACCATCGGCGGCTAGAGTCGGCTTGTCTTCAACCGCCCAGTTCAGGATCCCCGCCATGAACCGATTGCAAGAGGAACTGCAACGCCTGTATGGGCCCCAGGCCGACGCAGGCCTGCGCCTGGAATTGGACGTGGGCAGCCCCGACGACGCGCCGGGGCAGGTGCAGGCCATGGTGCTGGAACTGGCCAGGCCGGCCGATTGGGCCGCGCTCTCGGCCGTCTGGGGCGGCGTGCAGGCTGATCTGGCGCTGCCGGCGCCGGCCATCGCGGTCAACGGCAGCGATGGCTGTCAGCTCTGGTTTTCGCTGTCCGAGCCGGTGCCGGTGGCCAAGGCTGCAGCATTTCTCGATGCGTTGCGGCGCCGCTACCTGGGCGACATCTTGCCCCTGCGCGTGGGCATGCTGCCCGCTTTGGATGCCGCGCCAGCGCGGCCGCTGCAGCGTGCCTGGCCGGAGCCCGCCTTGCAGGCCGACAGCGGCCTTTGGTCGGCCTTTGTCGCGTCTGACCTGGCGGCGATGTTTGCCGACGAACCCTGGCTCGACATGCCGCCCAATCCCGATGGCCAGGCGCAGTTGTTGGCGCCGCTCAAGCGCATGGCGCCGGCGGATTTTGAACTGGCGTTGCAGCAGCTGCAGCCGACCACGGCAGCGGCCGCGCCCGGGCCGCGGTCGGACGGTGCAGCGCCGGCGGCTGCAGCGCTCGATCCCAAGCGCTTCTTGCTCGACGTCATGCACAACGACAGCCTGGACCTGGCCCTGCGCATGGAGGCGGCGAAGGCACTGCTGCCCTACTGCCATGCTGTCGTTGGCCAGCGGCAGGATCGTTAGGCGGGCCGCAGTTTGCGGGCCGCAGGCCTGGTCGGACGTATCACGCCATCGCAGCCTGGGCGTTGGCTTTGCGGCAGGCAATTTGGCAAGGGAACTGGTTCGATGCGACTCAGAGCGGGTGCGGTCGTGGCTGCTGGGAAGGACTGCTGTGCAGCGGTTGCGGTCATTGGGCGGGAATGGACGAGCTCACCCTGAACGCCAGCAAGCGGTCAGTGGGCACCGCGGCAAACCCGATCTGGACGACCGCGATGCGAGGTACTCCGGTCATGTTGTCGCGGGCAGCTGAGTTCGTGCCGTCGCAGTGCGTTACTCTTTTGAGATGCTCATAAACCTGCTGCGCACTTTCTCTCGACCCGAGGATCTGGATCGGAGTGGAAACGAAGAGGATTGGGCGCTTTATTTTGGCCAGCATCGCGGCAGGAAAACCTGGAGTGACCTGCACGCAGTTCCGCTATCCATCGTTATCGGTGAAGCTGGAATCGGCAAGACCTCGGAGTTCGCGATGGAGGTAGACCGCCTAGCAGACCAGGGTGAGGCTGCCTTTTTGCTCCCGCTGAACCAGCTCACGGATCCGGACTCCTGGCAGCTTGTGATGACGGGGAAGCAACCCTCCTACGACAACTGGGTGGCATCAAGCCAGGTTGGCTATTTCTTTCTGGATGCGGTGGACGAGTCGCGCCTACGCTCCCATGCTGACTTCGAGAGGGCGCTCGCGGTGGTCCAACGCACGTTGGAGCCGCATTTCCACAGGGTTCGAATCGCAATCTCCTCCCGAGTCACTGACTGGTCAGTACCTGCGGTGCAGACCGCGATTGACCGTCGAATTGCCTCACCTCTTGCACGCTCGCTGAAGGTGCGAGAAGCCGTCATCGAAACAGATGCGCAGGTTGATGCAACGACAGTCAGCCCCGCCGGTTCGGGAGCAAAAGTGGTGGAGCCCCTCGTTGTCGCGCTCGACCCTCTATCCCTTTTAGAGGCAAGGCGATGTGCTGAGGCCTTTGACCTTCAGGAGCCCCAGCGGTTCTGGACAACAGTATCGGACGGCGACTACGAATTCATGGCCACACGTCCATTGGACCTGCGGTGGATGGTTGCCCTGTGGAACAA
Source organism: uncultured beta proteobacterium (assembly GCA_963844485.1). Classification (GTDB taxonomy): domain Bacteria; phylum Pseudomonadota; class Gammaproteobacteria; order Burkholderiales; family Burkholderiaceae_C; genus Pseudaquabacterium. Next base: position 195,905 of record CAWJOQ010000031.1, read on the forward strand.
GCGCCGGACTCTCGGAACCTACCGAGAACTGATGGATTCCAACATTGAAAACCGGCTGCAAGAGTTCAACGAAGGCTATGTGGCAACGGGGGACACCCTGTCCGTTGACCAGCTGCGAACGGGTGCCATGGAACTGGCCGCAGCGGCAGAGTTCGGCGACTGTGCGTACCTTGTCTTGGAGCCCGGTGCGCTGCCTGGCATAGGCGAGCTCGCACCGCAATCTGTGTTGTCTGTTTGGGGGCCACAGGACGTCCGCAGGCTCCTGGCGACGGCCATCTTCGACGAAGCCAGCTACGGTCGCGTCAAGTTCCACCACCGGTCCATCCGCGAGTACCTGGCCGCCGAGTGGGCCGCAAGACAGCTGAAGACCGGAGTACCGCTACTGCGCCTTCAGGCCCTGTTCGTCGGGCAGCCCTTTGGGGCACCGGTGTTGGTCCCGGCGCGGAAGGCCGCGTTGAGCTGGCTGGGGGCACTCGACGTTACAGCCCGCGAGTGGGTGGTACGGGAGCTTCCGGAGGTCTTGCTATCCGATGGCGACCCGCAAGCCTGGGATGCGCTGTCTGCGGAAATGGCATTCGTACGCTGCAGGGAGGCCTCGAAGGTCGGCTTTCGTCCGGGATGGCATCAAAGCCCGAGCGTCTGCATGCGAATCGGGCGGACGCTGCCCTCGGGAGTAGTGGCGGCAGCACTGGCCGACAAAACCCTGCCTGGAGATTTCGCGGCACTCTGTTACCAGGTCGCATCCAATGCGAAGCTGGCTGACTGCACCACGGTTGCACTCGCCGACTACCGGGATGCAACGGCACCAGGCTGGCAACGGGTCCTTGCCCTGCGCCTGCTTAAGCAGGTGGGCACGGGCACCCACCGCCAGCAGGTGCTTTTCGACTTGCAGGCTGGCCTCTTTTCAACCAACGAGCTTGTTGCCGAAGCGTTGACGGTTGTCGACTGGAAGGGGCTCGCAGTCCCGGCCCTTGCCGCCATCCTTTCGAAGACGCACAGCGAGCCTGACTACGGTTCTGGGCCAATGGCCAGGCTGGTTAAGGATGTACTGGTTCCTGAAACTGACTTGGCATCCGCGAGCCTGATCCTTGAGGCGGTAATGGCTGCTTTGCCACGTCCCATACCAGGCAAGCGATTCGCACGATTTCCAGAGTCGGACAGGCCTGAGCGAGCGTGGCTGTTGGACGTGCTGCCCGATTCTTTCGAGCGGGTCCTTGCTTTGCTGCCGCCCACGTCAACGGCTTCGTCTTCGGTCTGCATGGAGGCGGCAGAACGGGTGGAGGCTCTGCGAGATTCCGGCTTCACGGACTCGGAGGAGTTCAGGCGCCTTCACGCCGCCATTGCCAGTCATACCAAACTCCGCTGGGATATCGCCCTGGCGATAGCTCACTCGGAGGACATCCGTGCGTCGGTTAGCCGCCTAACGTGGGGGTCGAGTTGCCTGGTAACCATGGGTGAGGCTGACCAGTGTGAACTTACTCGGCTTGCCAACGATGCTTCCCAGCCCCCAGTGGACCGCGACATCTGGCGGGCCGTGGCCGTCGACGTCGCCTTTCAGCAAAGGAGCGGTCGCGCACGTGCTCATTCGCTTCGAGCACTGGGTCCCTTTCCGGCTGGGGCACCGCGGGCAGTCATGGTCGACGCGCAGTACCGTCGATGGCGAGACGGGGCAAAGGCTCGTCGCACCTGGGCAACTGAAGAACTACGTCGAAAGGCGGACACGGCTACCAAGCTCGCTGGCTTCAAATCGAAGGTGACCGCAGATTTGGTAGCTATTGCAAATGGCTCCCACGGCGGCTGGCTGCAGCAACTTCTGGGTCATTCCTTCAATCTGTCTGGCCGAAACGACTACTCGCACGTTGACTTCGAGGCCTTCTCGGTGAACTTGAGCCCAGAGATTGCGGCAGCCTTCAAGGCCGGGTTGAAGCAGTTCTGGCGCACCATCACGCCACCAGACCCTTCGTCGTTCACTGAAGGCAGGGTGCCTTGGACAGCATTACTCGGATTGGCGGGGTTGCGTTGCTCCCTGGCTGAGCCAGAGGCGATTCGCGCGCTTGTTGCCACAGAGGTGACCAAGGCTGCACAACTGGCGGTATGGAATCTGAACGGCTCACCTGATTGGTTTGAGGCACTGGCAGACGCCCATCGGAGCGCAGTTGAAGCTGCGCTCGCTCCCTGGTTGGCGAAGGAAGCTCAGGCTGCCACGCCAGGCAACCGAGTCAGAGGCGCACTTGATATGGTGCTGCGGTGCAGGACAACGGTCCGTGCAGGCATGCTCGCCCCGTTGGTGCCGCTGATGATTAGTGGCCTTGTCCCACAGCAGGCGAGTCTCCACGAACTCATCGGTGCCATGCGGGAGGACGCACTCTTGTCTTCGACCGCGGTCTGCGCTCTGTGCCAGAACAAGCTGTTGACGCCTGCTGCTGGCGGTGCCGACATGTTTTGGTTGCGCATCTGGATGGAGGAGGACTCGGTAGCTGCATGGGCCTGGTTCCGGGGTCACATCGCTTTGTTGACGACGCCCGCCGATGTCGATGTCACAGCCTTCGCGAAGTCCATGGGTGACTTGAAGTGGCTGGCGGAGCCACTTCCTCAGGAACAAGCAGACTTGCTTCTTGAGGTTGTCAGCCTACTTCGTGCGCACCCGTCACCAGTTGCTTCGACCGCTGGCGACGATGACAGTTTGTTCTTCGGACCGCCGTCGAAGCGCCTTTGCCAAGCGATTGCGCAGTTGTTTGTCAACGTTCGAGGGGCAGTCGGGCATAGGGCCTTGCTGGGGCTGATTGCCTGTACAACGGACCCGGAAGAGTTGCAGCGACTTCGCGGGCAAGTTCTTGAGCACGCGGCGCTCGATGCGTCTGCAGGTGCAACGCGCACGGTGGATGCGCTGCGCACCATTTCATCGCCGTTCCTGACCGAGCCAAAGTCAGAAGCTCAGCTTTACCTCCAAGTCATCGCGCGTCTCGAGGAGATTCGCAAGAACCTTGAGGAGGGGCCATTCAGCGAGCGTGACCTCTTCAGTTGCGGCATGCCGGAAAAGTATCTGCAGCGATGGCTCGCAGCGAAATTTCGGGAGACTCAGAACCGGCGCTTCAGCGTTCACCGCGAGGAAGAGGTAGACGACGACAAGATGACAGACATCCAGCTCAGCTGTCCAGCGGGCAACGTCTGCGTAGAAATCAAGCCGGTGGACACGACGCGGTATTCGGCAACCACCTTGACCGAAACATTGAAGACTCAGATTGTTGGCCAGTACTTGAAGGGGACAAACAGTAGCCGCGGTGTCCTTGTATTAATGCAACTCGATGACAAGACTTGGGACATACCGGGAGGTGCGAAAAGGCAATCATTCTCGGAACTGGTAGAGCATCTTGAGAAGCAGGCACATGCGATCAAGACGAGTTCGCGAGGAGTCAATGAACTAGCCGTTTTTGGTATGCGGTGCCTTGTGTGAATGAAGCCCTAGGTCTCGAACCTTCGGCCATTTCTTCCCTAGTCAATTGAATTCTTGACATCAGGTATGCGTGCACCATGGCCGAGGGCATGTAACGGATAGGCTTCAGAACAACGCGGTCACTGGGCTATGCATCTTTCGAAAGACGGCTCTCGGCCGACGCTGACGTCCGGCGCGGAAATCCGATCGTCCGCAACCAGTCTCAAGCGGTTGCTCGAGTCGCACAAACCCCGGCCAGCAGATCGCCGAATCGAAGCACCGAAACACCTGGCCTCGCCGCCAGAACCCCGCCGCGCGCAGGTACGACAACGCGGGCTTCTCGAGGACGCCTGAGCGCATCGCCTTTCGCCGGCAGCAGGTCAGCTTCGGCCAGCGTTGTCCATCACCCATGTCCGCCCAGAAGGTAAACCGACCGCCCCTGGCTCGCTCTCGTCGGTCTGCCAGCGCGACACCCCGCTCAAGTCCACACGGGCCTGCCGCAGCAGGCTAAGCCGCGCCGGGCGCGGCGCTGCGCTCCAGACGCAGGGCCACCAGCGCGGCCCCCAGTGACAGCAAGGTGCAGCCCAGGATGATGGCCAGCAAGGCGCCCGCCGTGGCGGAGCGCTCGACCACCACGGCGGTCAGTGTGCTCAGCACGGCGCCCAACGCCATCGACAGGGCGCCGCTCAAGCCCGCTGCCGTGCCGGCCAACGCAGGGCGCACTGACAAGGTGCCGGCGTTGGCGCTGGGCAAGGTCAGTCCATTGCCCAGTCCGACGAAGACGGTCAGCCCGAACAGCGCCAGCGGGTGTGACACCCCGGCAGCAAACACCGCCAGGGCCAGCGCCACCGCAGCCACCGACACCACCCTGCCCGACACCAGCAGCACGCCCATGCCGGCACGGCGGGCCTGGCGCGCACTGACGGCTGCGCCGACGAGGAAGCCGCTGGTGATCGACCCCACGCCGATGCCGACCTCTGCCGGCGACAGGCCCCAGACAGCCTTGCCCACATAGGGCACACCGGTGACGAACACAAAAAAAGCGCCGACCGAGAAGGCAATGCACAGCACATAAGCCCAGTAGCGTGGCGACCGCAACAAGGCCAGCCAGTCGCCCAGCTTGGGCGCGGGCAGGCCGGGCGGGCGTGTCTCGCCCATGTCCACCCAGGCCAGCACCAGCAAGCCGCCGCCCAGCAGGGCGTACAGCGCGAACACCGCGCGCCAGCCCAAGCGCACATCCAACAGCCCGCCCAGCATGGGCCCCAACATCGGCGCCACCGCCATGGCCGACGCGATCAGGCTCAGCTTGGCGGCCGAATCGACGGCCGAATGCCGGTCGCGGATGCTGGCGCTGGACACCACGGCGCCCGCAACGATCACGGCCTGCAGCACACGGCAGGCCAGCAACACGGTCACGTTCTGCGCCAGCATGCAGCCCAGTGACGCAGCGACTGAAGATCAGCAAGGCGCCCAGCATGACCGGCCGGCGACCGAAGCGGTCGGAGAGCGGGCCCAGCCCCAGCTGGAACAGCGCCGATGCCAACATGTAGCCCGACACCGCCAGTGCCGTCACCGACTCGCGCGCAGCCAGGTCGCGCGCCATCGACGGCAGCGACGGCAGGATCATGTTCAGGGTCAGCGCCGACAGTGCGGTCAGCAGCGTCAGCGTGATCAGGCGGGGAGGTGTGCGGGTCAAGCGCGGCATTGTGATCGAGCGCCCGCCGGCTTGCCGCGCCTGGCATGCGGGCGGCAAGCTGCAGCAGACCAAAACCGCTGGTTGGCGGTGCCATCGGCCCCGCCCCACAGCCGCCTCAACCCTTGGCGGCAGCACCCGGCTTGCGCCGGGCACGTGCCAGTGCTCAATCCAGCTTCAGGCCCAGCTTGCGGATCACGCCGCCCCAGCGCTCGTACTGCTCCTTGACCGACGCGGCATGCTCGGCAGGGCTGCTGGCCACGATCTCGGTGGCGTTGTCGGTGTAGAGCTTGGCCACGTCGGGCTCTTTCAGCGCGGCTGCCAAGGCGCCGTTGATCTTGGCCAGCACCTCGGGCGCCATCTTGGCGGGGCCGAAGAACTGCATGCCGCCGGCCACGTCCACGCCGGGCACGCCAGCCTGGGCCATGTTGGGCAGGTTGCCCAGCGCGGTGTAGGGCTTGGGGTCGGTGTAGGCCAGCATCTTGACCTTGCCGCCCTTGGCATTGGCCAGTGCGGTGGTGGGCCCGTCGAACAGCAGGTCGACCTGGTTGCCCATCAGCGCCATGCCGGCGTCGGCCGATCCCTTGAACGGGATGTGCGTCATCTGGATGCCGGCGGCCTGCTGCAGCAGTTCGGCCACCAGGTGCGAGGTGCTGCCGGCCGAGAACGAGGCGAAGTTCAGCTTGCCCGGGTTGGCCTTCGCAAAGCGGACGACATCGGCCACGCTGTTGAGGGGCGAGTTGGCCGGCACGGTGAGCACGGTCGACGAGCGCGCGGCAAACATCACCGGCGTCAGGTCCTTGAACGGGTCGTAGGGCAGCTTGTTGAACAGGTGCGGGTTCTGCGCCGCCGTCACGCTGATGGTGTAGAGCAGGGTGTGGCCGTCGGCCGGGGCGCGCACCACTTCCATGGTGCCCAGGATGCTGGACGCGCCGGGCTTGTTGTCGACCAGCACCGTGGTGCCCAGCGATGTCTGCAGCTTGGCAGCCAGCAGCCGGGCCTGGATGTCGGTTTGCCCGCCAGCCGGGAAGGGCACGACGATGCGGATCGGCTTGCCGGGCGTCGGAAAGCTGGTGGCGGCTGTCTGGGCCTGGGCTGCGGCCAGGGGCAGCAGGGCGGCGGCCGCGGTGGCCAGCAGGGTGCGCAAGAAGGTGTGGCGGGTCGGCATGGTGTCCTCGAATTTGGGTGCCTGCATGCTGCAGCAAGGCGGCCGGTATCGGGGCCGGGACTTGCACTGTCAACGCGGTGACAGCGCCGCCTGGCGTGGCTGCGTGTGCCCTGGTTATGCTGTGGGCATGACCGCATTTGCCATCTCGTTTGCCGACATCACCGCCGCCGCCGCCCGCCTGCAGGGCGTGGCCCACCGCACACCGGTGCTGCGCTCGCGTACCGCCGACGCGCGCACCGGCGCCCAGGTGTTCTTCAAGGCTGAAAACCAGCAGCGCATGGGCGCCTTCAAGTTCCGCGGCGGCTACAACGCCCTGGCCGCGCTGTCGCCCGACCAGCGCCGCGCCGGCGCACTGGCCTTCAGCTCGGGCAACCATGCGCAGGCCATCGCGCTGGCGGGCCGCTTGCTGGGCATCCCCACGGTGATCGTGATGCCGCATGACGCGCCCGCCGCCAAGCTGGCCGCCACCCGCGCTTACCAGGAAGGCCAGCCCGGCAGCGCGGTGGTGATCTACGACCGCTACACCGAAGACCGCGCCGCCATCGGCCAGCGCATCGCGGCCGAGCGCGGCATGACCCTGATCCCGCCCTTCGACCACCCCCATGTGATGGCCGGCCAGGGCACGGCCGCCCTGGAGTTGATCGATGAAGTCGGCCACTTAGACGCGCTGCTGGTCTGCGTGGGCGGCGGTGGTTTGATCTCTGGCTGTGCGGTCGCCGCCCGCCACCATTTGCCCGACATCACCGTGGTCGGCGTCGAGCCCGAGGCCGGCAACGACACCCAGCAAAGCCTGGCGGCCGGCCGCATCATCCAGATCGACGTGCCGCAGACGATTGCCGACGGCGCACAGACCCAGGCCAGCGGCCAGCTCACGTTTCCGATCATCCAGGCGCTGGTGGCCCGCGTCGTCACGGTCAGCGATGCGCAGCTGGTGCGCAGCATGCAGTTTTTTGCCCAGCGCATGAAGCAGGTGGTCGAACCCACCGGCTGCCTGGCCGCCGCCGCCTTGCTGGAGGGTGTGGAGACCTGGCGCGGTGCGCGGGTGGGCGTGGTGCTGTCTGGCGGCAATGTCGACCTGCCGCGTTACGCTGCATTCCTGGCCACGGCCTGACCCAAGGATCCACCATGTCTGACACCGACAAGGCTGCGGCCGGCAGCAGCCACACCAACCCCGGCGGCGACGGCGCTGACAGCGCCGATGCCAGCAAGCGCCTGCGCCAGCGTGCCGAGCGCCTGCTGGCCCGGCCGGCCGTGACCCAGGCTGACAGCGTGCGGCTGGCCGACGGCCGTGACTTGGCCTACACCGTCAAGGCAGCCTTCATTCCGGTGCTGGGCAGTGGCCTGGGCATGGCCGCCAGCGAGCCGCAGGCGGCGGTGTTCACCACCGCCTACAGCGTGGCCGGCGCGGTGCCGCAGCAGCGGCCGGTGTGTTTTGCCTTCAACGGCGGGCCCGGCTCGTCGTCGATCTGGCTGCACCTGGGCGCGCTGGGCCCCAAGCGGGTGCAGGTGCATGACGATGCCAGCCTGCCGCCGCCGCCCTATGCGGTGGTCGACAACCCGCTGACCTGGCTGGACCACTTCGACCTGGTGTTCATCGACCCGCCGCACACCGGCTGGTCGGTCAGCGCCAGTGAAGACGCACGCAAGTTGCACCTGTCGGTGGACGGCGATGTGGACGCGCTGGCCGAGGTGATGCGCGGCTGGCTGGCGGCCAACGGCCGCTTCGGCGCGCCGCTGTACCTGTGCGGTGAAAGTTACGGCACCACCCGCGGCGCAGCGCTGGCCGACAAGATGACCGACCTGGGCCTGGCCTTCACCGGGGTGATCCTGGTGTCCTGCGCCATGGACCTGCAGACCCTGGTGTTCCGGCCCAAGAACGACCTGCCGTATGCGCTGTTCCTGCCGGCGTTTGCTGCCACCGCGCAGTACCACGGCACGCTGGGCGCTGCGCTGGCGGCCTCAGGCGCGGCGGCCCGGGCGGCGGCGGAAGACTTTGTGGCCAGCGATTACCTGGCTGCGCTGCATGCCGGTGCCCGCCTCACGTCCCAGTCCCGCAACCGCATTGAAAAGCGCGTGTCCGAGCTGACCGGCCTGCCGCGCAGCGTGGTGGCCGAGCAGAACCTGCGCATCAGCGACAGCGTGTTCTTCACCGAGGCGCTGCGCCCGCGCGGCCTGCTGGTGGGCCGGCTGGAATCACGCGCCACCGCACCCATGGCCGCCCGGCGCGAACGCGACATGCAGTTCGACCCCGGCATCGAGGCCGTGCTGGTGCCCTACGCCGCAGCGGCCATGGCCTACCACGCCCAGTTGGGCCTGCCCACCGATCAGCGCTATGAGGTGATGTCGGGCGACGCCCACAAGGCCTGGCGCTGGGTGCGTGGCACGTCAGACGCGCCGGGCGGCGATGCGGCCGGGTTCACCACCACCAGCGACGACCTGGCGCGTGCCATGCGCCGCAACCCGCACCTGCGGGTGCTGGTGGCCAGCGGCCGCTACGACCTGGGCACGCCCTACAGCGCCACCGACTGGTCGCTGGCGCAGCTGGACGCGCCGCCCGAGGTGCTGGCCCGCATCCAGCACTGCTACTACGACGCCGGCCACATGATGTACACCCGCCAGGCCGACCTGGCCCAGCTGAAGGCGGATCTGGTGAATTGGCTCGAAAGCGCTACCCCATGAAGCGAATGCCTTGGCCGTCTGCCGTTCAACCAAACAGACGCCGCGGAACCGGCTTTGCCGGGCCGCTGGCGGCGCCCCCCTGGGGGGAGGCGCCGCAGGCGCTTCGGGGGGGGGCTGATGCACATTGGCATCCTGACCGGCGGCGGCGACTGCCCGGGGCTCAATGCGGTGATCCGCGCCGTCACGCTGGCGCTGGTGCACCAGTGCGGCGCCCGGGTCACCGGCATCCGCCGTGGCTTCCTGGGCTTGCTGACCAACGACGTGCTGCCGCTGGACGTGGCGGCGGTGGCCGGCATCCTGGCGCAGGGCGGCACCATCCTGGGCACCCACAACCGCTGCGACCCCTTCCACTACTTTGGCGCCGGTGGTGCCGATGTGTCCGACCAGGCCCTGGCCACTGCCGCCGCCCTGGGGCTGGATGGCCTGGTGGTGATCGGCGGTGACGGCACCATGGCGATTGCCCACCAGTTGCACCAGCGCGGCCTGCCGGTGGTGGGCGTGCCCAAGACCATCGACAACGACCTGTGCCACACCGACCGCAGCTTCGGCTTTGACAGCGCGGTGGCGGTGGTGGCCGAGGCCCTGGACCGGCTGGAGACCACCGCCCGCAGCCATGGCCGGGTGATGATTGCCGAGACCATGGGCCGCTATGCCGGCTGGATTGCGCTGGAAGGCGGCATGGCCGGCGCGGCCGACGTGATCCTGTTGCCCGAGGTGCCCTGGACCTTGGACGCCGTGGCAGCCGAATGCCGGGCCCGCGAGGCGCGCGAGGGCTACACCCTGATCTGCATTGCCGAAGGCGCGCATGCCACCGGTGCCGGCCTCAGCGTGGCCCAGACCATCGCCGACAGCCCCGACCCGCTGCGCCTGGGCGGGGTGGGGGCGCTGCTGGCCCACCAGCTGCAGCCGCTGCTGCACAGCGAGGTGCGTGCCACGTTGCTGGGCCATGTGCAGCGCGGCGGCTCGCCCACGCCGTTTGACCGGGTGCTGGCCACCCGCTTTGGCTGGCATGCGGCCGAGCAGGTGCGCCAGGGCCGCTGGGGCGGCATGGTGGTGCTGCAGGGCGACCGCCTGGGCCAGGTGCCACTGGCCGACGTGGCCGGCCGCAACCGCCCGGTGCCGGCCGATGCGCCCACCTTGTCAGCGGCCCGCGCCCTGGGCATCTGCCTGGGTGATGCTTTGCCTGGGTGATGCCTGGCCGGCGTCATGCCTGGCCTTCGGCTGGGCCCGAGTCTGCCCGCTGCGCTTGGTTCCTCTGCGCTTGTACCGATGCAGATCCAGCCGCGCCGGCGTACGCTGGTGCTGTCGTGGTGGGGTGAGCCGCCACTGCCGTGCAGCATCCGGCAGGGGCTTTGCAGCGCACTGCGGCGTTTGCGATGAGGAGCATTGCCCCCGGTGCCTGGTGCGCCGGGGGCCTTTTTTGCGCCAGCCTGTGCCCCTCAGAGCAAGTGCGTGGTGTCGGGCTGCAGCCGGGGCAGGGCCTGCAGCAGCGCCGGGTCGTCGCGGCCGAAGCGGAAGTCGGCAAAGTCGAAGCCCGGGGCCACGCTGGCCCCGACCAGGGCGTAGCTGGCGCCCGGCGCCGGCTCGGCGGCCTGCCACCAGTGGGCCGGCACCACATGGCGTGGCCGCAGACCGCCGGCATCCACCGGCGCCAGGGTGTGGCATTCCACCCGGCTGCAGTCTGGCGGCAGCAGCCACAGCCGCAGCGGCCCGCCTTCCACCAGGTGCCAGACTTCGTCGGACGCCACCCGGTGCCAGGCCGACCGCTCGCCAGCGGCCAGCAGGAAGTCGATCGACGTCAGCGCCTGGCGCGGGCCGCGGCCGTCGGGCTGCGGCGCGCTGTCGGCCGAGCGGAAGATCTCGCGGTACCACCCGCCTTCGGGGTGGGGCGCCAATTGCAGCAGGCGCACCAGGTCGCCAGCGCGCCCGCTGGGCGGTGCCCTCATCCGCCGGCGCGGTTGCGTGCGCGCACCGCCTCGCGCCGTTGCTCCACATCGCCGGCACCCACCTGGCTGTTGAATTCGCGGGCCCGCACTTTCTCCAGCGCCAGGGCCTCGCCGCCGGCCAGGGCCCAGCCGTCGTTGATGATGGCCTTGTAGCGGGTCAGCATGTGCGGCAGCGTGCCCAGCATGTCCTGCGCCAGCTGGCGCGCGGCGGGCAGCAGGTCGTCAGGCGCCAGCACCCGGTTGACAAAGCCCCAGGCAGCGGCCTGCTCGGCGCCCACCCAGTTGCCGGTGAACGACAGCTCGCGCGCCCGGTAGGCGCCGATGGCGCGGCTCAGCTTCTGGCTCAGGCCCCAGCCGGGTGCCACGCCGATGCGGGCATGGGTGTCGGCAAAGCGCGCGTTGCTGCTGGCCAGCAGCACATCGCAGGCCAGCGCCAGCTCGAAGCCACCGGTGACGGCGGCACCGTTGATGGCGCCGATCACCGGGCCGGGGTAGCGGCCGATGGCGGCCACCGGGTCGCCGCTGGGTCGGCCGTCTGACCCGCCCAGGCTGCCTTGGCCGGCACCGATTTCCTTCAAGTCCAGCCCGGCGCAGAAGGCGCGGCCGGCGCCGGTGAGGATCAGCACCCGCACCGACGCATTGCTGGCCAGTGCGTCCACCGCATCGGTCAGCGCCTGCAGCAGCGCCTTGTTCAGCGCGTTCATCGCCTGGGGGCGCTGCAATGTCAGCACGGCATAACCGGCCGGGTGGATTTCGGTGTGCAGCACGTCGCTGTCGTTCAGGGGCTGGGGCATGGTCTGGTCTCGTGGGGGCTGGGGGTCACTGCAGGATCTCGACCCGGTTGCGGCCATTGCGCTTGGCCTGGTAGAGCGCACTGTCGGCGCTGTGCACCAGGGTGGCCGAGCCACCGCCGGCCAGCGCCACTGCGGCGGCCACGCCGATGCTGACGCTCATCGGGTGGCCGCCCGGCACCAGGTCGCTGGTGTCGGTGGCCTCGACGGCGCGGCGGATGTGCTCGCCGATCTCCATGGCGCCCAGTGCGGCTGTGCCGGGCAGCACCACGGCAAATTCTTCGCCGCCATAGCGTGCCGGCAGATCGCCGGCGCGGCGCACGCTGGCGCGGATCACCCGGCCCACCCGGGCCAGGAAGGCGTCGCCCACCTGGTGGCCGTAGCGGTCGTTCAAGGACTTGAAGCGGTCCAGGTCGATCATCAGCAGGCCCAACGGTGTGGCGTCGCGCAGGGCGCGGTACCACTCCTTGTGCAGCGTGGCGTCGAACTGGCGCCGGTTGGGCAGGCTGGTCAGGGCGTCGGTGCTGGCCAGGGTCTGCAGCTCGGTGTTGGCCTTGTCCAGGCTTTCTTCGAAGCGGCGGCGCTGGTCGGCGTCGCGCAGGGTGACCAGAAAGTCACCCAGGCCGTTGCCTGGCGGCAGCCGCGCCACACGCGCTTCGACCCAGCGGGTGCTGCCGTCGCGGTGCAGCGCGCGGAACAGGTCCGGCACGCTCTGGCCACGCTGGGCGGCGCGGGTGAAGTGCCGGGCGATGAAGGCGGCGCGGTCCTGGTGGGCCAGCAGCTCGGCCAGGGTGTGGCCATGCAGTTCAGCCGGCGTGCAGCCCAGCAGCTGGGCTGTGGCGGGGGATGCGTAGCGGATCGCCAGGTCGGCATCCACCGCCACGATCATGTCGATCGAATGCTCGGCCAGCAGCCGGAAGCGGGTGTCGGCCACTTCGGGGCCGGCGCGGCGTTCTTGCAGCGGGTTGCCGGCGTCCGGGCTGCCGGCAGGCCTGGGCTGCGGGGCCGGCGCGGTCGGCTGGCTGGGGCCGGCGATCTGCAAGCGGCGGCCGTCGGCCAGCACCAGGCTGGCCGACGCCGGCGCGACACCGGCCGAGGGTGTACCGGCCAGCGGTTGCGGTGGCGCGCCGTTTTCGGACACCGACAGCCACACACCAAAACCACCGAGCAGACGTGCCAGCGCATGCAGATCGGTTTCGTTCAACCCCAAGTCAACCCCTTGTTGTGTTGTGCTGCCGCCCGGCTGGCCCGTCTTGGCGTGCCTGGATGAGCCAGCCTTGCACACCGCGTGCCAGCAGCGGCCGGCGCGCATGCCGCCAGCGAGCGCCGATGCTACAGGCCCTGGCCAGCCGGCCAGGGCGCCCGATCTGAAATTTCTGAACCGGCCAAGGGCGGCGCGCGGCTGGCTGTTTCAGGTCGCTGCTGGCGGCGGCTGATCAAGCAGCGGTCACGCCCTCATCACCTTCGCCATCACCTTCGTCATCGCCATCGCCATCGCCCGCCAACTGCTGCAGTTGCACCAGGCGCTGGTACAGGCCGCCGTCGATGGCCATCAGCTGTGCATGCGTGCCGCGCTCGGCAATGCGGCCATGGTGCATCACCAGGATCTGGTCGGCGTTGCGGATGGTCGACAGGCGGTGGGCAATGGCCAGCACCGTCACCCGGCCACGCAGCGCCGTCAGCGCGGCCTGCACATGGCCCTCGGTCTCGCTGTCGATGTGGGCGGTGGCTTCGTCCAGCAGCAGGATCTTGGGCTGGCCGGCCAGCGCACGGGCCATCGCGATCAGCTGTTTCTGGCCCACCGACAGCCGCGCCCCGCCTTCACCCAGCGGCGTGTCCATGCCCTGCGGCAGCGCGGCGATGAAGCCGTCTGCATGCGCGGCGCGTGCGGCGCTGTGCACTTGTGCGTCGCTGAGCGGGCGGCCCATGGCGATGTTCTCGCGCGCGCTGGCTGCCAGCAAAAAGGGCTCTTGCGGCACCAGGCCCACGGCCGCGCGGAAGGCGCTGTCGCCCAGGCTGTCGAGCGCCTGGCCGTCGATCTGCACGCTGCCGGCCGGTGCCGGGTAGAAGCGCAGCAGCAGCGACAGCAGGCTGCTCTTGCCGCTGCCGGTGTGGCCGACGATGCCGACAAACTGGCCTGGCTGCACCTGCAGGTCGATGCCATGCAGCACCGGGTGGCCGGCCTGGTAGGCAAAGTGCAGATCCTGCACGGTGATGGCGCCGGCCTGCACCCGGGCAGCGCCGTCGCGCGGTGGCTCGGCCGCTGTCTGCAGCAAGGTGTTCACCCGGGCTGCCGCCACCACCGCCTGCTGCAGCTGCGAGAACTGCATGGTGATCTGGATCAGCGGTTCCACCACCCGGGCGATGTAGCCGACAAAGGCATACAGCACGCCCACCTCCAGCGCCGACAGGCCGCCACCGCCGCCACCATCCGCACCCGGCACCTGGCGCAGGCCGTAGAAGCCGATCACGGCCGCCAGCAAGCCGATGTTGAGCAGGTCGAGCGCCGGGCGCAGCAGCCAGGCGTTGGCACGCAGCTCGCGCCGGCGGCTCTGGTAGTGCGCGGCATTGGTGTCGGCAAAGCGCTGGGCGAAGCGGCCGGCCGCGCCGCTGGCCTGCACCACCGCCATGCCGGCGATGGACTCGGCCGCCTGGGCGTTGATGTCGCTGCGCAGCGCCCGGGTCTGGGCCACGGCCGGCGCCGACAGCCGCTGGTACAGCCAGACGATGGCCGCCACCGCCGGCACCAGCGTGGCCACGATCAGCATCAGCCGCCAGTCCAGCAAGGCCATGGCCACCAGGGTGGTCGACAGCATGATCAGGCTGTCGAGCATCACGAACAGCAGCTGTACGTACAGCGCCTTCACCGCCTCGGTGTCGTTGGTGATGCGGCTGACCAGCGCACCGCCGATGGCGCGGTCGAAGTAGGCCATCGGCAGGCGCAGCACATGGCTGTAGACCTGCTCGCGCAGGCGCTGCACGCTGCGCATGGCCACGCCGGCCAGGCGCACCAGCTGCCAGTAGCGCAGGCCGTTGGCCAGCCAGCCGGCCAGCAGCGCACCGCCCAGCAGGCCGACGATGGCGGGCAGGTCGGCATGGCGCGGCAGCAAGTAGGCGTCGATGAAGGCCTTGCCCAGCACCGGGCCCAGCGCTTCCAGCCCGGCGGCCAGCACCAGCCACAGCGCGGCCCCGCGCAGCACCGCCAGCTCGGGCGCGGCGCTGCGCACCAGCAGGGCCAGCGCGGCGCGGCGTTCGCTGGCGTCGGCGCTGACTTGGGTCGGCTGGCTCATGCGGTGCCTGCGTCCTGTTCCAGCGACGCCTCCAATTGCTGCACTTGCCACTGGGTGGCATACCAGCCCGGGTGGCCGTGTTGCGGCGGCTGGGCCAGCAGTGCGGCGTGGGTGCCGCGCTCGGTCACGCGGCCATGGCGCAGCACCAGGATCTGGTCGGCGTCCATCACCGTGGCCAGGCGGTGGCTGACCAGCAGCACCGTGCGGCCCTGCCGCTGCTGGCGCAGCGCCGCCAGGATGCGTGCGGCAGTGCCGGTGTCCACCGCCGACAAGGCGTCGTCGAGCAGCAGCAGCGGTGCATCGGTCAGCAGCGCCCGGGCGATGGCCACCCGCTGGCGCTGGCCGCCCGACAAGGTGATGCCGCGCTCGCCCACCGGTGTGGCATAGCCCTGGGGCAGGGCCAGGATGTCGCCGTGCACGGCGGCGGCGCGGGCTGCGGCCTCGATCTGGGCCGGCGTGGCGTCGGGCCGCGCCAGCGCGATGTTCTCGGCCACCGTGGCCGAGAACAGGAACGGCTCTTGCGGCACCCAGGCGATGCCGGCGCGCAGCGCGGCCAGGCTGAAGTCGGGCAGCGCCGTGCCGCCCCAGTGGACATGGCCCTGCGGTGGCGGCCCACTGGCGCAGCAGCAGCTTGACCAGCGTGCTCTTGCCGGCGCCGGTCGGCCCCACCAGGCCCAGTGTCTGGCCGGCCGGCAGGTGGAAGCCCACCCCGGCCAGCGCGGCCTGGCTGGCGCCGGGGTAGCTGAAGTGCAGGCCATCGGCCACCAGGGCGCCGGGCGTGACCCTGGCCACGCGGCCATGGTCGTCCACGCTCAGCGGCGCCTCCAGCACCGGGCCCAGCCGGGCCCAGGCGGCGCGGCCACGCTCGATCAGCGCCAGCACCCAGCCGGTGGCGAACATCGGCCAGATCAGCTGGCCCAGGTAGAGGCCGAAGCTGGTGAGCTGGCCCACCGTCATCTCGCCGCGCCAGACCAGCCAGCCGCCAAAGCCCAGCGACAGCACCATGGCCGCGCTCAGCGTCATGCCCACGGCGGGCTCGTAGCGCGCCTCCCAGCGCTGGGCCCGCAGGCCGCAGTCGGCCGCTGCGCCGGCCAGGCGGCTGAATTGCGCCGCGCTCTGGCCGGTCAGCCCCAGGGCGCGCAGCGGTGCGCAGGCCGGCGATGCTTTCCTGCACCTGGTCGTTGAGCGCACCGAAGGCGTCCAGCGCCTGGCGCGACGCCGCATGCAGGTGGCGTGAGATCCACCAGAAGCCCAGGCCCATCAGCGGGAAGGGCAGCAGCACCACCAGGGCCAGGCGCCAGTCGACGCCCAGGGTCATGGCGGCCACCACCAGCACCAGGGTCAGGGTGCCGTCGAAGCCGGCCAGCAGCGCCTCGCCGGCGGCCAGTTCCACCGCGTCCACATCGTTGGTGGCCAGGGCCATCAGGTCACCGGTGCGCTGGCCCTGGTAGAAGCGCGGGCCCTGCTGCGCCAGGCGCTGGTACAGCTGCACCCGCAGGTCCACGCCCATGCGGTAGGCGGTGGCATACAGCTTGCAGCCGCCAGGCCACACGCAGGCCGTAGATGGCCAGCGCCGGCGGCCAGCAGCCAGCCGATCTCGACCCACAGCGCCGTGCCGCCCAGCTGGCGCGCCACCAGGGCGTCGACCATCTGGCCGATCTGGCGCGGCAGCCACACGCCCAGCAGCGCAATGCCGGCCAGCATGCAGCCGGACGCGGCATAGGCGCGCCAGTGCACGCGCACGAAGCCGGCAATCAGCTGGAACAGGGTCATGGACGGGAAGGCAGACCCGGCCGGGCGGGGCGCAGGCGGGTGCGGGCAGGGCGGGTCGGGGGGCGGATTCTAGGGGCCGCGCCCTGGGCCTGCTGGCGTGCGGCGCGGGCCGCCGGCAGGCCTGTGCCGTTGGCAGGCCCGTGCCGTGCAAGCGCTCAGACCAGGCTGGCGGTGTCGATCACCACGGCGCGGCCGGTGCGCCGCTTCACTTCGCTGACCATGTGCTCGGTGCCGCCCGGGCCGTCGCCGGGTTGGCCGTCCCACAGCGCAATCATGCGCACCCGGTCGGTGCCGCGCGCCAGGGCGGTGTTCAGCAGCCACAGGTTGCAGCGTGCATAGGGGTCGACACCGGCCGGTGCCGGGCCCAGTGCAGCCGGCGCGCTGAGGATGGGGCGGTCCGGCGCCAGCCTGGCCACCACGGCGTCATAGCGCTGTTGCCAGGCGTCGCCACTGGGGGCCACCGAGGCCTGCAGGAATTCGGCTTGCGCAAAGGGCTGCAGCAGCTGCAGCTGCATGCCCAGGGCCAAGGCCGCCTCGGCAAACAGCAGGTCGCCGCCGGCAGCACCCTGGGTGATGGCCAGGTCCTCGGGGCCGGCACCCAGCTTGGCCAGTTCTTCGGCGATGCGGCGGGCGGCATCGGGCAGCTTGGCCGCCGGCAGGCGTGGTGACGGCCGGTCGGGCGCATCGACGATGTGGCCGGAAAACAGCACCACCTGGCGCGGCTGCCAATCCTTGCTGGGCGGTGCCAGGCGCGCCAGCGCCCGCTCGAAGGTGGCGATCGCCGCCTCCACCTGGGGCGGGCGCAGGCCCAGGTCGCGCAGCAGGTCGAGTGCCTGGCGCGACGAGCTCAGCGAGAACCAGTCGTTCTCGATCAGGCGGATGGCCTCTTTGTAGGCGCTGGCCACGCTTTGCGGCGTGCCGGTCAGCACCTCCAGGTCGGCCAGGGTCACGGCGGCCCAGTAATTGGGCTCGCGCGCATGCGCGCTGAAGGCGGCCCAGCGCACCCCGCCCAGCAGGGCAGGCAGTTCGGCGTCGTAGTCCTGGCGCTGGGTGAGGTGCTGGAACAGGCACATCAGCATGGCGGCGTTGAGGCCCGAGTAATAGTGGTTGGCATCGGCGCGGAAGCCATTGCGGTAACTTTGGATCGCGGCCATCAGCAAGGCGTCCTCGTAGCCGGCGTCGTCAGCCATCTGCGCGGCCGTGGCGCCGGGGCGCCGCCAGGCGGCCACCCAGGCGTCCTTGTCGACGCGGCCGAGCAGGGCCCAGGCCTCGGCGTCCAGCGGCCGGGCGGCCAGCAGCTGGCGGTAGTGGTCGCGGGCGTTGTCCAGCTGGCCCAGCCGCTGCAGGCACACGCCGCGCTTGTAGCTGGCCTTCAGGTGGCCGGGCTCGGCGGCCAGGCAGGCGTCGAATTCTTCCAGCGCCAGGCCGAAGCGCTCGAGTGCCAGCAGGGCGTCGCCGGCCGCCTGGCGGGCGTTGGCACGCAGCGCCACCACCGGTGTTTCTTCGGCCAGCACCAGCACGTCGCCCGGGCGCTTGCTGCGCTGGGCGGTCTTGACCTGCTGCTCCCAGGCGGCATGGCGCTCCCAGAATTCACGCGCGTCGCCCACCTTCAGCTGCTTCCAGTCGGGTTCCTGCAAGTTGTCGACCAGCCGGTACACCGGGCTGATCTTGCGGCCATGCCAGCTGGCCAGCGTGGCCAGGGCCATGTCGGCCAGCTTGCGGATGTCGGCCGCCAGAAAAGCGGGGTCGGGCGCACCGTCGAGCAGGTGGTAGCGCAGCTTGCGGTCGGTGTAGATGTCGAAGGGCGTGCCCTCGCGCGGGCCTTGCACCAGCACCACGCCGCGTGCACGCAGTGCATGCCGCACGCCCAGCTCGTACCAGACGTTGGGGTTGTCGATGGTCAGGTCGGCCAGCACCAGGTCGGCGATCAGCAGCTCCTGGAACATGTCGCTGCGGATGTCGCCGGCGGCCTGCTCTTCGTCGGCGCGGAACACCGCCAGCCCGGCCGCTTCCAGCCCGGGCCGGATGTAGTCGGCATAGATGCGGTTGAAGTCGATCGGCTTGCCGTCCGGGCCGTTTTTCTTGCCGAAGGGCATGGCGACAAAGGCGTGCAGCTTCATGGGGTGGCCTCCTGGGTAGGCGCAGCATCACCGGCTGTCCTGCGCTTGGCAAGCGCAGACCTGGGGATGGTGGCCGCCGCTGGATGGCGCCCGGTTCAGCCCCGGGCTGTTTGGTGGCTGTCGGCCAGGCCGTGCGGCGTGTCAGCCTTCGCGGATGTCGGCGACCGGCTCCTGGCCGAAATCTGCCCGGTGCAGGCGCGCCAGCAGGCTGCGGGCGCAGTCGGCGGCGCTGCTCAGCTGGCCCTGGGCATGCAGCGCCGCAAAGCGCGCCTGCTCGGGGAAGGCGCCGGCGTCGGCACCGCGCAATTCGGCCTGCATGTCGGTGTCGACCACGCCAGGCGCCATCGACACGATGCGGGCACCGTTGGGCTGTGCAGCCTCTTCCAGCGCCACGGCGCGGCTGAAGTGGTCCATGCCGGCCTTGGCAGCGCAGTAGGCGGCGCTGCCGGCCATCGCCCGGCGGCCCAGGCCCGAGCTGATGTTGAGCACCCGGCGCGCACCGGGCCAGCCGGCGGTGGCGGCCAGGAAGGCGGCGGTCAGCAGCAGGGGGGCTTCCAGCCCGGCGCGCATGGCCTGGGTCAGCGTGGCCAGCGGCACCTGGCCCAGCTTGGCCGGCAGGCCCAGCACGCCGGCGTTGTTGATCAGCGTGGCGCTGGCCACGGCCGCACCGTCGAAGCCGGCCAGCCAGGCCGCCAGCCGCTGGGCCACCGGCTGCGGGTCGGCCAGGTCGGTGGTCCATTGGGTCAGCGGCACACCGGCGCTGCTGGCCTGGGCGTCCAGCGTCGGGTTGCTGCGGCGGGCCATGCCCAGCACCACGTGGCCGGGCTGCAGCAGCTGCGCCGTGAGCGCGGCGCCCAGTCCGCGTGAGGAGCCGGTGACGATGTAGAGCGAAGTCGGTGTGGTCATGCACACAAGCATAAACCTGGTGCTGGGCTGCCTGGCTGCGGGGCCGGCGTTGTCAGCTGGCTGCAGGCTTGGCGCTGACAATGGAGCAGATGCAAAGACCCTGGGTGTTGGCCTTGGCCGCCGGTGCGATGGTGCTGGTGGTGGCGTTTGCGCTGCCGTTGCTGCGCATGGGCAGCGTGGGCGCGCTGTCGGGCGACGATGCGCTGCCCGCCACCGGCCTGCCCTGGCAGGTCAGCCGCCTGGCCGAGGGCCGTGCCCAGGTCTTCGGCCTGGAGCCTGGCCGCGACACCCTGGGCCAGGTGCAGGCCCGGCTGGGCGATGGCTTGCAGGTGGCGCTGGTGGCGAAGCTGGGCGAGGCCGGTGCGCTGGAAGCGCTGGCCGACCCCTTCATGGCGGGGTTTGTGGCGGGCCGGCTGGTGCTGGCCTTCGCCGTGCCGGCCGAGCAATTGCAGGCCTGGCGCACCGGCGCCGTCAGCTCGGCGGTGATGGACGGTGGTGTGCGCCGCTTCAAGCTGCGCGCCGACCACCGCCAGCAGGCCGCCCAGGCCCGCCTGGTGGGCCTGAGCTTTGTGCCAGCGGTGCAGCTGACCGATGAAGATGTGCGCCAGCGCTTTGGTGCGCCGGCCGAAACCCTGGCCCAGCCCGGCCCGTCCAAGGTGCTGCTGTACCCCGAGCTGGGCTTGAGCATCACCGTGGTGCCGGGCCAGCGCGGCGTGCTGCAGTACGTGGCGCCGCGTGAATTTGCCGAGCGGCTGCGGGCGCCGCTGCTGGCCGGTGGGCCGCAGCAGGGGCAGGCACTGCGCTGAGTCCGCTGTGCGCCTGGTTGTCTGCTGAGGCGCCTGGCGACGGCGAAGCACCAGCAAGGCAGCGTTGCAAGGATCCAACGACCCATCCGCCCAGACCGCCAGGGAAAGCTCCGGTCTAAAACGGCACAGCGCTGTCAAACGCATGCGCGCCCTGTGCGTCCTGCCAGGCCAGATGGCAGGCATGCAGCAGCAGGCGCGGTGCAGCCGCCAACACCGGCGCCGGGGCGTACAGCGCGTCCCCCAGGATCGGGTGGCCGATGGCGGCCAGGTGCAGACGCAGCTGGTGGGTGCGGCCGGTCAGCGGCTGCAAGCGCCAGCCGGGTGGTGCCCGCCGTGGCGTCCCGCGACAGCACCTGCCAGCGGGTGTGCGAGGCCTTGCCGGTGCTGTGGTCGACCTGCTGGCGCGGGCGGTTGGGCCAGTCAGGCCCCAGCGGCAACTGGATCTCCCCGCTGTCGTCAGCCAGCAGGCCGGCCACCACCGCCTCGTAGCGCTTGTGCACCTGGCGCTGGGCGAAGGCGATCGACAGCGCGCGCTGGGCGGCGGCACCGCGGCCAAACAACACCAGGCCCGAGGTGGCCATGTCGAGCCGGTGCACCACCAGGGCGTCGGGCCACTGCGCCTGCAGGCGTGTGGCCAGGTTGTCGGCGCCGGCCGGGCCACGGCCGGGCACGCACAGCAGACCGGCAGGCTTGTCGGCCACCAGCACGCGCTGGTCCTGGTGCACCACGGTGGTGTGGAAGCCTGGGGCGGCAGCGAGCAGGGCGTGGTGCGTGCACATCGGGCCCGCAGCCTACCCCAGCGTTGAAATGAACCACCCCCGCAGCGCCTTCGGCGCCCTTGCAGGTCGCGCAGGGCCAGAGGCCCTGCCCTTCGGCAGGTACCAACGGCACGCCGTTGGTGTCCGGCCTCAGCCCCCTCAAGGGGGCGGCCCCGGCTGCCGGGCAGAGCCCGTCCGCGGCGCCCGCTTGCCTCGAGCGGTTCATGCGTCGCGGGTCGCGCGAAGCCCGTCCGCTGGGGCCCGTTCATGCGGTGGGCTGGCGCTTGGGCGCCATGGAGAACTGACAAGAAACGATACATGCCGATACCGCGCCGACAGGACCCGCGCAGCTGCGCCCGCCACCATCGAGGCCTCTGTTCAACCACACCCTTGGAGCACACCATGAAGACCTGGATCCGACGCACCCTGATTGGCCTGGCCGCCACCGGCGCCCTGATCGGCGGCCTGGCCGCCTGTTCCTACGGCCACCACGGCCACCACGGGCACAGCCGCATGGGCGAGGCCGACATCGTGCAGCTGCGTGCGCGCTTCATCGACAAGGCCGCCAGCAAGCTCGATCTGGACAGCGCGCAAAAGGCGCGCCTGGCCACGCTGGCCGACGCAGTGCAGGCCCAGCGCAGCGCCCTGCTGGCCGGTGGCGCGACGCCGCGTGCCGAGCTGCAGGCGCTGATCGCCGGCAGCAGCTTCGACCGCAGCAAGGCGCAAGCCCTGGTCGACGGCAAGACGGCCGCCGTGCGCGACAAGGCGCCCGCCGTGGTCAGTGCGCTGGCTGACTTCTACGACAGCCTCCAGCCCGCGCAGCAGCAACAGCTGCGCACGATGCTGGCCAAGGGCAGCCGCCGGGGCTGATGGCTGCTGTGGATGCGCACAAGCGCTGTGCCACCATGGCGGCTGTGCACCACATCCTGCTGATCGACGACGACGCGCACCTGGGGCCGCCATTGGCGACTTATCTGCGGCGCTTCGATCTGGTGCTGGAAACTGCGCTGTTGCCCAGCGCCGGCCTGGCGCGCCTGGCGGCCGGCGGCATCGATGCAGTGATCCTCGATGTCATGCTGCCCGAGATGGACGGCTTTGCGGTCTGCCGCCAGATCCGCCAGACCAGCAGCGTGCCGGTGCTGATGCTCACTGCCCGCGGCGAGCTGAGCGACCGGGTGGTGGGGCTGGAGCTGGGCGCCGACGACTACCTGCCCAAACCCTTTGAGCCGCGTGAGCTGGCCGCGCGGCTGCAGACCATCCTGCGCCGTGCCCGGCCAAGTGTGCTTTCGCCTGCGACTGCGCCTGTGCCTCGCCTGCATCTGCGCCCGCAGCCAGCAGCCTGTTGCAGTTCGACGGCCTGCAGATCGATCTGGCGCGGCGGGCGGTGCACTGCCTGGGCCAGCCGGTGGACCTGACCGGGACCGAGTTTGAGTTGCTGCTGCTGTTGGCACGTGCGCCGCAGCGCGTGTTCCACCGCGACGAGATCCTCAACCACCTGCGCGGCCGTGATGCCGACCTGTACACCCGCGCGGTCGATCTGCTGGTGAGCCGGCTGCGCCGCAAGCTGGCGCCGCTGGAGGCGATCAAGACCCTGCGCAATGCCGGCTATGCGCTGGCCCTGGCGCCCGCGCCGCCATGACGGGCGCGGCGCCGCCGCTGGCGCTGGTTGCCACACAGCTTGCAGGCGCGGCTGGTGGCGGTGTTTCTGGTGCTGGCCCTGGGCACCACGCTGCTGTTTGTCTCGGCCACGCGTGAGCTGTTTTCCACCGGCTGGCGTGAATTGGCCCGGCCGCTGGTGGCCGACTATCTGGACCGCCTGGCCGCCGACATCGGCAGCCCGCCGGACCTGGCCCGCGCGCAGGCGCTGGTGCAGCGCCTGCCGCTGTCGATCCGCATCGACGGGCCGGTGCTGCAGTGGGCGTCGCCGTCACGGGCTGCGCACGACGACGCGCACGCTGCGCATGCGGATGCGCACCACGGCCCAGAAGATGCGCAGTGGCGCGGTGCGCTGCAACGCCGCACCGCCGACGGCCACCACATCCGCTTCGGGCTGGACTGGGGCGGCGCCAGCTGGCAGGACCGGCCACGCTGGTTTGGCTGGGCCACGCTGGCTGCGCTGCTGGCGCTGACAGCCGGCGCCTATGCCTGGGTGCGCCACTTGCTGCGGCCGTTGGGCGACATCCAGGCCGGCGCCCTGCGCTATGGCAGCGGCGATTTTTCGCACGCCATCCCGCAGCGCCGGCACGACGAGCTGGGCGCGCTGGCGGCGCAGGTCAATGCCATGGCCACCAGCCTGCAGCACATGCTGACCAGCCAGCGCGGGCTGCTGCTGGCGATCAGCCATGAGCTGCGCTCGCCGCTGACCCGCGCCCGCCTGCATGCCGAATTGCTGGACGACGGCGCGCAGCGCAGCGCCCTGCTGCGCGACCTGGGCCAGATGCGCGACCTGATCAGCGACCTGCTGGAAGGGCGAGCGCCTGGCCGGTGGTGCGGCGGCGCTGCAGCGCGAGCCACTGGACTTGAACGCCCTGGTGCAAGCGCTGGTGGCGGCGCAGTTTGCCGGCCGCGGCATCACGCTGGACCTGGCGCCCGGTCTGCCCCTGCTGCAGGCCGACCGCAGCCGGCTGCAGCTGCTGCTGCGCAACCTGCTGGACAACGCGCTGCGCCATGGCGCCGGCACGCCGGTGACCTTGCGCACCAGCGCGCAGGACGGCGGCTGGTGCCTGCGCGTGCGCGACCACGGCCCTGGCGTGGACGCTGCGGCGCTGCAGCGGCTGGGTGAACCGTTCTACCGGCCCGACGCTGCACGCAGCCGCGCCGCCGGGGGTGTTGGCCTGGGCCTGTACCTGTGCCGCCTGGTGGCGCAGTCGCATGGCGGCACGCTGCAGTGGCGCCAGGCTGCGCCGGGCCTGGAGGTCAGCCTGTGCCTGCCGGCGCCGGGCCCGGCGCCAGGCTGATGTCGCCGTACCAGGCCTCCAGCTGCAGCTTCAGCGCGTCGGCGTCGGTCAGCACGCCCACGCCGATGATGGTGCCGGGTGCTTCGCCAAACACGCGCTGGAAATCGGCCACCACATCACGCTGGTAGTGCAGCCAGCGGCCGGCGCGCTGCGCGCCGGATTCCACCGTCAGGTACTGGATGCGGCTGCTGCGGTGGTTGCGGTGCACCGATTCCACCGCATGGCGGCCGCCGTCCCACACATACATCAGCGTGGCATAGGGCAGGCGCTGGCCGGTGAACAGTTCCACCTGGTCGAACAACAGGCGCTCGCGCAGCGACAAGCGGGTGTCATCGCCGTCGAAGGCCAGGATCAGGCGTGCGGGGCAGTCGTCCTGCACCGCTTCGGAGACGTCGGCCTGCGGCGGCACGTCGCGCACCCGCCAGCTGAACTGCAGCTGCCCATGCTGGGCGGGGTCGATCTGCACGGCGCAGCGCAGGCCGGTGGCCGATGCGGTGGCGCGTGCATGCAGCACATGCTGCGCGCCGTCGCGCACCACGGTGTAGCGGGTGCGGGTCAGGTCCTTGCGCAACGCATAGGGCCGCCAGGCCGGCGGCGGCTGCCCGGGCAAGGCGTCAGAAAACGGCACCACCCGCAGCGCAGGCGCCAGGCTGGCTGCCGCGTCGGCATGCGCTGCCCCTGCGCCATCCGTGCTGGCCCCGCCATCCGCCGGTGCCGTGGCGCAGCCGCCCAGGCCCGCCGCAGCAGCCCCCAGGCCCAGGGCGCCCGCCAACCAACGGCGGCGCGGCAGACCGGCGCCGGCCTGGCCCGTGCCCGTACCCGTGCTGGCGCCAACTCCACTGCAGCCGCGCCGGTGTTGGTCACCAGGGCCGTCATGGCCATCCTCGCCGCCCCAGCCCCCTGCGGCAGGCGGTGCACCCATCGGCAACATTGTCAGCATCCCCAAACGGCCCGGTGCGACAGCGCGCCGGGTCCTTGCGACTGCATGCTAGCGGCGTGTTGGGTCTTGGGAATCCCGGTTTGCCAGTGGGCCCCGCAGCTGCGGGCCGGGTCAGCCCGCGGGCTGGGGTCTGTCAGCGGCCGACGCCGTTCATGGTGCGCAGGGCAGCGGCACGCAAGTCCGCTGCAAAGCTGGGCTCGCTGGCCTCGATGCGGTTGGCCCAGTCCAGCACTTCTTCGGCTGTGCGCGGCTCTTGCTTGCCGGCGCTGAGCTGCCAGCGGTCCAGGCTGCGCAAGGCCTCGATCAGCAGGGCGGCACCGTTGGCGAACCACAGCGCGCCGCGGGGAATGGACAGGCGGGCAGGCCGCCCGAAGGTCATTGAAGCATGGCTCATGGTGGAAACTCCATCTGTTGCACGGCACCCGATCTGGGTTCGTGTTGCAGTGCAGTATAGGGTTTGCCCTAGTATCCAGTGGCCTTCAAGGGTTGGTCAGAATGCTGTAAGCGTGCAGGCCCGCACGCTTTTTGGCACAAAGATCCAACACCTGCCATCCGCATCCGCCTCCGCCATCCGCCGCTTGCCTCCTGACGGCGACCGGGGTGCGGTCGCGGAGGGACAGTCTGCCCCACCACGCCGCGCGGGCTTGACGCCGGCAACGCGGGCGCTGTCGCTGCAGACCAGTGCCCTGGCGCTGCCGACACCGGCGACCTGGCTGTCAGTAGTTCAGCCCCATCGCCTCGCGCACGTCCTTCATGGTCTGGCGCGCCACGGTGCGTGCCCGCTCGGTGCCCATCTCGACGATCCAGTGCACCTGCTTGGGGTTGGCCAGGTAGGTCTCGGCGCGCTCGCGCCAGGGCTGCTGCTCGCGCAGGATGGCGTCGATCACCGGCTGCTTGCAGTCCAGGCAGCCGATGCCGGCGCTGGTGCAACCCTGCTGCACCCAGGCGCGGGTGTCGGCGTCGGTGTAGACCTTGTGGAATTCCCAGACCGGGCATTTTTCAGGGGTGCCGGGGTCGGTGCGGCGGGCGCGCGCCGGGTCGGTTTTCATGCCACGGATTTTTTGGCGTGACCACCGCCGGTTCGTCGCGCATGGCCACGGTGTTGCCGCGGCTCTTGCTCATCTTGTCGCCGTCCAGGCCGGGCAGCTTGCTGGTCTCGGTCAGCAGCACGCCGGGCTCGGTCAGCACGCTCTTGCCGCTGCCCTTCAGGTGGCCCAGCAGCAGTTCGGTCTGGTCGTTGTCCAGCCTGGCGCTGTCCTGGGCCTTGCGCACCAGGCGCCTCGCCGCGGGCCAGGGCCTCGGCCACGCCGTCCTGGCCGTAGGCCTTGCGCTGTTTTTCCACATAGCGCGCATCGTCCTTGCCCAGGGCGGCCAGCGCGGCGGCCACCAGGTCGGCGTGGTTGGCGGCGCGGCCGTACAGGTGGTTGAAGCGGCGCGCCACCTCGCGGGTGATCTCGACATGGGCCGCCTGGTCTTCGCCCACCGGCACATGGCTGGCGCGGTAGATCAGGATGTCGGCCGCCTGCAGCAGCGGGTAGCCCAGAAAGCCGTAGGTCGCCAGGTCCTTGTCCTTGAGCTTCTCGATCTGGTCCTTGTAGGTGGGCATGCGCTCCAGCCAGCCCAGCGGCGTGCCCATGGCCAGCAGGGTGAACAGCTCGGCATGCTCGGGCAGCCGGCTCTGGATGAACAGCGTGGCCTTCTCCGGGTCCAGCCCGGCCGCCAGCCAGTCGATCACCATCTCGTAGACCGACTTCTCGATCACCGCCCGGTCTTCATAGTGGGTGGTCAGCGCATGCCAGTCGGCGACGAAGTAGAAGCAGTCGTGGTTGTCCTGCAGCCGCACCCAGTTCTTGAGCGCGCCGTGGTAGTGGCCAAGGTGCAGGGCGCCGGTGGGGCGCATGCCGGAAAGAACGCGGGGTCGCATGGGATGGAAGCTCCGTCAGGGGAGGGCGGATTGTCTCAGAGCAAAAGATGCACAAGCGCCTTGGCTGGCCACACGGGCACCGGCGTGGCGCGCGCCGCTGCACGCCGAAGCGCATCCGCATCCGCATCGGCACCGGCATCGGCATCGGCATCGGCATCCGTACACTGCGGTCCCTCCATGCAGCGCATCGTCATCCTGGTTTCCGGCCGCGGCAGCAATGCCCAGGCCATCTTGCAGCGCTGCGCGGCCGAGGCCTGGCCGGCGCGGGTGGTGGCTGTGGTGGCCAACCGGCCCGGTGCTTCCGCCTTGGACCTGGCGGCCCAACAGGGCATCGCCACCGCGCTTGGTCGACCACACGCTGCACGCCAGCCGCGAGGCGTTTGACGCCGAACTGGCCCGGGTGATCGACAGCCATGCGCCCGACCTGGTGCTGCTGGCCGGCTTCATGCGCATCCTGACCGACGGCTTTGTGCAGCGCTACGCCGGCCGCTTGCTGAACATCCATCCGTCGCTGCTGCCGGCCTTTGCCGGCCTGCACACCCACCGCCGCGCGATCGAGGCCGGCTGCAAGCTGGCCGGCGCCACGGTGCACTTTGTCACCCCCACGCTGGACCATGGCCCGGTGATCGCCCAGGCCGTGGTGCCCGTGCTGGCCGATGACACGCCGGCGGCCTTGTCAGACCGCGTGCTGGCGGCCGAGCACCGGCTCTACCCCTGGCGGTGCGCTGGTTCGTGCTGGGCCAGTTGCGGCTGGATGCTGGTGTGGTGCGGCACACCGGCGGCGAATCTCAGCTCTTGCTGCCTGGCTGATCAAGCTGCGCAGCAAGGGGTGCAAAGCGCGGCTGCTCCACCCCGTCGACCACCACCCGCTCGAAGAACATCGCCCACGGCCGCACCCACAGCGCAGCGGCTCCATCGCCAGCATTGCCATCGCCCAGCGGGCGGTACAGCGCCAGCGGCTCCAGCGTCTCGCTGTGGCGCACCACGCCCACCAGGTCGTAGAGATTGCCCTTGTAGTGCCGGTAGCGGCCAACAGGAACGTTTGGCACGTCGGGCAGGGGCGGCAGGTCGTTGCTTGGCATGGCAGGGATAATCAGCACATGCATCCTACCGCCCTGCTGGACCTCGCCACCGAACTGCTGCGTGCGGTCCTCAAGCTCGACGCACCCGCCGACAGCATCGTTTCTGGTTTTTTCAAACGCCACCGCAGCCTGGGCCCGCGTGAGCGCCATGCCCTGGCCGAAACCGCCTACACCGTGCTGCGCCGCCGCCCGCTGCTGCAGCACCTGGCACAAAGTGGCACCGGCGCGCTGGAGCGGCGCCTGGCCATCCTGGCCTGGTCGGGTGACGCCAACTTGCTCAAGGGCGCGCTCGGCAGCAATGAGGCGCAGTGGCGCAGCCAGGTCAAGGCCATCGACCCGGCCGGGTTTTCCGACAAGTTCCGCCACAACCTGCCGGATTGGCTGGCCTCGGCACTGCGCAGCCAACTGGGCGACGAGGCGTTTTGGCCGCTGGTGGCGGCGCTGGACGAGCCGGCGCCCCTGGACCTGCGCGTCAACGTGCTCAAGGCCAAGCGTGAAGACATCCTGTCGACCCTGAACCAGGCCGGGCTGCGCGCCGCACCCACGCCGTTTTCACCCTGGGGCATCCGGGTGCCAGGCAAGCCGGCGCTGCAGAAGTTCGATGCCTTTGTGCGCGGCGACATCGAAGTACAGGATGAAGGCAGCCAGTTGCTGGCCTTGCTGGTGGACGCCAAGCGCGGCGAGATGGTGGTTGATTTTTGCGCCGGCGCAGGTGGCAAGACCCTGGCGCTGGGCGCAGCCATGCGCTCGACCGGCCGCTTGTATGCCTTTGACGTCAACGGCCACCGGCTCGATGCTCTGAAGCCGCGCATGGCCCGCAGCGGGCTGAGCAATGTGCACCCGGCGCAGATCGCCCATGAGCGTGATGAGCGTGTCAAGCGCCTGGCCGGCAAGATCGACCGCGTGCTGGTGGACGCACCGTGCTCGGGCCTGGGCACGCTGCGCCGCAACCCCGACCTGAAATGGCGCCAGAGCCCGCAGTCGGTGGTCGAGTTGCAAGCCAAGCAGACCGCCATCCTCGACAGCGCCCAGCGGCTGGTGAAGTCGGGCGGGCGGCTGGTCTATGCCACCTGCAGCCTGCTGCGTGACGAAAACGAGGCGGTGGCCGAAGCCTTTGGTGCGGCCCATCCCGATTTCATTCCGTTGCCGGCCGAGGAGGCCCTGGCCGCTGCGCATGTGGAACGCGCCGGCGACCTGGTGGAGAACGGCTATCTGCGGCTGTGGCCCAGCCGGCATGCCACCGACGGCTTTTTTGCGGCGGTCTGGCAGCGCAAGTAGCCGCCGGCTGCGGGCCGGTGGCAGCGCCCCGCCGGGGCTGCGCCCCTGCACCCCTTGGCTTGCTGCAAACTGATTTGGCTCAAATTGGGAACTTGCGGCTGTTGTACGGCACTCATCTGCCATGCGCGGGCCGCAGGGTCGCCCGTACAATGCTGAATATGAATGATTTTGGTTGCATAAGGTTCTTCAATGACTGATTTCTCGACGGTGTGGTTTGCGTTGGTCGACTGGCTGGCCAATGGCTTGTGGGCCGAAGCGACCTGGTGGCAAGTGCTGCTGGTGACGCTGGTGATGACCCACATCACGATTTCAGCCGTCACCATCTTCCTGCACCGCGCCCAGGCCCACCGGGCTGTGGACCTGCATGCGATTCCCTCGCATTTCTTCCGGTTCTGGCTGTGGCTGACCACGGGCATGGTCACGAAAGAATTCGTGGCGGTGCACCGCAAGCACCACGCCAAGTGCGAGACCGAAGAAGACCCGCACAGCCCGCAGACACGCGGCATCAAGGCGCTGCTGCTGACCGGCGTGGAGCTGTACCGTGCCGAGAGCAAGGTGTCTGACACCATCACCAAGTACGGCAAGGGCACGCCGGACGACTGGATCGAGCGCAACCTCTACACCCGCTACAGCTGGCAGGGTGTGGGCGTGATGCTGATCCTGGACCTGGCCATCTTCGGCGCCATCGGCCTCACGGTCTGGGCCGTGCAGATGCTGTGGATCCCGGTGATGGCCACCGGCATCATCAATGGCATCGGCCACTGGTGGGGTTACCGCAATTTCGAGGCAGCCGACGCGTCGACCAATGTGTCGCCCTGGGGCATCCTGATCGGTGGCGAAGAGTTGCACAACAACCACCACACCTACCCCACGTCGGCCAAGTTCTCGGTCAAGCCGTTTGAGCTCGACATCGGCTGGGTCTACATCCGTGGCATGGAAATGCTGGGTTTGGCCAAGGCGCGCAAGACCGTGCCCCAGCTCAAGCTGGGCCAGGTGAAGCCGCAGGCCGACGCCAAGACCCTGGAGGCGATCATCGCCAACCGCTATGAAGTGATGGCCAAGTACGCCAAGGAAATGCGCGCCGCCTGCGCGGCCGAACTGGAGCAGGTCAAGCAGCAAGGCGCGGCCGCCCGCCTGGCCGACCTGAAACTGGCCCAGCGCTGGTTGCACCGCGATGCCGAGAAGATCCCCACCGCGGTGCTGCCGCAGCTGGCCAACGCAGTCAACAGCAGCCCCAAGCTGGCCAAGCTGGTGAGCATGCGCGAAGAGCTGCGCCAGCTCTGGACCCGCACCAATGTGTCGGCCGATCAGTTGGTGGTCGACCTGCAGCACTGGTGCAAGCAGGCTGAGAGCAGTGGCATCCACGCCCTGGCTGAGTTCTCGATGAAGCTGCGCGCCGCCCGGGCCTGACACCCGGCGCTCCGCACTGCAGCAAAGCACGGGCCTTCGGGCCCGTTTTTCACGCCTGCTGCACTTGGATTGCAGGCGGTACGGCCGGCGGTTTGGCGGGGGGCTGTCGGGCAGGGCGTTGGCGGACGGACGACAGACAGCAAAAAGCCCGCCGAAGCGGGCTTTTTCATTCAAGCTGCCAGTGCGATCACTTCAGCTTGATTTCCTTGAACAGGACATGCTTGCGGGCCTTCGGATCGAATTTCATGAATTCGAGCTTCTCCGGCGTGGTCTTCTTGTTCTTGTTGGTGGTGTAGAAGAAGCCGGTTCCAGCAGTGGATTCCAGCTTGATCTTTTCGCGTCCGCCTTTGGCTGCCATGGTGTGCTCCTGGTTTGCGTGGGGTTGGCGCTGGCTTTACAGCGCGTTCTTGGCGCGCAGGTCGGCCACGATCTGGTCGATGCCGACCTTGTCGATCAGGCGCAGCGCGGCGTTGGTGATGCGCAGGCGCACCCAACGGTTTTCACTCTCGACCCAGAAGCGGCGGTATTGCAGGTTGGGCAACCAGCGACGCTTGGTCTTGTTGTTGGCGTGGGAGACATTGTTTCCCACCATCGGGCGCTTGCCCGTGACTTGACAGACGCGTGCCATGACGCTTCTCCAGAACTTGACTGTTGCAGGCACAGCAGCCAGCGCAAGATTGCAAAGCGGTCCGGTTGGACTGCCTGCTGGTGCAGCTTGCTGCACCCCTTGATGGCTGCCTTTGATTGGGGCAGTGTCGCGGCCGGTTTGAATCAACCCGCAGCACGCCCTTGCTTTTCGGCAAAGACCATGATTATAGCCAGAAAACAGCGGTGGGCCAATGCACAGCCGGCACTGCTGCATGGCGCGCTGGGCCTTCAGCCCATTGCGCCAGGCCCTTGGCTCAGGGCTGTTGCTCGAGAAAGCGCTGGGCGTCCAGTGCGGCCATGCAGCCGGTACCGGCCGAGGTGATGGCCTGGCGGTAGACATGGTCCTGCACATCACCGGCTGCAAACACACCAGGCACGCTGGTCATGGTGGCCAAGCCGTTGAGCCCGGTGCGGGTGACGATGTAGCCGTCCTTCATCTCCAGCTGGCCCTTGAAGATGTCGGTGTTGGGCTGGTGGCCGATGGCGATGAAGCAGCCTTTCAGTGCCAGGTCTTCGGTGCCGCCGGTGTTCACGTTCTTCAGCCGCACGCCGGTGACGCCGCTCTGGTCGCCCAGCACTTCGTCCAGGGTAGAGAACAGGTGCAGCTCGACCTTGCCCGCGGCCACCTTCTCGTGCAGCTTGTCGATCATGATGGCCTCGGCGCGGAACTTGTCGCGCCGGTGCACCAGGTGCACCTTGCTGGCGATGTTGCTGAGGTAGAGCGCCTCTTCGACGGCAGTGTTGCCGCCGCCGACCACGGCCACGGTGTCGCCCTTGTAGAAGAAGCCGTCGCAGGTGGCGCAGCCACTGACGCCGCGGCCCATGAAGGCCGCTTCTGACGGCAGGCCCAGGTACTTGGCCGACGCACCGGTGGCGATCACCAGGCTGTCGCAGGTGTAGGTGCCGCTGTCACCGGTGAGGGTGAAGGGGCGCTGGCTCAGGTCGACGGCGTTGATGTGGTCCATCACCAGCTGCGTGTTGAAGCGCTCGGCGTGCTTCTGGAAGCGTTCCATCAGCTCGGGGCCTTGCACGCCCATCACGTCGGCGGGCCAGTTGTCGACCTCGGTGGTGGTCATCAGCTGGCCGCCCTGGGCCATGCCGGTGATCAGCACGGGTTTGAGATTGGCGCGTGCGGCATACAGGGCGGCGGTGTAGCCGGCCGGGCCGGAGCCCAGGATCAACACCTGGGCATGCAGGATGGGGGAGGGCATGGCGTGTCCAAAAAAATGGGTGGCAAGCGCAGGCGCTGGTCGCGCGCCCGACTGACAAGAATTGTCACATGGGGCGCAAACACCTGAATAACGCGCTGCCGCATCGGCACAATAGAAACAATTTGTCCAGAACTGGCCCCAGAAGGTCGCGTTGCTCCGGCGTTTGGCGAAATCAGTCACGCAACACACTGCTTGCAGGAAGGGAATTCACGATGTCCATGTTGACCAATCTCGATTTGATCCGGCGCGTACCGCTGTTCTCGATGCTGACCAATGACCAGGCGCAGGCAATTGCCGACAGCGTGGTCAAGCGTCGGTTTCGCCGCGGCGAGCTGGTGGTGGAGCAGGGTCGCAAGACCAACACCTTGTTCATCTTGCTCAATGGCCGGGCGCGTGTGCTCACCTCGGACAGCCGCGGCCGCGAGGTGATCCTGGCGGTGCTGGAAAGCGGCGACTACGTCGGCGAAATGAGTCTCATCGACAACGAGGCCCATTCGGCCACGGTGCGCTGCGAGATCCAGACCGACATGCTGATCCTCGGCCGCACCGAGTTCGCCCGCTGCCTGCCCGAGCATTCCAGCCTCAGCTACGCCATCTTGCGTGGCCTGGTGCGCCGCCTGCGCCATGCCGACCGGCAGATTGAATCGCTGGCCTTGCTGGATGTGTATGGCCGTGTGGCGCGCACCCTGCTGGAGATGTCCGAGGAGATCAACGGCGTGAAGACCATCCGCAACAAGGTCTCGCGCCAGGACATGGCCAAGGTGGTGGGTGCGTCGCGTGAGATGGTCAGCCGGGTGATGAAGGACCTGGAAGAGCGCGGCGTGATCGAGACCCAGGAAAACGGCTCGGTGATCATCAAGGAACGCGCACCGCAGCCGGAGTGAGCGCGCCGGCGCAGGGGCTGCCAGCGTCGCCCCGCGCCGCGCGGCGACCCACTGCAGCAGGCCCTGCGGCGGCGCCCAGTCGCCTTGCGCCACAATCCAAGGCATGACGTTTCCCCTGGGATCCTTGCAGCGCGACGGTGCTGCGTCGCTGGCCGGGCAACGCGCGGCGCCGCCGTCTGACCTGCCGCGCTGGCGGCCGCAGCTGCAATTGCTGCTGGGCGGCGTGCTGTGGCTGTTGCTGCTGCTGGCCCTGGTCAGCCACCGCGCCAGCGACCCCGGTTTCTCCACATCCGGCACAGGCGTGCCGGTGGGCAACTGGGCCGGCTTGCTGGGCGCCTGGGCGTCGGACCTGGCCCTGTTCTTGTTCGGCTACTCGGCCTGGTGGCTGCTGCTGGTGGGCGCACGCGCCTGGCTGGCCTTGCTGGCGCGCAGCCTGCGCGGGCCGCTGGCCGGCAGCGCGCTCGCAGCCCCCGCCGCCCCGGCCTGGTGGTTCTGGATCGGTCTGGCCTTGCTGCTGGCCGCCAGCTGCGGCCTGGAATGGACCCGCCTGTACCGGCTGGACGGCGCCATGCCGGGCGGCCAGGCCGGCGGTGTGCTGGGTGCGGTGGTGGGCGGCTGGTCGATGACCTGGCTGGGCTTTGCCGGCTCGGGTGTGCTGTGGATCGCCAGCCTGGTGCTGGGTGTGTCGCTGGCGATGCGCTTTTCCTGGGCGCGGGTGGCCGACGAACTGGGCCACCGCATCGAGAGCCTGTGGCGCGCGCGGGCCGACAAGCGCGACGTGCAGGAAGACCTGCGCATTGCCGAAGTGCTGACGCGTGAGCGCAAGCTGGTGGTCGAAGAAGAGCGCGCGGTGGTGGAAGACCACAGCCCCATCGTCATCGAAGAGACCATGGTCGAGGTGCCCAAGAGCACCCGGGTGGCCAAGGAGCGGCAGAAGCCGCTGTTTGTCGAGCTGGCCGACACCAAGCTGCCGCAGGTGGACCTGCTGGACGCCGCACCGGCCGTGCGGGTCGACACGGTCACGCCCGAATCGCTGGAAATGACCTCGCGCATGATCGAGAAGAAGCTGCGCGACTTCGGGGTCGAAGTGCGGGTGGTGGCCGCCAGCCCCGGCCCGGTGATCACCCGCTACGAGATCGAGCCCGCCACTGGTGTGAAGGGCTCGCAGGTGGTCGGCCTGGCCAAGGACCTGGCGCGCTCGCTGTCGCTGATCAGCATCCGGGTGGTCGAGACGATCCCCGGGCGCACCACCATGGCGCTTGAATTGCCCAATGCCCGGCGGCAGATGATCCGGCTGGCCGAGATCCTGGGCTCGCAGATCTACCACGACGCCCAGTCGCAGCTGACCATGGGCCTGGGCAAGGACATCGTCGGCGCGCCGATGGTGGCCGACCTGGCCAAGATGCCGCACTGCCTGGTGGCCGGCACCACCGGCTCGGGCAAGTCGGTGGGCATCAACGCGATGATCCTGAGCCTGCTCTACAAGGCCGAGGCGCGCGATGTGCGGCTGATCCTGATCGACCCGAAGATGCTGGAGATGAGCGTCTACGAGGGCATTCCGCACCTGCTGTGCCCGGTGGTCACCGACATGAAGCAGGCCGCCAACGCGCTGAACTGGTGCGTGGGCGAGATGGAGCGGCGCTACAAGCTGATGAGCAAGCTGGGCGTGCGCAACCTGGCCGGCTACAACAAGAAGCTCGACGATGCCAAGGCCCGCGGTGAGCTGATCCCCAACCCCTTCAGCCTGACGCCCGAAGAGCCCGAGCCGCTGGACCGCCTGCCCTTTGTGGTGATCGTCATCGACGAGCTGGCCGACCTGATGATGGTCATCGGCAAGAAGATCGAGGAGCTGATCGCCCGCCTGGCGCAGAAGGCGCGCGCGGCCGGCATCCACCTGATCCTGGCCACCCAGCGGCCCAGCGTGGACGTGATCACCGGCCTGATCAAGGCCAACATCCCGACCCGCCTGAGCTTCCAGGTCAGCAGCAAGATCGACAGCCGCACCATCCTCGACCAGATGGGCGCCGAGGCGCTGCTGGGCCAGGGCGACATGCTCTACCTGACCCCCGGCGGCGGCCTGCCGGTGCGGGTGCATGGCGCGTTTGTCTCCGACGAGGAGGTGCACCGGGTGGTCGAATACATCAAGAGCCAGGGCCCGCCGAACTACATCGAGGGCATCCTCGAAGGCGGCACGCTCGACAGCGATGGCGACGCCGCCGGTGGTGGCGGCGCAGCGGGCGCGATGCAGAGAGCGACCCGATGTACGACCAGGCGGTGGCCATCGTGCTGCAGAACAAGAAGGCCAGCATCTCGCTGGTGCAGCGCCACTTGCGCATCGGCTACAACCGCGCCGCGCGGCTGCTGGAGCAGATGGAAAAAAGCGGCCTGGTCTCGGCCTTGTCGCCCAGCGGCAACCGCGACCTGCTGGTGCCGAGGCGCGACGAATGAGCGCCCGCCCCACCCGAATGCTGACCGCTGCCCTGCTGGCCCTGGGCCTGGCACTGGCTGCGCCTGCCGCCTGGGCCGACGCGGTGGACACGCTGCGCAGCTTCACCCGCGATGTGAAGACCGCCCGCGCCAACTTCAGCCAGACCGTCACCTCGCCCGACGGCGCCAAGAAGAAGTCGTCGACCGGCAGCTTTGAATTCAGCCGGCCCAACCGCTT
This sequence comes from uncultured beta proteobacterium, assembly GCA_963844485.1. GTDB lineage: Bacteria > Pseudomonadota > Gammaproteobacteria > Burkholderiales > Burkholderiaceae_C > Pseudaquabacterium. The sequence goes on from CAWJOQ010000031.1 coordinate 232,267, forward strand.
CCGCTTTGCCTACAGCAAGCCCTTCGAGCAGCTGATCGTCAGCGACGGCGCCAAGGTCTGGCTGCATGACATCGACCTGAACCAGGTCAGCGTGCGCCTGCTCGACCAGGCCCTGGGCGGCACGCCGGCCGCGCTGCTGGCCGGCGGCGCACTGGACAAGGATTTTGAGCTGGCAGCCCAGCCGGCCAAGGACGGGCTGGACTGGGTCTGGCCACGCCCCGCGCCAAGGACGGCGGCGTGGTGCAGCTGCGGGTGGGCTTTCGCGGCCAGGAGCTGGCGGCGCTGGAGATCGTCGACGCCTTCGGCCAGCGCTCGCAGCTGTTGTTCACTGCGGTGCAGCAGGGCCTGACCTTGCCGGCCGAGCGCTTCCGCTTTGTGCCGCCGCCGGGTGTGGACGTGATCGGGCCCTGAGGCCGGCTGGCCGCACCCAGCACGCGGCTGCTGGTGGCGCTCAGGCACTGAAGTGGTCGACCAGCCCCATTTCGTCGCTGCGCATCATCGCCTCGATCTCCAGCAGGATCAGCATGCGCTCGTCGTCGCCGGTCTTCACCGTGCCCAGGCCGGTGATGTGGGTCGCCGCGACGCTGCCGTTGAACTCCGGTGCGGCCTTGATCTGGTCTGGGCGCAGTTCCAGCACGTCGCTGACCGAGTCGACCACGATGCCTGCGGTGCGGCCGGCCACATTCAGGATGATGACCACGGTGAAGGCGTCGTACTTCACATCGTCCAGCATGAAGTGCATGCGCATGTCGACGATGGGCACGATGACGCCGCGCAGATTGACCACGCCTTTCATCGAAGCCGGTGCATTGGCGATGCGGGTGGGGTTCTCATAGCCGCGGATCTCTTGCACCTTGAGGATGTCGATGCCGTATTCCTCGGCGCCCAGCTTGAACGACAGCACCTCGCGCGGTGTGTGCTGCCGTACGGCGGCGTGTGAAACGGCGGCGGTCTCAAGGGGGGTGACAGCGCTCATCGGATGCTCCTGCGGCAGGGGGCCTGGTGTTGTGGCCGGTGGACGTGCGGCCCATGGTGGTGTGGCACCGTGCTGGCCACGGTGCTTGCGCGCCGAGTGTGGCTGCGCTGTCCGCCGGTGGTCGGCGGAACAAGGCCGCGCCAGCCTGCTTGTTCGGCCCACTGCCGCCGCTGCGGGTTTTCTTGCTGACAATGCCGCCGCATGAGCTCCTTGCAGGATTCGCTGTTCGCCCCGCCCGCAGGCCCTGCGGCCACCGCCATGCCCGCGCCGAACCAGGCGCCGCTGGCCGAGCGCTTGCGCCCGCAGACCCTGGCTGACGTGATCGGCCAGGCCCACTTGCTGGGGCCGGGCAAACCGCTGCGGGTGGCGTTTGACACTGGCCGCATCCGGTCGATGATCCTGTGGGGCCCGCCGGGTGTGGGCAAGACCACGCTGGCGCGGCTGGTCGCCACAGCGGTGCGCTCGCGCTTTGTGGTGCTGAGCGCGGTGCTGGCCGGGGTGAAGGACATCCGCGAGGCGGTGGACCTGGCCCGTGCGGCGCTGGCGGCCAACGGCCAGCCCACCATCGTCTTTGTCGACGAGGTGCACCGCTTCAACAAGGCCCAGCAAGACGCCTTCTTGCCGCATGTGGAATCGGGCCTGTTCACCTTCATCGGCGCCACCACCGAGAACCCCAGCTTCGAGGTCAACTCTGCCCTGCTCAGCCGCGCCACGGTGCATGTGCTCAAGGCGCTGGACGATGCCGACCTGGCCGCCCTGGTGCAACGCGCCCAGGCAGCGTTGGGGGCGCCGCCGCTGACCGACGCCGCCCGCCAGCGCCTGGTTGCCCATGCCGATGGCGACGCACGCCGGCTGCTCAACGCCTACCAGGCGCTGGTGGACGGCCTGGGCGATGCCCCGGCCAATGCAGGCACGCCGCCCCCCGCCCAGATCGACGAGGCCCGGCTGGAAATGACGCTGGGTGAACTGCTGCGCCGCTACGACAAGGGCGGCGACCAGTTCTACGACATGATCAGCGCGCTGCACAAAAGCGTGCGCGGGTCCGACCCCGATGCCGCGCTGTACTGGCTGGCGCGCATGCTCGACGGTGGTGCCGATGCGCGCTACGTGGCGCGCCGGCTCATCCGCATGGCCAGCGAGGACATCGGCCTGGCCGACCCGCGTGGCCAGCAGCTGGCCTTGCAGGCGGCGGATGTGTATGAGCGCCTGGGCGCGCCCGAGGGCGAACTGGCACTGGCGCAGGCGGTGGTCTACCTGGCGGTGGCGCCCAAGAGCAACGCGGTCTACACCGCCTGGAATGCGGTGCGCGCCCTGGTCAAGCAAGACAGCACCCGCCCGGTGCCGATGCGCTTGCGCAATGCGCCCACCAAGCTGATGCAGGGCCTGGGCCACGGCGCGGGCTACCGCTATGCGCATGACGAGGCCGGTGGTTTTGCCGCCGGCATGCACTACCTGCCCGACGGCCTGACCGACCGGGTGTTCTACCAGCCGGTGCCGCGCGGGCTGGAGCTGCGCATCGGCGAGCGCCTGGCCGACCTGCGGCGGCTGAACCAGCAGGCCCGGGCTGGGGCTGGGGCTGGGGCTGGGCCAGGGGCTGACGACGCCCCGGCAGCACCGCCCGGGTGATCTGCAGCTAGCCGCACGCCGGCCGCACCAGCTGCTGGCCCGGGCTGGTCGTTCAGCCTATCGAGCGTTTGGCTACCGGGGTTCTCCTGCCAATTCTGCGCTGCACCCCTGCCTACAATCCGGGCGCAGCAGTGGCCGCACCGGCCGCCGAACCCGCCGCAACGCTTGTGCCAGGCCGATGCCAGGCCCACGCAGCGCACCCGCAGGCCAGGCATCGGCCGGCTTCTTGCTACAGATAAAAACACCAGCCCGGCCGTGCCCCGGCGCTGCCGCCCGGGCAGCGCGTGCCGCCGGGCCGAGGACCGGAGGCCTCCCGCCATGGATATCTTGTTGCAACAGATCATCAACGGTCTGGTGCTGGGCAGCATGTATGCGCTGGTGGCCCTGGGCTACACCATGGTGTACGGCATCATCAACCTGATCAATTTCGCCCATGGCGAGGTGCTGATGGTGGGTGCGCTCACCAGCTGGACGGTGCTGCGCATGCTGGCCGGCAGCGGCCTGCCGGGCTGGCTGATGCTGCTGATCAGCCTGGTGGCAGCGGTGGTGGTGTGCTCGGCGCTGAACTATGTGATCGAGAAGATCGCCTACCGGCCGCTGCGCAACGCCCCGCGCCTGGCGCCGCTGATCACCGCCATGGGCATGAGCCTGCTGCTGCAGACCCTGGCCATGATCATCTGGCAGCCCAGCACCAAGCCCTACCCGATCCTGCTGCCCAACGACCCCATCTTCATCGGCGGTGCGGTCATCAACATCACCCAGATCCTGATCCTGGGCACCACGGTGGTGGTGCTGCTGGCCCTGATGTACCTGGTCAACCGCACCAAGCTGGGCCGGGCCATGCGCGCCACCGCCGAGAACCCGCGGGTGGCCGCGCTGATGGGCGTGCGGCCCGACCATGTGATCTCGGCCACCTTCATCATCGGCGCGGCGCTGGCCGCACTGGCCGGCGTGATGTACGCCGCCAACTACGGCACGGTGCAGCACACCATGGGCTTTCTGCCGGGGCTCAAGGCCTTCACCGCGGCGGTGTTCGGCGGCATCGGCAACCTGGGCGGCGCGGTGGTGGGCGGCGTGCTGCTGGGCCTGATCGAGGCCCTGGGCTCGGGCTACATCGGCATGCTCACCGGCGGTGTGCTGGGCAGCCAGTACAGCGACATCTTCGCCTTCCTGGTGCTGATCCTGGTGCTGACCATCCGGCCGCAGGGCCTGATGGGTGAACGTGTGGCCGACCGCGCCTGACCCCGGAGACACAGACCATGAAGAACAAGCTGATCGTCTTTCTCATCGCCGCGCTGGCGCTGATGATCCTGCCGCTGGTGGCGCAGTCGGCCGGCAACTTCTGGGTGCGCATGCTCGACTTTGCGCTGCTCTATGTGCTGCTGGCGCTGGGCCTGAACATCGTGGTGGGCTATGCCGGCCTGCTGGACCTGGGCTATGTCGCCTTCTATGCGGTGGGCGCCTACATGTTCGGGCTGCTGGCCTCGCCGCACCTGGCCGAGAACTTCGCCTTCATCCGGTCGGCATTTCCCGACGGCCTGCACAGCCCGATCTGGCTGGTCATCCCGCTGGGGGCCGGGCTGGCCGGGCTGGCGGGCATGCTGCTGGGCGCGCCCACGCTGAAGCTGCGTGGCGACTACCTGGCCATCGTGACCCTGGGCTTTGGCGAGATCGTGCGGGTGTTCATGAACAACCTCGACCGCCCGGTCAACATCACCAACGGCCCCAAGGGCTTGTCGCAGATCGACAGCCTCACGCATCTTCGGCATGGACTTCGGCAAGACCGGCGACCTGTTCGGCTACGAGATCTCGTCGGTCACCAAGTACTACTACCTGTTCCTGCTGCTGGTGGTGGTCAGCGTGGTCATCTGCTACCGGCTGGAGCAAAGCCGCATCGGCCGCGCCTGGATGGCCATCCGTGAAGACGAAATCGCCGCCAAGGCCATGGGCATCAACACCCGCAACCTGAAGCTGCTGGCCTTCGGCATGGGCGCCACCTTCGGCGGCGTGTCGGGGGTGATGTTCGCCACCTTCCAGGGCTTCGTCTCGCCCGAGAGCTTCTCGCTGCAGGAGAGCGTGATGATCGTGGCCATGGTGGTGCTGGGCGGCATCGGCCACATCCCGGGCGTGGTGCTGGGCGCGGTGCTGCTGGCTGCACTGCCCGAGGCGCTGCGCTGGGTGGCCGGTGAACTGGACCTGCAGCGCCTGACCGACGGCCGCATCGACGCCGCCATCCTGCGCCAGTTGATGGTCGCGCTGGCCATGATCAGCATCATGCTGCTGCGCCCGCGCGGCCTGTGGCCGTCGCCCGAGCACGGCAAGGCGGCGCCCCAGCCGGTGACCCCCGACAAACCCGGGAGCGCAGCATGAACGCGGTGGTGCCAGACGCAGCCCGCAGCGCAGTGGGCCAGGTGGTGCTGGATGTCCAGGGCGTGTCCAAGCGCTTCGGCGGCCTGCAGGCCTTGTCCGATGTGGGCATCCGCATCCAGAAGGGCCAGGTCTATGGCTTGATCGGCCCCAACGGCGCCGGCAAGACCACCTTCTTCAATGTGCTCACCGGCCTGTACACACCTGACTCGGGCAGCTTTCGACCTGGGCGGCGAAGCCCTACAAACCCACCGCGGTGCACGAGGTGGCCAAGGCCGGCATTGCCCGCACCTTCCAGAACATCCGCCTGTTCGCCGAGATGACGGCGCTGGAAAACGTGATGGTCGGCCGCCATGTGCGCACCCATTCGGGCCTGCTGGGCGCCATTTTCCGCACGCCTGGCTTCAAGGCCGAAGAGGCGGCCATCGCGCTGCGCGCGCGCGAGCTGCTGGACTACGTCGGCATCGGCCACCTGGCCGAGATGAAGGCACGCACCCTGAGCTATGGCGACCAGCGCCGGCTGGAAATTGCCCGCGCGCTGGCCACCGACCCCAAGCTGATCGCGCTTGACGAGCCCGCTGCCGGCATGAACGCCACCGAGAAAGTGGTGCTGCGCGAACTGATCGACCAGATCCGCAAGGACGGCCGCACCATCTTGCTGATCGAGCACGACGTCAAACTGGTGATGGGCCTGTGCGACCGGGTGACGGTGCTGGACTACGGCAAGCAGATCGCCGAAGGCACGCCCTATGACGTGCAGCGCAACGACAAGGTGATCGAGGCCTATCTGGGCGCCGGTCACAAGGCGTGACCAAGCCCACCCCCGAAGCGCCTGTGGCGCTTCCCCCTCAAGGGGGCGGCCCCAGCGGCCCGGCCAAGCCGGATCCGCGGCGCCCACTTGAACAAGACACTGCGCGCTGCGGAGACGACCGATGAGCAACAACGACCCCATCCTGCTCGAAATCAGCAACCTCAAGGTGGCCTATGGCGGCATCCAGGCTGTCAAGGGCGCCAGCTTCCAGGTCCGCCAGGGTGAACTGGTGTGCCTGATCGGCGCCAACGGCGCGGGCAAGACCACCACGCTCAAAGCCATCACCGGCACCCAGCCGGCGGCCGACGGCAGCATCCACTACATGGGCCAGAACATCTCTGGCCAGGGCGCCTGGGACCTGGTGAAGCAAGGCCTGGTGATGGTGCCCGAGGGGCGCGGCACCTTCGCCCGCATGACCATCACCGAGAACCTGCTGATGGGCGCCTACATCCGCGACGACGATGCGGTGCAGGCCGACGTCGACAAGGTGTTCGCCATCTTCCCGCGGCTCAAGGAACGTGCCGAGCAACTGGCCGGCACCATGAGCGGCGGTGAGCAGCAGATGCTGGCCATGGGCCGCGCGCTGATGGCCAGGCCCAAGCTGCTGCTGCTCGACGAGCCCAGCATGGGCTTGTCGCCCATCATGGTCGACAAGATCTTCGAGGTGGTGGCCGACATCCACAGCCGCGGCACCACCATCTTGCTGGTCGAGCAGAACGCCAGCCGCGCGCTGAGCCTGGCCGACCGTGGCTACGTGATGGAGAGCGGCCTGATCACGATGGAGGGCGAGGCCAAGGCCTTGCTGAACGACCCGAAGGTGCGGGCGGCCTACCTGGGCGAGTGAAGCCTGCCGGGCCGCCGCGGGTGCGTGCATGCGCGCGCTGGCCGGCTCCACCCCCTCAGACAAGGGGTTAGCTGAGGCGCTGAGCTGCTGCCCGGTGGTGCTTGCCGCCTGGCGGGCTCTGCTGTACGCTTGATAAACCGACATCTGGGCTGCATGGCGCAGCCCACGGGCGGACAGGTGCTACAACATCCAGGGATCCCACCATGTCATGTCTCCAAGGCCTTCTGTTTTCCGCGCCGCCTCGCGCTGGCCGCCACGGCCTGCGCTAGCACCTTGCTCAGCGGCTGCCTGGCCACCGCACCCACCATGGGTGACAACAAGGGCACCGTCACCGGTGCCGCAGGCGGTGCCGCCGCTGAAAACCAGAACAGCGCGCTCGAGAAGTGCACCGAGACCCTGGGCACCATGGGCATGCAGGAAGACGCGTCCGCGCCCTGGTACCAGCAGTTGCGTGGCTACAACCTGGGGTCCACCTTGCCGGTGTTGCGCCTGATGATCCAGCAGAGCAACTGCTTCGTCATCGTCGAGCGCGGTGGCGCCATGAACAACATGATGCAAGAGCGGGCGCTGGCCAACAGCGGCGAGGCACGGTCGGGCAGCAACATGGGCCGGGGCCAGATGGTGGCGGCCGACTACACCATGAGCCCGTCGATCCAGTTCTCCGGCAAGACCGGTGGCGGTGCGTTGGGCGCGTTTCTGCCGGGGGTGGCCGGTCTGGTGGCCGGTGGCATGTCGACCAATGAAGCATCCACCACGCTGCTGCTGATCGACAACCGCAGCGGCGTGCAGATTTCAGCCGCCGAGGGCAGCGCCAAGAACATGGACTTCAACGTCTTCGGCGCGTTTGGTGGCCTGGGCGCTGCCGGCGGCGGCTACTCCAGCACACCGCAGGGCAAGGTCATCGTCACTGCCTTTGCCGACTCGTACAACCAGATGGTCAAGGCGCTGAAGAACTACAAGGCGCAGACCGTTCGGGTGGTTTGGGCACCGGTGGTCGCCTGGGGGTCGATGGCGGCAGCACGCCGGCGTCCAAAGAGCTGGCCACCGGCAGCGGCACAGCGGTGCCGGCGGCAGCCACGTCCAACACCAGCACCGGCACCACCGCCAAGCCAGCACCCAAGCCGGCGGCCAGGCCCCCTGCCAAGCCGGCCGCCAAACCTGCTGCCAAGCCCGCCGGCTCCTGATTCGGCGCTGGCTGCAGGCTGCCGACCAGGCCGCCTCACGTTCCTGCACGCCCGCTTGACATGCTGACGCTTGTCGGCCGGGCGACAGCCCCACGTGGCCGGGGTGCGACAGCATCCAGGGTTTGCCACCCCTGGAGATCTGCCGATGTCGACCCCGCCTACCGCTGTTGAAACCACCGCCAGCCTGTCCCGCCGGCACCTGGTGCTGGGCACTGCAGCCGCTGCTGCGTCCGCGTGCTTGCCTGGTCTCGCGCAGGCCCAGGCGGCCTGGCCCAACCGGCCGGTGCGGGTGGTGGTGCCATTCCCGCCTGGTGGCCTGACCGATGCCTATGCCCGCATGTACTGCGAGCAGCTGTCACGCAAGTTTGGGCAGGCTTTCAACATCGAGAACAAGACCGGCGCTGGCGGCACGTTGGGTGCGGGTGATGTGGCCAAGGCCGCGCCCGACGGCTACACCCTGCTGATCAGCACCAGCACGCCCACCTGGCAGGCCAAGGTGCTGTACAAGAAGTTGCCCTACACGCCGGTGAAGGACTTCGACCCGATTGCGCTGTTCCCCAGCGGCGCGCTGCTGGTGGCGGTCAATGCCAGCGTGCCGGCCAAGAACCTGCGCGAGCTGGTCAACCATGCCAAGGTCAATCCGGCGGCCTGGGGCACCTATGGCGCTGGTTCGTGGGCGCACATGCTGGGTGATGTGCTCAACAAGAGCGAGAAGCTCAACATGGTGGTGGCGCATTACCGGGGTGAGGCGCCCATGCTGACCGACCTGATCGGCGGCCAGATCCAGGCGGGCGTGGGCAGCGTGCAGGGCATCCTGCCGCACATCCAGTCAGGCAAGCTGCGCGCCGTTGGTGCCACCGGCCGCGTGCGCACGCCCCGCCTGCCGGACGTGAGCACCCTGGTCGAGCAGGGCTTCACCGCCCCGGTGTTCGGCCTGGAAGGCTTTCTGCCGTTTGTTGCGCCGGCCGGCACCCCGCGCGACATCCTGGAGAAGATCGCCGCAGCGGTGCGCGAGGCCTCGGACACACCGCAGCTCAAGGGCCTGCGAGAGCAGTTCGGCATCCCCAACCTGCCGACCACCAACCCGGCCGAGGTGCGCAAGATCTGGGCTGAGGATTCCGCCGAGTGGACCGCCCTGGCCACCGACCTGGGCATCACGCTGGATTGACGGCAGCGCTGGCGGTCAAAGCCGCCGCAGCGTGATCGGCAGCCCGTCACGCGGCTTGGCAATCGGCACCAGCTGGTAGGGCATGCGGTAGCCATCCGGCACGCTGAAGCTGAACTGCCGCAGCACCTGGTGCAGCACGCTCTTGACTTCCATGTCGGCAAAGTGCTGGCCGATGCACAGGTGCGCACCGCCACCAAACGGCAGGTAGGCATAGGCGTGGCGCTTGTGCTCGGCCCGGGCGGGGGAAAAGCGCTCGGGGTCGAAGCGCTGCGGCGCGGTCCACAGGCTGGGCATGTGGTGGGTGTGGATCGGCGAGATGCCCACCGGCGTGCCGCGCGGGATCTGGAAGCCGCCGAAGCTGCAGTCCTTGGCCGCCTTGCGCGGGATGCTGGTCAGCGGCGGGTACAGCCGCAGCGCCTCCTTCATCGCCCATTCGGTGCGCTCGCAGCCGGCCAGGTCGGCAAACTGCAGCTGGGCGTTGGGCAGGGCCTGGGCGTCGGCGCGCAGGCGGTCCTGCCAGTCGGTATCGCGGGCCAGGCAATAAAACAGCGTGGTCAGTGTCGATGTGGTGGTGTCGTGTGCCGCCATCATCAGGAAGATCATGTGGTTGACCACCTCGTCGTCGCTGAAGCGCTCGCCGTCTTCGCCCCGGGCGTGGCACAACTGGCTGAACAGGTCTGGCCCTTCGCTGGCGCGCTTGTCGGCCAGCTTGCTGCGCATCAGGTCCACCAGAAAGGCCCGCGCCCGCACCCCGCGCCACATGCCAAAGGGCGGCAGCGGCTTGCGGATCAGCGCCAGCGACGCCGCCACCGTGTCGATGAAGGCCTGGTTCATGCGGTCGGCCTCGCGCCCCAGCGCCATGCCCATGAACACCCGCGCCGCGATGTTCAGCGTCAGCGCCTTGACCTGCGGAAACACCAGCAGGCGGCCATCGGGCCAGGTGGCCAGCACATCGGCGATCACCGGGCCCATGTCGGCCACATAGCGCTCCATCGCGCTGCGCTTGAAGGCGCCCTGCATGATGCGGCGGTGGTGCTTGTGGGCCGGGTTGTCCATGGCCATGATCGCGCCGGGAAACACCGCGTCGATCCAGTAATACCAGCCACCCCGGCTGCTGAAGTTGCCCTCGCGGTCATGCAGCACAAACTGGTTGGCCTCGGGCCCCAGCAGCGTCACCGTCTCGAAAAAGGTGCGCGACCGCACCACGTTGCCGTGTTGCTCCAGCGACTGGGCGTTGTCCAGCGGGTCACGCAGGAACTTGATCAGGTTGCCCACCAGCGGCAGGCCTTTGACCAGGGGAATGCTTTGATAGGGCAGGGCTGTCATGGGCGATGAAGTGAACAAGAAGGCAAGGGGTCAGGTCTCTCCTTTCACCTGGCCAGGTGAAAGGAGAGACCTGACCCCGGTCGAGGCGGAGACCTGACCCCGGTCGAGGCAGTCGATCTTGCCAGCCATGGCACAGTGCGGCCATGCTCGCTTACCGCCACGCCTTCCATGCCGGCAACCATGCCGACGTGCTCAAGCACGCCACCCTGGTGGCGGTGCTGCACCACCTCAATGCCAAGGACAAGGGCTGGCGCCTGGTCGACACCCATGCCGGCGCCGGCGCCTACGCCCTGCATGCCGAAGCCGCGCAAAAGCTGGGTGAATACCGCCAGGGCATCGCCCGCTTGTGGCAGCAAGGCCACCTGCCGCCCCTGCTGGCCGACTACATCGCCCAGCTGCGGCTGTTCAACCCGCAGGATGAACTGCTGGCCTACCCCGGCTCACCCTGCCTGGCCAAGGCGCTGATGCGGCCGCAAGACCAGCTGCGCCTGTACGAGCTGCACCCCACCGACCACGCCCTGCTGGCCGAGGCCTTTGCCGCCGACAAGCAGGTGCAGGTGCAGCAGAGCGACGGCTTTGCCGGCATCAAGGCCCAGCTGCCGCCGCCCAGCCGGCGCGGCCTGCTGCTGATGGACCCCAGCTACGAGCTCAAGACCGACTACGCCGCCGTGGCCGCCGCCACCCAGGAGGCGCTGACCCGCTTTGCCGAAGGCATGGTGATGGTGTGGTACCCGCTGATCGACGCGCGTGAATCCGCCAACCTGCCGCTGCGCCTGAAGGCCCTGGCCAGAACCCAGGCGCGCAAGGGCTGGCTGCATGCGCGGCTGACGGTGGCCGAGCCCAACGACCGCGGCTTCGGCATGCTGGGCAGCGGCGTGTTCGTCATCAACCCGCCGCACACCCTGCGCGCCCAGCTGCGCGAGGCGCTGCCGGTGCTGGTGCAGACTGCTGGGCCAGTTTGCCGGTGCCAGCCAGCGGCTGGAGCTGTCGGCCGAGGCTTGAATGAAGGGTCAAGAATGAAGGGGTCAGGTCTCACCTTTCACCTGGCCAGGTGAAAGGTGAGACCTGACCCCATGCCTTAAAGATTCAAAAACTTGCGCAGGCTGCGCCCGCTCAGCGGCTGGCTGCGCGGGGACCAGGCGCGCACCAGCTGGCTGATGCGGGCATTGCAGGGCGCCAGCTGGTTCAGCCGGGTGGCCAGGCGCAGCACTTCGCCCTGGATGGCGTCGATCTCGGTCGGCCGGTTGCGGGCCAGGTCGTCGGCCATGCTGGACCGGGCCTTGTCGTCGATGCGCAGCATGCGCCGCGCCGCCAGGCGAAACAGGGCGTGGGCAGGCGCAGCACGGTCGGCAGCAGGGTCGGCCGCACCGGCCGACATGCGCGCCGGCCGGATGCCGGCCTGCTTCAGCAGCATACAAGGTTTCGCTGATCAGCCCTGCGGTGCACTGGCGCAGGTCGGTGTTGAGCAGCTGCTGGCGCAGCGGCAGGCCGCTGAGGGCGTTGACGGCGTTGTTCAGGTTCAGCAGCAGCTTGCCCCATTGCACCGGCAGCAAGTCGTCGTGCAGCACCAGCGGCAGGCCGGCGGCGTCCAGCCAGGGCAGCCAGGGCGTCAGCCGGTCGTGGGCCTGCGCGGCCAGCTGGCCGTCGGTGCCGCGGTGCAGCCGGCCCGGGCCCAGCTCGGCCACGTTGTACGGCACCATGCCGCGCAGCCAGCACCAGGCCGGGCGCGGCGGCCTGGGCCAGGTCGACATTGCTGATGCCGTTCTGCATCGACAGCACCAGCGTGCCGGCGGGCAGGGCCTGCGCCAGTTCAGCGGCCGCGTCGGCGGTGGCGCCGCTCTTCACGCACAGCAGCACCAGGTCGGGCTGCAGGCCGGCGGGCACGCTGCCGTGCAGCTGCAGGCTGGCGGCGGGCAGTTGCAGCTGGCCGCCGTCGCGGTCGGTCAGGGTCAGGCCGTGGGCCGCCAGCGCCTGCAGCATGCGCGGCCGGCCCACCAGGTGCACGGTGGCACCAGCCGCTTGCAGCCGCCCGCCCAGCCAGCAGCCAATGCTGCCGGCGCCCATCACCAGCACCGTGGGGGCCGGGCCTGTGGCCAGCCTGGCAGCGTTGGGGGATGGGGACTTGGGACCAGCCATGCAAGCGACTCCGGTGTGCAGTGGGAAAGCGTGGCAGTGGACCACAGCCGGCCGGCCGGGCCCGGCTTCTAGAATGCGCCACCGTCCCAGGACAGCAACGCCGAGCAGCCGATGAGCATCAAGAGCGACCGTTGGATCCGCCGCATGGCCGAGCAGACCGGCATGATCGAACCCTTCGAGCCCGGCCAGGTGCGCCAGACCGCCGACGGCCAGAAGATCGTCAGCTACGGCACCAGCAGCTACGGCTACGACATCCGTTGCGCGCGTGAGTTCAAGGTCTTCACCAACATCTACAGCACCGTGGTCGACCCGAAGAACTTCGACGAGAAGAGCTTCGTCGACATCGAGGCCGATGTCTGCATCATCCCGCCCAACAGCTTTGCGCTGGCCCGCACGGTCGAATACTTCCGCATCCCGCGCAATGTGCTGACCATCTGCCTGGGCAAGAGCACCTATGCCCGCTGCGGCATCATCGTCAACGTCACCCCGTTCGAGCCTGAATGGGAAGGCTATGTGACGCTGGAATTCAGCAACACCACGCCGCTGCCCGCCAAGATCTACGCCGGCGAGGGCTGCGCCCAGGTGCTGTTCTTCGAGAGCGACGAGGTCTGCGAGACCAGCTACAAAGACCGCGGTGGCAAATACCAGGGCCAGCGCGGCGTCACCCTGCCCAAGACCTGATACTCGCTGACCAGCGGCCACCGGCCGCACACCGGAGACCACCATGAAGTGGGAAGGCGGGCGCCAGAGCGACAACGTGGAAGACCGGCGCAGCGGCGGCGGTGGATCGGGCGGCGGCGGTGGCCGCATCGGTGGCCGCGGCATCGGCCTGGGCTCGGTGGCCATCGCCCTGGTGGCGGGCTGGGTCTTCGGCATCAACCCGCTCACCGTGCTGGGCCTGCTGGACGGCGGCGGCATGGCCGGGCCGGCACCCCAGGCGCAGCAGGCGCCCGCCGCCCCGGCACCCAAAGACCCGATGGGCCAGTTTGTGGCCACGGTGCTGGCCGACACCGAAGACGTGTGGCGCCAGCAATTCCAGGCCCAGGGCGGCAGCTACCAAGACCCCAAGCTGGTGCTGTTTCGCGGCGCCACGCCCACGGCCTGCGGCACCGGCCAGTCGGCGATGGGCCCGTTTTATTGCCCCGGCGACCAGAAGGTCTACATCGACCTGGCCTTCTACCAGACCCTGCGCGACAAGCTGGGCGCGCCCGGCGACTTTGCCCAGGCCTATGTCATCGCCCATGAGGTGGGCCACCATGTGCAGAACCTGCTGGGCATCACCGGCAAGGTCGACGCCCAGCGCGGCCGCATCCCTGAGGCGCGCATGAACGCACTGAGCGTGCGCCTGGAACTGCAGGCCGATTGCCTGGCCGGCGTGTGGGCCCACCATGCCCAGCGCAACCGCCAGGTGCTGGAGCAGGGTGATGTGGAAGAAGCGCTGAACGCCGCCGCCCAGATCGGCGACGACAAATTGCAGGCCGGCAGCGGCGCCATCCGCCCTGAAAGCTTCACCCATGGCACCAGCGCGCAGCGGGTGTCCTGGTTCAAGCGCGGCATCGCCAGTGGCCGCATGGCCGACTGCAACACCTTCGACGCCCGCACGCTGTGACCGCCACCGCCTGACCAGACCTGCTGCGCCAGGCCAGCACTGCCAGGTAACGGCATCTTCCCCCGTTCCACCCACCCCACCCACCCGACTCAATACCCGCCTCCGCCGCCATGCCCACCACCCACCGCCTTGCCCAGCCCGTCCTGCGTCTGAGCGCCATTGCACTGGCCACCGCCGCCGGCCTGGCCAGCGCGCCTGCCCCGCTGCTGGCGCAGACCAGTGCCGACACCAGCGAGCGCATCACCATCCTGGGCAGCCGCCGTGCCACGCCGGCCAGCAGCGCCATCGACACCACCGTGCCGGTGGACATCTACAGCCTGGGCAAGGCGGCTGAATCGGGCGGCCAGTTCGACCTGGCGCAGACCCTGCAATACCTGTCGCCGTCGTTCAACAGCACCCGCCAGACCGGTGCCGACGGCGCCGACCTGATCGACAGCGCCGCCCTGCGCGGCCTGGGCAGCGACCAGACCCTGGTGCTGGTCAATGGCAAACGGCGCCACACCGTGGCCTTGGTCAACCTGTTTGGTGCCCGCAACCGCGGCAGCACCGGCACCGACATGAATGCCATCCCGCTGCTGGCCATCGACAACGTGCAGGTGCTGCGCGACGGCGCGGCGGCGCAATATGGGTCGGACGCGATCGCCGGCGTCATCAACATCCAGCTGAAACGGCGCGCCGGCTGCGAGGCCGTGGCCGGCTACGGCCAGTATTCCGCCGGTGACGGCGAAAACGGCCTGCTGTCGGCCTATTGCGGCGTCAAGCTGGGCGCCGCCAGCTTGGGCATCACCGGGGAATGGCAAGACCGCGGCCGCAGCAACCGGGCCGAGGCCGGCAACCCGCGCATCATCGGCGACACCAAGGTGCGCAACGAGACGGTCTACCTCAACGGTGAATGGCCGCTGGGTGGCGGCACCGCGCTGTACGGCACGGCCGGCCTGCAAGACCGGCGCGCCTCGTCGGCAGCGTTTGCCCGTGGCGGCGTGGGCAGCGGCGACATCCCGTCGCGCAATGCCGTGGCCATGTACCCGAACGGCTTTGTGCCCTTCATCAACGCCGATGTCGAAGACCGCTTCCTGATCGCCGGCCTGCGCACCACCTTGGGCGGCTGGGCGTTCGACCTCTCGCACACCCGTGGCAGCAATGCCATGCAGTACGACATCAGCAACACCCTGAACGCGTCGAGCGCCAACCTCGACCTGAACAACGGCGGCCCCGGCACCAGCGCCAACCGGTTTGATGCCGGCGGCTTCCGCTTCCGCCAGGACACCACCAACCTGGACGCATCGCGCTACTTCGACGGCCTGCTGGGCGGCAGCAACCTGGCCTTTGGCGCCGAACTGCGGCGCGAGCACTACAGCATCCGCGCCGGCGAGCCCGGCAGCTACATCGACGCCGACGGCGTGGGCCAGGGCGGCAATGCCGGCAGCCAGGGCTTCCCGGGCTTCCAGCCGGCCGATGTCACCAGCAAGAGCCGCCGCAGCCATGCGCTGTATGCCGAACTGGAAAGCACGCCCCTGGCGGCGCTGACCACCCAGGTGGCGCTGCGCCATGAGCGCTACAGCGATTTCGGCAGCACCACCAACGGCAAGCTGGCGGCCAGTTACAAGCTCAACCCGGCTGTGCTGCTGCGCGGCGCGGCCAGCACCGGCTTTCGGGCGCCCAGCCTGCAGCAGGTGTTCTTCTCGTCGACCTTCACTGATTTCATCAGCGGCGTGCCGCTGGACGTGGTGCTGGCACCCAACGGCGGCGCCATTGCCAACGCCGCCGGCATCCCCAAGCTGACGCAGGAAAAGAGCAAGAACATCAGCCTGGGCGCCACCTTCAAGCCCAGCGCCGCCTGGGCCATGACGGCCGACATCTACCGCATCGCCATTGCCGACCGCATCGTGCTGTCGGGCCGCTTCGACGCCAGCAACTACCCGGCGCTGGGCAGCACCCTGCAGCAACTGGGCGTGGGCCAGGCGCAGTTCTTCGTCAACTCGGTCGACACCACCACCACCGGCATCGACCTGACCGTGTCGCACAAGGGCAAGCTGGCCGGCGGCCAGCTCAACAGCTACCTGGCGCTCAACCAGGGCAAGACCCGGGTGGGCGCGGTCAACGCCCCGGCGGCGCTGGCCGGGTTTGAAGACGTGCTGCTGAGCGAGCGCGAGCGCCTGTTCATCGAGCAGGGCGCGCCCAGCCGCAAGGCCACTGTGGGCTTTGAGTACGCCGCCGGCGCCTGGACCAGCGACCTGAAGATCATCCACTTCGGCCCGCAGACCCTGGGCACCTTCAGCGGCACGGCCGGCGGTGTGGCCAATGCCCGCTACCAGGCCAAGACCTCGGCCGACCTGGCCTTCAGCGTGGCGCTGGCCAAGAACGTCAAGCTCAGCTTTGGCGGCAACAACATCTTCAACGTCAAGCCGACCCGGCAAGATGCCAACGAGACCGACAACGGCTTCATCTACGACAGCGTGCAGTTCGGGCTGAACGGCGCGTCCTACTTCGGCCGGCTGCACGTCACGTTCTGACAAGGGCAGGGCGGCGCGCTATGCTTTTGCCGCCTTGCCTTGGAGATTGATATGAGCGCCGTGCCCAAGCCACCCCGTTTTGCCGATGCCGAGGCGTACCTGGCCTGGGAGGAATTGCAGACCGAACGCCATGAATACGTGGATGGCGAGGTGTACGCCATGGTGGGCGCGCGTTTGACGCACAACACCATCGCGCTCAACGTCTGCATGTGGTTGCGTCAGGCCCTCAGGGGCACGCCGTGTCGGGTGCACGGCTTGGACGCCAAGCTGCAAGTGTCGGAATCTGGCGACCACCTGTATCCGGATGCCATGGTCACCTGCGACCCGCGCGACCGCGATGGCACCGAAGACCGATTCATCCGCCACCCCTGGCTGGTGGTCGAAGTGCTCAGCGACAGCACCGCCGCCTACGACCGCGGCCAAAAGTTCGAGATGTACCGCAGCATCGACACGCTCACCCACTATCTGCTGATCGAGCAAAGCCGGCCCCATGCCGACCTGTTTTTCAAGAACCTGCAAGGCCAGTGGGTGCTGCAGCCGATGGACAACACCGGTGTGATGCAGATCGACGCACTGGGCAGCCCCTGGCCGGTGTCCAGCCTGTACGACGAGGTTGATTTCAGCCTGGCCGGCCAGTCTGTGGCCATGCCGCCGCCCCTGCCCGACCCGGGCCGGTAGACTGCAGCGCTTCTCAATCCGCTTAACGCCCCTGCCCATGCCCGCATCCAGCCCCCAGCCCACCGCGCTCACCCTGCACCAGGCCACCCGCGTGCTGGAAGTGGGCTTCGACGACGGCGCGGTGTTCCGCATCCCGTTTGAGCTGCTGCGCATCTATTCCCCGTCGGCCGAGGTGCAAGGCCATGGCCCGGGCCAGGAAGTGCTGCAGACCGGCAAGCGCGACGTCGGCATCAGCAGCATCGAGGCCGTGGGCCACTACGCCGTGCAGCCCAGCTTCACCGACGGCCACGACACCGGCCTGTTCACCTGGGACTACCTCTACAAGCTGGGCCACGAGCAAGCCGACCTGTGGGCCCAGTACGAACAGCGCCTGGCCGACGCCGGCGTCAGCCGCGACGCGCCCATGGCCACCAAATCAGGCGGCGCCTGCGCCAGCCACTGAGACCCAACGGCCATGGCCAACACCCATTTCGGCTTCAAGACCGTCGACGAGAGCGACAAGGCGGCGCGTGTGCGCGGCGTGTTCGACAGCGTGGCCAAGCGCTACGACATCATGAACGACGTGATGTCCATGGGCCTGCACCGCGCCTGGAAGGCCTACACCGTGGCGGTGGCCAACCTGGGCCCGGGCGCCAGGGTGCTGGACATCGCCGCCGGCACCGGGGACCTGGCGCGCGCCTTTGCCCGCAAAGTGGGCCCACCGGCCTGGTGCTGCACAGAATAATAAGCCTGGAAGGCCTACACCGTGGCGGTGGCCAACCTGGGCCCGGGCGACAAGGTGCTGGACATCGCCGCGGCACCGGCGACCTGGCGCGCGCCTTTGCCCGCAAGGTGGGCCCCACCGGCCTGGTGCTGCACACCGACATCAATGAAGCCATGCTGCGCACCGGCCGCGACCGCCTGGTCGACGAAGGCCTGCTGCTGCCCACCCTGGTGTGCGACGCCGAGCACCTGCCATGCCCCAGCGCCAGCTTCGACCTGGTGAGCGTGGCCTTCGGCCTGCGCAACATGACCCACAAAGACCGCGCCCTGGCCGAGATGTGCCGGGTGCTGCGCCCGGGCGGCCGCTTGCTGGTGCTTGAATTCAGCCAGGTGGCCGAGCCGCTGCGCAAGCCCTACGACTGGTATTCACTGAACGTGCTGCCGCTGATGGGCAAGCTGATCGCCAACGACGCCGACAGCTACCGCTACCTGGCCGAATCCATCCGCATGCACCCGCCCCAGGCCGAGCTGAAGGCCATGATGCACAGCGCCGGCTTCGGCCATGTGGATGTGCACAACCTGACCGCCGGCGTGGTGGCCCTGCACGTGGGCATCCGCTGCTGAGCCCTGCCTGCCGCTGGGCACTTGTCACGCTTTGCGCTGAACAGCGCCTGGCCTCCCCCTTGCTGGGTGGCCGCTGGCCACAGGGTTGTCACCCATCACCAGTACACTTCGGCGGTTATTTGTGATGGTTGCTGGCGCAAGCGCTGGCGGCCTGGACCCAAGCAGGCCGCACCCCGGCAGGAGACCCACCGAACATGAAGACCCCGCAACGTCTGGCCGCCCGCAACGGGTTGATGCGCCTCAGCCTGATTGCCCTGGTGTCGTCGGCGGCCCTGCTGGCCGCTTGCGGCGACAAGAAGGAAAAAGCCGCCAGCCAGACGGCCGTCAAGGTCAACAAGTCTGAAGTGACGGTGCACCAGATCAACTTCGTGCTGCAGCAGCAGCGCAACATCCGCCCCGAGCAGGCCGACGCCGCCAGCAAGCAGATCCTGGAGCGCCTGATCGACCAGGAACTGGCGCTGCAAAAGGCCGACGACCTGAAGCTCGACCGCGACCCGCGCGTGGTGCAGCAATTCGAAGCCGCCAAGCGCGAAATCATCGCCCGCGCCTATCTTGAGAAGGTGGGCGAAGCCGCCCCCAAGCCGACGGCCGAAGAGATCAAGAAGTACTACGACGAGAAGCCCGCGCTGTTCAAGGACCGGCGCATCTACAGCATCCAAGAGATCGCCATCGAGGCCAAGCCCGACCAGGTGGCCATGCTGCGTGACAAGCTGACCGCCAGCAAGAACATCAATGAGTTCGTTGAATTCCTGAAGGCCAACGACTTCAAGTTCAGCGGCAACCAGGCGGTGCGCGCCGCCGAGCAGCTGCCGCTGCAAAGCCTGGACGCCTTTGCCAAGATGACCGACGGCCAGGCCATGCTGAACCAGGCGCCCAACGGCGTGCAGGTGGTGGTGCTGGCCAGCAGCCGCAGCCAGCCGGTGACCGAAGAGCAGGCCCGCCCCGCCATCGAGCAGTTCTTGCTGAACGAGCGCAAGCGCAAGCTGATCGAAGACGACGTCAAGGCCATGCGCGCCGCCGCCAAGATCGAATACGTGGGCAAGTTTGCCGAAGGTGCGCCCGGTGCGGCGCCCGCGCCACCACCGCCCCGGCCGACACCTGTTGTCACCCCGGCGCCGGCAGCACCGCCGCCAGCGGCGCCTGAACGCCGCCGACATCAACAAGGGCATGGGGCTGAAATGACCCACCCCCGCAGCGGCTGCGCCGCTCCCCCTCAAGGGGGCGGCCCCGGCAGCCGGGCCAAGCCCGTCTCGGCGCCCGCTGCTTCTGCCGGTTGATGCGTTGGGCTGGCGCCTTCGCGCCATGGAGAACTGAAATGATGACAAACACCCGCAACCTGCCTGCTGTACGCCGCCCTGGTGCTGGGCTTTTGCCTGGGCTGTGGCGGCATCACTGCGGCACAGGCCCAAAGCTGCTGCGCCTGGCACCGGCGCGCAAGCTGAATACCGCCTGGGCAGCGGCGACGTGATGCGCATCAACGTCTACCAGAACCCCGACCTGACGCTGGAAACCCGCGTCACCGAGGCCGGCGTGGTCAGCTACCCGCTGCTGGGCAGCGTGCGCCTGGGCGGCCTGAGCGTGACCGCCGGCCGAGAAGCTGATCGCCGACGGCCTGCGCAACGGCAACTTCGTCAAGCAGCCGCAAGTCACGCTCGTGGTGCTGCAGGTGCGCGGCAACCAGGCCAGCGTGCTGGGCCAGGTCAACCGCCCCGGCCGCTACCCGATTGAAGTGGCCGACATGCGCCTGACCGACCTGCTGGCCATGGCCGGCGGCACGGCCGGCAACGGCGCCGACATGGTCATCGTCACCGGCACCCGCAACGGCCAGCCCTACCGGCATGGAGATCGACCTGCCCACCGTGTTCCAGGCCGGCGGCAAGGGCAAGGACATGCATCATCCTGAACGGCGACACCGTGTGGGTCGACCGCCAGCCCATCGTCTACATCTACGGTGAAGTGCAGCGCCCCGGCCCGATGCGGCTGGAGCGCGGCATGACCCTGATGCAAAGCCTGGCCACCGGCGGCGGCCTGACCCAGCGCGGCACCGAAAAAGGCATCCGCGTGCACCGCAAGGGTGCTGACGGCGCGGTGCAGATCATCACCCCCACCATGGACGACGCCATGCGTGACGGTGACGTGGTGTATGTGCGTGAGAGCTTGTTCTGAAGCCAGGCCGCAGCGTGTGCCATGCCTGTCATCTCGATGTTTCACGGGATTCTGATTCGCATGTACACGCTTGATACCCAGCACCATCACTTGCCGCATTTCCATGCGCGGTTCGCTGAGTTCGAGGCATCTGTGGCAATCCGGGATGGTGATGTTCTGGCAGGTGAACTGCCGCGTAGGCAGTTGCGCCTGGTGCACGCTTGGCTGGAACTTCACCAGGATGAATTGAACGCTGATTGGGAACTGGCCGCGTCGGGCCAGAAGCCATTCAGGATTGACCCGCTGTGAGCCGCCCCATGAAAGACGACATCAAGGTTGTGAGCGCGCTACCAGACCACAGGCTGCAGGTCGAACTGGAAGACGGGCGGAGTGGAGTGTTTGATCTGCGCCCGTATCTTGGTCAGCCTGGCTTGTCTGCACTTCAAGATCCTGCCTACTTTGCGCGGGTCAGCGTTCTGTACGGCGCACCGACTTGGCCTGACGGCGAAGACATTGCTCCGTCCACCATCGCGGTGGGCATCCAGATGACGACACCGGCTTGACTGGGCGCACCGATGCGATTTGACCCCCACCAGATTGAAGTGATCTTGCACTGCGTGTACCAGCAGTTTGGCCCGCATGCGCGCGTCAGCCTGTATGGCTCTCGGGTGGACGATGCTGCACGCGGTGGCGATGTTGACTTGCTGGTTGAGACTGACGTGCGCGCTACCGTCCACCAACGCGCCTTGGCCGCCATGCACCTGAAGCAGGCGTTGCAATGGCCTGTTGACCTGCAGGTGGTTGAGCGTGCCAATGATGCGTCTTCATTTGCTTGCGTGGCGCGTCGCAGATCGCAAGCTCTGCGCACCGCCCACGCCGCCTGACAGCCTGCCCCGCACACCACCGGAACCACCCATGACCTTCGGACAATTTCTCTCCATCTTGCGCGCCCGAAAATGGGCCGCGCTGCTGGTGTTTGTGCTGGTGGTGGGCACCACCGTGGGGGTGAGCCTGGTGCTGCCCAAGCAGTACGACGCCACGGCCAGCGTGGTCATCGACATCAAGCCCGACCCGGTGTCGGCCATGGCCTTCCCCAGCATGGCCATGCCCAGCTTCATGGCCACACAGGTGGACATCTTGATCAGCGACCGCGTGGCGCTGAAAGTCATCCGTGACCTGAAGCTGCTGGACAACCCCGCCCTGCGTGAGCAGTGGCTGACCGAAGGCGAAGGCCGCGGCACCGTCGAGCAATGGCTGATCAACCTGCTGCAAAAAAACCTGGACGTGAAGCCCAGCCGCGAAAGCAACGTCATCCAGATCAACTACCGGTCACCCGACCCGCGCTTTGCCGCCGGCCTGGCCAATGCCTTTGCGCAGGCCTACATGGCCACCACGCTGGAATTGCGGGTCGACCCGGCCAAGCAGTTCAACACCTTTTTTGCGGCACAAAGCAAAGACGCCCGCACCGCGCTGGAAGTGGCCCAGACCAAGCTGTCGGCCTACCAGCGTGACAAGGGCATCATCGCCGCCGATGAACGGCTGGACGTGGAAAACGCCCGCCTGGCCGAGCTGAGCAGCCAGCTGGTGCAGATCCAGGCCATCTCCAGTGAATCAGGCAGCCGCCAGCAGCAAGCCCAGGGTGACACCGGCGACCGCATGCAAGAGGTGCTGAACAACCCGCTGATTGGCGGTCTGCGCGCCGACCTGACCCGCAATGAAGCCCGCCTGCAAGAGCTGAACAGCAAGTTTGGCGTGAACCACCCGCAGGTGGTGGAAGCCAAGGCCAGCATCGCTGAGCTGCGCACCCGCATCGACGCCGAAATCCGCCGCGTGACGGGCGGCGTCAGCGTCACCAACACCATCAACAAGCAGCGTGAAGCCCAGGTGCGGCGTGAGCTGGAAAACCAGCGCGCCAAGCTGCTGCAGCTGAAGGGCGTGCGCGACCAGGGCCAGGTGCTGGTGCGCGAGGTTGAAAACGCCCAGCGCGCCTACGACAGCGTGATGGCCAGGCTGAACCAGACGGCCATGGAAAGCCAGGCCAACCAGAGCTATGCCAACCTGCTGACCAGCGCCCAGCCACCGGCCTTGCCGTCCAGCCCCAAGGTGTTGCTGAACAGCCTGCTGGCCGTGTTCTTGGGCAGCTTGCTGGCAGTTGGCATGGCCCTGCTGCTGGAACTGAGCAACCGGCGCGTGCGTGCGCCTGAAGACGTGATTGCCGCGCTGGGCCTGCCGGTGCTGGGCGTGTTGCCCAAGCCTGGCGCCAAGCGCCTGGCAACGGGCCGGCTGGCCCTGCAGATGCAGCAACGTGTGATCGGGCTGCCGGCCCCCCAAGGCAACAAGGGCTGAAGCCCGTAGCGACCAAACCATGGCCAAGTTCAAAGATTCCAGCGCTGCCGACGGCGCCACCATCGTGCCCGACCAGGGCACCGACGTGGCCGACCGGTCCATCGGCTCCATCATTGCCGAGACGCGCAACCTCAGCGCCGACCAGGTGGAGAAGGTGCTGGCGCACCAGAAGGCCAAGGGCATCCGCTTTGGCGAGGCCGCCATCGCCCTGGGCTATGCCAGCACCGACGATGTGCTGTTTGCGCTGAGCCAGCAGTTCCACTACCCCTATGCGCCTGAAGAGCCAGCGCAAGGCCAACCCCGAACTGGTGGCGCTGAACCAGCCGTTTGGTGTGCAGGCTGAGAGCTTTCGGGCCATCCGCAGCCAGATCATGATGCGGCTGTTCAATGAAGGGCAAGAGCGCCGCGCCATCGCCGTCGTCAGCCCCGACAGCGGCGACGGCAAGACCTTTTTTGCCGCCAACCTGGCCGTGACGTTGGCCCAACTGGGCGGCCGCACCCTGCTGGTGGACGCCGACATGCGCGGCCCGCGCCAGCATGCGGTGTTTGGCATCGACAACAGCGCCGGCCTGTCAGGCATCTTGAGCGGCCGGGCCGAATCCAAGGTGATCCAGCAGGTGGCGGGCGTGCCCAGCCTGTTTGTGCTGCCGGTGGGCATCACCCCCCCGAACCCGTTGGAACTTGTGGAGCGCCCGGCATTCGGACTGCTGGTGCGTGAGCTGCTTCCAAGTTCGACCATGTGGTGGTCGACACCCCCGCGGCCCAGTACGGCAGCGACAGCGCGGTGATTGCCGCGCGCTGCGGTGCCGCGCTGGTGGTGGCGCGGCAGGGCAAGAGCCAGGTGGTGAGCCTGCAAGACCTGGTGGCCAATTTGGCCGAGACACCCGCTGCAAGTTGGCGGGGGTGATCGTCAACGAGTTCTGATAACTGTCCAATGCCATGTCTTCAATTCCTTCCCCGTCTGGGCCAATTCGACTTGGGATGTCTTGGCCTAGCGCACTGGTACTTGCTGGACTGGCGGTATTGCTGGTGCCAGCCTACTCGAGCTTGCGCAGACCGTCTGGACCACCGACGAGCAAGGCCACGGGCCGATCATTCTGGCCGTGACGCTCTGGCTGATGTGGCAGCGGCGGAATGTCTTCAGCGGTTGGCCGACGTGCAACCCCCGATGGTGGCTGGGTACTGCTGGCGATCGGACTGGTGCTTATGCAGTCGGCCGGTCGCAGCAAGTTGACACGATCGAGATTTTCGCGCACCTCCCGTTGATCGCAGCCGCGCTCTTGTTGTTGAAAGGCCGGCCGGGCTTGCGGTGGGGTGCCTTCTTCTTGTTCTTCTT
Organism: uncultured beta proteobacterium; assembly: GCA_963844485.1. GTDB lineage: Bacteria > Pseudomonadota > Gammaproteobacteria > Burkholderiales > Burkholderiaceae_C > Pseudaquabacterium. The sequence continues at coordinate 256,658 of CAWJOQ010000031.1, forward strand.
GCTGTTCATGGTGCCGTTGCCGGGCCTGGTGGTGCAAGCGCTGACAACGCCTTTGAAAATCGTTGTTTCGCACGTCGGCGAGTGGCTGATGTACACCATGGGCTACCCTGTGGCGCGTAGCGGCGTCATTCTGTATGTGGGCCAGTACCAATTGTTGGTGGCAGATGCCTGCGCTGGTTTGAATTCCATGTTCACGTTGGAGGCACTTGGATTGCTCTACATGAATTTGATGAACTACACATCCGTCCGCCGCAACCTCTTGTTGGCTATTCTGATCATTCCAATCGCATTTATCGCTAATGTGATTCGGGTGATGGTGCTCGTTCTGGTTACGTTCCACTTTGGGGATGCGGCGGGTCAGGGTTTTGTACATGGGTTCGCAGGCATGCTGCTTTTCATGATCGCACTCACCATGATGTTGGTCGTCGACAAGATCATTGGGCGGTTTTTGCCTGACGGCGACCAGAAGACTGCACGATCGGCGGCCCCATGAAGCGGCGTGCCTTTGCATTTGCGCTCGCATGCGGAACCACGGCGGCCGCGTCGGTGGTGATGAAACCGAACCACCGGGCAGCAGAGTTCTTACCTCCCATCGACCTGGAAAAACAGGTTCCCACTCGGTTTGGAAGCTGGCAGATTGATACCGGTGTGTTGCCGATTCTGCCTAGCCCTGATGTTCAGGCCTTGCTCAACACGATTTACAACCAAACCCTTGCCAGGACCTATGTCGATGCAGCTGGTCAACGCATCATGTTATCGATTGCTTACGGGTCAGATCAAGGAACAGATGCGACTGCAGCGCATCGCCCTGAGTTTTGCTACACCGCACAGGGTTTTTCCGTCGGTTCCATGTCTCAGGCAGAAGTTGCAATCGCAAAGCGGAAGATCGTCGTTCGGCGGCTCGTGGGTCGATTAAATGCCCGAACCGAACCGATCACCTACTGGGTGACGTTAAATGATTCCGCAGTGTTGCCGGGGGTACGACGCAAGGTCAAGCAGATCCAACTTGGATTGCAAGGCCAGATTCCTGATGGGATGCTGGTTCGGGTGTCGAACATTTCTGTCGTGGCAGAACAGTCTTATTTGGCGCACGTTTCGTTCTTGAACGAGATGGCTGCCGCGATGGCGCCCGCCATTGTTGACCGGTACTTTGGCAAAGCAAGCGTCTGAATCGCAGACTGCATGTTAGGTTGTGTTTGGGTGCCTCGCTCGCGGCGGGGTGACGTTCTGTAGCCGAACGATGCATCAGTATCTTCATTGAGAAGGGTTCGCCTTGCTGTACCAGCTTCAGGCAAAGGTCAACCGCTGGATGGCTCGGCTGCGGGGTGAGGTTCTCCGTTTACGCATCCGCATGGCTGGAGGGCGTTGCGGCACTTTCCTCTGGGTGGGCAGGGGCCTGGTCCTCAAGTACCCGCCCCATCGCGGTCTGGTGATCGGTGATTTTGTGCGCCTTGGCGAGTACCTGGTGATTGATGTGCCGCCACCCGGACGATTGGAGATCGGCAGCCACACCACGTTTTCCATGGGCGTGGTGCTGGCAGCCAGCATGCAACTGACCGTGGGGCGGGATGTGCTGGTGGGCGAGTACGCCAGTCTGCGCGATGCCGACCACGGCATGGCCTTGGGTCTGCCAATGTATGCGCAGCCCATGCAGGCCAGTCCAGTGCTGATTGGCGACGATGTCTGGATTGGGCGAGGGGCCTGCATCTTGAAAGGTGCCAGTTTGGGTGGGGGCTGGGTGGTTGGGGGCAACAGCGTGGTCACGCGGGCAGTGCCAGTCCTTGGTGTGGCCGCCGGTGCGCCTGCCCGTGTGGTGCGCACGCGTGGGGCTGAGCTTGCCTAGGCGCCTGGTTGATCTGGGTGGCTATGCGGTTGCCGCTGCTGCGCAGGCAGGTGCCGCCTTTGTGGCCGTGCCTTTGCTGACACGCTTGCTGGGACCATCCGAGTTTGGCCTTTGGGTGATCTTTGAGCCCCTGGCTGCGGCGATGGCGCAGGTGGGCCTGCTCGGAACGAACCATGGCTTGCTCAAGTTGGTGGGCGAAGACAACTTCGCATGGTCGACGGCATGGCGCGCCTTGATCGGGCCGGTGTTGGCACCGCTGGCAGCCATGGCTGCGGTGGCCTTTGCGGCATGCAGCTTGGCCGGGCAAACTGCAGCCGCACCGGTGTTGTCGCTGTTGGTGATGTTGGAAGGCATCACCTTGCTGTGCTTGGCGGCGTTTCGTGCCAACAACCGCAGTGTGTTCTTCGCCTGCATTCTGATGATCAAGGCGGCGTTGTGGTTGCTGGTGTTGTGGGCAGCGCAGTCGCTGGGCGCGCCGAACCTCAATTTGGCATCGCAAGCATTGATGTGGCTGCTTGTACCGTCTGCTGGTGCCTGCCTGTTGGCGTTGATGCTGTTGTGGTGCAGTTGGCCGCCATCGGCGCCCGAGTCGCTGTCAGCGAAACCGCTTGGTTCCTTCATGTCGTCTGTTCGTTATGGGCTGCCATTGATGTTGGCCGGATTGTTGGCGACGGCGGTGGCGGTGGGTGACCGGTATGTGATGCTCGGTCTGGCAGACATTGCCACCATTGGGCAATACGTCGTGCTGGTCAAGGTGGCAAGTGCCATCAGTCTGCTGGGCATGCCAATCAACATGTGGTTCCCCGCCGCCAGATTCACCCACCTGCATGACGATGACGGCGGCGGACGCTTCTTCCGTCGCGCTGCCTGGGTGGTGGTGCTCGGCATGTCGGCATGCGCAGGTGCTCTTTGGCTGTTGACGCCAAGTTTGGTGGCTTGGTTCAACCCCGCGCAAACCGCTGACGTTGTCGCGGTGGCTTGCCTGTTGACCGGTGCCGTGGCCACCGCTTCCAGCGGGCTCATGAACGTGGCGCTGTTGAAGTCAGGCCGCACGCACTGGCCGTTGGTGTGCACGGCGATTGCCGGCGGTCTTCAATTGCTGGCGCTATTGGTTCTGGTGCCGTTGGCTGGGGTGCGTGGCGCCGCGGTCGCCACCGGCGCAGCAGGTCTGCTTGGCTTGCTGATGCAACTGGCCTTGTCTCAGCGTTGGCAAAAACTACCGTTTGCTTTTGCACTCATGCTGGGACAGGTGTTGCTGGTTGTCGCTGCCTGTTGGTCCATCCACGTGTTGCTGACTGACCCGGTCATGCAGGTGGCCAGCTTCGGTCTGGCCATGCTCGCGCTTGCCTGGGCGTCCCTTGCCATTGAAAGCAGACGCCGCGTGCGCGCTGCACCGGAGTTACCCTGACCATGCTTCATACAATCCCAACGAGCCGGCGACCGCAGCCGTTCTATAGCCAGCCAGTCCCACCCGCAGAAAATGAAACCCTGCAGGGCAAAGCCAGGCTTGGCCTTGCTATGTTGGGCCTGCTTGCTGCCGGCATTGACGTCAGAACACGAGATCTGGGGCTCGGCGGCCCGGCATCCAACCCGCTTGAAGTCCTGCTGCTCGTCGTCTTTTTGGTGCTCTTGGCTGATACGGTGATGTTGCCGCGGCAGCCTTGGGCTTGGGCGCGCGCTGCCTGGTCCGGTAACCGCTGGCTAGTGATGTACTTTCTCTGGGCCATGTTTGCTGCCTTTGTCGGGCTGATGAAACTTGCACATTCGTTCTTTGTCTTTCGCAACCTGTTGCCGGCGTTTTTTGTGTTTGTATTGCTCATGCATTCAATGCGGTCCGTCCGGGACGTGCGCATTGTCCTGCTGGTTTTCCTGGTGGCTGCGGTGCCCGAATCTGGCGCTGGGCCTGATACAGAAGGTTGCGGGTGGGCCGTTTCCGATCAAACTGAACATGGCCACCACCACCAAAATGGACATCGACGGTTCATTGGTGTCATCCGCGGTATCAGGGCTTTTCAATCATCCCAACGGCTTGTCAATCTTCCTGCTGCCAGTGATCCTCGTCGCATTTGGCTTGCTGTTCGCGCCGGGTCGCCAAGGTGCATGGCGACGTTGCTTTGCACTCGCTGTCTTTCTCAGCGCGGTTGTATTGATTTACTTCACGCGCGCAAAGGGCGCGTGGGCATGGGCCCTGTATGGAATTTTGATGTTGTCGCTTCCGCGGGTATTGCTGGCGTGGCGTGGCGTCTGGTTGCTACAACTGATCATATTGACAACGCTGATTACTGCCATCACATTGGTCAGTCTGCATCTGGGTGGGTCATTCAGAACAATGGACACCCGCGTCCTGCTTTGGAAAACAACATTCTTTGCCGCACAGGCTGATCCTTTCATTGCGATATTTGGCAGTGGACAGTTTGCCGTGTGGCTAGCTTCAGCCAAGCTTGCAGACATTCAATACGCTAACGGGCACAATGTATTCTTGAATCAGATCGTTCACTTCGGGATCCCTGCAGCTATTTTGTACATGTTGAGCTTCATTCACGGAATTCGCGTTGCATCAGAAACATACCGAGAAAGCAACAATCCAGAAATTCGGTGGTACTCGAAAGTCGCTTTTACAACGCTTCTTGCAATCGCTGGCCAATACTTTTTTGAGCCAGTTGCGGAGGCAAGCGGCATCGCCACCTGTTTGTTCCTATTCATGGCGCTGGCGGCGGTCTGCCATCGTCTGAGTGGTGGAGTAAAAGCGAATTCATGAGGACCGTCGGCATCCACCTGCGTGCCTTTCCGATCCCTTCGGAGGCCTTTGTTGTTGAGCAAGCAAGAACTCTGACAAGGCACCGGCCGGTTTTCCTTGTTCGCGAAATTTTGGCAGCGAATGAATTTGAATGCAGAGAATTTGTCGCGACAACGCCGAGAGGCGCTGGAAGCAAGATTTTCGCGTTTGCACCTGGTGCATGGGCTTGGGGCGGACGTTCGGCGCTGGCGGATCTGCACTTGATACACGCGCACTTCGGGCCCAATGGGGCTTATGCCATGCCGGTTGCGCATCAACTAAAGCTGCCGCTGCTCGTCACGTTTCATGGGTTTGATGCGACGCTTCGCACCAGTGAGTTGTTGTTCAATCAGGGTGTTTTCGGCTTGTACTACATCCTGAATCAAAGACGTTTGCGGCGGCGCGCAAGCAAAGTCATCGCGGTGTCGAAGTTTCTAGCCTCCCGCCTTGTGGCCATGGGCTTTAGCTCACAACAAATTGAACAGCATTACATCGGGGTGGATCTGCAGCGTTTCAAACCGATGCCAGCATTTCAGCGCAGTCGGGATATCGTGTGCGTTGCGCGATTGACCCATGCCAAGGGAATTGCGGACTTGATACGCGCTTTTGCAAGCGTCCATGCTCAATTGGACGGCAGCAAACTGCGCTTGATTGGCGCCGGTCCATGTCGACAGGAGTTTGAATCGCTCGCGGCAATTCTTGGCGTTGCAGATCAAGTGGTGTTTCACGGCACGATGGCGCATCATCTTGTTGCAGAAGTTGTCCGAGGCTGCGCACTCAGCGTCTTGGCCAGCAAACCTGGGTCTGATGGCTGGCAAGAAGCCTTTGGACTCGCATCCATTGAGGCTGCCGCCGCAGGGTTGCCAGTCATCGTCACCAAACATGGTGGTTTGCCCGAAACGGTTGTGGACAATGAAACTGGTTTGTCTGTCGCCGAGGGTGATGTCAAGAGATTGGCATCAAGCATCTTGGCCATCATGAGAGACGATGCAGGCCGAACAGCAATGGGTGAGGCTGGGCGAAAGCGGGTCGTACAAAGTTTTGACCTGTATAGACAGACCAGTCAGCTCGAAGATATCTACAAAGAAGCAGCATTAAAATGAACTATCCAACGTTGTCAGAAAATCCATTGGTCTCTGTCATGATGCCGGCCAAGAATGCTGAAAAATATCTGCTGACTACCATCCACAGCGTTCAGGCGCAAACTCACAAGAATTGGGAATTGATTCTCTCGTCGATGACGGCAGCACTGACGACACGCTCGCGATCGCTCAGCAGATTGCCGAGCAGGAGCCGCGCTGCCGCGTGTATCACATTCAGCATGGCGGGCGTGGAATGGCACGCAACGAATGTCTGAAGCACATACGTGGCGAGTTGATTGCAGTTTGCGATGCAGATGATGTGTCGCTGCCGGGAGAGGTTTGCCAAACAGATCGCGTACTTGCGGACTCATAGAAACCTGGGAGCAGTTGGAAGCGAACTGTATTCCCTTTGCAACCGAGACGCCAACCCAATTGGGCCCGGTGCGTTCTGAAGCTGACACGCCACAAAAGATCCAGGAGGCTTTCGAGCAGGGAAAGATGAGACTCCATAATGCGACCGTGATGATGAGGGCAGTATTAATTGAGCGATACGGGCGGTACCGGCCAGAGTTGCGACGCGCCCAAGATTACGAATTCTTCAAGCGCATGCATCGGTCTGGGGTTTCTTTCGGCGCGATGAGTGAGCCTTTACTGTACTACCGCCAGGAGTCGTACATGCACAGTGCACGGTATTTCATCGAGTATAATCCTCTATATCAGGTATGCTGACATCCTTCTTGCAAATAGGTCTATTTCCTTTGCGGAGTTCTCAGAATCTGCCGCCGGCGTGTGCTGGAAGCTGTTTTACCGGACAAAGTACCTTTACTACTGGGTCAAGATGGCGCTTACCATCTTTCTGGTAAGTACAGTCATGACAAGTTCACGCCGTGCAGTATGGCTCTTCTTGTTATCTCTGCTGGTACGGCCGGCAGCGTTCGGCAGGCCACCTTCGTGCAGTAGATAATGCTCCATTGAAACGATTTGAGAGAAGTTTTTTTGGTCTTCATGTTCTGCTACTGTTTCAGATAAGCTGTGGCGAATCTGGGTATGGCACTGTTTGACTGCACGACTTGATGTTTCATGGCGTGACTTGGAGCCGCAGCAAGGGCAATGGCAGTGGGCACGCCTGGACGACGCCGTGAAGCTGGTCGTCGAGACGGAGGCCGACATTGTGTTGCCATTGCAGACGACCCCTCGCTCGGCATCATCCGCGCCATCACTTCTGGGTGCTTATGGCGACGGTGCGTCGGCGCCTCCCGCTGATTGGCGATTGGGATACTTATGTGTCGGCTGTCGTTCAGCGTTACAAGGGACGCATCGCCTACTATGAGATGTGGAATGAGCGTAATTGAAAGTGTTCTTTAGTGGGGAACCGAAAGATTTGTCTGGATTAACTGTTAGGGCTTCTCGTATCATTCGACAACTGGATCCCAAGGCAAAGGTTGTTTGCGCTGGAATCACGGGTACATATGGACTTGATTGGTTGGTGAATATCTTGCTGCCGGGGCAGGGGATGCATGCGATATAGTTGGGTATCATCTTTACACAAGCCACAAGAAGCCTGAAGTTCTGGTGGATCTCGTGACTAAAATTAGGAAGGCTTAGGCAAACACTGCGGGCGCTAGCAAGCCACTGTGGAACACAGAGTTGGCCTGCTTATCGATCATGGGGTGCCGATTGATGCGAAATCCGCAGGATTTGATGACAACGCTAAGGCTACCAGTGCCGATCAGGCGATCGGCTTTCTCGTGCGCACCCATCTCCTTGCAAGGCGGCTGGGTGTCGAGCGCTTCTATTGGTACGCGTGGGACCATCCTGAAATGGGTTTGACATTAGGCCGCGGCGTTGAATCAACCGCGGTGTAGGATGTATACGACGCTCGCTGAAAATCTAGTTGATGCAACTTTAGAATCGTGTCAACGCGCCAAAATGTATTGGGTATGCAGCGTGGCCAAGGGATCGAACAAGTACAGGTACTATTGGAGCGAAGATGTGGAAGTTGACGGGTCCGCCGTTTGGGCCGGGCAACTCTTGGTGTTCGACGGGGACGGTCGACTCAAAACCACAGGCAATGTGGAGGCAGGGCAGCGTTTGAAGTTGACTGGTCGGCCCGTGGTCATTCGGTCTTCGGCAAGCTAGTGTCGATCGATGGAGATACGACGGGCAATCCCTGTTAGTTCCTTGATCAACTCTGAACAGAATCGTAAATTTCCGATCGTGTACCTGGACGTCAGGCGCTTTGGCTCCTGAATCGATCTGAAGATCCATTCCATACCGAAGCGCCTAACCCAGGCTGGCGCCCTTGGCGTGTCGCCGCTGATCATGGGAAATGCTGCACCAACGCCTAGGGCAAAGTGCACCTGATGACGCTGCATTCCGGAACATCCAAATTTCTGGCTCGGGCAGCCAAGAGCGACTAGGCAGATCCGAGCGCCAGAGGAACGGATTCGAACAGCACCTCCAACTCTTCTTCTGCGCGCGAGGCCTAAACGGTGGGCTGAAGGAGCCTGTAACGTTGAGATTCTTGAATCTTGAATTGCTGTTTGGGAAAACTTCGACAGGACAGCTTCTGTGCCGCCGTAGAGATAAAACTGTAATCCTAGCGCTGCAGCCTCCCGCAAGATGAGTTCAGTCATCTCTGGACCAGGGATCTGTTCCGACCTTCTGGCGCGCGCAACTTGATGAAAGCTGCAACCGGTCGCCCGTCAGGAAAGACCCAAATTGCGTTCCCCATTGCAGTCGCCAGAATTGCGTTGCGGCCCGACTCGCCAACCATGTGCGCGTTTGCAAAACATGCATACCCTGATAGACCTGCCTTTGCGTGCGCGACCAGTGCGCTGAGTCCGCGTCTAGGCCAGATGTCCATATCTTTGCGCCAAAACATTGTTGGGTGTTCATGACATTGTCATTCCCAGAATATCAAAGTATTCCTGCTCATTGAATTCGCTCTGTTCTGAAACGCTTCGCAAGTGTTGGTACCCTTCGTGCTGGAGACCAGAATCAGCTGCTAGAGCTGATGCTTTTCGTCCAGCATACATTCTTTTTTTCAACAAAGTGAATTGGCAACAGGGCCAGAATCAATCGCAAGCCGCGAAGGATCAGTCGCTTCAATAACGTTGCATGCTTTGCATTTTCATAGGTCAAATTAAACGCTGTCATTCGGTCTTCCATTTGACTGCATCCACGCGCAAGCCGCACTTTTCAAGTAGTTTTCTTGCTCCTTCCGGGGTGTAGTCCCGAACATGGTTTGGATCTCGCCATACCTCGTTGATCGGCAAGTTGATGATTAATCGTCCGTTTCCGCTTAGGGAATTCGCGAAGCTTTCGACCACGCCATAATCTTCATCGACGTGTTCGAGCACATGCGAGCACAGGATCACGTCGAATTTTCCTGCCGACGTGAATGTGACCAAGTCTTCCGGTTTGCCAACTGTGACATTGCGGTGCAGTAGTCTTGTGATACTGCTGAACTTATGGATTGCGGCATCCGAAAGATCGCAGCCATAAAGTAAACATTTTCTGGGGAACTTGAGCAACAGGGCGCCATGCCCGAACCCAAAGTCAAGAACACGTATCGGGCCTTGCGATCGTCTCGGCTCGAAATGCTGCCAAACATTGTTCAATGTTGCGTTTGGATTTCGATTGTTGATCGTAAGATATTAAGGTGTGCAGTAATGCAAAGGGTGCAACCTTAATCTTGTAGGCTTCGTCATAAAATCTCCTGTTGATGTCTGGGTTTTCGGACATTGCTGTATCTTACTAAGAAACGGTTCAACGAGTCACTGATGGATACCTCGACTCCACAGTTTATATCAATTCCTGTGCTGGCAATTGAACCACGCTGCCGTTTCTTCGGCAGCAAGCTCCAAGTCAACTGGCGAAGCACTGAGGTAGCGGGTCGTCCAGTGATAGGGTACTGGATAGTCGGTTGTCATATTGAAGTACCGAAATGAATTCATGGGAAACGTGCTGATCAGGTCCCCTACTTTCGCAAGCATCCTCAATAACAATCTTGGCACTTTTCGAAGTGGCGGAGCACAAAGTGCTGCACTCAAACGCTGAATGAAGCTGGCACTGTCTTCTGGCGGATCAGTTGCGTAGACTGTTGCGCCGGCAGGTACCGCGTCGGTCAATGACTGCCTGATGATCCAACTCACTGTTCGCACATAACCGTACGATCGCAATACGGCGGGTGATCCCGGGTGCAGATAGCGTCCTTTGGCGACCGCCTTGGCGAGTTGCAAGAAGTTTTTCTTGTTGTTCGGGCCCCAGATGTATGTGGGCCGAATAACGACCCATGGGGTTCTCATGTGGAGCCGAGTGTCCTCTTCCAACTTGACTTTGCTTTCGCCATAGCGGGTATGGGGAAATGTGTCTGTAGCATCAGATGGTTGCCTTCCATTTGGGCCACATACATATTGAGTCGAGACAATGACACATTTTTGTACTGTTGTTCCACGTAATGCTTGCGCGAGTACAGCCGCAGATTTACAGTTTACAGGGAGCTGCATCTTCGAGTGCCCCTGCTGGCGTTCCAATTTCAGTCTCGGCGGCCAGATGAATACAGTAATTTGGCTGAAATTCAGCCAAGACGCTTCTGAGCCTTTCAATGTCGAGTACGTCGCCTTGTATCCGGTGAGGAAGTTGATGATTCAAAGTAGGGGTCGCGATGTCGAGTGATTTCACCTCATGTCCATCTGCCAAGAGTTCTTCGACCAGTGTAGATCCAATGAAACCACTGCCGCCGGTGATCAATGTGCGAATCGTCATTTGGCGGCATCCACTGCGAGTACTTCGTGAATCGTTCGACGAAAATTCTTGTCAAATTGCGCTTGGCTGTATTGATCGATAAATCTCTGGCGTGCTTTGATTCCCATTTCTTGCGCCAGTTGTCTATTTGAACAGAAGATCTCAATTGCCTTGGCGATGGCTTCAGGATCCTTGATGGGCGTCAGCATGCCAGTCTGACCGTCGATGATCAAGTCTCTCAATCCACTCCAAGCTGTGGCAATGGCTGGGATACCTGCTGCCATGCTCTCGGCAACGACCAAGCCAAAAGTTTCACATTCAAAGTGTGTTGGAAACACGAGTACGTCTGCGTTACGCAATGCATTAACCTTATCTGCGCCAAATTTGGGGCCTGCGAAATCGACCCGGTTCTCTAAGTTATTCCTCTTGAGAAATTGGCGGCAGCTTGCTTCGAAAACGTCGTCGTTGAAGGAGCCCAAGGTTGTCAACATACATTGTTGCCCACGCAGGCTCACAGCAGCTACAGCCTGTAGCAGGATGAACAAGCCCTTGGATTCTGCGTGCAGTCCAATGAAAAGTAGGTTTAGAGGCTGTATGCTGTTTTTTCTTTATTGCGTTCAATACCAAGGAGATCAGATTCTTCGAGGATGCAATTGGGTACGACAAAATCGGCTGTGGAGCGGAAGCCAATGTGGTCGTCCGGGGCGGAGGATGATACGCGTATAACAGCGAGAGGGGCGCCGATCACCCATCGCAAAAACTGACCAGTGACCCCCGGAATGCCGTGGAGTAATACACCAACGCCCCCAGAGTGGCAGTGGTAAATCCGACGCTTAAACCAAGCCCTGCTAATAAGTAGAATCCATGCATCCTTCAATAGGCCGTTGACGCTGGGGGATGACGGAACAAAATAAAGTGTTTTCGTACCGGTTTCCATCCTTTGAGCAACAGTCGAAATGGCGCCACGGCTAGCCGGGCTAATTTCTTGGCAGATACGCGCCGCATCTCTGACATCGTTTCGCACATGCTGATGTCAACCAGATGCATGGTATGCGGGTACAAGTTGACTTTGATCGCTTGTCTATTCATTACCGCCATGCCACTTTCAGGTGGATTGACTGATACGCCAGCAACAATACAGGCAGTTGTACTTGAGATCGAGGGCGATGCTGAGGATTCTTTTTTCGTCATGGGTCAGGTTTAGCAGATGCCCTGGCTTTGCTCGCTCTTGTTGCGTTGTATGCGCTGTCCAACGGCGTCTTTGCATGGGTTGCAAATGACCCGTCTGATCTTCTTTCGTGCAGGCGATTCAGTTCTTTTGATTTGATTCATGAATGTTGATGTCCGTGCATGGTTGCGCCTCGGCGGTCACCCGGATGTGATTGTTTCCCGAGCACTGGTCGCTGTCGTTACCATTGCGCTGCAGCGCACGGTCGATGTCGGAGGTGTTGAACCTGCTTGCGCCCCGTTCGCTTCCACATTTGTTTGGTGGCCGCGACGCTGCGCTGCGTTCTTCAGGAAATCGCCACTTAATGTTTGCTTTTGATCGAGCTCGAGATCCATACCTGAAAAGGACCTGAAAACTGCCGTTATTCCGGCTGGAAAGGTAGCAGATATTGGCGGTGCAGTGGCGAGCAGATGCCGTTAGCACGAAGTTTGTTTGTTCAAAGCTCATGACCACGTAGTTTATTGCGGTCAAGTCGCATATCTTGTCGTGCTTCGTTTCCTGCACGATGGGTGTCGCATCGGCGCCGTTGGTCGGGGTATTCAAAGTGCAGCTTGAACCGTCTGATGGCGGGATGCAGGCTTTTTTGCATGTGGTGCGCCCGGTCGGTGTTGGACATGGTCGACCTTCGTCTGGATTCCGTGACCAGATGCCTTGCTGAGCCGCAGATTGCTCAGGTAAACGCCATCTTGGCCAGTCACGCCGGTGAGCGGTGCAGGCTTCATCGGGGTGACGTGAGTTGGGTTGAGCTGCTATGTCGGATAACCCGAGGACGTTGGAAACGCTAAGCTTGGCGGTCAGTTGTGCGAACTGCTCACTGCGAGTCAAATAAACTGCAGCGCCTGCGCATCAAAGTTGCCCAGACCCGGCAGCACGCTGGCCACCTCACCTGCGCTCAGGCCGAGCCAGCGGCCTAGCGGCGCGGCCATCTGGCTGACGCTGTGGGCGGCAAGCAGCCTGCCACTGCCCAGATCGTCTCCGTGCCCAGCGTGGTGATCGGAAAGCGGCCGTGGATGTTTCGGCCCCGCACGGCGCCGCCCGCCACGAACTGGTGGCTGCCCCAGCCGTGGTCGCTGCCGTCACCGTTGCTCAGCAGGGTGCGGCCGAAGTCAGAGGCGGTGAACAGCGTGACGTTGTTCTGCAGGCCCAGGGCGGTCAACGCCGTCAAGAAGTAGTCAATCGACATGGGCCACCTGTGCCATGTGGGCAGGCTGGTCGCGCATCTGGTTGGCATGGGTGTCGAAGCCACCCATCGACACCATGAACACCTGCCGGCGCATGCCCAGCGCCTGGGCCGCGGCGATCATTTGCACCACCATGCGCAGTTGGCGGGCCAGGCTCAGCTTGTCTAGCGTGGTGGTGCCGCCGCCGTCGGCAGCAGCAGTCGTGGGGATCGCGGGCACGGTCACGCCGGCAGGGCCGATTGCAGCCGGGGCTTGCGCTCAGGCTGCGCTGCATCACGCGGCTGTATTCGGTCTGCAGCGGGCGACGCAGCCGTTGCGGTGGCGTGCAGTCGCAGCGCGCCGCAGTGGCGCCGAACATCCCGCTGTCATGCCGGCGATCTGCACCGGACCTTCGGTGCCCACCTGGTACTGGCTGACGCTGCTGCCGGACAGGAACACGGCATTGCCGCGGCCGAGACCGCCGTGAACACCGGCTGGGCGTTGGCCGACATCAGGATGTCGCCCATGCGCCCGCCCCAGCCCGACCGGGCACCTTCGGGCGACAGGCTTTGCCAGGTGGAGGCCTGGTCGTTGTGCGAGAACAGCTTGGCTGGCAGCCCCACGCCGGCGAGGTATTCGGCCTTGGTGATCGGTCGCACCAGCGGGCCCACGTTGGCCACGATGGCCGCCTGGCCGGACTCGTACCACTTGCGCAGCGGGGCCAGTTCTACCGGCATGCCGAAGCTGCGGCCGGCGGCCTGGCCGGTGACGGTGATGGGCTGCAGCCTGTGCAGCGGCCAGGCCAGTTCGCCCCGCGCGGCGGCGTACTCGGCGTAGCCGGTGGCGTCGGTGGGCACCACCCAGTTGTGGCTGTCGCTGCCGCCGTTCATGAACAGGCAGACCAGCGCCTTGTAGCGGCCGGGGTGTGGCGGCTTGGCTGCTTTGGGCGGCCAGCGCGGCCAGGCCGGCCAGTGGCAGGCGCAGGCCGGACTGCCGGGCTGGCGGCCAGGCCGGCGGCGGCCCGCAAGAAGTGGCGACGGTGGTGGTTGGGTCTCATCAGCGTTGCACCAGGTATTCAGGGGAGGCCAGCGCCAAGGAACAGGGCCACGCGGGCACGGTTCAGGTGGCTGGCGGCATCGGTGCCGCTCACGCTGGTCATGGCGTCCAGCAGGTCTTGCTTCAGCGCGCTGCTCATGCGGCCGGCATACAGCAGCAGGTTCAGCCGCTCGATCAGGCCGTCGACTGACCGGCCGCGGCCAGGTCCGCCAGTGGTTGCAGCTCAGCCTCACGTCTGCGTGCCGCCTGTCCAGCCCAGCCCGCTGCCGGCCATGGCCAGCGCCGTGTTCACCCAGTCGGCGGTGGTGGCTTCATTGACGATCTGCAGCTCCGGCACGGTGATGCGGTTCGGCGAGAACGCGGTGTTCGGCGGCACGTACCCGGGCCGGAAGTAGCCGAACACCGAAGGCGCGTACATGGCGCGCTGCACCTGTGCGTCCAGCTCGTAGGCCATCATGAACTGGCCGCTGGCCGAGGTGGCGGCGAAGCTGCGCATCCAGTGCGCCACGCGCAGCACCGGCTCGCGCAGCTTGCCGATGCTGCCGGCGGGTGGGTTGCGGGCCTCGCGTCCAGCAGGATGGCGCGCACCACGGCGGCCAGGTCGCCCCGCACGCCGCTGCCGTTGTTGTTGAACACGCTGGCCACGCGCGCCACGTAGGCCGGGCTGGGGTGGCTGGTCACCAGCCGCTGGATCAGCTGCCGGCCGATGAACGGGCCCACGTTGGGGTGCTTGAACAAGGCGTCCAGCGCCATGCGCAGGCTGTCTGGCGCCGCTGCTGTTGGCCGGGATCACCACCGCACTGGGCTTGCCGGTGAACAGCCGCTTCTCTGCCTGTGAGTGCTGGCCGGGGTAGGCCTTCATCTTCAGCAGGTCGATGCGCTGGTCGTTGGCGGCGCTGTAGTCCGGGCTGCCCCAGCGGAAGTTCTGCTCGGTCAGCTGGTTGTCCGGAAAGGCCCAGCTCCAGCCGGTGAACACCTTGGCCATGGCCATCACGTCGTCGTTGGTGTAGGTCTCGATCGGCTGGCCGTGGGCGTCCAGCCTGCGGCGTGCCGTCGATGTTCAGCTCGTGCAGGCCGATGGTGAACAGCTGCATCACCTCGCGGGCGAAGTTCTCGTCGGGCATGCGGCCGGTGGTCGGGTCTTCCGGCCGGTTGCGCATGTGCGACAGGTAGATGCCCATGGCCGGGCTCAGCGCCACGTCTTCCAGCAACGTGCGGTAGTTGCCGAAGGCATGCGGTTCAGCGTGTCCAGGTAGGCGGCGTAGGCGCGGGCATGGTGAATAGACTGCTGTCGGCCTGCGACACCATCAGGATCTGGTGCAGCGCAAAGGCCACGCGCTTGCGCAAGCTGGTCAGGGCTGGTGGCTGCGGCTTGCCCAGAAGCGCTGGCCCGACCCAGGCTGGGTGTACTGGCTGCCCTTGGGCCGGTAGGCGTCGCCCATGGTCGAACTTGGCCTGCACTGTCGCCACAAAATCTGGCGTGGGCGGGCATGGCCATCTGCTCGGCCAGCCAGCGGCTTGCGACATGCCCGCGCAGGCGATTGATTTCGGCCAGCGTCGGGCCGAAGCCGGCCTGCTGCAAGAAGGCGAGATGCGCTGTACTGCGCCGGCAGGTCGGTGCGCTGGTGGCCTAGGCGCCGGCATCGGTGAAGCGCAGCGCGCCATTGCGGTACAGCGTCCCGGTGCCGGCGCTGGTGCCCACGCCGTCGAAAGCAGCCTCGCCCTGCGCCATCGTCCAAACAATGTACCTGCTCCTGTCGGCACCAGTGTGGTGCCCTGCGCCTTGATGTACTGGACGAACAGGTTGCGGTCTTCGCCATTGGCGGTCAGGTCGTTCAAGAACGCCAGGTCCACCCGGCTGCCAGCCACCAGGCGGGGCGCGGCAAACACATAGTCGGCGCCGGTGGTCGACCGCACTTCCACCGTGCCCAGCACCACGCCGTCCACCCGCACTTGCATCAGCGCGCCGACGTTGCCGGCCAGGCTGGCGATGGCGCGCACCGTGAGGCTGTCGGTCATGTTGGGGCTTGGCCAGGACAAGCGCAAGGCGCCGGGCAAGCCCAAGGCTGCTTTGCCCGGGCAAGGCGTCGGCGCCGTCAAACGCGGCGTTGCCGGTGCCCAGGTCGTACACCACGTTGGTGGCAGTGGCCTGAACCACGGTGCTGCCAGCCATGGCGTAGGCCAAAGTCAGGTTGCGGTCCACGCCGTCAACCACCGCGTCGTTGGTGTAGACCAGGTCGATCTTGCTGCCCACTTTCAACGGTGGCGTGGGCAAGCTGTAGTCGGCCAGGCGTGGGTGCGCGCACTTCCACGCTGCTGACTGCCACGCCGTCTACCCGCAATTGCAGGATGGGGCCGACATTGCCGGCCAGGGTGCCACTGGCGCGCACGGTCAGCCGGTCGGTGATGTTGGGCTGCGGCCAGGTGGCGCGCCAGGCGCCGTTCCACGCCAGGTTGCCGTGGCCGGTGATGACGTCCAGGCCGTCAAAGGCGGCAGCGCCAATGCCGCGGTCAATCACCGTGCCAGCGGCGTTGGGCCGCATGAAGGTGCTGCCCGAGACCAGGTAGTCGATGAACAGATTGCGGTCTTCGCCGTTGATGACGGCGTCGTTGGTGAAGACCACGTCGACCTTGCGCCCGGGCTGCATGGGCAGGCTGGGGAAGCTGAAGTCGGCAAAGCCGGTGTTGCGCACGTCAGTGCTGCCCAGCAGCACGCCGTCCACCCGCACCTGCATGGTGGGTGGCACGCCGCCGGCCAGGGTGCCGCGGGCGCGCACGGTCAGGGTGTCGGTCAGGTTGGGTGCGGGCCAAGCGCCGCGCAGGCTGGTGGCCGTGGCCACCATGCCGGCGTCGGCCGGACGCAGCACGGTGGTGCCAGCCAACAGGTAGGCCACCGCCAGGCTGCGGGTCTGGCCAGCCACGCTGCCGGGGTTGGTGTGCACAAGCGCAATCTGGCTGCCGGGCTGGATGGGCAGGCTGGGAAAGCTGAAGTCGGTTGGGGTGGTGCTGCGCACCTCAGCGCTGCCAAGCACCACGCCGTCGACCTGCAGGTCCATCATGGCGCCAACGTTGCCCGCCAGCGTGGCGCTGGCGCGCACGGTGATGGTGTCGGTCATGTTGGCGGCGGGCCACTTGCCGCGCAGCGCGCCGTTCACATTGATGGACGCGCGGCCGGGCTGCATGCCGATGCCGTCGAAGGCGGCCAGGCCATTGCCGAGGTCGATGGTCACGCCGCTGGCAGTGGGCAGCAGCACGGTGTTGCCGGTGCGCAGGTAGTGCACGTTCAGGTTGCGTGCCTGGCCGTCGACGACGGCGTGGTTGGTGAATGCCACGTCGACCTTGCTGCCTGCGGCCAGCGGGGGTATGGCAAACACATGGTCGGCGGGTTCGGTGCTGCGCACCTCGGTGCTGCCGACCACCACGCCGTCCACGCGCAGCGTCATCATCGGGCCGATGTCGCCTGCCAGCATGCCGCTGGCGCGCACGGTGACGGTGCCGGTCAGGTTGGGCTCGGGCCAGGTCAGGCGCAGGGCGCCGTTCCAATAGATGCCGGCCTGGCCGGGCACCACGTCAATGCCGTCAAACGCGGCAGCGCCCAGTCCGCGGTCAATGGCTCACGCCCGGGTCGTTGGGCAGCACGTAGGTGCTGCCCGCAGTCAGTTGGGTGATGAAGAGGTTGCGGTCAATGCCACCCACCATGGCGTCGTTGTTGTAGACCACGTCGATCTTGCTGCCTGGCTGCAGGGCGGGCACGGCAAACCGGTAGTCGGTGGGCTCGGTGGCGCGCACTTCCACCGTATCCACCAGCACGCCGTCCACCAGCACTTGCATGATCGGGCCCACATTGCCGGCCAGTACGCCATGCGCACGCACCACCAGGGTGTCGGTCAGGTTGGCCCTTGGCCAGGCGCCTTGCACGCTTGCGGTGCGCGCCGCCAACCCGCTGCTGTCCAGGCGCAGCACCGTGGTGCCAGTCAGCAGATACGCGACGTTGGCCAGTCGACCATCCGTGGCATTTGTGATTGCGACCTCTACCCGGCTACCGGGTTGAAGCGTCGGGGTGGCCAAGCTGTAGTCGGCCAGGGTGGGCGAGCGCACTTCCACGCTGCTGACGGCTACGCCATCCACCCGCAGTTGCAAGATGGCGCCGATGTTGTCAACCAAGGTGCTGCTGGCGCGCACGGTGACACGGTCGGTGATGTTGGGCTGTGGCCAGGTAGCGCGCCAGGCGCCGTTCCAAGCCAGGTTGCCGTGGCCGGTCATCACGTCGACACCGTCAAAAGCAGCGGCGCCGATGCCGCGGTCGATCACGGTGCCGCTTGCGTTGGGCCGCATGAAGGTGCTGCCAGCAACCAGGTAGTCGATGTACAGGTTACGGTCGTCGCCGTGCCGACCCAGCCGTCATTGGTGAAGACAACATCCACCTTGCGCCCGGGCTGCATGGGCAGGCTGGGGAAGTTGAAGTCGGCGAAGTCGGTGTTGCGTCACGTCGGTGCTGCCAACCATCACGCCATCGACCGCATCTGCATGATGGGGCCGACGCCGCCGGCCAGGCTGGCGCGGGCGCGTACCGTCAGGGTGTCGGTCAGGTTGGGGGCGGGCCAAGGGCCGCGCAAGCTGGTGGCCGTGGCCAGCACGCCGGTATCGGCCGGCCGCAGCACGGTGGTGCCAGCCAACAAGTAGGCCACTGCCAGGCTGCGGGTCTTGCCGCAGCCACGTGCCGGGGTTGGTGTGTACAAGCGCAATCTGGTTGCCGGGCTGGATGGGCAGGCTGGTAAAGCTGAAGTCGATTGGGGTGGTGCTGCGCACTTCAGCGCTGCCAAGCAACACGCCGTCGACCTGCAGACTCCATCATGGCGCCAACGTTGCCCGCCAGCGTGGCGCTGGCGCGTACGGTGATGGTGTCCGTCATGTTGGCTGCGGGCCACTTGCCGCGCAGCGCGCCGTTCAAATTGATGGACGTGCGGCCGGGCTGCATGCCGATGCCGTCAAAAGCTGCCAGGCCATTGCCGGGGTCGATGGTCACGCCGCTGGCAGTGGGCAGCAGCACGGTGTTGCTGGTGCGCAGGTAGTGCACGTTCAGGTTGCGTGCCTGGCCATCAACGACGGCGTGGTTGGTGAAGGCAACGTCTACCTTGCTGCCTGCGGCCAACGGGGGTACGACAAACACATGGTCGGCGGGTTCGGTGCTGCGCACCTCGGTACTGCCGGCCACCACGCCGTCTACACGCAGCGTCATCATCGGGCCGACTGTCGCCTGCCAGCACGCCGCTGGCGCGCACGGTGACGGTGCTGGTCAGGTTGGGCTCGGGCCAGCGCAGGCGCATGGCGCCATTCCAATAAATGCCGATCTGGCCAGGCACCACGTCGACGCCATCAAACGCGGCTGCGCCGAGTCCTCGGTCGATGCTCACACCCGGCGTATTGGGCAGCATGTAAGTGTTGCCTGCACTCAGCTGGCTGATGAACAGGTTGCGGTCGACACCGCCCACCATGGCGTCGTTGTTGTAGACCAGGTCGATCTTGCTGCCTGGCTGCAGCGCGGGTACGGCAAACCGGTAGTCAGTTGGCTCTGTGGCGCGCACTTCCACTGTGTCAATCAGCACGCCGTCCACCAGCACTTGCATCACTGGGCCGACATCACCGGCCAGTACGCCGTGGGCGCGCACGGTCAAACTGTTGGCTGGTCCGTCGGCGTTCAGCGTGCTGCTCTGGATGAACTTGGTTCCGGATGCTGCGGCTGCGGCTGCCAAGTCTGCCTGCGCTTCGCTGGGGTTTGCCGTGGCTGCCTGGTCGGTTGGCGCGCTGCCGCCACAAGCTGTCAGCAGCAAGGAGATCAAGCCTGCAGCAGCAATGCGCAGGGCGCGGGTCGGGTCAGGCGTCATGGGCGCAGCGGGCTGGTGTCATGGGGCGCTGTATCGCAGGGTTGCAAGTCTGCGAATGGTTGCGCACACACCATGTCGGGGATCGAAGGAAAAACAAAGCCGGGTCACGGACCTGTGACCAAGGGTTGCCGGCAGCTGCCGGTCAACGCTGGCTGTACTGAGGCCGCTGCTGTGGTTCTCGGCAGCTAAGCGCCGAAATGAACCCGTGTTTGCATGCGGCTGGCCATTCGACGTCCCGCGCAGGCATTGTCAGTCCACTGCATCACGGGTTGTGTCATTGCACGCCTGCGTTTGCTCTGGGCGGCACCTATGGGGCAGGGGTTCCGGCAATCCGCCATGGGGCTGGACATGTCACCTCTGGATACAAAAGGCTGGCTGCTGGCAAGCTGCTTGATACGCTGCCGGCAGCAGTTGGCAGATGGACCCGGCGGGCCCGTTGGGGCAGGGCTGGTCGCAGCGCAACATTTGATGGGTTGCGGTGCGACGGATTGCCAGGTTGTGCAGGTGCAACAGGCTCCGGTTCACAGCATGGCGTCTGCTTGACCCGACAATCCAGCCAGTTCCCACTTCTCGCTACACATAATGAAGATCACTGTCATTGGCGCTGGCTATGTCGGCTTGGTCACCGGCGCCTGCCTGTCGGAGATGGGCAACCATGTGGTCTGTTTGGACGTCGACCCGCGCAAGGTCAGCATGCTGCAGCGCGGTGAGGTGCCCATCCATGAGCCTGGGCTGGACGCGCTGATCCAGCGCAACGCAGCGGCCGGGCGGCTGCAGTTCACCACCGACGTGGTGGCCGCAGTCAACCATGGCACGCTGCAGTTCATCGGCGTGGGTACACCGCCAGATGAAGACGGCTCAGCTGACATGCAGTACGTGCTGGCCGCCGCGCGCAGCATCGGCCAGCACATGACCGACTACAAGGTGGTGGTCGACAAGAGCACGGTGCCCGTGGGCACAGCCGACAAGGTGCGTGCCACCGTGGCCGCCGCGCTGGCCGAGCGCGGGCTGAGCATGCAATTTGCGGTGGTCAGCAACCCTGAATTTCTGAAAGAGGGCGCTGCCATTGACGACTTCATGAAGCCTGACCGCATCGTCATCGGCAGTGAAGACGAGCGGGCCACGCTGTTGATGCGTGCGGTCTACGCCCCTTTCATGCGCAACCGCGACAAGTTGTTGGTGATGGACCTGCGCAGTGCAGAACTGACCAAGTACGCCGCCAATGCCATGCTGGCCACCCGCATCAGCTTCATGAACGAACTGGCCTTGCTGGCCGAGCGTGTGGGCGCCGACATTGAACTGGTGCGCAACGGCATCGGCAGCGACCCGCGCATCGGCACGCACTTTTTGTATGCTGGCACCGGCTACGGTGGGTCGTGCTTTCCCAAGGACGTGAAGGCGCTGATCCGGGCTGGCCAGGATGTGGGCATGCAACTGGGTGTGCTGCAGGCGGTTGAAGACGCCAACGACCGCCAGAAACTGGTGCTGGTGCAGCGTGTGGTGCAGCGCTTTGGTGACGATCTGTCAGGCCGAACTTTTGCACTGTGGGGCCTGGCCTTCAAGCCCAACACCGACGACATGCGAGAGGCGCCCAGCCGCGTGATCGTGGCTGAACTGCTGCGCCGTGGCGCCCGCGTGCAAGCCTACGATCCGGTGGCCATGCCCGAAGCCCGGCGTGTGCTGGCTGATCTGTCTGGTGTGCAGTTTGTCGACAACCAGACAGCGGCACTGGATGGTGCTGATGCCTTGTTGATTGCGACGGAGTGGAAGGAATTTCGCACCCCAGATTTCGACGACATCAAGGCCCGCCTGAAACAGGCCGTGGTGCTGGACGGCCGCAACCTCTATGACCCCGCGCTGATGCGCGCCTACGGCATCGACTACCAGGCGATCGGGCGGGCGGCGGTGGGCTGAAGTGAAGTGTGGTGATGGGGTAGGCGTTTGGTCAGCTGGGGTTACAGGCCTTGAACTCGGCATACGCCGACGCAAGGCCCAAAGTGAGTGGTGTGCTGGCCTTCCATCCCTGCGCGTTGATCAGGCCTACATCCATCAGCTTGCGCGGCGTGCCGTCGGGCTTGCTGGTGTCGTACACGATATTGCCTTGATAGCCCACCACTTCCCGCACCAGCCCTGCCAGGTCGGCAATCGTCACGTCATCACCAACGCCGATGTTGACCAGCGGTGGCTCAAATCGACCAGTCACCGTTTCGTCGCTGCCTAACAGGGCGGCGTAGCGGTCATCCGGCAGATTCATCAAGAACACGCAGGCGTCTGCCATGTCGTCGCTGTACAAAAACTCGCGCCTGGGCGTGCCTGTACCCCACACCGTCACGCTGGGCGCACCGGCCAGCTTGGCTTCATGAAACTTGCGCAGCAGCGCCGGGATCACGTGGCTGTTGGTGGGGTGGTAGTTGTCGCCCGGGCCATACAAGTTGGTAGGCATGGCCGCCAGGTACTGGGTGCCGTATTGGCGGTTGTAGCTCCAGCACATCTCGATGCCGGCAATCTTGGCCAATGCATACGGGCGGTTGGTGGGCTCCAGCGGGCCAGTCAGCAAGCAGCTTTCAGGCATGGGCTGCGGTGCCAGCTTGGGGTAGATGCAGCTGCTGCCCAAGAACAGCAGCCGCTGCACGCCGGCCTGCCAGGCCGCGTGGATCACATTGGTCTGGATGGCCAGGTTGTCGCGGATAAATTCAGCCGGGTAGCTGTTGTTGGCCACGATGCCGCCCACCTTGGCGGCAGCCAAGAATACATAAGCGGGCTTCTCGGTGGTGAAGAAGGCCTGTGTGGCATGGGCGTCGGTCAGGTCCAACTCGGCATGCGTGCGCAGCAACAGGTTGTTGTAACCGGCGGCCTGCAGCCGGCGCACGATGGCGCTGCCCACCAAGCCGCGGTGGCCGGCAACGTAGATGCGGGAAGAAGGGGTCATGCCTGGGCTCGTTGATCGAAAGTTGTTGCGCTTGGAGCTGTTCAATTGCGCGTGTCGCCCAGCGCAGGGTCGCGGCGCTGATGCCTGACAACAAGGACACGCACTTCGGTTCCAAAAGAGCGGTAGATCACCGTGTACGGAAACCCAACCAACGGGAATGCAAGGCGACCTTCGGCAGTTGCTGATCCGATTCCCGGGTGTTGCTCCAGCAGGCGCACAACCCGCTCAAACTCGTCCAGAAACCGACCGGCAACCCCTGCGCCTGCTTCTTGCGCGTACAACCTGGCTGCTGCCTCCAGCTCACTGGCGGCCAGTCGGTGGATCGATCGCGTCACGCCAGCTTGGCGCGAATGTTGGCCAGCGCATCGTCCATGGAAACGATCTGGCCGGGCGCAGTAATTGCCTCTTGCTCCCGTTCTGCGGCCACAGCATCCCAAGCAGCATCGCGCCCAGCATCGGCGTCAAGGCTGGCTATAACGCGGTCCAGCAGCCGGCGGCGGTCTGCTGCCGGCAACTGCAGTACTTCGCGCTCCAGTGATTCCAGCGGCAAGCTCATGTCATTCACTCGTTGTAGTCGTAGGCCTGAAAGCCCGCCAGCTTCACCAGGCTGTCGCGGCGGGCTGCGGTGTAGTCGGCTTCCACCATTTCTTTCACCAGCTCACGCAAGGTGGTTGTGGGGGTCCAGCCCAGCTTAGCCTTGGCCTTGCTTGGGTCGCCCAGCAGTGTTTCCACCTCGGTGGGGCGGTAGTAGCGTGGGTCGACCCGCACCACCACGTCGCCCACCTTGCACTTGGCCTTTTTGCCTTCCACCTTGGCCACGGTGCCGATCTCTTGGTCACCTTCGCCGGTAAACGCCAGCGTGATGCCCAACTCGGCGGCGGCAAATTCCACAAACTGGCGCACGCTGTACTGCACGCCGGTGGCAATCACAAAATCTTCTGGCTGATCTTGCTGCAGCATCATCCACTGCATCAGCACATAGTCGCGCGCGTGGCCCCAGTCGCGCAGCGCGCTCATGTTGCCCAGATACAGGCAGTCTTGCAGGCCCAAGGCAATGCGGGCGATGGCGCGGGTGATCTTGCGGGTGACAAAGGTTTCGCCGCGCAGCGGGCTTTCATGGTTGAACAGCACGCCGTTGCAGGCATACATGCCATAGGCCTCACGGTAGTTCACCGTGATCCAGTAGGCATACATCTTGGCCACGGCATAGGGGCTGCGCGGGTAGAAGGGGGTGGTTTCCTTCTGCGGAATTTCTTGCACCAGACCGTACAGCTCGCTGGTGCTGGCTTGGTAGAAGCGTGTCTTCTTGGTCAGCCCCAAGATACGGATGGCCTCCAGCAGGCGCAGGGTGCCGATGCCGTCTGCGTCGGCGGTGTATTCCGGCTGCTCAAAGCTCACCGCCACATGGCTCATGGCGCCCAGGTTGTACACCTCATCGGGCTGCACCTGCTGCACGATGCGGATCAGGTTGGTGCTGTCGGTCAGGTCACCGTAATGCAGCTTAAAGCGCGGGTTCTTCTCGTGCGGGTCTTGATACAGGTGGTCCACCCGGTCGGTGTTGAACAGGCTGGCGCGGCGCTTGATGCCATGCACTTCATAGCCTTTTTCCAGCAGCAACGCGGCAAGGTAGGCGCCGTCTTGGCCGGTCACGCCGGTGATCAGTGCGGTTTTCATTGGGGTGGGCAGGATCGGCTTGTGAGTCAGGCCCCAAGAATAACGTGCAATCCAGGGTCAACCCGTAGTGCGTTGCCGCGCTTTTGGCTGCGGTGCGTGAAGCATTGGCACCTTGCAAGGCAAGGACACGAAGTAGGGGTCAAAGCAAAGAAGGGGTCAGGTCTCACCTTTCACCTTGGCAGGTGAAAGGTGAGACCTGACCCCTTGCACCCATGGTCTGCTGTTGGATGTTCAAAGTGATCTGGTTCGCACCCACACGCGGTGGTGCGTTCCACTGCTGCGCGCCGATGACAACGGCCCCCTGATGACCGGTGCGCAGCATCTGGTGTCGATTGCGGCGCAATCTTGGGTGTTCGATGCGCCCAACATCTTGGCGGTGCCAGCGGCGCTGCTGCGGGCGCCGCTGCAAGCGCTAGACGCCGAAGCGCGGCTGAAAGTGGACTCGGCGCTTTAATTCATGCTGCGCGGGTACTGATCGCAGACCCGGCCAATGTCTGAGACCTTTCTTGCCCGTCTACGGCACCACCACTTCCATGCCGGGCTGCCGCTGCCGGACCAGGCTGGCCAGTTGCTGCTTGGCGCTGTCATCGCCGTGCACCAGGCGCAGCTGCTTGGGCCGTTGTTTCATGCCCATCACAAAGCGCAACAAGTCGGCCTGGTCGGCATGCGCTGAATAGCCGGCCAGGGTGTGCACCTTGGCCTGGATGTCGATGCACTGGCCGTCCAGGTCCACCCAGCCGCCCTTGGGCCCAAATTGCTGGATCACCCGCCCGGGGGTGCCGGCAGCCTGGTAGCCGCAGAACAGCACGTCGTGGCGGGCGTCGCCCAGCATGGCCTTCAGGTAATTGACGATGCGCCCGCCGCTGCACATGCCGCTGGCGGCAATCACGATGGCCGGGCGCCGCTAGACGCGTGGCATGGCGGTGGATGGTGTCTACCAGCTCAAAGTGAAAGGTGAGACCTGACCCCATGCTTCGCAAAGTGAAAGGTGAGACCTGACCCCATGCTTCGTCCGCATGCTTCGTGCTTCCGCGCTTCCGCGCTTCCGCGTTCTCCGCGGGTAAGATCAACTAGGTTCGGTGTGGAGGTCAACATGGACTGGAAGCGTTACATAACCTCTGACCCAGGCGTACTGCATGGGGCTGTGTGTTTTGCAGGGTCTCGCATTCCCGTGACTGTGGTGCTAGACAATCTGGCAGATGGCGCCGAAGCATCTGACTTGCTGCTGCAGTACCCGGGCTTGCAGAAGGAGCATGTGTACGCGGCACTTGCTTACGCAGCCGAACTGGCCCGTGAGCGTGTGATTCCCATCGCTGCTTGACCGCGCCGTGAAGTTCAAGCTTGACGAGAACTTGCCCGAACGCGTTCGCATCGCGCTGCACGAACTGGGGCACGATGTCCACACGGTTGCACAAGAATTTCTTGCTGGTGCGGCCGACATCACCGTGCTTGAAGCCTGCATCGCCGAGGACAGGGTGCTGATCACGCTGGATCTCGACTTTTCTGACATTCGGTCGTATCCGCCTGGTACTTATCCCGGTATTTGGGTGTTGCGGCCAATGGCGCAGACATTTAACGCCATCGAATCTCTCGTGCTTGCAGGGGGCCGGCTGTCTTCAAGCGAGTGGCGGGCCGGCCAACTCTGGGTCATTGACGAGCAGCGTGTTCGTATTCGCAGTGGTGGGTCTTGACGCATGCCAAGCGGAGAAGGCGGAGAAGGTGTCAGGTCTCACCTTTCACCTTGGCAGGTGAAAGGTGAGACCTGACCCCGCCTACATGTTCTCGCCCACGTCTACGGCACCACCACCTCCATGCCGGGCTGCCGCTGCCGGGCCAGGCTGGCCAGTTGCTGCTTGGCGCTGTCATCGCCGTGCACCAGGCGCAGCTGCTTGGGCCGTTGTTTCATGCCCATCACAAAGCGCAGCAAGTCGGCCTGGTCGGCATGGGCTGAATAGCCGGCCAGGGTGTGCACCTTGGCCCGGATGTCGATGCGCTGGCCGTCCAGGTCCACCCAGCCGCCCTTGGGCCCAAATTGCTGGATCACCCGCCCGGGGGTGCCGGCGGCCTGGTAGCCGCAGAACAGCACGTCGTGGCGGGCGTCGCCCAGCATGGCCTTCAGGTAATTGACGATGCGCCCGCCGCTGCACATGCCGCTGGCGGCAATCACGATGGCCGGGCGCGCGGTCTTGGCCAGGCTTTGCACCATCTGCAGGTGTGCGGCATGGTCGGCCACGGTGGTCAGCTGCGCAAAGTCCAGCGGGTGGCGGCCACCGGCCAGCTTGCGGCGGGCTTCGGCGTCCCAGTGGTCTTTCAGCTGGGCGTAGCCGCGGGTGAAGTCGGCCGCCAGCGGTGAATCCACGATCACCTGCACGTCGCCCCAGGCCAGGCCGGGCGCCGCCAGACGCGTGGCATGGCGGTGGATGGTGTCTTCCAGCTCATACAGCAGCTCTTGCGTGCGGCCGATGCTGAAGGCCGGCACCAGCACCGTGCCGCCGTTGGCAAAGGCGTGCTCACACAAGGCCTGCAGGCGCTGGCGGCGGGTTTTGCGGCTGTCGTGCAGGCGGTCGCCGTAGGTGCTTTCCATCACCAGCACGTCGGCGCGCAAGGGTGGCTTGGGCGCGGGCAGCAGGGGTGTGTAGGGCGCGCCCAGGTCGCCTGAAAACACCACCCGCTGGGTGGGCTGGCCGGTTTGGCTGGCGTCCATCTCCACATAGGCGCTGCCCAAGATGTGCCCGGCCGGCTGCAGCCGCACGCGCAGGCCCGGGCTGCCGGCAATCACCGTCTGCCAGCTTTTGTAGGGCAGGGGCACGGTGCGGGTTTTCAGCAGCGCCAAGAACTTGTTGATCAGCGTGCGGTTGCGGGTGAAGCCCACCTCCAGCGCGTCTTCCAGCACCAGCGGCAGCAGCTGGGCGCTGGCCTGGCTGCAGTAGATGGGCCCGTTGAAGCCCGCCGCCAGCAGGTAGGGGATGCGGCCCACGTGGTCGATGTGCACATGGGTGACCACCAGCGCCCGCACCTTGTCGATGGGGAAGTCAATCTCCAGCTGGCTGGCGCTGGCGCCGTCGGGCGATGTTTCAGCGCCTTGAAACAGGCCGCAATCCACCAGCACGGCCTGGCCGTCGGGCAGGGTCAGCCGGTGGCAAGACCCGGTGACGCCGCGCACGGCACCGTGGTGGGTGAATTGCAGGTCCATCGGCGCATGGTGCGCGGGCGGCTGGTGGGCTGTCAACGGTGAAGGAGAAGGGGTCAGGTCTCACCTTTCACCTTGGCAGGTGAAAGGTGAGACCTGACCCCTTGCCTTCCAAATCTGGCCAGATCACTGGCTATACTGGCCAGATGCAAGTCAACATCTTGGATGCAAAGAACCGACTGTCGGAACTGGTGCGCTTGGCACAGCAGGGACAGCCGGTGGTGTTGGCAAACCGCGGCCGGCCGGTCGTCAGGTTGGTGCCGGTGCAGCCGCTTGGTACCGGCGCTGGCGTGGCGGGGTGGCTGCTGGCGCATCCGCTGCCCACACACTTGCAGCGCAGCGCTGCCGACATGCAAGCCGACATTGATCAGGCGCGCCAAGGGTGGGATTGATCTTCATCGACACCTGCATGGTGGTCTATGCCTTTGAAGACCATCCGCAGCACGGCCCACGTGTGCGCCAGGCATTTGCTGGCCAAGCGCAACTGGCAGTGTCGCCATTGGTCAAGCTGGAATGCCTGGTCGGCCCGATGCGCAGCGCCAATCTGGCATTGCAGAAGTACTACGAAGACGGGCTGGCGCAGTTCACGCTGCTGGACATGCCCGAGCCGGTGTTCTTGCTTGCCGCAGCGCTACGCGCCCGTTTTGGCTTGAAGACGCCCGACGCCCTGCACCTTGCCACCGCGCAGTTTCATGGTTGCAGCGCGCTGTGGACCAATGACGACCGCCTGGCCGCGGCGTCGTGCGGGCTGGCGATCAACCTGCTGCGGGATGGGGTCAGGTGAAAGGTAAGACCCCACGCCTGTGGGTCGGGCATGTCATCGCTTGAGTTCGTCTCCAGCCATCGGCGCATCGGTCGGCACTTGGGCCAGTGCCGCTTCAAATTGCTGCCGGTTGCCACGTGCTGCACGCTGTTGCAGGTAGTCTTCAGCGGCCAGTGCTGCCAGCTTTTCGGCCAGGGCCGTAGCAACTAGTTGATTGACCGATACACCCTCACGCTCTGCATAGACGCGCGCATTGCGGTGCAGGGACTCAGACAGGCGGATGCTCATGGCGCTCATCGTCGGCTCTCCAATAGATTGAGAAACTTGGCTGGCGTGATGGCACCGATGCCCAGCCCGGACGCAGCTTGAAAGTCACGGGTGTTGAACGTGACGATCCACTGGCACCCTGCGCCGGCGGCAGCCTCCAGCACCATGTCGTCCTTCGGGTCTGGCAACAGCGGGCGCCAAAGGAAGTGCACCGGTTGCGCGATGCCTGTGGTGCACATGTAGTTCACCACGGAAAAGAAGGGGTCAAAAAGCAGGGGTCAGGTCTCACCTTTCACCTGCCAAGGTGAAAGGTGAGACCTGACCCCTTTTTAGACGGCAGGTGAAAGGTGAGACCTGACCCCTTCTTTTAAAACAACCCCAGCGGCGCGCTGTTGAACGCCGACAGGCTGGGCAGGCAGCTGGCCAGGTCGGCCGGGCCCAGGCCCATCCAGGCGCCCAGGTTGGCGGCGTACTGGCTGACGCTGGTGCTGGGCAGCAAGCGGCCTGATCCCAGGTCGTCGGCGGTGCCCAGTGCGGTGGTGGGCATGGTGCCGGTGATGCGCCCGCCCTTGACGGCGCCGCCGGCGATGAAGTGGTGGCCGCCCCAGCCGTGGTCGCAGCCGTCGCCGTTGCTGGCCAGGGTGCGGCCAAAGTCGCTGGCGCTGAACAGCACCACGTTGTTCAGCTGGCCTTGCGCCTGCAGCGCCTGCATGAACCAGTCGACCGCATGCGCCACCCGGCCCATCAGCAGTGGCTGGTCGCGCATCTGGTGGCTGTGGCTGTCAAAGCCGCCAATGCCCACCATGAAGACCTGGCGCTTCATGCCCAGGCCCGTGCCGGCGGCCACCAGCTGGGCCACGATGCGCAATTGCCGCGCCAGGCTGTCGGTGTGCAGTGCCAGCGGCACGCCGTTGGGCAGCAAGATGGGGCTGGTGGGCAGGTCCAGGGCCGGGCCGGCGGCCAGGGCGGCTTGCAGGCTGCCAGATGTGGCCAGGCTGCGCTGCACCACCCGCAGGTATTCCGCTTCGAAGGCATTGCTGCCGCTGCCTGCCAGCAGCTTGCGCAGTTCACCCGGCACGGCGCTGCTGCCGGCGCGCCAGCCGTCTTGCGCACCGTTGATGGCCACCGGCCCGTTGAAGCCCACCTGGTATTGCGTCACCTGGCTGCCGCTGAGAAACACCGCGTTGCCGCTGGCCGACACGGCGGTGAACACCGGCTGCTGGTTGGCTGCCATCAGGATGTCGCCCATGCGCCCGCCCCAGCCGGTGGGCGCGCCTTCGGGCTGCAGGCTCTGCCAGGTGGCGGCCTGGTCGTTGTGGCTGAACAGCTTGGCTGGGCAGGCCCAGGCCGGCCTGGTAGTCGGCCTTGGTGATGGGCCGCACCAGCGTGCCCACATTGGCCAGCCAGGCCAGCTTGCCCTGGCTGTACCAGGACTGCAGTGGCGCCAGTTCCACCGGCATGCCAAAGCTGCGGCCGCTGGCCTGGCCGCCGTTGCCGATGTCTTGCACACGGGCGCTGGGCCAGGCCAGTTCACCCCGCGCGCTGGCATAGCTGTCGCGGTTGGCGCTGTCGGTGGGCAGCAGCCAGTTGTGGCTGTCGCTGCCGCCGGCCAGGTACAGGCACACCAGGGCCTTGTAGCCGTCGTGGATGCTGGCGCCTTGGGCGCGCTGGCTGGCCAGTGCGCCCAGGCCGGCCAGGCCCATGGCCAGGGGCAGGTGCATGCGCGGTGCCAGCGGTCCGGCAGCGGCGGC
This sequence comes from uncultured beta proteobacterium, assembly GCA_963844485.1. Taxonomy (GTDB): domain Bacteria; phylum Pseudomonadota; class Gammaproteobacteria; order Burkholderiales; family Burkholderiaceae_C; genus Pseudaquabacterium. Next base: position 287,011 of record CAWJOQ010000031.1, read on the forward strand.
GGCCAGGCCGGCGGTGGCGCGGAAGAAGGCGCGTCGAGAAGCGGTCATGGCGGGGTGCTCGGGGCGTGTGGATGGGTCAGGGCTGCGACACAAATTCAGGCGAGGCCAGCACCAAAAAGCTGGCAGCGCGGCCGCGGTTGGTGGCCGCGTTGTTGCCGTCGGCCACGCCGCCGATGGTGTCCAGCAGGGCCTGGCGCAGGCCGGCCGGCATGCGCCCGCCCAGCAGCAGCAGGTCCAGGTGGTCGACCAGCAGGTGCAGCTGGCCGTCGGCCACCAAGGCGCCCAGCGCGGCATGGTCCACCTTCACGTCATGGCCGCTGCCGTTCCAGCCGATGCCGTTGGCGGCCAGGCTTTCGGCGGTGTTGATCCAGGCCGCCACGCTGCTTTCATTGACGATCTGGAATTCGGGCGCGGTGCTGTTGGATGCAGCAAAGCTGGTGTTGGGCGGCACATAGCCCGGGCGGCTGTAGCCAAACACCGACGGCGCGCTCAAGGCCCGCTGGCCGGCGCTGTCCAGTTCCCAGGCCATCGTCCACTGGCCGCTGCTGCTCTGCGCCCCCAGCGATCTGGCCCAGTGCGCCACCCGCAGCACCGGCTCGCGCAGCTTGCCAAAGCCGGCTGGCGCGGCGTTGCGTGCCTCGCTGTCCAGCAAGATGGCGCGCACCACGGCGGCCAGGTCGCCGCGCACGCCGTTGCCGTTGTTGTTGAACACGGCTGTCACGCGGGCCACATAGGCCGGTGTGGGTTGGCTGCTGACCAGCCGCTGGATCAGCTGGCGGCCGATGAACGGGCCCACGTTGGGGTGGTTGAACAAGCTGTCCAGCGCCAGTTTCAGATCAGCCTGCGCGCTGCCGCCCGCCGGGATGGCCAGCGCCCAGGGCTTGCCGGCGAACATGGTCTTGGCGGCGCCGGAATGCTGGCTGGCATAGGCCTTCATCGGCAAGTAGTCGATGCGCTGGTCGCCGGCTGTCTTGGTGACCGGGCGGCCCCAGCGGAAGTTGGCATCGCTCAGGTCGGCGTCGGCAAAGGCCCAGCTCCAGCCGGTGAACACCTTGGCCAGCGCCATCACGTCGGCATTGCCATAGGTTTCCACCGGCTGGCCCTGGGCATTGCGCTGCAGGCTGCCGTCGGGGTTCAGCTCGTGCAGGCCGATGGTGAACAGCTGCATCAGCTCACGGGCAAAGTTTTCGTCGGGCATGGCGGCCGCTGGCCGGGTCTTCCTTGCGGTTGCGCAGGTGGCTCAGGTAGATGCCCATGGCCGGGCTCAGGGCCATGTCTTCCATCAGCTGGCGGAAGTTGCCGAAGGCGTGCTTGTTCAGCAGGTCGTGGTAGGCCGCCACGGCGCGGGCCTCGTTCCACAGGTTGCTGTCTGCCTGCGACACCATGAAGATCTGGTGCAGCGCAAAGGCCGTGCGCTTGCGCAATTGGTCGGGCGCGGTGGCGGCGGTCTTCCAGAAGGTCTGGGCCACCGTCGTCGGGCTGTAGCTGGCGCCGCCCGGGCGCCAGGCGTCGCCCTGGTTGTAGCTGGCCTGCACGGCGTCGAGGTAGTCGTTGCTGCGTGGCAGCGCCATCTGCTCGGCAATCCAGGTGGCGTAGGGCTTGCTGACCAGGGCGTCCAGGTCGGCCGGCGTGGGGCCGAAGCTGGCCTGCAGCAAAAAGCGCGCGGCATCTTGCTTGCGGGCCAGGGTGGCGGTGGCGTCGGGGCTGGTGTTGGCGGCGTCAGCAGCGGCTGCCGGCCAGCGCAGGCGCAGGGCCGCGTTCCAGTACAGGTTGCCGCTGCCGGCCAGGGTGTCGACACCGTCAAAGGCGGCGTTGCCGGCGCCGCGGTCGATGCTGGCATTGCCGGCGGTGGGCATCACCACCTGCCGGCCGCGCTGCAGGTAGGCCACGAACAGGTTGCGGTCCTGGCCGTTGATGACAGCGTCGTTGCTGAACACCACGTCCACCACCGCGCCGGCGGGCAGTGTGGCCGTCGGGAAGCTGTAGTCGCTGAATTGGCTGCTGGCCACGGTGGCGCTGCCGATGGTCTGGCCGTTCACCCGCAGCTGCATTTGCGCACCCACGCCGCCGGCCAAGCTGGCACGCGCGCGCACCACCAGGGTGCTGGCGACTGGGGCGGCCGATGGCGCGGCTGCTGGGGCTGGGGATGGTGCTGGTGACTGTGCCGGTGCTGGTGCTGGTGCTGGTGCCGGTGCCGGTGCCGGTGCCGGTGCAGCCACGGTTGTTGCGGCGTCGGGTGGCGGTGCACCGGCGGCTGCTTGTTCAGCCTGCGTTGCGACGGTGGTTTCTGCCTGCAGGCTGCGCTGGGCCGACTGGGCCATGGATTCGGCCACGACTGCGGCATGGGCCACCGCCAGCACGGTCGCCAGGTCGTCAGCGGCCATGGTGGTGGTGCTGGCGGTGTCGGCGGTGCCGGCGGCTGGTGCCGGGGCGGCTGTTGTTACTGGTGTCGGGGTACTGTCAGCCGCTGCATTTGCAACAGCGCCAGCGCCGCCCCCACCGCCACAGCCGGCCAGAGCCAAACAGGCCGCCACGCACCACGCCAGCGCATGGGCAGGTGCGCGGTGCCGGTGCACGTTCAGGTGCCGGTGCTGCTGTGCCGGTCGGTGCAGAGACCGATGCACCAGGCGGTTGGCGCTTCAAGCGCCAAGGGCCAAGGCCGGTCGGTCGGGCTTGCTGGGTCATGTGGGGCTGGCTTGAATGGCTGGGATCAGGAATCCCAGTTCATCGGCCATTGCGCGCCAGGGTTGAGCAGATCAGGGCCGGGCAGACCAGACCTGCTTGATCACTGTGGCACGCCGCCTAGGTCTCGCGTGCGGTGGAGGGCACGGTAAAAAGCTAAAAAGGGGTCAGGTCTCACCTTTCACCTGTTTGCGACCGCCTTGCTCCCAACGGGCGATCAGGCGGCTGACATGCTGCACCGACAGCCCCGTCTCCTGGCCGATGCGCGTCATCGTGTAGTTGCTGCGGCGGCAGGCATGCCAGAACGCCTCTTCACGGCTGCCGCACTGCTGCAGCCAGTCTTGCAGGGACAGCCTTGCTGGCTGGGTTGCCCAGGCAGCCGCTGGTGTGTATGGACCGTCTGGCGTACCCGGTGTGCCTGATGGCGCTTGCGCCTGCAGCGCAATTTGCGCCGCAAATGCGCGGCTGCCCGGCGCAGTCTGCGCGCCAGTGCGGCCATCTTGCCGTCCGCTATCGCGGGCAGCCTGCACCAGGTCGACATACAGATTGGCTGCGTGCCGCGCTTGTGCCGGGCTGTGCACGGCATCACCGGTCAGGGCCGCCCACAGGCTGGCGCTGTCCAGCCATGGCGGCCCCGTGCAGCGGCCGGTGTGGGCGCAATAGCTGGACCATGGCCAATCGCCAGGGTGCGCCACCATGCCAGCGCGGACCGGGTTCAGATCCACGTAGCGGCACACCTCCATCAGATAGTTCTGCTGGTCGACCACAAACGCCTTGTAGCGGCCTTGGAACAAGTGCCCCACCAAGCCGTGCCGGCGGTTGAAGCGCTGGGTGTAGACGCCGTTCACATGCCGCATCAACTGCGACAGATTGGCTTGCCGCGTATGCACCACCAGGTGGTAGTGGTTGCCCATCAGGCAATAGGCCAACAGGGCGGCGTCGAATCGTTCCAGGCCGGTGGCCAGCACGTTCAGCAGTGCGCTGCGGTCCAGGGTGTCAACGAAGATCGGCTCGCGGCGATCGCCCCGCACGGTCACATGGTAGTGCGCACCAGGGAATGCAATGCGGATCGGGCGTGCCACGCCTGCAGTCTGCGCTGCACGGGCTGAGGGAAAAAGGGGCCAAACATGGGGTCTGTTTGCCCATTTCACCTGGCCAGGTGAAATGTGAGACCTGACCCCAGCCTTAAAACACCGTCTCGCGCAGCACCTGCAGCAGGTACTGGCCGTAGCCGTTTTTCAGCATCGGCTGGGCCTGCTGCTCCAGTTGGGCGGCGCTGATCCAGCCGGCGCGGTAGGCAATCTCTTCGGGGCAGGCCACCTTCAGGCCCTGGCGCTTTTCCAGCGTGGCGATGAACTGGCCGGCTTCCAGCAGGCTGTCATGGGTGCCGGTGTCCAGCCAGGCATAGCCGCGGCCCATGATCTCCACGTCCAGCTGGCCTTGCTGCAGGTAGGTGGCGTTCACGGTGGTGATCTCCAGCTCGCCACGGGCGCTGGGCTGGATGCTGGCGGCGATGTCGCAGACCTGGTTGTCGTAGAAGTACAGCCCGGTGACGGCGTAGTTGCTCTTGGGCTGCAGCGGCTTTTCTTCGATGCTGAGGGCGCGCTTGTTGGCGTCGAACTCGACCACGCCATAGCGCTCGGGGTCGGTCACGTGGTAGGCAAACACGCTGGCGCCTTGTTGGCGTTGGTCAGCGCGTTTCAGCAGCGTGGCGAAGTCATGGCCGTAGAAGATGTTGTCGCCCAGCACCAGCGCGCTGGGGTGGTTGCCGACAAATTCGCGCCCCAGGATGAAGGCCTGCGCCAGGCCGTCGGGGCTGGCCTGCACGCAGTAGCTGAGGTTCAGGCCCCAGCGGCTGCCGTCGCCCAGCAGCGATTCAAAGCGCGGCGTGTCCTGCGGCGTGCTGATGATCAGGATGTCGCGGATGCCGGCCAGCATCAGCGTGCTGAGCGGGTAGTACACCATCGGCTTGTCGTACACCGGCAGCAGTTGCTTGCTGATGGCCAGCGTGGCCGGGTGCAGCCGGGTGCCGGATCCACCGGCCAGGATGATGCCTTTGCGTTGCATGGCGGGGCTTTCTGGGTTGGGCATGGTCGGTCGGTGCTGTCGGTGCTCGTCGGTGGCGTCCGTGGTGCCGATCTGGTCCGTCAGCGCGGCAGGGTTTCGGCCAGCATGCGCAGCACGCCGGTTTGCCAATCCGGCAACTGCAGGCCGAAGGCCTTGCGCAGGCGCTGGGTGTCCAGGCGCGAATTCAAGGGCCGTTGTGCCGGCGTGGGGTAGGCGCTGGTGAGGATGGGCCGCACGGCGTCGGCGGCCACCCGCAGCGGCACACCGGCTGCGCGGGCATGTTCGATCACCAGTTGGGCATAGGCAAACCAGGTGGTCTCACCAGCGGCCACGCAGTGGTACAGGCCGCTCAGGCCGGGCTGTTGCATGGCCTGGCGCAAGGCATGGGCGCTGACGTCGGCCAGCAGTTCGGCGCTGGTGGGTGCGCCCACCTGGTCGGCGATGACGTTCAGCGCGTCGCGCTCGGCCGCCAGCTTCAGCATGGTCTTGGCGAAGTTGCCGCCGCGCGCCGCATACACCCAGCTGGTGCGCAGGATCAGGTGCTTGCAGCCGCTGGCGGCAATCGCCTGTTCACCCGCCAGCTTGGTGCGGCCGTAAACGCTGAGCGGGCCGGTGGCCGCAGCTTCATCGCGCGGGCTGCTGCCGCTGCCGTCGAACACATAGTCGGTGCTGTAGTGCAGCAGCCAGGCGCCGCGTGCGGCGGCTTCACGCGCCAGCACCGCCGGGGCGGTGGCGTTCAGCGCCAGGGCCAGGTCGGGCTCGCTCTCGGCCTTGTCGACGGCGGTGTGGGCAGCGGCATTGACGATGACATCGGGCTGCACCGCTTGCACCAGCGCGGCCAGGCGCTCGGGTTGCGAGAAGTCGGCCGTCAGCGGTGCGGGGGTGTCGAAATCACAGGCCACCAGCGTGCCCAGCGGCGCCAGCGCGCGCTGCAATTCCCAGCCCACCTGGCCGTTCTTGCCCAGCAACAGAATCTTCATGCCCGCCCCGCGTAGTTGGTCGACACCCAGTCGCGGTAGGCGCCGCTCTGCACCGTGGCCACCCAGTCGGCATGGGCCAGGTACCACTGCACGGTCTTGCGGATGCCGCTGGCAAAGGTCTCGGCCGGGCGCCAGCCCAGTTCACGCTCGATCTTGCGGGCATCGATGGCATAGCGCCGGTCATGGCCGGGCCGGTCGGTCACGTAGGTGATCAGCCGGGCATAGGGGCCGGCCGGGTCGGGCCGCAGTTCGTCGAGCAGGCCGCAGACGATCTTGACGATGTCGATGTTGGCCTGCTCGTTCCAGCCGCCGATGTTGTAGGTCTCGCCCAGCCGGCCACCGGCCAGCACCGCGCGGATGCCGCTGCAGTGGTCGCCCACATACAGCCAGTCACGGATCTGCTGGCCGTCGCCGTACACCGGCAGTGGCTTAGCCGGCAAGGGCGTTGACGATCATCAGCGGGATCAGCTTCTCGGGGAAATGGAAGGGCCCGTAGTTGTTGCTGCAGTTGGTGGTGACCACCGGCAGGCCGTAGGTGTGGTGCCAGGCGCGCACCAGGTGGTCGCTGGCGGCCTTGCTGGCGCTGTAGGGGCTGTTGGGCTCGTAGGCGTGGGTCTCGGTGAAGGCTGGCGCGCCGGGCTGCAGGCTGCCGTAGACCTCGTCGGTGCTGACATGGTGGAAGCGGAACGCGGCCTTGGCGTCGCCCTGCAGGCTGCCCCAGTGGGCGCGTGCGGCTTCCAGCAGCGTGAAGGTGCCGTCGACGTTGGTCTTCATGAAGGCGCCGGGGCCGTGGATGCTGCGGTCGACATGGCTCTCGGCCGCAAAGTGCACGATGGCGCGCGGCTGGTGCGTGGCCAGCAGGCTGTCCAGCAGGGCGCCGTCGCCGATGTCGCCGTGCACAAAGTGGTGCCGCGCATCGCCCTGCAAGCCGGCCAGGTTGGCCAGGTTGCCGGCGTAGGTGAGGGCGTCGAGGTTGAGCACCGGCTCGGCCGCCGGGTCGGCCAGCCAGTCCAGCACAAAGTTGCTGCCAATGAAGCCGGCGCCGCCGGTGACGAGGATGGTCATGTCAGTGTCCGAGTCGGGTTTGAGGAGCAGCGCAGCATGTACGCGGAGGCAGCGCGTGTTCAGCCAGCGAACGCCGCGGATCCGGCTTCGCCGGGCCGCTGGCGTTGCCCCCTGGAGGGGGAGCGCCGCAGGCGCTTCGGGGGTGGGTCATTTCCGCCCGTAGGTGTCCTCAAACCGCACGATGTCGTCTTCACCCAGGTAGCTGCCGCTCTGCACCTCGATGATCTCCAGCGGCACCTTGCCCGGGTTGGCCAGGCGGTGGGTCTGGCCCAGCGGGATGTAGGTGCTCTGGTTTTCGGCCAGCAGCAGCACCTTGTCGCCGTTGGTGATCTCGGCCGTGCCGCTGACCACGATCCAGTGCTCGGCGCGGTGGTGGTGCATCTGCAGGCTGAGGCTGGCACCGGGCTTGACCATGATGCGCTTGACCTGGTGGCGCGGGCCGTGGTCGATGCTGTCGTACCAGCCCCAGGGCCGGTGCACCTTGCGGTGCAGGCTCTGCTCGCCGCGCTGCTCAGCTGCCCAGCTGGTTGACGATCAGCTTCACGTCCTGGCTGCGGGCGCGGCTGGCCACCAGCACGGCGTCGGCGGTTTCCACCACCACCACGTCGCTCAGGCCCACCACACTGACCAGGCGGCTGTGGGCATGCACCAGGGTGTTGCTGCTGTCCTTGACGATGGCGTCGCCCACGCTGGCATTGCCCTGCGCGTCCTTGGGGGCCACTTGCCACACGGCGTCCCAGGCACCCAGGTCGTTCCAGCCGGCGTCCAGTGCCACCATGCGGATGGCGGTGTCGCTGCCGGGGCATTGCTCCAGCACCGCGTAGTCGACCGACTCGCTGGGCACGGCCATGAATTCGGCCTTGCCGGGCCGCACGAACTTGGCGTCGGTGCTGCGGGCGGCCCAGGCCGCGCGGGTGGCGGTGGCGATGTCGGGCCGCAGGCGCTGCAGCGCGGCCATCCAGGCGCTGGCCCGCAGCACAAACATGCCGGCATTCCAGAAGTAGCCACCTTCGGCCAGGTAGCGCGCGGCGGTGGCGGCGTCGGGTTTTTCGACAAACTGGGCCACCGCCGGTGCCTGGCCAGCCCCGTCGGCCACGCGGATGTAGCCGTAGCCGGTTTCCGGCCGGTCGGGCGTGATGCCCAGGATCACGATGCTGCCGTCGGCAGCCACCTGCACCGCCTGGCGCAGCGCGGCGGTGAAGGCGGCGCCGTCGGTCACGGTCTGGTCCGACGAATTGACCACCAGCACCGGGTCCTGGCCGTCTTCCAGCGCGGCCAGTGCGGCCAGCGTGACGGCCGGCGCGGTGTTGCGGCCGACGGGCTCCAGCAGCACGGCGGCGGGCTCCAGCTTCAGTTCACGCAGCTGGTCCAGCACCAGGAAGCGGTGGTCCTCGTTGCCGACGATGCAGGGCGCGGCCACGCGGATGCCGGCGTCGGCCAGGCCTTGCAGGCGCTGCACCGCCTGCTGGAACAGGCTGTGGCTGTTGCTGCTGTCGCCCGACAGCACCAGGAACTGCTTGGGGAAGCCGGCGCGCGACAGCGGCCACAGCCGCGTGCCCGAGCCGCCGGCCATGATGACGGGTTGCACCTGAATGGTCATGGGGTTGCGGGGCTGTCGAAGCCATTGGGGTTGAGTTGTTGCCAGCGCCAGCTGTCGGCGCACATGCGGTCCAGGTCATGCCGGGCCTGCCAGCCCAGCAGCTGCTGGGCCAGCGTGGGGTCGGCGTAGCAGGCGGCCACGTCGCCCGGGCGGCGCGCCACCACCTGGTAGGGCACAGGCCGGCTGCTGGCCTGGGCATAGGCGGCCACCAGGTCCAGCACGCTGTAGCCGCGGCCGGTGCCCAGGTTGACGGTCAGCGAGCCAGGGGTGTCGAGCAGGCGGCGCAAGGCAGCCACATGGCCTTCGGCCAGGTCGACCACGTGGATGTAGTCGCGCACGCCGGTGCCGTCGGGGGTGGGGTAGTCGTTGCCGAAGACGCTGAGCTGGGCCCGCCGCCCCACCGCCACCTGGGCCACGTAGGGCATCAGGTTGTTGGGTGTGCCGCGTGGGTCTTCGCCGATCAGGCCGCTTTCGTGCGCGCCCACCGGGTTGAAGTAGCGCAGGCAGGCGGTTTGCCAACCCAGATCGGCTGCGCCCAGGTCACGCAGGATGGTCTCGCCCATCAGCTTGGTCTGGCCGTAGGGGTTGGTGGCGCTCAGCGGGCTGTCTTCGGTGATCGGCAGGCGCTGCGGGTCGCCATACACCGTGGCGCTGCTGCTGAACACCATGCGCCCGACCCCGGCAGCGCGCATGGCCTCGCAAGTGGTGACCAGGCCGCCGATGTTGTTGCGGTAGTAGGCCAGCGGCTGCGCTGTGCTCTCGCCCACCGCCTTGAAGGCCGCAAAGTGCACCACTGCGTCGATGGTGTGGCGGCTGAAGATGCCCTGCATGGCGGCTGCATCACACACGCTGGCGCGCTCGAACACCGGCACTTGGCCGCCCAGACGCTGCAGGCGGTTCAGCACCTCGGGGGCGCTGTTGGAAAAGTCGTCCACCCCCACCACCTGGAAGCCGGCCTGCTGCAGCGCCAGCCAGGTGTGGGAGGCGATGTAGCCGGTGGCGCCGGTCAGCAGGATGGTGGGCATGTGGGCCGTGCCGGCGCTCACTGCAGCACGAACTGGCCGTAGCAGCTCAGGGCGTTGCTGTTGTAGGGGTTGCCCACCTGGCTGGTGCTGCGCTCGTCGTGGCTGAGGTTGCAGCCCACCTGGATGGCGCGGGTGGGCAGCCAGCGTGCACCCAGGGCCAGGGTGGTGGTGCGGTCGCTGCCGACCACCGCAAAGCGGGTGCTCTCGAAGTTGCGGCGGATGAAGTCCACGCTGCTGGTCAGCAAAATCTTCGATGTCAGCTCGTAGTCGGCGCCGGCACGCAGGGCCGTGCTCACCCGGTCAAACTCGATCGATGGGGTCTGGCCCTGGAAGTCGAAGGTCGAATTGCCCTGGCCCTGGTCGCGCGACAGGCGCAGGTTCAGCTTGATCTTGCCGGTGGCCTGGGTGCTGCCCCGCAGTTCACCGGTGACGCCGGAGAAGTCGCGCTGCGGCGACCGGGCATGGTCGGTGCGGGTGTGGCTGATGCGGGCGTTGACCGTGCTCAGGCCGCTGGGCACCCAGGTGGCGGTCAGGTCGATGTCGCGGCGCTTGGACGGGTCGTCACGGCTGTCGTATTGCAGGTCGGACTGGCGCCAGGCCAGGCCCACCGTGGTGGCGCCGCCCAGGCGGTAGCGCCCGCCCAGCGAGACGCTGTCCTGGCTGTATTCCGACCCGGCAAAGGCCTGGGCCGAGTAGCGCACCTGGCGGTGGCTGGCCGAGGCCTCGGCCGTCAGCCGGGTGACCACGCCCACCCGCACCGTGGCGTTGATCTGGTGGTTGTCTTCGATGTTGCGCTCGGCGCCCTGGCCCGCCTGGTAGGCCGGGTCGAAGCTGCGCAGGCTGCGGTCGGCGGTGACGCCCACGCGGCCCGAGATGCGCTCGACCGTGGCCCAGTCCAGCCCCAGGTTCAGGCCATAGCCTTCGTTGTTCAGCTGGTCGTTCTTGGCAAACCGGCTGGCCCGCAGCGAGCCGCTGCCGCTGAGGCGCTGGCGGCCCCAGGTCTGGTCGACGCCCGCCACCAGCGATGTGGTGGCGATGTTGTCGGATGTGCTCTGGGCACCGGCGGGCAGGCCGACGTTGCCGCCCACCCGGTACAGGTTGGATTCATGGGCCAGCGACTGCGAGATGCCGACGTAGTAGGGGCTGCTCTGGGCCATGGCTGCGCTGGCGCCCAGCAGCGCCAGTGCCGCAGTGATGCGGGCGGCCTGGCGGGTGACGCGTGGGATGACGCGTGGGGTGGTGCGTGGGGTGGTGTGGGTGCGCATGTGGGCTCCAGGCAATGCCGGCTTTGGCCGGCAGATAGCGGGGTGGGCGGATCAGTAAGCCTTGCTGTCGGCCAGCACGGTCTTGGCGGTGCGCAGGATGATCACCAGGTCCAGGCCCAGCGACCAGTTGCGCAGGTATTCCAGGTCGTACTCGACGCGGGCCTGCATCTTGTCGAGGGTGTCGGTTTCGCCGCGGTGGCCGTTGACCTGGGCCCAGCCGGTGATGCCGGGCTTGACCTTGTGGCGCACCATGTAGGCCTTGATCAGCTGGCGGTACATCTCGTTGTGCGCCACCGCATGCGGCCGCGGCCCGACGATGCTCATGCGGCCCTGCAGCACATTGATGAACTGCGGCAGTTCGTCCAGCGAGGTGCGGCGGATGAAGGCGCCGAAACGGCGTGATGCGTGCATCGCCCTTGGTCGCCTGCTTGACCACGGGCCCGTTGTCCTGGGTCGTCATCGACCGGAACTTGTAGACGATGATCTCTTCACCATCGAGGCCGTTGCGCTTCTGCCGGAAGATCACCGGCCCGGGCGAGCTCATGCGCACGCCGATGGCCACCGCCATCATGATCGGCGAGATCAGGATCAGGATCAGGATGGACAGCACGATGTCGCTGATGCGCTTGATCATCCGGTTGATGCCGGTGAACGGCGTCTCGCAGATGCCCACCACCGGCACGCCGCTCATGTCCTGCAGGCGGCCCTGGATGATGCTGATGCCGAACACGTCGGGCACGAAGTAGATCGACGCGGTGGTGCCCTGCAGGTGCTCCAGCAGGTCGATGATGCGCGGCTGCGAGCCCAGCGGCAGGGTGATGAACACCTCCTTGATGCCGTGGGCGCGGATGTAGGGCGCCGCCTCGCAGCAGGTTGCCCAGGCGCAGGCCGTTGCTGTCGTTGTGCACCCGGGCGTCGGCGCGGTCGTCGAAGTAGCCGAGAAAGTCCACGCCCTGGCTGGGGCTGGACGACAGCGCATGCGCCACCTTGACGCCCAGCGCGCCGGCACCGATGACCACCGCATTGCGGCGGTTGCCCGGCTGCAAGGCCTGCTGGCGCAGCGCCATGAAGCCCAGGCGCACGGCGGCCAGCTGGACCAACGGCGTGGCCACCGCCCAGAACAGGATCACGTCGATCTGGAACAGGTCGAGGCTGCGGGTGCCATAGCCAAAGCCCAGCAGGATGGCCAGCAGCGTGACCCAGGAGCCCAGGATGCCCACGGCGGCCGAGCTGAGCCGGTCGCGGAAGCGGTTGATGCCCGGGAAGGTGAGCGCCAGCACCAGGAAGCACAGCGTCAGGTCGGCGCGGCCGAGTTCTTCTCCGTGCCAGGCCATGGCGCCCAGGTACATCAACACCGTGATCGCCGGCTCCAGCACGGTGGCGATGAAGGCCGTGACCGACTGGGGCGCGCTGTTGAAGTTGCGGGGGCTGCGGGTCTCGAACATCAGGCTCTTGGGGCAGTGGGCGGGCCGTTGCTTGTGCACACGGGCCTGCGCCACAGGGGCTGTCGTGCAGGCCGATCGGCGCAGGGTCAGCGCTGTCGGCATGCGTCCAAAACCGCTGGATTCTCGTTGATATTCACGGCCAGCCCTGGCGGCGCCCGGTGCAGTGGCAGTCAAACGTGGCCGATTGCCTACAATCTTTGGCATGTTGCAAAACCTCAACGCACTGCTGGCTCCGGCCTTGATGGACCGCCTGGTTCTGGTGGTCAACCACGTCATGGCGGCCGAGCCGCAGGCCGTGGCGCGCATGCTGCCGCACCAGGGCCGGGTGCTGCGGCTCGACCTGTTGCAATTGCCGCGCCTGCTGCCGGCACCACCGGCACTGGCGTTTCGCATCACGCCCGCCGGCCTGGTGGAATGGTGCCGCGAGCCGGTCGACGCCGACCTGCGGGTGCGGCTGGACGCGCCCAACCCGGCCGCGCTGGCCTTGCAGGCGCTGAACGGCCAGATGCCGGCGGTGGCGATCGAGGGCGATGCCAACCTGGCTGCCGATGTCGACTGGCTGCTGAAAAATCTGCGCTGGGATGTGGCCGACGACCTGCAGCGCCTGTTCGGCCCCACGGTGGCGCATGAGCTGCACCGTTTGGGTGCCGGCCTGGCGCGGGCCTTGCGCACGGCGCTCAACGGCGCCCGGCAAGGTGCCGACCTGGCCGCTGGCCGCATGCGCAACCGCTAGCCCCGGCCGGCAACCGGGCAGGCCATGGGGCAATTTTTCCGGCTGATCTTCATCGGCCTGACGGTGCTGCGCTTCGGCCTGGACGAGGTGGCGCTGTCGCGCTTCCGCCAGGGTTGGGTGCGGGCCTTGGTGCGGGTGGCCACCATCGGCCGCCGCGCCCGGCTGGACGCACCGCGCGGCGCACGCCTGCGCATGGCGCTGGAGAAGCCTGGGCCCCATCTTCGTGAAGTTCGGCCAGGTGCTGAGCACCCGGCGCGACCTGCTGCCGCTGGACGTGGCCGACGAACTGGCGCTGCTGCAGGACCGGGTGCCGCCGTTCCCCAGCGCCCTGGCGGTGGCCATGATCGAGAAGGCCTTCGGTCGCCGCATCGACGAGGTCTTCGACCAGTTCGACGACATCGCCGGTGGCCAGCGCATCGATCGCCCAGGTGCACTTCGGCAAACTGAAGAACGGCCGCGAGGTGGCGGTCAAGGTGCTGCGCCCCGGCATGCTGGAGGTGATCGAGCACGACATGGCACTGCTGCGCAGCCTGGCGCGGATGATGGAATGGGCCTGGGCCGACGGCAAGCGCCTGAAGCCGCGTGAGGTGGTGGCCGAATTCGACGGCTACCTGCACGACGAGCTGGACCTGGTGCGCGAGGCCGCCAACGCCGCGCAGCTGCGCCGCAACATGCAGGGGCTGGACCTGGTGCTGGTGCCCGAGATGGTGTGGGACTACTGCACCTCCACCGTGATGGTGATGGAGCGCATGCACGGCGTGCCGATCAACCAGCTGGAGCGCCTGCGCGACGCGGGCGTCGACATCCCCAAGCTGGCGCGCGACGGCGTCACCATCTTCTTCACCCAGGTGTTCCGCGACGGCTTTTTCCATGCCGACATGCACCCGGGCAACATCCAGGTCAGCCTGGCGCAGCGCAGCTTCGGCCGCTACATCGCGCTGGATTTCGGCATCGTCGGCACCCTGACCGACAACGACAAGGAATACCTGGCGCAGAACTTCCTGGCCTTCTTCCAGCGCGACTACAAGCGCGTGGCCGAGCTGCACCTGGAAAGCGGCTGGGTGCCGCCCGACACCCGGGTGGACGCGCTGGAGTCGGCCATCCGCGCGGTCTGCGAGCCGCACTTCGACCGGCCGCTGAAGGACATCTCGCTGGGCCAGGTGCTGATGCGGCTGTTCCAGACCTCGCGCCGCTTCAATGTCGAGATCCAGCCGCAGCTGGTGCTGCTGCAGAAGACCTTGCTCAACATCGAGGGCCTGGGCCGCCAGCTCGACCCGGAACTGGACCTGTGGGCCACGGCCAAGCCGTTCCTGGAAACCTGGATGCACAAGCAGGTGGGCTGGCAAGGCCTGGTCGACCGCTGTCAAGCAAGAGGCGCCGCGCTATGCCCAGCTGCTGCCCGATCTGCCGCGCCTGGTGCACCAGGCGCTGGCCCAGCGCCGTGGCAGCGACCCCGCCGTGCTGGCCCTGCTGGCAGAGCAGCGCCGCACCAACCGGCTGCTGCAGGCGCTGCTCTATGGCGTGGTGGGCTTCGTCGGTGGCGCGCTGCTGGTGCAGTTGTTCATGCACTGGCGCGGGTTTTGACGCGGGATCGCCACTAAACTGCGGCGCCCCGGGGCAGCGGCACAGCCCGGCCAGGCTGGCCCGCCGCCTGCATGTCCCGGCCTGGGCCAAGTCGACCATTCACACCACTGCGGAGCCTTGCCGTGCTGATCACCTTTGTTGGCGTCTACCTGCTCGTGACCATCGGCATCGGCCTGCTGGCCGCCCGCCGGGTGCACAACGCCAAGGACTTCCTGGTCGCCGGGCGCAGCCTGCCGCTGTACATGAACGTGGCCACGGTGTTTGCCACCTGGTTTGGCGCCGAGACGGTGCTGTCGGTGTCGGCCACCTTTGCCAAGGACGGGCTCGCCGGCATCCCCGGCGACCCGTTTGGCGCCACCGCCTGCCTGGTGATCGCCGCGCTGCTGTTTGCGCGGCTGTTCTACCGCATGAACCTGCTGACCATCGGCGACTTCTACCGCAGCGCTATGGCAAGGCGTGTGGAGGTGCTGACCAGCGTGGCCATCACCCTGAGCTACCTGGGCTGGACATCGGCGCAGATGACGGCGCTGGGCCTGGTGATCCATGTGCTGTCGGGCGGTGCCCTGGCCCTGAACCACGCCATCCTGATCGGCGGGGCGGTGGTCATGGTCTACACCTTGTTCGGTGGCATGTGGTCGGTGGCCTTCACCGACTTGTTCCAGACCGTGGTGATCCTGATCGGCCTGAGCCTGGTGGCGATGCTGGTCAGCGACATGGCCGGCGGCGCAGCCAAGGTGGTTGCCCAGGCCGCCGCCGAAGGCAAGTTCAATTTCCTGCCCGAGGACGCACCGGGCTGGTGGGCCATGGCCGGCGCATTTTTCGCCTTTGCCTTTGGGTCGGTGCCGCAGCAAGACGTGTTCCAGCGCATGACCAGCGCCAAGGACGAGCAGACGGCGGTGCGCGGCACCATCATCGGCGCGCTGATCTATTTCTGCTTTGCGCTGGTGCCGATCTTCATCGCCTATGCGGCGCTGGTGGCCTTTCCGGACCTGACCCGGCTGTTCAGCGATGAAGACGCCCGCGTGATCCAGCGCATCCTGCCCGACCTGGTGCTGGCGCAGATGCCGCTGTGGGCGCAGGTGCTGTTCTTTGGCGCACTGCTGTCGGCCATCTTGTCGACTGCCAGTGGCGCCTTGCTGGCGCCCACGGCCATCTTCACCGAGAACGTGCTGCGCCCCTTTGTGCCGCACCAGTCGGACCGCCAGTTCCTGCTGACACTGCGCCTGGTGCTGGTGAGTTTCACGCTCGGCGCACTGCTGTTTGCGCTCAACAGCAAGAGCACCATGTATGAAATGGTGCAGAACGCCTACAACGTGACGCTGGCCGGTGCCTTTGTGCCGCTGGTGGCGGGCGCGTACTGGAAGCGCGCCAACACCCAGGGTGCGCTGCTGTCGATCATCCTGGGCATCGGCACCTGGCTGGCTGCCACCGCCATCGCACCGGAGTCCATGGTGCCGGCCAACCTGCTGGGTCTGGCGGCGTCAGCCGTGGGCATGCTGCTGGGCTCGCTGGCGCCCAGCCTGGTGGCGCACCGCGGCATGTCCATCGAGGCCGCCATCCGCCATGGCCAGGCGCCGGTGCCGCAGCGCAGTGGCCATGCTGGCCAGCACCGCCGCGCGCCAGGGCGCTGAGCGCTGCGGGTTTGCCGCTGGCCCCAGCGGGCATAAACCGCAGGAACAGCGGGAATCGTAGGAATCATGAGAAGGGCGCAAGAAATCCGGCGCCACCTATAATCCTGGGTTTTGCGCCAAGGGTTCCCCATGCCGATCTACGCCTATCGCTGTTCCGCCTGCGGCCATGCGAAGGACGTGTTGCAGAAGCTGTCCGATCCGGTGCTCAGCACCTGTCCGGTCTGCGCTGCCGAGACCTTCACCAAGCAGGTGACGGCCGCTGGTTTCCAGCTCAAGGGCTCGGGTTGGTACGCGACCGACTTCAAGGGCAGTGGCGCAGCGCCTGCGGCAGACGCCAAGGCCGAGGGCAAGCAGGACGGGGAGGCCAAGCCTGAAACCAAGACGGATGCCAAGTCAGACGCCAAGGCCGATGCCAAGCCTGCCGCCAAGGCCGAGGCTGCAGCACCCGCCGCGCCGCCTGCTGCGGCGCCCAGCGCCGGCCATTGAGCACTGCGCTGCATGAGCCACCGCTTGAGAAAATACATCATCGCCGGCCTGCTGGTGTGGTTGCCGCTGGCCATCACCATCTGGGTGCTGCTGTGGCTGCTGGGCTTGCTTGACAGCGTGTTCGCCTGGCTGCTGACCATCGTCGGGCATGTGCTGCCGGTGGGCGCAGCGGCGTCGATCGAGGCACTGCGCAATGTGCCGTTTCTCGGCGCGCTGGTGATGGCCGTGCTGCTGTTGGCCACCGGCATGTTTGTGGCCAACATCTTCGGCCAGTGGTGGGTCAAGCAATTCGACCGGCTGATGTCGCGCACGCCGATCGTCAAGAGCATCTACAACTCGGTCAAGCAGGTTTCCGACACGCTGTTTTCCACCAGCGGCAACGCCTTCCGCGAGGCGGTGCTGGTGCAGTACCCGCACCACGGCAGCTGGACCATCGCCTTTGTCACCGGCCGGCCCAGTGGTGAGGTGGCAGCGCACCTGGATGGCGAGCATGTCAGCCTGTATGTGCCGACCACGCCCAACCCCACCAGCGGCTTCTTCCTGATGATGCCGCGCGCCAATGTGCGCCCGCTGCGCATGAGCGTCGACGAGGCGCTGAAGTACATCATTTCGATGGGCGTGGTGGCACCGCCGCCGCCGCGCGCCACCGCGGTCGTTGCAGGTGCCCGCCGCGCCCCGAAATTGACGGGGCCGGGCGCGCACGGCGACTGCGTCTGGTCCTGAGGGCATGGCACGGCCCCAACCCCGCCAACATCCCGACACACCCACCCCAATTTCTGCCCGGCTGCGCCGCGCCCTCCAAGCAGGCGCGGCAGCCCGTGGCCACAACACCGGAGCACCACCATGAGAACCACCTACTGCGGCCTGGTCAGCGAAGCCCTGATGGGCCAGACCGTCACCTTGATGGGCTGGGCCCACCGCCGGCGCGACCATGGCGGCGTGATCTTCATCGACCTGCGTGACCGTGAAGGCCTGGTGCAGATCGTCTGCGACCCCGACCGTGCCGAGATGTTCGCCACCGCCGAAGGGGTGCGCGGCGAGTACTGCCTGAAGGTGGTGGGCCTGGTGCGCATGCGCCCGTCCGGCACCGAAAACGCCAACCTGGTCAGCGGCAAGATCGAGGTGCTGGCGCATGCTGTCGAGGTGCTGAACCCCAGCGTGACCCCGGCCTTCCAGCTCGACGACGACAACCTGAGCGAGACAGTGCGCCTGACCCACCGCGTGCTGGACCTGCGCCGCCCGCAGATGCAGAAGAACCTGATGCTGCGCTACCGCGTGGCCATCGAGGTGCGCAAGTTCCTCGACGAGCAGGGCTTCATCGACATCGAGACGCCGATGCTGACCAAGAGCACGCCCGAAGGCGCGCGCGACTACCTGGTGCCCAGCCGGGTGCATGACGGCCAGTTCTTTGCGCTGCCGCAGAGCCCGCAGCTGTTCAAGCAGTTGCTGATGGTGGCTGGCTTCGACCGCTACTACCAGATCACCAAATGCTTCCGCGACGAAGACCTGCGCGCCGACCGCCAGCCTGAATTCACCCAGATCGACATCGAGACCTCGTTCCTGGGCGAGGCCGAGATCCGCGCCATCACCGAGGCCATGATCCGCACCGTGTTCCGCAAGACCATGGGCGTGGAGCTGCCGGTGTATGCCGAGATGACCTATGCCGAGGCCATGCACAAGTACGGCTCGGACAAGCCTGACCTGCGGGTGAAGCTGGAATTCACCGAGCTGACCGAGGTGATGAAGACGGTCGACTTCAAGGTGTTCTCGGGTCCTGCGACCACCGTTGGTGGCCGCGTGGCGGCCCTGCGGGTTCCTGGCGGCGCCGACATGAGCCGGGGCGAGATCGACGCCTACACCGAGTTCGTCAAGATCTACGGCGCCAAGGGCCTGGCCTGGATCAAGGTGAACGACGCCGGCAAGGGCCGCGACGGCCTGCAGAGCCCGGTGGTGAAGAACCTGCACGACGCCGCGATTGCCGAGATCATCGCCCGCACCGGCTGCTGCAACGGCGACCTGATCTTCTTTGGTGCCGACAAGGCCAAGGTGGTGAACGACGCGCTGGGCGCACTGCGGGTGAAGATCGGCCACAGCGAGTTCGGCCGCGAGCACGGGCTGTTCAACGATGTGTGGGCGCCGCTGTGGGTGGTTGATTTCCCGATGTTCGAGTACGACGAGGACGGCAAGCGCTGGAACGCGGTGCACCACCCCTTCACCGCCCCCAAGGACGGCCACGACGAGCTGATGAAGACCGACCCCGGTGCCTGCATCGCCAAGGCCTACGACATGGTGCTCAACGGCTGGGAAATCGGCGGCGGCTCGGTGCGTATCCACCGTGCCGACGTGCAGGCGCGGGTGTTCGAAGCGCTGAACATCACGCCCGAGGAGCAGAAGATCAAGTTCGGCTTCCTGCTCGACGCGCTGCAATACGGCGCACCGCCGCACGGTGGCCTGGCCTTCGGCCTGGACCGCATTGCCACGCTGATGACCAAGGCCGAATCCATCCGCGACGTCATTGCCTTCCCCAAGACCCAGCGCGCGCAATGCCTGCTGACCGGCGCACCCAGCATGGTCGACGAGAAGCAGTTGCGGGAATTGCACATCCGGCTGCGCAGCTGAGCCCGCCCCCGAAGCGCCCTCGGCGCTTCCCCTCCAGGGGGCCAAGCCAGCGCACCGGCGTGGCCGGTGCTGCTGCTTGCGCTGGCCGAGTGCGCACCGACACAGTCCTGGTATAACATTGGTTATAACTTCACCGGAGTCCTGCCATGCATGCGCTCAAGCTCACCCAGATCGGCAACTCGGTCGGTGTCATCCTGCCCAAGGAGGTGCTGGCGCGGCTGAAGCTGGAGAAGGGCGACACCCTTTATCTGACCGAGAGCCCGGACGGCATGCGCATCACGCCACACGATCCGGTGTTTGAAAGCCAGATGCAGCAGGCGCGTGGTGTGATGAAGGCCAGGCGCGCCGTCCTGCGCGAGCTGGCCAAGTAGGGCCATGGCTGCCAACCAGGATTGGGTCTGGATCGACCCGGCGGTGATCTTGGCGGTGCATGAGGAGCAACTGGCCGAGCATGGTGGCGCGGCGGGTGTGCGCGATGTGGGGCTGTTCGAATCTGCGCTGGCCCGGCCGCGCAACCAGGCCTTGTACGGCGCGCCCGATGTCTGCGCCTTGGCTGCGTCCTATGCCCACGGCCTGGCCCGCAACCACCCCTTCGTCGATGGCAACAAGCGATCGGCTTTTGTGGCCTGCGAGTTGTTTCTGCTGCTCAACGGCTGGGCGCTGACAGCCAGCGACACCGACTGCGTGCTGGTGATGCTCAGCCTCGCTGCTGGCGAGATCGACGAAGACGCCTTTGCGACCTGGTTGCGCCAGCATGTCTCCCGCGCCTGAGCGCCGCATTCCATCTCTGCCCATGCCCGACAAAACCACCCAAGACACCACCCGCATCGACGACACCCGCATCGCTGCGGTGCGCGCCCTGGTCTCGCCGGCTTTGATGCTGGAGGACCTGCCCGTCACGCCGGCCATCGAGCACACCGTGGAAACCACCCGCCAGGCCATCGGCCGGGTGCTGCATGGCCAGGACGACCGCCTGGTGGTGGTGGTCGGCCCCTGCAGCATCCATGACCATGCCCAGGCCATGCAGTACGCCCAGCTGCTGAAGCCGCTGGCCGATGCGCTGGCCGACGCGCTGGTGGTGGTGATGCGGGTCTACTTCGAGAAGCCGCGCACCACCGTGGGCTGGAAGGGCTACATCAACGACCCGCGCCTGGACGGCAGCTTCCACATCAACGAGGGCCTGCGCCTGGCGCGTGAGCTGCTGCTGGAGATCAATGCGCTGGGCCTGCCGGCGGGCACCGAATTTCTCGACCTGCTGAGCCCGCAGTACGTCAGCGACCTGATCGCCTGGGGCGCCATCGGCGCACGCACCACCGAGAGCCAGAGCCACCGCCAGCTGGCCTCGGGCCTGAGCTGCCCGGTGGGCTTCAAGAACGGCACCGACGGCGGTGTGCAGGTGGCCGCCGACGCGCTGGTCTCGGCCGCTGCGCCGCACAGCTTCATGGGCATGACCAAGATGGGCGTGGCGGCCATCTTCGAGACCCGTGGCAATGCCGACGGCCATGTGATCCTGCGCGGCGGCAAGCAGCCGAACTACGACGCAGCCCATGTGGCAGGCCGCCTGCGCCGTGCTGCGCAAGGCCGGCCAGCGCGAACAGGTGATGGTCGATTGCTCGCACGCCAACTCGGCCAAGCAGCACCGCCGCCAGATCGACGTGGCGGCCGACGTGGCCGCGCAGCTGGCCGCCGGTGAGCAGCGCATCATCGGCGTGATGGTCGAAAGCCACCTGCACGAAGGCCGGCAAGACCTGCGACCCGGCGCTGCGCTGCAGCCGGGCGTGTCGATCACCGACGCCTGCATCGGCTGGGACGACACCGAGCCGCTGCTGCACCAGCTGGCCGATGCGGTGCGCCTGCGCCGGGCCCGCGCATGAACACCCAGCCCGCCAAGCCGCCCAAGATCCCCGAGAGCGTGCTGGTGGTGATCCACACCCCGGCGCTGGAGGTGCTGCTGATCGAGCGCGCCGACAAGCCCGGCTTCTGGCAGAGCGTGACCGGCAGCAAGGACAGCTTGGACGAGCCAGCACAGACCACCGCCATGCGCGAAGTGGCCGAAGAGACCGGCATCGTGGTGGGCAGTGCCGCCGTGCCGCTGTCGGCCTTGCGCGACTGGGGCCTGCGCAATGTCTACGAGATCTACCCGGTCTGGCGCCACCGCTACGCGACCGGGCGTCACCCACAACACCGAGCATGTCTTCGGCCTCACCGTGCCGGCCGGCACGCCGGTGGTGCTGGCCCCGCGTGAACACCTGCAGGCCATCTGGCTGCCCTGGCGCGAGGCGGCCGACCGCTGCTTTTCGCCCAGCAATGCCGAGGCGGTGCTGCACCTGCCGCGCATGGTGGGTGGGGCGATGGGCAGCGCGCCCGGCGGGGCATGATGGCGGCCATGCGCGGCCCCCACTTCACCCATTCCCGTCTCACGGCCCAGGGCCTGAGCCGGCAGCTGGCCGCCCACCCTGCACACCAGCGACGTGCTGCGCGTGGCCACCTACAACATCCACAAGGGTGTGCGTGGAGTCGGCCCGCGCAAGCGGCTGGAGATCCACAACCTGGGCCTGGGCATCGAGGCGCTGGACGCCGACCTGGTGTGCCTGCAGGAAGTGCGGCTGTTCGAGAAGCGCGACGCCAACCGCTTCACCCGCACCATCATGGGCTGGCCCGAGCAAGGCCAGGCCGACTACCTGGCGCCTGAAGGGTATGCGGCGGCCTACCGCACCAATGCCACCACCCGCCATGGCGAGCATGGCAATGCCTTGCTGTCGCGCTGGCCCATCGGCGATGTGGGCCACCATGACGTGAGCGACCACCGCTTCGAGCAGCGTGGCCTGCTGCATGTGCCGGTGTGGTGGCAGGGCGTGGAGGTGCATGCGGTGGTGGCCCACCTGGGGCTGATCCATGCCAGCCGGGTGCGCCAGGTCGAACGGCTGGCTGCCTTCATCGACAGCGACGTGCCTGCCGGTGCACCGCTGCTGGTGGCCGGCGACTTCAACGACTGGGGCGAGAAGCTCGACGGCCCGATGCAGGGCATCGGCCTGCACCGCGCCCGCGCCGGCACCGAGCGGGCCCAGCGCACCTTTCCGTCGGCCGTGCCGCTGTTTGCGCTGGACCGGGTCTACACCCGCGGGCTGGCCTGCGTGTCGGCCACCGTGCCGCGCAACAGCGGCTGGTCGCGCATGTCCGACCACCTGCCGCTGCTGGTGGAGCTGCGGCTGGACTGATGCGCCCAGTGCGCCGCCATGCACGCGCGCCCGATGACCGCCTGGCCGCCTCGCCGATCGCGCCG
The DNA here is from genome assembly GCA_963844485.1 of uncultured beta proteobacterium. Lineage (GTDB taxonomy): Bacteria > Pseudomonadota > Gammaproteobacteria > Burkholderiales > Burkholderiaceae_C > Pseudaquabacterium. The sequence continues at coordinate 309,476 of CAWJOQ010000031.1, forward strand.
CGCTGCAGCGCCGAGCTGCCGGCCGAGCTGACCGGTGGCAACCAGGTGCAGTTGCTGGCCGGCGGCGACGACCTGTTCCCGGCCATGTGCGCGGCCATCGCCAGTGCGCGCCAGCAGGTGTGGCTGGCCACCTACATCTTCCACGACGACCCGGCCGCCGAAGCCGTGGCCCAGGCCTTGGCCGACGCCGCGCGGCGTGGCGTGCAGGTGGGGGTGGTGGTCGACGGCTTCGGCAGCAAGGCCACCCTGCCCAAGCTGCGGCAGTGGCTGGAAGACGCCGGGGTGGAGCTGGTGGTGTTCCGCCCGCTCGACCGCTGGTGGCGGCTGCTGCACCCCGGCCAGCTGCGCCGGCTGCACCAGAAGCTGTGCGTGGTCGACGGCATCCAGGGCTTTGTGGGCGGCATCAACATCATCGACGACCGCCATGACCTGAACCATGGCTGGTCGGCCCAGCCGCGGCTGGACTTTGCGGTCGCGGTGCAGGGCCCGGTGGTGACCCAGATGACGCAGACCGCGCGTGCCATGCACACCCGGTCGCGGCTGGGCGCCGATTGGCGCGACGAAGCCGTGCAACTGGTGCGCAGCGCCGAGCCGGCGGCGCGGGTGCGCCGCATCCTGGACCGGCTGAAGCTGCACCCCGAGCCGCCGGAGGCCGCCACCGCCTTGCTGGCGCCGGTGCGGGCCGCCTTTCTGGTGCGCGACAACCTGCGCCAGCGGCGTGCCATCGAGCAGGCCTACATCGAGGCCATCGGCCAGGCCCGCCAGCGCCTGGTGCTGGTGTGCCCCTACTTTTACCCGGGCCGCCTGTTTCGCCGGGCGCTGCGCCGGGCCGCCCAGCGCGGCGTGCAGGTGCGGCTGCTGCTGCAGGGCAAGGCCGATTACCGCTTTGCCGCGCTGGCCGCCCAGGTGCTGTACGACGAAATGCTGGCCAGCGGCGTGCGGGTGTTCGAGTACATGCCCGCCTTCCTGCATGCCAAGGTCGCCGTCATCGACGACGACTGGGCCACCGTGGGCAGCAGCAACATCGACCCGCTGTCGCTGCTGCTGAACCTGGAGGCCAACCTGATCGTGCGCGACCCGGCTTTCACCGCCCAGCTGGCGCTGCAGGTCGAGGCCGGCTTCCAGGCCGCCCGCGAGGTGCTGCGCCCGCCGGTGGCCACCAGCGCCTGGGGCGTGCTGCAGCGCGGCTTCGTGGCCTGGGCGGCGCACTGGTTTTTGCGCCTGGCGGGGTGGAACGGGCGCTATTGAATGCCTGTCCTTGGCCGGCACGCCGCCGGGCTGCGCCCAGCGCCCGGGATCAGCTGCTGAACGCGACTGTGAACGTGTTGGAACTGCCTCCCACCGTGATCACCACCGTGTAGCCGTTGTTGGCGGCTGTGATGACGGCCCGGTCGCCATTGGGGGCGGTGACGGTCACGGTGCCGGCGGTGGCCCGGCCAGTGGTGGAGTCGAAGACCCAACCGTTGTACAAGCAGTCGACGTAGTCGTTGGAAATGCGACCCTGGCTGACCGTGGTGACACTGCCATTGGTGCTGAGCGTCACATCCCGCACCTGGTTGTCGCCAAAGCTGTAGCTGCAGTCTTCCAGGTCTCCGTTGACGATACAGGTCTGCACGCTGTTGAGGGTGCCTGCATCGCTGTAGCCACCGTTGGTGAAGCTGTAAGTCATGTTGTACACCAGCCGAAATGTGAAGCTGGTTTCATTTGTCCAGTTGGTGTAGGTCAGCCCGCCCGTGCCATTGATGCTGTAGCTGAAGCCGGCACCCCCAAAGCTGCAGTTGTTGTAGGCAAACTGCGTCGACACTGGTTGGCCGGTGCTGTCGTTGACATTTGTCGTGAAACTGATGGTGCCCGATCCCGACCCCGTGCCGCCATCCAGGCTGCCGCAGTCGATCGTCTGGTCAATGGTGGCGCCCATGGGCAGTGTCGAGGTCTGGGCGCCAAAGGGCAGCAAGGCGACTGCATCAGCCTGTCGCAGTGAGCTGACCCCGGCATTCACATCTGCGACCAACTGGTTGGCTGACGTTTGGCTGAGCGCAATCGCAGCAGTGACCGTGGCATTGACGGTGAGCACAGCGGCGCTGCTGGTCGTGCTTTGGCCTGTGGCATCGCTGACCACCACGGTGTAGGCCTTGCCTGAATCGCCCACTGCAAGCACCGGCGTGGTGTAGCTGGCTGCGGTGGCTCCGGCGATGTCGACGCCATCGCGCTTCCATTGGTAGCTGAGGTTGCTGGCACCGCTGGCGACGACAGACAAGGTGACTGTGCCGCCTGCATTCACCGTGCTGGAGACAGGCGCAGTCGTGATGGCGGGCGCAGCTGCGACGGGCGGGTTGCTGGTGGAGCCACCGCCACCTCCGCAAGCTGCCAGAACAGCGGTGATCGATATGGCCAGCAGATGACGCGCATAGGTGTTCATGGGTTTCCTCCAGGTATGTTGGGGCCGTGATGCAACGGCACACCGGCGCATGGGAACCGGTGCCCGCGCATCGTCGTAGCGCTGCAGGCCGTCGTCCATGTTCAACCTGGGGGCTTGACAGGCGCGCAGCGGTAAAGCCGCCGTCGCCTCACGGCGGCTGGTCGCGTCAGAGCGCCAGTTGCAGCCCGAGGCCCAGGGTTTGTCTACGCTGGTGGCTCCCTGGGTAACTGGAGATGCCGGCCAGCTGCCCCTGGCGGAAAACCTGCCGGGCCGGTGCATTTGCGACGCGCAGTGCGTCATGCTGCAGCGTGGTCACTACCTGCCAGCCATGTGCCAGCGGCCATTGCAATCCGGCGTCCAGGCTGACCCAATGGCCGTGCCGAGGCACAAGCTGGTATCGGTCCAAGACCCCGCCGCTGTCGATCGCCAACCGGCGTTCCAACGCGTGGTTCCATTGCAGTTGCCACCGCAACTGTCCGCCGCCTGGCAGCGCCAGCTGCCAATCGCCACTGGCAGACAGCACGTCCAGCCGCAGGGTTTCAGTCACGGCCAGACTGCGCGCGGTGGCGGCGATCCCACGGGTCAACGCCAGCTGGCCGAACCCAACGGCCACGCCCAAGTCGCCGACCAGGGTTGGCAGCCGGCCGGTGGGTGCTGCCGACACTTGCCACTGTTGCCAGCGCAGTGCAGTGTGGGTCCGCAGTGGCAAGCCAAACTGGGTGTAGCCCTGGTAAGCCATGTCACCTTGGAGGTGGCGTCCTGCCAGGCGCAGCGTCATCGGTGTCCAGTTGGCCGCGAGTGCAAGCGCTCCGCCGGACAACTGGCCCTTGTCCTGGTTCAGCAGCACGCTGCCAATGCGTTCTCTGGCAAGGTAAGTGCCGTGCAATGCCTGCACCTCCAATGTCAACGGCGTACCAGCTGGCGCCGCTGTCTCGGCCTTGACATGTGCAACCGGGCCGGCCAGTGCCAGCACACAAGCTGCTACGGGTGAGCGCAGGATCATGGACAGAGCGTCAGAGTGCTTGCCGCAATGGCGTTGCAAGTATCACACCGGCCTGCCCGCGGGTAGCATGGGCAGCGCGTGCATGACCTGATCACCCTGCGCCCGGCCGGCCTGTACTGCGCGGCGGGCGATTTCTACATCGACCCCTGGCGCCCGGTGCACCGGGCGGTGATCACCCATGCCCATGCCGACCATGCCCGCGCCGGCCACGCCCAGGTGCTGGCCACCGCCGTCAGTGCCGGCGTGCTGCGCAGCCGGCTGGGCGCGGGGCTGAACCTGCAGGGCCTGGCCTATGGCGAGGTGGTGGTGCACCACGGCGTGCGGATCAGCCTGCACCCGGCCGGCCATGTACTGGGCGCGGCGCAGGTGCGGCTGGAACATGCCGGCCGGGTGTGGGTGGCTTCGGGCGACTACTTTCTCAGCGCGCATGACGAGCGCAACCCCACCTGCCCACCGTTCGAGCCGGTGCGCTGCGATTGCTTCATCACCGAATCCACCTTCGGCCTGCCGATCTACCGCTGGCGCGCCGCAGGCCGAGGTGCTGGACGACATCAACGCCTGGTGGCGCGCCAATGCCGCCGACGGCCGGCCCAGCCTGCTGATGGCCTACAGCTTCGGCAAGGCCCAGCGTGTGCTGGCCGGCGTCGATGCATCGATCGGGCCGATCTTTGTGCACGGCGCGGTGCTGCCGATCAACGCCGCCTACCGCGCCGCCGGCGTGCCGCTGCCCGAGGCCCGCCCGCTGACCGATCTGCCCGACGACCGCAGCCGCGCCCAGGCGCTGCGCGGCGCGCTGGTGGTGGCGCCGCCGGCGGTGCACGCCAGCGCCTGGGCGCGCAAGCTGGGCGATTGCAGCGACGGCTTTGCCAGCGGCTGGATGCAGTTGCGCGGCGCCCGCCGCCGCCAGGGTGTCGACCGCGGCTTTGCGCTGAGCGACCATGCCGATTGGCCCGGCCTGCAGCGCGCCATCACCGGCACCGGCGCCGAGCGCGTCATCGTCACCCATGGGCAAGAGGCGGTGATGGTGCGCTGGCTGCGCGAGCAGGGGCTGGACGCCGGCGCCTTCCGCACCGAATATGGCGGCGAGGGCGGCGAACTGGCCACTGCGCCCGCCACGCCCACCGCAAGCGCTGCGGCTGCCGAACCTGGTGAGGCCGCCCCAGCCGCCCCAGCCGAGCCAGCCGCCCGCGCCGACCCCGCCACCCCAGGCACCAACGGCCCCGCCTGATGCGCCGCTTCGCCGACCTGTACGCCGCACTGGACGCCAGCACCAGCACCGAGGCCAAGGTGGCGGCGCTGGTGCACTACCTGGGCAGCACGCCGCCGGCCGACGCTGCCTGGGGCGTGTACTTCCTGGCCGGCGGCAAGCCGCGCCAGACCGTGCCCACCGCGCTGCTGCGTGCCGAGGCCACCGCGCTGGCCGGCATCCCCGACTGGCTGTTCGAGGCCAGCTACCAGGCTGTCGGCGACCTGGCCGAAACCATCGCCCAGGTGCTGCCGCCGCCGCAGCAGCACAGTGACCTGGGCCTGGCCGACTGGCTGACCCAGCGCCTGTTGCCGCTGCGCGGCCAGCCACCGCAGCAGCAGGTGCTGGCCCTGCACCAGTGGTGGGATGAATTGCCGGCCGAGCAGCGCTTTTTGCTGGTCAAGCTGATCGGCGGCGGCTTCCGGGTCGGTGTCAGCAAGTTGCTGGTGCAGCGCGCGCTGGCCCGCCACGCCGGGCTGGACGCCAAACTGGTGGCCCAGCGCATGATGGGCTGGACCGACGCCCGCCAGGCGCCCAGCGCCGAGCGACTGGCCGCTTTGCTGGCGCCGCCGCCCGCGCCGGGGGAGGCCGCCGCCCTGGGGCTGGACGGCCAGCCCTATCCCGTTCTTCCTGGCCCATGCGCTGGAAGACGCCGCGCCCGCCCAACTGGCCGAGCGCCTGGGCCCGGTGGGCGACTGGCAGGCGGAATGGAAGTACGACGGCATCCGCGCCCAGCTGGTGCGGCGCGGTGGCCAGCTGTGGATCTGGTCACGCGGCGAGGAACTGATCACCGACCGCTTCCCCGAAGTGGCCGCCCAGGCCGCCGGCCTGCCCGACGGCACAGTGCTGGACGGCGAACTGCTGGCCTGGGGCGCGGACGACCGGCCGGCGCCATTCCAGGCGCTGCAGCAGCGCATCCAGCGCAAGACGCTCAGCCGCCAATTGCTGGCTGCGGTGCCGGTGCGCTTCATCGCCTACGACCTGCTGGCGCAGGACGGGCAAGACCAGCGCATGCGGCCGCAGGCGCAACGGCGCAGCGCGCTGCAGGCCCTGCTGGCCGACCAGCCGCTGGCCTTGTCGCCCCTGGTCGCACGCCAGCGACTGGGCCGGCCTGGCGGCGCTGCGGCAGCAAAGCCGGGCCCGCGGTGTGGAAGGCCTGATGCTCAAGCACCGCCAGTCTGCGTATGGCAGCGGCCGCACCAAGGCCGATGGCCTGTGGTGGAAGTGGAAGATCGCACCACACACCGTCGATGCGGTGCTGGTCTATGCCCAGGCCGGCCACGGCCGGCGCGCAGGCCTCTACACCGACTACACCTTTGCGGTGTGGAACCGGCCACCGGCCGACGCCGCCGAGGCCGATGGGGTGGTGCAGGCCATCGCCGCACGCCAGCCGGCCCAGCCGGGTGCGCTGCAGTTGCTCACCTTCACCAAGGCGTACTCGGGCTTGAGCGATGCCGAATTCAAGGCGGTGGACGCCGTCATCCGCGCCAACACGCTGGAAAAGTTCGGGCCAGTGCGCAGCCTCAAGCCGGCCCTGGTGTTTGAACTGGCCTTCGAGGGCATCGCCCGCAGCCCGCGCCACAAGAGCGGCGTTGCCCTGCGCTTTCCACGCATGCTGCGGGTGCGCCATGACAAGCCGCTGTGGCAGGCCGACAGCCTGCAGACGCTGGAAGCGCTGCTTTCAGGCCCAGCACCCTGAGTCAATACGGGGACAGCGGCTCTAAAGAGGTTGGCATCATCCGGATTGGGGGTGAAACTACCCCGTTGATCCAGGGGGTCCGGTTCCCGGCGCGGCGTCCAATCAGCGCATGCAGCCATCCGAACAGCGCCGAACAAGCTGTGCAGTCTTCCAGACGCTGCCCAGCCATCGCTATGATCGGATCCCAGCCAGTGCATTCCAGCCATCTGTCCTCTATCCACAACGGTATCTCCTTGAAGTCCAGCACGATCTTTGCAGCCTCGGTCATGTGGCGCGGCTCCAGCGGCCACATGCTGGTGCAAGACCCGCGCATCGACCTGCTGCCCGACGGCCCGGCCGGGCCACGCCGCTTCAAGGTCAAGACGGCCGATTCGCAAGAGCGGCGCGGGCTGGTCAACAGCCTGCTGAAAGACCGCTACGGCTGGCGCGGCTACCAGCAGGTGAGCCTGCCGACCGACCCCAACGTCAACCGCTTCACCCTCACGGCGGTGGAAGACGATGTGGTCATCGGCACCATCACCGTGTCGTTCGACAGCCCGGGCAGCCCTGGCAGCCTGGGCGCCGACGAGGCCTTTGCGCCCGAAGTCGGCAAGCTGCGCAACGACGGCCGGCGCATCTGTGAATTCACCAAGCTCGCCATCGACCCGGTGGTGGGCACCAAGCGGGTGCTGGCCACGCTGTTCCATGTGGCCTACATCGTGGCGCACCGCATCCGCGGCTTCGACATGCTGCTCATCGAGGTCAACCCCCGCCATGTGCGGTACTACGAGCGCATGCTGGGCTGTGAAATTCTGGCCGGCGAGCGCATCAACAAGTCGGTGAATGCACCGGCCGTGCTGCTGGGTGTCGAGTTCGAGTACATCAAGGCCCAGATCGGTGACTTTGGCGGCAAACCCGAGACCGCAGCGCGGGAGCGATCGCTCTACCCGTTTGCGCTGTCGCTGCGCGAAGAGGCGGCGGTGATCAGCCGCATGCAGGCCAAGCAGCGCATCCAGGACCGCCGGCTCACCGACACCGGCCACCCTGGCGATGATGCGGGCACTGATTTCGGCGCCACCGACCTGGTCGGTCTCTGAGCGCTGTTGATTGGCGCCTGGCCGTGCCGGGCAATGGAACCGGCGGCTGTGGTGCCTCCGACAGGAATCGAACCTGTATCTAGCGCTTAGGAGGGTTATGGTTACCAAAAATGGCAAACAAGCCTATGAGTGAGTGACTGAATGAGGCCCATCTTTGTAAACAAAATTGGGCCTTGTTTACACCCTGCCTGTACCTGAACGCCCAGCCGAACCACCCGGCTCCGCGTCAGCGGTTTCCCCGTTACGGGCACTTTCTACGAGCCTGGCGTCTGGCGATCTTCAGCTCTAGCTTACGAACGAACTTGCCCAGCGCTTCCTGCGGGATCGACGTGTCAACCACTGCCCGCACACCAGAAGCGGTCGTAAACCGCACTACCTCCCGTCCATGGCAGTGCTTAGTCAGCTCGCCTCGGAAAGTCCTCATTCGATGGCCCTATAGACTCGTGCAGGTCAGGGTGTCGCCCCTGAGGGCGGCTCGGTTGGAAGTGGCAGCTTTGGCGCCGGGTCCTGGGCCATCGTTTTTGGCGGTGCAGCGCGGTACACCTGTTGCACGGCACTCGTCTGGATGGTGGCTAGGCATGGTCGCTCGTCGTTGCGAGGCAGGGATCGCGCCGGCTATGCCGCGATGAAGGCAATGATGTCCGCAACCTCGGCCGGGGTCGTGTCGAACCACTCAACGCCTGGAGCCTTCTCTCGCCATTTGCCTTTGGCCTTGAGTACGCTGTGAATGGCGCTTTCCGCATGGCTCACGCGCTTTACCTTCCAGCTGCCGAGGATGACCGGAGCCTCGAAGACTGCGCTGCCTTTGCACTGGTTGATCACGCGATCTTCAACACTGTTGGCGGTCTTACCGATTTTGATTGGGTATGGCGCACCAACTCGTTGAATTGTTGGGAAGCTGAAGGCATAGATCCACCCAGACAGGTCATCGCCTTCATCCAGACCCTCCGGCTCGACAGCGTCAATGGCTGCGGCCTCAACCTCAGCGACATGCGCTGCATCGGCGTTCGGCGGTCGCTGAAACTTGCCCTTACCAAGATTGACCAAGGCACCAGTCTCCGCCGCCATGTAGGCCACGAAGAACTTCACCGCACTCTTGAGCTTGACTTCCCCGTCCGCCTTCGCCTGCTTGTAGGTCAGGTTCTGCTCTTCCACCGAAAGGTACTTGTCCAGGACCTTTGCCGTGAGATCGCGCAGGAGGACGACTTGGCCCGAAGTCACCTCCGGCATCAGAAGAATCTCGGGGAGCGCTTCGTACCGAGCAAACTGGTATGACCAAGAACTCGTTGGCTCGAATGGTGTTTGTGACGTCGCCATCTGGGATACCTGAGATTTGATGTTTACCGACTACCGTTACAGCAATTTCGACCACAAAAGTTGGCACCACATACATAGGCCGGGCAAAGGCACGATGTGTTAATCATGGAATTGCCCGAAGTTGCCGAGAGCGGAACTCATCCCGAATGACCTACTTTGAAGCACATGCAGCCCCGTTCAGAACGCTAGGCGTGCGATTCTCAACACTTAGAAGAGACGTGCGGATTTCGTCTGCCGCGACGCCCAACTGCAGCGCAAGCTCTTCAAATGAACTTGAACGATACCCAATTAGCTGGGTGTAGTAATGCCTGTTGAAGCTGAATAACGTGCATTCGACGGGCGAGAACTTACCTGAACTCAATAACTTGTCAATGTTTGCAACTTCTCGCTGCAGTCCCTGCAATGGAGTGAGGCCGTCAGCCTTTGCTTCGGCTATAAGCGACTGCCCGCAAGAAATTAAGAACTCGGTTGCATGGTCGGCTTGATTGAATGTATATCCACTTGGCGGCATAGTCAGGTCCTCGGTGTCGGCGGCTTGGTGGTGGTCGAGCTTGCGCCGCCAACCCCAAGCTTTAAAAGTACAAACTCAATAATTTTGTACGCTGAGTAGAGCTGAATCAACCCGATGAAAACGCCAGGAATGAAGCCAAGGACATTAACTATTGCCTGAGTTTTCTCATCGGTGGACGCCCTAATCAGTGTTGGCGTCAGCATAATTGAGACTGCTAGCGCAAGACCCCAGATCGTATTTGCGCAGGATTTACCTACCTCTAAGGAAATCTTCTGCAAAATCAACTCCATCGGACCAACGGTGCTGCGTTGCTCAATCGAAGATTCAGCCTGATCGCACTTGCGGAATATGATGATGGCAAGAACTACGCAAAATATCAGTACAAGCGTGTAAAGCCAGTTATCCAACACGAAGAATCGAAATACCGTTTTGATCGCTTCATTGAAGACAGTCAGGCTACCGTCTGCCGGCAGGGTTAGCCCCGCTTCAGTCGCCACCTTTTCCATGCTCTTCCTCCCTCGGATTATATAGTTTTGTTAGCGCGGTTAAATAGCACTGGCGCATACAGCCCCGCGACGGCACCAACAAGCGCACACCAGGGTGAGTATTCGTACACGCTGTCTGGCCCTAACGCAAGCAGAGGTCCAACTGCTGCAAGAATGCCGATGCACAGAGATGCGAGTAGCGCCGGCTGTCCAAAGTCGCGTCGGCTTAGTGCTGCCCAAACGGAAGGTGCAAAGGCAATCTGAAACGACCAGCATAAGTACAGAACAGCATCTGTTTTGTCGCCGGACAATTTTTTTACTACAAGATAAAATGCTAGCTGAGTCACCAGAGTTATAAGTGTAACAATCCGATCAAAGGCAAGTTTGGGTGAATTATCTGGGTTTCTTCCAAAGATGTCGTTTGTGATCGTGAAGCCGGTTGCGGAAACTAGCGCGTCGATCGTTGAAAGCATTATCGCCACAAGCGAAACCATTAAAAGTGTTAGCAAAACATTTTTTGCGAGCGGCTGAAGAGAGAGGATATGATCCACCAAGAGATATGTAGCTTGGTAAGCGTCAGCATCCACAGATATCGTTTTCAGAGTAGCTCCAAATACAATCGCAATGACCCAGGTCAAAGGTGACGCAACTGCGATATTCTTGAGGGATCCAATTACGATATCACGTGCGCGCTCATTTCCCTGAGTAAAGGGATTCAAGGACAGCAAGCGCTGCCACTGCCCTACATCTACTAGTTGATAAAGTGCATTCGCCACAAGCAGACTTAGGATCGCAAGGGGAGAAAATGTATCGGGAAAGAGCACCGACCTTAGCGATACCATTGAGTCAGATGCGCCGTGTAACGTTATCGCGAATCCCAACGGTGTAAGAGCGCAAAGAGCGGCAACTCCAGTGCAGGCCATGCCGAACGAATCACGCCGCCCAACTAGGCGTCCATGTCGCCACCGACCGACAAATATCGTCACAGTACAACCGACGAGGACGAAGGAAAGGGCGATAACTGGAGTAGCGGTGGCGGGTTTAGACACTGACAGCAGTAGTCCGGCTGCCAATGCCACGAATGCAAGGTAGCCGGTTGCAAGCTGGATTCGGTCCAGCCGAACCGCTCCGGTATATCCTCCCCTAAGCATGTAAATCGTGCTGAAAGCCAGGAATAGGACCGCTAGAGCTGATGCGGATATGCCGCCTTGGCTGGCCAGAGTTCGCTCCACCACAGATGCGGTGAAAAACGCTTCGAACATGGCGGGCCCTGAGATGGCGAGGAGCGTGAGCACTGCAGCAAGCTTGCTGACAACCGGATACTTTCCTCCCCACCCTATGAATTGGTGGAGAGTGCCAAAAGAATCAGATCTGATGAATTCGTCGAGTCGGCCGGTTCGAACTAGGTGGGCAATGATCAAGTAGCCCAGACCCCAGAAAAGTGGAACTAGCACTGCACTGAGTCCATAGAGATAGCCCCAGGTCGCGAATAGCGCGATTGCGGCCACCTGGAGCGCGTACATCAGTGTGGTGTCGACATACTCTTGAGGTTCGAGCCTTCGGCTGGCGTAGTGGTACTCCCGACGAGACACTGGTGTCGGGGACACCAAAATCGCAACAAGGTAGACTAGCGGGCCCGAGAGGACGGACCAAAGGACGATGTCGTAGGTTGTCAAGGCATGCCCTCAAATTGTCTGGGAAAAAATTTGCATCAGTACATTATCGAGGCCCACGGGTAGGACGGCTGGGCCATCGCTCCACTACGGGGGCGGGTTAATACCTAACGCTTGCTACTGCCGTCGTGTCCTCACTGTGGCCGTCGAGGTTGCCAGACTCTGGGGCGACCAGCGCCTGCAGCGCCTTCAGCGCAGCGTCGACCTCCAGGCCTTTTTCGTGAATGGCCTTCAGAAGCTGAGCGGGCGTGCGCGTGTCAACATCCTTCTGCTCGTTCGGATTCTGGGCCTTGATGTCGTAGACGGCATCTTCGATGGCTTGAGCCTTAGCCGAAGCATCACGAGCCAGCTTCTCTGCATCGGCGATCGCCAACTGTAGGCGCTCGACTTCTGCATCGTTCTTGGCCGTGCGGGCAGGCTTGATTTGGTCCTTCAGGTTCAGGACTGTGGCGCGATGAATGTCTGCTTCGCGGCGGAAGGGCGCGGCTTGTTCATGAGCGTCGGCCTTGGCCCTGGCGAAGTCCACCGTCCAGCTGTGCGGCGTGTTGGCCTCGTCCTCGCCTCGCAGCGGCAGCAGGCGGAAGAACTCGTCGAAGTGTTGCAGCGTCAGCGGCGTCTTCTTGCCCACCTTGATGTGCGAAAGGTCGTAGTACCAGATGCTCTCGGTCTTGCGGCCCCGGGTGAAGAAGACCAGATTGGTCTTGACGCCAGCGCCCGCGCCCGTGAAGGCGCCGCCGGGTAGGCTGACTACACACCACAGGTCGTTCTCGCTGAGCAGCTTGCGCTTGGTACGGATGAAGGCGTCTTCGTTGGTGCGGTACAGAAACCCCTCGTCCAGCACCACGCCGCAGCGTCCGCCGGATTCGAGAATTTGCATCAGGTGTTGGACGAAAAGCACCTGGGTGGACTTGGTCTTGAAGTCGAACTGGTCTTGGGCCTCGCTGCCTTCCTTGCCGCCGAAGGGCGGGTTGGTCAGAACGACGTGAAAGCGATCGGGGGCGCCTTGAAACAGCCCGTCGTACACCGGCACGCGCGACAGCGTGTTGCCGTGCCAGATGTGCGGCTCGTCCACGCCGTGCAGCATCAGATTGGCCAGGGCGATGGGGTAGGCCAAGTCGTCCTTCTCGCGGCCGAAGATGGTGCGGTGCTTTAGCGTTTCCAACTCGGCGGTGGACGCCTCGGGCGCGTTCTTGCGCATGTACTCGGCGGCCTCGGCCAGAAAGCCGCCGGTCCCGCAGCAGGGGTCGCACACCGTCTGGCCAATGCGCGGGTCCACCACGCGCACCATGGCGCGGATCATCTCGCGCGGGGTGTAGAACTGGCCGCCGTCCGAGTTCTTCTCGCCCATCTTCAGCAGCAGGCCTTCGTAGACCTGCGACAGCATGAACTGATGCTGTGTGTCGGTGCCGCCTAGACGCAGTGCGTGGACTCGGTCGAGTACATCCCCGAAGTTCGCCTCTGTGTCCACGCGGACGCGCTCGATCGAAGACACGATCTCGCTGAGTACCTTCTGCTTCGCATTCGCATCGTCGTTGAAGCGCAGAGAACGCAAGTGCGGCAGTAGGCGACCGTTGATCCAGGAGAAGTAGTCGCCACGCTTTCCCTCTTCGGTGAGTTCGCGCCGTTTCCAGCCATGTCCCAGGCCTTCTGGTGTGGTCGGGGCGTCTGCCTTGTCGCTGTAAGGCGCGGCCCAGTCCTGCCAGCGCCAAGGGGCGGTCAGCGTGGCCGTGTAGGGCAGGCCCAGCGCCTCGGCCTCGTCGCGCTCCTGGGCTTCCTGCTCGTCCAGCACGCGCAGGAACAGGATCCAGGTCAGCTCGGGCACGTAGCGCGTGGCGCCGCCCACACCGGCGCTGCGCAGCACATCGCAGATGGCCCACACCGCCTGGTTCAGCGCTTGCGGGCCGCTCAAGGTGCCGGCGCCCGCCTTGGCGCGAGCCTTCCTGGCGAGAGCAGTCACGGCGGCGGTGGTATCGGGCGCCGCGTCGGGCATGTTCTTTTTAGTTTTGAGCATGGTCAGAAACAGGGTTAGGCTGACACGCCAAACGCGTCGGCCAGGAGGCGCTGAGGCAGGCGCTCGATCAAGGCCTGGCGCTCGGCCAGGCCGGCGCGCAGCTGACGCGCCTGGGCCAGCTGGCTGCGCAGCTGGCGGGCAATGCGGCGTTGCTCGTCCAGCGGCGGCGTGCACAGGTGGAAGGACTCGATGGTGGGCATGTAAATCGACTTGTGCACAGCGCCGCTGCCCAGGTCGCGCAGGTAGTCGAACGACGCCATGAAGGCGTACACCAGGAACTCGGCGTCCAGCTTCTCCGGGTTACACACCCAGTTGCAGAAGTCCTGGCTGGTGGCCATGGGCCGCCCCAGCATCGTGACGAAGCCGATGGACGCGGTACGGGAAACACATACGGTGCCCACCGGCAGCCGGCGCGCGGACGAGTTGGCCAGCCCCAGGTCGTTGGTGTGCTCGGCGGTGTCCTGCGCCACCAGGCCGTGCAGCTTGCGGATGTCGGGCAGCGCCAGCCACGGCACATCGCCGCCCCACCACTCGGGGTGGCGCCGGCTGGGGGTGTGGCCGGATTCGAGACGGGCGAGCCTTTGAAGCGGCAACACGTGCCATTCATCGAGCGTACTGGACCGTTCCTGTCCTGGGCCCAAAGCCAGCACCGGCGGGCCCGCACCGAATGCCGCAGCCAAAATGCTGCTCTCCAGTTGCGTCGCCAATGCCGACTGTTTAGCCAAAGCGCAAGAAGCAGAAGCGGCAATCTCCAAGGCGTGAGACAACTTCGCGCCGTCTGGTTGGTCAGACCCAGCAAGCCACGGCACTGGCGCATCCAGGACATCGCGATCAGTAACGGCTGGGTAGTGCGATCCACGCGCTGCCGCAACCAGTCGTGAAACAAAGGCCTCGGACTGCAAATAGCAGAACAGTACCGTTCGCCGCTCGGGATCTTTGCACCGCAACACGGCAAAGGCCGAACTGCTGACGGCTCCGTCCAACTCGCTCGGCACAACAGCCACAGCGTTCAGGGCAGGTCTGACCGTCGAAACCAAAATGTCCCCGGCCTTCACAACGCACTGTGCACGGCTCGGAGCTTCGCTGGACGAAACCTCCCGCGGTGAAGTGATCTTCTTCTGGGCAGCATTGACCGCTGAAACGTCGATGTAGAGAAAGCTGCCCGTTGGTTGCGGCATGAAGCGATCTACGTGTGGGTCGCACAGATCACGAATGATCAAAGGTGCAGCGCTGGTCATGCAGAAAACAACCTCGTCTTAACGTCAGCAAACACGGCCGCCGGCTTGCCCAGCGCCATCAACGCCTTCATGCCGCCCGCCCGCTCGATGGCGGGCAGATGCCACAGCTGCGTGCTCTCCAGCCCTTCGGTACCCGTCCGCTCGAATTCCTGAGCGATGCCCATGACCACCTGCCGCGCTGTGGACGGCATCGCCTTGTCCAGCCACTCTTCGTGCCGGTACTGGAAGGCGAGCCGCCGGTCGATGCGGGTGCGGCTCTTGGCCTGATAGCCCAGCTGGGCCAGCACGTCGAATAAGTCGCAGTCGTGCAGCGCGTCCACCATCTGCACCACCTTGGCGGCATGGCCGCCGGAGGACAGGGCGTCCATCAAGTCGTGCCGCAGCTTGTAGGCAATCCAGCGGCTGCGGAACTCGGCCAACGTGGCCGCTTCGCGCCTCAGCTGTTCGGCCAGCGCGGCCTTGTACTCGGCATAGGCCACCGGGCTCAGTTGGCCTTCGCGCTCGCCGAGCACGTAGTGGCCGCCGCGACTCACCTGCACCTGGAAGCCCTTGGTGATCAGCGTGGGGTCGGTTTCTTCCTCGTCGCCGCCCCCGCCACCCCCACCGCCGCCTTGGCGGGGCTTTCGGGGTGGCGTGATGAATGCCGTGCCGAACAGTCGGATCAAATTGGTGTAGTCGTACAGCCGGAACATCAGCTTGCCGCTGGCCTCGTCGATGCGCGTGCCGCGGCCCACCATTTGGTGGAAGACGATGGACGATTCCAGGTAGCGGAAGAAAACGATGTTGCGAACGCACGGCACGTCCACACCCGTCGACAGCAGATCCACCGTCGTGGCGACGAACCAGCCGGAGGTGGTACCGCGCAAATCAGCCACCATGCGGTTGCCGTCTGATGCCGCAGTGCACTTGAAGGCGTAGGGCTCAACGCGGGCGCGGGCCTCGGCCTTGCACCAGGCCACGTAGCGGTTGTTGAGCCACTGCGCCACCCGGTCCGCGTGGCCGTCGCTGGCGCAGAAGACGATGGTCTTCTGCTCAGGGCCGCCGGTTGCCAGCAGGTGCTGGAACAAGTCCTCGCACATGGCCGCCAGCCGCTCGGGGATCTGCAACTTGGCGTCGTAGTCGCGCGCGACGTAGCGTTCCCGCACGCGGTTGGCCTCGACCTGCGCGCCTGTGTTGGCATCGCGAGGGTCATGCTCCATCACGGACACGCGCGGGATCGCGTCGTTGTCCAGGTCCACGGACATCTGGTGGATGTCACAGGGGGCCAGGTAGCCGTCCTCGATACCCTGGGCCAGGGTGTACTCGTAGACGGGTTCGCCGAAGTGGCGCAAGTTGTCAGCCGAAATCTCGGCGTCGCCTTGAGCCACGGTCAGTTCCCGGGGTGTGGCGGTCAGCCCCAGCTGGAACGCTGCCGGATTGCGCCGCAGCACTTCGGCCCACAGGCCAAAAGCCGAGCGGTGGCATTCGTCGATGATGATGTGGCTGAAGTGGTTCTCGGCGTAGTGCCGGCGCAAGAAACCACCGTCGCCGTTCTCTTGGATGCCCAGCGACTGGTAGGTGGCTACGTGCACCCGGGCGTTCTTCGCGGCGTTTGTGCCGTCCGGCAGCTCGTTGACGATCTTGGCGTCGGTGCCGAAGACGGTGGCGAAGTCTTCGTGCGCGCGCTTGCGCAGCTCATCTCGGTCGCACACAAACAGCGCGCGGCGCAGCTGTCCGCTGTCGGACAGTCGCTGCAGCAGCGACACCGCGATGCTGGTCTTGCCAGCGCCCGTGGCCAGAGACAGCAGTGCCCGAGCCGGCACCTGGCCGGTAGATGCCTGGGCGATGCGCTCCAGCACCGCGCGGATAGCGGCATCCTGGTAGTAGCGGGGTCGGCGCCCCAGTGCGTTGTAGGGCGTCAGCAAGGGTGCCAGCGCGGGCGCGTCTTCAGCTAGGCCCTTGGCTGCCAGCCATCGCTGGCGCAGAGATGATGGCGACGGGAAATCGGTCAGTGGGCGCGGGTCGGTGCTGAGGCCCGTGTTGTCGTCGTACTCAACAAAAAGATGGCCGTTGGTGGAAAACACAAATGGCACTGCGTAGCGGCGTGCGTAGCCCTTCGCCTGCTCCAGGCCGTGGGCGGGCGGAAGACGTTCACGTTTGGCCTCGACGAAAGCGAGGGTCAGGGGGAACTCGTGATCGCCGACGTGCGCACGAAGCAGGTAGTCCACACGGCCCTTGCCGCGGCGCAGTGGCTTGCCGTCGAGGATGTCGATGCGCTGGCCTGACTGCTCGCGGTGGATCTGGCCATGGGTGGCATGCTGGTCCGCGGCCACACGCTCGACCCATTGGGCGGCATACAGCTGCGGGTCGATCAACTTGCTGCGAGTGTCAGCCTCGTTGTAGCCGGTGGTTGCCATGGTCAGCTGCCGACGCTGTGTCGCGGCGGTCGTTGGTTATCCCCGGCAGCGAGTATGGCCGGGCGGTCAAGAAGACTGCTTCCAACGTCGCAGATCGAGGCCGCCTTCAAGTCGCACCCGTCGGCGCAGTGTTTTGCGGGTCCACCACAACGGCGCGGTTCAACGCGGCATTCAAGGTCACACGGCTCACCCCAAAGTGTTTGGCAATTTCTGCCTTGGTGATGTTGGCGTCGCTCAACATGGCGGCTGCCTTTCGGACATCGGTGGGCGATAGGGCGTGCTTGCGGCCACCCTTCCGCCCGCGCGCACGAGCAGCTGCCAAACCAGCGATCGTGCGTTCTCTGATGAGGCTGTGCTCGAACTCGGCAAGGGCACCGAAGATGTGAAACACGAGCCTGCCGCCTGAACTGGTGGTGTCGATCGATTCAGTCAGCGAGCGGAACCCGACGCCGCGCTGGTTCAGGTCGTGGACGATCTCGACGAGGTCTTTCAGGGATCGGGCCAGCCGGTCCAGCTTCCACACGACCAAGGAGTCGCCCTTGCGCAGGGTTCGAAGGCACGCGATCAGCTCGGGCCGTTCTCGTTGGACGCCGGTTGCGGTTTCGTGAAAGACCTGTTCACAAGTCGCGCCGGATAGCGCGTCGAGCTGGAGCTGCGGATTTTGGTCCTGGGTGCTGACCCGGGCATAGCCGATGATCATCAAACGTACCTTCACTGTACGTTGATTACTTTACGGCTTCTTGTTGCCTGAAGCAATGGATTTCGGCGCCAGGGAGGACAACGTGGACAGCGTACAGAAAACGAACGTTTTATGATCGTATTGGCTAGGCAGCGCCAATCGACGGTCATCAAGCGCGCGAAGCAAATTATTGGCGCTCAATAATTTCCAATAATTCGCATTGTGAAAAGCGCATGCGTCGACTACGACTCCGTATGCGCGGTGGGGCCCGTGTCAGCGAACACTGTCGCCCAAGCCGCACATGCCAAGAGCGCCGTTTGATCGCATGAGTTCTTCCCGGGACAGCGGCAATTCGTTCGTCGTCACTACTTGCCCGGCCATTCGGTGTTGACTGACCGCCGCGCCGCCGCGCACGAGCCAGTGGTTGTCCTTGTAGTCCAAGTCTGCGCGGTAGAGAGTTCGGGACTGGACGGCGGTTGCCGAATCTGAGCGCGCGGCTTGCTCCGACTTGTAAGTCCCCTGCTCGGTGATGGCGTAGACCAGCTCGACAACCCCCTTGTGCGTAGTGATGAACCGCCCCGGGTTTTGTGGAGGCCCGTTGGGTTAAGTCAGGTCGCCGCCGTGGCGGGCTGACTGGCGAGTTGCCGGTAGTAGTTTGCCTCGGCCTCGGCGGGTGGGATGTAGCCGATGGGTTCGAGCAGGCGGTGGTGGTTGAACCAGGCCACCCATTCCAGCGTGGCCAGTTCCACCGCCGCCTTGGTCTTCCAGGGTGCACGCCGGTGGATCAGCTCGGCCTTGTACAGCCCGTTGATGGTCTCAGCCAGAGCGTTGTCGTAGCTGTCGCCCTTGCTGCCCACCGAGGGCTCGACGCCGGCCTCGGCCAGCCGCTCGCTGTAGCGAATACTGACGTATTGAGACCCGCGATCGGAGTGGTGCACCAGGCTGCTGTCGCGCTCCGGCTGCCGTGCGTACAGCGCCTGCTCCAGGGCATCGAGGACGAAGTCGGTGGTCATCGAACTGCTCACGCGCCAGCCCACGATGCGCCGGGCGAACACGTCCACGACGAAGGCCACGTACAGCCAGCCCTGCCAGGTCGAGACATAGGTGAAGTCCGACACCCACAGCTGGTTGGGCCGATCGGCCTTGAACTGCCGGTTGACCTTGTCCAGCGGGCACGGCGCCTTGGTGTCGCTGATGGTGGTGCGCACCACCTTGCCGCGCCTGACGCCGCGCAGGCCCAGGCGCCGCATCAGGCGCTCGACCGTGCAGCGCGCCACCTCGACGCCCTCGCGGTTCATCTGCTTCCAGACCTTGTCGGCGCCGTAGACCTGCAGGTTGGCGTTCCACACCTGCTCGATCGCGGGCATCAACGCGACGTCGCGCTGCGCCCTGGCGCTCAGCAGGGTGCTGATCGCGGCGCCGGGCGGCGTGCCGGCGATAGGCCGACGGGGCAATCTGCAGCACAGCGCAGATCGGCTCGACCCCGTGGACATCGCGGTGCTCGTCAACGAGCCCGTACATCACTTCAGCCGGCGGTCGAGCTCCGCCTGGGCGAAAAACGCGCTGGCCAGCTTCAGGATCTCGTTGGCCCGGCGCAGTTCCTTGACCTCGCGCTCCAGGTCCTTGATGCGCTGCGCCTCGGCCGTGCTGACACCAGGGCGCGCGCCCGCATCGACCTCTGCTTGCTTGACCCAGTCCAGCAGGGTCTGCGGCACACAGCCGATCTTCGGCGCGATCGACTCGATCGCTGCCCATAAGGACGGGTATTCCCCTCGATGCTCCTGGACCAGCCGCACGGCCCGTTCGCGGACCTCGGGTGAGAACTTGTTTGACTTCTTCATGGCTCCATCTTCTCAAGAGTTGGAGCCTCCTCAGAAACCGGGGCGGTTCATGATGAGGTTGCCGGTGGGCGCGACGTCGACATCAATGCGTTCGATGCCCTCGTCCTTCCGATTCCATCGTTTGTCCGCACTCCAAATTCGAGGCTTCATGCCTCCCCAGGCGCGTTCGCAGGTTGCCTTGATCGCCTTCAAGGCGGCCACGGCCGAGTCGTCGCCGGGAGCAGCAAGCACAGGGCTGGCTGCGATCAAGGCAAGGAGGCCGAAGCGAGCGACGAAGCGGTTCCACATGTCCTGTTTCCCTCTACAAGAGTTGTTCACCGGGCCTGACGCTAGATGCCTCGACGTCAGTAGTTCGCCATCGTGCGTGCCCGACCCCGGGGTATGAAGCTGGGGCCGGGGCTGGCGAACGATGTGGCGTGGTCGTAGGATGGAGTTGGGCGCTGCTGACGAGGTCGGCGTTTGCTTGGTGTTGCGAACCCGTTCAGTAGTTGGACCCGCAGTCCTGCGAGCACCCCGGAATGTGGCAGAGGGCGGCAACGCCCCGAAGCACGACTAGTAGAGTTCGACAACGAGGACTGCCTGTGGCGCCCAACAACCGCCCGGAGGTCTTCATGCAAGTGCTTTACACGCGCTGTGCGGGCCTGGACGTGCACAAGGACACCATCGTGGCCTGTGTGCGCTGCGTCTCGCCGCCCCTGCACCAAGAGGCGCGTAGCTTCGGCACCACCACTGCCGAGTTGCTCAAGCTGGCCGACTGGCTGGCCGAGCATGGCTGCACCCATGTGGCGATGGAAGCCACGGGTGTTTACTGGAAGCCGGTGTGGCATGTGCTGGAGGCCGAGGTCGAGCTGGTTCTGGCCAACGCTGCACACATCCGCAACGTGCCTGGCCGCAAGACCGACGTCAACGATGCGATGTGGATCGCCGATCTGCTGGCGCACGGCCTGATCCGCTCGAGCTTCGTGCCGCCGCAGGCCATCCAGCAACTGCGCGACCTCACTCGCACCCGCAAGCAGCTCGTGCGGGAGGTCTCCCAGCACTCGCTGCGCATCCAGAAGGTGCTGGAAGATGCCAACCTCAAGCTCGGCAGCGTGCTGTCGGACGTGCTGGGCAAGAGCGGCCGCGCGATGCTCAATGCCATCGTGGCCGGCGAAACGGACCCGACGCGCCTGGCTGCGCTGGCGCAAGGCACGGCGCGCAACAAGACGGCCGAGTTGCGCGAGGCGCTGCGCGGGCGCATCACCGATCACCACCGAACGATGTTGCGGCTGCACCTTCAGGTGGTCGATGCCTTGCAGCGCACGCTGGCCGAGTTGGACGCAGCCGTGGGAAAAGCGCTGGCGCCGATCCAGGAGCGCGCCCGCCTGCTGACGACGATGCCCGGGGTCTCTGACCTGACGGCCAGCGTCGTGGTGGCGGAGATCGGCGTGGACATGTCGCGCTTCCCCACCGCGGGCCATCTCATCTCCTGGGCCGGCCTGTGCCCGCGCAGCGACGAGAGCGCCGGCAAACGCCGCTCCACGCGCGTGCGCAAGAGCGGCACCTGGATCAAGACGACCCTGGTTACCGCCGCCTGGGCTGCCGTACGCGTCAAGACCAGCTACCTGCGCGCCCAGTTCCTGCGCATCAAGGCCCGCCGCGGCGCGAAGAAGGCCATCCTCGCGGTGGCTGCTTCGATGCTCACCGCAGCCTTCCACATGCTGCGCGACGGCACCGAGTACAACGACCTCGGCAGCGAGCACTTCGACCGCCAGGACAAATCCAAGACCATCCGCCGCCTCATCAAGCGGCTTCAAGACCTCGGCTGCGATGTCCCTGAACTGGCTCATACGACGTAGAGCTTCCTAGTAGGCCGGCTAAGAGTCACCGTCGAAGTGAGCCCTATAGGTTGTAGCCCTTTAGGATTCTAGATGGGCCAATCGGGTTGTCCGATTGCCCATGAAGAAGCCAGCCCCCTCGTTCGCCAAAGCACTCCGTCTTGCGAGAACGGCGAAGGGGATCCCACAAGAGGCGTTTGACTTGGTCTCTAGTCGGACGTACGTCAGCGCGATCGAGCGTGGGCTCAAGCAACCAACCATCGCAAAGGTGGATGACTTGGCAGCGGTGCTTGAGGTCCATCCGTTGACCCTGCTGACCCTGGCGTACATCGGTCAGAGCACGGCGAGCGATGTCGCACAGCTGCTCGGGCGCGTGCAGATCGAGCTTGTCGACCTGCTGGCAGCTGTCCGCCCGTAGAACCTCCGGACGCAGGCGAGAGTTGAGCTGTGCTTGGGGTCGATGGCGAGGCGCTCTGGCTCCGCCGTCAGCGGCATCGGGGACTGGTAACATCACCCCCTCTCCCCGTAGTTCAATGGATAGAACGAGTGCCTCCTACAACTGGGCAGGCGCCAGCGAAAGCGGCGTCTGAATGGAGTCAAAGTCGGCGAACTCTCTGGGCTAACGCCCGTGACAACGCCGAGCCAAGCCCCACGGGGAAGGTGTAGAGACTAGACGGCTCCCGCCTAAGGGCCTCGCGGCCTATGGTGAAGGCATAGTCCAGACCACAAACGAGCTTCGGCAGCGAAAGCTGTAGTGGTACCGAAGCGCTAGATACAGGTTCGATTCCTGTCGGGGGGACCAGTCGCGGTCAGGCCTTTGCCGCCGTCGCTTCGTCTGCGAGGATCAGGTCAAGGGCCACGTCGCGAAGTGCGACCCGGGGCGTTTTCTCGACCGCCCGTATCGCGGCAGCTTCGTCGCCCACGAACACGACCTGCTTCTGCGCCCGTGTCATTGCGGTGTAGACCATCGTGCGATCAATCGACCGCGTATCGGGTATCGGGATGACGACGCGCTGCCACTGGGAGCCCTGAGCTTTGTGAACAGTGATCGCATAGGCGAGTGCGAGGTCGTCCAGTAGGGCCTCGTCCACAGGCCTCTTTTGCCCATCATCCCACTCGATCCAGGCGATCACGGGGCCAATCGACAACCCAACATCGCACTCACTGGCGTCGCGCGGCTTGTCCTCAATGGTCACGAGCTCGCCGATCGAACCATTTTGAAGACCCCGCCCCCAGAGGTTCCTCGTGCAGACGATTCGGTCGCCGAGATGGAACCCGGTGTGCACCACGGATCCGTACTCCTCGCTCGAGGTTGTCAGCGCCCTCGCTTCTGCTGTCATGACCGCCTGGCATAGAGAATTCAGGTGTTCCGTGCCAGCAAGCCCATTCTTCGTGGCGCAAAGGATCTGAGTGTTCTGTGGGTCGTCGCGGAAAAGGTGAAGCACCGTCTCCGAAATTCCGCGCTCGGATTGTCGTCCTGTCTCCGCAGGAACAAATGCGATCGGCGAGGCTGTATCGGAGTCCAAACAGGGCCAAATTCCCCCCCGCACAGTTTTCGCTGCTATCGAGATTTCCGTTCCGAAGCGGTGGGGCGCTTCCAGCTCAACCCGCGGCACGGCGGCTACTTGGACCAGCGCATGCAGAACGAGGCCCGGGCCGATGGGCATGAGCTGGCCCGTGTCTCCCACAAACACCAGCCTGCTGTCGGCAGGTACTCGCTGAAGAAGGCGGGCCATGATGGTCAGGTCGACCATGCTTGCCTCGTCCAAGATTACGACACCACCGCAGCCACCGTCAGCGTCAACAGGTCGATTCAAGAAGCCTGCGATAGTGAATGCTGGTTTTCCTGTCGCTTCAGATATTCGCTTGGCTGCTCGCCCTGTCAGTGCAAGTTGCGTCACCTGAATGCCAGCGCGCTCGTAGACCAGATGCAAAGCCTTCAATACAGTGGTTTTGCCAACACCAGCGCCCCCGACGATGACGGCGACAGCATGCTTTGCGGTGAGTTGAACAGCGCTCCACTGCCCGCCATTGAACTCCAGACCTTCTTCTCGCTCGAATTTAAGTAATAGCTCGTCGACCTCGTCTTCGTCGAGCAGCGGCTCATTGATTTGAATCCGGGTAGCCACAGCCTGTGCTACTTCCGTCTCCAAAACCAAGGCGCCAAGCGGTTGCAGGCCATATGCGCGCCAAACATAACTGCCGTTTGTCCTGCCGATTTCCATCGCCCGCTGGGCAAGGTCATCGCGACTCTGAGCGGGCTGGCCCGCAGACAAGAGTGGTTCGATGATGCTCTTGACCTTTCCTGGCTCCGCCCTCGTGTGGCCTTGGGAAAATAGACGATAGCATGCTTCTTCAACCGAAGCCTGTAAGCGCCTCTCATCATCTCTGGCGACATCGAATGCGTCTCTAGCTAAAGCATCCACCTCATCCCAGGACGCCGCAAAACTCAGAAGGCGGTACGGGTCTTTAGCGATCTCAGCTGGGGCGGAATCGCCGAAGTATTCGACAACCTTTCTGCCGATCTGGACTTCGACGCCACGGGTCTGAAGCCACTGGAGCACCTGCGATACGCCCAGTTTCTTCCAGCCTTGCACCAGTTGCTCCGCCATTTCTTGGCTTACGTGAGCTTGCAGCTTCGCAACGTCGCCGCTATCCAGCACGCCGTATAGCTCTTGCCCGAGGCTCTCCCACAGCCTGCGAGCCTTGACGCGTCCCATTCCCTTGAAGTCTGGATTCGTTGCCAAGAAGTCGACCACATGTTCGCCCGACGGGAGCTTCAACTGGGCTTGAGATGCTTCAATCTGCAACTCTCGAATGGCAAAACCGTCGACCTTCAGCGTTCGAGTTTCGGCGTCGCCCGTCACACTCCACCATTGCCCTGGCTGCACAGCGGCCCCGCCAAGCACGGTGCCGCCCGCCTTCACGACCAGATACTCCGAAGGGTTCTTTACGTGGCCGTCGACGCCGATCTCCTTGGCAACGAAGATCGCGCCACCAAGAGGGGGCTTGCCAAGGCTGCGCAGGGAGACCACTCGAACTAGGTAGTCGGACATCAGCGACCAATCACCGCGGAATCCGGCCTGTGGCTTCCAGGGCTTCTCGGAGCACTACGAACCTGCTCAGCTGGCCGCGCAACTCACGGGTCTCGGCACGTAGCGCAGCGTTCTCCTGCTCAAGCCTAGACAGGCGTTCCAGCATCACAGCCGAAGCTGGAGCGGTTTTGATAACGATCGTGCCTCCATCACCCGCTGCTGATGCGGCCAAGCGCGGAAGTACTCCTCGATCTCGCAGCCCATCCTCAAGCTTTCGAAGCTCACGGGCAACAAGTTTGTTCTGTGTAAGCACAGATTTCGCAAACCCGCACTCGCGGGAGATTTCAGTTCTCGAGACTCCGCCCCTAACCACCATATCGCGGAAGTCGGCGTCGGACTTTCCGGTAGCCCACGCCTTGAAAATTGAGAGATTGCTTTGTGCAATCTCGGTGCTTGTGACGCCGGCTGGTCTGGTCTTTGTCATGGCTACTTCACCCGATGCATTTCATGTTCACGTTTCGTCCGTCGTTCTGGCAATGGCTGATTCAAAAACTCTTCTGTCAGCCCCCTTTGACTGGCGTTATAGGCCCAGCGCACGAACTGCCTAAGAAGCCGCTCGTTCTCTTCCTCGGCTCGGGCTAAGCTGGCTTTGAGCGACACCATTTCATCAAGAACCATCTGAATCTCTGGCGATGCGCTCTTCTTCCGTGCTTTTGTCTCCCCAGCTGTAGCCTGAGTCCATTGGGCTTCGTAGGCCTCGGCGATCAAGGCGTGCTTTGCAAGCGCCTGTCGTGTGTAGGTGATCAGCTTGACCTGCTCGATTTGCTCAATCAGAGCAGGCCAGGTTAGCCGCACCGACAACCTCCTGATGATGGCGAGAATCTCTGACACCAGTTCAGGGCTGAGATTGGGCGCACGGCGCTTGGCTCCAATTTTCGGTCTCGTCATTGCTCGCGGCATGTCTAGCTAGCCTCTCTCAATCGTGCTCTTAGAACAACCTGCGCGTCAGATGCTATTTGAGCCATCATTGATTCGAAGCCTGTCAGCCGACTGCTGTAGTCGGGTAGGGGGAGCGACGCCTCCCAGCCGAATCGCCGCGCCTTCAGGAACATTCGAATCGTCGAAAATGCTGCACAGCTGATCGACGCGCGCTAAGGTCGTGCGCTGGTGCTCAACCCACCGATTGGCACCTGCCTCCCCGTCTTCTGTGGCTTCTTCCGCAGCCGCTAAGAGTGCTCGGGTCTCTGCCTGCAGGGTTCGAATATTCTCTTCGCGCACCCCGTCGCCCTTTATGCAAACCTGCTCGTCACAATTAATGCAGTCCAGATGCAACTGGCAGGGGAGCATGGAAAAGTCGTGTACGCAGTAGCCGTACTCGGTTGTATGCGCGCTGGTCATCCCCATCTTCTTCCACTCGGCCCGCCGAATGAGTGAAAACCTTCTGACGCTAACGGTAGTGCCAGGCACACTCTCTTTGGATGAATCCGTGGTCGCATGTGCCAATGCCAATAGATCTCGACCCGATATATGGTCATAAGCGTCATTCTGCATCTCGCTTTTGCGCCCAGACCAAAGTGCTATGTCAGTCTGTGACAAGCCCCCCGCCTGTGACAGCGTATTTAGGTAGTGCCTAAATTGGTGGGTCGTTATCTCAAGTGGTGCGCCACTGACGTCAGTAAACCCGAAACGAGAAAAAATGTTGGCGGTAGTGTTTCCGCTCAGGCGCCTGAGGATGTTTCCATAATCCACAGCCTCAAAAACACATCGATATCTCTCCTTCTGGGTATCGAGGGCGTTCCGCTTCACAACGAAAAGCATCTCGCTGAATTTCATGCCTGTTGCGGCATCCACCACTGGAAGGCTGGTGGGCAACATTTTGAGTAGATATTCTTCCAGCACCGCGAACGGGAGATGGCTACGCTGATCAAAATTGACTAACGGCAGCTTGTGATATCGACACCAACTGCCTCCTAGATTACCGACCGGCTGATCGACTTCAAAAACAATTTCGTGGACTTCAGGCATTGAAAGTCGCTCAGCTCCGCGCAGGTGTTCTAAATGACTAGGCAAATACAGCTTCCCGGGATGTTGCTCGTACCATCGTGCGAGTTCTCGCGCTCCCTCTGTCTCGCCACGAATCCTGGAGATGGCTTCTTTCAAGATATCGGTCATGACCGGCACAGCCCATTTCACCATGGGCTTGCCACCTTTTGACGGGAACCAGCGAAGCCCGTAGGCCGTTTGCCCAGGCGTCGAGGTGGCCTGGGTCGCCTCGCACCTCTCTGGAAGTAAAAGCACTTCACTTATCCGGTCCGGCGCGGAAGACAAGATTGCACAAGCGCTGGAAACTAGAACGTCAGATGTGGCAGTAGCCATCCTGAAAATTGATGCAATTGCACCAAGTGCTTCTGCTGAAGGCAGGCGCTTATTGCGCCGCTCTTCAAATGCACTACCAATCCTAGTCTCGTTCGCGGGTCTGGCGACCGGACTGCTCCAAGTTATTGGAACTGTAAGCATCCATTTTCGGCGCAAAAAATCTGTCAATGCCTCGATTTCCAATGCGATGGAGTATGCGGTTGCCTGTGAATAATGGTCCTCCAGCAATACTACAGCCTGATTTAGGACTGATGTCGTCAGCTGGCTAGGAACGGCAGCTCCATGCGCTTGGAGCATGGCCGCTTCGACAGCCTGTAGAGCGCGCATTCGCTTTTGAAGTTGAACCGATGGACGAATGGAAAAGGTATATCTTATGTAGGCTTTGGCGAAATTGATGAACTCGCCGCTCATCGGTTTATCTCTACTACCAAACTTGGAAAAGTACAGCTGCACAGCTGAATCCCGAGCCTTTTGTTTAGCATATTGAGATATGTCCCAAACATCGTCCGTGAAGTTCAGCGTCGACCCAAATGCGGTGAGCTCGTTCCTGCACGCGCGGACAAAATCCTCGAGGTTCTCGCGTGCATTGACCTCAGAGCGCGGTACAAATGTGATTACGTCTGGCACTTGGTGTCTCCTATTGCGCTACTGTGTCACTTTGCTTTGCCGAGCAAAGAAGCACGACTTCAGCAACCGCAAGAATAGTTCTGTCATTTACTTCTAGAATCTTCGGGTCACGTAGCTGCTGAAGTTGCTCTCGACGTGAAAGCAGTGTGTCGAGTACTCGGCTATGCGGCCCGTCAAGCCATGGTTCAAAGTTTCGGCACGTATAGCAGGCGATTGGAGCGTTGAAACCACAGAACGAATGCTGCCCGCATGATCCTATGGGAGCGCCGCTCCTATCAACTCGAAGATCGATAATGCGGCTCGTTGGATCGCTTCCGCGAGAAGCTTGATCCTCTGAGTTAATAAGAGTGCCTTTAAACGCTTGCGCAAGAGGTGCTAAGTCGAGAGCAATGGCCCTATCGATCCGCTCCATAATTTCGGGGGTAACACCAATATAAACATTGGCTGTTTGCGTATCTGTATGGTCAAGAATCTCTGCTATTGTCCGTACGTCTTTGCCTTCGAGGGCGGCATTTGTGGCGATTGTTCTTCGGAAGCGAACCGGGGTGACATGAAGCTTTGCGCCGGTGCGCTCAGACAGAACTCTGATCGCTTTGAGAGATTTATTCAGTAGCGCCTTGAGGGATTCCGGTGAGTGGTGGTAAGTGAATTCATCGGAGTTCGTGGGCAAAGTTGACCAGTCGGGAAACAGCGGTGATTCTCCGGTCTGTATGCCCTTGCTAGATGATTGGCCTTCAACAATACTTCTGTATTCCCACAGGGGGTCGCCAGACACGCGCGACAACTTACGTTCAGTGAATTCGCTTCGCACGCTAGGGTGTCCTTGTTTAGCGCGCGGGATGAGAAGTTTGTAGGTGACGATACCGTCCTTGGACTCGGCTCGGAGCAAATCTTTAGTTTTCAGAGCTGCGAACTGAATTGTTCTGGCGCCGAAATAGGTGTAGAGCAGTACCAAGTGATAAGCGTCGGGCATGAGCCTGCGGTCAGCGTATGCGTCATGCAATTCACCGAGCAGCCCTTCGTGTTCTATTGTCGTAAACGGTCCCTGCGTTGGGTCTAGTGTCGCAACTGCAGTTCCCCGAGGGTTGTTATCAACGCGTAGATCGCGCAGATACTCCACCGCCTCGGGTGTTATGCCGTCGTATCCTAGACTGGACCACTTCAGCAAGAAGCTTCGCAGTGTCGCGAAGTAGTATTCTCTACTCTTGCCGATATGAGCTCTGTAGTTCAGAAGATCATTTGCTGATAGTTTTTCACGCAATGTTCCGGCCGGACTGGGCAATGCCGTGAAGAGGGCCCTTAGTCGGTCCATCAAGTTGTTCAGTGTCTTTGGAGCATATCTCTCGACATACCATGTCATCACGGAACGCAGTGAACTAAGCATCCTTTCGTCAAGCAAGGTGCCCAGACTTGAGAAGTTCAGGTCTACGTCCGTTATTTCGTCGCGGTAGGCCCAACGGTTTATTGGAACAACTACTTGGAGGCCACTCCTTGTTGTCAAAGTGATCGTTTCCAGTCGATGCGCATGGCTCGAATTGATATTTGTTCTCGACATGTTATTTAGCCTTCCTTTCCATTGCCTTTTTCTGGATGGCTTCCATGTGCTCGTCGGCCTCCCTTTGCGTGTGTCGCCTTGTGTATCGTGACGCCATGCCAGAATGCTCCGACCATCCCATCAAGTAAGACCGGATCTTCTGTTCGCGTTGCGGGGCCAGACCACTTTCGTCTGCTTGTTCTGAAAAGGAGTCGTTCCAAGTGTGGCGCAGCATGTGAGCGACGACACCTTCCAAGGCCTCGGGGTAGGCATGTCGAAGTTGCGCGAACGATTTTGCGAGCGCGGAATAACTTAGGGGTCGGCCAGATTTGCTAGCCACGAATAAAAATTCGTGCTTTCTTGCGCCACGGATAGCTCGACGCTCGTTCAGGATGTAGCTTCTTGTGAGTTCGCTCAAAGTTGGGTTTAGTTTGAGTTCCCGTTCTCGAGTCTTAACTTCACCGCGTCGTGCTCTCGTGTCCTCAGCGTTATCTGGTCTCCTGAGGATGACTATGGTGCCGTTGGCCGCAGAAAAATCGCGCACCCTTAGCCCTAGAAGTTCCCCGGCTCGTGGCCCGAGTGCGAGGAAGAGTTGCACTATGAGGTGATTGCGCGAGCGCGTATGAAGGTCTTTCCAGGGGTTTCTGCTTGAGGATGGCTCCGTGATGTACTCGAGCAAGTCTCTGCTTTCGCCAGTGAGGCCTTGCCTTGCATCGAGTTCACGGAAGTCGCGGCTCCTCGGCGATTTTTCGGCAAAAGCCTCGATGGCTTTCTTGCCGAGTGCCTGCAGATCGCGGTATCGCTGATCGTCGACCCCGACCTTGAACAAGTAGTCGTCGAGTTTCCAGGTCAGGAACTTCTTGATGAAGTGGGCTCGAACGCTCGCGGTGGAGTCTTTCACAGTGGCCGTTGGGGACGGCTGCCCCTCTGGGGTGGCGGTCCTGCGCGCATGAAGATCCGCAACTTTCTGTCCTAGGCTCGATCTTGCGGCCGTCACTTCGGCATTGCTTGCGCGGCGAAGGCCAAGACGACAGTGCGCGGCAAGCCCCGTAGCCTCGCTCTGAATCAGGAACTTTCCCTCGCGGAGCCTCGCGTCCAAATTGACGTTGTGCAGGTCGAAGTACCGCTGCATGACGGCGACCGATCGCATGGCTTGGGCGATCGTATTGGGCCTGTGACCGGCGGATCGAAGTTCTGATGTCGCCCAAACCACCGCGTCGAACAGTGGAAGTCCGCTGGCAGCATCCTTGACGACCGAGATGCGTTCGCCAGGTGTCAGATCGATCTCTGTGACGATGTAGTCAGACATGTTTACCTTCTGCTTAGGTGCAAGGTAATAGTAGTCTGCTCCATCGTTGATCTAAGACGCAAACAAGAAAAAAGTCCCTGAGCCGCAAGGACTTAGGGACTTTTATTTGCTGTCGTCAGTTCGGTGAACTTAAGGAGGCGCTCGTTCTATCCATTGAACTACGGCGGCACAGCCCTGCGATTCTCGCATGCGGCCATGCTGGCGATTCCGGCGCGCGGGCGCACTGCGGCCACCGCGCCCCACGGCCGGACCGGCATCACCAGCGCCAGGACCAGATCACGTCCAGCGCGTTGTCGCTGCCGGATTGCGCGCGCAGCGTGAAGCGCTGGGCGGCGCGGTAGATCAGCTGCCAGGTGCCGGCGGCGGCGTTGACGCTGCGCTCGTAGCCCACGTACCAGCGCTCGGACAGTTGCTTGCCCAGCGTGATGACCGTGTCACGGGTGTCGCCGTCGGTCTGGCTGACACCGAAATCGGTCAGCCCGATCGCGCCGATCACCTTGTCGCTCGCGCCTTGGCCCTCGCCCGACAGGGCCGCCATCGCGGCGCGCTGGATCAGCGCGGTGTCCGACCGGCCCAGGCCGTCGGGCGCGCGGCCCAGCATCAGCCAGGACAGCTTGTCGTACTCGGGCAGATCGGGCTCGCTGAACAGCCGCACCCGCGGTGACAGCGCCGGGCCGGTCGCGGTGACGCCGACCAGCACGTCCATGTTGGGCCGCACCGCTTGCACGTCGATGCGTGCGGTGTCGACCGCGCCGTTGAATTCGAACACGCCGCGGCGGATCTCGAGCTTCTGGCCATAGGCCGCAAACTGCCCGCCATCGGTGCGCACGCTGCCTTGCAGCGCCAGGCGGCCGCCCGGCGTGCTGGCCACCAGCTTGCCGCGCAGGCCGGTGGTGATGCCACGGCCACGCAGGCGCAGTTGCTCCCCCAGGTCCAGGCGCACCGCCACTTGCGCCGTCTGCATCAGCGGGGAGGGCGCCGCCGCGTTGCGGCTGGCGGCCTGCTCGGCGCCGCTGCGGCCGCCGCGCACGATGACATCGTCGTCCAGCGACGGCGCGTCGCTGCGGCTGATGTCGAACAAGCCCTCGTCGATGCGCAGGTCGCCGTCGATGCGCAGCCGGTCGGCGTTGAGCTGCATGGTGGCGGCGCCACTGGCGATCAGGCGGCGGTCGATGCGCCCGAGCAGGCGGAACTTGTCGGCCTGCAGCTGCAGCCTGGCCACCGGTGCCTGGCCCAGGGTGGCCTCGCCAGTCAGCGCCAGCGTGCCGTCGCCGCCTTTGAAGCTGAAGCGTTCGATGCGCGCCCGGTCGCCACTGAGCGTCAGTGCCAGGTCGCCGTCGCTGAGGTTGACGCCCAGCAGCAGGTTGCGCAGGCCGATGCCGCTGCCACGCATCTCGCCGCTGACCTCCGGACCGCCCAGCGTGCCGCCGAAGGACGCACTGGTCTGCAGCTTGCCGGCCAGGCGCCAGCCGGGTGGCACCCAGGCACCCCAGGCGCCCAGGTTCTCCACCTTGGCTTCGATCACGCCCGACAGCGGCGCGCTGGCCGGTGGAAAGAGCCGGTCTGCCGTGGTGCGCAAGACCTGGGCGCCGGCCATGCTGCCGATGCTGCTGCCGGCAAAGCCCTGGGCAAACTGCCACAGACCGTCGTGTGCGCTCAGCACCAGCCGCAAATCGCTCAGCCCCAGCGGCACCCGCTTGGTGTCGTCCAGGTCATTGGGCAGGTTGAGGTCGCCGCCCAGGCGTTCGAGCACGATGTCGGCGTCGAACTTGGCGGCGCTGCGCACCTCGATGCGCCCGCCCACCGTCAGGTTGCCGCCCCAGCCGGTGGTCGGTTGCAGCTTGGCCAGCAGCTTGGCGACGTCGATGGTCTCCAGCTGGGCCAGCAGGCTCAGCCGGCCCGGGCCGCTGCCATCGGCCTGCCACTGCGCGTCGCTCCAGGCCAGTGCGGTGCTCAGCAGCTGCAGCCGGCCCGGTGCCAGCCGCAGCAAGGTCGGCGCCAGATTGGCGTCCAGCCGCAGCTCGGCCTCGGCCGTGCCGCCACGGAGGAACAGGCCGTCGGTGCCGGCAGCCAGCGCTGGCACGGCCGTGCGGCCATTGCCCGCTGCGGCCACCGCTGCAGGCGCCGGTCCGCCGGTGGTGGCTGCTGCTGTCGCTGCCGCTGCTTCGCGGCCGCCAGGCCACGCGCACCGCTGCTGAGTTGGAGGTTCTGCAGCAGCCAGCGTCCGCCGCGGCCATCGACCAGGCTGCCGCTGCCGCCCGGCTCGGCCTGCCAGCGGCCGCTGGCCTCGGCATTGAGCCGGGTGCCGGTGCCGGTGGGCCCGATCAGGTTCTCGGCCCAGGCCGGTGGCCGCACCGGGCTCTCTGCCGTCAGCGCCAGTTGGTGCGCACGCTGGCTGCCGCTGAGCTTGGCCTGCAGCAAATCGATGCGTTGCGCCCCCTGGGCCAGGCCACGGGCGTCGAGCTGCAAGGCCAGCGCATCGTCCAGGCCGGTGCCGGCGCGCCAGTCCAGCGTGGCCTGCTGCAGCGTGGCGTCGGCGCTGGCGAACTTGTTGATCTCCAGCTTGCCCTGGCTGCGCAGCGCCGGCCAGCGGCCGTCGGCCTGGGCCTCCACCTGCACCGACCCGGCGCTGGGCCAATGTGCTGCCAGGGCCGGGTCGACATCGGCCAGCAAGCGGCCCAGCGGCGCCAGCGTGGCCAGTGACGGCGCCTGCAGCGTCAGCGACAGCTGGTCGGCGGCCGGGTTCAGCCCGATGCGGCCCTGCACGCCCAGCTGGCTGCCCGCCAGCTTGAACTGGCCGTCGACGTTGTAGCGCGCATCGCCGCTTTTCAGCGCCAGCTCGCCGGCCAAGGGCATGCCTGAGAGCTGGCTGTCGGCCAGGCGCAGCGTGGCGGTGCCGCTGAACGCGCGCAGGGCTTGTTCCAGCGTGCCGCCGATGGCATCGGCCGCAGCGGCCTTGATGTTCAGGTCCAGCACCAGCTGGCCGTTGAACCGGTGGGGCCCGCGCCGCCATTGGCTGTCGGCCGCGCCCGGCCACCAGGGCAGCGGGTCGAAGCGGTCGAGCATGGCGTCGCCGCGCAGCAGCCAGCCGCCCGCCTCGGCCCGGGCGTCCAGCGTGGCTTGCGCACGGGCGTTGCCGGCGCTGGCCTCGGCGCGCTGCAGCTGCAGCTGCGTGGCACTGGCCAGGCCGGCCAGTTGCAACTGCACCGGCAGGCCGCTGCCATCGAGCGCACGCCCCTTCAGCGTGGCCTCGAAGCCCAGTTGCGGCGTGTCGCCCTGCAGGCCGCTGGCGCGCAGTTCGACCGGGCCGCCCAGCGTGATCGGCGCGATGCGGCGGTCCAGCCGGTTGGGCTGCACCGCGTCCAGCTGCAGGCTGAGCTCGGCCACCGCCGACTGCCAGCGCCCCTGGCCGCGGATGCTGCCGGCATCGCCGCGTGCATCGGCCAGCTGCAGTTCGAAGCGTTCCACCGTCAACCTGTCGGTCTGGCGCGGTTCGCCGCTGGCCACCAGGCTGAGCCGGCGCAGTGGCAGCAGCCCGGCGTCCCAGGCGCCGGCGGCGCTGTTGACCAGTTCAGCCTCGACCTGGGCCGGCTGGTCCAGGCCGCTGGACTGCACCTTGGCCTGGCCCGCCAGAGCGGTGCGCGGCCATTGCGGCGACAGCGTCGACAGGTCCAGGCCCTGGGTGCTGAGGTTCAAGGCCTCCAGCGGCCAGGCGGCCAGCGGCAGCAGCGTGGCCTGGGCTGACAGCGACGGCGCCGCGCCTGTTGGCGGTGCTGCGCCGGTCAGGCGGCCATCGGCAAGCAGCCGGCGCAGCGGCCCGTCCAGCGCCAGCGTGGCCGACCACGCCGGCGCCAGGCTGCGCGCGGCGGTCAGCCGGGCTTTCAGTTCCAGCGGCGCGTCGGCACCCAGGGCCAGGGTGCCACCCAGCTGGTTTTGCTCGACCACCAGCTGCAGGTCGTCGACCCGGTGCAGCGCGCCATCGTCGCCGCCCAGCGACAGCGCCGCCTGCAGGCCGGTGATGGCCGGCAGGGTGTCGATCTGCAGTGTGCCGATGCGCAGCTGGTCGACGCGCAGCACCAGCGGCAGGCGCAGGCTGTCGGGCAGCGTGGGCGCGGTGGTGGACGCTTTGCCGCTTTGCCAGTGCACCCGCGCCAGGTCCAGCGCCTCGAAATGCAGTGACAGCCAGAGCCCGGGCTTGGGCCTGAATTGCCAGGCCCGGCGCTGCATCTGCAGGCCGTCGATCTGCAATTGGCCGCCGTCGTCGGGCACGCTGAAGCTGAGCTTGGCAATGCGCAGGTCGCCGCCGGAAATCGTGCCCTGCACGCCCTCCACACGCAGCCCGGGGATCTGGCCCAAGGCCCAGGGCAGGGCTGCCGGCTGGTAGAGCAGGGCGGCCAACGCCAGCAGCAGCGCGGCCAGCGCCAGCAGTGGCAGCCCGGCGGCGGCCAGCCACCAGCGCCGCCGTGTGGGCCGTTTGGTTGGTGTGTGCCGGGCTTGCGGTTCCTCGGGCTTGGACGGGTCGGCCATCAGAACGCAATCCCCAACGACAGGTGCAGCCGCACCTGCTTGACTTCCTGGCCATAGGCCAGGTCGACCCGGAAGGCGCCGATCGGGCTGCGCCAGCGCACGCCCACGCCATAGCCCAGTGACGCCTTGTAGTCCTGCCAGGTGTCGGCCGTGCCGCCGGCGTCGACAAACAGCGCGCCCCACACCGACGGCAGCGACGCGACGATCGGCCGCGCCACCTCCAGGCTGCTGGTCAGCAGCACATTGCCACTGGTGGTGCTGCCCTGGGCGTCGGTGGGCGCCAGCGTGCGGTAGGCATAGCCGCGCACGGAATCGTCACCACCGGCGCGAAAGCCCAGCGCGTCGGGCACCACCAGGCCGCTGCGCTTGATCACTTGCCCGGCCTCGACCCGGGCCTGGCCGTACCAGGTGCTGCCCAAGGGCAGGTAGCCGGTCAGGCGGCCATACAGCCGCGTGAACGGGCCGTTGCCGCTGCCGCTGCGCGCCTGGCCCACGCCGCCCTGCAGCGCGGCGGTGAAGCCACGCGTGGGCAGCAGCACGCTGTCGAGATCACGCCAGACCATCTGGTGGTTGATGCTCAGCGCCTGCGCGCTTTCGCTGCTGTTGGCGTCGCTGCGCCTGGAGCCCAGCAGTTCGACAAAGCTCAGCCGCTCCAGGCGTGCCGATTCTTGGGACAGGCCCAGGCGCAGGCGCTGGGTCAGCACGGTGTCGGTGTCGCCGACGGTGCGCTCGAATTCCAGACCCAGCAATTTGCGCCGGAAGCCTGCGCCGGGATGGGTCTTCAAGTCGCCGCTGAACAGCTGGTGGCTGCGGCCCAGTTCGATCTTGGTGGTCGCGGTCAGCGCATAGCCCAGCAGCCGGCGGTGGGTGTGGTCCAGCGTGGCGCGCTCGCCGGTGTTGGCGCTGAAGCCCAGGCCCAGCGTGGCCTGCTGCAGCGGCAATTCACGCACACGCACCAGCACCGGTGTGACCTGCGATGTGCTCGGGTCGGGGTCAAAGCGCACCAGCACCGATTCGAACAGGCCGGTCTTTTGCAGCCGGTCCTGGTAGTCGAGCAAGGCCGCCTCGGACAGCGCCTTGCCGGGGCCCAGTTCGGCCAGCGCCCGCACCGTGGCATCGTCATGGGCTTTCAGGCCTTCGACCATGATCGCGCCGGCAGTGAACAGCGGGCCGCTGTCGAGCGTCACCTGCAGGCTGGCGCGCTGGGTCGTGGTGTCGATGTCGGCCTGGCTGGCGGCCAGGCTGGCCGTGGCATAGCCGGCGCTGCGCAGCGTCGTCAACAGGCCCTGCTTGGTGTCCGACCAGTCGGGGTTGCGGAAGGGCACACCGGCACGCAAGGGGCCGTCGTCGCGCAGCCTGGCCAGCAGCGCTGCAGACTCGGCATGGCCGTCGGCGATGCGCTTGGCCAGCACACCCTGGGCATCGACCTGCAGCGCACTCACCCTGGTGCGCGGGCCGGGCTGCACGGTGATGCGCACTTCGGTGGGCTGGTTGCCGCTGCGCTGCACCGTGACTTCGGCATCGAAGTAGCCCTCGGTCTTGAGCAGGTCCCGCGCCTGCGCCGGCGCCGCAGCGATCAGGCGCGCCCATTCGCCAGCGTCCAGCGATTCACTGCTGCCCAGGTTCTGCAACTGCGCCAGATCCAGGTACTCCAGCAGCAATGTGCGCAGTGCCGCAGGCGCCTCGACCTCCAGGCGGATGACCATGGCGGCGGCAGCCGCCTGTGCCGCCTCAGCCGCCGCCGCCTGGTCGGCCGGCTTGGCGGCGGCGTCGTCCTTGGGCAGCAGTGCGCAGCCCGAGGCCAGCACGGCCAGTGCCAATGTCAGCGTGCGGGCGAGCAGGCGCAGCGCGATGCTCACTTGCTCAGCAGACGCATGGCCCCTTCCAGCCCCGCCAGGGTGAGCGGAAACATGCGCTGGTTGACCAGTTGCTGCACCACCGCAATGCTTTGGCGGTACTGCCACACGCCCTGCGGTTCGGGGTTGATCCAGGCGTATTTGGGAAAGGCATTCGTCAGCCGCTGCATCCACTCGGCGCCCGGCTCTTCGTTGTTGTATTCCACGCTGCCGCCAGGCTGCAGGATCTCGTAAGGGCTCATCGTGGCGTCGCCGATGAAGATGAGCTTGTAGTCCTTGTTGTACTTGCGGATGATGTCCCAGGTGGCGGTTTTTTCGCTGAAGCGGCGCTTGTTGTTCTTCCACATGAAGTCATAGACGCAGTTGTGGAAGTAATAGAACTCGAGGTGCTTGAACTCGGTCTTGGACGCCGAGAACAGCTCTTCAACGCGGTGGATGTGCTCGTCCATGGTGCCGCCCACGTCCATCAGCAGCAGCACCTTCACCTTGTTGTGGCGCTCGGGCACCAGCTTGATGTCGAGCAGGCCGGCATTGGCTGCGGTGCTGTGGATGGTGTCGTCCAGGTCCAGTTCTTCGGCCGCACCTTCGCGGGCAAAGCGGCGCAGCCGGCGCAGCGCCACCTTGATGTTGCGGGTGCCCAATTCCAGGTTGTCGTCGTAGTCCTTGTAGGCGCGCTGGTCCCAGACCTTCACCGCGCTCTTGTTGCGGCTTTTCTCCTGGCCGATGCGCACGCCTTGCGGGTTCTGGCCGTAAGCGCCAAACGGGCTGGTGCCGCCGGTGCCGATCCACTTGCTGCCGCCTTCATGGCGCTCTTTCTGTTCCTCGAAACGCTTCTTCAGCGTCTCCATCAGCTCGTCCCAGCCCATCTTCTCGATCTTGGCCTTTTCTTCGGCGCTGAGTTCGAGCTCCAGGTTCTTGCGCAGCCACTCCAGCGGCACTTCCTTGCTGAAGTCGGCCAGCATTTCCACGCCCTTGAAGTAGGCGCCAAAGGCCCGGTCGAACTTGTCGAAGTGGGCTTCGTCCTTGACCAGCGTGGTGCGCGCCAGGTAGTAGAACTGGTCGACCGACTGGTCGATGACACCGGCCTTCACCGCTTCCAGCAGGGTGAGGAATTCCTTGACCGAGACCGGCAGTTTGGCTGCGCGCAGGGTGTAGAAGAAGTTGATCAGCATCAGAGGCTTTCGGCGGCGGGCGACAGAGGGCCGGGGTGGTCACCAAGCATACCCAGTTCAGGCGGGCACCGGCGTCCGCCTGGCGACGCGTGGCTAGCAGTGCCCGGGTGCACTGTCAGTCCCGGCCGGGTTGGGGCTGGTTGCCGGCTGGCGCCGGATGGGCTTGCAGCCAATTGAAGAACTCGCCATACCAGAGCCGGCTGTTCTGGGGTTTGAGGATCCAGTGGTTTTCGTCGGGGTACCACAGCAGGCGAGCCGGCACGCCCCGGGCCTTCAAGGTGTTGTAGTAGGCCAGGCCCTGGGTGTCGGGCACGCGGTAATCCAGCGCGCCGTGGATCACCAGCGTGGGGGTGTGCATGCTGGCGGCATGGGCGTGCGGGCTTTGTGCATGCACGCGCGCCATGTCGTCCCAGTACCAGCCGCCCAGTTCCTTGGCATGCCAGGCCCAGGCATCGTCGGCAAACATCGCCGTCCAGTCGAAGCAGCCGGCGTGGCACACATAGGCGGCATAGCGGCCCGCCGGCACATGGGCATTCATCCAGGCCACCATGTAGCCACCGTAGCTGCCGCCGGTGGCATAGACCCGGGCCGGGTCGATGTAGGGGCGCTGCAGCAGCTCGGTGGTGGCGGCCTCCACGTCCTGCAGCTCCAGCTGGCCCCAGCGGCCGGTGATGCTGTCGAGGAAGGCATGGCCGAAGCTCGATGAGCCGTGGTAGTTGACCACGGCCACCACATGGCCGTTGCCACGGTTGTCGTCGCCTTTGCTGCCCTTGGCCTTCTTGCGCTTGCCTGCAGCCGGGTCGGCCGGGCCGCCGGCGGCAAACAGCGCGTTGTTCCAGCGGTAATGCCAGTTGTCGCCCACCACCGTGTGCGGCCCGCCGTGGATCACCTGCAGCAGCGGGTAGCGCTTGGTGGCGTCGAAATCAGGCGGGTAGAACAGCCACACCTGCACCGGGTCGCCCAGGGCACCGCTGATGCGGATGGCCTCGTGGCGGCCGAGTTGGATGCGCGCCATCACGGCGTCGTTGAAGGTCTCGATGCGGCGCGGCGCGGCGCCCGGCAGCCAGGCATGGCAGCGCGCCGGGTGGTCGGCGGCATCGGCCACCGTCACCAGCGTGCCGGCGGTCTTGTCGAAGGCCTGCACCGTGCCGCCGGCCACCAGCACCTCGGCGCGGCGGTCGGCCAGGTCAAAGCGCCAGAGGTGGCGCTGGCCCTGTTGCTCGGCCAGCAGCAGCACGGCCGAGCCGTCGTCCTCCCACAGCAACGGCGCAGCCACCTCATGGTCCCATTCGGCGCTGACCACTTCCACCGGCTGGCCGGGCTGCAGCACCGCCAGCTGGCGCGGCATGGTGTGGCGCAGGGCCTGGTGGCTGGCCAGGCAGGCGATGCGCTGGCGGTCGCGGTCCATGTGGGGGCTGTAGCGCGGTGCGCTGAAGTCCCAGCCGATGTCCTGCGCGACCACCTCGATGCGGCGGCGCTTGATGTCCAGCTCGGCCAGGGCAAAGCGGCCGTCGGTGCGTTTTTCAGGCGCCGGGTCGAAGGCGAAGACCACCCGCTTGCCATCGGGCGACACGTCGAAGCTGTTGGCATCGGGGTCGCACCAGTCCAGGCTGTAGGGCGTGCCTTCGAACAGGTCTTGCACCTTGCCGCTGGCCAGGTCCATGCGGTGCAGGTGCGGCACCCGGCCTTCGGGCACGAAGTGGTCCCAGAAGCGGTAGAGGCCTTCGCTGGTGGCCACGCCTGTGGTCTTGCGGGCCTTGAAGTCGGCCAGGGCCTTGGCCTGTGCCTTGGCGCCTTTCAGGCCGGGCCAGACCCAGGAAATGAAGAGGATGTGGGCGCCGTCCGGGCACCAGCGGAAGGCCCCCACGCCGGTGGCCACCGCGCCCACCCGCCGGGCCTCGCCACCGTCGACCGGGATCACATAGAACTGCGGGGTCTCGTCTTTCTGGCCTTGCTGCTCACGCCGGGCGGTGAAGCCCACGCAGTCGCCCAGCGGGCTGAACTGGGGCGCGCCGTCCTTGTCGCCGCACTGGGTGAGCTGGCGCGCATCGCCGCCCAGGGTGGACAACAGCCACAGCGCGCTGGCCGACTTGTTGTCGTCCATGCTGGCGGTGCTGACCGGCAGCACCACCTGGGCGCCATCGGGCGACAGGCTGGGTGCGCCCAGGCGCTGCATGGCCCAGAGGTCTTCAACAGTGATCGGGCGGCGCTTGGGCATGGCGGTGGGCTGCAGCAGCGGTGGTGGTCTTGCGGCCATTGTGCGTGTTGTAGGCGCAGCGGCCAGCCCGCAGCCATGCGCGCCTGTCACCTCGGCAGCAGCCCGGGCTGCTGCGCCCGCCCAGGAGTGTGGGCGGCAGAAAGCCAGGCCCGCGTTGACCCTGCTTTGGAGCACAGACTAGGCGCAGCGCGCGGCCCGGGCTGCACGCCCGGGCAAGCGGTGCAACGACGCATGGGCTCCAAAGCAGGGGCAACCCGAAGGGCCGGGGCGATTTGCCGTGCCTGGCGGCGTTGCACGCGCGTTGCGTGGGCCCACCACGCGCCCCGCGTGCGCCTTGCCAGGCACGGCAACTCGCCCCGGCGCGAGCCTGGATTTCTGCCGCCCACACTCCTAGACTGACCGTTTCATCCTGTGGGGGCGCGCATGCAGATCGACGCTGGACAATTGGCCGTGGTGACCGGCGGTGGCACCGGCATCGGCCGGGCACTGGCACTGCAGCTCAGCGCCATCGGCGTGCACCTGGCGCTGTGTGATGTGTCGGCTGACGCCATGGCCGAGACCCGGGCGCTGTGCCTGGCCGCAGCGCCTGCCGGCACCCGGGTGAGCACCTGCGTGGCCGACGTCAGCGACGAGGCGGCGGTGCTGGGCTTTCGGGATGCGGTGTGCGCGGCGCACGGCGCCGACCACATCCACCTGCTGTTCAACAACGCCGGCACGGCCGGCGGCGGCAGCTTTGTCAGCGGCAGCCGGGCCGACTGGGAGCGCACCTTCCATGTCGACTGGTTCGGTGTGTACTTCTGTGCCCGGGCCTTTGTGCCACTGCTGGTGGCCAGCCCGGTGGGCTGCATCGTCAATGTCAGCAGCGTCAACGGTTTCTGGGCCAGCCTGGGGCCCGGGGTGCCGCACACCGCTTACAGCGCGGCCAAGTTTGCGGTCAAGGGCTTCACCGAGGCGCTGATCACCGACCTGCAGGTCAACGCGCCCCACGTCGGCTGTGTGCTGGTGATGCCGGGCCATGTGGGCACGTCGATCGCCTTGAACACCTACGACGCGGCGCAGCTGACCGCCGCCCAGGTGGCGGTGATGCGCACACGCATGGCCCGGGCGGGCGCCGCCGTGGCCGACCTGCCCGACGACGCCATCCGCCAGTGGATGCACCAGCGCGCGCTGGACTTCCGCGACAAGGCGCCCACCAGTGCCGCCCAGGCCGCGACCACCATCCTGGATGCAGTGCGTGCCGGCCACTGGCGCGTGCTGGTCGGCGACGATGCCCAACGGCTCGACGCCATGGTGCGCGCCACCCCGGAAGCCGCCTACACGCCGGCCTTTGCCGCCGCCTGGCGCGATGCCAACAGCCCCCCGGCCGCCCAGGCCTGAACACCATGCCCGATACCAGCGCCACCGCGACTTCCACCCCCAGCGCCGCCCCCGGCCCCAGCCTCGACAAAGCCGCCCTGCTGGCCCGCTACCGCGCCGAGCGTGACAAGCGCCTGCGCCCGGATGGCAACGCGCAATACCTACCGCTGGCCGGCCACCTGCCGCACGACGACCCCTACACCCCGCGCACCGCGCGCGCGCCCCGCCGCGACCATGTGCGCTTTGCCTGCATCGGCGGCGGCTTTGCCGGCCTGGTGACCGCTGCCCGGTTGGTGGAGGCGGGGCTGCAGGATGTGCGCATCGTCGAGAAAGGCGGCGGCTTCGGCGGCACCTGGTACTGGAACCGCTACCCCGGTGCGCAGTGCGACACCGCGTCCATGGTCTACCTGCCCCTGCTGGAAGAAACCGGCCACCAGCCCACCGAAAAATACGCCCATGCGCCCGAGATCCTGGCCCAGTGCCAGCGCATCGGCACGCAGTACGGCCTGCAGGACCAGGCGCTGTTCCACACCGAGGTGCAAGCGCTGCACTGGGACGAGGCGCGCAGTTGCTGGCGCATCCAGACCGACCGCGGCGACGATTTCACGGCCGACTTCATCAGCCTGGGCACCGGCCCGCTGCATGTGCCCAAGCTGCCGGGCATCCCGGGCATCGACAGCTTTGCCGGCCACGCCTTCCACACCAGCCGCTGGGACTACGCCTACACCGGTGGCGACCCGTCGGGCGCGCCGCTGCACCGCCTGGCCGACAAGCGGGTGGCGCTGATCGGCACCGGCGCCACGGCGGTGCAGTGTGTGCCGCACCTGGCGCGTGCCTGCGGGTCCTTGCAGGTGTTCCAGCGCACGCCTTCGTCGGTGGACGTGCGCGCCAATGCGCCGATCGACCCCGCCTGGTTTGCCAGCGTGGCGTCGCCTGGCTGGCAACAGCGCTGGTTGGAAAACTTCACCGCCAACCAGGCCGGCGGTCTGGCCCGCGAAGACCTGGTGCAGGACGGCTGGACCGAACTGGCCCGCCGCATCCGCAGCAAGGTGGCCAGCCTGCCGCCCGAGCAGCGCACGCCGCAGGCCATGCTGGCCGCCTTCGAGGACGCCGACCACGAGAAGATGTCGGCCATCCGCGCGCGGGTGGATGCCGAGGTGCACGATGCGGCCACCGCCCAGGCGCTGAAGGCCTGGTACCGGCAGCTGTGCAAGCGGCCCTGTTTCCACGATGCCTACCTGCAGGCCTTCAACCTGCCCAACTGCCAACTGGTCGACACCGATGGCCAGGGCGTGCAGCGCATCACCGCCCAGGGCCCGGTGGTGGCTGGGGTGCAGTACACGGCCGACTGCATCATCTACGCCTCGGGCTTCGAGGTGGGCACGCCCTACACCAAACGCGCCGGCTTCGACCTGGTCGGCCGTGACGGCCTGCGCCTGTCACAGGCCTGGGCAGACGGCATGCGCAGCCTGCATGGTGTGCATGTGCACGGCTTTCCGAATGCCTTTTTCGTGCAGCCCACCCAGGGCGCCAACCTGATCTCCAATGTGCCGCACAACCTGACCGAGGCCGGCCGCAGCATCGCCAGCATCGTGCGCCACGCCACAGCCCAGGGCCACCGGCGGGTGGAAGTGACCCAGGCCGCACAAGAAGACTGGGTGGCCCTGTTGCGCAGCGGCCCGGGGCGGATGATCGGCGGGCCCGACTGCACGCCCGGCTACTACAACAATGAAGGCCAGGCGGCGACCGAGGCAGCGCGGCTGCAGGTCGGCTATCCGGCCGGGCCCAGCGCCTATTTCCAATACCTGGCGGCCTGGCGCAGC
This sequence comes from uncultured beta proteobacterium, assembly GCA_963844485.1. Taxonomy (GTDB): domain Bacteria; phylum Pseudomonadota; class Gammaproteobacteria; order Burkholderiales; family Burkholderiaceae_C; genus Pseudaquabacterium. Next base: position 352,720 of record CAWJOQ010000031.1, read on the forward strand.
AGCGGCCGCTTCGACGGCCTGGCGTTTTCCTGAGCGCTCAGCCGCGTGGGCGGCTGAGCTGGAAGTCGAGGTGGGTCCGCACCGTGGGCCATTCGTCGGCGGTGATGCTGTAGACGGCGGTGTCACGCAGCGTGCCGTTGCTGGCGCGCTGGTGGTTGCGCAAGATGCCGTCGAGCTGCGCGCCCAGGCGCTCGATCGCGCGCCGGCTCTGCAGGTTGAAGCGGTGGGTGCGGAATTCCACCGCAATGCACTGCAGCTGCTCGAAGGCATGGGCCAGCAGCAGGCGCTTGGCTTCGGTGTTGAGCGGGCTGCGCTGCACCCGCGCCGCATACCAGGTCGACCCGATCTCGACCCGCTGGTGGGCGTTGTCGATGTTCATGTAGGTGCTCATGCCCACCGGCCGGCCGTCGCCGTCGAGCACGGTGAACGGCAGCATGCTGCCTGCCGCATGCAGGCCCAGCCGCCGCTGAATCTCGGCGGCCATGCCCTCGGGCGTGGGCACGGCGGTGTACCAGAGCTGCCACAGCGCGCCGTCTTGCACGGCCTCGACCAGGCTGTCGTGGTGCGCTGCGTCCAGTGGCACCAGCCGCACATGCTGGCCGGTCAGCGTGACGGATTCTGTGATCTTGGCCAGGCCCATCGCAATTGCACTCCGAGTCAAGTTGCTGCTGCGGAACCGGCCTTGCCGGGCCACAGGCGTCGCCCCGTGGAAGAAGACGCCGCAGGCGCTTCGGGGGGATCCAATCAGCGGTTGTGGCGCTGCATGAACACCAGTTTTTCGAACAGGGTCACGTCTTGCTCGTTCTTCAGCAGCGCGCCCACCAGCGGCGGCACGGACACCTTGTCGTCCTTGCTCTGCAGCACTTCCAGCGGAATGTCTTCGGCCACCAGCAGCTTCAGCCAGTCGAGCAGTTCGCTGGTGCTGGGCTTCTTCTTCAGGCCGGGCAGGTTGCGCACGTCGTAGAAGGTCTTCATCGCCGCGGTCAGCAGCTCTTTCTTCAGCCCGGGGAAGTGCACGTCGACGATGCTCTTCATCGTGTCGGCGTCGGGGAACTTGATGTAGTGGAAGAAGCAGCGGCGCAAGAAGGCGTCGGGCAGTTCCTTCTCGTTGTTGCTGGTGATGAACACCACCGGGCGGTGCTTGGCCTTGACCAGCTGCCGCGTCTCGTAGACATAGAACTCCATGCGGTCGAGTTCACGCAGCAGGTCGTTCGGGAATTCGATGTCGGCCTTGTCGATCTCGTCGATCAGCAGCGCCACCGGCTCGTCGCTGGTGAAGGCCTGCCACAGCACACCCTTGAGGATGTAGTTGCTGATGTTGCGCACCTTCTGCACGCTTTCGTCGTCGGCCAGCTGGCTGTCGCGCAGGCGGCTCACGGCGTCGTATTCATACAGGCCTTGCTGGGCCTTGGTGGTGCTCTTCACATGCCACTGCAGCAGCGGCAGGCCCAGCGCGGCCGACACTTCCTCGGCCAGCATGGTCTTGCCGGTGCCCGGCTCGCCCTTCACCAGCAAGGGGCGCTTGAGCGTGATGGCGGCATTGACCGCCAGCATCAGGTCTTGCGTGGCAACGTAGTTGTCGGATCCTTGGAACTTCATGGCGGGGTGCGGCCCAGGGTGGGCCGTGGCAGAGGGTGGAAGGGGCGGCAGCGCTGCAGGCCTGACCGGCGCTGTCGGCGTCAAATCAGTATAGGGGTGGCCTCTATAATCAGCAGTCGCCCGGTTGACGCTGTCGCAGCCACAGCCGGGTCCATGGGTGCAGGCACGGCGGGGTCCGCTGTCTCGGCCCGTCCACCAGCGATCGATCCAGCCCGCCAGACAATGACCAACGCGTTTTCCCTGCTTCCCCTGCTGCTGGCATTGGCCGGCACCGCCACCACTGCCCAGGCCGCCACCACCGGCGATGCCGCCCAGGGCGCCGCCAAGGCGGCCATGTGCACCGGCTGCCACAGCATCGTCGGCTACCAGGCCACCTTCCCTGAGGTCGTACAAGGTGCCGATGATTGCCGGCCAGGGTGGCAAGTACATCGTAGCGGCACTGCTGGCCTACCAGAAGGGCGACCGCAAGCACCCCACCATGCGTGGCATTGCTGCGTCGCTGACCGAGCAGGACATGGCCGACCTGGGCGCCTACTATGAGCAGCGTGGCAAGGGCGTTGGCAATGCGGCACCCGCCGCGCTGGCCAGCCCGGCGCCTGACGCGCTGAAAGACCGCATGGCTGCCTGCGTGGCCTGCCATGGCGTCAACTACAGCACGCCGCTGGACCCGTCCTATCCGCGTCTGGCCGGCCAGCATGCCGACTACCTGTACTCGGCGCTGAAGCAGTACCGCACCGACGGCAACCCGCACCTGGGCCGGGCCAACGCCACCATGCGCGCCCAGATGGTGCAGGAAGCCGACGGCAAGAAAAAGCTGACCTTCAGCAACCCCGAGCTCAAGCAGATGGCGCAGTACCTCAGCGCACTGCCGGGCGACCTGCGCGTGGTGCCGCAAAGCCGCTTCCGCTGAGCAGCGGGCCGGTCTGGCTGCCCAGCCAGCCGCCCGGCAAGCACAAACAGCCGCAGCAGCCTGCGGCTTTTTTTTCGCACAAGCCGCTGCAGTCTGCGGCTTTTTTGATGCCATTTCCACTGCTGGCAGGCCGGGTGAGCGTCGACAATGGGCAGACCGATGGGCGCGCAATCTTCCAAAAAAATCCTGGTGTCCCAGCTGCGCCTGGGCATGTTTCTGCAGGCCCTGGAAGGCAATTGGCTGGACCATCCGTTCTGGAAGACCAGCTTTGTGCTCAGGGATGCGGCTGACCTGCAGCGCCTGGTCAAGAGCCCGGTGCGCGAATGCTGGATCGACCCCCAGCGCGGCCTGGATGTGGAGGCCAGCGTGCCGGCCGCTGCTGCAAGTGCTGCTGCGCCGGCTGACGCCCCGGTCATCCAGGTCGTGGCAGCCGAAGCCGTTGTTGCCGTTGTGGCGCCACCGCGCCCGGCGCGCGTGGCGATGGCCGAAGAATTGCGTGAAGCCTCGCGCCTGTGCCAGCGCTCACGCGCGGCGGTCACCAGCCTGTTTGCCGAGGCGCGCCTGGGCCGGGCGCTGGAGGCCGAGCGCTGCCAGCCGCTGGTCGACGACATCACCCGGTCGGTGTTTCGCAACCCGGGCGCGCTGGTCAGCCTGGCGCGGCTGAAGACCGCTGACGACTATTCCTACATGCACTCGGTGGCGGTGTGCGCGCTGATGGTGGCGCTGGCCCACCAGATGGGCCTGGACGACGCCAGCTGCCGCGCCGCCGGCATGGCCGGCCTGCTGCATGACCTGGGCAAGGCGGCGATGCCGCTGGAGATCCTGAACAAGCCGACCAAGCTCAGCGACGCCGAATTCGCCATCATCCGCACCCACCCGCAGCGCGGCTGGCAGATGCTGCAGGACGCCCGTGGTGCCAGCGAGCTGGCCATGGATGTGTGCCTGCACCACCATGAACGCATCGACGGCACCGGCTACCCGCACCGCCTGCCGGGTGAGCGCATCAGCGATTTCGCCCGCATGGGCGCGGTCTGCGATGTCTACGACGCCATCACCTCCAACCGCCCCTACAAGGCGGGCTGGGACCCGGCCGAATCGATGGCCCACATGGCATCGTGGAAGGGCCATTTCGACCAGGCCATCTTCAGCCACTTTGTGCGCAGCCTGGGCATCTACCCGAACGGGTCCCTGGTGCGCCTGGCCTCGCGCCGCCTGGCGGTGGTGATGGACCAGAACCCCAGTGCGCTGACGGCGCCGATCATCAAGGTCTTCTTCGACCTGGACCGGCAGCTGCCGATCCGCCCGCAGGTGCTGGACCTGTCGCAGGGCGCGCCCGACCGCATCACCGACCGCGAGCCGCCCGGCCGCTGGAATTTTCCGCAGCTCGACGCGCTGTGGGCCGGTGACGAGGCGCCGCGGCGCGGCCGCGCGAGCGCCTGAGCGCCTGGGCTCAGCCCGGCGGCTTGTAGCGCCCCAGCAGCAGCGCATTGCTGACCACGCTGACCGACGACAAGGCCATGGCCGCGCCGGCCACCACCGGGCTCAGCAGGCCGATGGCGGCCAACGGAATGCCCACCACGTTGTAGGCAAAGGCCCAGAACAGGTTCTGCCAGATGCGCCGGGTGATGGCGCGTGACAGCTGCAGCGCCTGCACCACCAGCTTGGGGTCGCCGCGCAGCAGGGTCATGCCGGCGGTCTGCATCGCCACGTCGGTGCCACCGCCATCGGCATGGGCCATGGCCAGGCCCACGTCGGCCGCCGCCAGGGCGGGCGCGTCGTTGACGCCGTCGCCCACCATGGCCACCCGCTGGCCGGGCGCCAGGCCGTCGCGCAGCGCGGCGATGACCTTGGCCTTGTCGCCGGGCAGCACCTCGGCGCGCACATCGGCCATGTCGGTGAAGCCGACCTCGCGCGCCAATGCCTCGGCGGCGCCGCGGTTGTCGCCGCTGACCAGCACCACCCGGATGCCGGCGCGCTGCAAGGCGGCGATGGCGGCCGCCGCGCCGGGCTTGGCATGGTCGCCAAAGGCCAGCAGGCCCAGCGCGCGTGGTGGCTGGCCGGCCACGGTCTCGGCCAGCCAGGCCACGCTGCGGCCCTGGGCAGCCCAGGCCTGTGCCTGCTGTTGCAGCGCGGCGTCAGTCACCCCCAGCTCGGCCATCCACACGCTGCTGCCCAGCTGCAGCACGCGGCCGGCCACCGTGCCTTCGATGCCGCGGCCGGCCACCGCGCGTGGTGTCTCGGCTTGCAGGCGGGCCACGCCTTCGGCTTGCGCGGCCTGCACCACGGCGCGCGCCAGTGGGTGCTCGCTGGCGGCCTGCAGCGCGCCAGCCAGGGCCAGCAGCTCGGCCCGCCCACCGGGCAGGGCGGGGCTTGCCTGGCCGGCGATGGCGGTGTCCACCAGGGTCGGTCGGCCCTCGGTCAGGGTGCCGGTCTTGTCGAAGGCGACCACCGCCACGTCGCGCATCAGCTCCAGCGCCTGGGCGTCGCGCACCAGGATGCCGTGGCGCGCGGCCAGGCCGGTGCCCACCATCAGCGTGGCCGGCGTGGCCAGGCCCAGTGCGCAGGGGCAGGCGATCACCAGCACCGACACCGCATGGATCAGCGCCGTGGCCCAGCCCACGTTGCTCAACAGCCCCCAGCCCAGCAGCGTCAGCAGCGCGGCGCCGAACACGGCGGGCACGAAGACCGCCGCCACCTTGTCGACGGTCTGCTGGATCGGCGCCTTCTTGGCCTGGGCCGATTCGACCAGTTGCATGATCTGCGACAGCATGCTGGCCGCACCCACGGCGGTGGTGCGCACCGCCAGCAGGCCTTCGCCGTTGATGGCGCCGCCGGTCACCCGGTCGCCAGGCTGGCGTGCCACCGGCAGGCTTTCGCCGGTGAGCAGGCTTTCGTCGAGATGGCTGCGGCCTTCCAGCACGATGCCGTCGGTGGGCAGGCGCTCGCCCGGGCGCACCAGCACCGTGTCGCCGGGCTGCACCTCGGCCAGCGGCACGCTCACTTCCTGGCCATCGCGGCGCAGGCGGGCCACGTCCGGCCGCAGGGCGCGCAGGCCGTCCAGTGCCACCAGGGTGCGGCGCTTGGCCCGGGCTTCCAGCCATTTGCCGAACAGCACCAGGGTGATCACCACCGCCGCGCTCTCGAAGTACAGGTGCGGCATGCCCTGCGCATCCATCAGGCCCCCGAGGCCGCCGCCCAGCCAAGTGGGATGCGTCGGCTTCGGAGCGGCTCGGCGCCACCGCTTGCGCCCACAGCACCAGGCTCAGGCCATAGGCAGCGCTGGTGCCGGTGGCCACCAGCAGGTCCATGTTGCCGGCACCGTTGCGCAGCGCCGCCCAGCCGGCCTTGAAGAAGCGCGCGCCGAAATAAGAACAGCACCGGCGTGGCCAGCAGCCATTGCCACAGCGCCGGCAGCATCCAGTGGCGGCCGAAGAGGTCGCCCACCATCGGCAGCACCAGGGGCGCCGACAGGGCGGCCGCCACCGCCACGCGCCAACCGTCGTCGCCGCGCTGGTGGGCGGGCGCTGCCTGGCCATCGCTGGCCAGCGTGGCCTCGTAGCCGGCCCGCCGCACGGCGGCCAGCAGGCTGGCGTCGTCGGCGCTGCCGGCCAGGCGCTGCAGCTGCGCGGTGTTGGTGGCCAGGTTGACGCTGACGGCGCTGGTGCCGGGCACCTGGGCCAGCGCTTTTTCCACCCGCCCCACGCAGCTGGCGCAGGTCATGCCGCTGATCTGCAGGCGCAGGGTTTCGCTCGGGATGGCATAGCCGGCCTTGGCCACGGCCGCTGCCACCGCCTGCGCCGTGGCGCCCGCGCTGGCGCCGGCCAGCACCAGCCGGGCCGAATCGGTGGCGCCGTTGACACTGGCCTCTTGCACCCCGGGCACCTTGGTGATGGCTTTTTCCACCCGCGCCACGCAGCTGGCGCAGGTCATGCCGGTGATCGGCAACTGCAGGGTCAGGGTCTCGGTCATCTGCCGATCCTAGTCCCGGGCGCAAAATCGGTGGTTGTGCCACATCATCCCGGAGTTGCCATGATCGAACTGACCCTGCCCACCATGACCTGCGGCCACTGCGTGCGCACCGTGACCGAGACCGTGCACAAGGTCGACGCCCAGGCGGTGCTGAAGATCGACCTGCCCACGCACCAGGTGCAGATCACGTCCAGCCAGCCGGCCGCCGCGTTCAGCGCCGCGCTGGCCGAAGAGGGCTACGCGCCGGCTTGACGCCGCCGCCGGCTTCAGGCAGTGGCGCGCCGGCGCACGGCGTCGATGTAGGCCTGGCCGTCGGGCGGCAGGCCACTGCGCTGGCTGGCCCAGATCATCTCGCCCAGGCACTCCATCACCTCGTGGTGGGCGGCATGCAGGTCGCTGCGCCGCGCCGCCAGCAGGCTGGTGGCCTGGCGGATGCCGGTGGGCTGGTCGATGCCGCATTGCTCGGCAATGCTCAGGTGCATGGACAGGTGCAGGAAGGGGTTGGTGCGGCCGTCTTCGACGCTGTAGCTGGCGGCCAAGGCGGCCTCCACGTCGGCCAGGTCGGCGTGGTATTCGGGGTGCTCGGCCACCCAATCGGCGGCCATGGCCTCCATCGGGGTCAGCGGCAGGCCGGCGCGCTGCTTGCGCCAGGTCTCGCAGAAGAATCGGCGGACGTCATGCTGGGAAGGCTGGAACATCCCACAATTGTCGGCCCATCCCGACCCTGGCCACCGATTGCATCCCATGACCCTGACCACCGCCCAGCTCTTCACCGAGGCCCGCACCCAGAACGGCTACCTGCCCACGCCGGTGTCCGACGACACCCTGCGCCAGCTCTACGACCTTGCTGAAGTTCGGCCCCACCGCCGCCAACAGCTGCCCGGCGCGCTTTCAGTTCGTGCGCTCGGCCGAGGCCAAGGCCCGCCTGCTGGCCTGCGCGTCGGCTGGCAACCAGGCCAAGATCACCCAGGCGCCGGTGACGGTGATCATCGGCATGGACCTGGCCTTCCATGACAAGCTGCCGCAGCTGTTTCCGCATGCCGACGCGCGGTCGTGGTTTGCCGGCAAGCCGGCGGCCATCGCGGAATCGGCCTTCCGCAACAGCAGCCTGCAGGGCGGCTACCTGATCCTGGCCGCGCGGGCGCTGGGCCTGGATTGCGGGCCGATGAGTGGCTTCGATGCCGCCAAGATGGACGCCGCCTTCTGGGCCGGCACGGCGGTCAAGACCAACTTCATCTGCACCCTGGGCCACGGCGACCCGTCCAAGCTGTTTGCGCGCAGCCCCCGGCTGTCCTTCGACGAGGCCTGCACGCTGCTGTAAGCGCCTAGGAGTGTGGGCGGCAGAAAGCCAGGCCCGCGTTGACCCTGCTTTGGAGCCCAGACTAGGCGCAGCGCGCGGCCCGGGCTGCACGCCCGGGCAAGCGGTGCAACGACGCATGGGCTCCAAAGCAGGGTCAACCCGAAGGGCCGGGGCGATTTGCCGTGCCTGGCGGCGTTGCACGCGCGTTGCGTGGGCCCACCACGCGCCCCGCGTGCGCCTTGCCAGGCACGGCAACTCGCCCCGGCGCGAGCCTGGATTTCTGCCGCCCACACTCCTAGTCCACGCGCCGCACTGGCTAGCGGCCGCCGCCTCAGGTCGGTGGCTGGTCAGGCGCATCGGCCTGCCAGCCCTGGCGGTTGCGCCGGCTGGCCTGGTCGGCACGCTCTTGCGCCCACAGCGCTTCCAGTTGCTGGCGGCCTTGCTTGGCGGCGGCGATCAGGGCGGGCTCGTCGGCCAGGTGGGGCGCCATCTGCTCGACCAGCGCCACGTTGTGGGCGCGAAAACGCAGCGCCTGGTTGCGCGCTTCATGCGGCTGCCAGCCCATCAGCTGCAGCACCTGGCGCCCGCTCATCAGCGAGGCGTCCAGCACCTCGCGCTCGATCAGCGTGACACCCAGCTTGCGCAGCCGGTAGTAGTGGCTGACGTTGCGCGCCCGCGCCACGATGGCCAGCTGCGGAAAGTGCGCCAGGCGCCAGCTCGGCCACCTGCAGGCTTTGCTCGACGTCGTCGATGGCCAGCACCAGCACACGGGCCTGGGCCGCGCCGGCCGTGCGCAGCAGGTCCAGCCGGGTGGCGTCGCCATAGAACACCGGCCAGCCAAAGCGGCGCACCGTGTCGACCTGCTCGGCGTCATGCTCCAGCACGGTGGCGCGCAGGCCGCTGGCCTGCAGCAGCCGGCCCACGACCTTGGCCGTAGCGGCCGAAGCCGGCAATGATCACCGGCGCTGCCTGCGGCTCGCTGATCTCGGCCGGCTTGGCACCGCCTGCGCGCCCGGCCTGGCGCAGCAGCCGCGGCACCCACCAGCGGTCGGCCAGCAGCAGCAGCAGCGGTGTCAGCAGCATCGACACCGCCACCGCCGCCACCAGGAACGACGATTGCCCGGCGCTGATCACCTGCGGCCTGCTGTGCCGTCTGGAACACCACGAAGCCAAACTCACCGCCCTGGGCCAGCAGGATCAGGTAGACCGGCCGCTCCAGCAGCGGCAGCTCGGTCCAGCGCGCCAGGGCCAGCAGCACGGCGGCCTTCAGCGCCAGAAAACCCAGCACCACGCCGGCCATCAGCAGCGGGTGGGCCAGCACCACGGCAAAGTCGATGCTCATGCCCACGGCGATGAAGAACAGGCCCAGCAGCAGGCCCTTGAAGGGCTCGAGGTCGGTCTCCAGCTGCGCGCCGGTATTCACTCTCGGCCAGCAGCACGCCGGCCAGGAAGGCGCCCAGCGCCATGCTCAGGCCCACGCTCTGCATCAGCGCGGCGGTGGCCACCACCAGCAGCAGGGCGGCGGCGGTGAAGATCTCGGGCGTGTCGCTGCGGGCGATCCAGCGCAGGGCAGGGCGCAGCAGCAGCCGCCCGCCCAGCACGATGGCGGCGATCACGCCCAGCGCCTTGCCGGCGGCCAGCCAGCCGCTGCCGCCGGCTGCGTCGGCAGCGCCGGCTGCCCCGGTCACGGCCAGCAGCGGCACCAGCGCCAGGATGGGGATGGCGGCGATGTCCTGCAGCAGCGCCACCGACAGCACGCCCTGGCCCGAGCGGGTGGCCATCAGGTTGCGCTCGGCCAGCGCGCCCAGGCCGATGGCGGTGGACGACAAGCCCAGGCCCAGCCCGGCCACCAGCGCCAGGTGCCAGTCCACGCCCAGCGCCAGCCCGACGCCCAGCATCAGCGCGGCCGAGCCCAGCAGCTGCACGCTGCCGCCGCCGAAGATCGGCCGGCGCATCGCCCACAGGCGGCGCGGCTCCAGTTCCAGGCCGACCAGGAACAGCATCAGCACCACGCCGAACTCGGCAAAGTGCAGCATGGCCGCCGGGTCGCTGACCAGCTTCAGCCCCCAGGGCCCGATGACGATGCCCGCCGCCCAGGTAGCCGATGATCGCGCCCAGGCCCAGCAGCCGCGCCAGCGGCACCGCCAGCACCGCCGCGGCCAGGTAGACCAGGCTGGTGGAAATCCAGTTGCTGTGTTCCATGGCGGGTGCTGTCAGTCCAGCGGCCGCGCGTCGGCCGGCACGGTGCAGTCGGCGCTGTCCAAGGCGCCGATCGCTGGCCCGCCACGCAAGTCGGGCCAGTCGGGCCAGCGCAGCAGGCGCTGCACCAGCAGCTCAGCATGGGCCTGCACCGCAGCAGCAGGCGCCTGGTGGGCGCCATGCAGCACCAGCGGTGGCAGAAAGTGCATGCCGGCCAGCGCGGCGGTCTGGGTGTACGGCGGCAGAAAGGCATCAAAGACGTGGCGGTTGTAGCCGCCGGGCTGTACGAGCTTGCAGGCCCGCCGGTGGACGTGACCAGCCACAGGTGCTTGCCTTGCAGCGCCTGGCCGCCGGGGCCATAGGCCCAGCCGAAGCTGAAGACCTCGTCCAGCCACAGCTTCATCAGCGCGGGCATGCCATACCAGTGCAGCGGATGCAGCCACACCAGCAAGTCTGCATCGGCCAGGGCGGCCTGCTCGGCGGGCACGTCGATCAGGTAGTCGGGGTACAGGGCATACAGGTCGC
>CAWJOQ010000032.1:0-106071 GCA_963844485.1 uncultured beta proteobacterium
CCTGGGTTACCGCAAGGAGCTGGAAGCCGTGCCCGCCGGGCCGGAGCGCGAGGCGCTGTACCAGACCCTGGTGGCGCGCCAATATGCCAACGGCTCAGGCCATCAACATGGCCACCACGCTGGAGATCGACGCGGTGATCGACCCCGCCGAGACCCGCGCCTGGCTGTTGCGCGGGCTCGACAGCAGCCAGCCCGGGCGCGGCACGGGCAGCGGCCTGGCACCGGCGCGCTTTGTCGACGTGTGGTGAGCGGCCGCCCTGCGCCCACCGCCTGCTGAACGCCTGAACCGCTGATTGCCAGCGCCGGCTTGCCGGTGCCAGCGGCGCAACGCTGCCGGCCGCCGCAGCGGGTGGCAGCGGATGGCAGACTCGGGTGATGCCCCAGCCACTGCCAAGCCCGCACCAGCCGCCGGCGCGCCCACGCCGCCGCTGGTGGCCCTGGGCCCTGCTGGCCATGGTGCTGCTGCTGGCGACTGTGGTGGTGGCCGGCCTGTGGTTGGCGATCGAGCCCAGTCCACGCCTGGGCAAGCCGTCTGCCGTCGTCTCGCTCAACGACATCGACCGGGCCCGCCAACTGCTGTCGGACAACAACCCGCGCCGCGCCCTGCCCGGCATCACCCGCGCGGTGCTGCTGTCGCAGCGCGATCTGGAACTGCTGATCCAGCAGGCCAGCCGCCGGCTGGGTGACGTGCGCGGCCGGGTGCGCCTGCAGCCGGGGCTGGCCTTGGTGGAAGCAAGCCTGGCGCTGCCGGCCTCACCCTGGGGCGGCTGGCTGAACCTGCGGGCCGTGCTGCGCGAGACCGACACCCTGCCCAGCGTGCAGCAGTTGCGCATCGGCCGGCTGCCGGTGCCGGGCTGGCTGGCCCAGGCCGCCCTGCCGCGCCTGCTGGCGACGCTGAACCTGCGCGCCCAGGGCGAGCTGGCGCAGCGCCTGGTCAGCCGCGTCAGCTTCCGCGCCCAGTCCCTGGTGCTGGCCTATGCCTGGCCCGACAACGCCGAGCAGGCGCTCACCAGTTCCCTCGTGCCGCCGGCGCTGCAGGACCGGCTGCGCCGCCATGCCGACCACCTGGCCATGTGGACGGCGGCGCTGGCGGCCAGCAAGCCACCACGGGCCACGGTGTCGGTGGTGGACTTGCTGCAGCCGGTGTTTGCGCTGGCCGCACGCCACAGCCCGGACGCGGCCAGTGCCAGCGAAGAAAACCGCGCCGCCCTGGTGGCCCTGGCCTTTATGGTGGCGGGCCAGCCGCTGACCCCCTTGCTGGGGGCCGCAGCGCCACCGGCCAGCCAGGCCGCAGCCTTGGCTGGCCGCGTTGCGGCGGGCGGCGCCGGCGCGCGCCCTGCGCGCATGCCCGCCTTGCACTTGCGCGGCCGGCCGGATTTTCCGCAACACCTGTTGATCTCGGCCGCGCTGGCGGCCGAGGGCGGCGGACCGCTGTCGGACGCCATCGGCCTGTACAAGGAAGTGGTCGACGCGCGCCAAGGCAGTGGCTTCAGCTTCAACGACATCGCCGCCGACCGGGCCGGCACCCGCCTGGGCGTGCTGGCGCGGCGTGACCCGCTGGCCTTCCAGGCCCGGCTGGCCCAGGGCCTGCGCGAAGCCGACTTGATGCCCGACGTGGGCGACCTGCCCGAGTACATGGCCATGGCCGACTTCCGCCGCCGCTTTGGCGGGGTGGGCGCGCCGGCCTACCAGGCCATGCTGCGCGACATCGACGCACGGCTGGACAGCCTGCCGCTGTTGGCGGCGGGCCGCTGAGCGGGCCGCCGCCGGCGCCACCCGGCGGGTTCGGCGGTCCAGCGGACTCAGCGGCTCAGCGACTCAGGCCACGCGCGGCCACCGGCCACAGCGCCTGCACCACGCCACCGCGCACCGCCACCAGGGTGTCATGCAGGTTCAGCGTGGGGTCGCAGTGGCCGGGCACCAGCAGCACCTGGCTGCCCAGGGCCGGCAGCGCAGCGTCGCCACTGGCGCGCACGATGCCGTGCTCGTCATTGGCGGCGGTGTAGGCCAGCGTGCTGCTGGCAGCGCCGCCCTGCCACACCGCCGGCAGGCCGGAATCAACCGCCAGCGACTTGAGCCCGGCGTCCAGGATGCAGCGCCCGCCGCCGCCCACACTCATCACCGTGCTGGCCAAAAACAGGCTGTGGGCAAAGTGCAGGCCGGTGCCGGCCTCGTTGCGGCCGTAGTCGCCGTCCATGAAGACATAGCTGCCGGGCTGCAGCTCGGTGTAGACACCGCTGGCCAGGTCGAATTCAACACTGCCGCTGCCGCCGCCGGTGACCACCGGGCAGGCCACGCCCGCTGCGGCCAGCGCGGCCACCACCGCCGCTGTGCGCTCGGCCGCCAGAGCGGCGGCAGCACGCCGCTGGGCATGGCCGCGCACATGCTGCACCCCGCCCTGGTAAGCCTGCAGGCCGCCAAACTGCAGCTGTGCATGCGGCGCCAGGGCGTCCAGCAGGCGCAGCACGGCCGGCGCGTCGGCCACGCCGCAGCGGCCCTGGCCGATGTCGATTTCGATGAACACCCGCAGCTGGCTGCCGTGGGCCGCCGTGGCCGCCGCCAGGTCGGCCACTTGCTGGGCATGGTCGACACAGGCGCTGAAGCGACCATGCAGTGCCAGCTGCGCCAGCAGCCCGGCTTTGGCCGGACCCACGGTCTGGTTGCTGATGTGGATGTCGGTCACCCCGGCCTGCAGGAAGGGCAAGGCCTCGCTCACCTTCTGGCAGCAGATGCCCACCGCACCGCGCTGCAGCTGGGCCAGCGCGATGGCCGGCGTCTTGTGGGCCTTGGCATGCGGGCGCAGCGTCACCCCGGCAGCCGTGGCCGCCGCCTGCATGGCATCGAGGTTGCGCTCGAAGGCGTCCAGGTCCAGCAGCAGGGCCGGGGTGTCGATGGCTGCCAGGGCATCACCCGGCTGGGCGGCGGGCGGCAAAGTTGGCGAGGTCGGCATGGCTAGACGATGTCCAGTTCAGGGTACTGGCGGAAGATGCCTTGTTGGCTGAACGGGATGCGCCGCTCGCTGCGCAGATAGGCCTTCAGCTTTGGCAGGGCCGCCACCCGGCCATGCAGCGCCACCACACCGGGCGTGGCAGCCAGCACCGCCTGGGTGGCACGTGGAAAGGCATGGCGCAGGCCTTCAACCAGCTGGAACAGCGACAGGTCGGCGTAACTCAGCTTGCCGCCCACCAGGTGGCGGGTGCCGGCCGGGTTGCGGGCGATGATGGCCTCGAACCACTGCAGGTACTTGGGCAGGCGCTCGCGGCAGAACAGGGTGGCCCGGCGCAAGGCCTCGGGCTGCTGGTCTTCGTAGAACAGGCTGCTGGCGATCGGGTGGTGGCTGTCGTGCGCTTCGGTCACCATGTCGGCAATCGTCAGCTGGATCTGCTGGGTCCACACCCGGGCGGCGTCGCTGCGGCCCACCAGCTTCAGCGTGGGGCCCAGGTGCTGCAGGATGGTGGCGGTCTGCCCGATCAGCAGGGCGCCGTCTTTCAGCACCGGCGGTGCAAAGGGCGGGTGGGGCTGGTGGCGGTCGTTGAGCAGCTTGGTCAGCGCTGGCAGGCCCTGGCCGGCAGCGGCGTCACCGCGCGCCACGTCGACATAGGCCACGCCGGCGGCTTCCAGCGCCAGGCGCACAAATTCGCCACGGCCGGGGATGGTGGGCCAGTAGTGCAGTTCATAGGTCATGCGGGCGACTGTAGCGCTGCGGCCTGGCCGCGTAAGCTGGCGCCTTCCACAGCACAGCAGGGGCACCCATGGATCTCGAACTCAGCGGCAAGCGTGCGCTTGTCACCGGCGGCAGCCGCGGCATCGGCAAGGCAGTGGCCCGCGCCCTGGCGCAAGAAGGCGCCGACGTGGCCTTGCTGGCGCGCGACGCCGCCACACTGGCCGCCACCGCGGCCGAGCTGATGGCCGAGACCGGCCGCACCGTGGTGGGCGTGGTGGCCGACACCCGCGACGCAGCAGCGGTGCAGGCCGCCGTGGCCGACGCCGCCGCCCGCCTGGGCGGGCCGCTGCACATATTGGTGAACGCCGCCGCCGAGCCGGCCGGTTATGCCGGACCGCCCAAGCTGGGCGAGATCAGCAGCGCCTACTTCGAGGCTGAGCTGGACACCAAGGTGATGGGCTACATCCGCAGCAGCCAGGCCGTGGTGCCGGGCATGCTGGCAGCCGGCTGGGGCCGCATCGTGCACATCAGCGGCCTGGGCGCACGCCAGACCGGCAACACCGTGGGCAGCATCCGCAATGTGGCGGTGGCCGCGCTGGCCAAGAACATGGCCGACGAGCTGGGGCCGGCGGGCATCCAGGTCACGGTGGTGCACCCGGGCGTCACCCGAACCGAGCGCACCGCGCCCTTGATCGCCGCGCGCGCTGCAGCCCAGGGAGTGGACCCGGCTGCGCTGGAATCACAAATGGCCGGCAGCAACAGCATCGGCCATCTGGTGGACGCCACCGAGGTGGCGCATGTGGTGGCGTTTCTCTGCTCACCCAAATCCCGCGCCATCAATGGCGACGCGATCTGCGTGGGCGGCGGTGCGCCGAAGGCGATCCACTACTGATGGCTGCTTGGGCGGCTGTGGGCTCTGCGCTGCTCTTGTGCTGATGCTGTTTTCCGAAGGCTTCGCCAGTGCGGTGCAGCGCGCCGGGTCTCGCCCCGGCAGGCGACCAGCCTTTTGTCGCGCCAAAAGGCTGGCCCAAAACGCGCTTTCCAAACTGCGCGATCCACACCCAGCGCTTGTCGAGACCCAGACGCTGCGCCTCGCCTGTCCGGCTCGAACAGCGTCAGCCGGAAGCAGTGCGGCACATTCCACGGCCGTGCCACCCCGGTCAGGGCTGTGAGGCGCAGACCCCGGCCAGGCACGCATGGCATGCGGCAAGCTGTTCAGACGGCGGTCTGCTGAGCCTCACCAGCGCCCAAGCGACTGCGGTCTTCTATAGCAAGGTGTTCGAGCCGGACAGGCGAGGCGCAGCGCCCGGTCCGTTGCAAGCACACAGTGGTGTACGCCCAGTTTGGCAGGCGTTTCTTTGGTGCCTTTCTTGTCGCCGGACAAGAAAGGTACCCGCCAGCCGGGGCGGGACCCGGCGGGCTGCAACGCACCGGCGACGCCCAGGCAAGGCGGCAAACAACAACACCCCAGCGGCAGCTCAGAGCCCGAACCCGCCAACCAAGCCGACCGCTCAGCCAGCCTCCACCGGCATCCAGCGCCGCAAGTGCGCTGCATTGGCGCCACGCATGCCTTTGGCGCGCTTCAGCGCAGCGCGCGCCACGCTGCGCAGATGCACTTCGTCCGGCCCGTCCAGAAAGCGCAGCGCCCGGCCCCAGGCCCACAGCCGCGCCAGCGGCGTGTCGGGCGACAGGCTCATCGCGCCGAAGACCTGCATCGCCCGGTCCAGCACCCGGGTCTGCAGCCGGCTGCTGACCAGCTTGATGGCGGCCACATCGGTGCGGGCAGCGGCGCTACCGCCCTGGTCCAACACCCAGGCCGCGTGCAGCACCAGCAGCCTGGCCTGGTCGATCTCGATACGGCTTTCGGCGATCCAGTCCTGCACATTGGCAAAGTCGGCCAGCCGACCGCCAAAGGCCCGCCGCTCCAGCGCACGCTCACACATCAGCTCCAGCGCCAGCTCGCATTGGCCGATGCTGCGCATGGCGTGGTGCACCCGCCCAGGGCCCAGCCGGGCCTGGGCCAGCGCAAAGCCGGCGCCGGGCTCGCCCAGCATGGCATCGATCGGCACACGCACATTGCGGAACACCAGCTCGCAGTGGCCATCCAGACTCTGGTGGTCCATCACCGGGATGTTGCGCTCCACCGTCAGCCCGGGCGTGTCCATGGGCACCAGCAGCATGCTGTGGCGGGCATGCTCGGGCGCGTTGTCATCGTCGCCGCTGCGGCCCAGCACCACGGCCAGCCGGCACAGCGGGTGGGCCGCACCGGTGATGAACCACTTGCGGCCGTTCAGCACCCAGTGCTCGCCATCTTGCTGGATGCGGGTGCTCAGCTGGGTCGGGTCCGACGATGCGGTGTCGGGCTCGCTCATCGCAAAGCAGGACCGGATCTCGCCGGCCAGCAGCGGCACCAGCCAGCGCTGGGCCTGGGCCGGGCTGGCGGCGAGCTGCAGCAGTTCCATGCTGCCGCTGTCGGGCGCATTGCAGTTGAAGACCTCGGCTGCCCAAGGCACGCGGCCCATGATCTCGGCCAGCGGCGCGTAGTCCAGGTTGCTCAGGCGCGTGCCGGGCTGGTCGTCACGCAGGCTGGGCAGAAACAGGTTCCACAAGCCCAGCCCGCGGGCCTGCGCCTTCAGGCTTTCGACCAGGTCCAAGGGGTAGACACCCGCGTCGGACCAGCGGTGCCAGTCGGCCATCGACGGCAGCACCTGGTCGGCCATGAACTGGCGCAGTTGGCCCTGCAGCGCCAGGGAGCGGGGGGAGTGGTCGAAGTCCATCAGGCCATTCTTCTGGCGCGCATGGGGTGGGCTTGTCGCTGCCGCGACGCGCGGGCCAGCGGCAGTGCAGCGGGCTTGCGGCAGATCAAACCGGGCGCGGCACTGCGGCATCATGCTGGCCATGCACCCACCATTGGCCCCCACGCTGCGCGCCCTTTGCTTCGACGTCTTCGGCACCGTGGTCGACTGGCGCAGCAGCGTCATCGCCGAAGGCCAGGCCCTGGGCGACCGCCTGGGCCTGCAGGCTGATTGGCCAGCGCTGGCAGATGCCTGGCGCAAAGGCTACTTCGCGTCGATGGCGCAGGTGGCCCGGGGTGAACTGGCCTGGGACACCATCGACGCCCTGCACCGCCGGGTGCTTGAGCATTTGCTGCCCCGGCATGGCCTGCAGGCGCTGGGCGAGGCCGATCGCAGCCAGCTCAACACCGTGTGGCACCGCCTGGCGCCCTGGCCCGACACGGTGGCCGGGCTGGGCCGGCTGAAGCAGGGCTTCACCATCAGCACGCTGTCCAACGGCAACCTGGCACTGCTGGTGGCCATGGCCAAGCATGCCGGCCTGCCCTGGGACGCGGTGCTGACGGCCGAGCTGTTCGGCTGCTTCAAACCCGACCCGGCGGTGTACCTGGGCGCGGCGCGGCTGCTGGGGCTGGCACCCGCGCAGGTGCTGATGGTGGCGGCCCACCCGACAGATCTGGCGGCAGCACAAGCCGCAGGCCTGAAAACCGCCTACATCCCCCGGCCCGATGAATACGGCCCGGGCGGCTGGATGGAGCCGGTCGGCAGCACGGTGTTTGACGTCACGGCCAGCGACCTGGGCGACCTGGCCCGGCAACTGGGCTGCTGACACCAGCGGCTTTGCCGCCCGCCATCCCTGCGGCAAGCCTTGATGCGGGTCAATGCCGTGTCAGCCAAGGCTGTCAGCATGTGGCCATGGGCCCTGCACCGCACACCATTCCGATCTACGCCGCCACGCCGGCATCGGGCTGCGGTGCCTGTGCCCACCCTGCGGACAGCGGCCCGGTGTGCCAGGCGACGCTGGGTGAGGATTGCGCTGCACCGCAACTGTCCGGCCCGGCCGATGAGGTGCAGCGGCTGCTGACTGCACTGCGGCCGCTGCTGGGTGCGGCCGAGGCTGGTGGTTTGGTGCAGGCCCTGCGGGTGCAGCCGGGCGAGGTGGAACTGCAATTGGCCCGGCGCGCCAGTTGCGCTGGTGGCGGTGGTGGCGCGTTGGCCGACAGCGCCTTCCAGACCCTGCGCAGCTTGCTGCCCGACACCGACATCTACGTGCTGACTGCGCACTAGGCGCGTCGAGCACATTCGGCACATTCGGCACATTCGGCACATTCGGCACATTCGGCACATTCGGCACATCGGCCATCTGGCACCGCAGGCGCCTGGCGCACGCCAACCGCGCTGCAGCGCCTGCCTCAGCTGCGCGCACTGCGCTGCGGCGCGGCGCACTGCAGTTGCTGGCTGGCCTGGGCTGTGGCCAGGGCGAGGCCATGCTCGGCATCGGCCTGGGCCCCCAGCGCCAACAGCACCAGCACCGTCAGCACGGCAGACAGGGTGAAGGCCGCCAGTTGCTGGGCGGGGGCAAGGGTCTTGAGCGGGTGCATGGTGGTGGCTCCGGGTGGGTGGTCGAGGTGCAATGCCTGCACTGTCGGCCCCGGCGCCACGCGGCGCGAGGGGATCGCGACGAACTGCGCATTGCCACGCACCAACGGCGCCAAACCCGCCCCGGGCCGGCGCCTACATCACCGCGCCCAGCTGCCAGGGCACAAACTCGTTCTGGCCGTAGCCATGCTGCTCGCTCTTGGTGGCCTGGCCCGACGCCGTGGCCAGCATCAGCTGGAAGATGCGCTCGCCGGCGGCGTCCACCGTCTCGCTGCCGTCGACGATGCCGCCGCAGTTGATGTCCATGTCCTCTTCCTGCTTGCGCCACAGCGCGGTGTTGGTGGCCAGCTTCAGCGACGGCGACGGCGCACAACCGTAGGCCGACCCGCGGCCGGTGGTGAAGCAGATCAGGTTGGCGCCGCTGGCCACCTGGCCGGTGGCCGACACCGGGTCGTAGCCGGGTGAATCCATGTAGACGAAGCCCCGGGCGGTGATGCGCTCGGCAAATTCGTACACATCCTCCAGCCGGGTGGTGCCGCTCTTGGCGATGGCGCCCAGGCTCTTTTCCAGGATGGTGGTCAGCCCGCCGGCCTTGTTGCCGGCCGAGGGGTTGTTGTCCATGCGCATGGCATTGCGGGCGGTGTAGGCCTCCCACCAGCGGATGCGGGCCAGCAGCTTGTCGGCCACCGCCGGGCTGGCGGCGCGGCGGGTCAGCAGGTGCTCGCCACCGTAGATCTCGGGCGTCTCGCTGAGGATGGCGGTGCCACCATGGCGCACCAGCCGGTCGACCGCCGCACCCAGCGCCGGGTTGGCGCTGATGCCGCTGTAACCGTCCGAGCCGCCGCACTGCAGGCCCACCACCAGGTGGCTGGCCGGCACCGGCTGGCGCTGCACCCGGTTGGCGGCCGGCAGCATGGCCTGGATCTGCGCCACGCCGTGGGCCACGGTCTTGGCCGTGCCACCGGTGTCCTGGATGCTGAAGGCAACCAGCGCCGCGCCTTCCTGCAGGCCCTCTTGCGCGATCAGGCCCTGGATCTGGTTGGTCTCGCAGCCCAGGCCGACCACCAGCACGGCGGCAAAGTTGGCATGGCGGGCATAACCGCCCAGGGTGCGGCGCAGCACGCGCAGCTCTTCGCCCTCGCTGTCGGTGGCGCAGCCCATGCCGTGGGTCAGCGCCACCACGCCGTCGACGTTGGGGTAGTCGGCCAGGGCTTGCGGGGCGGATGTCGCGCCGAAAGTGGTCGGCAATCGCCCGCGCTGCGGTGGCCGAGCAATTCACGCTGGTCAGCACGCCGATGTAGTTGCGGGTGGCCACCCGGCCGTCGGCCCGCACGATGCCCATGAAGTGGGCCGGCTCGGGCACCAGCACCGTGGGCAGCGCGCCGGCGCCCACCTCGTGCACCCGCTCGAAACTGGCAAACGCCAGGTTGTGGGTGTGCACATGCTGGCCGGGCGCAATCGCCTGGGTGGCGTGGCCGATCACCTGGTTGTAGCGCCGCACCGCCTCGCCAGCGGCGATCGGCGCGGTGGCCAGCTTGTGGCCGGGCGGCACCAGGCCGCTGACACTGAGGCCGCCTTCGTCGGCCAACAGTGTGCCGCCCAGCAGTTGGCGGCGGGCGATGACGACGTTGTCGGCGGGGTGGATGCGGATGCTGGGTGCAGCGGCGGGGGTCATGGGGGGCTCCGGTGTGCCCCCAGGCCGGCAGCGCGCGGGCGCTTACAGCTTGGCGGCAGCGCGCCGCTTGGCGGCAGTGGCATCGAGCTGGTACTGCTCCTCGGCCCGGCGCCGCATGTCCAGCGCGGAGTTGAGGGCGTCGGTGTAGCGCTCGGGCGAGTAGGTGTTCTGGTTGGCGATGTACACGCTGCGGCGCAGCGGCCGGCCGCCATAGCGCGGCAGGTTGACCGAAAAATGGCACTCGGGCACCGACCGGCCCGGCCGCTGGCGCAGGATGGGGCCGCTGATGCCCACCGGCAGATCGTTCTGCTTGTTGGGGCTGGTGCCCCGCTGCAGACCGGTGGGCGCGGGCAGCTCGGCAATGCGCTGGCGCAGCGCCTCGATGGCGCGCTTGAGCGCCGGGCGCGGGCCGTTGCCCGTGCCCTGGCCGTCACTGAAAAACAGGGTGGGCTGGCCGTAGCGCATCTGCCAGCCATGGGTGCTGTGCGTGTCGATGCGCTGGATGTGCTCAGGCACACGGATGCGGGTGCCGGTGTAGATGGTGACGGTGCGAGTCTGCATGACCTGTTGGCCTTCGATGGGTTTTCCCCCCATGAGGCCGCTGGTGGCCATCCCCAGCGACGCGTTCTTGTCGTGGGCATCAGGTCGCGTACCAAGCCGGTTAGCTGATCAGTTGTCGATCAAGGCCGGGTCCCACGCAAACACCGTCTGGTTTTGTTGTCCCAGGCCGCTGATACCGAGGGTCATGTTATCGCCGGGGCGCAAATACTGCGGCTGGGGTTTGTGACCCATTCCCACTCCTGGCGGAGTTCCTGTGGTGATCAGGTCGCCCGGATACAGGGTCATGAAGCGGCTGATGTAGCTGACCAGCTGCGCGACGCCGAAGACCATGGTCTTGGTGCTGCCGTTCTGGTGGCGGTGGCCGTTGACGTCCAGCCACATCGGCAGGTCTTGCGGGTCGGGCACCTCGTCGGTGGTCACCAGCCAGGGGCCGATGGGGCCGAAGGTGTCGCAGCCCTTGCCCTTGTCCCAGGTGCCGCCGCGCTCCAGCTGGTACTCGCGTTCCGAGACATCGTTGACGACGCAATAACCCGCCACATGGGAGAGCGCGTCGGCCTCGGACACATAGCGCGCCATGCTGCCGATGACCACGCCCAGCTCCACCTCCCAGTCGGTCTTGGTCGACCCCTGGGGCAGCACCACCGGGTCGTTGCAGCCGACCACGGTGCTGGTGTGCTTGGTGAACAGCACCGGCTCGGCCGGCACCGGCATGCCGGATTCGGCCGCATGGTCGGCGTAGTTCAGGCCCACGCAGATGAACTTGCCCATGCCGACCCAGGGCGGCGCCATGCGGCCAGGGCTGGCCACCAGCGGCAGGCTGGCGGGGTCAAGCGCACGCAGCGGCGCCAGCCCGGCCGGCGTGAGCATCTCGGCACGCAGGTCGGCGATCACGCCCGACAGGTCACGCACCTGGCCATTGGCGTCCAGCATCGCGGGCTTCTCACGGCCCTTGGGTCCGTAGCGCAGCAGTTTCATGGGGAATCTCCTTCTCTTGGTGGGTCGTCAGTGGTTGCTGCAGATCCGAAGCGTTGCAGATCCGAAGCGTGGCAGATCAAACAGACGCCGTGGAACCGGCTTCGCCGGGCCACCAGCGGCGCCCCCCTGGGGGGGAAGCGCCGCAGGCGCTTCGGGGGGGGGCCTCAATTACTCCAGCCACCGTCGATGACCTGCGCGGTGCCGGTGGTGAAGGCGCTCTCGTCGCTGGCCAGGTACACCGCCAGTGCGGCGATCTCGCTGGTGCGGCCCAGGCGGCCCATGGGCTGGCGGGCGATGAACGCGGCCTCCACCTGGGCCAGTGGTCTGGCCGCTGGCGGCGGCCTGGGCGGCAATGCGGTCGCGCAGCGAGGGCGATTCCACCGTGCCGGGGCAGATGGCGTTGCAGCGCACGCCGCGGGTGATGAAGTCGGCCGCCACGGCCTTGGTCAGGCCGATCACCGCCGCCTTGGTGCAGCCGTAGACAAAGCGGTTGGGCGCGCCCTTCAAGCTGCCGGCCACGCTGGCCAGGTTGATGATGCTGCCGCCGTGGCCGCCGTTGTCCGCCAGCATGCCGGGCAAAAAGGCCTGGATGGTGCGGAACTGGCTGCGCACGTTGAGGTTGAAGGCGAAGTCCCAATCGGCTTCGGTGCAATCGAGCACCGTGCCGGCATGCACATAGCCGGCGGCATTGACCAGCACGTCGACCGGCCCGGCCGCCGCAGCGGCCGCACGGATGGCAGCGGCGTCGGTGGCGTCCAGCACCTGGGCCCGGCAGCCGGTGGCCTCGACCACGCCATGCAGCAGCGCGGCACTGATGTCGGTGGCGATGACGCTGGCTCCTTCACGCACAAAGGCTTCGGCGATGGCGCGGCCGATGCCCTGGCCAGCGGCGGTGATGAAGGCGGTCTTGCCCTGGAGTCGTTGCGACATGGCGTGGGTCTCGGGGTGGTGGGAACGTGGTGGTGACAACGTGTCAACCGGCGGTGGCTGGGTTGCCGGCCGGGCGGGTGGAAGGACTTGTGGCCAACGGCAACAGCCCCGCCAGGCGGTCATGCGACTGCTGCAGATGGGCATGCATGGCCGCACGCGCGGCGTTGGCGTCACGCCGGGCGATGGCGTCGACCACCGCCTGGTGCTCGCGCAGGGCGTCGCGCCAGGTCGGCAGGGTTTCGTAGTGGCGGCCCAGCTGCTCAAACAGCGGCGTGTTGCGCTCGTCGTACAGCGCGGTCACGGTGCGCAGCAGCGGGCCGTTGTCGGCCGCTTCGGCAATGCGCAGGTGGAACTGGCGGTCGCCCTGCACCGGCGCATGGCCCCGCGCCACGTCGGCCCGCATCTGGTCCAGCGCCTGTTGCAGACCGGCCAGCGCGTCGGCGTCCATGGCCAGCGCGGCGATGGCGGCCAGTTCGCCTTCAACCACCTGGCGGGCGCGGATGATCTCGAACGGGCCGAAGGGCGCATCCACCGGCGTGGCGCTGGCCGCTGGCTCGCGGGCAGTGACAAACACGCCCGCACCCATGCGCACGGCCACCAGGCCCTCGACTTCCAGCGCGATCAGCGCCTCGCGCACCGACGGCCGCGACACGCCCAGCTGCAGCGCCAGGTCGCGCTCAGGCGGCAGGCGGCTGCCCAGCGCAAATTCACCGGCATGGATCAGCCCGCGCAACTGGTTGGCGATCTGGCGGTACAAGCGGCGGGGAACCAAGGGTTGCAGCGGCATGGCGGCGTGCATGGCGGCGTGCGTGGCGGAAGATTGGCCAATTGGTCAGGCCAATTTCAGCCAGTGTGGCCCAAGCACCCGGCGCTGACAGTGCGGGCAAACCCGGAAGGAGCTGGTGGCGCCGGCATCCGGCGCACCCAAGGCCAGCGCCGCGAGACCGGCTCACCAACCCGGCTCACCAACCCGGCTCACCAACGGCAGCCTTTGTCCCGCACTGCGTCGCCCACCAGGGGCACCACGGCCAGCAGGCCCATGCCGCTGTAGACCTGGCGGCAATCCGGCTGGCCGGCCTTCTGGATGTCACGCGCCAGCTTTGACGGCTGCTCGGGCGGATGCGGCAGCACGGGCAGCAAGCCACGTGCGCCCTGCGCCGACACCGGCCCGCCCAGCGGGCGCTGCAAGCGCAAATCCAGCCGCGGCGCACTGGCCGGCAAGGCCGGCGCCGTGGCCACATCATGGCCGACCCGGGCACCGGCATCGGGCGCGCCGGCCTGGGTGGCGGCAGCGTTCGGGGCGGCGGCGTTCGGCGCCCCGATCGTGCGGCCCATCAAGTCCACCGACCCGGGTGGCGGCCGGCTGGCCAGGCCGCCCGGTGCGGCCGGTGCTGCTGGCGCTGCCGGTGCTGCGGGCGCCGGCACGGGCGGCGTGGCCGCTGGCAACGCCACCGTGGCGGCGGCCGGCAGGGTGGGCGCTGCAGGCGCCGAGGGCACGGGGACCGGCGCCGGATCAACCGCCGGCACAGCCGCAGGCACAGCCGCCACAGCTGGGGGCGTGGCGGCAGGCCGCGCCGGAATGGCGGGCGCGGGCACCGGCACCGGCACTGGCGCAACCGCCAACGCAGGCAGCGGCAAGGCCTCGGGTGCAGGCAAGGTCGCCACGGGCGCTGGCGGAACGGCAATCGCTGCGGGCGCAAGACGTGGCGGCGGCGGCAGCCGTGTGGACGCCACGGCGGGCGCGGGCAGGGGTCGCTGCGGCAGCGGCGCCAGTGGTGGCATGGGCGGCAGCGGCGGCATGGGCGGCAGCGGCAAGGCCTGCAAGTCCGGCACCGCCGGCGCCGTGATCGCAGATGACAAGGGGCGCGGCGCAGGGTCGCGCGGCGCCGCCGGCGCCTCGGGCAGATCCGGCGCGGGCAAGGCCAGTTCAGGCAGCGCCAGCGCGATGCCCGTGGGCACCGGCAGTGCAGGCGCCTGGATGCCCTGCAAGCGGGCACTGCGCGCAGGTGACGGCGGCAGGCGGGGCGGCGGGGCCGGCGACGCTGCGGGCGGCGCTGCGGGCGGGGCTGCAGGTGCAGGTGCAGGTGCAGGTCGGGACATTGGCACCGGTGTCGGCACCGGCACCGGCACCGGCGTCGGCGTCGGCGTCGGCGTCGGCGTCGGCGTCGGCGTCGGTGTCGGCGTCGGTGCCGACAAGGCAGGCAGATTCAAGGCCGGCAAGGGCATGTCCTGCAGCGCAGCTGCGGGCGGCAGCGGCAAGCGCCAGGGCGTGATCGCCGGGCTGGCATCGGCCGACCGGGCCAGCAGCGGCAGCCGCTGGGGCTCTGGTTCGAGACTTGCCTCCGGCGCACCAGGCCTGGGGGGCGCTGGCAGGTCGATGGCCGCAGTTGCGGGCGCCGCCTCGGGCTGCGGCATGGGCGCTGCGTCGGCAGCAGCCGGCAAATCCACCACGGCTGCGGGCGGTGCATCGGCGGCCAGCGGCAGTGGCACCTCGGCCGGCGCCGGCTGCCAGACACCTTGCCGTGCCGCGCCTGGCGTGCTGTGGGCCTCGGGCCGGTCTTGCGGCGCACGCACCGCACCGCCCCAGCGCCGCGCGCGCGCCGACCCCTGCGGGCCGCTGTAGGCGTCGGATGCCACGGTGGTCTCGGCGCCGCCGGCGGCGTCGCTGCCGGCCAGGCGGATGTTCAAGGCCCCCCACACACCCTGGCCCGGCGGGGCGCTGCCGCCTTCGGTGTTGCCGAAGACCAGCACCACCAGCACATGCAGCAACAGCGCCAGCGTGATGCACTGCGCCAGCGTCGACCGGGCGCCGGGCCGTGCAGGCCAGGCCTGTGGGCCGGGCAGCGGCAGGTGGCGCATCACCCAGCCCGGTGCAGCGCCGCGCGCGGGCGCCTCAGCCGCGGCCCACGAAGGGCATCTTGGTCGCCATCACCGTCATGAACAGCACGTTGGCGCCCGGCGGCAGGCGGGCCATGGCCATGAAGCTGTCGACCACCGATTGCAGGTCCATGCGCGCCTCGGGCTTGATGCTGCCGTCGGCCTGGGGCACGCCCTTGGCCATGCGCTCGGTCATGTCGCTGGCGACGTTGCCGATGTCGATCTGGCCCACCGCGATGTCGAAGGCGCGGCCGTCCAGCGACGCTGCGCGGGTCAGGCCGGTCACCGCATGCTTGGTGGCGGTGTAGGCGATCGAGCCCGGCCGCGGCGCATGCGCCGAGATCGAGCCGTTGTTGATGATGCGGCCGCCCTTGCGGCGACTGCGTTGCGCATCATCTTGAAGGCGCCCGACAGGCAGAAGAAGGCGCCGTTCAGGTTGGTGTCGACCGCGCGGCGCCAGGTAGCGGCGTCGATCTCGTCGGGCGTCTGCACCGGCAAGGACACGCCGGCGTTGTTGAACAGCAGGTCCAGCCGGCCGAAGCGCTGGCCGATGGTGGCGAACAGCGCGTCGACCGAGTGCTCGTCGCCCACGTCGCAGGGCACGGCCAGGGCGCGGTCGGCGATGTCGCCGAAGGGGTCGCCAGCCTGGGCGATGGCTGCCTGCAGCGCCTCCGGCCGGCGGCCGGTGTAGACCACCCGCCAGCCATCGGCCACCAGCGCGGCGGCACAGCCCAGGCCGATGCCCGAGCCCGCGCCGGTGACCAGGGCGATGCGGTTGTGAGGAAGGCTGCTGGGGCTGGTGGTGGGCATGGCGGCGTCGCAATGGTGTGATGATTGATGCAGTCTGCCACAGGGCCAGCGGCCTGCCTGCCGGCACAAGCCCTGCCTGTGCGCAGGCAGCCGCCAGCACCGACGATTCCGCTAGCATGCCGCTCGCCAACCTTGGAGCCCCTCATGAGCACCCCGCACCGCATCGCCGCCATCCCCGGAGACGGCATCGGCCAGGAAGTGATGCCCGAAGGCCTGCGCGTGCTGCAAGCCGCCGCCACGCGCTTCGCCATTCCACTGGAGATCACGCCCATCGCCTGGGCCAGCTGCGACCACTTTGCGCAGACCGGCCAGATGATGCCCGACGACTGGAAGGCACAGATCGGCGGCATGGACGCCATCTTGTTCGGCGCGGTGGGCTGGCCGGCCACCGTGCCCGACCACATCTCGCTGTGGGGCAGCCTGCTGAAGTTCCGGCGTGAGTTCGACCAGTACATCAACCTGCGCCCGGCGCGGCTGTTTGAAGGCGTGCCCTGCCCGCTGGCCGGCCGCCAAGCCGGCGAGATCGACATGCTGATCGTGCGCGAGAACACCGAGGGCGAATACAGCAGCGTCGGTGGCGTGATGTTCGGCGGCACCCCGCGCGAATTTGTGCTGCAGGAAAGCGTGTTCACCCGCCACGGCAGTGAACGCCTGCTGAACTACGCCTTCAACCTGGCCCGCAGCCGCGCCCGCAAGCATGTGACGGTGGCCACCAAGAGCAACGGCATCGCGATTTCCATGCCCTGGTGGGACGAGCGCGCCGCCGAGGCCGCCGCCCGCCACCCCGACATCAGCTGGGACAAGCAGCACATCGACATCCTGGCGGCGCGCTTCGTGCTGCAGCCGCAGCGCTTCGACGTGGTGGCCGCCACCAACCTGTTCGGCGACATCCTGTCCGACCTGGGCCCGGCCTGCACCGGCACCATCGGCATCGCGCCCAGCGCCAACCTGAACCCCGAGCGCAACTTCCCCAGCCTGTTCGAGCCGGTGCACGGCTCGGCGCCCGACATCTTCGGCAAGAACATCGCCAACCCGGTGGCCATGGTCTGGAGCGCGGCGATGATGCTCGACTTCCTGGGCCACCGTGACGCCCACGACGCCATGCTGCGCGCCATCGAGGCGGTGCTGCGCGACGGCCCGCGCACGCCCGACCTGGGCGGCACGGCCAGCACCACGCAGCTGGGCGAGGCGCTGGCCGCGCTGGTGGCCGGCGGCATCTGACCCGGCAGGGCAGGCATGGACGACGTCGATGCGGTGGTGATCGGCGCCGGCGTGGTCGGCCTGGCGGTGGCGCGCGCACTGGCGCAGGCCGGGCGCGAGGTGCTGATCCTGGAAGCCGAAAACGCCTTCGGCACCGGCACCAGCAGCCGCAACAGCGAGGTCATCCACGCCGGCATCTACTACCCCACCGGCTCGCTGCGGGCGCAGCTGTGCGTGCGCGGCAAGCAGCTGCTCTACGACTTCTGCGCCAGCCACGGCGTGGCGCACCAGCGCTGCGGCAAGCTGATCGTGGCCAGCCAGGCCGATGAACTGCCAGCACTGGACAAGCTGCTGGCCACCGCCCAGGCCAACGGCGTGCGCGACCTGCAGCGCCTGCGCGCCGACGAGGCGCAGGCGCTGGAGCCGGCGCTGCACTGCGTCGGCGCGCTGCTGAGCCCGTCCACCGGCATCATCGACAGCCACGGCCTGATGCTGGCGCTGCTGGGCGACGCCGAAGCCGCCGGCGCCATGCTGGCGCTGTGCGCGCCGGTGCTGGGCGGGCGCTGCACCGCGGCAGGCCTCGAACTGGACGTGGGCGGCGACGAGCCGATGCAGCTGCGCGCCCGCACCGTGGTCAACAGCGCCGGCCTGCAGGCGCCGGCGCTGGCGCGGCGCTTTGCCGGGCTGGCGCCGGCCCATGTGCCGCGCGACCATCTGGCCAAGGGCTGCTACTTCACGCCTGCCCGGGCGCGCGCCGTTCTCGCGCCTGGTCTACCCGGCGCCGGGCCAGAGCAGCCACCTGGGCGTGCACCTGACGCTGGACCTGGGCGGCCAGGCCCGCTTCGGCCCCAGCTTCGAATGGGTGGACGCCATCGACTACACGGTCGACCCGGCCGGCGCCGACGCACTTCTACGCCGAGGTGCGGCGCTACTGGCCCGGCCTGCCCGACGGCGTGCTGCAGCCGGGCTATGCCGGCCTGCGGCCGAAGATCAGCGGCCCGGGCGAGCCGGCGGCCGATTTCCGCATCGACGGGCCGGCGCAGCATGGCGTGCCCGGGCTGGTCAACCTGTTCGGCATCGAGTCGCCCGGGCTGACGTCCAGCCTGGCGATCGCCGAGCTGGTGCTGGACCGGCTGCAGCTGGGCCATTCCAACGCCTAGGAGTGTGGGCGGCAGAAAGCCAGGCCCGCGTTGCCCCTGCTTTGGAGCCCAGGCTAGGCGCAGCGCGCAGCCCGGGCTGCACGCCCGGGCAAGCGGTGCAACGACGCATGGGCCCCAAAGCAGGGTCAACCCGAAGGGCCGGGGCGATTTGCCGTGCCTGGCGGCGTTGCACGCGCGTTGCGTGGGCCCACCACGCGCCCCGCGTGCGCCTTGCAAGGCACGGCAACTCGCCCCGGCGCGAGCCTGGATTTCTGCCGCCCACACTCCTAGACCCCTCAAGTTTTTAGAACGCTTGCATCAAGGCCGGCGCACGGCGGGCTGGCTTGCCCTGGTCAGAATTTGGTGATTCCCCGGCCTGCACGGGGCACACCAGCCAGAGGACACCACCATGCACGACATCGCCATTGTTTTCCACAGCGGCTACGGCCACACCACCAAGATCGCCGAAGCGGTGGCGGCCACCAGCGGCGGCCAGTTGCTGGCCATCGACGCCGAGGGCAACCTGCCCGCCGGCGGCTGGGAGGCCCTGGCCGCCGCCAAGCTGATCGCCTTCGGCTCGCCCACCTACATGGGCATGGCCAGCTGGCAGTTCAAGAAGTTTGCCGACGCCAGCAGCAAGCCCTGGTTCGGCCAGCGGTGGAAGGACAAGCTGTTTGCCGGCTTCACCAACAGCGCGTCGATGAACGGCGACAAGCACAGCACGCTGCACTACTTCATGACGCTGGCCATGCAGCACAGCGGCCTGTGGGTGGGCACCGGCATGATGCCCAGCAACAGCAAGGCCGCCACCCGCGACGCCATCAACTACGTGGCCTCGTCGGCCGGGCTGATGACGACCACGCCGTCGGACGCCTCGCACCGACGAGATGGTGCCCGGCGACATCGCCACCGCCAAGGTGTTTGGCGAGCGGCTGAAGGCGGCGGTCGCCAAGTTCGCCGCCTGATGTGAAGCGGCGCCAGCCGTGCCCGGGCTGGCCGGCTGGATGGCGGCGACAGCTCAGGCAGACGCCGGCGGGGCACCCGGCTGGGGTCTTGTCCTTGGGCAGCTGGGCGGCCACCGGCGCGCCGGCGGCCTTCCAGGCACCGAAGCCGCCGTGCATGTGCGCCACCTTGGGCGACACCCAGTCTCCTGCATGATGCGCGCCGCCAGCGCCGAGCGCCAGCCGCCGCCGCAGAACAGCACGTACTGGGTGTCGGGCGGTTGAACAAGGCCGGCTTGTGGTACGGCGACTCCGTGTCGACCCAGAATTCCAGCATGCCGCGCGGCGCATGGAAGGCGCCGGGGATGGCGCCCTCGCGCTCCAGCTCACGCGGGTCGCGCAGGTCGACAAACAGCACGCCCGGCTGGCCATGCAGCGCCCGGGCGTCGTCCAGGCTGTGGGTGGTGATCACGGCCAGGGCTTCGTCGACCATGGTCATGACGGATTTGCGCACGGGGGGCTCCTGCAACGTGTGGTTCGGGTCAGCAGTATGGCCGCCGGCCGGCGCTGACAGAATCAGCGCATGCCTGACCCCGCACCACCCTCCACGCCACCCGCCACACCACCAGCGCCACCAACGGCGCAGCCGCGCAACCCGCTGCACGGCCTGACGCTGGAAGCCATCGTCAGCGCCCTGGCGGCGCACTACGGCTGGGCCGGCCTGGGTGAACGCATCGCGCTGCGCTGCTTCACCCACGACCCCAGCGTGGCGTCCAGCCTGAAGTTCCTGCGCAAGACGCCCTGGGCGCGCGAGAAGGTGGAAAGCCTGTACCTGTTCATGCTGCGCGAGCAGCGCCGCAAGTGAATGGACCCACCCCCGAAGCGCCAGCGGCCCGGCAAGGCCGGCGCCGCGGCGGCCGCTTGGCTGCACGTGGTGCATGCCGCGCGGGTGGCACGTTGCCAGCAACCAGAACCGACATGACAACCGACACCCATCTCCACGACTTCAACAGCCCGGCCGTGGCGGCCCTGCGCGCCGACCTGGCGCTGGCGCTGCGCGCTGCCGCCCACCACGGCCTGGCCGAGGGCGTGTGCAACCACTTCAGCGTGGAACTGCCCGACCAGTCGGGCCGCTTCCTGCTGAACCCGCGTGGCCTGCTGTGGCACGAGGTGCAGGCCGACGACATCGTGCTGGTCGACAGCAGCGGCAGCGTGCTGGCCGGCCGGCACCCGGTGGAATCGACCGCCATGTTCATCCATGCCGCCATCCACCGCATCGCCCGCCAGCCCTGCGTGCTGCACACCCACATGCCGCATGCCACCGCGCTGACGCTGACCGCCGACCGCGCGCTGGACCCAACGCTGTCGCAGACGGCCATGCGCTTCCACGGCCGGCTGGCGGTGGATGCCCACTACAACGGCCTGGCGCTGGACGCCGCCGAGGGCGAGCGCATCGCCAGGGCGATGCTGTCTGACGGCCAGCCGGCTGACGTGGTGTTTCTGGCCAACCATGGCGTGGTGGTCTGCGGGCCGCTGCTGGCCCATGCCTACGACGACCTGTACTTTCTGGAGCGGGCCTGCCAGGCCCAGGTGCTGGCGCACAGCACCGGCCGGCCGCTGGCGCCGGTGGACGCCGCCCTGGCCGCGCGGGTGGCCGCGCAGACCCTGGGTGAGCGGCTGCAGAGCGAGCTGTTCTTCGAGGCGCTGCGGCGCACCGTCTAGACGCTGTGGTCCGGCCAGCCGCACGGGCGGCTGCAACTGCACCACGTCGCAATCCTCCGAGGCACTGCGCCGCTCCAGCACCAGGAAGTCGCCGGCATCCAGCGCCAGCAAGGGGTGGTGCCAGGTGCCCGGCGCCAGCCACACACCCTGGCTGCCGTCGCTGATGAAGGCGGCCAGGTCGGCCAGCCCACGCGGCGCCGGGCCGGGCGGCGCCACCACCAGCACCATGCGCCGCGCCGCGCCCAGCGGCACGAAGGCCTGGCTGCCGTGCACATGGCGCTCCATCTCCAGCAGGTCCATCGGCAGCTGGCGGGCCTGGGCCCGGCTCAGGCTGATCACCGGCCGGCCGCCTTCGGCGGTCAGCTGCGCGTCGTCCAGCAACACATGGCGGGCACTGGTGCCGCTGTTGATGGGCTGGCCGTCCGCACCGGCCGGCACCTGCAGCACCCGGCCGTAGGGCTTGAAGTTGCCGTTGGTCAGTGGCAGCAGCTGCAGCATGGCGGGGGGTCCTTGTGGGGGTTGGCGGGTGGGTCAGGCGGCGCCCAGGCGCCAGAGCGATGTCAGCTCGGCGGCACGCGCCGCATGCAGCGGGTCGGCAGCGTCCAGTGCACGGGCATGGCGGGGCCGGATGTCCTGCCGGCCCAGCACCTGCAGGCCGGCGTCGCTGATCCAGCCCAGCAGGCTGGCACGCGTGCGCAGACCCAGGTGCTCGGCCAGGTCCGACAGGATCAGCCAGCCCTCGCCGCCCGGCGCCAGATGGGCCGCCAGCCCTGCCAGAAAGCCGCGCAGCATGCGGCTGTCGGGGTCGTAGACGGCCGCCTCCAGGGCCGACCCGGCCGGTGCCGGCACCCAGGGCGGGTTGCACACCAGCAGACCGAACAGGCCGGGCGCAAACAGGTCGGCCTGCTGCAGCGTGACCTGCCGCTGCAGCCCCAGGCGGCGGATGTTGTCGGCCGCGCAGGCCAGCGCGGCGGGCCGACAGCTCGGTGCCCAGCACCCGCAAGCCGCGCCGGGCCAGCATCGCCGCCAGCACGCCGGTGCCGGTGCCGACATCGACCGCGCCCTGCAGCAGCGCCGCCGGCGGCAGCGGCGCCTGCGCCACCAGGTCGACATATTCACCACGCACCGGCGAGAACACGCCATGGTGGGGGTGGATGGAGGCACCCAGCGCCGGGATGGGCACGCCCTTCTTGCGCCATTCAAACGCACCGACGATGCCCAGCAATTCGCGCAGCGATTGCACATAGTGCGCTGGCACCGGCCCATGGGCCTGGGCGCCGGCGGCGCGCACATCGGGCGCGCGGCGCAGCGGCAGGCCGTGGTCGGCGTCAAACGGCAGCAGCAGGCCGCCCAGCAAGCGTGCCCGCTGGGCCTGGGCCTGGCGCTGGGCCAAGAAGGCGGCGGCGGGCGTGGCCGCTGCGGCGCCCGGGCGGGCCAGGCGCTTGTCGAGCCGGCGGCCCAGCGCCTGCAGCAAGTGGCGGGCGTTCTGGTAATCGCCGCACCACAGCAGCGCCGTGCCACTGTCGAGCAGGCGGTAGGCGGCGTCGGCGGCCAGGCGGTCGTCGGCCAACTGCACCCGCAGCGGCGCCGGATGGCCAGCCAGGCTGCGCCAGTCGGCCTGCTGCGGCTGGCCGTCGTCACCGGTCCAGTGCAATGGCAGGTTGGGGGAGGCAACACCGGGCGCAGGGCTCATGCCGGCATTCTCGCTGGGTGCCAGAGATGGGCACCAGGGATGGGCGCCAGCGCTGGGCTGTGCGCACGGCGCGCGCAAGCGCCGGGGCCCGCAGGCCCGGGCCTCAGCCTGCCAGCGCGCGGCCGATCAGGATCTTCTGCACTTCCGATGTGCCTTCGTAGATCTGGCAGACCCGCACATCGCGGTAGATGCGCTCGACCGGAAAGTCGCGCAGGTAGCCGTAGCCGCCCAGCACCTGGATGGCGCCGGAGCACACGGTTTCGGCCATCTCGCTGGCCATCAGCTTGGCCATGGCGGCTTCTTTCAGGCAGGGCAGGCCGGCGTCCTTCAGGGTGGCGGCATGCCAGATCAGCTGGCGTGTGGCCTCGATCTGGGTGGCCATGTCGGCCAGCTTGAACTGCACCGCCTGGTGCGAAAAGATCGGCACGCCGAAGGCGACGCGGTCCTTGCTGTAGGCCAGCGCCACCTCGAAGGCGGCACGCGCCATGCCCAGGGCCTGGCTGGCGATGCCGATGCGGCCGCCTTCCAGGCCCGACAAGGCGATCTTCAGACCCTGGCCTTCGGCGCCCAGGCGGTTTTCCACCGGCACACGGCACTGGTCGAAGACGATCTGCGCGGTGTCGCTGGCATGCTGGCCCATCTTGTCTTCCACCCGCGCCACGGTGTAGCCCGGGGTGGTGGTGGGCACCAGGAAGGCGCTGATGCCCTTCTTGCCGGCCGCCTTGTCGGTGACCGCCATGACGATGGCGACATCGCCGTTCTTGCCGCTGGTGATGAACTGCTTGACGCCCTGCAGCACGTAGTGGTCGCCGTCCAGCGTGGCGGTGGTCTTGAGGCCGCCGGCCTCGCTGCCCACATGCGGCTCGGTCAGGCAGAAGGCGCCCAGCATGTCGCCGCGTGCCAGCGGCTTGAGAAAGCGCGCTTGCTGGTCGGCATTGCCGAAGGCCATCAGGATGGAGCACACCGGGCAGTTGTTGACGCTGACCACGGTGCTGGTGGCGCCGTCACCAGCGGCCACCTCTTCCAGGATGATGGCCAGCGCCAGGTAGTCCAGCCCGGCGCCATCCAGTGCAGCGGGCACGGCCACGCCGTAGCAGCCCAGCGCGGCCAGGCCCTTCAATTGCGCGGCCGGGAACTGGTGGCTCTTGTCCCAGGCGGCGGCATGGGGAGCGATCTCGGCCTGCACGTACTGGCGCACAGCCTCCTGCACGGCGCGGTGGTCGTCACTCAGCAGCATGGCGGGGTCTCTCGCAGGGGTGGTGTGGCAGGTGGGCGATCACCAGGCCAGGGACTGGCCGTCGTGGTTGAGGAAGCGGCCGTTGTCGTCCGGGCCCAGGCGGCCCACGGTGGCGCGCAGGTCGGCCACGCTGCGGGCCACGGTCAGGTCGGCGCCGCCGCCGCCCATGTCGGTCTGCACCCAGCCGGGGTGCAGGCTGACGCAGATGGCGCGGCCGGCCAGGGCCAGCGACGCATCCTTGAGCACGGAATTGAGCGCCGCCTTCGACGCCCGGTACAGCCAGCCGCCGGGGTTGTCACGCAGGGCGATCGAGCCCATGCGCGACGACAGCACGGCCAGCGTGCCGCCCGGTGCCAGCGCATCGGCCAGCGGCGGCAGCAGGCGCATGGCGGCCAGCACATTGGTGTGCATCACCGCGTCAAACTCGTCGCCGGTGGGCGGTTGCAGGCCGCTGCTGCGCGGCCCGTAGACGCCGGCCACCAGCCAGACCTGGTGGAACTGCGCGCCATCGATGGGCCAGGCCAGGCCGGCGCAGCCGGCCGCGCTGGCCACGTCCAGCCGCAGGGGCTGGGCGCCCAGCGCCGCCAGCTGTGCCAGGCCGGCGTCGTCACGGGCGGTGGCCACCACCTGGTCGCCGGCGGCCAGGCATTGCCGGGCCAGTTCAAAACCGATGCCGCGCGAGGCACCCACGATCAGCACATGCATGGCAGGGGCCCGTTCAGTTTGCAATGGTCTTGATGAGCAAGGTGCCGCGGCCCACCACCGCCGGGTGGGCGTGGCGCACGGCGGCCTTGCCGTCCAGGTGCACCAGCACACCGCCCAGGCGCGGGTTGGATTCGACGCTGGCCACCTTCCAGCTCAGCTCGATGGCCTGTTCGGCGAACACCGGCAGCTTGAAGGCGAAGTTGAAGTTCAGGCACAGCACTTCACGCGGGCCATGGGCGTCGGCCTGCGAGAAATGTGACGAGACCAGGCCGATCAGCTGGGCAGCCGTGTGTTCGCCGCTGGCAATCACCTCGCCGTAGCGCGAGCGCTGCGCGGCTTGCTGGTCATGGTGCAAGGGGTTGCTGTCGCCGCTGAGTCGGGCGAAGGCCGCGATGTCTTCGCGGCTGAAACGCACGCTGCGGCTGCAGCTCTCACCCGGCTGCACCAGGGGCATGGCCGTGTGCAGGGCGTTCACGGCACTCACAGCAGTTCAAGCGCCAGCGCGGTGGCTTCACCACCGCCAATGCACAGCGCGGCCACGCCGCGTTGGCGCTGGCGCTGCTTCAGCGCACCCAGCAAGGTGACGATGATGCGCGCGCCGCTGGCGCCGATCGGGTGGCCCAGCGCACAGGCGCCGCCATGCACATTGACGATGTCGTGCGGCAGCTCAAATTCCTGCATGGCTGCCATGGTGACGGCGGCGAAGGCCTCGTTCACTTCCCAGAGGTGCACGCTCTTGGCGTCCCAGCCGGTCTGCCGCAACAGCTTGCGGATGGCGCCCGCCGGCGCGGTGGCAAACCAGGCCGGCGCCTGGGCATGCACCGCATGGCCCGCAATGCGCGCCAGCGGGGTGACACCCATGGCCCTGGCGGTGGATTCACGCATCAGCACCAGGGCCGCCGCGCCGTCGGAGATGCTGCTGGCGTTGGCGGCGGTGATGGTGCCGTCCTTCTTGAAGGCCGGCTTCAGGCTGGGAATCTTGTCGAGCTTGGCCTTGAAGGGCTGCTCGTCGAACTTGACCACGGTGCCGGCCTTGTCCGCCAGCGTGACCGGCGCCATCTCCCAGTCGAAGCTGCCGTCTTCATTGGCAGCCTTGGCGCGCCGGGTCGAGGTGATGGCGTACTGGTCCTGGGCTTCGCGGCTGAACTGGTATTTGTCGACACATTGCTCGGCAAACACGCCCATGGCCTTGCCGGCACCGTTGGGCAGGCGTTCATAGGCGTCTTCCAGGCCGTCCATGGCCATGTGGTCGAACAGGCTGGCAGCGCCGTACTTGATGCCCTTGCGGGCGAACATCAGGTGCGGGGCGTTGCTCATGCTCTCCATGCCGCCGGCCACCAGCACCTGCGCACTGCCGGCGGCCAGCATGTCATGGGCCAGCATCACCGTGCGCATGCCGCTGCCGCACATCTTGCTGAGCGTGAGCGCACCGGCGCTGTCGGGCAGGCCGGCCCGGCGCATCGCCTGGCGTGCCGGCGCCTGGCCCTGGCCGGCCATCAGGCAATTGCCCATCAGCACTTCAGCGATGGCGTCACCCGGCACACCGGCGCGGGCCACCGCCGCCTGGATGGCCACGGCGCCCAGCTCCCAGGCCGCAAGCGATGAAAAATCACCCAGCAAGCCGCCGATGGGCGTGCGGGCAGCAGAGACGATGACGATGGATTCAGCCATGGCGGGCTCCGATGGAAAAGGGCACGGGTGGGGGCAGCAAGCGCCGGCAGCGCCGCCGCTCACATGGTCGCCGACTTGGCGCGGGTGTGGGCAAAGCGCTTGTGCTGCTCGTACGGAAAAACATCGTACACATGGCCGGCCTTGATGCGCTCTTTGTGTTTCTGCCAGAAGGCAGCGTCCAGCAGGTCGGCATGGTGCTGCATGAAGACATCGCGCACCGCCGGGTTGCCCAGCAAAAACGGCTCGAAGGTTTCAGGGAACACGTCTTTCGGGCCGACCGAATACCAGATCTCACCCGACATCTCGTCTTCTTCGTTGCGCGCGGCCGGCACGCGGCGGAAGTTGCAGTCGGTGATGTACTCGATCTCGTCGTAGTCGTAGAACACCACCTTGCCGTGCCGGGTGACACCGAAGTTCTTCCACAGCATGTCGCCAGGGAAGATGTTGGCCGCCACCAGGTCCTTGATGGCGTTGCCGTACTCCACCACCGCATGGGCCAGCTGCTCGGCCGTGGCGTCTTGCAGGTAGATGTTCAGCGGGATCATGCGCCGCTCGATGTAGACATGCTGGATGACCAGGGAGTCGCCGTCGATCTCGACCTGGCTGGGGCAGAAGTGCTGCAGCTCGGCCAGCAGTTCGGCGCTGACACGCTGGCGCGGAAAGGCCACGCTGGCGTATTCCAGCGTGTCGGCCATGCGGCCCACGCGGTCGTGGGTCTTGACCAGCAGGTACTTGCTCTTGATCAGCTCGCGGGTGGTGTCCTTCTGCGGCGGGTAGAAGTCCTTGATCACCTTGAACACATAGGGGAAGGACGGCAGGTCGAACACCAGCATCACCATGCCCTTGATGCCCGGTGCGATGCCGAACATGTCGCTGGAATGGCGCAGGTGGTAGAGAAAGTCGCGGTAGAAATTGTTCTTGCCCTGCTTCTGCAGGCCCAGCGCTGAATAGATCTCGTTGCGCGGCTTGCGCGGCATCAGGCTGCGCAAAAACTGCACATAGGCGCTGGGGATCTCCATCTCCACCATGAAATAGGCGCGCGCAAAGCTGAACAGCATCAGCAGGTCGTCTTCGGCAAACAGCGCGGCGTCGATGTAGAGCAGGCCGGCGTCGTCATGCAGCACCGGCAGCGCAAACGGTGTCTCGGCGAAGCCATTGACGATCTTGCCGATGATGTAGCCGCCCTTGTTGCGGAAGAACATCGAGCTGAGCACCTGGATCTGGAAGTTGGCGCGCAGCCGCACGCCGTCGCCCACATGCTGGCGCAGCGCTGCCAGCACCGCGTCGATGTCGCGGCCCAGGTCGGCAAACGGGCGCAGCAACTGGAAGTTGTCGACGATGCGCAGCAGGGTCTCGCGCAGGCCTTCGGAATCAAAGCCCGGGCGGCTGGGGTAATAGGCCCGGTAGGTGGGCAGCGACGCGGGCTCGTCGTTTTCGATGTACTCGGTGCTGACCGCCGGCCGCACAAACAGGAAATCATTGCGGAAGTAGCTGTGGTGCAGGATCTTGGTGGTGACCGAGTTGAAGAAGGTCTCGGCCAGCTCCGGCTGGCGGTGGTTCACCAGCAAGCCGATGTAGTGCAGCTTGATCTGCTGCCAGGTGTCGTCTTCCAGCCCGCCGGCATTGAATTCACGCTGCAGCCGCTCGACCGTTTCTTCAACCCGCTTGTCGTAGAACTCGATGCGCTCGCGCTGGGCCAGTTGCTGGCCATGCCAGTCGGCCTGCTCAAAGCGACGCTTGGCCGCGCGGTTGGTCTCGCTGAACAAACGGTAGTGGCGGTTGAAGCCGTCCAGCATGGCCTCGGCGATGGCATAGGCGCGGGTGTCGTTGAGGCGGTGCGGAAACATCGGTGGTGGCAGCGGGTGGTTGCGGGAACAGGCAGCGGTCAGCGGTCGCTCAAGGCGTCAGCGTGTGCGCCCTGCGCCGGCAACGGCGCCGACGGACGACCTGACACCGGCAGCGACGGATCGGGCAGCGCCGCCTGCTGCTGCAGGTAGCGCTGCTTGACCAGGGCCAGCGCAATGTCATAGGCCGGACCCACCTCTTCAGCCGCAGCGGCGGTGATCTTCAGGTCTTCAAGCAGGCCGTTGTGCAGGCCGTACACCCAGCCGTGCACCACCACGCCCTGGCCGCGCACCCAGGCGTCGGTCACCACCGTGGTGCGGCAGACGTTGCGCGCCTGCTCCAGCACGTTCAACTCGACCAGCGCATTGACCTGCAGGCTGTCATGCAGGCCGGCCAGGAAGTCGGCATGGGCGTCGCGCACATCCTGCACATGGCGCAGCCAGTTGTCGACCAGGCCGGCGCGGATGTTGTGCATGGCCGCGCGCACGCCGCCGCAATTGCTGTGGCCCACCACGATGATGTGGCTGACCTGCAGCGCGTCGACCGCGTACTGGATGACCGACAGCGCGTTCAGATCCGAATGCACCAGCAGGTTGGCCACGTTGCGGTGCACAAACAGCTCACCGGGCAGCAGGCCCACCAAATCGTTGGCCGGCACGCGGCTGTCGGCACAGCCGATCCACAGGTATTGCGGGCTCTGCTGGTTCAGCAGCCGGGTGAAGAAGCCGGGCTCGCGCTGCTCGGTGGTGGCGGCCCAGTCGCGGTTTTTCTGGAAAAGTTCCTGCAGTTCGATGCTCATGGGCGGCGGCCCCTCCGGCCTGGAAATCTTGCACTGCACAGTTTAAGCAGCGGCTTGGCCGGCCCGCAGGCGGCGGCCACCACCGTCACATCGTCTCGGCAAACAGCTCGCGGCCGATCAGCATGCGCCGGATCTCGCTGGTGCCGGCGCCAATTTCATAGAGCTTGGCGTCGCGCCACAGCCGGCCCAGCGGATAGTCGTTGATGTAGCCGTTGCCGCCGAAGATCTGCACGCCCTCGCCGGCCATCCAGGTGGCTTTTTCAGCGCACCACAAAATGACGCTGGCGCAGTCCTTGCGCACCTGGCGCACATGCTCGACGCCCAGCTTGTCGAGGTTCTTGCCCACGGTGTAGCAAAAGGCGCGGCCGGCCTGCAGCACGGTGTACATGTCGGCCACCTTGCCCTGGATCAGCTGGAATTCACCGATGCTCTGGCCGAACTGCTTGCGGTCGTGGATGTAGGGCACCACGTTGTCCATCACGCTCTGCATGATGCCGATGGGGCCGGCGGCCAGCACCGCGCGCTCATAGTCCAGCCCGCTCATCAGCACCCGTGCGCCGCCGCCCACCTGGCCCAGCACGTTTTGCGCCGGCACTTCCACATCCTGGAACACCAGCTCGCCGGTGTGGCTGCCGCGCATGCCCAGCTTGTCGAGCTTTTGTGCGCAGCTGAAGCCTTTCATCGACTTCTCGATGATGAAGGCGGTCACACCACGCGCTCCGAGCTCGGGCTCGGTCTTGGCGTAGACCACCAGGGTGTCGGCGTCGGGGCCGTTGGTGATCCAGAACTTGCTGCCATTGAGCAGGTAGTAGCCGCCCTTGTCCTGGGCGCGCAGCTTCATGCCGATGACGTCGGACCCGGCGCCGGACTCGCTCATCGCCAATGCGCCGACATGCTCGCCGCTGATCAGCTTGGGCAGGTACTTGGCCTTCTGCGCCTCGGTGCCGTTGCGCTTGAGCTGGTTCACGCACAGGTTGCTGTGGGCGCCGTAGCTCAGGCCCACGCTGGCGCTGGCACGGCTGATTTCCTCCATCGCCACCATGTGGGCCAGGTAGCCCATGTTGGCGCCGCCGTACTGCTCGGACACGGTGATGCCCAGCACGCCCAGTTCGCCCAGCTTGCGCCACAGGTCGGCCGGAAAGCGGTCGCTGCGGTCGATCTCGGCGGCGCGCGGGGCAATTTCGGTGGCGGCAAAGGCCTGCACCGCGTCACGCAGGGCGTCGATGTCTTCACCGAGCTGGAAGTCGAGGCCGGGCAGTTGGCGCATGGGGAGTCTCCGGGTGGGTGGTGGTGAGCATGCCACGCGGCAGGCGCCGCTGCGGCACTGGATTGACGTTGACGTCAACGTCAATGCAAGCTGCGATCATAGCCAAGGGGTG
Source organism: uncultured beta proteobacterium (assembly GCA_963844485.1). Lineage (GTDB taxonomy): Bacteria > Pseudomonadota > Gammaproteobacteria > Burkholderiales > Burkholderiaceae_C > Pseudaquabacterium. Next base: position 30,215 of record CAWJOQ010000032.1, read on the forward strand.
CCGCTGGCGCCACGCCTGGCGCTAGGCGTGTGGGCGGCAGGCACTGGGCCGCAAAAAACCCATCAGGGCTTGCCGTGGGGCTTGGCGCTGTTGCTGGCTTTGGCGCCGGCGGCGGCCAGCAGCGCGCGGCAGCGGGCTTCGTGCTGGTTGATCTCGTCGAGCGTGACGCGGATGTCCTCGAGCTGTTGCGCCAGCGCGCTGCGGTGGGCGGCCAGCGTGCCCAAAAAGGCCTGCAGCTGGGGGGCGGTGTCGCTGTCGCCGTCGTACATCGTCACCAGCTGGCGGATTTCTTGCAGCGAAAAGCCCAGCCGCTTGCCCCGCAGCGTGAGCTTGAGCCGGGTGCGGTCGCGCTGGCTGTAGACCCGGTTGCGGCCGTCGCGCCCAGGCTGCAGCAGGCCCATGTCTTCATAAAACCGGATCGCCCGCGGCGTGACGTCGAATTCGAGTGCCAGCGCCGAGATGGTGAAGGTCTTGCCGGCGCGCGGGGGCGGATCGGCGTCAGGCTTGGGGACGGTCTGGCGGACGGTCATGGCGTCGGTCATGGCGCAAGGCGGGGCGCGGGCGGGTTGACGTGCACGTCAATGTAGCCCATGGCCTGCGGCCGCCAAAGGAAAACGGCGGTGGGCTGTTGAAAGCCCACCGCCGTTGCACCGTTGGCTTGCTGGCCACCCACCGAGGCGGGTGCCGCGCCGTTTTCTCCCTGCTTGACCGTGAAGACAGCAGATAGCCAAGAGTGTGCCCGGCAACGGCCGCCGAGCATCTCCCCCAAAAGGTGGAGAGCCCAACAGGCATCATTCAATCTAACGACGGCAGGACTTCACTGCGCAAGGCGCCGCGGCTGTGCTCGAAATCAGGCAAGCACCGAGCGCACCACGTCCCAGAAGGCCGGGCTGTGGTTCATTTCGCGCAGATGGGCCAGTTCATGGGTGACGACGTAGTCGATCACCGGCAAGGCAAAGTGGATCAGGCGCCAGTTCAGGCGCACCGACCCGTCGGCACTGGCACTGCCCCAGCGGGTGGCGGCCGAGCTGAGCGACAGACGCCGCACCCGCACGCCGAGCTGCGGCGCAAAGTGGGCACAGCGCTCTTCGAACACCCGCCGGGCCTGGCGCTGCAGCCAGGTCTGCACCAGCTCGCGGATCTGGTCCTGGCTGGCGGTCTGCGGCAAACCCAGGTGCAGGGTGCGGCGCGGCACCCCGGGCAGCGCCGCCGCGTCGTCGTTGAGCTGGGCGCCGGTGATGCGCGCATCCAGCAGCAGGATCACCGTCTCGCCCAGGAAGGGCAGGCTGGTGCCGTCTTGCCACACCACCTTGGCTGCCTGCAGGCGGCGGGCACGCTCTTGCTGTTCATGCAGCTTGCGCAGGATCCAGCCGGCCTTGGCCTGCAGCGCCTGCTCGACCTCGGCCACCGCCACCCAGCGTGGTGCGCTGACGCTCAAGCCGTCGATGCCGATCACAAAGCCGATGCTGCGCCGGCGTGCGCGGCGAAATTCATAGCCCACCTGGTGGCCGGCCAGCGCGATGCTGCGCGCCGCGCGTGGGTGCTGAAAATGCAGCGCCTGCAGCTGCTGGGCTTGCACGACGGGTGCCATGGGAACGGTGGCGGGCGCCGGTCTGCCGCGCCCGCCCGGATCGCGCGGGCTGTCGGCTACTTTGGGTTCGCTTGGTGGGTTTGGTGCTTGCAGCAGGTGCAGATCTGGCAGCGGCCGCTGCGGCGCCGGCCCGTCGGCCGGCGCGGCGTCAAACAGCGACAGCTGCTGGGCATCGTCATCTCGGCCGTGTTTGGACATGCGCCGGGATTCTACGAAGCCGCCGCCGCCCCGGGCATGGGCACCGGCGCGGCCGGATAGGCCTCGGGGTCGAGTCGGCGCATCTCGGCTTCGATCCAGGCCTCGACCTCGCGCATCAGCTCGTCGGGCCGGCGGCCTTCCACCGCGATCGGCCGACCGATGGACACCTCGATCAACCCCGGCCGCAGCAGCCAGCTCTTGCGTGGCCAGCAGCGCGCCGAGGTCACGGCGATCGGCACGATGGGCGTGCCGGTGGTGATGGCCAGGCGCGACGCACCCGACTTGTACTCGCCCTTCTGCCCGCGCGCGCCGCGCGTGCCTTCGGGGAACATGATCACCCAGTTGCCCTGCGCCATCAGCTGCTTGCCCTGGGCCAGCACCTTGGCCCAGGCCTCGGTGCGGCGGCTGCGGTCGATGTGGATCATGTCCATGCGGCCGATGGCCCAGCCGAAGAACGGGATCCACAGCAGTTCACGCTTGAACACATAGGCCAGCGGGTGCGGCATGATCGCCGGGAAGGCGAAGGTCTCCCAGGTGCTCTGGTGCTTGGGCGCCAGCAGCACGGACGCGGTGCTGTCGGCAGCGCTGGGCAGGTGCTCCAGGCCCTGCACCCGGTAGCGCACGCCGCAGATCACCTTGGCGCCCCAGATGGTGGCCTTCAACCAGCCGGCGCACAACCAGTACATCGGCGCGCCGCGCTGGAACGCGGAAAACACCACCGCCACCAGTGCCCAGGGCACCAGCGTGACCAGCAGGTACAGGATGTAGAGCGCGCTGCGCAGGTAGATCATCGGAAACCGGCTTTCAGGACGCGGCCGCACTGCGGCCCAGCAGATGGTCGGCAAAGGCCGACAGATCGGCATGCACCCGGGTGCCGGGCACCTGGGCCGCCAGCGCCTGCACGGCGTCGGCGTCCAGCCCGGCCGCACGGCCGCTGCAGCACCAGATGCGGCTCGCAGCCGGCAGCCGCAGCGGCCTGCAGGTCACGCAGGGTGTCGCCCACCATCGGCACCAGCTTCAGGTCGATGCCATAGCGCTTGCCGATGTCGCGCAGCAGACCGGGCAGGGGTTTGCGGCAGTCGCAGGCGTCTTCGGGCGTGTGCGGGCAGAAGAACACCGCGTCGAGGCGGCCGCCCACGGCCTGACGCTCTTGAGCATGTGCGCATGCACCGCATTGACCGAGGCCATGTCGATCATGCCGCGGCCGATGCCCGACTGGTTGGTGGCCACCACCGCATGCCAGCCGGCATGGTTCAGCCGCGCCACCGCTTCCAGCGCGCCCGGCACGGGGTACCACTCTTCCGGCTCCTTGACATGGTCGTCGCGGAAGTCATTCAGGATGCCGTCGCGGCCCAGGATGACCAGTTTGACGACGTGCTGGGTAGAGCGTGGCAACGGTGTTCTCGGCAATTGGACGAAAGTGGACGGGCGTGGACGGCTCAGGCCGCCAGGCGGGACAGATCGGCGACCCGGTTCATCGCGGCATGCAGCGTGCCCAGCAAGGCCAGGCGGTTGGCGCGCAAGGCCGGGTCGTCGGCATTGACCATCACGCTGTCGAAGAAGGCGTCGACCGGCGCTTTCAGGCCGGCCAGCAGTTGCAGCGACCCGGCCAGGTCACCCTGCGCAAACAGCCGGTCGGCCTGCGGCGCCAACTGGGCCAGGGCGGCGTGCAGGGCGGCCTCGGCCGGCTCGGCCAGCAGTGCGGTGTCCACGGCGGTGGCGGTGCCGGCGTCGCTCTTCTTCAGGATGTTGCCAACCCGCTTGTTGGCTGCAGCCAGCGGCGCGGCTTCGGGCAGCGCAGCAAAGGCCCGCACCGCCGCCAGCCGCTTGGGGATGCTGCCCCAGGGCGACGGCTGCAGCGCCACCACGGCGTCCACCTCCAGCGCGCTGTAGCCCTGCTCGCGCAGCAGGCCCACCAGGCGCTCGCCGGCAAAGTGCAGCAGGTCGGCGCGGGCGTTGGCATGGGTCAGCGTGCCCGCGTCAAACGCCCCAAAGCCGGCGTCCAGCAGCGCCGGCACGGCCAGCGGCAGGTTCTTCTCGACCAGGATGCGGATGATGCCCAGCGCATGGCGGCGCAGCGCAAACGGGTCCCTGTCGCCGGTGGGCAGCTGGCCGATGCCGAACAGGCCGCACAGGGTCTCCAGCTTGTCGGCCAGCGCCAGCACGGTGCCGGTGTGGTTGCGCGGCAGGGCGTCACCGGCAAAGCGCGGCTTGTAGTGGTCCTCGATGGCGATGGCCACGCCGTCGCGCAGGCCTTCGTGGCGGGCGTAGTAGCCGCCCATGGTGCCCTGCAGTTCGGGGAACTCACCGACCATGTCGGTCAGCAGGTCGGTCTTGGCCAGGCGCGCGGCCTGCTGCACCTTGCTGTCGAGCACCGCGAATTCGTCTTGCGCCTCCACCGTGTACGGCACGGTGGCCAGGCGCAGCTGGTTGACGATGGCATGCGCGATGGCGCGCACCCGCTCGGCGCGGTCGCCCTGGCTGCCCAGCTTGCCGTGGTAGACCACCTTGTCCAGGCCCGGCCACACGCGATTCCAGGGTCTTCTTGCGGTCCTGGTCGAAGAAGAACTTGGCATCGGCCAGGCGCGGGCGCACCACCCGCTCATTGCCACCCACCACCGCGCTGGCATCGGCCGGCCGGATGTTGCTGACCACCAGGAACTGGTGGGTCAGCTTGCCGGCGGCGTCGAGCAGCGGAAAGTACTTCTGGTTGGCCTTCATCGTCAGGATCAGGCACTCGGGCGGCACGGCCAGAAATTCGGGCTCGAAGCGGCACAGCAGCACGTTCGGCCGCTCGACCAGGGCGGTCACTTCGTCGAGCAGCGCCGTCGTCGTCGATCGGCTGCAGGCCAGCACCGGCGCGTGGCCGCCACCGCCGCCAGCTGGCGCGCGATCTCGGCGCGGCGTTCGGCAAAGCTGGCGATCACCGCGCCCTGGCTGGCCAGGGTGGCGGCGTAACTGTCGGCATCGGCCAGCAGCACCGGGTTGACGGCCGCCTCGAAGCGGTGGCCCTGGGTGCTGCGGCCGGCCTGCAGGCCCAGCGCGCTGACCGGCACCACGTCGCTGCCATGCAGCGCCACCAGGCCATGGGCCGGGCGCACAAAATGCACCGTGGTCCAGCCGGGCTGCAGGTCGGCAGCCGCCGCGCCGGCTTCCAGCTGGTAGCTCATCAGCTTGGGGATGGGCAGCTTGGCCAGGGCCTCGACCAGGGCCTTCTGCAGGCCGTCGGCCAGCGTGGCGCCCGCCACGGTGCTGTCCAGGAACAGGGCCTCGGCCTTGCCGTCGGGCGCGCGCTGCAGCTGCGGCACAACCGCGGCATCGGCGCCGAGCGCGGCCAGCTTCTTCAGCAGCGCGGGCGTGGGCTGGCCATCGGCCGTCAGCGCCACCGCCACCGGCATCAGCTTCTGCAGCAGGCTGCGGTCGGCGGCCCGGGCGGCCACGCCGGTGATGTGCGCCGCCAGCCGCCGCGGCGAGGCAAACGGCGTCACCACCGCGCCGGCCGGCGCCAGGCCCTGGGCCTGCAGCCCGGCGGCCAGGCCGCTGGCAAAGGCCTCGCCCAGCATCTTCAGCGCCTTGGGCGGCAGTTCTTCGACAAACAGCTCGACCAGCAGGTTGTGGATGTCGGGCATGTCAGGCCGCCTTCTTCTGGGCACGCGTTGGCGCAGCCAGCGCAATTTGCGCCAGCACATCGTCGGCCCAGGCCTTGGGCGCCATCGGGAAGCCCAGCCGGGCGCGGCTGTCCAGGTAGCTTTGCGCCACCGCCCGCGCCAGGTTGCGGATGCGGCCGATGTAGGCGGCGCGCTCGGTGACGCTGATCGCGCCGCGCGCGTCCAGCAGGTTGAAGCTGTGGCCGGCTTTCAGCAGCTGCTCATAGGCGGGCAGCGCCAGTTGCTGGTCCATCAAATGCTTGCTCTGCTGCTCATGCGCGGCAAATGCCTGCAGCAAAAAGTCGACATCGCTGTGCTCGAAGTTGTAGGTGCTCTGCTCCACCTCGTTCTGGTGGAACACATCCCGGTAGGACAGGCCCTCGGTCCAGACCAGGTCGTAGACGTTGTCCACGCCCTGCAGGTACATCGCCAGCCGCTCCAGGCCGTAGGTGATCTCGCCGGTGATCGGCTTGCAGTCGATGCCCCCCACCTGCTGGAAATAGGTGAACTGCGTCACTTCCATGCCGTTGAGCCAGACCTCCCAGCCCAGGCCCCAGCAGCCCAGCGTGGGGTTTTCCCAATCGTCTTCGACAAAGCGGATGTCGTTGGCCTTCAGGTCGAAGCCCACCGCCTCCAGGCTGCCCAGGTAGAGCGCCAGGATGTTGGCCGGTGCGGGCTTGAGCACCACCTGGTATTGGTAATAGTGCTGCAGGCGGTTCGGGTTGTTGCCATAGCGGCCGTCCTTGGGCCGGCGGCTGGGCTGCACGTACGCTGCCTTCCAGGGCTCGGGGCCCAGGGCGCGCAAGAAGGTGGCGGTGTGGCTGGTGCCGGCGCCCACTTCCATGTCGTAGGGCTGCAGCAGCGCGCAGCCCTGCTGGCCCCAATAGTCTTGCAGGCGGAGGATCAGTTGCTGGAAGGTGAGCATCGGCAAGGTCGGCCGCGCAAAGGGCGCTGCGGACGGCAAAACAGTAACGAAGCCGCAGTTTAGCGGCCAGCCCCCGGTGCCCGGCCAGGCGCTTGGCTGCGCGGCAGACGGCCGACCGGCCAGGCCAGGCCCAGCAGCGCCAGTGCCCACAGCGGCCACAGACCGGCAGCGGCAGCCCAGCGGGCAAAGGGCGTCAGCCCTTCGCGGCCCTGCACGGTGGCGTTGAGCACCCCCACGGTGAACGGCGGCAGCGTCTGCAGCACCACGCCGCGGTGGTCGATCACCGCCGTGGCGCCGGTGTTGGTGGCGCGCAGCATCGGCCGCTGCAGCTCCAGGCTGCGCAGGCGCGAGATGTTCAGGTGCTGCGGGATGGCGATGCTGTCGCCGAACCAGCCGATGTTGCTGATGTTGACCAGCACCGTGGGCGCGCTGGCGGCGTCGGCAAAGCGGCGCGCCAGCTCTTCGCCGAACAGGTCTTCGTAGCAGATGTTGGGCGCCACCCGCGCGCCGCCCACCGCAAACGACGGCGGGTTCAGCGGCCCGCGGTTGAAGTCGCCCAGCGGGATGTGCATCAGCGTCGGTGAACCAGCGAAAGCCGGTGGGGATGAACTCGCCGAACGGCACCAGGTGGGTCTTGTCGTAGCGGTAGCCGGCACCGGGCGCTGCGGTGTCGGCCGACAGGCCCACCACCGAGTTGGTGTAACCGGTCTCGAAATCGCCCAGCGGCACGCCCACCAGCGCCGCCGGCCCGCCAGGCTGGCTGAAGTGCTGCTGCAGGCCGGCCCAGTAGCCAGGCGCCAGGTCGCGCAGCTGGTCCGGCAGCAGCGGCACCGCGGTCTCGGGCGTGACCACCAGGTCGGCCTGGGCGCTGGTGAGCGCCTGCGCCACCCAGGCCAGGGTGGCGGGCATGCTGCTCGGCGGCGAACTTCTCGTCCTGCGCCACATTGGTCTGCAGCAGCGCCACCTGCAGGCTGGCGCCGGGCCGGGTGAACGCCGGCGGGCCGATGGCAAGCCCCCAGGCCGCGGGCAAGGCCAGCACGGCCACGGCCAGGCTGGCCAGGGCACGGGCGCAGCGCGGTGCCCGCTGGCCGATCGTCGCCCAGCCCTGCCCGCGCCAGCAGCGCCGCCCGCCCCGCCAGCGCCAGCAAGGCTGCGGCCCAAGCCAGCAGCGCGCCGATGCCGTACACCCCCAGCCAGGGCGCCAGCAGTGCCAGCGGCCCGTCGACCTGGGTGTAGCCGCTGGCGGCCCAGGGGAAGCCGGTGAAGATCACACCGCGTGCCAGTTCGGCCACCAGCCAGGCAGCGGCAAAGCGGCTGGCGTCGGCCAGCGGCCGGCCGCTGCGCCGGTGCGCCACCCAGGCCATGGCCGCAGCCAGGTACAGCGACAGCGCGGCCGACAGCAGCGCCACCGCCGCCACGGCCAGCGGCGCCGGCAGGCCGCCATAGCGGTGCAGGCTGATGAACAGCCACCAGGTGGCGGCCACCAGCCAGGCGGTGCCGAAGGCCCAGCCCAGCACGGCAGCACGGCGCGGCGTGGCGCCGGCCACGCACCAGGCCAGCAGGGCGATCGCCGCCAGCGCCAGCGGCCAGGCGGCGGTGTGCACACAGGCCAGGGTCTGCAGGGCGCCGGCGGCGGCCACTGCCGCCAGTTCAGCCCAGGGCCGGCGCGGATGCTGCGCCGCCGGGCGAGCTCAATCCGGGCCTGCTGTCTGGCGGCGGCTGGCGGCCCACCCGGAACCAGCGCACCGCCCCGCCCCGGGTGATCATCACCTGGAACTGCAGGCCGCCGGCCTCGGCCGATTCACCGCGCCGCGGCACATGGCCCAGCTCATGGGCGATCAGGCCGCCGATGGTGTCGAAAGCGTCTTCTGGCAGCTGGGTGCCGAAGACCTGGTTGACTGCGCTGATGTCGGTGTCGCCCGCCACCCGGTGGCTGCCGTCGGCCAGGGTGTAGATGCCGTTTTCGGCAGCGGTGGCCTCTTCGTCGAATTCGTCCTCGATCTCGCCGACGATCTCTTCGAGCACGTCTTCGATGGTGATCAGGCCGGCGGTGTTGCCGAACTCGTCGATCACCATGGCCAGATGGTTGCGGTTGGCGCGGAAGTCGCGCAGCAGCTCGTTCAGCCCCTTGCTCTCGGGCACGAACACCGCCGGCCGCAGCAGCGTGCGCAGGCTCAGGTCGGGCGAGCGCTGCAGCTTCAGCAGGTCCTTGGCCATCAGGATGCCGATGACGTTGTCGCGCTGGCCTTCGTAGGCCGGAAAGCGCGAATGGCCGGTCTCGATCACCGTGGCCAGCAGGGCCTCGTAGGGCGCGTCGATGTCCAGCAGGTCCATGCGCGGGGCGGCCACCATCACGTCGCCAGCGCTCATGTCGGCCATGCGCAGCACGCCTTCCAGCATGACGCGGCTTTCCGGTGCGATCAGCTCGCGCTGCTCGGCATCGGCCAGGGTGGCCATCAGTTCGTCGGTGGAGTCGGGACCCGGCGAGAGGAACTCGACGACGCGCTCAAAGAGCCCGCGCTTGTCGGGTGGCCTGTCAGCAGACCTGTCGGTCGGGGTCGCCGCCGCGCGATGCGGCGGCCGGCTGGAAGGAGGTTCAGACACGGGGGGTGTCGCAGGTGGCAATGCCCAAGAATACCCCATCGGGATGGCAGCGCCGGACCGCCGCCCGCCGGTGTCCAGGCGCCGCTTGACACCACCGCGAGCTTGCAACACAGTTCGGCGCCCCCAACTGACGGGGGTGACGTGGGCGGCCCAGCCCGCCCCATCCAACCGCGCTCCGGAGCCACCATGTCCCAAGGTCTGATCCCCGCCACCATCCTCACCGGCTTTCTCGGCTCGGGCAAGACCACGCTGCTCAAGCGCGTCCTCACCGAAACCCACGGCCAGAAGATCGCCGTGATCGAAAACGAGTTCGGCGAGGAAAACATCGACAGTGACATCCTGGTGAGCGACACCAACGAGCAGATCATCCAGATGAGCAACGGCTGTGTCTGCTGCACCATCCGCGAAGACCTGCGCACCACGCTGAGCGACCTGGCCGCCCGGCGCCGCAAAGGTGAACTGCAGCTTCGACCGCGTGGTGATCGAGACCACCGGCCTGGCCGACCCCGGCCCGGTGGCACAGACCTTCTTCATGGACGACGAGATCGCCGAGAGCTATCTGCTCGACTCCATCCTCACCCTGGTCGATGCCAAGCATGCCGAGGGCCAGCTCGACAGCCGCCAGGAAGCCCGCCGCCAGATCGGCTTTGCCGACCAGATCTTCATCAGCAAGGCTGACCTGGTGGATGCGCAGGCGGTGGATGCGCTGAAGCACCGCATCAAGCACATGAACCCGCGTGCGCCGCAGCACGCGGTGCACTTCGGCGAGGTGCCGATCGCCAATGTGTTCGACCTGAAGGGCTTCAACCTGAATGCCAAACTGGAAGTCGACCCCGACTTCCTGGTCGAAGACAGCCATGGCCATGCCCACCATGACCACGGCCATGACCATGGCCACGACCACGACGCCCATGCCGGCCACGACCATGCGCCCGGCGAGGCCTGCAACCACCCGCACCACCATGCGCATGACGATGACGTCAAGAGCTTCGCCTTCAAGAGCGACCGCGCCTTCCATGCGGCCAAACTCGAAGACTTTCTCGGCTCCATCGTCCAGGTTTACGGCCCCAAGATGCTGCGCTACAAGGGCGTGCTGCACATGAAGGGCAGCGAGCGCAAGGTGGTGTTCCAGGGCGTGCACCAGCTGATGGGCAGCGACCTGGGCCCGAAATGGCTGCCCGGCGAGAAAAAACAGAGCAAGATGGTGTTCATCGGCATTGACCTGCCGCGTGACATCCTGCTGCAAGGGCTGGAAGGCTGCCTGGTCTGAGCGCCGACGCGTTTGATTCGCCTGCGGGCGTGGCTACAATCCGCGCGCCTCGAGCGACGCGGCAGATTCACCGGCCGTGGCGGACAACAGGTATCACGCCACAGCGAGGAGCGACCCAGTGAGCAAGACCACGGCCAAAGTGCCCGGAACATCCCCCGCGGCAGACAGCAGCAGCCCCAGCACCGCCCCGACCACCGCGCCGACCGCTGCACCCAAGCCCGCCAAGGCACCCAGCAAGGCTGCCAGCAGCGCCAAGCTGGCCGCCGCCAAGGCCGTGGCCGCACCGCCGCCGGTGCATTCCACCAACCGCTTTGCCGAGCGCTTTGCGCCGCCGCGGCCGCCTGCCCGGGGGTATCCTGAGCCGGTGGACATCGTCAAGACCGCCTACAAGGCCGACCCGAAACTCGTCAACGCCTGGAAGACCAAGGCCGGCAAGGACCTGAGCGAAGCCGAGCTGCAGGCCATGCCGGACGACGAGTACATGAATGACAAGCAGCTGGAGTTTTTCCGTGCCCGGCTGCAGGCGCTGAAGGACGACTTGCTGAGCAATGCCGGCGAGACGACCGAGCACCTGCGGGAAGACACCTCCATCGTGCCCGACCCGGCCGACCGCGCCACCATCGAAGAAGAGCACGCCCTGGAATTGCGCACCCGCGACCGCGAGCGCAAGCTGCTGAAGAAGATCTCGCAGTCCATCGTGCGCATCGACGCGTCGGATTACGGTTTTTGCGACGAAACCGGCGAGCCGATCGGCCTGGGCCGGCTGTTGGCGCGGCCCACGGCCACGCTGTCCCTCGAAGCCCAGCAGCGGCGCGAACTCAAGCAGAAGATGTTTGGCGATTGAGCCCATGCTGCGCCCGCCGACCCACTGACCGACATGGCTGAACCGAAGGACGGCACGAGCTTCTTCCGCAAGGTGGTGCGCTTTGTGGCCAACCCGGCCACCGAGTGGTCGGATGCAGCAACACGCCAGGACGACGGCACCGAGCTGGAGAAATCCGAGCTCAAGGCCATGGTCGAGCGCAAACGGCGCAACGACTTTGTGCGCAAGCGCGAGCTCGACACCCTGCGCAAGCTGCGCCGCGACGGTCTGACGCCCGAACAGCTGGCAGCGCTGGGCGGCTCGTCCAGGGCCGCCGACTCCGAGGCGCGGCAGTCTGAAGGCCCGATGGCCCGCGCCGACATCGGCGTGAAGGCCAAGATCGACGAGATCGAGCAGCAGATGGCGGGCGAGCAGTTGCCGCGCGACATGGCGATGCGCCAACGGGCTGCGCCGCGGCGGCCGCCGGTGGCGCCGCAGCACCCGACAGATTTTTACAACGCGCCCACCGAGCCTGCCGCCTTTGACGGCGGCCGGCCAACGCCTGGTGCGGCGCCTGGTGCTGCACCCTTTGCACCCGCTTCGCCAGCTGCACCCGCTGCGCCCCGGTGGCAGGCCCCAGCAGAGCCTGCCGGCCTGCCGCCACTGCCGCCGTTGCCGGTCTTGCCCGACACTGAATTCCTGACGCCGGCACCCGCCCGCCAGCAGGCTGCTGCGCCGGCGCGTCAAGCCCCGGCGGGGGTGGTCAGCACCTGGTCGCCCGCCAGCAAGGCAGCCACAGCAAAGCCGGCCGCACGGCCACCTGCAGGCACGCCGGCGCGCGCCGCACCCGCACCCGCACGCACAGGCACACCATCGGAGCGGCCGGCTGCACCCGCTGTCGCCGGCCTGCCACGCGGCGACAGCAGCTTCGGTGGCAGCAGCCGCTTTGCGGTCGAAGTCAACGAGGTGGTGCACGACCCGGATCTGGACGAGGCCGTGATCGCCTTCGCCAATGCCGACTTCAACCAGTGCGAGCAGGCGCTGACCAACCTGTGTCGGCCCCAGGCGGCCCGCGCCAACCATGCCGAGACCTGGCTGGTGCTGTTCGACCTGTACCGGGCCACCGGCCAGCAGCAGACGGTTCGAGACCCTGTCGCTGGAATTTGCCAACCGCTTCGACCGCTCGTCGCCGCAGTGGTACTCGCTGCCGCGCCGGGTGGCCGACGCCACCGCCGATGAACGCCCGGACACCCGGGGCATCAAGGGCGACATCGGCTGGGTGAGCCCGGCGCAGCTGGATGTCGATGCCGTGGCCCGGCTGCGGTCCAGCACCTTGCAGCTGCCCCTGCCCTGGGTGCTGGACTGGTCGGCGCTGGAAGGCGTGGAGCCTGAGGCCGCCACCCAACTGCACTTGCTGTTCCGCCAATGGGCGCCCCAAGCCATCGACATGCGCTGGATCGACGCCGAGCGCTTGCTGCACAGCCTGCAAGAGGCAGCGCCGACCGGTGTGCGGGACGCCGACCCGGCGTTCTGGATGGCCAGGCTGGAGGCGCTGCGCCTGTCGAACCGGCCAGACCAGTTCGACGAAACAGCGATCGACTATTGCGTGACCTATGAAGTGTCCCCCCCGTCCTGGGAGCGGGCACGCTGCCAGGTGCGGGCCACCAATGCCAGCAACTCGACCACCACGCCGACGATGTCCATCGTCAGCGAGGTGCAGTCCAGCTTCCTGGAGTCCAGCCTGCTGGACGACGGCCAGGCCGGCCAGCAGATGGCCACGGTCGAACTGTCGGGCCAGCTGGCCGGCGACATCGCCGGCATCCTGCGGCAGCTGGACCGCAAGCTGGGCGCCGCCACGCTGGTGCATGTGAGCTGCGCGCGCTTGATCCGGGTGGACTTCATCGCTGCAGGCGACCTGCTGAACTGGGTGCTGGCCAAGCAGAGTGAGAACCGCGGCGTCACCTTCGTCGATGCCCACCGCCTGGTGGCGCTGTTCTTCGGCGCCATGGGCATCAACGAGCACGCCCGCGTGCAAGTGCCGCGCGACTGAGCACCCCAGGCCCTGGGCCCACGGCGCGCCGCCCCGGCGGCCGCCTTCTTCTGAACGGACACACACCACCCATGGAACCCTTCCACGGCACCACCATCCTCAGCGTGCGCCGCCAGACCCCCCAAGGCTGGCAGGTGGCACTGGGCGGCGACGGCCAGGTCACGCTGGGCAACATCATCGTCAAGGCCAGTGCACGCAAGGTGCGCAAGCTGCACCGCGACACCGTGGTGGCCGGGTTTGCCGGCGCCACCGCCGACGCCTTCACGCTGTTTGAGCGCTTCGAGGCCAAGCTGGAAAAACACCAGGGCCACCTGGTGCGCGCGGCCATCGAGCTGACCAAGGACTGGCGCACCGACCGGGTGCTGCGCAAGCTGGAAGCCATGCTGGCCGTGGCCGACCGCGAGGCCAGCCTGATCATCACCGGCAACGGCGATGTGCTGGAGCCCGAGCTGGGCATCGTTGCCATCGGTTCGGGCGGCGCGTATGCCCAGGCTGCGGCGCGGGCCTTGCTGCAGCACACGGAAATGAGCGCGGCTGACATCGTCAAGCAGTCCCTGGTCGTCGCCGGCGACCTGTGCATCTACACCAACCAGAACCACACCATCGAGGTCTTGGAATGAGCATGACCCCGCAAGAAATCGTCTCGGAGCTGGACCGCCACATCGTCGGCCAGAACGCCGCCAAACGCGCCGTGGCGATCGCCATGCGCAACCGCTGGCGGCGCCAGCAGGTGGCCGCCGGACTGCGCAGCGAGATCACGCCGAAAAACATCCTGATGATCGGGCCCACCGGGGTGGGCAAGACCGAGATCGCCCGGCGCCTGGCCAAGCTGGCCGATGCGCCCTTCATCAAGGTGGAGGCGACCAAGTTCACCGAGGTGGGCTATGTCGGCAAGGACGTGGACAGCATCATCCGCGACTTAGTCGACATGGCGGTGAAACAAGAGCGCAGCAGCGCCATGACACGCCAGCGCGCCCGCGCCGAAGACGCCGCCGAAGAGCGTGTGCTCGACGTGCTGGTGCCGCCGCCGCGCCACGAGGTGGGCTTTGGCGGCGCGCCCGCCGAGAGCCGGGACAACACCGCGCGCCAGGTGATGCGCAAGCGGCTGCGTGAAGGCGCGCTGGCCGACAAGGAGATCGAGCTCGACCTGGCCGAGCCGCGCGCCAGCATGGACATCGTCACGCCACCCGGCATGGAAGAGATGGCCGAGCAGCTCAAGGGCCTGTTCTCGCAGATGGGCCCGGGCAAGAAGAAGACCCGCAAGCTGAAGATCGCCGAGGCGCTGAAGCTGCTGGTCGATGAAGAAGCCGCCAAGCTGGTCAATGACGAGGACATCAAGACCCAGGCCTTGGCCAATGCCGAGAACAACGGCATCGTCTTCATCGACGAGATCGACAAGGTCTGCTCGCGCAGCGAAGGCAGCGGTGCCGAGGTGTCGCGCCAGGGCGTGCAGCGCGACCTGCTGCCGCTGGTCGAAGGCACCACGGTGAGCACCAAGCACGGCATGGTCAAGACCGACCACATCCTGTTCATCGCCTCGGGCGCCTTCCACCTGGCCAAGCCCAGCGACCTGATCCCCGAGCTGCAGGGCCGCTTCCCGATCCGGGTGGAGCTGGGGCCGCTGACGGTGGACGACTTCGAGGCCATCCTCAGCAGCACCCAGGCCAGCCTGATCAAGCAATACGAGGCGCTGCTGGCCACCGAGGGCGTGACCCTGGCGATCACGGCCGATGGCATCCGCCGGCTGGCGCAAATTGCCTACGACGTGAATGAGCGCACCGAAAACATCGGCGCGCGCCGCCTGGCCACGGTGATGGAGCGGCTGCTCGACGACGTCAGCTTCGACGCCCCCAACCGCAGCGGCCAGACGGTGGCCATCGACGCCGCGCTGGTCGACGCCAAGCTGGGCGAGCTGGCGAAGAACGAAGACCTGTCGCGCTACATCCTGTAGCGCCAGACGTGTGGGCGGCTCACCGTCCGCGCACCATGGCCAGCAGCTGGCCGGTGTCCACCGTGCGGGCCTTCTCGCGCATGGCCGGCAGATATTGCGACTGCAGGCCCTGGGCCTGTTGCAGGGTGCTGGCGTAGGCGTCTTTCAGCAGTTGCGCGCTCAGCACCCGCCCACCGGCGTAATAGCGCTTGGCCACATGGCCCAGGGCATAGGTGGCGGCAAAGCTCATGCCGCTGCTCACCGCCTGCTTGCCCAGGCCACCCAGCAAGCCGCCACCCACCTTGCCCAGCAAGCCGCCCAGCAGCTTGCGGCCGGCCTGCTCCAGATACTGCGAGGTGAGGCCGACGCCCGCCGTGGCCAGAAAATCCTTCACATGGCCACTGTCCAGCTGGTACCCATGGGCCTGGCCGATGCGGTAGACCAGCCGCATCTGCAAGGGGATGATGGCCAGCGTGGACAGGTTTTCGGGCAGCAGCTCCAGCGCCCCATTGAGGATGGCAGCGTCGAGGATGGCCTTGTCCAGCGCAGCCTGATCGGCGGCCGGTGCGGGGGCCTGTGCGGCGGTTGGTGTGGCGGTTGGTGTGGTGGTCGGTACGGCGCCACCAGCCAAGCTGGCCGGGCCGGATGCGCCGGCCGGTCCGCCTGCGGCCACCGGGGTGGTGGCGGGGATCGGCGCCTGCGCCAGGGCTTCGGCCTGCTGCGCAAAGCCGCTGGCGACATGCGCAGCCAGGCCCAGGCGCTGGCCCAGGCCGTCGAGAAAGGCCCGCTCGGCCGGGCTCTGCGCGCCGTCGGCATCGCAGACACACACGGCCATCTCATAGGCCAGCAGCCGGGCGTCGGCGCCTTGGAGCTGGGGCACGGCCGTGTCCAGGCTCACCCGCTGGAGCAGCACGTCCTGGTACAGCGTCGGCAGGTGCACACCCTCGGCCTGGCCCAGGCCGTCGACGATGCGCTTGATCTCGTCGCGCTCACGTGCATGCTTCTGGCCGTCGGCAAAGGCGGCCAGCAGGCTGATGGTGAGGATGGCTTGGTGTTCGGTGTCGGTCACTGGGGGTCCTGGCGGTGGGCGGACGGCACGTCCGGCAAGTTCGGTTGGCTGCCGGACCGAAAGTTCCGGCCGGTCACACGCCAAGCCCAGCGCTCAGACCGCCTCGCGCTCGCGCTGCAAGGCCAGCAAGCCGTCGAAGATCAGCGAATCGATCAGTTCATGTTCGATCGGCAGCCACGGGGCCACTTTCCAGCCGGCACCGCCGGTCATCAGAGTCAAGGGGCTCTGGCCGGTGCGCTGCTGCAAGTGGCGGTGCATGCGCTCCATGGCGCCGGTGATGGCGTAGGTGCCGCCGCTGGTCAGCGCGTCGCTGGTGTTGGTGGGAAAGTCGACCACCTCGCCGGTGGGCACACGCAGACCGGCGGTGCCGCCTTCCAGCGCGCGCAGCATGATGCCGTGGCCGGGCAGGATCAGCCCGCCCAGAAAATGGCCCTCGGCGTCGAGTGCGTCGACCGTCACTGCCGTGCCCACCATCACCACCAGGGCCGGGCGCGGCGCGCCGCGGGCCAGCACATGCTGGCGTGCGCCGATCTGGGCCACGAAGCGGTCGGTGCCCAGGCGCCCGGGGTGGTCGTAGCCGTTGGTCACGCCGGCTGCCGCCGGCCGAACTGACCACCCAGCGTGGCTCCAGGTCCCACAGCTCCAGCTGTTCTTCGACCCGGCTGCGCACCGCATCACCGGCCACGTTGCAGCCCAGCACGGCGCCTGGCTGGGCCAGGTGCTGCCACTCGCCGTCGGCCAGGGCGTCGATGTTTTCCAGGAACACGGCCCCCTGGTCCAGCGCCTCGGCGCCAGCGTGGGCGGAGTCGTACAGCGCCCATTTCAGGCGGGTGTTGCCGATGTCGATGGCAAAGAAACTCATGGTGGGGGCTCGATCGGGACGGCGCTGTGCATGCTAGCCGCTGCCAGCCTGCAAATGTGCAGGGCAAGCCCTGGCCCCTGCGTGACTGACAGCGCCGCCCACACTCCTAGCATCCAGGCAAGCCGCCGAGAACCCCTTCCATGTCCACAGCCCGCATTGCCCTGACCCCCGCCCAGGCCGCCGCCCTGGTGCCCGACGGCGCCACCGTGGCCTGTGCCGGTTTTGTCGGCGTGGGCCATGCCGAGGCGGTGAGCCGGGCGGTGGAGGCCCGCTTCCTGGCCAGCGGCCACCCGCGTGACCTGACCCTGCTGTATGCCGCCGGCCAGGGCGACCGCGGCAGCCGCGGCGTCAACCATTTCGGCCATGCCGGCCTGCTGCAGCGGGTGATCGGCGGGCACTGGATCTCGGCGCCGATGCTGGGCGCACTGGTGCAGGCCAATGCCATCGAGGCCTGGAACCTGCCGCAGGGCGTGATCGCCCACCTCTACCGCGCGATCGCCGGTGGCAAGCCGGGCGTGGTGACCAAGATCGGCCTGCACACCTTTGTCGACCCGCAGCATGACGGCGGCCGGCTGACGCCACGCACGGCGCAGTCGGCCATCGAGCCACGGGTGCAACGGGTGCACGCTGGGCGGCGAGCAGCAGTTGTTCTACCCGGCGCTGCCGATCGACGTGGCGCTGATCCGCGCCACCACGGCCGATGCACTGGGCAACCTGTCGTGCGAGCAGGAGCCCTTCCACCACGACCTGCTGGCCATCGCCCAGGCGGCGCACAACTCGGGCGGCATCGTCATCGCCCAGGTCAAGCGCATCGTGCCGGCGGGCAGCTTGCTGCCGGCGGCGGTGCGGGTGCCGGGCATCCTGGTCGACCACCTGGTGATCGCCGACGACCCGCAGGACCACTGCATGACCTTCGGCGAAGACTTCGACGCCAAGTTCAGCGCCGCACCGGCCAGCCGGCCGCCGCGCAGCGCGACGGCGCGCCTTGCCGCTGGACCTGCGCAAGATCATCCAGCGCCGCGCGCTGCTGGCCTTGCAGGCGGTGCCGCCGCGCAGCGGCGCCAGCCGGCCGGTGGTGAACCTGGGCGTGGGCATGCCGGCCGGCCTGGGCGCGGTGGCCGACGAAGAAGGCGTGCGCGGCTTCACGCTGACGGTGGAATCCGGCCCGGTGGGCGGCACGCCGGCCGACGGCCCGGCCTTCGGCGCGTCCACCTGGCCCGAAGCCGTGACCAGCCATGCCGAGATGTTCGACTTCTACGACGGCGGCGGCCTGGACATCAGCTTTCTGGGCCTGGCCGAATTCACCCCCGAAGGCCATGTCAACGTCAGCCGCTTCGGCAACAAGGTGTCGGGCGTGGGCGGCTTCATCAACATCACGCAGAGCACACCGCGGGTGGTGTTCATGGGCACGCTGACCGCCGACGGCCTGCAGATCGCCACCGGCGACGGCCGGCTGCGCATCCTGCAGGAAGGCCGGCTGCCCAAGCTGGTGCCCACCGTGCAGCACCTCAGCTTCCACGGCCCCTATGTGGCCAGCCTGGGCCGGCAGATCACCTACATCACCGAGCGCGCGGTGTTCGAGTTGCGCGGCGGCCGGCTGACGCTGACCGAGATCGCCCCCGGGCTGGACCTGCAGCGCGACGTGCTGGCGGTGCTGGGGGCGCCGGTGGCCGTGGCCGACGACCTGCAGACCATGGACGCCCGCATCTTCACCGACGCGCCGATGTTTTAGGCCCACCCCCTACGCGCTGCGCGCGCCCCCTCAAGGGGGCAACGCCAGCGGCCCGGCAGAGCCGGTTCCGCGGCGGTCTCGGCCCACCCCCTACGCGCTGCGCGCGCCCCCTCAAGGGGGCAACGCCAGCGGCCCGGCAGAGCCGGTTCCGCGGCGGTCTCTTGGTTCAGACGACGGCCATGGCGCAGTGGCTGGCGGGCAGCCGGTCACCGCGGCCGAACAACTTGTCGCGCAGCGTGCCGGGGCGGTGGGCCGTCTTGAAAGCACCGCGGGCCTGCAGTTCAGGCACCACCAGGCGGCCGAAGTCGACAAAGCATTCAGGCGCCACGGTGCGGCTGAGGTTGAAGCCATCGACGCCGGTTTCCTCGGTCCAGCGGATCAAGGTCTCGGCCACGGCGCTGGCCGACCCGACGATGGGCGCCTGCCGGCTGCCCAGCACCATCTGCTCGAGCAGCTTGCGCTTGGTCCACTGCGGGCCCTGGCTGCGCTGCAGGGCCGCCACATTGCTGGTGATGGCGTTGCTGGCCGACGCGTCCACCGGCGCGTCCAGGTCGAAGCGGGCCAGGTCCACGCCCAGCGACGCAGCGGCATGCACCAGCGCGGCCTCGCTGCTGACATGCTGGCGGTAGTCGGCAAACAGATCGTCGGCCTCGGCCGCCGTGGCGCCGGTGACCACGGTGGCCCCGAGGAAGAACTTGATGTCCCCGGCCTGCCGGCCGGCGGCCACCGCCAGCGCACGGATGTCGTCGACGATGGCCTTGACGCCGGCCATGCTCTGGCCATTGAGGAACACACATTCGGCATGCTGGGCCGCAAACTGCCGCCCGCGCGGTGACGAGCCCGCCTGGTAGAGCACCGGCGTGCGCTGGGGCGAGGGCTCGCACAGGTGCATGGCGTCCACGGTGTACTGCTTGCCGTGGTGGTGCACCGCACGCACCTTGGCCGGGTCGGCATACACGCCGGCGCTGCGGTCGGCCAGCACCGCATCGTCGGCCCAGCTGTGCTGCCACAGCTGGTAGACCAGCTGCATGTATTCGTCGGCCAGGTCGTAGCGGTCGTCGTGTGCCATCTGCTGGCTCAGGCCGTTGGCACGGGCAGCGCTGTCGAGGTAGCCGGTGACGATGTTCCAGCCGACCCGCCCGCCCGTCAGGTGGTCCAGCGTCGACATGCGCCGGGCAAACAAATAGGGCGCCTCGTAGACCAGGTTGGCGGTGACACCAAAGCCCAGGTGCTGGGTGGCCGCCGCCATGGCCGGGATCAGCAGCATCGGGTCATTGACCGGCACCTGCACGCGCCGCGCAAGGCCGCATCGGCAGTGCCGCCGTAGACGTCGTAGACGCCCACCACGTCGGCCAGGAAGATGCCGTCGAACAGCGCCGCCTCCAGCGTGCGCGCCAGTTCGGTCCAGTAGGCCAGGGTCTTGTAGCGGGTGGACTGGTCGCGCGGGTGGGTCCACAGGCCTTGCTGGATGTGGCCGACGCAGTGCATGTCAAAGGCGTTGAGCAGGATTTCGCGGGTCATGTTGAGGCGGGCAATGGGTTGACGCAGCTTGCAGTGTGCGCGCAATCGGGTAGCCGGCCGGCAGGCTTGCCCTGTGCTTGCGTGCACGATGGGTCAACACCGTCGGCGCGCGCCAAACCAAGGCGCCCACCACCCGCCCACCGAAAGGCCTTGACACCATGATCCGCCGCACGACCCTCGCCGCCCTGGCCACCCTGGTCACCACCGCCCTGCTGCAGCTGGCGGCCCACCCAGACGCGCTGGACGACATCCTGGCCAAGCAACAGATCAACATCGCCGGGCCGACCGATTTTCAGTCTGATGGCTGCGTGGGCACCGACCTGAAGCCGCACGGCCTGGGCATCGACATGGCCAACCACATCGCCGGCAAACGGGGCTTCAAGGTAGAACTGGTGGCCGTGACCAGCGCCAACCGCATTCCCTAATCTGCAGACCAGGAGGGCCGACCGGGTCATCAGCACGTTGGGCAAGAACCCCGAACGCGCGGCGGAAATTGACTTCACGGCAACCGACTCACCATTCCGCCAAGCGGTGTTCGCCGCCAAGGAATTGGCCATCAAGACCGCAGCCAACCTGGCGCTGAATGAACTGCAGGTGTTCAGCCGGGTGGTGCTGCCGCCGGCATTGGGCCGGGTGTGGCCAGCACTGACCAGCCAGTTCGTCATCGTGATGCTGGGCTCGGCGGTGTGCGGCCAGATCGCGGCGCAAGAGCTGAGTTACGCGGCCAACCTGATCCAGAGCCGCAACTTCCGCGCCTTCGAGGCCTACATCATCGCCACCGCCAACTACCTGTTGCTGTCGATCGGTGTGCGCCAGCTCCTCAACTGGATGGGGCCAAAGTTCATCTTTGGCCGCCTGCCGAACGCTGGCCGCTGAGGGCGCAACGGTGGTCGACTTCACGCTCTGGGACATCTTCCGCAATCTGCTGCTGGCCGCGCGCTGGACCGTCGGCTTGTCGCTGATCGCCTTCATCGGTGGCGGAGTCGTCGGCCTGGCGCTGCTGCTGGCGCGGCTGGCCCGGCTGCCGGGCGCGCAGGTGGGCGTGGCAGCCTACGATGCAGCTGTTCCTGGCCTATTTCGGCCTGGCGCTGCTGGGGCTGAATGTGTCGGCTTGGGTGGCGGCCAGCCTGGCGCTGACGCTCTACACCAGCGCCTTTCTCACCGACATCTGGCGCGGCTGCGTCAACGCCATTCCCCGGGGCCAGTGGGAGGCAGCCGACAGCCTGGCGCTGAGCTTTGGCGAAAAGATGCGCCATGTGGTGGGCCCGCAGGCCTTGCGCATTGCAGTGCCGCCCACAGTGGGTTTTCTGGTGCAGGTGATCAAGGGCACGGCGCTGGCTTCGGTCATCGGCTTCATCGAGCTGACCAAGGCCGGCACCATGATCAGCAATGCCACCTTCCAGCCGTTCACCGTCTACGCCTGCGTGGCGCTGATGTACTTCGCGCTGTGCTGGCCGGTGTCGGCCGCCAGCCGCAGGCTGGAGAGGAGCTTCCAACATGGCCGCTGAACCCATCGTCACCAGTCGCCGCGCTGCGCAAGTGCTTCGGCAACCACGAGGTGCTGCAGCGGCATCGACCTGCAGGTGCAGCGTGGCGAGGTGGTCGCCATCATCGGCAAGAGCGGCTCGGGCAAGAGCACGCTGCTGCGCTGCATCAACGGGCTGGAGGTGTTCCAGCAGGGCAGCCTGCTGGTCGACGGCCTGCCGCTGCAGCATGGCGATGCCCAGGCCATGCGCGCGCTGCGCCAGCACGTGGGCATGATCTTCCAGCGCTTCAACCTGTTTCCGCACCCGACTGTGGGCCGCACTGTGATGCTGGCGCCCACCCTGGTCAAGCAGCAGGACAGCGCGGCGGCCGCCGCCCTGGCACGCCAGCTGCTGGCCCGGGTGGGCCTGGCTGAAAAGTTCGACGCCTGGCCTGATCAGTTGTCCGGCGGGCAGCAGCAGCGGGTGGCGATTGCCCGGGCGCTGGCCATGGCACCGCGTGTGATGCTGTGCGACGAGATCACCAGCGCGCTCGACCCCGAGCTGGTGGGCGCGGTGCTGCGGGTGGTGGAGACACTGGCCGACGAGGGCATGACGCTGCTGATGGTCACGCACGAGATGCAACTTCGCCCGCAAGGTGGCCGACCGGGTGGTGTGCATGCATGCCGGCCGCATCCACGAGATGGGGCCGCCTGCTGCGTTGTTCGCCAATCCGCAGACAGCGGATTGGCGGCAGTTCTAGTCGGCCTTGCACTGACAGTGCCGGTGCGCGGTTTGACGGCCCAGCGACGCAGGCCTATCATGACCATCCTAATGGTCATTTGGAGTGCGCATGACCGATATGTCAATCGCCGAGGCCAAGGCGCGATTCGCTGAGCTGGTGCACCAGGCAGAGTCTGGCCAGCCGGTGCGCATCACCCGGCGCGGCCGTGCGGTGGCGGTGCTGGTGTCCGAAGCAGACTATGAACGGCTGAACACCGGCCGTGTCGGCTTGCTGGCCTACACCAAGCAGTGGCGCGCCGAAGCGGCGCAGGCCGGGCTGGCGCCATGGTCCGACGCTGACTGGACTGGCCTTCGCGACCAGAGCGAGCGGCCCGCACCTGACCTGGGGTGACACCGACACGCCATGGCCCTGCGCTTTCTGCTCGACACCAATGTGGTGTCGGAACTGACCAAGCCCCAGCCGAACACTGGCGTGCTGCATTGGCTGGCCCACGAGGAAGCCAGCTGCGCGATCAGCGCGCCCACGCTGGAAGAACTGGTGTTCGGCTGCCGACGGCTGCCGCAGGGCGCCCGCCAGACCTGGCTGCTGCGCTGGCTGGACGGGTTGCAAGCCCAGGTGCCCGTGCTGCCGTTCGATGCAGCTGCGGCGCACTGGCTGGGCGCAGAACGGGCCCGTCTGGCGCAGGTGGGCCGCCCGCTGCCGCGCACCGACGGCGAGATCGCCGCCGTGGCCAAGACCAACGGCCTGACGCTGGTCACCCGCAACACCGGCGACTTCACCGGCTTCGACGCCCTGGCGGTGGTGAACTGGCACAGCTGAGCATGCACACCGATCGCGGCTCCTTGGCCTTGTCGCCCGAGGTTGCCGGGGCCAGCTACCTGCTGCTGCATGGTGCGGGCGGCACGGTGCAGCCCGGGCTGCTGCGCATCAAGCGCCCATCGACGGGCCACCGCGTGTTTGCCAGGGACGCGCTTGTGGCCACCGGCTAGCCCGGGCAAGCATCGCAGTCGCACTATCTGGTGTTCGATGTGGAAGCTGCCGCAGACTTTGCCGGCGCGCATTGGGATGGGGCCAAGTTGGCCGCCTTCCATGACGGCGCTTCGACTGGCCTGCCATTGGCCATCAGCCTGCAGCATCTGCTGATGGCAAACGCCACGCAGCAGCACGTCACCCCGCCATGACCTCCCGATAAACCGCGCCGCCGCCCGATGCTGCAGGCATGCTGTTGCCGGAAGCTTGGCGCCACGGGCCGACACCGCAGCGCATCAGGCCCCGCGGCTGCGGGTCTGGGCCACCAGGTCGCGCACCTGCTGGGCAAAGGTCAGCACGTCGATCGGCTTGGCCAGGTAGCCGTCACAACCCGCTTCCAGCAGGCGCGCGGCGTCACCCTTCATCGCATAAGCGGTGAAGGCGATGACCACCACGGCCTGCTTGGCCGGGTCGGCCTTCCAGCGCCGCGTCAGCGCCAGCCCGTCGACGTCGGGCATCTGGATGTCCATCAGCACCACATCGGGCTGGAAGGCCAGCAGCTGCGCCTCGGCGGTGGCGGCGTCAGCCGCGCTGGCCACGCTGAAGCCGCCGGCGCGCAGCACAAACTCGGCCAACTCCACATTCAGCCACTGGTCGTCGACGACCAGCGCCCGCAGGGCCGGCGCCTCAGCCTGCCCTGCGGGCGGCGTGCCGGATGGGGTGGCTGGCGTGGCGCGCCCGCCAGCCCCGCTCACTGCAGCGCTCCGTCGTCCACCGGCGCCGGCGCTGCCGCAGTGGCCGCCGGGCCTGCATGCAGCAGCCGCTGCACCAGGAGTGCCAGGCCGCCGCCGCCCTTTTGCAGGATGGCCTGGGCCGACTGCGCCAGGTCTGCCAGCTCCGGGTCGGTCAGCAGCATGCTGGTCCAGACGAACACCGGGATGGCCTGCCAGTCGGGCCGGGTCGACAGGGCCTGCAGCACGTCAAAGCCGTCGAAGCCCGGCATCATCAGGTCCAGCACGATGGCAGCGGGGCGGACCGCGTCCAGTTCGCGCAGGGCCTGGCGGCCGTCGGTCCAGCGCCGCGGCCGCAGGCCGGCCGACCGCAGCGTGGCGTCCATCAAGGCCAGGGCCAGCGGGTCGTCGTCGATCACCATCACGCAGGCGCCGCTGTCGCGCTGCAGCCCGCAGGCCGCCAGGGCCTGCAGCACCTGGTCGGTCAGCAAGGGCTTTTCCAGCAGGTCGGTGATGGGGAACAGCACCCGCGCCTGCGCGTCGGTGGCGATGCTCAGGCCCACCACCCGGGTGGCCTGGTTCAGCGCTGTCTGGCGCAGCGCGGCCAGCACCCCCAGCCCGCTGCGGTCGGGCAGGTCCAGGCCAAGCGTGATGCCGTCGTAGGCATGGGTTGCAGCGTGGCGCAGGGCGTCCTGGCCGCTGGCCGCCACATCGACGGCAAAGCCCGCCGCGCCCAGGCTGCCAGCCACCGCGCCATGCGCCGGGTCATCGAGCAGCAGCAGCCGCCGGGGGCGCACCGGCAACTGGGCGGCGGTGCAGGGCAGCACCAGGTGGAACACGCTGCCCTGGCCCAGCACGCTGCGCACGCCGACCGTGCCGCCCTGCGCCTCGACCATGCTGCGCGTCAGCGCCAGGCCCAGGCCGGTGCCGGCATGTTGCTTGTTGAGGCCGGCGTCAAGCTGCTGGAACTCGACAAACAGGCGCGGCAGGTCTTCGGCGGCGATGCCGATGCCGGTGTCCTCGACCTCCAGCCGCATGTGCGCGTCGCCGTCGGGCATGGCACGCACCGTCACCTTGCCACCATCCGGGGTGAACTTGATCGCATTCGACAGGTAGTTGAACAAGGCCTGCTTGAAGCGGCCCGGGTCGATGTCGACCTCGGCCAGCGCGGGGTCGACCTGCAGCGTGAACTGCAGCCGTTGCGCCTGCTTGCCGCTGAACAGCACCGCGCCGACATCGGCCATCAGCTTGGGCAGATCAACCGGCTCGACGAAGAATTCAAGGTGCCCGGTCTCCACCTTCGACAGGTCCAGCACATCGTTGATCAGCTGCAGCAGGTGCCGGCCGCTGCTGCCGATGTGGCCCAGGAATTCACGGTGCTTGGGTGAATCCGCCGGCACGGCGCCGGCATGCAGCAGGTCGGCAAAGCCGATCACCGCATTCAGTGGTGTGCGCAGCTCATGCGACATGTTGGCCAGAAACTGGCTCTTCATGCGGCTGGCCGCCTGGATCTGCCGGTTCTCGGCGGCCAGCTGCTCGGTCAGCAAGCGCCCCTGCTCTGCCAGCTTGCTCTGGGTGATGTCGCTGATGATGCCCAGCATGCGCCGGCGCCCGTTGCCATCCGAGAACAGGCTGCCGCGCCCGGCCACCCAGTGCAGGCTGCCGTCGGGCCAGATCACCCGGCATTCGGGTCGCCAGTCCTGGCCGGTGGCCATGGCGTCCGCAAAGCCGTCGACAAAGGCGCCGCGGTCTTCCGGATGCATGTGCCGCAGCGCGTCCGCCGGGGTCCAGTGCGCCACCGGTTCGTCATAGCCGAAGCAGCGGTCGTGCATCAGCGACCGGCGGATCACCCCGGTCTCCAGATCCATGTCCCAGCTGCCGACCTGGCCGGCTTCCAGGGTGAAGCGCAGCCGGGCCTCGCTCTCGCGCAGCGCGGCGGTGTCACGCCGCCGCTCCGACATGTCGCGCACGATCTTGGACGCCCCGACGATGCGGCCGCGGCGGTCGAGCACGGGCGACAGGCTCACCGACAGGTCCAGCCTGCGGCCGTCGCCGCTGCGGCCAACGGCGTCAAAGGCGGGAATGCGCTCACCGCGCGCCAGCGCTTGCAAGCCCTCCATCGGCTGCACCGCGCCCCCCGGCGGGTACAGCGCTTCGATCGATGTGCCGATCGCATCTTGTGCGCGCTGGCCGAACATGCCCTCGGCCGCGCGGTTCCAGGAGCTGATGCGCCCGTCCAGCGTGCAGCCGATGATGGCGTCGTCCGACGACTCGACGATGGCCGCCAGGCGCGGCAACTCGGCCTCGGCCTGGCGGCTGAGGGTGACATCGCGGAAGACCGTGACCAGGCCGCGCACCGCGCCGTTGTCGTCGCGCTTGATGCCGCTGCGCAGCTCGACCGTGGTGCGCCGGCCATCGCGGGCAATGCACACGGCGTCGTGCACCGTCTCACCCGCCGGCCCGCGCTGCAGCACCAGATCGACCGCATTGCTGGCCGCCAGCTCTGGCGGGCGGCCTTCGCGGTCATAGACCTCCATCACGCTGCGGCCCAGCGCCTCGGCCTGGGTCCAGCCGGTGATGCGCTCGGCGACCTCGTTCATGCGCGTGACCCGGCCGGCACGGTCGGTGGCGATGAAACCGGCCTCGATGCTGGCCAGCGTCACCGCCAGGCTCTGCTCGATGTCCAGCGCATGCTGCTCGGCGCTGCGGCGGCGGCCGATTTCAGCTTCCAGCCTGGCGATGGCCGATTGCAGGTCCAGCACCGACGGGATCTTCAGCGCCCGCGGGATCAGCGGCCACAGCGCCAGCGCCGTGACCACCGACAGGCCGGCCGTGCCGGCCTTGGTCAGCGCCTCCAGGCCGTAATCGGGCTGCCACAGGGTCCACACACCCATCACATGCGTCAGGCCGCAAGCAAAGATGAAGGCGCTGAACAGCCAGGGCACGCCGCCCAGTTGCTGCCGCAGCCCCGGGCGCCGGCGGATGAAGCTGACCAGGGCCAGCGGGATGGAGAAGTAGGCCAGGGCGATGGCCACATCGGCCACCACCATGGCCCACAACAAGTTGGGCGACCACTGGAAGCAGTAACCGTGCGGCAGAAAGCCGTTGCGGCCGAAGAATGATGCGATGGCATCCATGGCGACTCCTCAGGCAAGCGATTGGACAAGACGCCCATCCCCGGGGCGGCCAAGCACTGCGGTCACAGAACACCCGCCCGGGCGGTGCAAGTGTGCGCCTCTGCAGGGTCGGGTCAAGCGCCGGTCATGCAGGACTGCATCGCAAGCGTGCCAGGCTGGGCGAATCATTGCCGCCAACGCGCAGGCGCCGACTGGACCAGCCTGCCGGCCATGCAGACCGACCATGGCTGATGGCTGATGGCTGCCGTCACACCGGTGGCTGACAATTCGGCATGACAAGCGCCCCCGCCCCCACCCTGATCGTCACCCAGAGCTTCAACGACGCTGACGCCGCGCTGGCGCATGCGGCCACCATCTACAACTCGGGCATCGCCCACCTGCGGCAAAGCCTGCAGGACTTTGTGGCCGGTGCGCCTGTGCAGGGCCGCATCCGCGCCTGCTACCCGTTTGTGCGGGTGCGCACCGACACGGTGGCCCGGGCCGACAGCCGGCTGAGCTATGGCTTCGTGGCCGGCCCCGGCGTGTACGAAACCACGCTGACCCGGCCCGACCTGTTCGCCAACTACTTCCGCGAGCAGTTCAGCCTGCTGCTGCGCAACCACGGCGGGCCGATCGAGGTGGGCATGAGCAAGCAGCCGATCCCGATCCACTTCAGCTTTGCCCAGCACGACCATGTGGAAGGCACGATGACGCCCGAGCGGCGCCAGCTGATGCGCGACGTGTTCGACCTGCCCGACCTGGCCGCCATGGACGACGGCATCGCCAACGGCACGCACGAGGTCGGCCCGCGTGAGCCGCTGCCACTGGCGCTGTTCACCGCGCCGCGGGTGGATTACTCGCTGCAGCGGCTGCGCCACTACACCGGCACCTCGCCCGAGCACTTCCAGAACTTCGTGCTGTTCACCAACTACCAGTTCTACATCGACGAGTTTGTGCGCCTGGGCCACGAGATGATGTCCAAGCCGCTGGGCCAGGGCGGGCTGCTGGGCAACTGGCCCAAGCATGCGGCCGAGAGCGACGACTACATCGCCTTCGTCGAGCCGGGCAACGTGGTGCACGCGCCGCGCCGGCACAGCCGGCCGAGCCCGGACGACGCCTGGGTGCCGCGCCGCCGCGCCTGCCGCAGATGCCGGCCTACCACCTGGTGCGGCCCGACGGCTCGGGCATCACCATGGTCAACATCGGCGTGGGCCCGGCCAACGCCAAGAACATCTCCGACCACATCGCCGTGCTGCGCCCGCATGCCTGGCTGATGCTGGGCCACTGCGCCGGCCTGCGCAACACCCAGCAGCTGGGCGACTATGTGCTGGCCCACGGTTATGTGCGTGAAGACCATGTGCTCGACGAAGAGCTGCCGCTGTGGGTGCCGATCCCGCCGCTGGCCGAGGTGCAGCTGGCGCTGGAGCGGGCGGTGGCCGACGTCACCCAGCTCGATGGCTTCGAGCTGAAGAAGATCCTGCGCACCGGCACCGTGGCCAGCACCGACAACCGCAACTGGGAGCTGCTGCCGCACCGCGGCCCCGAGCGCCGCTTCAGCCAGAGCCGGGCGGTGGCGCTGGACATGGAACGCGCCACCATCGCCGCCAACGGCTTCCGCTTCCGCGTGCCCTACGGCACCCTGCTGTGCGTCAGCGACAAGCCGCTGCACGGCGAGATCAAGCTGCCCGGCATGGCCAATGCGTTCTACCGCGAGCGGGTCGACCAGCACCTGCGCATCGGCATGCGCGCCATCGAGCTGCTGCGCCGCCAGCGCCTGGACCAGCTGCACAGCCGCAAGCTGCGCAGCTTTGCCGAGGTGGCCTTCCAGTAGACCTGGGGCAGCGCTGCAGCTCAGCGCCGGCGGCAGGCGGCGTAGGCGTCCAGCTGCGGCTGGTAGACACTGGTCTGCACGTCCAGCAGGCCCAGCACCGAATGGAAGTAGTGGTCGTGCGCTGATCGCCAGGTCGGCCCGGCCCTGCAGGCAGGCGCTGTCCAGCCCCTGGCGCTGGGCAAAACCCGGGCTCAGCCAGGTGATCCAGGGCACCCGCTTCTGCACATCGGGCGCCAGGGCATAGGGCAGGCCGTGCAGGTAGAGGTTGTTCTCGCCCAGCGATTCGCCGTGGTCGGACACATACAGCAGGGCGCTGTCGTGGCTGGCCTGGCGCTGCTGCAGCCAGCCGATGGCCTGGGCCAGGAAATGGTCGGTGTAGGCGATGGTGTTGTCGTAGGCATTGACCAACTGCGGCGCGGCTGCAGTCCTGCAGCGCGTTGCTGCTGCATTCGGGCAGGAAGCGCTTGAAGGCCGGCGGCACCCGCTTGTAGTACGCCGGGCCGTGGCTGCCCATCTGGTGCATCACCAGCAGCACGCCGCGGGCGCGCGCGCTCGGCCGGCAGCGCGGCGATGCGTGCGTCCAGGTCCTCCAGCATGACCGGGTCGCCGCATTCGCCGCCGGCGCACAGGCTGGGGTGCTGCAGTGCGCTGGTGTCGACGTTGGGCACCCGGGCGCACACGCCCTTGCAGCCCGACTGGTTGTCCAGCCACAGCACCGCCAGGCCGGCGCGCTGGGCCACGTCCAGCAGGTTCTCGTGGTTGGCGTCGCGGCTGGCATAGGCGTCGCGCCCCAGGTGCGAGAACATGCAGGGCACCGACGCCGCCGTGTTGGTGCCGCAGCTCCAGGCGTTGCGCCAGCTGATCACCGGCAGCTTGGCCAGCGCGGGGTTGGTGGGCCGGTCATAGCCGTTGAGCGAGAAGTTGGCGGCACGCGCGGTTTCGCCCAGCACCAGCAGCAGCAGCGGCGGGCGCTGCGCAAGACCGGCCGCTGCAGCGCCAGGCCCCAGGCGGGCATCGGTGCCCAGCGGCAGCAGCACACGGTCGTTGCGGCGCAGCGGCTCGCTGGCCACCATGCCCAGGCCGTACACGGCGTTCAGCGGGTTGATCAGGTAGCGCAGCTGCTTGTGGTTGCGCATGGTCGACGACAGCGGCTGAAAGCTGGCCAGCACCGCCACCACCAGCAGGGCCAGCGCTGCCAGCGTGGCCAGCAGATTGCGCCACAGCTGGCGCGGCCAGCGCGCATGCTGCACCGGCATGCGCCACACCAGCCAGGCCGGCAGCACGCCGCCCAGCAACAGCGTGGCCAGCATGCGCAGGCTGAGCAGGTCGGCGGCCTCGCCGGGGTTGGTCTGCAGCACGTTGACCAGCATGGTCTGGTCGATGACGATGCGGTAGGCCAGCATGAAATGCGCGCCAGCCGCTGTCGCCAGCAGCAGGAAGATGGCCGCCGGCTTGAGGCTGTAGCGCCAGGCCAGCAGGCTTTGCAGCGCCACCAGCGCGGCGAACACCGCCACCGCCAGCGCCACCGCCAGGCCCCAGCCCTTGGCCGACTGCAGCAGGCCCAGATCGGCCAGGGCCTGCCACAGCGGCCAGTTGCCCAGCGTGGCCATGGCGGCGCTGGTGGCCAGCACCAGGCGCAGCGGGCCGCTGCCAGCGTTGGCGGGGCGGGCCATCACAGGCCGGCCGCCGCTGCAGCCGCAGGCTTGCGGCCCGCACGCCGGCAGAGGCTGTCCAGCGCCCAGGCCAGGCACCAGCACAACCAGCCGCTCCACAGGGTGTGGCTCATGAAATGCGCGCCGCGCCACTGCTGCGACAGGCCCAGCACCAGGCCGGCCGCCACGGCCGCCAGCAGCCAGCGCCGCGCCAGCGCCGGTGCAACCGGCCGAAACACGAAATAGCCGCCGATGAAGGCAAAACCGGCACTGGCGTGGCCGGCCGGAAAGCAGCCACCGCGGCCGCCCACCGGCATGGCCCACCACCGCCAATGCGACACCGGCTCGGCCAGGCCGCCATAGGCCGCCAGGCTCCAGGGGCAGGCCGCCGGGTTGACCGATTTCAGCAGCGCCACCGCCGCCACCGACAGCAGCACGCCGCCGGCCAGCTGCAGGCGCTGCGGCAGCTGCAGCAGGCGCAGCGGCCCCTGCGGCCACCACACGCCCAGGCACAGGGCCAGCGCCAGCGCCCAGGCCAGCCAGGCGGCCGCCGCCGTGCAGCACATCGACCAGCAGCCAATGGTTGCGCCAGGCAAAGCCGGCGGTGTTGCCGGCCAGGTCGGCCAGCCAGCGGTCGCCGCCGGCCGATTCCCAGGCCAGAAACAGCAGCGCCAGGGCCAGCGTGGACCAGGCCCAGCGCTGCTGCGGGGGCCGTGCTGTGCTGGTGGCAGCAGCCGCCAAGGCAGGCACAGGGTTGGACAGTGGCGCGGTGGGCAGGGGCGTCAAGATGGGCAGGTCAACAAGGCAACAGCGGCCAGTGTGCCGCCGGGTGCTTAAGTGCAAATTAAGCCGCGCAGCGTGGCCGGCCCGGGCGGCAGGCGGCATGGTGGCCGGCACATGCCAGGCCGGCACATGCCAGGCCACCCCGCCGCGCCTGGCCGGCCACACCAGCACGGTGAACGCCAGCCGGCCGGCACAATCCGGCCATGCGTGTGCTGGTACTCGAAGACGACCACCGGATTGCCAATGGCCTGGTCGACCACCTGGGCCGCCAGGGCCATGCGGTGGACACCGCCGCCAGCCTGGCCGCCGGCTGGGCGGCGCTGTGCGCCGAGCCCTTCGACCTGCTGCTGCTGGACCTGGGCCTGCCCGACGGTGACGGCGCCAGCCTGCTGGCGCGGCTGCGCGCCGCCGCCCGCCGGTGGCCTGCCCGACGCCCACACGCCGGTGCTGGTGATGACCGCACGCGACGCCGTGGCCTCCCGCATCGGCGCGCTGGACCTGGGCGCGGACGACTACGTCACCAAGCCCTTCGACCCCGACGAGCTGGCGGCCCGCATGCGTGCGCTGCGCCGGCGTGCGGCCGGGCGCGGCCAGCCGCAGCTGCGGCATGGTGACCTGGTGCTGGACCCCGCCGCCCGCACGGTGCAGCAGGCTGGCCGGCCGGTGGCCTTGTCCGGGCGTGAATTTGCCGTGCTGCTGCTGTTGCTGGAAGCCCGGCCCCGGGTGCTGTCACGCACGCAGATCGAAGCCGGGCTGTACAGCTGGGACGGCGCGCTGGAGAGCAACGCCATCGAAGTGCATGTGCACCACCTGCGCAAGAAGCTGGGCGACGGCCTGATCCGCACCCTGCGCGGCGTGGGCTACTGCATCGCCGAGTTGCCCACCACAGGCAGCGCCGGGTGACGGCCAGGCCCCGCACGCTGTTCGGCCACCTGCTGGCCTGGTGCCTGGGGGCGCTGGCCCTGCTGTGGCTCAGCTTCATCGCCACCGGCTACCAGGCCGGGCGGCATGAAACCGCCGAACTGGTCGACGGCCAACTGGCCAGCGTGGCCGCCCTGCTGGCCGCCGACCTGCACTGGCGCCCCGCCGCACCCCAGCCACGCGGGGCGCCAGCCAACCAGCCGCCGCAGCATGAATACCAGCAAGCCATCAGCCTGGTGGTGTGGGACGCCAGTGGCCAGGTGCTGGCACACCTTGGCGCCGCACCCCTGCCGCCATTTGCCCGCAGCGAAGGCTTTGCCACGCTGCAGCTGGGTGCGCCAGCGCAGGCCTGGCGCAGCTTTGCGCGCTGGTCCACTGCGGCGCCCGAGCGCCGGGTGATGGTGCTGATCAACGCCGCCGAGCGCACCGAGCTGGGCTGGGACATCGCCAGCCAGGTGGCCGCGCCCGGGCTGTGGCTGCTGCCAGCGCTGGCGCTGGTGCTGGGCCTGGCGCTGCGCCGCGGGCTGCGGCCGCTGCAAGACCTGTCCGACGATGTGCGGGCGCTGCAGATCGACCACGGGCCGGGCCAGGGCCTGCACAACCCCCACCCGGAAGCCGAGTTCGGCGCGGTGGTGCAGGCCGTCAACAGCCTGGTGCAGCGCTACCACGCCGCGCTGGAGCGCGAGCGTGCCTTGGCCAGCGAGCTGGCGCATGAGCTGCGCACCCCGCTGTCGGCCCTGGTGCTGCAGGCGCGGGCGTTGCGCACGGCACAGGGCAGCAAGGGCCCTGCCAGCGACCCAGGCGCCGGCGTGGATGCCAATGCCAACGCCAACGCCATTGCCGATGCCAACGCCGCCGCCCTGGCCCAACTGGAGCAGGACGCCTTGCGCGCCGGCCAGGTGCTGACCGAACTGCTGGCACTGGCGCGCGCCAGCCGCACCGCCCTGGCCGAAACCGCCGCGCCGGTGGACCTGTCAGCGCTGGCGCAGCAACTGCTGGCAGACCGCGCGCAGGCCGCGATCGCCGGCGGGCACGACCTGGCCTTGCAAGCCGACGCCACCTTGACCGTGCAAGGCCATGCAGTGCTGCTGGGCCTGGCCCTGGGCAACCTGATCGACAACGCGCTGGCGCATTCGGCCGGCCCCACGCTGGTGGAAGTGCGGGTGGACGCTGCAGGCGGCCGCGTGCTGGTGTGCAACGGCCCGCTGCCGACACCCGGGCCGCAGCCGCAAGGGCAACCGCAATCGCCACCGCCACCGCAACCGCAACCGCAAGCCGCTGCAGCCCGCAGCAAGCCGCTGGCGCTGGGCCTGGGCCTGGGGCACCGGGTGGTGGCCAAGGTGGCCGCCATCCACGGCGCGCTGTTCAGCGCGGTGCCCGCCCCCGCCGGCTTCAGCCACTGCTATGCGCTGCAGTTTGTGCGGGCCGCCGACGGCAGCGACCTGCAGCCCGGGCCGGCCGACCGCTGAAGGCTGCGGCGGGCCGATGCACACGGCAGCCGGGGCGCGGCCCGCGCCGCCGAGCGCCGTCCCGGGCGCCGCAGCTCAGCCGCCCAGCGCCTTGAACAGCGCCACGCGGTTGTTCAGCTCGCCCTGGCGGGTCTGCAGCACCGCCTGCTCGGCGGCAAACAGGCTGCGCTGGGCCTCCAGCAGTTCCAGCGTGCTGGCCGCGCCCTGTTCGGCGCGCAGGCTGGTCAGGCGCGCGGTTTCGCGGGCGGCGGCGCGCTGCGCCTCCAGTGCTGCACGCTGGGCACGCCAGGTGGCGCTGCCGGCCAGGGCGTCGGCCGTCTCGCGGAAGGCGGCCTGGATGGCCCGCTCGTACTGCGCCTGCGCGGCCACGCGGCTGGCCTGGGCAGCTGTCCAGGTTGGCCTGGCGGCGGCCGCCGTCGAAGACCGTCAACGCCAGGTTGGCCGCCAGGGTGTAGGCGAAGTTGCCACCCTGGAACAAGCCCGACAGCTGCGGCGAGGCCTGCCCCGCCTGCCCGGTGAGGCTGATGCTGGGCAGGAAGGCCGCCCTGGCCGCGCCGATGTTGGCATCGGCCGCCCGCATGGCCGCTTCGGCCTGCATCACGTCGGGGCGGCGCAGCAGCACTGCCGACGACAGGCCGGCCGGCACCTCGGTCAGCCAGGCCTCGTCGGCCAGCGCCGGGCCGGCCGCAGCGGCAGCGTCTGGCACCGGGCGGCCCAGCAGCAGGGCCAGGGCGTTGCCGTCCTGCGCCCGCTGGCGTTCCAGTTGCGCCAGCGTGGCACCGGCCTGGGCCACCAGCGCGGCCTGGGCCTGCAGGTCCAGCTGGCTGGAGGCGCCGGCCGCTTCGCGCAGGCGCACCAAGCGCAGCGTCTGCTCGCGGCTGGCCAGGGTCTGGCGCGCCAGTTGCAGCAGTTCATCGTCGGCCTGCAGTGCCAGGCCGGCCTGCAGCACCGCCGCCACCACCGCCAGCTCGGTGGCGCGCTGCGTCTGGGCGGCCGACAAGGTCTGGGCCAGCGCCGCCTCGCTGAGGTTGGCGAGGCGGCCGAACAGGTCGATCTCCCAGCTGGCCAGTTGCACGCCGGCGCTCAGCGCGTTGGCCTGGTCCCCCTGGCTGTTGGGTGCGCGGCTGGCGTTGAGGCCCGCGCCCAGCGTGGGCAGGCGGCTGGCGTCGGTGCTGCGGAACTGCGCCTGCGCACGCTGCACATTGGCCGCTGCCACCCGCAGGTCGCGGTTGTGGGCCAGCGCCAGGGTCACCCATTCGACCAGCCTGGGCGCACGCACCACATCACGCCACTGCAGGGCCGGCGTGTCGGCGCTGCTGCCGGCAGCAGCCGGCAGGCGCGCTGGCACATCGGCCTGGACCAGTGCCTGGTCTGGCGGCGGCGGCGCCCAGGCGGCCGGTGTGGCGCAACCGGCCAGTGCCAGGGCCAGCAGCAGGGCCACGGCGGCGGCCGGTGCACCAGCGGGTGCCGGTACGGGCAGGCTTGCGGTTGAAGCTGCGAATGCGGCGGCAGCGGCCGGGCGGTGGGGCATCAAGGCGCGGCTCATGCCGGGTCTCCGGGATGGGCGGGCGCGCCCGCCGAGGTGGACGAGGGGCTGTGCGGCGTGGGCAGCGGCGCTGACAGCGGCGTGCCGTGCGGCGCACCGCCCGAGGCCGGGAACAGGCGCCGCACCACGACAAAGAACACCGGCACCAGGAACACGGCCAGCACGGTGGCGGTGATCATGCCGCCCATCACCCCGGTGCCGATGGCGCGCTGGCTGTTGGCGCCGGCACCACTGGCCAGGGCCAGCGGCAGCACGCCCAGGATGAAGGCCAGCGAGGTCATCACGATCGGCCGGAAGCGCAGGTGGCAGGCGGTCAGTGTTGCCTGGATCAGGTCCATGCCCTCGGCCTGCAAGTCCTTGGCGAATTCGATGATCAGGATGGCGTTTTTCGCCGACAGCCCGATCACCGTGATCAGCCCGACCTTGAAGTACACGTCATTGGGCATGTCGCGCAGCGACACGCCAGCCAGCGCGCCCAGCACCCCCAGCGGCACCACCAGCAGCACCGCCACCGGGATGGCCCAGCTCTCGTACAGCGCGGCCAGGCAGAGGAACACGGCCAGCAAGGAAAACGCCAGCAGGATGCCCGCTTGCGCGCCAGACAGCTTTTCCTCGCGGCTTTGGCCGGTCCATTCAAAGCCGAAGCCCGGTGGCAGCTGCGCGGCCAGGCGCTCCATCTCGTCCATGGCCTCGCCGGTGCTGCGGCCCTTGGCGGCATCGCCGGCCAGGCGCATGGCCGGGTAGCCGTTGTAGCGGGTGGTCTGCATCGGGCCGTTGATCCAGCGGGTGCTGGCAAAGGCCGACAGCGGCACCAGCTGGCCGCGGTTGTTGGCCACCTGCAGCTTCAGCAGGTCGTCGGGCACCATGCGCGCCGGTGCGTCGGCCTGCACCACCACCCGCTGCAGGCGGCCACGGCTGTTGAAGTCGTTGATGTAGGACGAGCCCAGCGAGGTGCTCAGCACCGCGTTGATGCTGTCGAAGCCCACGCCCTGGGCATAGGCACGCTCGCGGTCGATGTCGAGCTGCAGCTGCGGCGCATCTTCCAGGCCGTCGGGGCGCACGCCTTGCAGCACCGGGCTTTGCCGGGCCATGCCCAGCAGCTGGTTGCGGGCGGCCAGCAGCGCCTCGTGGCCGTTGCCGCCGCGGTCTTGCAGGCGGAAATTGAAGCCGGTGGCGGTGCCCAGCTCCGGGATGGGCGGCGGGCTCAGCGGAAACACAAACGCATCGCGGATGCCCATGAAGGCACCGAAGGCCCGGCCGGCCAGCGCCTGGGCCGAGTTTTCAGGCGCCTTGCGCTCGCTCCAGTCCTTCAGCGGCACAAACACCAGGCCGGAGTTCTGGCCCTGGCCGCTGAAGCTGAAGCCCAGCACCGCCACCACCTGGTCGACCTCGGGCTGCTTGGCGAAGAAGCCTTCGACCTGCTGCATCACCGCCGTGGTGCGCTCGATGGTGGCCCCGGGCGGCAATTGCACATTGACGATCAGGTAGCCCTGGTCTTCATTGGGCAGGAAGGACGAGGGCAGGCGCACATAGGTCCAGCCCACCACCGCCACGATGACACCGAAGGCCAGCATCCAGCGCCCGGCCTTGGGCAGCATGCGCGCCACCTGGCCTTCATAGCCCTTGGCGGTGCGCTTGAACACCCGGTTGAACCAGCCGTAGAAGCCGCGCCGCGCGTGGTGGTCGGTGACCGGCTTCAGGAAGGTGGCACACAGCGCGGGCGTCAAGGTCAGCGCCAGGAAGGCACTGAACAGGATGGCCGACACCATGGACAGCGAAAACTGCCGGTAGATGCTGCCGACCGCGCCGCTGAAAAAGGCCATCGGCACGAACACGCTGACCAGCACCACGGTGATGCCGACCACCGCGCCGGTGATCTGGCCCATGGCCTTGCGGGTGGCGTCGCGCGGGCTCAGGCCCTCTTCGGCCATCAGGCGTTCGACGTTTTCCACCACCACGATGGCATCGTCGACCAGGATGCCGATGGCCAGCACCATGCCGAACAGGGTCAGCACATTGATGCTGTAGCCCATCACCAGCAGCATGCCGAAGGTGCCCAGCAGCGCGATCGGCACCACGATGGTGGGGATCAGGGTGTAGCGCAGGTTCTGCAGGAAGACCAGCATCACCACGAACACCAGCGCCACCGCCTCGGCCAGGGTCAGCACCACCTGCTCGATCGAGATGCGCACGAACTTGCTGCTGTCGTAGGGCACCTTGTAGTCCATGCCCGGCGGGAAAAAGACCTTCAGCTCGGCCATGCGCTTTTTCACCGCGTCGGCCGTGGCCAGTGCATTGCCGCTGGGCGCCAGCTGCACGCCCAGGCCGGCGCTGGGCTGGCCGTTCAGGCGCGAGAAGCTGCCATAGCCCTGGGCGCCCAGTTCGACCCGGGCCACATCGCGCAGGCGCACGCTGCTGCCGTCGGTGTTGGCGCGCAGCACGATGGCACCAAACTGCTCGGCATTGGCCAGCTGGCCCCGACACCACCACGGTGGCGCTCATGGGCTGGCCGGGCACGCCCGGCTGCTCACCCAGGGTGCCGGCCGAGACCTGGGCGTTTTGCGCCCGCACCGCGTTGTTGACGTCGGCCGGCTGCAGGCCAAAGGCCACCAGCTTGGCCGGGTCGAGCCAGATGCGCATGGCACGCTCGGTGCCGAACAGCTGGGCCTGGCCCACACCGGCAATGCGCTGCAGCTCGGGCTGGATGAAGCGGGCGGCATAGTCGCCCAGGCTGACCGGGTCGTCGGCCGGGTTGCTGCTGGTCAGCGACACGAACAGCAGGAAGTTCGAGCGGGCCTTGTCGATGCGCACGCCCTGCTGCACCACCGCCGCCGGCAGGCGCGGCGTGGCACGCGCCAGCCGGTTCTGCACCTCGATCTGGGCCAGATCGATGTTGGTGCCGGCCTCGAAGGTGGCGGTGATGGCACCGCCGCCGTTGGCCTGCGCCACCGACTCCATGTAGATCATGCCGGGCGCGCCATTGAGCTCTTGCTCGATGACCGACAGCACGCTGTCTTCCAGCACCTTGGCCGACGCGCCAGGGTAGGCGGCATTGATGACGATGGCCGGCGGCGCCACCGAGGGGTATTGCGCCACCGGCAGCTTGGTGATGGCCGCCCCGCCCAGCACCACGATGAACAGCGCGATGACCCAGGCGAAGATCGGCCGGTCGATGAAAAAACCCGAGAGCATGTGCGTGCCCTCCGGTCAGCGGCTGGCAGCCAGGGGCGCGGCCGCAGCCGGGCCGGACGCCGCCGGATTGGCAGGCGCTGACGCCGCCGCCCGCCGCCCACCGCACCCGCCCCAGGCGCGGCGCCCGGCTTGCCGGGCTGCGCCGGTGGCGACCATGGCACCGGGTTGACCGGCGCGCCGGGCATCATCTTCTGCACGCCGTCGACGATCACCCGGTCGCCGGCGGCCAGGCCGCTGGTGATGATCCAGTCGCTGCCCTGGCTGCCCGCCAAGCTGACTGTCCGTGGCGCCGGCTTGTTCTCGGGCGCCCACCACCAGCACCGTGTCGCCCGCCGGGCCGCGGGTGACGGCCTGCTGCGGCAGCTTGAAGGCCTGGGCGCTGGTGGCCTGCACCAGCCGCACCTTGACGAACAGCCCCGGGAACAAGCTGCCCTGCGGGTTGGGCAGCTCGGCGCGCAAGCCCACCTGGCCGGTGGCGGCGTCGACCGCCGGGTCGCTGAACAGCAGCTTGCCAGCCAGCGGGTAGAGGCTGCCGTCGTCCAGCACCACCCGCACCTCGGCCGCGCTGCTGCCGGCTGCGCGCTGCAGCTGGCCGCCTTCCAAGGCCTTGCGCAAGCGCATCACCTCGGACGCGCTCTGGGTGAAGTTGACATACAGCGTGTCGGTCTGCTGGATCAGCGCCATCTGGGTGGCGTCGCCCTGGCCCACCAGCGCGCCCTCGGTCACCAGGGCGCGGCCGATGCGGCCGCTGATCGGCGCCTTGATGGCGGCGTAATCCAGGTTGATGCGGGCCGCCTGCAGCGCGGCGCGGGCGGTGGCGCTGTCGGCCTGGGCGGTCTTCAGCGTGGTCTGGGTCTGCAGCCACTCTTGCGCGCTGATGGCCTTGGCCTCGGCCAGCGGCTGGTTGCGCTGCAGCTGGGCCTGGGCCTGGGCCACGCCCGCATCGGCACGCGCCACAGCGGCCTCGGCACTGGCCAGGCTGGCGCGGTAGGCCGCGTCGTCCAGCTGGAACAGCGGCTGGCCGGCCTTGACCTCGCTGCCTTCGGTGAACAGCCGCCTGGCCACGATGCCGGGCACGCGGGCACGCACCTGGGCCACACGCCGCGCTTCCAGCCGGCCGGGCAGTTCGGTCACCAGCGGCACGGCTTGCGGCTGCACCGTCACCACGCCCACCGTCGCCGGTGGCATGCCGCCACCGGGCGGGCCCTTGGGCGCATCCGCGCCCGGGCTGCAGGCGGCCAGCGCCGCCAGCAAGGGCAACAGCAGCCAGGGGGAAACGCTGGCGCGGGGTGTCAAAAGATGTTGGGGCATGGTGGGCGGCAAAGGCTGCAAGAAAGACATGGGCCGTGGGGATGGCGACGATGGTGGCGGCGATGGGCTGCGGCGGCGATTCGGGCTACGGCGGCCAACAGGGCAGCGGCGCAGGCTCTGACGCCACGGCGGCTGGCGGGCCGCACACCTTGCATCTGGGCGGCGCACTGCACCAGACCGGGCGGCCTTGGCCCGGTGTTGCGCATGGGCCGGCAAACTGGATCATGCGGCTGCGCCAGCGCGGCGGCGCTGCTCGTGGTCGACCATGGCCAGGCCCTGGCGCACCAGGCAGTCGGACCAGCGCGTGATCGCATCAGGGGCCTGGTTGAGCTGGGGCGCCACCGCATCGGTCACATCGCGGCCCAGGTGCAGGTGCACACCCAGGGCCGCCAGGCACACCACCAGGCGGTGCAGGTCGTCATCGGGCGCGGCCAGGCCCATGTGGCGGCACAGCAGGGCCACCATGGCGTCGTGCATCGGGCGGATGCCCTCGTTGACCTCCTGGTGCCACAGGCCGGTGGGCTCGATCATTTCGCGCATGCGCAGCTTCACGCACAGGCGGCCCTCTTCACCCAAGGCCATCGGCTCGGTGAAGTGGGCATAGAACGCACGCAGCGCCACGTCCAGCGGGGTGGCGCTGCAAGCGGCCAGGCTGTTGTCCACCGCGCCCAGGGGCTCGAAGAACACCGCCCGGTACAGGCCGGCCTTGTCGCCGAAGTAGTAGCTGATGGCCGCCACATTGACACCCGCGGCCTGGGCCAGTTCACGCGTGGTGGTCGCAGCAAAGCCCTGGTGCGCAAACAGCTGCAGGCCGGCGCGCACCAGGCGGGCGCGGGCCGGGTCGGGCTCGGCCCCTGCGGATGGACATGGGGCTGGGCTTGCCGAGGCACTTGGGCTGCGGCCGTGCTTGCGGCCGTGCTGCTTGCGACCGTACTCGCCAGCTGTGCTTGTTGCGGTACCTGCGGCTGCAGCGACGGGCGTACCGGCAGGGGTGGCGCCGCGAGCAGACCGGGTGGAGGGCGGAACCATGGCGCGCAGTGTAGCGAGATGAATCAAACGTTTGATTAAACAGCTACCCATGCCCCATGGCGAGCGCATGGTTTTCAGTGGTGCCGGCCGGCAGCGGCCACCGCAGCACAGGGCTTGCGGCGCGGCTTGCGCAGGGCGTCAAGGCGGCATAGGCTGGCACGGTCCAACGCAATCCATCGGCGCCCGCCTTGCGGCCTGATTTGCAGCCTGAAAAGTGGCCTGCCCCAGGGCTTGACTGCAGCGCGCGCGCTCCACCACCAGGAGATCCCCGCCATGCCCAGCCTGCAAGCGCCCCCACAGGCCCTGTCACCCCTGCCAGCCGTCCCCGGCGCTGCAGCCGCCAGCGACGCCGCGGTGCAGGTGGCCGACATCCGCAGCCTGGCCCTGGTGGGCCCGGCCGGTGCCGGCAAGACCAGCCTGGCAGACGCCCTGCTCGCCGCCAGCGGCAGCATCGCCAGCGCCGGCAGCGTGGAGCGCGGCAGCACCGTCAGCGACCACGACCCGCTGGCGCGGCGCATGGGGCATTCGCTGCAATCGTCGGTGCTGCACTGCCACTGGCGCGGCGACCGCATCCACCTGATCGACACCCCCGGCGCGCCCGATTTCATCGGCCACAGCCTGCCCGCCCTGGAAGCGGTGGACAGCGCGGTGGTGGTGGTCAATGCCACCACCGGTGTGGAGCCGATGGCCGTGCGCATGATGCAGCACGCCGCCGAGCGCCGGCTGTGCCGGCTGGTGGTGGTGCACCGCATCGACGCCCCCGGCGTCGACCTGGCTGCCGTGCTGGCGCAGATCCAGGCCGCCTTCGGCCGTGTCTGCCTGCCCTTGAACCTGCCCTGCAGCACGCCGAATGGCGGCCCGGTGCAGGTGGTGGACGCGTTTTTCAACCACGGCGGCGACAGCGATTTCGGCCCGGTGGAGGCCGCCCACCGGGCCCTGGTCGAGCAGGTGGTGGAGGTCGACAGCGCCCTGGTCGAGCGCTACCTGGCCGACGGTGATGTCGATGTCAGCGCCTTGCATGCCCCGCTGGCCCAGGCCCTGCGCGAAGGCCACCTGGTGCCGGTGTGCTTTGCGTCGGCCCGCACCGGCGCGGGCGTGGCCGCGCTGCTCGATGTCATCCACCACCTGCTGCCGCAGCCCGGCGACGGCAACCCGCCGGCATTTCTGCGTGGTGAAGGCGCAGCCGCCCAGCCGGTCGAGGCCCTGCCCGACCCCGCACAGCATGTGCTGGCCCATGTGTTCAAGGTGGCGGTCGACCCCTACATCGGCAAGCTGGGGGTGCTGCGCGTGCACCAGGGCAGCATCACGCCTGGTGCCCTGCTGTATGTGGGCGACAGCCGCAAGCCCTTCCGCGTGGCCCATCTCTACCGCCTGCAGGGCAAGACCCACAGCGAGGTGGCGCTGGCACTGCCGGGCGACATCTGCGCCCTGGCCAAGGTGGATGCCTTGCACTTTGACGCGGTGCTGCACGACGCCGCCGAGGACGACCACATCCACCTGGCGCCGCTGCCGCTGCCCGAACCGGTGCACGGCCTGGCCCTGCGCCCCAAGCGCCGCGGTGACGAGCAGCGCCTGTGGGACGTGCTGGCCAAGCTGGTCGACGAAGACGTGTGCCTGCGGGTGGAGCACCCGGCAGGCAGCAACGAGACGGTGGTCTACGGCCTGGGCGACCTGCACCTGCGCATGCTGCTGGAGCGGCTGCGGGAGCAGCACCACATCGAGGTCGACACCCAGCCGCCGCGCATTGCCTACCGCGAGACCGCCACCAGCGCGGCCGAGGGCCAGTACCGGCACAAGAAGCAGACCGGCGGCGCCGGCCAGTTCGGCGAGGTGCGGCTGCGGGTGGAACCGCTGCCGCGTGGTGCCGGCTTCGAATTTGTCGATGCGGTCAAGGGCGGCACAATCCCCGGCGTCTACATGGCAGCGGTTGAAAAAGGCGTGCGCGAGGGCATGGCCGGCGGCGCCATCGCCGGCCACCCGGTGGTGGACGTGCGCGTCACCGTGCTCGACGGCAAGCACCACAGCGTGGACA
The DNA here is from genome assembly GCA_963844485.1 of uncultured beta proteobacterium. Classification (GTDB taxonomy): domain Bacteria; phylum Pseudomonadota; class Gammaproteobacteria; order Burkholderiales; family Burkholderiaceae_C; genus Pseudaquabacterium. Next base: position 73,206 of record CAWJOQ010000032.1, read on the forward strand.
GCAAGGAGATCGCCTTTGTCACCGCCGGCCGCAAGGCATTTCTGGCGGCGATGCAGGAAGCCCGGGCCATCGTGCTGGAGCCCATCGTCGATCTGCAGATCAGCGCCCCGGCCGCCGCCATGGGCGACATCAGCGGCGACCTGGCGGCCCGGCGCGGCATGGTGTCGGGCACGCAGACCGGCGCGCTGGGCATGCTGCTGATCCAGGGCCGCGCGCCCTTGAGCGCGCTGGTCGCCTACCAGACCCGGCTGAACGCCCTGACCAGCGGCGAGGGCCGCTACACCCTGGCCCTGGCCCACCATGCGCCAGTGCCACCGGCGGTGCAGCAGCAGATGGTGGCCAGTTGGCAGGCGGGCGACGCCGACTGAACGGGCCGTGGGTGCCTGCGGCAGCGGCTGCGGGCAGCGGTGGGTGCGTGCGGCAGCTGCAGCGCGCGGGCGTGGGTGTCTGCGGCAGTGGGTGCCCGGGCGATGGCGTCGCTGGCCGGGTCCATCCGACCTTGTCGCACAAACTTGTCGCACAAACTTGTCGCACAAATTTGTCGCACAAACTTCTAAATGCGAATCTTTCGCATTTGCGTTAGCATGGGCGCATCGCTGTTCAGCACCTGCTGCCACCCATGTCCACTGCCCTGCTCCATCCGCCGGCGCGCCTGCGCTTGCGGCGGCCCACCGCCCTGTCTGACGCTGCAGCACCCCAGCTTGATGCGCAACCGCTTGTGCCTGCCACAGCCCACCGCGTCAGCGCCGCCTTCCTGCCGCCACGGCGCCAGCCGCTCGGGCTGATCGCGGTGGCCGCCGTCCACGCAGCGCTGGTGTGGTGGCTGCTGCAAGCCGACCTGCTGCAGCAGGCGGTGCAGCGGGTGTCGTCGCTGGGGTCGCCGCTGGTCGTGGCGCTGCTGCCCACGCCGGCCCCGCCGCGCCCCAGCTTGCCAGCGCCTGCAGCGCTGCCGCGCCAGGCCGTGCCGCTGCCGGCCATGGCGGCACTGCCCGTGCCCGACCTGCGGGTGGCCGACGCCGCGCCCGCCCCAGCGCAGGCCGTGCCAGTGTCGACTGCGGCAGACCTGCCGGTGCCGACAGCGGCAGACCTGCCGGTGCCAGCACCCGCCAACACGGCGCCGGCCGCGCCCAGCGTGCCGGCGCCAGCCTTGGCCGCAGTCGCGGCAGACGCTGCCCCGCTGCGGCTGGCCGCCGGGCCCGTGGCCATGCCGGCGCCACCGGTGCTGGCGGCCAGCGCCATCCGCTACCGGGTGCCGCCCGCCATGGCCGTGCCGATGGCGTCGCGCCGGCTGGGCGAAGCCGGCACGGTGCTGCTGCGGGTGTGGGTGGATGCCCAGGGCTTGCCGCAGCAGATTGAGCTGCACCGCTCGTCGGGCTTTGCCAGGCTGGATGCCCAGGCGCAGGACGCCATGCGCCAGGCCCGCTTCCAGCCGGTCACCGAAGGCGGCAGCTGCCATCGCGTGGGTGGTGATCGCCGCCCTGCAGTACGCCATCGACTGACGCCCGTCCCATTCCCCGCCCGCCTCGGCAGCCCAGCCGATGGCCCCGTCGGCCAGCGCGTCGGCAGCCCGTTCAGCCACGCCGCAGCGACCGGCCACCCATTCCCCAAGAACGATTCCCCAAGGAGATTGCATGACCCGCCCGTCCACCACGCCCCTGCTCGGCGCGCTTGCCGCCGGCTTCGGCCTGATCCAGCCTGGCCCAGGCCCAACCGGCGCCAGCGCCCGCCGATCCTGCGGTGCCCGCAGCCATCCAGCAGATGCCGGTGGTCAAGGCCAGTGCCAGCGCCGTGCACAGCGGCAAGGACAGCCTGCAGGCCGTCACCAGCCAGATCGGCAAAGGCACGCAGGAACTGCGCGACATCCCGCAATCGCTGACGGTGGTGACCGAACGCCTGATCGACGACCGCAACCTCGACACGCTGAAGGAAGCGCTGCACAACACCGCCGGCATCAGCTTCCTGGCCGCCGAAGGTGGCGAAGAAGACATCCGCCTGCGCGGCTTCTCGCTGCAAGCCACCGGCGACATCTTTCGTCGACGGCCTGCGCGACCCGGCCTTCTACGAGCGCGACAGCTTCAACTGGCGACCGGCTGGAAGTGCTGCGCGGCGCGGCCAGCATGCTGTTCGGCCGCGGCTCCACCGGCGGCGCCGTCAACCAGGTCAGCAAGGGGCCGCTGCTGTTCGGCCGCAACGAAGTGAGCATGACCCTGGGCGCGGGCGACTACCTGCGCGGCACCGCCGACCTGCACCTGCGCCTGGGCGAGAAGCGCGGCCCTGCGCGTCAATGCCATGCTGACCCAGGCCGACACGGCGGGGCCACCAGATCGACAAGCAAGGCCTGGCCCTGGCGGCTGGGTTGCGGCATCGGCACACGCGACGAGTTCAGCGCCAGCCTCTACCACCTGGACAACCGCAACGGCATCCACTACGGCCTGCCCTGGCTGCTGCCCAGCACCGGCAGCACCGACCGCCGCTTGGTCCCGGTCGACCCCAAGGCCTACTACGGCATGGCCAGCGACTACGCCCATGGCGGCGTGGACATGCTGCACGCTGCGGCACCTGCGCCGCCTGGGCCCGGGCAGCAGTTGGACCACCACCCTGCGCAGCGGCCGCTACAGCCGCGACCAGCGCGCCAGCGCCATCCGCTTTGCTGCCGCCAGCTTGCAGCCTGATGGCCAGGCGGTGACCGCCGACACCCTGGGCAGCAGCACTGTGCTGACCCGCGGCAGCAACAACAAGACCATGGACATGGACACGCTGGCGCTGCAGAGCGACTACAGCGGCCGCTTCCAGGCGCTGGGCCTGCAGCACAGCCTGCAAGCCGGCGTGGACGCCGCACGTGAAGCGCTGCAGAACTTCGGCCTGCGCCTGCCCGCCGGCACCACGCTGGCCAAGCCGACCACCACGCTGGGCACGCCAGACGACGGCGCCTGGATCGACGAGTCGCTGCGCCAGCGCTTTGTCAACCGCAGCTTCCGCGCCCAGGCCCTGGGCCTGTACGCCCAGGATCTGGTGCAGCTCACGCCGACCTGGAAGCTGCTGGGCGGCCTGCGCTGGGACCGCTTCGACGGCCGCTACCGCACGCCCACGCTCACCGACCCCAACGGAACCACCACCGCAGCCACCGAACGCCGGCGCAGCGACAGCCTGTGGAGCAAGCGCCTGGGCCTGCTGTGGCAGCCCAGCGCCTTCCACAGCTGGCATGCCAGCTGGGGCACCGCATTCAGCACCTCGGGCGACGCCTACCAGTACGACGCGCTGGGCAGCAACACCGCGCCCGAGTCCAGCGAGAACTTTGAGCTGGGCGGCAAGTTCGACCTGTTTGATGGCAACCTGAGCCTGCGCACCGCCCTGTTCTACACGCTGAAGAAGAACGAGCGCAACCGCGATGCCGACACCGTCAACGCCAGCAACTATGTGCTGTCCGGCCAGCGCCACGCGGCCGGCCTGGAGCTGGACGTCGCCGGGCGCATCAGCCCGGCCTGGGAGGTGTTTGCAAGCTATGCCTTCATCCCCGACGCACAGATCGACAAGGGCGCCGAGCAGGTCAACGCCGGCGGCACTGTCACCTGTGCCAACTGCAGCCTGCAGGGCGAGCCCGTGGGCGCCCGCCCAGGGCTGATACCGCGCCACAGCGGCACGGTGTGGACGACCTACCAGCTGAGCCAGCACTGGCGTGTGGGCGGCGGCTTGAACCTGCGCAGCAGCATGGCGCCCTACCAGGTCACCAGCTTCGAGGCGCCCGGGCATGTCACGGCCGACCTGATGGCCGAATACAGCGTGGGCGACCTGCGCTTCAAGGCCAACCTGAGCAACATCGGCAATGTGCAGACCGCCGACATGCTCTACCGCGGCCACTACATCCCTGGCAAGGGCCGGCAGTTGCAAGTGACCGGCAGCTACAGCTTCTGAAGCGCCATGCTGGTCCATCTGCCCCAGGTGCTGACACCCGACGAACTGGCCCGTGCACAGGCCTTGCTGGCACATGCGCCGTGGGTGGATGGCCGCGCCACCGCCGGGCCGCAAGCGGCCGCTGTCAAGTGCAACCAGCAATTGCCAGCCGGCCACAGCAGCAGCGCAACGCTGCAGGGCCTGGTGCTGGGCGCGCTCGACCGGCATGCGCTGTTTTTCTCGGCCGCCCTGCCCAAGCGGGTGCTGCCACCGGCCTTCAACCGCTATGCCGGGGCGGCCAACCACTACGGCGACCATGTCGACCAGGCGTTGCGCCACAGCCCCGGCCCCGCACAGCCCGGCCAGCGCTTGCGCAGCGACCTGAGCTGCACCCTGTTCCTCAGCGACCCCGCCAGCTACGACGGCGGCGCGCTGGTGATCGCCGGTGGCTTCCAGCCACCGCACATCAAGCTGGCAGCGGGCGACGCCATCCTCTACCCCGGCACCAGCGTGCACCGGGTCGAGCCGGTCACCCGCGGCGAACGGCTGGCCAGTTTTTTCTGGATCGAGAGCCTGGTGCGCAGCAGCGAGCAGCGCCGCCTGCTGTTCGACATGGACAGCGCATTGCAGCGCCTGCGCCAGCGTGATGGTGAATCTGCCGAGGCGATCGCCCTGACCGGCACGTACCACAACCTGCTGCGCCTGTGGGCCGACACATGAGCCCGCCGGGCCACCCCAAGGGCGCATCACGCAGTGCGCAGCACGCAGCGATACCAGTGCCCCCGCCGGGCCGCCACAAGGGCGCCTTCAGCAATGCGCCGCCCGAAGCGAGCGCAATGCGTGCGCCGCCACCTGACTTTCTGCTGGCCGACCTGGCGGCGCTGGCGCGCGCGCAGTTGGGCGATGCCGCCTGGGCCTACCTGGCCGGCGGTGCCGCCGATGGGCTGACGCTGGACGACAACGCCTGCGCCTGGCGGCGGCTGCGGCTGTGGCCCCGGGTGCTGCGCCCGCTGGCCGGCGGCCACACCCGCAGCCAGCTGCTGGGCCGCGCGCTGCCGCACCCGGTGCTGCTGGCGCCGGTGGCCTACCAGACCCTGTTCCACCCCGACGGCGAGCGCGGCAGCGCGCTGGCAGCGGCCATGCAGGGCGCCGGCCTGGTGCTCAGCGCCCAGGCCAGCACCCGGCTGGAAGCGGTGGCGGCACTGGTGCGCGACGAGCCCGGCCGCGGCCCGCTGTGGTTCCAGCTGACCATGCAGCCCGACCGCGGCTTCACACGCGACCTGGTGCGCCGCGCCGAGGCCGCCGGATTCGAGGCCCTGGTGCTCACCGTCGATGCGCCCACCCACGGTGTGCGCGACCGCGAGCTGCGCGCCGGCTTCCGGCTGCCGCCGGGTGTGGCTGCGGTCAACCTGCAAGGCGCACCAGCCGCTGCCGCGCGGGCGCAGCCGCCTGTTGGCATCGGTGGCAACGGCGGCAGCGCCCTGTTCGACGGCTTGCTGCACCACGCCCCGACCTGGGGCGACGTGGCCTGGCTGCAGGCGCAGACCCGCTTGCCACTGCTGCTCAAAGGCGTGCTGCACCCCGACGATGCGCTGCAGGCCGCCGGCCTGGGTGTGGCGGGCATCGTCGTCAGCAACCACGGCGGGCGCACGCTCGACACCACACCGGCCACTGCGCTGGCGCTGCCACGCATCGCCGCCGCGCTGGCCGCACGCGCCGGCCCCAGCCCGGCGCTGCTGGTCGACGGCGGCATCCGCCGTGGCAGCGATGTCTTCAAGGCCCTGGCCCTGGGCGCCCACGCCGTGCTGGTGGGCCGGCCCATGGTGCAGGCCCTGGCAGCCGCCGGTGCGCCTGGCGTGGCGCGCGCCATCCGGCTGTTGCGCGACGAACTGGAGATCACGATGGCGCTGACCGGCTGCGCCACGCTGGCCGACATCGGCCCCGACCGCCTCTGGCCCGACTGAACCCGCCTGCGCCTGCCGCCGCGCGGGCGGATTTATCATCTGGGCATGACTCCTGTGCACGACGTGGCGCGCATCCGCCTGGACAACGCCATGCGGCTGTTCGATGAATTTGTGCAGGCCGCGGTGCAACACCCCGACGCCGCCGCCCTGCGCGGGCTGGAGCGGCGCTTTGCCGAGCGGCTGCAGATCCAGCCCAGCTACTGGAGCCAGATCAAGGGCCGCTCGCGCCAGATCGGTGAGCGCCTGGCGCGCCAGTTCGAGCAGCTGTGCCGCAAGCCGGTGGGCTGGATGGACCTGCCGCACCACGGCCAGGCCACCCCAGCGGCTGCCGCCCCGGCACCGCTGCCGGGGGCCGCTGCAGCATCACCCAGCCAACCGGCCGACGACGACGAGCGCTTCATCGTCGGCCTGGTGCTCACCTATTACCGCCGCCACCCGCAGCGCGCCCGCACCCGGCTGCTGGACCTGCTGGGCGAGGTGCTGACGCCCCCGCCTGCGCCCGCGCTGCCCCCAGCCGCCGGCACGGTACCGGCCCTGCCCCAGGCACCAGCACCACGGCCACCCGCCGCCCCCGGTGTGGTGCGCGGCGCCGCACGCCCGGCCGCCGCGCCACCGGTGGACGACCACACGCTGTGGTCGCAGTCCCAGGCACGTGTGGCCCCGCTGAAGCCGCGCCGCCCATGAAGCCGCGGCGCCTCTGACCCAACGGCGTTAGCCTGTCGCCTCGGCAAGCTTGTGGATGACCGGCTTGCCATGGCCGCCAGCGCCGGCAAAAAGCACTTGCGCAAGATAAATTTCTGTTTATCATCAGCGCAAGTTTTGGGTCTGCAGGCCTGGAATGACACCGACGGTGGTGGTGCTTGAAGTGGCAACGGGTGCAGCACGCGCCGCGCCAGCTGCAAGGCCTCCACAGCCGCCACCGACCCACCCCTTGACGAGCCACTCGCCCTGTCCATGTTCGTACACAGCCTGAGCACACCAACCCCGCTGCGCCGCCTGCCGGCCGCTGCAGCCATGGGTTTGGCGTCAGCTGGCCGATCGTGCATGCACACCGCTGCTGGATCACACCACGCCGCACCGTCCGGTGCCGCCCTGGGCTAGCCCGCACTGCGCGCTGCAGCCCACGGCCCGGACGCCCCCAGCGTCCGGGCCGTTTGCATTGCGGGCCCGGTTTGCCTTGCCTTGTCCTGTCCCACCACATGGCACGCCACCGTGCCGAGGAGCGCCCCATGAAGATCACCATCACCCCCAACAAGCCCCGCAACCCCTTGGTGGCGGCAGCCCACCGCCGCCTGGCGGGCCTGCACCGGCGCTCTGGCAGCGCCCAGCGCCAGCGCGCCACGCTGGCGCTGCGCCGCGAGCTGCAGCACGAACGACACCCCGACACCTGAACCACCGGCGTGCGGCCCCAGCACCAGCAGCTGGGCCGACACGTTCTGAAGGAACACACCATGCACAAGAGCTACTACGGCTGTGATGGCCCGCTCGCAGCACCCGCGCACAGCCCGGTGCGCCAGCAAGCCGCCCGCGCCCTGCGTCTGGCCAGCCGCCTGCTGGCGCGGCTGGCACGGCAGATCGCACTGCAGCGCCACCAGGCCCGCGCCCAGCGCCCGCCCGAACTGGAGTTCTATGCCGAGGCCGGCGCACCCGAAGGTGCGCTGTACCTGGACGGCGAACTGGTCGGCTACCTGCCGGGCATCACACGCTTGTGATACGGCACTACACGCTTGTGATGTGCCGTCACACGTGTGTGGTTCAACTTCACACGCCTGTGATCCAGCACCCCGGACCGTGACATCCCGCACCCCGGCCGCCGCCACAGGCGGCCGGGCACAGCGGCGCCATCAAGTTCCGGCCCAAGCTGCCGACACCCCTGGAACGACGCACTGCCAGAGGCACCCCATGGCCGAGACCGCCCCCACCACCGCAGCCCTGCCGCGCGCTGCTGCGCCGTTCATCGAAGCGCCGCTGCGCGACGTGTCGGCCTGGGTGGCAGCATTCGACCGGCGCGAGATCCCGGTGCTGGCGGCCACCGCCAACAGCCTGGAAGACCTGCGCTGCAACGAAGACGCGGTCGACGCCCACCTGCTGGCCGACAACATGCAGTCGGACCCGCTGATGACGCTGAAGCTGCTGCGCCATGTGGCCATGCTGCGCCGCGGCCGCAACCAGGCCGACGCCGAGACCGTCACCGAGGCCCTGGTGATGCTGGGCATCACCCCCTTCTTCCGGGATTTCGGCCCCCAGCCCACGGTGGAAGACCAACTCGCCGACCAGGCCGACGCCCTGCTGGGCCTGCGCCAGGTGCTGCGCCGCGCCCACCGCGCCGCCCGGTTTGCGCTGGCCTTTGCGGTGCACCGCGGCGACCACGACGCCGCGCTGATCCATGAGGCCGCCCTGCTGCACGATTTTGCCGAGATGCTGCTGTGGACCCACGCGCCGGCGCTGGCGCTGGCCATCGCCCGCCGCCAGCAGGCCGACCCGCAACTGCGCTCGGCCCAGGTGCAGCAAGCGCTGCTGCACACCACGCTGGCCGACCTGCAGCAAAGCCTGATGAAGGCCTGGCGCCTGCCGGAGTTGCTGGTGAAGATCAGCGACGACCATGCCAGCGGGCACCCGCAGGTGCGCAATGTGCAGCTGGCGGTGCGGGTGGCGCGCCACAGCAGCCGCGGCTGGGACAACGCCGCCCTGCCCGACGATGTCGACGATGTGGCCGACCTGCTGAACCTGGGCACCGCCCCCACGCTGCATCTGCTGCACGACCTGGACAACTGACCCGTCAGCCCAGCGCCTAGGCGTGTCGGGCGCACGCGGGCACTGCGCACACCCGGCGCATCACACAGCGGCGCTGCGCTGCAACAGGCGCTGCACCTCGGCCCAGACCGCCGGGTGCTCGACCATCGCGACATGGGCCACGGCGGGCAGGTGGCGGTTGTCGGCACCCGCCAGCGTGGCCGTGGTGGCCGGAAACACGATGTTGTCGGCATGGCCGTAAAAGCAGGTGAACCGCGCATGGCGCGCGGCCGCCTCGCCGCCGGCCAGCGCCTGCAGCCAGGGCCCACCGACCCGCATCTGCCGGGCATTGCGGGTGTGGCCGAAGCGCGCCATCCAGGTGCCCTGGTGCGGCGTGCCGATGGTGACCACCTGCAGCACCCGGGCTTCGGCCGCTGCCGCGTCCGGCTGCGCGGCCAGCCAGGCCCGCACCGCCAGGCCGCCCATGCTGTGCGCCACCACCAGCGGCGGCCGGCCGGTGCCACGCTGCAGGTCGGCCACCGCCTGCTCGATCGCCGGCACCCAGTCGTCGATGTGGCCGAACGCAGGCTCCAGCGTCAGTGCGGTGCAGGGCACGCCCTGCGCCCGCAGCCGGCGCAGCCAGGGCCGCCACAGGCCGCGGTTGCAAAAATACCCGTGCACCAGCAACACGCCCGTGCGCCCGGCAGCGGCCGGCACGTCCGGCTCGGCATTGGCCAACAGGGGCTGGTCGCGGCTGAACACCCGCCACGACGCCAGCACCTCGCCAGCCCAGGCGCGCAGCAGATTGCCAGCACTGGCGCGCGGTGCGCCCCGGTCGCGGCCCCAGGCCGCCAGCAACAGAAATTCCAGCGCCAGCACCGGCGCCATGGGCAACAGCGCCAGCAGCACACCGCCGGCCACCGCCCAGGGCGCCAGGCCGGCGCGCCAGGCATAGACCAGCCACCCCAGCGCCACCAGGCCAGTGGCGGCCACCATCCACAGTTGCAAACGTGCCAGCATGCGCCGCAGTCTCGCACCGGCGGGACACCGGCGGGGCGCCGCCGCCCACAGGCGCTGGCGGCCTGCCCGCTGCCGCGATACCCTGGCGCCCCATGAGCAACCCCTTGGGCGACCGCATCATCGAACACCTGGACACCGTGGCGCGCCTGCGCGCGCTGCGCGACGCCAACCCCGACCTGGCCCAGCGCGTGGTGGCGCTGAAGGCCTACCAGGCCGCCCGTTTTGCACGCTGTTATGCCGACCTGCTGGCCGATGCGCGGTATGCCGCGGCCACCCGTTTTTTCCTCGACGAGCTGTACGGCCCGCAGGAATTCAGCCGCCGCGACGCCCAGTTCGGCCGCGTGGTGCCGGCGCTGGTGCGGCTGTTTCCGGGTGAATTGGTGGCCACCATCGAGCAACTGGGCCAGCTGCATGCCCTGACCGAGGCGCTGGACGACAGCGCTGCCCGCCAGTTGCCCGGCCTGCCCTGCAGCGCCACGGGCTATGCCCAGGCCTGGCAGGCCACCGGCCGCGCACCAGCGCGGGAGGAGCAGATCCGCCTGACCCTGCAGATCGGCAGCGCGCTCGACCGCTACACCCGCAGCCGGCTGATGCGGTCGACGCTGCGCCTGATGCGCGGGCCGGCCCAGGCCGCCGGGCTGTCCGAGCTGCAGAAGTTTCTGGAATCGGGCTTTGACGCCTTTGGCGCGATGCGCGGCGCCGACGGCTTTCTGGGCGTGGTGGCCCAGCGTGAACGGGCGCTGGCGGCCGCGCTGTTTGCACACGGCGCCGTGCAGGCCGCCGCACTGCCCGCCGCCGACCGCCCGCCGCCACTGGACCTGCTGCCCTGACAGTTTCATGCCCTGATGGATTGATGGCCTGATGGATTGATGGCCTGACCTGCTGCCGCATGCGCTGCTCGATGTGCTGACAGCGGCTTCTGAGGGGGTCCCGGCAACTGCGCCAACGCCGCGCTACCGCTGCGCGGTCGCCGCACGGTCGCGCCGGCGGCAGCGCCGGTGGGCCGGCCTGCGGCAAGATGATCGGTTGCCCACCCTGACCAGCGCCTGCTGCCCCCGCATGACCCAAGCTGCCCCAGACACCGCCGCCATCCTGGACCAACTGCAGGCCCAGGTGCTGGTGCGCGGCTGGCTGTCGGCCAACAACATCGTTTTCCGCCATGGCGGCCAGGGCCAGCTGGTCGACACCGGCTACATCAGCCATGCCGACCAGACCCTGGCCCTGGTCGACCGTGCGCTGGCAGGCACGCCGCTGACCGAGGTGATCAACACCCACCTGCACAGCGACCACTGTGGCGGCAATGCGGCGCTGGCGCAGCGCTGGCCGGGCCTGCGCATCACCGTGCCGGCGGCGTCGCGCCACAAGCTGCTGCCCTGGGACGACAGCCAGCTCAGCTTCCGCGAGACCGGCCAGCGCTGTGCGCCCGTTCACCCCGCATGCCTTTGTGGCGCAGGGCGACACGGTGCAACTGGGCGGGCGGCCCTGGCAGGTGCATGCCGCGCCCGGCCATGACAACGACGCCGTGCTGCTGTTCGAGCCCCAGACCGCCACGCTGATCAGCGGCGACGCCCTGTGGCAGCAGCGCCTGGCGATCATCTTCCCCGAGCTGGCCGACGAGCCCGGCTTCGATGCCGCCGCCCAGGTGCTGGACCAGATCGAGCGCCTGCAGCCACGCCTGGTGCTGCCCGGCCATGGCGCGCCATTCACCGATGTGGCGGCAGCCCTGGCGGCGTCGCGGCAGCGGCTGGCGGCCTTTGTGGCCGCGCCGCACAAGCACCGCGCCCATGCGGCCCGGGCGCTGGTGGCCTACCACATGCTGGAACACCGGCGCCGGCCGCGCCAGGCCCTGGTGGACTGGATTGCCAGCACGCCGATCTTCCTGCAAGCGCTGCAATGCGCCGGTGACGCCAGCAAGGCCAGGCAGGCGGCCGAGACCACGGTGGCGCGGCTGCTGGCCGACGGCGTGCTGGTGGCGCACCAGGCCGACGGCATGGACCAGGTGCAGATGGCTGGCGACGGCTGAGCGCGTCTGGCCCCGGCGGGGCGGCGGCCTTGCCGCGACCGCGCCCGTCAGCGCAGGCGGTTGGCGGCCGGGTTGCCCGGCGCGGGGTTGCCGTCGTTCTCGGGCACGTAGGGCAGGTTGCCAGTGACTGGAGGCAGGCCCTGCGGCACCGGCACCGGCGGCAGTGGCTGGCTGCCGGGCACCGGCACCGGCAGGGGCGGCACCCGCATCGCCCCTGGCAGCCCGTTGAACGTGCCGGGCTGCGGCATGCCGGGCAGCATGGTCGGGAAGCCGGCCGGCGACAGATCGGCCGGGGTGCCACGCTGGGCCTCGGCCAGCGGCGGCAGGCTGAGCGTGACCGACGGCGCGCCGCCACCCGCCCCCAGTTCCACCTGGCGGTGCGCCACTGTCAGCACCCGCAGCCCGGGCTCCAGTTCGCGGCCCACCCCCACGGCGCGGGCCGGCTTGCCGTCGATGGAGATCAGCGCCAGGCCGCTGGCGCGGCCGCTGCGTGGTGCCACCACACCCAGCAGGCGAAAGCGGCTGTCCTGCACCACCACCGGCGCGTCGGCCAGCGGCTGTGCCGGCGGCTGGCCAAGCAGCCGACCCAGGCTGCCGCCGGCCGGCAATGCGGCGGTGGCCAGGCTGGCGCCAGCGGGCACCGGGGTGCTGCGCGTGAACAAAGGCAAGCCCCAGGCCACCGCGGTCGCCAGCACGGCAACCCACACCAACCCTGTCATCCAGCGTGCGCTCATGCGGCGGATTATCATGGCCAGCTGTGTTTTCCATCGTGCGATCAAGCCCTTGCCCATGACCCATGCCCTCGCTTCCAGGCGCCATGCCCACCCTGCGGTGCGCGCCATGCGCCGGGGATTCACGCTGATCGAGCTGATGGTGGTGCTGGTCATCATCGGCGTGCTGGCGGCGCTGATCGTGCCCAACGTGCTGGACCGCACCGACGATGCACGCGCCACGGCCGCCCGGGCCGACATCAACAACCTGATCCAGGCGCTCAAGCTCTACAAGCTGGACAACCAGCGCTACCCCAGCGCCGAGCAGGGGCTGGAGGCCTTGGTCAACAAGCCCACCGCCGGCAACGTGCCGCCCAACTGGCGCCGCTACCTGGACAAGTTGCCGGCCGACCCCTGGAGCCGGCCCTACCAATACATCTTCCCGGGCGTGAAGGGTGAGGTCGACATCTTCAGCCTGGGCGCCGACGGTCAGGCCGGTGGTGAAGGCAAAGACGCCGACATCGGCTCCTGGCAGTAGGCCTGCATCGGCACGGCCGGTGCTTGTGCGCACCACGGCGCCACCGATGGGCCCGAGCAAGCCGGCGCCACTGGTACAGCCGCGCCTGCACAGCGCGCATGCCGCGCAGGGCTTCACCCTGATCGAGCTGCTGATGGTGCTGCTGCTGATCGCCCTGCTGTCTGGCCTGGTGAGCCTGTCGCTGCGTGACGGCGGCCAGGCCAGCCTGGACCGTGAAGCCCAGCGCCTGGCCGCGCTGCTGGAAGCCGGCCGTGCCGAGGCCCGCGCCACCGGCGTGGCAGTGCGGTTTGAACTGCTGGGCGCCGGCGCACCGGCCGCAGCGACGGCGCCGGCCAATGCCCAGTTCCGTTTTGTCGGCCTGGCCCCGGGCAGCCTGCCGGGCAGCGGCCAGGCGCCCGGCCGCTGGCTGGACGCCGACGTGGCAGCCCGCATCGACAACGCCAGCGCCTTGCGCCTGGGCCCGGAGCCGCTGATCGGCGCCCAGCGCATCACCCTCAGCCTGGACGGCCAGACCCGGGTGCTGGCCACCGACGGCCTGGCACCGTTTGCCGTGGCTGAACCAGCAGGCGCCACGCCATGAAGGCGCACGCGTACGCCACGCCGCAGGCCAGGCAAGGACCCGCGCGCAGCGCCGTCCGCGCCGGCTTCACCCTGGTGGAGGTGCTGGTCGCCCTGGCCATCACCGCCATGGCGCTGGGCGCCGGGCTCAAGGCCTCGGGCGCACTGACCGACAACGCCCAGCGCCTGGCCGAGGTCACGGCCGCCCATTGGTGCGCCGACAACGCCCTGGTCGGCCTGCGCCTGGGCAAGCAGTTTCCAGGCACCGGCGAAGCCGAGTTCGCCTGCAACCAGCTGGGCCGCGAATTTCGCGGTCTGCTGCGCACCCAGAGCACGCCCAACCCCAACTTCCAGCGGGTCGATTCGGTGGTGATGGACGCCCAGGGCCATGTGCTGGCCACCTTGTCCACCGTGCTGGGGCGCTATTGATGCAGCGCCGCGGCTTCACCCTGGTCGAGGTGTTGGTGGCGCGTGCTGATCATGGCGGTGATCGCCGCCATGGGCTGGCAGGGTGTGCAGGGCATGGTGCGGGCGCGCGACATCGGCGCCGCCGCCAGCGACCGCACGCTGCGCCTGTCGGCCGTGATCGGCCAATGGGAGCAAGACCTGGGCGCTGTCTACGACAGTGCCGTGGTGCCGGGCCTGCAATTCGACGGCGCGTCACTGCGCCTGGTGCGGCGCACCGAAGGCGGTGTGCAGCTGGTGGTGTGGGCGCTGCGCGATGGCCGCTGGCAGCGCTGGCCCGGCCCGGTGCTGCGCCGCAGCGCCGCCCTGCGGGAAGCCTGGCTGGCCAGCCAGCAGTTGCAGGGCCAGGAGCCGGGCCAGTTGCAGCTGCTCGACGGCGTGGCCGCCTGGCAGCTGTACTTCTGGCGCGGCCAGGGCTGGAGCAATGCCCAGTCCAGCGCCGATGAAGTGGCCGTGGCCGGCAGCCCGCCCATCCAGGTGGCGGTGGCCGCGGCCGCAGCCAGTGGGGCCAGGTAGTGGGGCCAGCGCGCCGGGCGACGGGTCTGCGGTGGCGGGCGACGGGACTGGCGTGCCCGCCGGCACGCCCATCGGCGCCGCGCCCGTGCGCAACCGCAGCCTGCTGCCCGACGGCGTGCGCCTGCAGATCGACCTGCCCGAGGGCCGCATCACGCGTGACGTGCTGCTGCCACCCACGCCATGAGCCGCCACCTACGCCCGGCCCGCGGCGCCGCCCTGCTGGTGGCGATGGTGCTGCTCAGCGTGGTGGCCACCCTGGCCGCCGGCATGGTGTGGCAGCAATGGCGCGCGGTGCAGGTGGAAACCGCCGAGCGCAGCCGCAGCCAGAGCAGCTGGATGCTGCTGGGCGCGCTGGACTGGGCGCGGCTGATCCTGCGCGAGGACGCACGCTCGGGCAAGGCCACCAGCCTGAACGAGCCCTGGGCCACCCCGCTGGCCGAGGCCCGGCTGTCCAGCTTCCTGGCGGCCGACCGCGACAACAACGCCGACAGCGGGCCCGAGGCCTTCTTGGCGGGCAGCATCACCGACGCCCAGGCGCGCTACAACCTGCGCAACCTGCTGATCGACAACAAGGTCGACGCCCAGCAACTGGCCGCCCTGCAGCGGCTGTGCGACAGCGTCGGCCTGGGCCCCGACACCGCCAATGCGCTGGCCGCCGGCCTGCTGGCGGCCCAGCTGGCCAGCGACGACGCCCCCCTGCCGCCGCAGCAACTGGCCGACCTGGTGTGGCTGGGTGTGGACGCCGCCGCGCTGGACCGGCTGGCCAGCGTGGCGGTGCTGCTGCCGGTGCCCACGCCGCTGAATCTGAACACCGCCTCGCGCGAGGTGCTGGCCAGCGTGGTGCCCGGCCTGGACCTGGGCAGCGCCGACCGGCTGGTGCAGGCCCGCGTGCGCACCCCGCTGCGCAGCCTGGCCGACGCGGTCGCCATCGTCGGCAACGGCCCCAAGCTGCAAGAGCGTGACGTGGACATCAAGTCCGGCTACTTTGAAGTGCGCGGCCAGTTGCGGCTGGAAAACCGGGTGCTGGAAAGCCGCAGCCTGGTCGAGCGGCGCAGCGGCCTGCAGGTGCTGGCCATCCAGCGCCAGCAACAAGCCAGCCTGGTGCCCGCCGCACCGTGATGGCGGCCTGCGGCAAGCTGCATCCACGCCCAGGCGCCGCTGTCGGCGGCCGCGCCCCAGTTCGCCGGATCAGGCAGCACCCTGCTGCCCCACAATGCCGGGGCGCACAGGCCCTGGCCGGGTGCGTGCCTGAGCGTTTGCAATCCGTTTGACATCCCACCCACCGACCCCACCACCCGCGCCGACGTTCCCATGACGCTGCTCGTGATCCTGCTGCCCGCGCCGCCGCGTGCCGACGCGCCGCCACCGGCCGAGGCAGCGACACTGGCCTGGCTGCTCAGCCCCGACGGCCTGGCCCTGGGCCAGCGCGGCAGCGCGCCGGCGGCCAGCCTGCCGCGGGCCGACACCGTGGTGGCCGTGGCGCCCGCCGACGCCGTGGCCTGGCACCGCCCGGTCTGCCCACGCGCGCCGGCCAACCGCCTGCGGGCCGCGCTGGGTGGCCTGCTCGAAGAACGCCTGCTCACCGACGACGAGGACGTGCATCTGGCCCTGGCGCCCAAGCCGGTGGCCGGCGCGCCCGCCTGGGTGGCGGCCCTGCACAAGCCCTGGCTGCGCGCCCAGCTGGCGCAGCTGGCCGCTGCCGGCCGGGTGGTCGACCGGCTGGTGCCGGCGCTGGCGCCGCAACTTGACGCCACGCCCGAGCAGGCACCGACCGGTCATTTCCACGGCCCGGCTGAAATCGACAGCGATGCGGCCATGCAGCTGGCCTGGTCGGACGCCGATGGCGCGACCAACCTGCCGCTGTCGGGTGGCCTGGCGCGCAGCCTGCTGCCGCAGTGGCAGGCGCGTGGTGCCACCTGGTCGGCCACGCCGGCGGCAGCGGCTGCGGCCGAGCGCTGGCTGGGCACCCCGGTGGCCGTGCGCAGCGACGCCGACGTGGCCCTGGCCGCCGTGCGCTCGCCCTGGAACCTGCTGCAGTTTGACCTGGCACCACGCCACCGCAGCAGCCTGGCGGCCGGCAACCTGTGGCGCACGCTGATGGGGCCGGCCTGGGCGCCGGCGCGCTGGGGCGTGGTGGCCCTGGTGCTGGTGCAGGTGGTCGGCATCAATGCCCTGGCCTGGCAGCAGCGCAGCGCGCTGGCGCAGCAGCGCAGCACCCAGGACAGCCTGTTGCGCAGCGCCCACCCCCAGGTGCGCGCCGTGCTGGATGCACCGCTGCAGATGCAGCGGGAAACCGCCGCCCTGCGCAGCGCCGCCGGCGTGCCCGGCGACGACGATTTCGAAACCCTGCTGCAGGCGGCCGCATCGGCCTGGCCAGACGGCCAGCCGCCGGCTGCGCAATTGCGCTTCGAGCCCGGCCGGCTGAGCCTGCCGGCAGCGGGCTGGGCGCCGCCACAGACCGACGCCCTGCGCCAGCGGCTGGCCGCACTGGGCTGGGGCCTGGCCGAAAGCGATGGCCGCCTGGTCATCAGCAAGGCAGCCGTCGGTCAGACCACCGGCCCAGCCACCCCGCCGGCGCCAGCAGCGCTGCGCACCGCCGGCAATCTGCCGCCACGGCCATGAGCGACCAGCGTTTCAAGCAAGCCAGGGCCAGCGCCCAGGCCCGCTGGGCCGCACTGGCCGCCCGTGAGCGCCGGCTGGTGCTGGCTGCGGCCCTGGTGCTGGGCGCTGGCGTGCTGTGGCTTGCCGGCCTGGCCCCGGCGCTGCGCACCCTGGCCACGGCACCGGCCCAGCTGGCCGCCGGCGAAGCCCAGGCCCAGCAGATGCAGGCCCTGGCTGCCGAGGCCCAGGCCCTGCGCGCCGTGGCACCGGTGCCGATGGCGCAGGCCCAAGCGGCCTTGAGCGGCAGCACCGGCCGGCTGGGCGACGTGGCCAAGCTGAGCCTGCAGGGCGAGCGTGCGGTGGTGGCGCTCAAGGGCATCAGCGGCGAACAGCTGGCCGCCTGGCTGGGCGAGGCCCGCGCCGGCGCCCGCGCCCGGGTGGTGGAAGCGAATCTGAGCCAGACCAGCCCCGGCCTGTATGACGGCAGCCTGACCCTGGCCCTGGGGTCGGCCCGATGAAGGCGGCGACGCCTGCGCACCGCAGTGGCGAGCAAGCCGTATGCCGCGGCCCGGTCTGGGCGGCCAGGCATGGCGGCATCAGGCCCGCGCCGGTGGCGTCGCCATGAAACGCGGGCTGCGCAGCACACCGGCCGAGACCGACCGCTGGCAGCGTGCGCTGCGCGCCGGCCGGCGCTGGGCCGGCTGGGGCGCCGCCATGGGCTTGGCGGTCGGCCTGGTCACCCAGGCGCCGGCGCAATGGCTGGCCGATGGCCTGCACAGCGCCACCGGCGGCCGGCTGCTGCTGGCCGAGGCCCGTGGCAGCCTGTGGAACGGCAGCGCGGTGCTGGTGCTGACCGGCGGCAGCGACAGCCGGGATGCCGCCGCCCTGCCCGGCCGGCTGGCCTGGCAGCTGCGCCCCGGCTGGGGTGTGCTGCACCTGCGTGCCGACCAGGCCTGCTGCCTGCCCAGCGGTCTGCAGCTCACGCTGCACCCCGGCTGGGGCGGCTTTGCACTGGTGCTGGACGAGCCGACCCGGCCTGCAGCGCCGCCGACACCGCCCCAGGCACCGACCGTGCCAGCGCCCACGGCGCCGGGCCCGCGCGCACGCTGGGCCAGTGGCCCGCCAGCTGGCTGGCCGGCCTGGGCACGCCCTGGAACACCTTGCAGCTGGGCGGCCAGCTGCAGCTGGCCAGCAGCGGGCTGCGGCTGCAGTCGGATGCCGGCCAGCTGCGCCTGGCGGGCAATCTGCAGTTGCAGCTGCGCGGTGCCTCGTCGCGGCTGTCGGCCCTGCCCACGCTGGGCAGCTACCAGTTGCTGCTGCAGGGCAACGGCCAGGGCGACACCGCCACCAGCCTGCGCCTGTCCACCCAGGAAGGCCCGCTGCGCCTGACCGGCGACGGCCAGTGGACCGGTGCGCGGCTGCGCTTTCGCGGCACGGCCGAGGCCACCGACGGCCAGGACGACGCGCTGGCCAACCTGCTCAACATCATCGGCCGGCGCCAGGGCGCGCTGTCCGTCATTTCGATCGGATGACCTCCATGACCCCGCGATCGCCCCGCGCCGCCAGATTCCAACCCAGGCTGCTGCCGCTGCTGCTGGCCCTGCTGATGCTGCCGACCGCGCCGGTGCTGGCGCAGGACCCGCCCAAGCCCGGCGCGGCGCGGCGCAGCGGCGGCCTGTCGGGCGGCACGCCGGTGACGGTGAACTTCGTCAACGCCGACCTGGAGGCGGTGACCCGCGCGATGGCCGCCATGCTGGACCGGCAGATCCTGGTCGACCCGCGGGTCAAGGGCGTGATCACGCTCTACAGCGAGCAGCCGATTGCGGTGCGCGACGCCTGGCTGCAATACCTGGCCGCCCTGCGCGGCCTGGGCTTCACCGTGGTCGAGACCGCCGGCCTGCTGAAGGTGCTGCCCGAGCCCGACGCCAAGCTGCAGGCCGGCACGGTGAGCGTGGGCGAGGTGGGCGCACGCGGCGACCAGGTCATCACCCAGATCTTCCGGCTCAACCACGAGAACCCGAACAACCTGGTGGCGGTGCTGCGCCCGCTGATCAGCCCCAACAACACCATCAATGCCAACCCGGGCAACAGCACGCCTGGTGATCACCGACTACGCCGACAACCTGGCGCGCATCGGCAAGATCATCGCCGCGCTCGACCAGCCGGCCAGCCACCGATGTGGAGGTGGTGCCGCTGCAGCACGCCATCGCCAGCGACCTGGTGGCCCTGGTGCAGCGCTGGGCGATGGCGGCGCGTGGCCGGCGCGCCCGGCCTGCCCGTGGCTGGCGCCAGCGTGTCGGTGCTGGCCGACGCGCGCAGCAACAGCCTGATCATCCGCGCCGCCAGCCCGGCGCGCCTGGCCAGCGTGCGCGCGCTGATCGAGCGGCTCGACCGGCCCGGCGTGGGCGGGCCGGCCGGCCAGATCAACGTGGTCTACCTGAAGAACGCCGACGCCACCAAGCTGGCATCGGTGCTGCGGGCGGCCTTCGGTGGCGGCGGCGGCAGCAGCGGTGGCGGCGGCTTCGGCAGCGCGGCGCCCAGCAGCAGCATCGGCCAGACCGGCGGCTGCCGGCGCCAGCGGCAACACGGTGGCCACCACGCCCTTGTCGGCGTCGGCGCAGCCGTCCACCGGCGGCTTCATCCAGGCCGACCCGGCCACCAATTCGCTGGTGATCACCGCCGCCGAGCCGCTGTACCGCCAGATCCGCAGCGTCATCGACCAGCTCGACGGCCGGCGCGCCCAGGTGTTTGTCGAATCGATGATCGTCGAGATGGACGCCAGCAAGGCGGCCGAGCTGGGCTTCCAGTGGCAGGGCCTGCTGGGCAAGAGCGGCGACCGCTTCGGCCTGGCCGCCGGCACCAACTTCGGCGGCGGGGCCAACAACATCCTGAACCTGTCGGTGGCCGGCGCCACCGGCACAGCCACGACGCTGCCCGGCACCGGGCTGAACCTGGGCCTGCTGCAGAAGGTGAACGGCGTCTACA
Organism: uncultured beta proteobacterium; assembly: GCA_963844485.1. Lineage (GTDB taxonomy): Bacteria > Pseudomonadota > Gammaproteobacteria > Burkholderiales > Burkholderiaceae_C > Pseudaquabacterium. The sequence goes on from CAWJOQ010000032.1 coordinate 93,210, forward strand.
CCCTGGGCGCGCTGGCGCGCTTTCTGGAGACGGTGAGCGGCACCAACATCCTGTCCACGCCCAACCTGGTGGCGCTGGACAACGAAGAGGCCAAGATCGTCGTCGGCGCAGAACGTGCCCTTCGTCACCGGCAGCTTCACCAACACCGGCAGCGGCAGCGCCACCGTCAACCCGTTCCAGACGGTCGAGCGCAAGGACGTGGGCCTGACGCTGAAGATCAAGCCGCAGATCGGCGAAGGCGGCGTGGTGCGCATGACGGTGTTCCAGGAGAACAGCAGCGTGGTCGGCGGCACCGCTGACCAATGCCAACGGCCCGACCACCAACAAGAACTCGCTGGAGACCACGGTGGTGGCCGACGACGGCCAGATCATGGTGCTGGGCGGCCAGATGAAGGAGGAATACACCGACGGCGAGAACAAGGTGCCGATGCTGGGCGACGTGCCCGATGGTGGGCAACCTGTTCAAGAACAGCAGCCGCGAGCGCAAGAAGAGCATCCTGCTGGTGTTCCTGCGGCCGGTGGTGCTGCGCGATGCCCAATCGGCCAACGGCCTGGCACTCGACCGCTACGAGGTCATCCGTGCCCAGCAACAGCAGACCAGCCGACCCAGAAGTCGCTGATGTCGACCAACGATTCACCGGTGCTGCCGCAGGTGCCCTCCAAGGCCGAGGGCTTTCCGCTGCTGGCACCTGGCGGCCTGACGGCCCCCGTCGACGTGTTCGCGCCCCAACCCGCGCCCCAGCCCGCGTCCCAGCCCGCAACCCGGAACTGAGGCCAGCACACCATGGCTGCCCGCCACCCCCTGCCCTACGGCTTTGCCAAGGCCCACACCCTGCTGCTGGAAGACTTCGGCCACGAGCGGGTGCTGTGGGCAGCCGACAGCAGCAACCCGGGCGCCACCTTGAGCGCGCTGAGCGAGGTGATGCGCCTGCATGCCGTCACCCGGGTCGAGCGGGAGCAGCCCGCCGTGCTGGCCGAGCGCATCGCCGTGGCCTATGCCGGCGGCGAGAGCAGCGCCGCTGCCGTGGTCGGCGAGGTGGAAAGCGCGGTCGACCTGTCGCGCCTGCTGCAAGACCTGCCGGCGGTGGAAGACCTGCTGGAAGCGGCGAACGACGCGCCCATCATCCGCATGCTCAACGCCTTGCTGACGCAGGCCGCCAAGGACGGCGCCAGCGACATCCACATCGAACCCTACGAGCGCAGCAGCAGCGTGCGCTTTCGGGTCGACGGCACGCTGCGTGAGGTGGTGCAGCCCAACCGCGCGCTGCATGCGGCGCTGATCAGCCGGCTGAAGATCATGGCCGAGCTCGACATCGCCGAAAAACGCCTGCCGCAGGACGGCCGCATCAGCCTGCGCATCGGCGGCCGCGCCATCGACGTGCGGGTCAGCACCCTGCCCAGCGCCCATGGCGAGCGGGCGGTGCTGCGCCTGCTGGACAAGAGCGAATCGAAGTTCACGCTGGAAGCCCTGGGCATGAGCGGCCAGGTGCTCAACGCCTTCGACCGCCTGGTGCACCAGCCGCACGGCATCGTGCTGGTCACCGGCCCCACCGGCAGCGGCAAGACCACCACGCTGTATGCCAGCCTGGGCCGCATCGACACCGCCGGCACCAACATCCTGACGGTGGAAGACCCGGTCGAATACGAGCTGCCGGGCATCGGCCAGACCCAGGTCAACGCCAAGATCGACCTGACCTTCGGCAAGGCGCTTGCGCGCCATCCTGCGGCAGGACCCGGACGTCATCATGATCGGCGAGATCCGCGATTTCGAGACCGCGCAGATCGCCATCCAGGCCAGCCTGACCGGCCACCTGGTGCTGGCCACGCTGCACACCAACGACGCGCCCAGCGCCATCACCCGGCTGATCGACATGGGCGTCGAGCCCTACCTGCTCAGCAGCAGCCTGCTGGGCGCACAAGCCCAGCGCCTGGTGCGCAAGCTGTGCCCGCATTGCAAGCGGCAAGACGGCGACGGCCGCTGGCACCCGGTGGGTTGCGCAGACTGCAGCCAGACCGGCTACAAGGGCCGCACCGGCGTCTACGAGCTGATGGTGGTCGATGATGTGCTGCGCGGCCTGATCCACAACCGCGCTGCCGAGCGTGATCTCTTCAATGCCGCCCGGGCGCAGGGCTTCGTGCCCATGCGCGACGACGGTGAACGCCTGGTGGCCGAGGGCATCACCTCGCTGGAAGAAGTGCTGCGCGTCACGCGTGACTGAGCCGGCAGGCGCCGGCCGCGTCAGCGCCACTGTCGGCGCCCCGGCGCCACCGTCAGCGCCACCGTCCCCCATACTGCCCGCCATGCCCGCCTACACCTTTGAAGCCCTCGACGACGCCGGCAAGTCGCGCACCGGCGTGCTGGAAGCCGAGAACGCCAAGGCCGCCCGCAGCCAGTTGCGCAGCCAGGGCCTGGTGCCGCTGAGCGTGGCGGCACTGGCCGCCAGCGTGCAGAGCGCCGGCGCCTCGCGCTGGGGCCGGCGGGTGTTCAACAGCACCGGCCTGTCGGTGTGGACCCGGCAGCTGGCCGGCCTGGTGGGCGCCGGCCTGCCGCTGGAGCGGGCCCTGACCGCCCTGGCCGACGAGGCCGACCAGCCGGCGCCAGCGCGACCTGGTGGCGCACCTGCGGGCCGAGGTCAATGGCGGGTCGCCGTTTGCCCGGGCGCTGGCCAGCGCGCCGCGTGAGTTCGACGAGGTCTACCGCGCGGTGGTGGCCGCCGGCGAGCAGAGCGGCGCGCTGGGCGCGGTGCTCGAACGCCTGGCCGACGACCTGGAAGAGCGCCAGGCCCTGCGCAGCAAGCTGCTGGGCGCAGCGCTCTACCCGGCCATCGTTTCGCTGATCGCCTTTGTGATCGTGATCTTCCTGGTCACCTATGTGGTGCCGCAGGTGGCCAGCGTGTTCACCAGCAACAAGCGCGCCCTGCCCTGGCTGACCACGGCGATGCTGGCGCTCAGCGCCTTTGTGCGCAACTGGGGCTGGGCGGTGGTGCTGGGCGCGGCGGGCGGTGGGCTGTTGCTGGGCCTGGCGCTGCGCGGCGAGGCCTTCCGCCAGCGCTTTGACGCCGCCTCCCTGCAATGTGCCGCTGGTGGGCCGGGTGGCACGCGGCTACAACGCCGCGCGCTTTGCCGGCACGCTGGCGATGCTGGCGAACGCCGGCGTGCCGATCCTGAAGGCGCTGCAGGCCGCGGCCGAGACCCTGGGCAACCGCGCCCTGCGCGCCGACGCGCTGGACGCCCTGGTGCAGGTGCGCGAAGGCGCGCCGCTGGCCGCCGCACTGGCGGCCAAGAAGCGCTTTCCCGGCCTGCTGGCGATGTTTGCCCGCCTGGGCGAGCAGACCGGCCAGCTGCCGCAGATGCTGGACCGCGCCGCGCGCCAGCTCAATGGCGAGGTGCAGCGCCGCGCCATGGCGCTGGCCACCATCCTGGAGCCGCTGCTGATCGTGGTGATGGGCGGCGTGGTGATGCTGATCGTGCTGGCCGTGCTGCTGCCGATCATCCAGCTCAACAGCTGGGTGAAATAAGGCCGGCTGGCCCCAGGCGGCAGGGCGGGCGTGACCGCCAGCACGGCATCGGCAAGGCCGGGCGCAGCACGGCGGCGCGGCACTTGCTAGGATTTGCACAGTGCAGCGCCAACTGACGGGGGATCGGCGGCTTGTTCCGCCCCTTCGCCGCCACCGTTGGCGCTTCAATGGTGGTGCAAGTTCCTTCGGAGGTGCCTGGATGCGCAGTCCTTCAACCGACCTGGTGGCCATGCCGCCCAAGCCGCCGCGACGGCGGTGGTTTCTCGGTGGCCCAGATGCGCAGCGTCTACCGCTGCGACGAGGTGGAGCGCCGCTTGCAGAAGCTGCCCGCCAAGGAGCATGAGCACCTGCGCGGCACCTACGAGCGCATGCTGGAAAAAGGGCCTGAGCGCTTCCAGGTCAAGCCCAGCGGGCTGCCGGCGATGGAGCACCTGTACGACGAGCTGCCCAACTTCCACGCGGTGCTCGACGACATCCGGCGCCAGCTGGCGCTGTGCCACGACAGCCGCGACGCGCTGGAAATCACGCCGATGCTGCTGCTGGGCCCGCCGGGCGTGGGCAAGACCCACTTTGCGCGCGAAGTGGCCAAGCTGCTGGGCACCGGCATGGGCTTCATCTCGATGAGCTCGCTCACCGCCGGCTGGGTGCTGTCAGGCGCCAGCAGCCAGTGGAAGGGTGCGCGGCCGGGCAAGGTCTTCGAGACCCTGGTCGACGGCCAGTACGCCAACCCGGTGATGGTGGTCGACGAGATCGACAAGGCCCGCGGCGAACATGCCTACGACCCGCTGGGCGCGCTGTACAGCCTGCTGGAACACGACACCGCCGGCGCCTTTGTCGATGAATTTGCCGAAGTGCCGGTCGACGCCAGCCAGCTGATCTGGGTGGCCACCGCCAACGACGAGCGCAGCATCCCCGAGCCCATCCTCAACCGCGTCAACGTCTACCAGGTCGACATGCCCGACCGCGATGCGGCGCGGGCGATCGCCTGCCGCCTGTATGCCAGCATCCGCAGCCAGCATGACTGGGGCCTGCGCTTCGAGCCCGAGCCCTGCAGCGACGTGCTGGACCGGCTGGCCGACCTGGCACCACGCGAGATGCGCCGCGCCTGGATGACGGCCTTTGGCAATGCCCGGCTGGACGGCCGCGACCACATCAGCCAGGCCGACCTGCCCGCTGCCGGCCACGCCGGCAAGCGCGGCCCCCTGGGCTTCGTCAACTGATCTGCGGGCGGCGGCCGGCCGGTCGACCCCACAGCCTGCGCATGCTGCGCAGGCCAAGCCCGCTGCGCTGGCTTTTATGATGGCCGGCATGGACACCGCTCCCCAGCCTGGCACCGATGCCCAGTCGGCACCCACGCCGCTGGTGGTGGCCTTGGCGTCGCGTGCGCTGTTTGACTTCGAGGCCGAAAACCAGGTGTTCGAGGCCGGTGACGACCGCGCCTACATGCAATTGCAACTGGCGCGGCTGAACGAGCCCGCCCGCCCCGGCGTGGCCTTTGCCCTGGCGCGCAAGCTGCTGGCCTTCAACCAGGGTGCGGCGCCAGGCGCGGCGCCCCGGGTGGAAGTGGTGATCTTGTCGCGCAACGACCCGGTGTCGGGCTTGCGGGTCTTCCGGTCCTGCAAGCACGACGGGCTGGCGGTCGAGCGCGGCGTGTTCACCCGGGGCGCGCCACCCTGGCGCTACCTGCAGCCGCTGGGCGCGCAGTTGTTTCTGTCGGCCAATGAAGCGGACGTGCGGGCCGCACTGGCGGCCGGTGTGCCGGCGGCGCGGGTGGTGCCGCAGCCGCCGCTGGCGCAGGCAGCGCATCCGCAGGAATTGCGCATTGCCTTTGACGGCGACGCGGTGCTGTTCTCGGACGAGGCCGAGCAGGTCTACCAGCGCGACGGGCTGGCCGCCTTCCAGCAGCATGAGCAGGCCCAGGCCGGCACGCCGCTGGCGCCAGGGCCGTTCAAGCCCCTGCTGCAGGCGCTGCAGCAGTTGCAGCGGTCGGGCAGTGCGTCCGGCATGCGGGTGCGCACCGCCTTGGTGACGGCGCGCAGCGCACCGGCCCATGAGCGCGCGATCCGCACCTTGATGGACTGGCAAATCGAGGTGGATGAAGCCATGTTCCTGGGCGGCTTGCCCAAAGGCGGCTTCCTGCGTGCATTTGAGCCCGACTTTTTCTTCGACGACCATCCGCGGCATGTGGCCGGCGCCAGCGGCCATGCACCGGCCGGCCATGTGCTGCATGGCGTGAACAACCCGGTGGCCTGAGGCCAGCCGATGCCTAAGCCGATCGCGGATCCGGACCCGAACAGACAGGAGACAGCATGGCCGACGATTTTGGTTTTGCGCCGCCAGCCTTCCAGGCCGCCGCAGCGCTGCAGACCTTGCGGCGCGCGCTGCAGGCCCTGGGGCTGACCGAGCGCCAAGGGCAGTTCGAGCGCCGCGGCATCGTGGTGGCCAAGCTGGTACTGGATGGCGACAGCCTGCGCGCGGCGCGGGTGAAACGCCCCGTGCGCAGCAGCCCGGAGTGGCTGGACAAGACCCTGAAGTCCGGCGCGGACGTGCGTGATTTCAGCGCTGATCTGAAAAAGCAGCTGGCGCTCTGGGGCGACACCGACGACTGATGGCACCGGGCGGCCAGCGCCGCCGCAGCCCGTTGCACATCACAGGCCTGGGTGACCGGTGACCCCATGCGAGCCGGGGCGGCTGCGCATGCAGCCGGCACTGGCGCAAACCAATGGCTGTGCTAGGTAGTTTCCGATGGTTGCAGTACCGGGGCGGCATCTAGCATCAGGCTTTGTTTTTTGCCTTGCCTTGGAGACACCATGAAACAGATCCTGATCGCCACGCTGCTGGCCACCGTGGCCGGCGCCGCAATGGCTGAATACCCCGAAAAGCCGGTCACCATCGTGGTGCCGTTCGCGGCCGGCGGCCCCACCGACAAGGTGGCGCGCGACCTGGGCGATGTGCTGCGCAAGCAACTGAACCAGACGGTGGTCATCGAGAACGTGGGCGGCGCCGGCGGCACGCTGGGCGCCGCCAAGGTGGCCAAGGCCGCCCCCGATGGCTACACCGTGCTGCTGCACCACATCGGCATGGCCACGGCACCAGCGCTGTACCGCAAGCTGCCCTACGACACCCTGGGTGATTTTGAATACATCGGCATGGTCAATGAAGTGCCAATGACGCTGATCGGGCGCAGCACGCTGCCCGCCAGCAACATGGCCGAGCTGATGAAATGGATCGACGCCAACAAGGGCAAGATCAACCTGGCCAACGCCGGCCTGGGTGCGGCATCGCACCTGTGCGGCCTGCTGTTCCAGCAGGCGGTGCAAGTCGACATGACCACCGTGCCCTACAAGGGCACCGCGCCGGCCATGACCGACCTGCTCGGCGGCCAGGTCGATCTGATGTGCGACCAGACCACCAACACCACGCAACAGATCGAGGCTGGCAAGGTCAAGGCCTTTGCGGTCAGCACGCCCAAGCGCCTGACCTCGCCGGCCCTGGCCAAGTTGCCGACGCTCGACGAAAGCGGCCTGAAGGGCTTCAACGTGTCGATCTGGCACGGCATGTACGCGCCCAAGGGCACGCCCAAGGCGGTGGTGGACAAGCTCAATGCGGCCTTGCGCACCGCACTGAAAGACCCGGAGCTGATCCGTCGCCAGGAAGCCCTGGGCGCCGTGGTGGTGACCGATGCCCGCCTGGCTGGCGCCGAGCACAAGAAGTTTGTGGAGTCCGAGATCGCCAAGTGGGGCCCGGCCATCAAGGCAGCGGGCCAGTACGCCGATTGACACAGCGCGCGCTGCGGCGCGTGGCACAGCACAACGGCCCGACAGGGCCGTTGTCGTTTCAGCGGATGTGCAGCGGGATGGTGACCGGGCCGTCGTTGACCAAGGCCACCTGCATGTCGGCAGCAAAGCGGCCGGCTTGCACGACGGGGTGGCGCTCGCGCGCCAGGCGCAGCAGCAAATCGTAGAGCGCGCGGCCTTGTTCAGGGCCTGCGGCGCCGGTGAAGCTGGGGCGGTTGCCGCCACGCAGGTCAGCGGCCAGGGTGAACTGGCTCACCACCAGCAAGCCACCTTGCACATCGACCAGGCTGCGGTTCATCTTGCCGGCCGCATCATTGAAGATGCGCAGCTTCAACAACTTGTCCAGCAGCTTGTCCGCCTGCAGGGCGGTGTCTGCAGGCTCGGCGCAGACCAGCAGCAACAGGCCGGCACCGATGGCGCCGACGACCACACCGTCGACCGTGACGCTGGCCTGGCGGACCCGTTGCACCAGGCCGATCACAACGGGTCCCGCGGCTCGTCGACGTGCGCTTCCACATCCATGGGCAGCAACTGGATGCTGGCGCGCAAGCCCGGCACGGCGGCCATCAGCGCCTGCTCGACGCTGACGCGCACCGCAGCGGCACGGCCCAGGGTCCAGGCGGCGGGCATGTGCATGTGCAGGTCGACAAACCGGCGGGCACCGGCGCGTCGGGTCACCAGATGGTCGAAGCGGATGGTGTGCACCGCAAACTCTGCCAGCACCTGGTCGATTTGCGCACGCACGTCGGGCTCCAGCGCCTGGTCCATCAGGCCGTGGGCCGACCGCCACACCAGCCGCCCGCCTTCACGGGCGATGTTGGCCGCCAGGGCGATGGCGATCACCGGGTCCAGCCACAGCCAGCCGGTGGCTTGCACCGCCAGCAAGCCGACCACCACGCCGGCGGATGTCCACACATCGGTGATCAGGTGGCGGGCATCGCCTTCCAGCGCCATCGAGCGGTGCTCACGCGCCTTGCGCAGCATGGCCACGGCCAGCGCACCGTTCAGCACCGAGCTGATCACCGACAAGACCAGCCCCAGGCCCAGTTGCTCCAAGCGGCTGCGGGTTGAAGCAGCCGGTGCACCGCCGCCGCCATGATCGCCAGGGCGGCCACCAGGATCAGCACGCCCTCGAACCCACTGGAGAAGTATTCGGCCTTGTGGTGGCCGTAGGGGTGGTCTTCATCGGGCGGCTGGGCGGCCCAGGTCACCATCATCAGCGCGAAGATGGCGCCAGCCAGGTTGACCAGCGACTCCAGGGCATCGGACAGCAGGCCCACCGAATCGGTCAACCACCAGGCGCCAGTCTTCAGCGCGATGGTGGCCAGCGCCACCGCGATCGACAGCTTCAGGTAGGCGCTGACCTGCATCAGGCCGACAGCGTGACCCGCGCAAACTTGCGCTTGCCCACCTGCACCACCACTGTGCCGGCCTGCAGTTTCAGCGCTTTGTCGGTGACCACCGCACCATCGAGCCGGACACCGCCTTGCTCGATCAAGCGCAGCGCCTCGCTGGTGGATGGCACCAGCGCGGCCTGCTTGAGCAGCGCGCCAATGCCCAAGCGGCGCCCCCGTCAGCGCCACGTCCGGAATGTCGTCAGGGATGCCGCCCTTGGCGCGGTTGTGGAAATCGGCTTCGGCTGCGTCGGCTGCTGCCAAGCTGTGAAAACGGGTCACGATCTCGCGCGCCAATTGCACCTTGGCGTCTTTCGGGTTACGCCCGGCATGCACCTCGGCCTTGAGATCGGCGATGGCTTGTGCGCCCCGGAAGCTCAGCAAATCAAACCAGCGCCACATCAGCACGTCGCTGATCGACAGCGTCTTGGCAAACATGCTGTTGGCGTCTTCGGTGATGGCGATGGTGTTGCCCTTGCTCTTGGACATCTTTTCAACACCGTCCAGGCCTTCCAGCAGCGGCATGGTCAGGATGCACTGCGGCTCCTGGCCATATTCCTGCTGCAACTGCCGGCCCACCAGCAGATTGAACTTCTGGTCGGTGCCGCCCAGCTCGAGGTCGCTCTGGAGCGCCACCGAGTCGTAGCCCTGCATCAGCGGGTACAAAAACTCATGCACGCTGATCGGCGTGCCGGCCTGGAAGCGGGCGTGGAAATCGTTGCGTTCCATCATGCGCGCCACGGTGTAGCGGCTGGCCAGCTGGATCAGGCCGCGCGCGCCCAGCGGGTCGCTCCACTCGCTGTTGTAGCGGATCTCGGTCTTGGCCGGGTCGAGCACCAGGCTGGCCTGGGCGTAATAGGTCTGGGCGTTGGCCTCGATCTGCGCCCGGGTGAGCGGTGGGCGGGTGGTGTTGCGGCCCGACGGGTCGCCGATCATCGAGGTGAAGTCACCCACCAGAAAAATCACCTGGTGCCCCAGGTCTTGCAGCTGGCGCATCTTGTTGAGCACCACGGTGTGGCCCAGGTGCAGGTCGGGCGCCGTCGGATCCAGGCCCAACTTGATGCGCAGCGGCTGGCCAGTGGCTTCAGCACGCGCCAGCTTTTTCAACCAATCTGCCTCGGGCAGCAACTCTTCGCAGTGGCGGCGCGTGACCGCCATCGCATGCAGCACACGGTCAGTGACTGGGTGGTCGACCACGCCAGGGGTGGGCAACGGGGGCGCGGGCTGTGACATGGTTGACGGCCTGGGGCTTGTGCTAAGTGGCGGAGACCCGACTGCTGGGTATACTCCTACCCTCTGTTTGTGGGTGTGGCGGGTGTGATTTATTCACGACCGCCCGCGAGAAAAGCCCTTGATTCTAGGGTGTTGCTGCCCGCAAGACCTGTCGACATCGAGTGCAGTGCCCCAGGCACTGCACTTGCACGCAGACGGCATGGCCCATCAGGCTGCCGCCGTCGAGCGCGAGGACCCCAGATTTTGCAACTGCAACGCTTTCCTCTCCAGCATTGGCTTGCACAAGCCCAACATGCCGTACGCCGGCACCCGCGCCGCGTCGCAGCAGCCACGCTGCTTGGAATGGGCGGCTTTGCTGTGACTGCCTTTGGTATTGCGCCACTGGCGCCTGACGCTGCTGAGCTGCCCAAACGCCTGGTGTCAGAAACGTTGGTCGTGCAGGGCTTGGCGCAACAGCTTGACGCCTTGGCCCAGCACCCGCTGCAGCTGGACCGCCACAGCATCACCCGCGCCGAAGACACTGCCGAATCATTGCTGCGCCGCCTGGGCGTCAGCGATCCCCTGGCGGCAGCTTACCTGCGCGCGGATCACGACGCCCGGCGCGTGGTGGACGGGCAAAGCAACAAGATGGTGCAGGTGCGCACCGATGCTGACGGCAGCTTGCTGGAACTGGTGGCACGCTTTCCAGCACTGGATGCCCACCGCGCCAGCACCCACTTCACCCGCCTCACGGTGCGCCGCGGCAGCACTGGCTTCTACACCCTGCTGGAAACCGACAAGCTGGTGGCACAAAGCCGCTTGGGCAGCGGCACCATCCGCAGTTCCTTGTGGGCAGCGGCCGACGACGCACAGTTGCCGGACGCCATCGCCAGCCAGCTCATCGAGATTTTCAGCACCGACGTTGATTTCTACCGCGAGCTGCGCCGTGGTGACACCTTCAGCGTTGTCTTTGAGACGCTGACCGCAGACGAGCTGCCGATCACCTGGAACGAGGCGACTGGCCGCATCCTGGCAGCCGAGTTCATCAACCACGGCCGGCAGTTGCAGGCGGTTTGGTTCCAGGATGCCGCCAAAGGCAAAGGCGCCTATTTCTCACCCGACGGCAAGAGCCGCCAGCGTGCGTTCCTGGCCAGCCCGCTGGCGTTTTCCCGCGTCACATCCGGCTTTGCCCAGCGCTTCCACCCCATTCTGAAAGATTGGCGCGCCCACAATGGCGTCGACTACAGCGCACCAACCGGCACGCCGGTCAGGTCCGTCGGCGACGGGATCGTCGAGTTTGCTGGGCGTCAAAACGGCTATGGCAATGTGGTGCAGGTGCAGCACGCGAACGGCCGCAGCACGCTGTACGCCCATCTCAGCCGCATCGACGTGCGCGTCGGCCAGCGCATTGAGCAAAGCCAGCTGCTGGGCGCCGTCGGCGCCACCGGTTGGGCCACCGGCCCGCACCTGCATTTTGAATTCCGCGTCAACGGCCAATTTCAGGATCCGCTGACCATCGCCCGCGCCGGCGACAGCTTGCAAATCGATGGTGCCGCAATCGCGCAGTTTGCTGCGACGGCAAAGTTTGCGCAGAAACAGCTCGATGCGGCCGAGACCATGGCTGGATTCAAGAGCAAGGCCGAGTGAGATCGGCACCTGGGTGGCGTGGCGGGCCCGCCAAGAACTGACACAGCGACACCCAGGATGCAGCTTTATATCGGGCTGATGTCTGGCACGTCGATGGATGGCATCGATGGCGTCTTGGTCGACCTGGACCCAGCTGCGCAGTTTCGCGTCCTGGGACATGTGCATCAAGCATTTGACGCGCCGGTGCGCAGCGCATTGTTTGATCTGAATACACCAGGCGACAACGAACTTCACCGGGCTGCACTGGCGTCTAACGCCGTGGCGCGCGCCTACGCTGCAGTGGTCCACAGCCTGTTGCGGGTGACCGGGGTAGATCGAGAAGCGGTGCAGGCCCTGGGAGCACACGGTCAAACCGTCCGGCACCGCCCCACCGAATTTGACGGCACAGGCTACACCTGTCAGCTGCTGAACGGCGCACTTTTGGCCGAACTGACAGGCTGTCCTGTGGTCTGTGATTTCCGATCCCGCGACGTCGCCGCTGGTGGACAAGGTGCGCCCTTGGTGCCCGCATTCCACCGCGCAGCATTTGCCCAAGCCGGGCAAGACATTGCCGTCCTGAATTTAGGCGGAATCGCCAACATCACTTGTTTGCACAGCGATGGCCGGACCAGCGGCCATGACTGCGGGCCCGGCAACGTCTTGCTGGATGCTTGGTGCACCGAGCACACTGGGCAGGCCTACGACGACGATGGACGCTGGGCGCGGTCCGGCACACCGAACGGCGCATTCCTACAGCAACTGCTGGCCGAGCCATACCTGCACAAATCACCACCAAAAAGCACTGGCCGGGACCTGTTCAACGTCGCATGGCTGCACCAGCAAGTACAGCTATTTGAAAGCGCAGCAAGCCGGCTACGTCCGGCAGATGTGCAAGCCACGCTTGCTGAATTCAGTGCACAAGCTGCGGCGGCAGACCTGCAACGCGCCATGCCGGCAATCCACCGCTTGCTGGTGTGTGGTGGTGGTGCACTGAACGCGCAGTTGCTATCTGAACTGCGTCTAGCGCTACCGCATACTCAAGTGCTACCAGTCCAAGCCGCATCTGCAATGCAACCGATGCAAGTGGAGGCTATAGCATTTGCCTGGCTGGCGTGGGCCTTCATGACAAAAACAGCCGCTAATTGCACTGACGTGACAGGCGCAACCGGGCCACGTCTTCTAGGTGCTTACTACCCAGCCTGAAGTCATCAACGCGGCGCAATCGGTTTCTACCGTATTCGCCTCGAAAACGCACGAATATGATTTCCAAATGAAAACGGCCCCCACTGCAAAGTGAGGGCCGCTTCAATACTAT